>NZ_JACGLT010000015.1 GCF_014062315.1 Gelidibacter maritimus
TAGAGTTGGAACCGGTGCGAAGTACCAAGTGCGAACATCTATACTGGGATTTCGATCTCGATCCCGTTTTTGCAACGGATCAAAATGGTTCTGCCTTCCTGGACAGGGACGACTTCGATAGGAACGAAATGCGAAGGACCTTTATCGGCCGTTACATCTACAGGCCTCGATAATTTTGATCGCCAATAATGGAATTTGCTCTCCTTGATCCCATGGGCAGAGGCAAACTCTTTTTGGCTCCGACCAGAGTCCCGAAACTCCTTTACCAATTTACGCATCCACAAAGCATTCTCCTTTTTTGTCATAATACATATAGTTTATGCCACCAAAGGTAAAAAGACAGGTCATGTCATAAAAGACGTAGTTGCCCGGATGGATACACTTGGGAAGGTGAGTTTATTAACGATTTAAAAGATAGAATTAATAATGAAATTGATCAAAGTAATGTAGTTGTATGTCTTTTAGATACTGGTGTCAATAGAACTAATCCTCTTTTAGAAGATTTAATTCCTGCAAGGAATTTGGATTCCATAAATCCAGATTGGACAACAGCTGATTCATACAGGCATGGACATGGAACACCAATGGCGGGTATCATTTTATATGGTGATTTAAATGAACCATTAAGTAATACTGGAATCATTAACATAACAAATAATGTCGAAAGTATAAAAATTATAGACGCTAGTATAGCAAATGATCCTGATTTATATGGGAAAATTACATTGGAAGCCATTGCAAGCGCAGAAGTAATAAATCCATTTTCAAAAAGAATAGTATGTTTAGCTGTAACAGCACCAGATAATGAATATTTAGGTAGACCTTCTTCTTGGTCTGCTGCTATAGATCAAAAATTATTTGGTACTATAAATGAGAGAAACGATAACACTTTAGTCTTAATATCTGGTGGTAATTTACCATTAAATGATAGATTAAATTATCCAATATCTAATGAAGAATTTTCCGTTGAAGATCCTGCTCAATCATTTAATGCAATTACAGTTGGTTCATTTACAGAGAAAGACAGGTTAGATGTTCAAGAATTCCCTGGAGGAGAGTTACTAGCTCAAAGAGGTCAAATGTCACCGTGTAATTCTACTTCTTTAAAATGGAATAAAAGATGGCCTCGAAAGCCAGATGTTGTATTTGAAGGTGGAAATGACGGAATATTTAATTCAGGCATTCTAGATCATGATTCATTAAAACTTTTGTCAACAGGTGTAGGAGGGGTAGGTAGATCATGGTTAACAACATTTTCCGATACAAGCGCATCAGTTGCTTTGGCTTCAAAATTTGCTTCTGAATTATATCAAATGTATCCAAATTATAAGCCAGAGACAATAAGGGCTTTAATGATACATTCAGCTGAATGGAGTAGTGTGTTACTAAATAATTCAAATATTAGTGGCTTAAGTTCAGATGAAAAATGGAATCTTATGTCTAAAATTGGCTATGGAATTCCAAATTTGAGCAAAGCCAAGTATAGTGCTGAAAATTCTTTGACTATGATAGCAGAGAGGTCTTTAAGGCCTTATAAATATGAGCAAAGTAGGGCTAAAACAAATGAGTTTCATCTATTTGATTTGCCTTGGCCTAGTGACATATTAACTGATTTAGCAGAAACGAATGTTAAATTAAAAATAACATTGTCATATTTTATTGAACCAAATCCTGGAAATAGAAGATACGCAAGTGATCAATCATATAAATCACATGGTTTGAGATTTAAAATGATAGATAGAAATGAAAGTTTAAAAATGTTTAAAGCTAGAGTAAGTAGAACTCTCAGAGAAGAACAAGATGAATATGTGCAAGAAGGTAGTGAAAATTGGTTATTAGGTAGTCAAGTTAGAGATAAAGGAAGTATTCATAAGGACTTATGGGAAGGTTCAGCTGCAGATTTAGCATTAAGAAATAAGATTGCTATCTATCCTGTAGGGGGTTGGTGGAAAAGCCGAAAAAAGCTTATGAGATATAACTCCGATGTTAACTATAGCTTAATAGTTTCTATTGAAACGGAGTCTACTGAAGTTGATATTTACAATAACGTTTTAGCTCAAATTCCTGTTCCGGCTAGTGTTCTAATATCAAATGAATAGATAGTTCTTAAATATAATATGCAGTCTTGATTTTTTTGTTTATTTTTTTATTAAGAAAAAAAGAAGTGAATATTCAATTCGTAATCACTATTTTTTATCTAAAAGATAACAATCAAAAAAAACATCATTATTGAAAACTCCCATTTCAAATGCTTGTTCACAAATCGCCAATTTAGTTTCTGAGTCAAAATCTGTTTGGTTCATTCTTTCTGCTTCCGAAATGTAATCTACCCACATTCGTAAATCAATTATATCTTGATTTTCGTATAGAATTTTTGCTATTTTCAAATCAGTCTCAGAAGTTTTAATCAAAACTGTCCACTTTTCAAATCCAGCCATTTTGGATATGACATGTTGAGCCTTCATTAGAGTAAAATCTTCTTCATCAAGATTGTAATCGTAAATAACTAATTCGATATCGAAATTCTTTGGCTCATATTCATATGACAATTCACCAAATTCATTGTTAAAGACAAGTTTTCCAGTTTTAAAATCTCTGTGTAAGTTTTTAGATTGAAGTTTAAAGAAATCAATAGTATTCATAATATAATCCTTTGTTCCAAAGATTATTATCCAAGAGGTTGTGCATTCGTATACTTTTTTTGGGATAATAAGCCTTGAGGGTTTATATTATCAATTATGGTGGATGAAATCTTTGCACGAATGAGCAGGCATACCATAAACACCTTTTCAAATTTAAACATTTTGTTTTAATTATTACCAGACAGAATATTTTTTTATTTACAAAATAGAACAAGTGTATAGAAATTTGCTAACAAAGAAATTTTATACTCTCGTGGCGAATTTCTTTGAATGAAACACTAATGTAATACAGTTGTAAAATGGCCTATGATATTCAAATTATGAACAAGGCGTAGGAACCCACAATTTACTTGAACATAATCATTAACGATATAAAACACACAGATGTTATTATATCTATGATTATGTCAAATAGCGCCGAAATGGCGCTATTGCGTAAATTGTTGTTTAATGTCCTATAATTTATATTATGTAAAATAGAATATTCCGAAGTATAGAAATCACCAACTATTCCATAGCCTCTTCCAATCTAGTCACTTTTCCGTTATATTGAATAGAGCTACGATTTGTAGACTGTACTCTGATGGTACTTCTGTTATTTGGATATAAGGTAATCATCATATCGTAATTTTCGTTACCTCTGTACTTGTCCGATATTTTAAAACGTATCTCTGCGGTGTGTTTCTGGTCATTATACTTTACTTTATAATCTTCCGGGATGTCATCGAATTCAATTCCCGTGTGATTTCCTCCGTAGCCGCCACCAAAATTCTGTTCACCAAAAAATGGCAAATTGCCACGAATACTGTCGCCCTTAACAACCAATCTATTGCTATTTGAAGTGATATCGATATGGCTCGCGTTACTTCCTGGACCTAAAATATTCGAATTCGCGACCTTGCTAAATGCCGCTGAAGCTCTTGGCATCGCACTTGTAGAAATAATCTCAAAGGATTTTGAAGCTACTAATTCCTGAAGTTGTTGATAATCTTGACTATCCTGTTCTGTAAACTCCTTACTGGAACTGCAACCCATAACACATATAAAAATAATGCTAGATACAAGTAAGTTTTTCATAGTTATGAAGTTACAAAAAATTCAAATGCGAATTAACTATAATTGAATAAAATCAGAGATATTCATCCTAAATTAACGTTTCCTATGCTCCATATTCTCCATGCATCTCAGTAAAAACACCGCGGATCTCTGTGGAATAAATCAATGTTATTCGGCTGATAAGATAGTTAGACTTCAATACAATAATCGGTGAGAATCGGCGCAATCTGTGTAAAAAAATCAGCGCCACTCACCATAATCGGTCAGGTCTGAGTTCTAAAATTCCCTTTATATCTCCGTGAAACCTCCGCGTATCTCTGTGGAATATTTCTCGCAGAGACGCAAAGTATTTGAGAAGGTCTGTGGTAATCCGTGCAATCTGTGTGAAGAAATCAAAGTCATCCGGCTGATAAGATAGTTATACTTCAATACAATAATCGGTGAGAATCGGTGAAATCTGTGTAAAAAAAATCAGCGTCACCCACCAGAACCGGTCAGGTCTGTGTTCTAAAATTCTCTGTGTATCTCCGTGAAACCTCCGCGAATCTCTGTGGAAAATTTCTCGCAGAGACGCAAAGTATTTGAGAAGGTCTGTGATAATCCGTGCAATCTGTGTGAAGAATTCAAAGACATCCGGATGATAAGATAATTATACTTCATTACAGTAATCGGTGAGATTCGGTGAAATCTGTGTAAAAAAAATCAGCGTCACCCACCAGAATCGGTCAGGTCCATGTTTTATAATTCTCTGTGTATCTCCGTGAAACCTCCTCTAATCTCTGTGGAATATCTCACGCAAAGTCGCTGAGTCGCAGAGACGCAAAGTATTCATGAAAATGTGTCGTCTACATTTTATAATTCTCTGTGCATCTCCGTGAAACCTCCGCGAATCTCTGTGGAATATCTCACGCAGAGACGCAAAGTATTTGAGAAGTTCTGTGGTAATCCGTGCAATCTGTGTGAAGAAATCAAAGTCATCCGGCTGATAAGATAGTTATACTTCAATACAATAATCCGTGAGAATCGGTGAAATCTGTGTAAAAAAAATCAGCGTCACCCAACCAGTACCGGTCAGATCTGTGTTCTAAAATTCTCTGTGTATCTCCGTGAAACCTCCGCGAATCTCTGTGGAATAACGCCCTTTTTATTTAGGATCCAAAATCAAGTCAATTCGCTTCACCGCATCTTGGTAATGATATTTCGTTTCGGTGTTGGCAGCCGTGTTCTTGCGACTGTTCAATTGGGTTTTTAGTGTATTTAATTCGCCTCTTACCAAAGCCCTCACGTCAGATTGATTCACATTATAAGCTTTAACCCCACGTCCTGGTTTCAATTCGTCAGTCATTAAATACGCCATCCGGTCAATATAGGCACGTTGTAAATTTCTTCGATACACATCTACCGCTTGGTTGCTGTTGAGTTCTTTCCAAATGCCTTTGCGCAAATCCTGGAGCATTTCCAATGCCGAATAATTGTCTTTGCTGATGGCTGTGCCGTCAATTAATCTGCCCAAGACTTCAAAATCAAGAATGCTGTTCAAATGTCTTGCTTGAGCATTTCTAAAGGTTTCGGTATAGCCAGCGTGGTCAATATTTCGCAGAATTTTAAAATTGACCATCCAAGTTGGCGTTGAAAAAGTGTTTTCCTGTAGCCATGCCATTGCGGCTTTCTGATCGGCTTTTGACGCTGGCGTATATATCACACCGCCTTGGTTAGGTTTTTTTGTGTCTTCATAGACGCCACCAATATGCGTGGTCACATGACCCATATAACGGTTCCAAACACTTAGCAACTCCCCTTGCAATTCCCTTAAATCATCATAATCGTTGGTTATGTCGCTGGTCCATTCTGGTAAATGTTCTGCCACATACTTTAGGTTTTTAAGTCCGTAGGTACTGGCTTTTATTGAGTTGTTTCCAATATCTTCAGTTTGAGAGGACGGATCAAAACGACTGCTCTGCTTCCCGTATTTATACCGTGGATCATCGGCTTTATCCATTACCCACTGGTCCAAAGTTGGGGTCTCCCCTTCTGTGGTTGCCCCCGGAATCCATCGGTAGCCCCAATTGGTGACATAATGGTCGTAAGGCCCAATCTGACGGACAAATCGGATGTTTTCATCTCCGGGTTGTGCAATATAATTGTATCGGGCATAATCCATGATACTTGCGGCAATCCCATGTTCCTGAGTAAACGCGCCGTTTCGATAGCTTTCCACATCATAGGCATGACTGGCGGCCATATTGTGTGGGAATCCTAAGGCGTGACCCACTTCATGGGCAATCACCATACGCATCATCTCTCCTATTTCTTCATCGCTAGTCTCCAAAGTTCGTGCTGAAGGATTGGCGGCGCCAGTTTCAAGCATGTATCGGTTTCTATAAGAACGCAAATGGTTGTGGTACCAGATGATGTCACTTTCAATAATTTCTCCCGTACGCGGATCTGAGACACTTGGTCCCACGGCATTTCGTGTGGTGCTCGCCACGTAACGCACTACGGAATACCGAATATCCTCCGGACTGAAATCAGGGTCTTCGGCGTAGGTTGGTGGGTCTTTCGCGATAATAGCATTTTTAAATCCGGCAGTCTCAAATGGTTTCTGCCATTCTTCAATACCCTGCTTGATGTATTTGCGAAGTTTCTCAGGCGTAGCAGGATCTAAGTAATACACGATCGGTTTGATTGGTTCTACCAATTCTCCCCTCCTATAGGCTTCAGGATCTTTAGGCTCCAAACGCCAGCGACGGATGTATGTTTTTTCATCTGATTTTAATGCTTCACTACTATAATCATATTGGCTGACCGTAAAAAATCCAACGCGCGGATCAGCAAGACGTGGCTGCATGGGTGTGGTTGGCAACAAAACCATGGATTGGTTCATCTGTAAACTGATGGTTTCCGTAGCTGGAAGCATAGGCGGTTTTGATGCGTTATAGGTAAAATCCTGAATGATTTCGATATTTAATGGGAAGCTTTTTGCCGAGGTGATAAAACTACGGGAATTGTCTAAATTACGGACTTTGTAAGTGTCACGAAGTCTGCTGGATAAGCCACTAATGGCCTTGACATCACTGGTGTAGAATTTGGTGACATCAATAACCACAGCCGATGAATCTTTACTAATCGTTTCAATATCAAAAGCATATAAAACCGGCTCATAATTGTTGGCCTTTACAGAAATGTTAATTGGTAAACTGTCATTGGCAACAGCATTATAAGATTTGACCTTGATCAATATTTTGTCCTGAAAACGTTCCCAAGTAATTAATTGCTCATTGGCTTTTGACCCCGCATTCATGTAACCTCCACCCAAATTGGACGGTAATTTTGACATACGGCTCACCAAAAGCATATCTTTATTTAATAAGCTATCTTGAATCTCAAAAAAGTATTTGTCTTTTATTTTATGAATCTTGAAGAGCCCTTCATCAGTAACGGCGTCCTTGGTAATTACCTTGTCGTAAGGCTTGATGGCCTCTTCCTTCTTCTTTTCTGGAGCAGGGGCTTCTACCTTATTCTTTCCTTTTTTAGTGTTTCTTTTAGAATGTGCATTTACATTCAGCGGATTGAGAAGTCCCCCAATTAGCAGTGCTATAAGACCTAAGTTCTTCATTGAGTTGATTCGTTTAGTTAAGATTTATAAAGATAGAAATAAGTTTTTAATTCTGGTGGGTTTTTCTCACAGAGACAAGGAGTCGTGGAAATGAATACAATCAAAACAAAAGCACCAATTAAGAAATTTTCTGTCAGCCAACAAGCAGGCAAATTCCAGTAAATTGTCTGTGTAATCTGTGTAAAAAAACAGCGTCAACCGCCTGATAAGATAGATAAACTCTATACGATAATCTGTGAGAATCAGTGAAATCCGTGTCTAAAACATCAGGGTTTCCAACTTCTATCTACATCGCAGATACGGAAAGTATTTGAGACGAATTATTACATTTAAAAAGCACCAAATAAGAAGTTTCCTGTCAGCCGACAAGCAGGCAAATTCCAATAAAATGATCTATGGAAATCTGTGTGAAAAACTCAGTATCATCCGCCTGATAAAATAGATAAACTCTATACGATAATCGGTGAGAATCTGTGTAATCCGTGTCTAAAAATCAGCGAAGAACTGCTAAATTAATCCTCAGGCGGATGCCCATGAATTTCTTCATAAATGGTATCGAAGTTTTCTCTGATATGCGCACGGAGTTTCATGCGGTAATCATCATGCAACCATTTGACAAAGTTGAAGGTACTTCTACTGATGCATTGTGTGTAGCGCTCCAAACGGTGGTTGATATCATCCTCCAACAACTTCATTAAAGCCAAGGCATCATAAACATCTTCACTGTTTTCAACACATATTTTTGTGTGATGTGCAATGGACTGCTCCAAAAGCACTTTAGAAGAATCGCCTCTATTTACCGAATCGGTATAAGCTTGTTTCATATCAAAATACACCTCTTCCGAATTGGCAAATTCCTGGCGTAAATCTTCAGGCATCTCATATCTGAAATTGGCTTCAATATCATCATCGTTGACAATACTGTCCAGATAATAATTTGGTGATCCGAAGATCTTCTGCCAATTAATATCAGCGCCCCACGGACCAAAACGGTGCATGTTGTTACCCAAGTCGATAATCTTGAAAACCTCTTTTCCAGGGTAAATTCGCGATCCACGACCAACCATTTGATAATATAGCGCCAAGGATTTTGTGGCACGGTTAAGAATAATGGTTTCTACAGAAGGCTCATCAAAACCGGTCGTCAAGATACTCACCGAAGTTAAAATAGCATTTGGTGTTTCCTTGAACCATTTCAGAATCATTTTCCGCTCTTTTTTCGTTGCGGTATTATCTAAGTGTGCAATGGTGTAACCAGCGCGCTTAAAGGTGTCGTAGACGTGTAAGGAGGTGTTGATCCCGTTATTAAAGATCAGGGTTTTCTTGTTCAGTGAGTGTTGCTCATAGGCATACACCACTTTTTTCAACATGTCTGTATTCGTGTATAGATCTTCTGAGGACTTAACGGTATAATCGCCGTTTGAGCCAACTTCCAAGGAGGTCAATCCCACGTTGTATTGATAGGTTTCCGCTCTTGAGAGGAAATTGTTTTCAATCAGCTGTTCAATGGTCTCACCCGTGATCAGCTCATTATAATTATCCTTCATTGGTAAATCCTTATTGGAGCTCAATGGTGTTGCCGTTACACCAAGAATAAAGGAGTTTTCAAAATACTTAAACAGCTTGGTGAACGAATTGTAATGCGCCTCATCAATAATGACCAATCCTACATCTGATATGTCCAACATATCCTCTTGCAATCGATTGTTCAAGGTTTCCACCATCGCCACAAAACAGCTGTAATTTGCCTGATCATCTAAGTTGGCTTTACTATCCACCACTTTATTGGTCACGTTGAATTCCGTCAGCATCTTGGACGTCTGTTTCAGCAATTCAATCCTGTGGGTTAAAATCACTACTTTCTTATCGTGATTTTTCAAATATTGCCTCACAAATTCTGAAAAAATCACCGTTTTACCACCACCAGTCGGTAATTGATAGAGCAAGTGGTAATCGGAAGGCGCCTCATCAAAAGCTTTAAACACCTTGTCAATGGCATTCTTTTGATAATTATATAAATCTTTCTCGGTTTGGCGTTCTAAATTTTGTGAAACTGTTTTTACAGACATTTCGTATGTTGAGCTTAGTGTTAGGATGTTATAAGAAGCTGCAAAGATATGAGTATTAGCACGGTCTTCCAATTATATGTAGAAAAGAAATTTGTAATTTGGCCTTTAAAGCTATGGAAAAAGACATCTTACAACAAAATTTTGCGGGTTTTTTAAGTACACCTTTCTTATGGAAGGATTCGAAAATTTACGGGTTGGAGCAATTTGTGATTAAAGACTGTAACTTTGGAAACTTCACCAAAAAGGACACTATAAATCTTCGTTTAGGTAAATTAGTGGAACAATTCGTCTTCCATCAATTGAGACATGCACCCGCTACCCAAATTTTAGCGGAGAACCTTCAAATACAGGATGGGAAACGAACTATAGGCGAATTGGATGCGCTTTTAATGACGGACATCGGGCCTGTACATTTAGAAATCATCTATAAGTTTTACCTCTATGATCCAGATACAGGTGTAAGCGAATTAGAACGTTGGATAGGACCAAATAGAAAGGATAATTTGCTTCAGAAATTGGATAAACTGAAGACAAAACAGCTCCCTCTCCTCCATCATTCCAAGACGCAACCACATCTTGCCGATTTAAATCTTAATAGTACTGCTATAAAACAACAAGTGCTTTTTAAAGCCCAGCTGTTTTTGCCAGTTGATCACCAAAAAAACATATTTCCACCCCTAAATGTTGAATGTGTAAAAGGCTTTTATATAAGAATGAATGATGTTCAGCGGTTTAACGAAGGACAGTTTTATATTCCTGCAAAGAAGGATTGGCTTATGGACATTCAAGCAGACGTGCATTGGGTGGATTATGATGACTTTCTTATTGAAGTAAGACGTTGGACAGATAAGCAACTCTCACCAATGTGCTGGTTGAAGCTGCGTGGCGTGTATTCGAAGTTTTTTGTGGTCTGGTGGTGATTTTTGTAAATAGCTCATCTTCAGCCTCCATTTTGGTTTCCTTTTTATCCTTGCGATATGTCTTCAAATAGTTTTACTTTGCACAGGTTAAATTTGGAGTGGAAATAAGGCTTATTGTGATGTTAAAATCACCAATATATAACGCTTCTTCAATGTTTAAAAACCATTCCTGACTATATAATCAATAACTATTAACGAAAAATAAACCTCTTATCTTGAAAGTCTGTATTGCCGAAAAACCCAGTGTTGCCAGAGAAATCGCAGCTATTTTAGGAGCTAATAGCAAGCATGACGGCTACTATGAGGGCAATGGCTATGCAGTAACCTATACGTTTGGGCACCTCTGCACTTTAATGGAGCCCAACGATTATAAACCCCATTGGAAAAGTTGGGATCTGAACAATTTACCCATGCTGCCTGAAAAGTTCAAAACTAAGGTTACCAGCAATTCTGGAGTCCAGAAGCAATTTAATATTGTGAAAAAGCTATTTGACCAGGCAGATGTCGTCATCAATTGCGGGGATGCCGGTCAAGAGGGTGAATTGATCCAACGTTGGGTTTTAGATCAGGCTAATTATAAGGGGAAAGTAGAGCGGCTATGGATTTCTTCATTGACTGCTGAAGCTATAAAAGAGGGGTTTGAAAACCTCAAGCCATCAGAACAGTATGACAACCTTTTTTACGCCGGATTTTCACGTGCTATAGGCGATTGGCTTTTAGGTATGAATGCCACGCGCTTATATACTTTAAAACACGGTGGGTACAAACAAGTATTGTCTGTAGGTCGGGTACAAACCCCTACATTGGCAATGGTGGTCAACAGATTTAAGGAGATTGAGAATTTTGTGCCCCAACCCTATTGGGAATTGCAGACACTCTATCGAGATACCCTGTTTAGCTATGAAGAAGGCCGTTTCACCAAAATGGAAGATGGCGAAAAATTGGCTAACAAAGTTAAGGAGCACGACTTTGAGATTGTTTCGGTGACCAAGAAAAAAGGTAAGGATTACGCGCCAAAACTATTCGACTTAACGGGGCTACAAGTGTATTGTAACAATAAATTTGGGTTTTCGGCTGACGAAACGCTAAAGATTGTGCAGAAGCTTTATGAACAAAAGGTAGTCACCTATCCAAGAGTCGACACCACATTTTTACCCACTGATGTTTATCCGAAAGTATCTGGAATTTTACAAAATCTGAGGAAATACGCACAATTGACCGCTCCACTATTAGGTAAGAAAATTAAAAAGTCAACACGAGTATTTAATGATAAAAAGGTGACAGATCACCACGCTATTATCCCCACAGGTGTAGAAAGTCAATTACAATACAACCAACAGCAAGTTTATGACATCATAACCAAACGCTTTATAGCTGTGTTTTATGATGATTGTGCGGTTTCCAATACAACGGTTATCGGGAAAGCATCTGATGTAAATTTCAAGGCTACAGGAAAAGAAATTTTGAGCAGAGGATGGCGCGTGGTCATTGAATCTGCGGAAAAGGAACAAAAAGCTTCAGATTTGCTTCCGTCGTTTGTAAAGGGTGAAAAGGGGCCGCATGAACCCTCTTTTTTGGAAAAACAAACTAAGCCGCCCAATCAGTTTACGGAGGCTTCCCTCCTACGCGCCATGGAAACTGCTGGAAAACGGGTAGATGATGAGGAGATGCGCGAACTTATGAAAGAAAATGGCATCGGTCGTCCATCAACCCGTGCCAATATTATTGAAACTTTATTCAAGCGGAAATATATTGAACGCAACAAGAAACAAGTTTTGCCTACGCAAATTGGTATACAACTGATCGATACAATTCAAAACGAATTATTGAAATCTGCAGAATTGACCGGGATGTGGGAAAAGCAATTGAAAGATATTGAAAAGGGCACTTATAGTGCGGCGCAGTTTATCGCCAATATGAAAAAAATGGTGGATGCCTTGGTTTATGAAGTAAGAAGTGAAGCACAACGGGCCAATATCTCACATGTTAAAACTGCCCAAAAATCTGAAATCAAAAAAGAAGCGAAAAAGAAAGCAGGGCTTAGCTCAGAAATCTGCCCGAAATGTAAAACTGGGCAAATGATCAAGGGAAAATCGGCCTATGGATGCAGCAATTATAAAGATGGATGTGGTTTTATACTGCCTTTTAAATTTAAGAATAAAAAGATTTCAGTAAAACAATATCTGCGTTTGCTTCAAAAGGGTTCGACTATTAACCTTAAGGGCTTTAAGACTGAGACTGGTGAATTGGAAGGATTAATAAGGTTCAACGATGAATTCCACTTGGTACTGGAACCGAAGAAAGCGGTTAAAAAGGCGACAGCTTCAGAACGTCTAAGTTGTCCTAAATGTAAAAAAGGGACTGTCATAAAGGGAAAAACGGCATACGGTTGCAGCCACTATAGAGATGGTTGTTCGTTCCGATTCACCTTTGATGAAGTGCGTCAAAAAGCTAGTGGAAAAACAATGACCAAAGAATTGGTTTACAGTATTTTAAATGGAGATATCTAAACAAAAACAACACATTCATTTTTTGCTGCATAAACCATTGGGTTACTTGAGTCAGTTTATAAGCAATGCAAAGCATCAGCGCAATAAAAAATTTTTGGGTGCGCTTTACGATTTTCCAGAAGGTGTCATGGCCATTGGGCGATTGGATAAAAACTCTGAAGGCCTGTTGTTGTTGACTACAGATGGTGATCTGAGCCATACTATTTGTAGCAGTCTTATTGAAAAAGAATATTACGTTCAAGTGGATGGCGAGATTACCGAATTGGCCATTCGCCAACTTCAACAAGGTGTTACCATTGGTTTTAAAGGCATTAGCTACCTCACAAAAGCTTGCCGAGCGTTTAAGCTGGAGCAATCGCCAGATTTTGCCGAGCGTACTAAAAAAATACGGGACTCACGACATGGACCAACCTCTTGGGTTTCCATCACTATAAATGAAGGAAAATTTAGGCAGGTTCGCAAAATGACTTCTGCGGTTGGGTTTCCTACCTTGAGATTGGTTCGCGTACGTATAGGGAACATTTATTTAAACAAAATGCAACCCGGTGAAGTTATTAAAGTTGATGTCTTAAATGTAGATTAAACGCGCTTTACTTTTACAGCGTTCATGCCTTTCATCCCACGTTCCAATTCAAAAGTCACTTTGTCATTTTCAGCGATATCATCCAAGAGTCCACTCACGTGACAAAAGTACTTTTCATTATTTTCTGTATCGATAATAAATCCGAAGCCTTTAGAACTGTCATAGAAAGAAACTTTACCTTGTCTTACTGGATCTTCTTCTTCGCCTTCTTCTTTTTTAGGAACACCTAAAACAATGTCTTCAGCATCTACCTTGATTTTATCTGCAGGATCTGGTGGGGTATCTGATAAGTTTCCATAAGCGTCTACATAAGCAAACTGGATTCCATCACTTCCGCCTTCTGCACGGCGGGCTTCTTTTTTCTTCTTTTTTTCTTCGCGCTTTTTAGCACGTGCTTTTTCTTTTTCAATTTTGTTAAAGGTCTGTTGCGACTTAGCCATTCTTTTTTTTAAATATGTTTTAAAGGTTAAATTTGAATTACCAAACTATACTTAAGATAGGCAATTCATGGAATTGTTGATTCGAAAGATTAATTCGGTGATTACAATGTATATAACAAGTTAATAAAAATTTCCAATAAATGTCCATATACCTTACAAATATAAGCGATAGAATTGAGAAATTGGGTTTCAACCTATGAATCTTTCCGCTGGTAAGGGCTAATAATTAGTTCTAAAGCTTATCACTGATCAAATAATTGGCCATCCAATCCTAAAAAGCCAAGATCTTGCATCTAAACTGTCCAGATAAAAGTACTTTGGAATCCTCATTTAGTTGAATTTACAACAATCCCTGGGCGTCCGATGGTGGTCGTTGCACTTTTATTTTACACTCAAAAGAATTCATCCTTAGGTGCCCGCTTAACTAGGTTTTCTAAAGGTTTTGATCTTGAAGCCAATTTATGAGTGTATGGTTAACTAAATAGAATTGATTTACCAAAATTCGGTTACCTATCAAAGAGTGCCTGATGAGCCCATCAATTGGCGCTAATTTTACGCCAGCCGAGCCGTGCATAAAGCTCTATTAAATTTAAATGCGCTGCTGACATGATCAGCACCCACTTTTAGCTTGAGATGCATCGAATCTGTAATTAGAAACTTGAAGCCTTAATAAAAACTCTAAAAATCTTCAAATTAATCAGTTAGCCGTCGACGTTATAAAATCCTTGTATTTAGACTATTTGAATTAGGTGAAGTGCGATAAATTATCTAAATTTAGGTTTAGAATTAATAAAATCCGAAGCAAGCACTTCTTCAGTAAATACAGAAATTGTATTCATGATTGGTGCGAAGCTCTCACTACTAAAACCGCAGTACAGAAATGACTTATATAAATGACAATGTCATCCCGGGAAATCACGGCAAGACATTTAGAACAGATGTTAGAAGTCCGGAGGAGAAATCACAACTGAAAGCTGCCATCATGAAAATTGATGGTGTTACAGACGTTATTTTTGCCGACGCTTATCCTTCTGAACTAACCGTTCACACAGAAAAAGTTGTAGAAGTTAACGACATTCAGGATATAGCTTCTGATTTAGACTTTCATGTGATTGCAAAAGGACCTTTCTTTCCTTTATTTTAGAAACTAATCTTCTTTTTCCTTAACAAGAATAATACTTGCGGTAACGCCAGTGAGAAGGTTCCATTTTTTTGACGATACCTGAACTCCGTTGTCATCGTACACATGGAATTCTGCAGTATTTGGGCCTGATTCACCTTGATTGAGCGCCACAAAGTCAATTTTGTTGATGCCCTCTACCAAAGGTACGTCAAAGCTCTTAAAGTTGCCCGTCAATAATAAGTCGGCTATAAAAACATTGCCATTCACAAACACACGCACCCGGTCGCCATCAGGATATTCATGATCTCTACATCTGATATTGGCTTTTTTTCCGGTGATGTTGAAATTTCCCAAAAACTGATCTTCCATAGATTCCATTCGGAAGCCTTGCTCTACAGCTTTCTTATTCCATTTCTTATCGTATATTTCACCAGGATCGCGTAAGTTGCTATTATCGAACATTGAAAATTCGGTTTCCCGTTTCTTAATGGTAATCGGACTTTCAGCTTTCGGCTGCTCTTCTTTTATAATAGGGTCAATTTTGACTGGCTCAGGTTCAGGTGTTTTCTTTTCTTCCTTTTTCTCTACCGCAGGGATAGGAATGCTCTTGATTGGAGATTCCTGAGCATAGGTCTGAAAAATAGCCACGAGAAAAAAAATGCCTAAAAGTTTATATTTGTAAAATGTCATAAGCTTAAAAACTATTTCGGATATAAGAATCAAAAACCATACCTATCAGCGAAACTAACGATTAATTCCGACTCTAATTTTAAAGGAAACGTTAAAACTTACCGTTAAAACTCAGACGAAGTTTTCTAACATACTCATCCATAAGCCATTCTTTGTAATTCTTGGTGCTATTCATCATGCAGTACGAATATTGTTTGATACGGTAAGAAATATCATCCATTAAGTATTTTGTAAGATCTCTAGCTTCAAAAATGGTATCGGCATTGGCGATGCACATTTCGGAATGTTGCTGTATGGACCGCTCAATAGTGACCATTGACTTATGGCCTTCTGTGATGGCTTTTTCATATTCTGCTTTAATATCAAAGTCGATATTTTCAGAATTCTTAAATCGTTCTCTAATAGAATCTGGCATGACATACACAAAATCGCGCTCAATATCTTCGTCATTTCTGAGGTTTTCGAGATACATATCTGGGTACTTAAAGATATGCTGCCAATCGACCGGTTGGTCCCAAGGTCCAAAACGAACAATATTATTTCCTAAGTCTAAAACCAAAAACGATTTTTTATTCTTCAAAACCCGTGAGCCACGACCTATCATCTGAAAATATAGAGTGAGTGAACGTGTAGCGCGGTTTAAAATAACCGACTCTACAGAAGGCTCATCAAAACCAGTGGTCAAAATACTAACTGAGGTCAAAATGGCATCAGGTGTGTTCTTAAACCATTTCAATATGTCCTTACGTTCTTGCTTACTGCATGTATTGTCCAAATGCCTGACGTTGTATCCAGCCCGTTTAAAAGAATAGTAGACCTCTTTGGAAGTGTTGATTCCGTTATTGAAAATCAAGGTTTTTTTACCTTTGGACATCTCTTCGTAGGCAAAGATAAGTTTGCTCAACATATAGGAATTGGTATAGAGTGTTTCTGACGACTTCACAGTATAATCGCCATTGATTCCTATTTTCAAGGTATTTAATTCCACATCAAAGTTGTACAGATCGGCACTTGCCAAGAACCCATTTTTGATTAATGTTGAAATATCATCACCAACGATTAATTTTTGGTAATTGTCTTTCATTGGCAATTTGATGTTGGAACTGAGTGGTGTTGCCGTGACGCCAAGGATAAAACAGTTCTCAAAAAACTTAAACAGTTTTCTGAACGAATTGTAATGGGCTTCATCAATGATGACCAACCCAATATCTTCCAAGCGCAATTTTTTATCGTTGAGACGATTGTTCAAGGTCTCCACCATGGCCACGAAACATTTATATTGGTCCTGATCAGGGAGTTCTTTAACGTGACTATTGATGACCTTATTCTCAACATCAAAATTAGTCAGCATTTTTGAGGTCTGTTTACAAAGCTCAATGCGATGTGTAAGAATAACTACTTTCTTATTATGATTTTTGATATAACGTCTTACAATCTCAGAAAAAATAACAGTCTTCCCTCCTCCCGTTGGAAGTTGGTACAACAAATTAAAATTATCTGGAGCCGTTTCCATAACCTCAAATATCTTATTCAGATCAGCAAGCTGATAATCATAAAGATCTTTTTTGGTTTCCGTTTGGTTAAGACGCTCTAAAGTTTCTGACATAATAGTTTGGGTTCAAAAAAATTTCCACAAATTTAGGGCTTTATAAGAGTTATTCGAAGTTAATGTTGAAAAGAATTAACAACTGCTCAGATTTTAATTTTTGATTATCTGATAGTTATATGCAGGTTTGAACCAATCACAATTCAAGAATATATAAGGTGAAAATTTTGGTAAAAACTAAAAAGAGAAACCTTTTGGTTCCTCTTTTCAATCATTTTTGATTTCCAGTTTTTAGGAAATGGTAATGCGCTTAGCTGGCTTATCTTTAGCTTCCTCTTTTTTCGGTAATTGTACCGTCAAGATGCCTTCTTTATATTGTGCACTGATTTTATCAGACTCAATTGTATCCGGCAAGGTAAACGTTCGTTTAAAAGATGAATAGCCAAACTCACGTCTCGTGTAATTTTCTTCTTTGTGTTCTTGTTCTTCTTTAGTTTCTGAAGAAATGGATAGGATTTTATTATCGACATCAATATTAAAGTCTGATTTTTTCATTCCTGGAACCGCGATTTCTAATAAGAACTCATCGGCATTTTCTTTAATATTCACTGCTGGAAGCGTCATTCCTGTATTAAAATTGGACAGAAAACCTGTACCCATTTCACCATCAAATAAATTGTCAACCCAAGATGAAAAACTTGGTAAAGAAGAAGTTTCTCTCCGTCTAGAAACCTGATTGCCATTTTTTGGCATTGTTGCTAATGTACTCATTGTTAATCAAATTTTATAGTTAAACATTTTTTCTGATTACTATACTTCAAATTCAATACCAGCTGTAGTTTTAGGTTAAACTACTGACATTTATAGATAAAAACCGACATTTTGACACCTATAATCTGCTGATAACTAATATTTTGACAGGTTTGCAATGTCATTAGCTACTTTGCATGGCATAGTACTGTAACAAAATATATATTAAGTCGTCGTTTTAATATAACATCAATAAATTGTAGAAATCATGAGAACATTAAACAGTAATCAAACCACAGGAACATTTCAAAATTCAAAAACAGCTACTTGGAATACCAAGAGACGTTTTAAAAACTAATTGTTTACAAGATTCAGCAATCGTTCAAGGATCTTGATACCAAATCAAATTTATAATGAAGAATTTATCTAAAATAATCGATGCTTCAAATACTCAAGATGATGATTTGGAAACGACTAAAGCCCAATCTTCAGTCCCATTATCCCTGACGCCTTGCCCGAGCGTCAGGTTAATGTGGTATTAATTTTTTTGATTTCGTTACCATATCCACAAGACATCAGATTATGAGACATTCTCAAAAACCCGCCCCATTGATCAACGCTGGATTCGCGGCTGAGACCGCCTTTTTTTTTATGATTTTCTTTTTGGTAGCTACTACAGTTTCTGATGACAAGGATATCCATAGAAAACTGTCTACCGAATATCCGTTGGGAACAGACTGCGCAGCAGAAATCAACGAACACAATTTTGAGAATAGTAGACAAGCTCCCCAAACCCTATTATGAGTTAAGGAAAGTTTATGGTTACGCAGTTTTCGGAAAGTCTCCAGACAAACTCAAGGCTGCCGAAATTATTGAAACCAAAAAAAACCATCCCTTTATACTTTCAGAGGCCGATACAAAAAATGGAGAATCTCAAAGTCCTTTTGACCAATATAAGCGGACAAATCTTCTAAATCGAGAACCTCGAGGTGACCAAACTCACTGGTGGGAAAACTCTTCTTTTGGCAAACCAAAATCGATACACACTTTTCTTCTGCCCCAAGCTTTTGCTGCTTCAATATCTTCCCCCATATAAATATCAATATGATTGCGCCATCTACGGTGCATCTTATCCTTTACCAAATAGATGCCTTCAAAACCTTCTATAATTACAGGCGTGTTATGTTTGAGTCCTTTCCGCAGTAAGTCTCGGGACACGGCAATATATTTCCTTCCTGGTTTTAGGCTATCCCCAAAGGCGGTGATGTTTGGATTGCCGCTGGTTTGCCTAACTGTAGAATTATAAGCTGATGCCGTCACAACAACAGAATCCCAAATATATTCAGAGTCTTCATTTTGTTCTTCAGCACAACTAAATACCATTAATAAAAGCAGAAAACGGATTCGCATAAAATAAATATACAACATAAATACAATTTTGTAACTTGTCGCTTTAAAAATTAACACAACCAAACATGAAAAACACTATTCTTTCCCTAAGTCTCATAACTCTTTTTATGAGCTGTAAAAACGAGAAAAAACAAATGTCAGAAACAAATGCAACACAAGATTCCATTGCACTTATTGAACGTGCAAAGGCCATTCATGATCGGGTCATCACCCTTGATACGCACTGTGACATCAACGTCAATAATTTTACGGATTCTATCAATTACACTCAAAATTTAAGTTCACAAATTACCTTACCAAAAATGGATGAAGGTGGATTGGATGTGGCTTGGTTTATTGTCTATACAGGTCAAGACGATTTAACCGATGAAGGCTTTAAAAAAGCGTATGATAATGCAATGGGCAAGTATAATGCCATCCATAAATTGGTAGATGACATCGCGCCAGAACAAATTGAATTGGCATTGACTTCAGATGATGTACGTCGGATTGTAAAATCTGGCAAAAAAGTAGCTATGATCGGCATTGAAAATGGCTATCCAGTCGGAAAAGACATTTCCAATGTTGAGAAGTTCTATGATTTAGGCGGACGTTATATGTCTTTGGCCCATAATGGTCACAGTCAACTGAGTGACAGTAATACGGGAGAAGCAGATTCGATTTGGCTGCATAATGGCTTGAGCGATTTAGGTAAAAAAGTAATCAAGGAAATGAATCGTTTAGGAATGATGATAGATGTATCACACCCAAGCAAAGAAGCGATGCGGGATATGATTGAATTGTCAGAAGCTCCAATAATCGCGTCCCATTCTTCCGCGAGAGCCTTGTGTGATCACAGTAGAAATTTAGATGACGAACAATTGGAGTGGTTAAAAGAAAACGGTGGCGTAGCCCACGCAGTGGCATTTGCAGCTTACTTAAATACTGAAAAGGCTGAAAAACATGCAGCCTTCAAAAAAGAGGTGGCCCTAACGGTTATGGATTCTATGAATGTTGCTTACTTGGATTGGGATGCTCGTAGGGCTTTATCAGAAGAAGAACGTGAAGCTTATTATGAGGTGCTACAAAAAGTAAACCCTATAGTAGATGCGAAATTAAAAACCATGAAAAATGTTCCAGACGCAGTCGATGTCTCTGATTTTGTAGATCATATTGATTATATGGTGAATAAAATCGGGATTGAACATGTTGGTATCAGTAGCGATTTTGATGGCGGTGGCGGTATTGAAGGTTGGAATGATGCATCAGAAACCTTTAATGTTACTTTGGAGCTTGTAAAACGTGGTTACACTGAAGAGGAGATTGGCTTGTTATGGAGCGGAAATTTATTACGCGTGTTGGACGAAGTTCAGGCAGTGGCAAAAAAGATACAGAGTTAAAAACATAGCATTTCAATAGAAAAAGTCCGCTTCTGACGGACTTTTTGCTTTATAAATAATATTACTTCTTTGTTCTTTCTATTAGCAGAAGCGCCTTCTCAGAGTCTGCTTCGGAAACAAACAGTTGGATTTCGCCAAAAATTCCCGCATAAGATGAATCCATTTTATTCACCTCCTGATACGCTATATTTTCGTTTTCCAATATGTTTTTAATTTCCATGGCCCTTACTTGAGAGGTGCCTGAATATATTTTGATGTCGCTCATAATCTCTTGTTTTTAAAATTGACGTTATCTATGTAAGTTAATCAAAAAAAATAATATTAAGCAGATAAAACGCTCTCAAACCAATGTTTATTTAATCCATAACCATTTGAGAGCAAAACTGATGCTGGGAATCAATAATTGCATGCCTTTTAGGCAATTCTTACCAAAAATAGTTTGTGGCTGAACTGATAATCCTATAAACAGATAAAAAGTTAATAGGCCAACAGCTTTTTTAAAGCGCTTTCAAACTTCCCTTTTGCCAGATATTGATCTTCCAATTGATTGATAAACGGAATAGGTGTTTCCATACTTGCTACGCGTTTAACGGGTGCATCCAAATATTCAAAGCAATTTTCCATAATTAAAGCACTCAGGTCACTTGCAATTCCGCCAAACATAGAATCTTCCTGCAGAATGATGGCGCGTCCGGTTTTCTTAACTGATTTGTATATGGCATCGGTATCTAAAGGTTGTAAGGTCCTCAAATCGATGAGATCAGCAGAAACATCTACATTGTTTGCTAAAGTGTTTAAAGCCCAATGCACACCAGCACCGTAAGAAATGATTGTAATGTCATCCCCTTCTTTTAAGAGCGATGCTTTTCCGAAAGGAATTGTAAAGTAATCTGTTGGAACATCCTGTCTTATACTTCTGTACAGCGCTTTATGTTCAAAATACATCACCGGGTTCGGATCGTTGATGGCGGTTGCCAGGAGCCCTTTGGCGTCATAAGGAAATGCGGGATACACCACTTTCAATCCTGGTGTTTTAGTAAACCAAGCTTCGTTGGTCTGCGAATGAAAAGGTCCAGCAGCAACACCAGCACCACATGGCATCCTGATCACTACATCTGCATTTTCATTCCAACGGTAATGCGATTTAGCCAAATAATTAACAATCGGGTTGAATCCAGAACTGACAAAATCAGCAAATTGCATCTCCATTACAGCTTTCATGCCAGCAATAGAGAGGCCCATAGCGGTTTCAACAATGGCCGATTCGCATATTGGCGTATTGCGCACACGTTCGCGACCAAACGCTTCCACAAAACCTTCGGTGATTTTAAAAACGCCACCGTATTCAGCAATATCCTGGCCCATAATCACAAGATCAGCATGGCGCTGCATACTCTGTTTTAAACCTTGAGACACGGCATCTATAAAGCGTATGTTTTCTGAACCTGACTTAGGGTCAATTTGCTCATAATTAAATGGTTTGTATACGTCATTTAATTCAACACTTTCATTAGGAGTTATGTTGTCCTCAGCGCCTGCCACTTGTAATGCCTCGTCGATTTCAGCTTTAATTGTCTGATGCAATTCTTCATCTTGGGCGGTTGTAAGAATTCCTAAGTTGAGCAGATAATTTCGGTAGTTATTGATAGGATCTTTAATTTCCCATTCGGCCAAGAGTTCATTAGGCACATATTTCGTTCCACTGGCTTCCTCGTGACCACGCATTCTAAATGTCTTAAACTCAATGAGTATAGGACGTGGTCGTTTGCGTATGCTTTCAGCAAGCTTCAATACCTTACTGTACACTTCAAGAATGTTATTGCCATCAAACACAAAGGAATCAATGCCGTACCCCTTGCCTCTATCGGCTAAATCCTTGCAATGGTATTGCTCTGAAGTTGGTGTTGATAGGCCATAGCCGTTATTTTCAATACAAAAAATAACCGGCAATTGCCAAACGGCTGCTACATTTAAGGCTTCATGGAAATCGCCTTCGCTCGTTCCTCCTTCTCCTGTAAAAACAGCCGTAACCTGTCCTTTGTTTTGCAATTTGCTGGCTAATGCAATGCCGTCAGCAACGCCCAATTGAGGCCCCAAATGTGAAATCATTCCAACAATATGATAATCTTGTGTTCCAAAATGGAACGATCTATCACGCCCTTTGGTAAAACCGTTGGCTTTGCCTTGCCATTGACTGAACAGGCGGTGTAATGGGATATTACGCGTAGTAAACACCCCTAAATTGCGATGCATTGGCAGGATGTATTCATTGGTTTGCAACGCCATGGTCACGCCTACAGCAATAGCCTCTTGTCCAATGCCGGAAAACCATTTGGAAACTTTGCCTTGGCGTATCAGAATGAGCATCTTTTCTTCAATTAATCTTGGCTTCAACATGTTCTTATAGAGCTGAATAAGAATTCTATCATCAAGATTTTTCTTGTCAAAATTTATATGGCTCTTGGCAGATGTCAACATAAGGTTAAGGATTTAAAGATCAAATGTAAATAAAAATCGAGAGATTGGCTCTAAACCTATATTCTTTTAGCGTAATAAAGCAGCTACATTTCACAGTATTTTCGTTACTTTTGTAATAAGGACAGTTTAATCTAATACCCTATATAGATATGAATGTGATACCAAGTGTGAATCTTCAGGATTTTGTTTCTGGCGATCCGGTTAGAAAGCAGAAATTTATTGATGACCTAGGCAAGGCTTATGAAGACATAGGCTTCGTTGCACTTAAAGGCCATTTTTTAGATGACCAATTAGTTGATGATCTTTATGGCGAAGTAAAAAATTTCTTTTCGTTGCCTTTGGAAACCAAGCAGAAATATGAAATCCCTGGAATTGCAGGTCAACGGGGCTATGTTTCTTTCGGGAAAGAGAGTGCCAAGGGTCAAAAACAGGCCGATTTAAAGGAGTTTTGGCATTTTGGACAATATGTAGAAGACGATCCTGTCCGTGCCAAGGAATATCCTCAAAACGTAACGGTTACAGAATTACCAAGATTTAATGAGGTAGGCAAAGAGGCCTATGCAATGCTGGAAAGAACAGCAAAATACGTGCTTCGCGCTTTGGCACTTCATTTAGGGTTGGAAGAAACCTATTTTGATAATTACATTCATAATGGCAATTCTATTTTACGGCCTATCCATTATCCGCCCATCCTTGAGGCACCTAAAGACGCGGTGCGAGCGGCAGCGCATGGCGACATTAATTTAATTACGTTATTAATGGGGGCTCAGGGTCGTGGTCTGCAGGTACAAAATCATAAAGGCGAATGGATTGATGCCATTGCCCAACCTGATGAATTGATGATCAATGTTGGCGACATGCTCTCACGTCACACCAATAACAAATTAAAATCAACCATTCATCGTGTCGTTAATCCGCCAAAAGAACTATGGGGAACCTCACGATATTCCATTCCATTTTTTATGCATCCCATCAGTGAAATGAAATTGGATGTTTTGGAAAGCTGTATTGATGAAAACCACCCTAAGCAATTTGAAGATATTACAGCTGGCGAATTTCTAAACGAGCGTTTAGTAGAATTAGGATTGATAAAAAAATAGTTGGCAGTTGGCAGTTTTCAATGGGCAGTGATGCAACTGAAAACTGAGACTGATAACTGAAGACTAAAAACATGGATTTACAAGACCAACTTAAAAAGTTGTTCCCGGAACACACCCCAGAAGAAACTCCTAAAGTTGAACCCTCAAATGTTTGGTTGCAGGATGATCCTATAATTTGTAAATACGAAAAACGAAAAGGTAAGCCTACGACTATAATAGAAGGTTATAATGGAGCTACCGAAGACTTTAAGATATTGGCAAAAGAACTCAAGACAAAGTTGAGTGTAGGCGGAAGTTTTAAAGACGATAAAATCATTATTCAGGGTGATTATAGAGATAAAATTATGGAAATCTTAAAAGAAAAAGGATTTACTGTAAAACGTGTAGGAGGCTAATGGGATTCGGAGTTTTACATATAACCAACGGCAATGCGCTGACCGATTATTTAAACGAGCTGAAAATTGAAGGTGACTTTCTAACCTGGCAGGAAATGCTCTGTGAAGGTCCAACTACAGAAGAGATTGAAACTGACGCATTTTTCAATCTCCGAAAGGATTTTCTATTGGAGTTCTACGATATTGAAATTGCCGAGGCTGAACTATTTAGTGAACTCGACGTTTTAAACCATACCGATCAGTTTGCGGAAATCGTGTTATGGTTTGAGTACGATTTATTCTGTCATATCAATTTAATGGCCATTATCAACCTCCTGAAGCAAAAAAAGATTGAGGTTCCACTTTACTTGGTATGCAGCGGACGCATAAAAGGTGAAAAAGACCTTAAGGCATTGGTAGAATTAAAACCTGAACAACTTCAAAGGGAATATAAAAACAAAATTAAACTATCTGGTGAAGATATTGAATTGATGAGTTCTTTATGGCGTATTTATTGCGGTCATGATCATAATCTATTTAAACCCTTTATTGTTCAAAAATCGTCGTTTCCGTATTTAAGCAGTTGTTTAAAAGCGCATTTAGAGCGGTTTCCAGATTCCAAAACAGGGCTATCTACCTTAGAAATGCATACACTCCATATGATATCTGATCATACCATAACCTCAAAACGCCATCTATTGGGCTATATTTTGAATTTTCAAGGGTATTATGGTTTTGGGGACATCCAGATTGAAAGAATGATCAACAGACTGAGTATTTTTTACACTGAAGAAGAAAACCGAGTTGTTCTCAATCGGAAAGGACATGACGCATTGTTGGAAAATCGTGATTTTTCTAAGGACATGGCTTCCAAGATGATTTACGGAGGTGTCAAAAAAATGGATTTTCAGTTCAGTAAAATTGAAAATAAACTTGTAAAATCGACCTAATGGCCATAAAAGCATCAGAACTTATACTCAATCCGGATGGCAGTGTCTATCATCTTAATCTAAGACCAGAACATCTGGCCACGACAATCATTACTGTTGGCGACCCAGATCGCGTTGATCGGGTTACAAAATACTTTGATACTATTGAATTTGAAACAAGAAAAAGAGAGTTTCATACACAAACCGGAACCTACAAAGGCAAACGGATTACAGTGATTTCAACAGGCATTGGTACGGACAATATTGATATTGTCATCAATGAGCTGGACGCCTTGGTCAACATCGACTTAGAAAAACGTGACGTCAAAGACCAACTCACCGCATTGGAAATTATTAGAATAGGAACTTCGGGTTCCATCCAAAAGGATATCCCTTTAAACTCTTTTTTAATAAGTGATTACGCCGCTGGTTTTGATAGTTTGTTGCATTTTTATGACAGTGAACACGTCCAACATCATAAAATTTCAGATGCCTTAGTCAATCATACCAATTGGAGTACTCTAAAATCAAGACCCTATATTGTAAGATGCAACGAAGCTTTGTTGAGTAAATTCAGTTCCGAAAAAACGGTACGCGGTTTTACAGCTACCAATGTTGGGTTTTATGGCCCTCAGGGTCGGGTTTTGAGACTTTCTTTGCAGGATGGCCAACTGAATGATAAATTGTCAAGTTTTAATTATAACGATATGGCCATAACCAATTTAGAAATGGAAACTGCCGGGATTTATGGTTTGTCCGCACTATTAGGTCACAAAGCTTTGTCGATGAATGCCATCATTGCCAATAGAGCAACTGGCGAATTTAGTAAAGATCCAAAAAATCTCGTTGATGATTTAATAAGATATACATTGGGCAAAATTGTGGAATAGCTTAAAGACCCGAATACTCTAATTATAAATTTACATTAAATAACTTCCGTTAAGGAAGACATTCACATTGCTGGATAAATTAATACACTTTTAAATGACAACAGTAAAAATTGGTGGGGTACCTGAACATTTTAACCTTGCGTGGTATTTAACACTGAAAGATGGCGAGTATAAGCAGGAAAATATCAATCTCCGGTGGGAAGATTATCCCGGTGGCACAGGTGCTATGAGTGAAGCGCTTCGGACAGGCGAAATTGATATGGCCGTTATTTTAACTGAAGGCATCATAAAGGATATTGCGGAAGGAAACCCGAGTAAAGTTGTTCAAATATTTGTCGAAACACCACTTATTTGGGGAGTTCATGTTGCGGCTGGTTCCGAATTTAAATCTATCGAGGATTTAAAAGGCAAACGTTGTGCGATTAGTAGATTTGGCTCAGGATCTCACTTAATGGCCTATATCAATGCTGAAAATCATGGTTGGGATTTAGATACTGATCTAAATTTTGAGGTCATACAGGATTTAGAAGGCGCGGTAAAAGCACTGAGCAATGGCGATGCCGATTATTTTATGTGGGAAAAATTTATGACCAAACCTATCGTAGACTCCGGTGTTTTTAGACGCATAGATAATTGTCCTACGCCGTGGCCATGTTTTGTTATTGCAGTTAGGGATGAGTTTTTAAAGGCCAATGAAAATGTAGTTAAGATTGTATTAGAGATTATCAATAATACCACTATCGATTTTAAAGAGATTCCAAGCATAGACCGAATGATCGCCAATAGATATGAGCTCCAATTGGAAGACGTTCAAGAATGGCTTTCTTTAACAGAATGGTCGCAAAGCCATTTGAAGGCGGCTACGGTAAAAGAAGTTCAAGAGAAATTAATGAAATTGGACATCCTTACCGAGCAAAAGCCTTACAGTGAAATCGTTAAAAATATCTAGCTTATGCGTAGAGATTTAACATTTTATTAAGTTTTTGCTGGTTTTGAGCTACTATGGTTCTAAAATTAGCTACATTTGTAGTCCAAATCGTCCTAATTTTTTTGGCATATACAAATTGATATGATCATGACCATTATTTTAATTGTTGTTTCTTTAGTTGCTTTAAATTTCCTACTACTTATATTCAGCTGTAATAAATCTACTAAAAAGAACATTACAGAAGTAAAATCGATGCAACGCTCTGCACCTATTACCAAACAATTGGATCAACGCCAACTTGCTCCAACTGGAAGTTAGCCTTACTAAAATTTTTGTTCCCAAACCAATACCCTCTATTCGCACTTAATGGCGAAGGATGCCCTGAAGTGATAATGGTGTGCTTGGAGGCATTTATTAACTTAGCTTTATTTTTGGCAAAACCACCCCAAAGTAAAAAAACGACGTTATTTTTTTGATCACTAATTGTTTTAATAACCTGATCCGTAAAAGTTTCCCAACCTTGTTTTTGATGACTGCCGGCAATTCCCGCTCTCACCGTTAGCGTTGCATTGAGCAATAAAACGCCTTGTTTCGCCCACTGATCTAAATTCCCTGAGGTTGGATATGGCTTATTTAAATCAGACTCTAACTCTTTAAAAATATTTCTTAGGGATGGCGGATGCGCCATGCCATCATTTACCGAAAAGCACAAGCCGTTGGCCTGCCCAGCACCGTGGTATGGGTCTTGACCAATAATCACCAATTTAACTTGATCAAATGGCGTCCAATTAAAAGCATTGAAAATGGCTTCTTTTTTCGGATAACAGGTATGATTGGCATATTCATGATCTACAAATGCCATTAGCGATTTAAAATAAGGTTTCTCAAACTCTGATTGAAGCATTTTCTGCCAACTGGAATGGATATTAATCTGCATGGTTAGTTTTAGGTTTTGGATAAAAATAAGATGATTTTTTGTATGTCAACAAATAGACGTGCCAAAACTTTAAATTTCCGTAAATTTGCTCCAAATTAAAGTTCCCCTAAAAGAGAATGCACATTCAAGATAAAACCTTAAAAGATATTGAATTTTATACCGTCTTAAACCAAATGGCGGATTATTGCGTTACGCACTTGGGAACTGAAAAAGCCTTACAGATTAGGCCATTCAGAAGAAAAGATGAAATTCTGACAGCTTTAGAGCTGACCAATGATTATTTGGCGTCTTTTGAAAATGAAAACCGCATTCCAAATCATGGGTTTGAGCCTATCACCAAGGAAATCCAACTTTTAAAAATAGAAAACTCATTTCTGGAACCCAGTAGTTTCAAAAAGATCAAGGCTATTTCAATTTCAAATAATGAAATAATCGGTTTTTTAAAGAAATTTAAGGAGTATTACCCCAACTTATTTGAGTTCTCTACCCCTATTCCCGTTACCACTGAATTGATTCATGAAATAGATAGCGTCATTGATCGGTTTGGAGATGTTAAGGACGGTGCATCGCAGGAACTATTAAGATTAAGACAAGAGATCAATGCTATTAGAGGCAAAATCAACCAAAGTTTTATGTCAGCCCTCAACGCTTATAGCGGCATGGATTATTTAGATGATATTAGGGAATCCGTGGTTGAAAATAAGCGGGTATTGGCAGTCAAAGCAATGTATAGGCGTAAAGTGAAGGGCGCCATTTTGGGAGGTAGTAAAACAGGCAGCATTGTTTATATTGAACCTGAAGCAACGTTTAGATATACACGCGAACTCAATAATTTAGAATTCGAAGAAACAGAAGAAGTCAACAGGATATTAAAACAGCTGACTGATTTTATGAGACCATTTCGAGATTTGTTAATGGACTATCAAAGTTTTTTGACGGATATCGACGTTATTTTTGCCAAAGCGAAATATGCACAATCCATCAATGCGCTGCTGCCGGAAATTACTGAAAACAAAGACTATATTCTCAGAGATGCCATCCATCCGTTGCTTTATATTTCAAACCAAAAAAAGAATATCAAAACCTTTCCACAATCCATAGAATTACATCCTGAAAATAGGATTATTGTTATTTCAGGACCTAATGCAGGTGGGAAAAGTATTACTTTGAAAACGGTGGGGTTGTTGCAGGTCATGTTACAGAGCGGACTGTTGATTCCAGTACATGAACGTAGTAAAATCTGCTTATTCAATCGAATATTAACTGATATTGGTGATAATCAATCGATTGAAAACCATTTAAGCACGTATAGTTACCGATTGAAACGAATGCATTACTTCCTTAAGAAGTGTAATAACAACACGCTTTTCTTAATTGATGAATTTGGAACCGGTAGTGATCCGGAACTGGGCGGCGCTTTGGCCGAAACATTTTTGGAAGAGTTTTATCACAGGGAAGCCTACGGAATTATCACCACCCACTACTCCAATCTTAAAGTTTTGGCCAACGAATTGCCATTTATGCAAAATGCCAATATGATGTTTGATGAGAAAAGTTTGGAGCCTATGTTTAAACTTGCACTAGGTCAAGCGGGAAGTTCCTTTACCTTTGAAGTGGCCCAGAAAAATGGAATTCCATATAGTTTGATCAACCGCGCAAAAAAGAAAATTGAACGCGGAAAAGTACGGTTCGATGCCACGATCGCAAAGCTCCAGAAAGAACGTTCTAAATTGGAAAAAACAGAACGTTCTCTTAAAGTTAACGAACAGAAAAAATTGAACGAAGCTGAAAAGCTTGAGGAGATCAATCAGAAGATCCAGAGAAAGCTTGAGAGCTATCAAGAGTTGTACGACAGCAATCAACGGCTGATTTATTTGGGACAAAAGATGGATGATTTGGCAGAGCGCTATTTTAACAACAAGCAAAAGCGTGAACTGATGTCTGAGTTGTTTAAAATTGTCCAAATTGAAAATTCCAAGCGAAAGAAAGTTCCGGCCAAAGTGCAGAAGGTACAAAAAGCAAAGGCGAAAAAAGTTATTAAGGAAGCTGAGAAAACGGTTGACGTCATTCGTCAGAAAAAGAAAGCTGCCAAGAAGAAAGTTGAGGCTGCTCCAAAACCAAAGCCGAATTTTAAGATTGGTGACCGCGTCAGATTACAGGATGGTAGAGCTGTTGGCAGTATTGATAAAATCGAAAAAAATAAAGCGATTATCAATTACGGTATATTCACCACCAATGTAAGTGTGGACCAACTTGAACTCGTAGAGGCGGCAAAAAAGTAAAACAACAAGTGTATTATACATTTGATTTATAGGTATTTATAGTGTATTATTTAAAGCTATGGATTACCTAATTTTAATACCACTCACTGGTCATCAATATAATAAATCGTAAAAAATAAAGCATCATGTCCATAGATTTGGAGAAAAATAAAAAGCTAATTCTTTTTGACGGGGTCTGTAACCTTTGTGATGCCTCGGTACAGTATGTGATCAAACATGATAAAGACGATGTATTTCGTTATACGACTTTACAGGGGGAAGTTGGTCAAGCTGTTATAAAAAAGTTTAATGTGGATACTAATAAAATGGACTCTATATTACTCTATTCTTCAGAGGATGGTATTTCATATAAATCGTCTGCAGCTTTAAAAATTGCGTCAAAACTTGGGTTCCCAAGAAATTTAATGACTGTATTTTTAATTGTGCCCGCATTCATCAGAAATTGGGTATACGATTTTATTGCGAAAAACAGATATAAATGGTATGGCAAAAAGGAGGCGTGTATGATTCCAACTAAAGAGCTAAGGTCTAAGTTTTTATAATTGAAATCCTATATAAAAAAAAGTCCTCGGCAAAGGACTTTTTTTATTTAACAACTACTTAAAAACTAAATTAATTTCAAACTTAACGATCAATAAACAAACAATAAGTTGATTAATAGCACATTATTTTGATAACGTAAATCTATACAATAGACTTGTGACCAAATAAAATATTCGTTGAAGGGATTAAAATAGTTGATTAAAATGTAGTTGATGCCAATATTATCTATAAATGGCATTAATACCTCCAAATGGAAGATTTTAATATCCAAAGTTCATGATGGCATTAAATTTTATATGACTAACTTAGAAATTAGCCTAATTAGATATTCGTTAAATAGTTGCGATTATCATTACAATGTTGCCAACCTGCTATTATACAGATAGTCGCCGTACATGCTTCTATAATAAACCTTCCGTTCAATAGACTCAATAACCGGTGTGGCAAAATCGACATCATACATTTGTCCCATCACATTTAAACCTCCTGGACTAAAGACGTTAATCTCCATCAACTTAGAGCCTACAATATCGATGCCTACTAAAAACATGCCGTCTTGGACCAATTTTGGTCTGACAATTTCGGCGAGCTCCATAATCTGATCGGTCATCTTTACCTTTTCAGGTTTGCCACCGGCATGTATATTGCTTCTAATATCACCAGAGGCATTGACGCGCTGCATTAGGGCATATTGGCCATCGACCTTTAAAGGCTCGCCATTCATTAAGAAGAGACGCGTATCGCCTCCTTTGGCCTCGGTAAGATACTCTTGGGCAATCACAAATCCGTCACGACAAATAGCATCAATAGTTTGTGAAAGATTGTGTTCATTCTTCTTATCCATCATAAATACATTGGTTCCGCCCGATCCTTGTAAAGGCTTGAGAATCATTTTCTGTTTTTGCTCTTTAAAGAACTCCTTTATCTCATTATGGTCTCGCGTAATTATTGTTTTAGGACGTAGAATTTCGGGGAAGTGCTGAAAGTACATTTTATTAACTGCTCCCGCCAAACTGCTTGGGTGGTTGAGCACCAACACGCCATTGGTCATAGCTATTTCGCCGAAAATAAAAGCCGCGTTATAAGCCCAATCGCGTTCATTGATCTCATCTGCAGGATTATTTCGTAAAAATAGAACATCCAAGTCTTTAGAAGATAAGTTTACAAATTCTTCTTTCTGAATAGCCTTGAAATAGGTTTCTTCACTTTTAAAAGTACGCTCACTTATCGTTTTACATCGCACAGATAGATGCCCTTTTGAAGCATACGACAACTCGCCAACACCAATAAAAAACACTTCATGCCCTCTTTTATAGGCAGCGTAACCTAAAGCTGGCGTGGTATAATTCCACTTTTCTGTAGCGTGGTCATTTATTATAAATCCTATTTTCATTTTGTCTGATTTTATTTCACAAGATCAACAATATCCATCCCCTTTCTTAACTTTTTCAAACGTTCCTTTACCTCATTACGTTCTAAAAAACTTGGAAGTATAGGTTGTTTCAAAACATCTCTGTAAAGCAGTTCTTCAACTAAAGCAATATGAGTGGTGTTGAACTTACCAGTGTATAGCGGTTCAAGCTTCCCACCATTTTTAAGGTAGCCCATCAAATCTATTAGTCCGGCAAGATAAACCGCATCTTTAGTAAGTCCGCCGCCCCGATAAACACGCATGCTAATATAATAGGCCACACGATCAGGAAAAGCATACGACTTTCTTAGTAAATTAAATGTTTCGATAAAGCTGGCATTCCCAACCATGGCGTTTACAGCAATAACGCGTCCTGCCAATAATCTTAAACGGTTAACGGTCAGGCCTCCAACCAGATATTCAGCAATAACGGCCAAGCCTTCCTGTAATTGGTCGTAACCTTCAAATCCGCTGTACATCTGTCTTAAGGGTTGGCTTTTGCCATTGCAATAAGTCAATATATGGGTGCCTACTTCGTGTTGGATCAAAGCATCACAGCGTTTAGCATCCAAATTCATTTCATTATTAATAAGCAACTTGGACTTGGAGACCATGATGCCAGCAACATCATCCCTTACTTCAATACCAAGATCCATTTCCGGAAATCTTTGAGCGTAATAATCAATCTCCTTTTGTGCATGTTCTGCAAATTCGGCACTATTAAAACGTTTGGAGCCTTGAATGACCTCTCCTGCTGGATAAGTTTTTAGGATGTGTTGTGCCGCAACCAAGACATCTTTCCGGATGACTCCGTAAAGACTTTCACCAATAAATCTGAAATTATCAGTGCCACGCTCTTCGAGCATAATCAATTGTTTTTCAATTTCTAAACGTTTTCCTCTTAGAATAAAAGCAATTGTTGGATCTTCAACTAAATCAATTGGAATATTAAAAAGCTTACGCTTCTCCAACTCGGGGTCTATCGCAATCAATCTGTATTTAAAAGATGGTGTGACCGTATATTCATTCTGCTCAAACTTGTCCCATTCTTCGTTACTGTTTACCGGTGTCACTCGTAAAAGAAAAGACATCCGTTCACTAATTTCTGAAATTTTAGTATCTGAGGAAATGGTGACAGCATCAATATGGGTCTTGCCAAGCATTAAATAATTTTCAAATGCATCGGTGGTTTGCACTCGTATAAACTCGTAAACGGCCCTTTTAATAGTTTCAGAAAAAATAGTGTAGAACTTTCTGAAAAATAACGAATACAATTCATCAGTTTCAGAGTTTTGATAAACCACAGGTACTGAAATACCAATAATTAAAATTCCTGATTTCTTAGTCGTAGAGATGTCTGATAACGGAGATAAATGCTTAGGGTGTCTAAATTGCGTAGGAATTATTTTAGTGGTTACAATAGGAAGTGTCTTTTTTATTTCGCTGAATCCCTCCTTAAGCGCATTTAAGGTTTCTGTAGATTTGTCCTTTGGTCCGTAAATTTGAAATTGATTTTTAAGCGCCTCCTTATCGGGCCATAACTCTAAAATCAGAAAAGTTTCAAACTTTTCAGAAACGATCAATCGTATGGCTTCCAATAGATGCGAAATATCTATCGATTCTTCAACAATAAGATAAGATGCTTGCGTTTTAAGAAGTCTTGAAAAATAAACATCTAAATCCTTGTACCTGTAGACACAAATAAATGGTAGCAATTTGTCAATATGCAACAATCCGTTTTTTGGCAATTCGGTATTTACAGGAACATTGTCAGCGATATTTTTGCAAATGTTTTGAACAAGTTCAGCATCTATATGGTAATCTTCCGTCATTTAATTAGAATATATATTGTAAAAGTTTGAAGCATGCTCTGGCAATTGCTTTTTTAAACCTTTCCTGATGGCAGAAACAACTTCTGGATAGATTATTTGTCCAAGTTCATCACAATAAATCTTGGCTACTTCTGTTGCCAAAACCAAAGTGTTGTTAAAGTTGCTGGTAATAAATTTCAAAAAATAGCCATTTCCCTGAAAGGTATCATTTATTTTGGCCGTTGGCGGAATCTCATTTGGTAACTTAATTTGTGATAACTGCTCTCGCCATTCTTCTACGGCATTTTCAAATCGTTTATTGTCTATATTTGAGGTGCCTAAGTTCCACGTTGGTACTTCTCTGTCCCAGCGCTTCCAATTATAACTATGCAGATCATAAACTACACAGCATCCGAATTTGAGTTCCAGTTTTCTAATTAAGCTATGGACCACCTTATAAAAATTCTGATGCTTTTCAAGGCTTTTTGACCTTTCGTCTTCAGTCAAAGGTTCTTTCCAGAGCTGTTTGCCCCAAGCGTCATCATAAATAGCCTCATCAGGCGCCCTGTTTAGGTCGTATTCAAATCTTGAATCCATTCCGGAAATCACGATAGGATGTGGTTTCAACATGGTTTTGGTTTTCGGATCCTCCTCGTACCAGCGCTCGTATTCTGAATGTAAGCATTTAGACCATAATTCTTTCCTGAACTGGTGTCCATTATGCACTGCAGCACATGCATAAGGTACATAATTGTCTATTTTTATAGTAAACGAATAGTCAGAAGCAACTGCGTGAAACAGTTCTTCGTCTTCTATTTTTGAAATAATTTCTTGAATTGAGAGTTTTTGCATGAGTTGAATTTTATAAGATGTTATGAGCTTTTAAAAGACATAAAATTCTCACATCTACACAAATTTATCGAATAAAGTGTTGTTAACCCCCACTCGAAATGATAAATAATAGTTAATATCTATTTTTAATGAGCAAGAATATAAGGTCAACGCCACCTCATTTTTAAAACAACAATAATAGGATGTGCTCAGGTTTTTAGAATACCTTTGCGGACTTGCTAAAGAATTCAGAGATGCAGACAAAGTATTATATTGCCGTAATTTCAGCCTTTACTATTTGGGGCTTTTTTAGTATTGCGCTAAAGTCTCTTGACTCTTTTACGGCTTTTGACATTCTGAGTTATCGGACTTTGGGCTCAGTAGTCATCATGCTGTTCGTTTCTTTAGCGCTTCGACCAAAGGCATTAAAAACAAATATTAAATTATTCAATTCATTTACTGCCAAAGACAAACGGCGAATCATTATTATTAATATTTTAAGTGGACTATTTCTGGCGCTCAACTGGTATATTTTTATTTATGTAATGAATAATGTCAGTGTAAGTGCTACGTCTTTGGCATATCTTATTTGTCCAATTTTAACCATGGTTTTGGCTTTTCTGCTCCTAAAAGAAAAGCTTTTTAAATTGCAATGGGTCTCCGTAATATTGAGTTTAATCGGGTGTTTGTTACTCTCATTGGGTAATTTTACCGATTTGTTTTACAGTCTGGTCATAGCACTGACCTATGCACTGTATTTGGTTTTACAACGAAAAAACCAAGAGATGGATCGTTTTTTGATTTTAACCTGCCAAGTGTTTTTTGCAGTCGTCTTTTTGTTGCCATTCATCATTACCTACGATTCACCTAACATAAAAACACCATTTTTTTACGGAATGTTGGCATTGATTGCGGTGGTATTTACAATCATCCCGATGTTTCTTAATATTTATGCCCTAAGAGGTTTGAACTCTTCTGTAGTAGGCGTATTTATTTATTTGAATCCGCTTATTAATTTTATGCTTGCCATTTTCTATTTCAATGAAAAGGTCAGTTTAATTGAAGCCATTTGTTACCTCTTGATTATTATTTCTATTGTCATCTTTAATTTTGCTGCAATAAAAAACAGAATCAACCGAAGGCGTGCCGCGCATATTTGATTTTAAGATTTCAAATCGAAAGTTTCTGTTGGGTCTTTGTCATCTTCATATTCCAACATATTTTCACCATCGGCTATTATGGAACAAACGGTAGCATCTCCCGTAACGTTAACCACAGTTCTAAACATATCTAGAATACGATCAACTGGAAAAATAATGGCAATCCAAGCAGGATTGAGTCCTACGGAATCCAACACGATAATTAGCATCACCAAACCTGCGCTAGGCACTGCTGCAGAACCTATTGAGGCCAATGTAGTGGTCATGACCACGGTAAGTTGCTGACCTATGGTTAGATCAATCATATGCAACTGAGCTAAAAATATCACTGCTACGGCTTGGTATAAGCTTGTTCCGTCCATATTGACGGTGGCACCAATAGGCAGGACAAAGCTGCTAATTTTTTTATTGACACCAAGGTTTTGTTCAACACATTCCATAGTGACAGGAAGAGTTGCTGCACTGCTCGATGTTGAAAATGCCAAGGTCTGAGCTGGACTCATGGCTTTAAAAAAGCCAACATAAGGTATCTTTTTAACAAAGGACTTCAAAATGGCAGGATAGGTTATAAATATCATAATTAACAGGCCGCTAAGCACAGTTAAGGAGTACCAGCTTAGACCTTTAAATATCTCGACAACCTTTCCAATGTCATCCCCAGCCATTTTACTGACAACACCAGCCAATAAGGCAAAAACAAAAAAGGGCGCTGCTTGCATTACCAAATCCACCATTTTGAGAAACACCTCGTTGATACCATCGACTAATTTTAAAACGGGTGCCGATTTTTCATCCGGAATAAACAAGAGGCATACACCAAAGAAAATCGCGAAAAATATGATTTGCAACATCAACCCGTTATTGGAAAGTGAGTAAAAGAAATTGTCGGGAACAATATCAATTAACGGCTGCAGAGGTGTTGTTTCCTTGCGTTGATCGGCGGTGGCAATCTTATCTGAAACGGATACTTCTTTTAAATCTTGCTTAGTTAATTCCGAAATCTCTTGTGCTCTTTCAAAATATTCGGGGTCTTCTAAATAATTGATATCATCTTTTATTTCATGGCCCTCAGAACTGGCCCATATTTCATAATTGATACGATTGTCTATGCGGCTTTGTTCGTCTATGAGCTTGCCAGGTTTTATGGTATTTACTAAAACAAGCCCTAAAGAAATGGCTAAAACTGTAGTCAGAAGATAAATAAGTAAAGTTTTACCACCCATTCGTCCCAAGCTTGAAGGATCCCCAATATTTGCAACACCACCAATTATGGAAAACAATACCAAAGGCACCGCAATTAGTTTCAGTAAATTAATAAAAATAGTCCCGAAAGGATCAATCCAGTTGATGGTAAATGCGCTCCAACCCATGTAACTGGACAGTAACGCCCATAGGATACCAAGGACCATTCCAATGACAATTTTCCAATGTAGTGCTAATTTTTTCATAAGCCTTTCTTCCTGCGAAGGCAGGAATCCTTTTTAATTATTTTTTAAAACTCCTGTCATACTTACCTATGAGGCTCCTTGCCTGCGCAAATATTGTTATAGGTTTTTATTTAAAGTGACACACCAATACAATGTGCATGATGTTGTTATAGTTTTGAATATTTAGGGAAAAAAGCCTGAAATATTCAAGTCATATCTATTTATTCATGAGACTCCTGCCTGCGCAGGAGTGAATAGTCTGCTAAGACTAAAGCTGCCATGGCCTCAACAATAGGAATGGCTCTAGGTACAACGCACGGATCATGCCGCCCCTTACCCTGCATTTCTACAATATCACCTTTATTATCAAGAGTGTTCTGTTTTTGGATAATTGTGGCTACCGGTTTGAAAGCCACTCTAAAATAAATGTCCATTCCGTTGCTTATGCCGCCTTGAATACCACCAGATAAATTGGTTTTGGTACTTCCATCTTCATTAAATTGATCGTTGTGCTCACTACCCTTCATCTTGGCGCCACAAAATCCACTACCATATTCAAAACCTTTTACAGCATTAATGGATAGCATGGCCTTACCAAGTTCAGCATGTAACTTATCAAATACAGGCTCTCCAAGCCCCACAGGTAAATTCTGAATCACACAAGTGACTGTTCCACCAATGGTATCGCCTTGTTTTCTAATCTCCCTGATCCGTTCAATCATTTGATTTGCAATGGCTTCATCCGGGCAACGTACAGTATTGCTTTCAATCTTTGAAAAGTCAAGATCTTGATAGGGTTTGTCTAAAAATATATCGCCTACTGAGGAAGTAAAAGCATGAATCTTAACGTCTTTGAGCATTTGTTTTGCAATGGCACCAGCAACAACTCGACAAGCAGTTTCGCGTGCAGAACTTCGTCCGCCACCCCGGTAATCACGTACACCATACTTTTTATCGTAGGTATAATCAGCGTGACTAGGACGGTAAACGTCTTTTATATGTGAATAGTCTTTTGATTTCTGATCAGTATTTTTGATGATGAAGCCAATGGGAGTCCCAGTAGTTTGACCTTCAAAAATCCCTGAGAGGAATTCGACCTTATCTGATTCTTTGCGTTGGGTGACAATATCTGATTGACCTGGTTTGCGACGGTCCATTTCTGCCTGAATGGCTTCAAAATCTAACTTTATTCCTGATGGACAACCATCAATAATGCCACCAATGGCTGCGCCGTGAGACTCCCCAAAAGTGGTGAGTTTAAACAATTTTCCAAAGGAATTTCCTGCCATAAATATTATTTTGTGCTAATGTAATTGTATTCTGAGAGAAACAAAAATAGAATTTTTAAGCGTTTTCTAAATTTTTAATTGTGGAAAGATAACAATTCCTTCATAAAACCAAGTGATAATTTGACGGAACACCGATTCTAATTCCGAAACCAAAGTCTCTAAGAAAATACAAACGTGATCTTCACAATGCAAGGTGTTTTGAATCATTCTAAAACTTAAGATTATAACAGAGCGCGTCTTAAGATTGTAATGGGATGAAGCGCTTCCCTTTGCGTGCCATCGAGAATTTGATGTCTGCAACTGGTGCCGTTTGCTGAGATCAGTGCCGTCTCAGGAGCTTTTCTTACCGCAGGAAATAAGGTCTGCTCACCAATTTGCATGCTGACTTCATAATGTTCCTTTTCATATCCAAAACTCCCAGCCATTCCGCAACAGCCACTTGGAATAATGGTAACCTTATAGTTTTCTGGAAGATTAAGCACTGTGAAACTGGAGAGTTGATTGCGCAAGGCCTTTTGATGGCAATGGCCATGAAATTTAATGGTTCTCTCCTCTTGTGTGAATTGTGAAGATTTTATATGTCCTAAGTTGATTTCCTGTTGAATAAACTCCTCAATCAGGAAAGTATGTTTCGCGATATTTTGAGCGGCCAATTTATCATCTGCCAATTTTGGGTACTCATCCGTAAAGGTCAAAATTGCTGAAGGTTCAATGCCTATTAATGGTGTCTCTGCTGAAATCAAATCTTTAAAAATAGTCACATTTTTATTGGCCATTTTTTTAGCCTGCTCTATGAGCCCTTTTGACATGAAGGAGCGCCCAGATTCAGCATGCTTAACAAACTTGATATTATAATTCAGACCTGTTAAAAGCGCTATGGCATCCTGTCCGATAGCAGTATCTAAATGGTTGGTAAACTCGTCGTTAAAAAAGTAAACAGTTTTAATATGCTTAGAGACAAAGGATTGATTGCTAACGCCTTCAATATGCTTACTTAAACTCTTTTTTGAAATTAATGGAATCGATCTCTCCTTTGCAATTCCGAAGCCTTTTTTAATGATTGAAGAGCTTATTTTGTTTTTGAAAAAGAAATTTGTCATCTGCGGTAGCGCACTTGAAAACCCATTCAATGCATTGTTATAGGCAAACAATTTGGTTCGTAATGAGACCCCATTGGCCTTCTGATATTGATATTGAAACTCTGCCTTTAAACTTGCCACGTCCACGCTGCTTGGACATTCGCTGGCGCATGCTTTACAACTCAAACAAAGGTCAAAAACCTCCTTTAATTCATGATGGTCAAACTTATTGGCTTTGTCGGAATTGGTTAAAAACTCACGTAATGCATTTGCCCTGCCACGTGTGGTATCTTTTTCATTACGGGTTGCTCTATAGCTCGGACACATAGTCCCACCAAATTCGGGCAGTTTCCTACAATCGCCTGAACCATTACATTTTTCTGCTTCTCTTAAAATACCTAACGATGCTGAAAAGTCCATTAGGGTTGGAATTTCAGGTTCGGTTCTATCGGGTTGATAGCGCAGATTTTCATCCATTGGGTAAGCATTAACTATCTTTCCTGGATTAAAGATATTCTCAGGATCGAAGGCAGCTTTTATACGTTTTAACAAATGGTAATTCTCTTCGCCAATCATTAAAGGAATAAATTCAGCTCTTACAATCCCATCGCCATGCTCGCCGCTCATAGAACCCTGATATTTTTTTACCAAATGCGCTACGTCCGTTGTTATTTGTCTGAACATGGCAACATCTTCACTTTTTTTAAGATTGAGGATCGGTCTTAAATGTAGTTCTCCTGCACCAGCGTGGGCGTAATAAATGGCTTCTTGGTCGTGACTTTTCATTAATGCTGTAAACTCAGAAATGTAATTTGCCAAGTCAGGGAGTGCCACAGCAGTATCTTCAATACAGGCCGCTGATTTCCTATCGCCAATCATATTCCCTAAGAGTCCCAAGCCTGCTTTTCTAAGCTCCACGGCTTTTTCGATATCCGGACCAACAAGAACTGGCCAGGCGTAGCTCAATCCGGAATTTTGGATGGCTTTTACAAGCTGTTCCGCTTGTTTTTCGACGGACTCAAAAGTGTCTGCCCTGACCTCACACATTAAGATTGCTTTAGGGTCGTCAACAATAAATGTCCTGTTTTCTGCTTGGGTTTTATTTTGTTTGGTACAATCCAAAATGGTTTTATCCATCATTTCACAAGTAAAAAGATCATGTTGCATGGTCAGCTCAACACTTTGCAAACAATTTTCAATACTATCAAAATGAGCTGCCACCATCATTGTTTCCTTCGGTGGCAAGGCATCCAATTGCAAGGTTATTTCAGTCGTAAACGCTAGCGTACCTTCACTTCCAGACAATAGCTTGCACATATTAAAAGCTTCAGAGGCATCAGAAAAAACATCATTCTGAAGCAGCTCGTCAATGGCATATCCGGTATTTCTTCTATGGATTTCGGGTTTTGGGAAATGGTCTGAAATTCGTTTTTTGACGTTTTCTGAATTCAGTTCGTTATATATGGACTGGTAAATTTGTCCTTCCAAGGTGGTTGGTTTTGTTTTTTCGAAAAACTCCGTTTTGGTGATATTCTCGAAGAGGGCTTCACTCCCATCGCTCAACAGGGTTTTCATTGCAAGGACTTTGTCTCTCGTAACACCATATTGAATAGATGTAGTTCCGGAGGAGTTGTTTCCTACCATGCCCCCAATCATGCAACGATTGGAAGTGGATGTGTTGGGCCCAAAAAAAAGTCCATAAGGCTTTAGATGGTTATTGAGTTCATCTCTCACAACACCTGGCTGTACCGTAACCGTTTTTGCCTGTTCGTCAATAGCTATGATTTTAGTGAAATATTTGGAGACATCTACAACAATACCTTCGCCAACACATTGACCTGCCAAAGATGTCCCTGCTGTTCTTGGAATTAGTGAGGTGGAGTGTTTACGTGCAAAATCTATCAATAGTTTTAAATCCAATATAGTTTTAGGATAGGCTACCGCTAAAGGCAATTTTCTATATACCGAAGCATCTGTCGCATAAAGCGCTTTCATTAAATCGTCCGTAAACAGCTCTCCGTTCAATTGTGCTTTGAGCTCTTTTAACACTTTACTTAACTCTATTACCATAACTATTATTGAAACTCGGATTATGTTAAAAATAAGTCCTAAATTTAGGGGTAATTACCCAATTTTAACATAAAGTTGGCGTTATAATTTCACACGATCATCAATTCAAGATGTATTTTTGTTAAAACTTTAAAACTTAAATTATGAAAAGAATATTTTTAATCGCTATTGCCTTTATTGGAGGTACTATGTTTATGAATGCGCAGGATATTGCTGACAACGCCATTGGTTTACGTATTGGCGACAGTGATGGTTTTGGAGCGGAAGTCTCTTACCAACGCGCATTGGGTTCTAACAATCGTTTAGAATTGGATTTGGGGCTTAGAAATGGAAGCAACTACGACGGGTTTAAACTTGCCGGTATTTACCAGTGGGTCTGGAATATTGACGGTGGCTTTAATTGGTATGCAGGTCCTGGTGCAGGTCTTGCAAGTTATGGTTATAAGTACAAGGATGAAGGTAGACATTATAAAGACAATCAAACCTTTATCTTTATTGCTGGCGATATAGGAATAGAATACGTTTTTGATATCCCATTAATGTTATCATTAGACTTTAGACCAGAAATTGCTTTTGGAAATGATTATAATGACGACTTGGATTTCGATATTGCCTTAGGGATCAGATATAGATTTTAGAAGTTCATTTCTTTAGGAAGAGAAACTATATAAAAACAAAAACCATCATTATTTAGATAGTGATGGTTTTTTTGTTTGCATTTGGCGGTATTCCGTTGGTGTCAATTGATATTCTTCTTTAAAGATTTTTGAAAAATAGCTTCTGCTGGTCAAACCTATTTTATAAACAATTTCTGAAATGTTTAAATTTGTACTCCTTAATAATTGCGATGCAAGATTAAGTCGCACGTCATTAATATAACTATTGATGGTAGAATTATAAAGAATTTTGAATCCCTCTTGAAGCTTGGTTTCCGTTAGGCCCACTTCTTTACAAAGATCATTAATGGTATTGGTTCGTTCAATATTCTGATGTATAAACTGCACAGCTTCTCTTACCTTACCCACTTCATATTGTCGCAAAACATGTCGGTTTTCTTCATTGTTCTGGTCGTCTTGGTATTGTGAAATCTGATTGCCAAGCAATTGATACCCACAGCTGATCATAAAAATAGTTCTTAAAAAATAAGTGTCATCGAAGTTTTTTATTTTTTCAAACACTTCAGCAAGGGCCAAGCTATAATAGCCTTCATGATAAAAACTGTTTTTTGCGAAAACATCTCCAAAAATATCGTTGAGATCTGATTTGATAAGTTCCGAGGAGCATTCATCATAAAGCATAAAACCTTCGCGGTCCATTTCCAAACTGTAAAGATTGACCTCTTGATTTTTTTCAAAGCTAATAACGTGGCCGTTATGGTCTTGACTTGCTACAATGGCTTGTTGGTACTCTTGCAGTTCATGGAGTGTATCTTCTTCATTAGAAAAACGATGAACAAAGTTACCTTTAGTGCAGTATAAAAACTTTAAAGGATGAGTCAAATCTTTCACAAATTGAATTTCCACATCCTTTCTAAATTTACAATGGTATTCAATAATGCCAAGTCCAGACTCCAACATCATCGCTTTAATATAACCCTCTCCTATTGGCTCTGATAGTTCAACAAGATACTCCCTGCAATTAAGCTGAAAAGGTAATTGAAATGCTGCCGCTAAGTCTTTTATAACTAAATCTACTGGGAGCGAGTTGACTTTAATATTTATCATCCAATCCGATATTTAGACACCAACATGAGGTTGCAGGTAGAATATTTAAAGATAAGATTATTTTATAAGCTCACAATTTTTTAAAGTCTTGACATAAACAGCTTCATACTGTGGTACAACATTCTCAATTGCAAATTTAGCAGATTCTTTTGTGGCATTGAGTTTAAAGGATTCGAGTCTTTGTGCGTCACTCAGAATATAAATAGCATTTTTTGACATGTCTTCCACATCATTTACATTGCTCAAGAAACCAGTAACCCCTTGGATATTAACTTCAGGAATACCACCCGTATTACTTGAAATGACCGGAACTCCTGAAGCCATTGCTTCTAAGGCAGCCAAACCAAAACTTTCGGTTTGTGATGGCAGTAAAAATAAATCACTAAAACACAGAATTCTATCTATTTCATGGCTATTGCCAAAAAAGACCACTTTATCCAAAATACCGAGTTTTTTACATAACTTTTCTGCACCAGCTTTTTCTGGCCCTTCACCAACCATCATCAATTTTGCTGGTATTTTCTTTTGAATGTTATTGAAGATCTTGACTACATCCGGAATTTGCTTCACCTTTCGGAAATTACTGATATGGGTTACAATCATTTCATCTTCAGTGGCCATCACATCTCGTTGACAATCTGTAAAGTCTAATTTATGCCGACTGAAATCAATGAAGTTCGGAACCACATCTATCTCATTTTTAATATCAAATAAGCGTAATGTGTCTTCCTTTAGACTTTGAGATACTGACGTCACGGCATCTGAATTATTGATGCTAAATGTAACTGCGGGTTTATAAAAAGGATGGCTTCCAACAAGGGTGATATCTGTACCGTGAAGTGTAGTAACTATGGGAACATAAATACCTTCTTCCTGTAACATTTGTTTTGCCATATAGGCAGCGTAAGCATGAGGAATAGCATAATGTACATGAAGCAACTCAATGCCGTACAACTTAACCATGTCTACCAGTTTGCTTGATAAAGCAAGCTCATAAGGTTGGTACAAAAACAATGGGTATTCTGGCACATTTACCTCATGATAATGAATATTACTGCCCAACAAATCCAATCTTACCGGCTGACTATAGGTGATGAAATGAATTTCATGACCTCGTTTGGACAAAGCCAAACCTAATTCTGTTGCAACAACACCACTACCTCCAAAGGTTGGGTAACAAACGATTCCTATTTTCATTTTAATTTCTTTTAGTTTTATTCCTCATTGGGCTTAATGCTCCGAGGTTTGCCTAGATTACGAAGACAATTTTTCAGTCATGCCTCGTGTACTTATTAGCACATGCGTTCGGCACCCTATGGATTAATGGTTCAACATGATCATGCTACAGACACCTAAAGCGTTTATTATTCTATAATCGCTTCATAAATCAAACGTTGGATTTCTGTTCTGATCCCTTCCTTTAATAGTATATTATTGCTGGCGTTTGGATAGGTGCGGTTTGATAAAAATACGTAAACAATTTCTTCTTCCGGATCGGCCCAAGCATAAGTTCCCGTAAAGCCCGAATGTCCAAAACTTGATAAGGATACACAGCCACAAGTGGGGCCTTTTGTACCCAACTGTGGTTTATCAAAACCAATCCCTCTTCTCACCCCACTCCCGCAGTAATAGCAATAATTGAATTTATCAATAGTTTCTGTCTTTAAATAGCGTTTCCCACCATAGTAGCCTTTTTGAAGATACATTTGCATTATTTTCGCAACATCGTTAGAATTGCTAAAGATACCTGCATGTCCGCCCACTCCATTTTGCATTGCTGCTCCCATATCATGAACATAGCCATGAACGGTTTGATACCTGTAGTAATTATCAATTTCGGTCGGAACCAATTGCGAATTACTAAAAATAGTTGCGGGATTGTAGGTGGTGTGATTAGCACCCAACGATTGATAAAAATGTTCTTGAACCAATTCATCCAAACCCTTATCGTAGTGTTTTTCTATATATTTTTTCAAGATAAAATACGGAAAATCACTATACCGATAATTCAAACTTGACAATAAGTTACTGTCTTTGATTAATTTTTGAATCGTATCTGGATAATCATGTCTCAAATAAAGCTCATCAGCCACCTTGACATTGAACTTTGGGCTCGACACTCTTCTATAGTATTTTGGATCTGGTTTTTTTGCGTCATCTAAAGTGGCGGTATAAAATGGAATCCAAGGTTTTAGACGGGCATAATGTGATAGCATCTGCTTTAATGTAACATTTCTCTTGTTAGAATCTTTATATTCTGGCAAAATTTGGGACAGCTTTGTATCGGTAGACACAATCCCTTTTTCCTCAAGTTCCATTAAGAGTGGTAATGTTGCCAATATTTTTGTAAGCGAAGCCACATCATACATGTCATCCAAATCTACTTTTTCCTTTCCGTCATAGGTGTGCTTACCAAACGCTTTGTTATAAACAACTTTTCCTTTACGAGCCACTAAGATCTGCATTCCCGGAGCAGCTTTGTGGTTAATGGCGATTTTTGCCATGGAATCCAGTCTATTGAGTCTTTCCGAGCTCATGCCCACAGATTCGGGCAAGCCATAACTCAACGATTTTATTGAGTTGTAGATAAATCCGTCACCAACCTTAAAATGTTCACCGGTAGAAACTGGCAAAGTCCCTTTGGCAGCAATAGCGCCAAAGATAAGTTGTGCTGATTTACACATTGAAATCTCACTATTCTGATAACTTACAACAATGCCTTCAATATTTTCAATTGAATGCAAATCGATAAGCGTATAAGGTCTTGCAAAAACATTCAATATCACGGTATTGGTCCGTGCTATTTCATAAAGCCAAACCATTTCTTTATTCGAAAATTGATAAGGTTTCCACGGATTGGCATTCGATTTATGAAATCCGACAATAACCGTATTGTAGTTTTGAAGTTTAGTGATCAACTCGTCCAATTTTGAAGCTTTGATATGATGCACTTTGGTGTATTTCCTTAATTCATCTAAATATGCCGAATTGTCTATGGGATCGCCCATTTCTACATAGGCTATCTTTTTGGTGTCCAGATGTCGTAAGGGTAATATTTCTTTTTCATTGCGCACTACAGTTATTGCATTTTCCATAACTTCTTCGTAGAGCAGGTCATCTTTCAAACGGTTAAGATCCTTCACAAGATCCGTTATGCCTATAGGACTGAAGTTATGGAGACCAACTTTGTACTTTGCCATTAAAATCTTTTTAACCGAATGAGCCAAGCGTTCTTCGCTAATTTCTTTAGCTTCATAGGCAGTGACAATTTTATCAATTGCAACGGGAATGTTTTCAGAGATTAAAAGCACATCATTGCCTGCCATAAATGCAGCAAGATCAATATCTCCCGGTTTGCTATAGTTAGAAACGCCCTTCATTTCTAAAGCATCAGTAAATATCAAACCTTCAAATTGCAAGCGTTCCTTTAAAATATTGGTAATAATATGTTTTGACAATGATGATGGTGTACCGTCTTTTGGCTCCAAACTTGGAACGTTTAAATGTGCCACCATAACACTGGACAAGCCTTCCCGAATAAGCTTTTTATAGGGATATAACTCTATAGAATCAATCCGTCTGGCATTGAAGTTTATTGTAGGCAATGTTTTATGACTATCGGTATCTGTATCGCCATGTCCGGGAAAATGTTTCGCATTGGCTAACACTCCGGCATCTTGCATCCCTTTCATAAATGCCAAACCTTTGGCCGTCACATTGTCCCGATCTTCGCCAAATGAGCGGTTTCCTATTATGGGGTTTTTAGGGTTGGTGTTGATATCAACCGTTGGTGCAAAATTGAAATGAACTCCAATTCGCCTGCTATGCTCACCAATATGCCTTCCTACCTGCTCCACCAATTTATTGTCTGTAATAGCACCAAGAGTCATGTTATATGGAAACGCGTAGGTAGAATCCAAGCGCATGCTCAATCCCCATTCTGCGTCCATACCAATCAATAATGGCACGTTGGAAATGGCTTGATAGGTATTGTTTAGTTTGGCTTGTTTAACTGGTCCACCCGATGAATAAATAATACCTCCAATTTGCTGGTTGTTTATTAATCTTGCTATTTGGGCTTCATTGGATTTGTTGTTATTGGACAACGCTCTCGCCATGAACAATTGCCCTACACGTTGACGTGTATCCAAACTGTTATACACGCTATCTACCCATTTTTGCTGAGCAATCGGATCTTCTGCCAATAATGGGTTTACTGATATTTGTGCTAAACTATGGAGTGATATAAAAAAAATTATAACGAGGGAAACTACTAAGCGCATATAAATTCGGGTCTTTCGGGTCTTTTAAAAAGTCTAACTTGTCAACTACAAAACGGGTCAGCAAATTACCATTTTTACAGTGAAGGGAACAGAACTTTAAGATAGTTTTATAAAGAAGACAGCAATAAATTCTGATTGGGTGTATACAATTTATTTTATAAAGCGGCTGTGCCAGCTATCACTTGCAGGGACCTCCCAATTTTCATTGAATTCAGCAATATTATTGACCAAATTATTAAAGACAATCGTGTTTTTGGAAACCGCTTTTTCTTTGGCCATTTTTTTGAAATCCAACAACGTCTTATAGGCAATATAATCTCCTTGCTTATAAGACACATTCATTTTGTCCAAAAGATCGACATTATAATCTTTTTCCAATTGCTGAATAAAATGAACCGAGGCATCTATACTGCATCCCGTTGCAGTACTTAAACTTTGATTGATTGCGATAATTATAAAACGTCTGTATTTAATGAGATAGCCCGATTGCAGATCTGTGCCATGGGCCGTCCAGTTGGATATAAAAGTGTCCAACTTAGATTCTATTTCTGAAATTTCCTCATCGGTGAATGAACGATTGGCTTGGTAAATCCAAACTCTTGACTCCTCTGGTAAGGTATTAAAATCGACTAGCATAATTTTATTTTTTTTCTAAGTACAAAAGTACACAATTACATCCAATCTCTATCTCAGGACTCTATCTTAAATAAGAGATAATCTACGATTGATTTCGCGTTTTTCTCAGTGATGCATGGGATTTTTACTTTATCGGATGCAGTGGCAATATGAACTGAAGCTATATTATTTTGCTTTTGAAAAATGCTTTGTTTTATCTGGACTGATTGAATTTTTTCTATTTCGCTGATATTTCGCACCCGATCGATAAACCCGCTATTAACGGTGAGATATTTATCGGTAATTTGATAGCTCGACTTCTTATAGGTGTAATGGACAAATAATGCTAACCAAGGTACGATGATGCTATTGATGCTCCAAAAGAAATTCCCGAAGATGACCAACGCCAAACCATTGACAAATAGACCCCAAATAATTGAGCGAAAAATCAATCGACGTTTGTAATAGACATCAGGCTTATCAAACGGACCCAACCCATTATACAGAGGGAAAACTTTCGTAACTAAATGAGCTACTTGATGTTGCTCTAAGGCTACAATCTTGAAGTTCTTTTGCTGCTTTTTATTGACCATAGCCTGTTTGATGGACAATGTATGTAGACCCAATGCTTGCTTTAAACGATTGGTTTTAATGATGATGTTTTGGATCCTTACGGGCATTAAAATCAATGACAGCTTGTTGAACAGGCCTTTATTAATTTCAATAGTAATGTTGTTCTCAATGACTTTTAAATTGAAATTAGAGATAAAGGTGCTAATAATTGAAAACAAGGTCGATATTAGAATGGCAAGGACAACAATAAATGCATTGGCCAGTATTAGATTGAACAGGCTTCCTGTTTCAAAATTAACTGACGATTGTAATTGCTCGGAGATACCCAAGTCCTGAAGGTAATCTTTAAACTCATTGTACAGTCCAAATACAAAAGAAACAATAATCACAAAACTTTTGAGATGATTTTGCGAGATGCCTTCTAATAGTAAACGCTTTGTTGAAACCATAAAATACACGCTGCTCTCAGAAATATCTTCAACTGAATCCGCTGCGGCTATTTGTTTTTTAACGAACAACTGCTTTTTAAGCTCAAGCGCATTGGCACGATTTAATGCATTAATCTCAATTTCAGCCTTATCGTCTCCGGCCGTTTCTATGGTTAGCGAAACAACGTTAATGAGCTGCTGTATTAAATTTTGTTTGATATAAACATTTTGAATTTTGGATTTGGGAACGATAGTGAGATTCTTATTGACAATACCCGATGACAAATGAAATTGGTCTTTATCCAAATAAAATTTAAAATTCAGGTATTTGAGAATTGCAAATAATAGAATCAGTAAAACAACACCGGTTATAATTAGCGTAAGAATTGAAGGCGTTAAAAATGAAAACGATTCTTCTTTTATAACGGATAAACCTAAGGCCAAAAAAACAACAAAATAGCGTCTAATAAACTTCAAAGTATGAAGTGCAAATATGACGAGAATGCCCTTGGATGATTGCCGTGAAGGTTGAGAAAAATCAATCGGCTCCATTAATCTTGCTGCTTAGAAAATCATTGATTTGTTTTGCCTCCACATATTTTAAACCTGGAATCCTTAAATCAATCCCAGAATCTCCGGCAGTATAAATCTTTAAAGTTCCCAAGTTAAATCTTCTGGCCAACCAACTGCGGGAAATTTCTAAATGCTGGATACGTGACACAGGAATCACAGAGATGGAATTGACCAACAGGCCTTTAGAATAGATAACATCATGCGTTCTTATAGCATATTTTCGTTTTTTGAATGCGAAAATCGCACCCATAAGATTCAGAATGCAGAATAGTAGGACCGCCGAAAACAAATACCAAAATATCAGTTGGAAGTTAGGATGTGAGACTTTTATTTTGGCAATGAATAATACAAATCCGATAATTCCATAAAAAACAAGTCTGTTAAATATTATAATCTTGAGATATTGTTTTGAAATAGGTTTTAGGTCGACATCAGCAATTGAAGGCAAGGTATCCAGATTGATTTGCTGATTACTGAACATAATTCGTTTCTCTATGATTATAATGAAAATGGTTGCATTTATATCTTGAGTTCCAAGGATTTTTGCCTACCAATTAAACATTCAAATTTCACACAAAAATATTTTATTCGATTAAATCGATATGCTTATCATGATATCCCAATAAGTACAAAACAGCGTCTAATCCTAAACTTGATATTGCGCTTTGTACATTATTTTTAACTTTTGGTTTGGCGTGAAATGCGATGCCTAATCCCGCAAGATTGAGCATTGGCAAATCATTGGCCCCGTCACCTACCGCGATGGTCTGCCCAATATCAATGCCTTCTCTAATGGCAATTTCTTTTAGGTATTCGGCTTTTTTATTACCGTCAACAATCTCTCCAAGATAATTTCCCGTCAACTTTCCATCTTTGATCTCCAGTTGGTTGGCGTAAACATAGTCTATACCTAATTCCTTTTGCAAATAATGTCCAAAATAAGTAAACCCACCAGATAAGATAGCGGTTTTAAATCCGTACTTTTTCAACGTATTGATCAATCTTCTTGCCCCTTTGGTTATTGGTAAATTAACAGCGACATCATGGAGTACATCTTCGCTCAAACCTTTTAAGAGTTGCATTCTACTTTTAAAGCTTTCATTGAAATCGATATCGCCATTCATGGCAGACTCTGTTATTGCTTTAACTTCGGCTCCAACCCCTGCCAATTCGGCCAATTCATCAATAACTTCAGTTTGTATAAGTGTTGAATCCATATCAAAACACACCAAGCGTCTGTTGCGCCTGTATATATTATCTTCCTGAAAGGCAATATCGACATCTAAATCGTGGGAGATTTGCATAAACTTCTCCGTAAATTCAGCTTTATTATCAATTTTACCTCTTATTGATAATTGTATTGAGGCTCTTGGGTAGTCATCCTGTTTAATTAAAGAAATGCGACCCGTCAATCGTTTTATGGCATCAATATTTAAGTTCTTTTCGGATATGACCTTGGTCACCGTTGAGATTTGCTCAGCCGTCAGTTTCTCACCTAAAATGGTAATGATATAACGATCCTTACCTTGATTGCTTACCCATTTTTCGTAGTTTTCAGATGTAATTGGTGAAAACTTAGCTTTTACGCCGAGCTCATAGGCTTTAAACAACAAATCTTTTAAAACCGCAGCCGATTTGGCGCCTGATTCAATTTCAAACAAGAAACCCAATGATAAGGTATCGTGAATATTTGCTTGTCCAATATCCAATACTTTAGCGCCATATTGTGCTAAAACGTTGGTCAATCCGGAAGTCAGTCCAGGTTTATCTTGTCCTGAAATGTTTAATAGAAATATTTCTGTGGCCATTATAAATCTTGCGCATTAGCAATTAATTCGGCTATATCCATCACAGCAATATCCGTTTCTTTATTTTTTGATTTTACGCCATCCGTCATCATCGTATTACAAAATGGACAACCGGCAGCAATAATTTCAGGTTTCACCTCAATGGCTTCTTCTGTACGTTTAACGTTTATTTCTTTATTTCCTGGTTCTGCTTCTTTAAACATTTGGGCGCCTCCTGCTCCGCAACAGAGTCCGCGAGATTTGCAACTTTTCATTTCTACCAATTCGGCATCCAATTTTCTGATCAAATCTCTTGGTGCTTCATAGATGTCATTGCCTCGACCTAAGTAACAAGGGTCATGGAACGTAATGCGCTTGCCTTTAAATTGGCCACCTTCAACTGTCAACCGCCCTTCATCTAAAAGTGATTTAAGAAATTGGGTATGGTGCATTACTTGATAATTGCCTCCAAGACCTGGGTATTCATTTTTGATGGTATTGAAGCAATGCGGACAGGCCGTAACTATTTTCTTGATTTCGTAGGCGTTTAATACCTCAATATTGGTAACTGCCTGCATCTGAAATAGAAATTCATTGCCTGCGCGTTTTGCAGGATCACCTGTACAACTCTCTTCAGTTCCTAAAACAGCAAAATCTACATTGGATTTATGAAGCAACTTCACAAAAGCTTTGGTTACCTTCTTGGCTCTATCATCAAAACTTCCCATGCAACCTACCCAAAAAAGTACTTCAGGGTGTTTGCCTTGGGCCATGAATTCTGCCATAGTTGGCACTATTATTTGTTCGCTCATTTTTTTATGAGTTTATATATTTTAATAATTTTTTAAAAATCTTAGATAGTATTTCGATAAGATTTGAATTGCCTTAATCTATAAACTACCAAATATGATACTGATACTATCAAATAAGTCAGATTACTCGTTTTTCCAATTCAATCTGTCCATTTGATTATATGGCCAAGGGGCGCCATTATTTTCTATGTTGGTCATCATATTGTTGAGTTCCATTGGTGCTGCGGATTCTTCCATGACCAAATAATTTCGCATCTCCACAATAATTGACATAGGGTCAATACTAACCGGACAGGCTTCAACACAGGCGTTACATGTGGTACATGCCCATAATTCTTCACGTGTAATATAATCGTCCAGTAATTGCTTACCATCTTCTTTAAAGACGCCATTGTTGGCATCAATATTTTTACCAACCTCCTCCAAACGGTCTCGTGTATCCATCATGATTTTACGAGGTGATAATTTTTTACCTGTTATATTGGCAGGGCATTCGCTCGTACAGCGTCCGCATTCTGTACAAGTATAGGCATTGAGCAATTGTACCCAATTTAAATCCTGAACATCGCTGGCTCCAAATTTAACAGGAATATCGTCCCCTTCATCTTCGGGTGGCGCTGCAAATGGATCGGCATCCGGATCCATCATCATTTGCACCTCTTTTGTGACCACGTCATTATTTTTGAACTGTCCTTTCGGAACGATTTTTCCGAAGTAAGTATTCGGGAAGGCTAAAAGAATATGTAAGTGTTTAGAAAAATAGAGGTAATTTAAAAAGGCAAGTATTCCAAGGATATGTAACCACCAGGCACTACGTTCAATAATATGAATGGTACCTTCTGAAAGTCCGCTAAAGAGTGGCGTTAAATACTGACTGATGACATTCCCGTTTTCCATAGCTTGGAATTTCAGATCCGTGGCGTTCATGATTAGGAACAGTGCCATCAGCACCATTTCAATATAGAGAATATAATTGGCATCATTTTTAGGCCAACTGGTCATCTCATTAGCCCAAAAGCGTTTAATTTTAATAATATTTCTTCGGATCCAAAAGATGATTACAGAAACAAAGACCAAAACGGCCAACACTTCAAAAACCCCAATAAGAACACCGTATAATGGTCCTATGGATGAGAAAATACGATGTGTGCCAGCAAGACCATCTATGATAATCTCTAAAACTTCAATGTTTATAATAATAAAACCCAAATACACTATAATATGCAAAAATCCAGAAACGGGTCTTTTGACCATTTTACTCTGTCCTAATGCAATCATTGCCATATTTTTCCAACGCTGCGATGTGTTATCGCTTACATCGACATCTCGGCCCAATTTTATATTGCGAATTAGCTTTCTTACATTATTTGCAAAAAAACCAATACCTACAATAAGCGCTATGGCAAAAAGGATATTTGGTATGTAGTTCATTATAAATGAGGTTAGTTATTCTCCAATTCTATACGGATTTCTTCTGGTTGTGTTTTTTGATCTTCAATAATATTGCCTTCAGCATCAAATCGGTCCGGCTTTTTGCCGAAAACTGAAAAATGCACATAACGTTTTGGGTTCAGCTTAAAGTCCTGCAACAATTGTTCTAACTGTAAAGAGGCACCTTCAAGGTTTGTATACAATTTGTCGTCATTAAGCAGTTTGCCCATAGTGCCTTTACCGTCCTTAACACTTGCCAATAAGTTATTGACCTCTTGCAGGGTTTGATCAAGTTCAGCAAAGGTTTTGGATATTTCAACCTGTTTAAATTCGGTAGTAATCTCAGCAAGATTTCCTGCTAAGGTATCAAAATTACCAATTGCCGATGTCAATGCTTCATCGTTTTTGGACACTAAGGTGGTCATGGCATTTGACATCGATCTGAAAGAAACGATGGTTTGATTAAGTTCAGCGATAGCAGCTTTTATGCCGTCTTCGTCTTCATTGATGATCAATCGGTTAAAATTGTTCATTAATGAATCCGCTGCTTTTAGAGTTACTCCCAAATTGCTACTGATTCCCGAAAAGTTTTTGGTCAAGCTTGTAATGAGGCCTTCTTCCACCTCAGATTCCAAGAAATCACCATCCTCTGCAAGTTCAGGTCCTGGCATAGGAATAATGGCTAAGGCATTACCTCCCATCAGGCCGGTTTCATACATTCGGATTTTACTATTAGTAGAGAACTTGACATCTTCCGTTACTGTAAGAGTCACAATTGTTTTTCCTGTAGCATCGTCGTAAGTGATCGTTTCAATTTTCCCTATTTTATTCCCTTTTATGGTCACTAAGGATGAAGAACTCAAGGCATTGTAATCGAATTGGGTTTTATAACGATTATGTTTTTTTAAAATATTGATGCCTTTTAAGTAATTAAATGTAAATACCATTAGGAGTATCCCTGATATTACAAGTATGGCGGTTTTAACTTCTCTTGATATTTTCAAAGTTTTTTAGATTTAGTTGCTCACAAAATTAGGAATAAAAATATTAAGAATCTTTTTAATTAGCGGGAGAATTGATTACAGAAGATAAGTCTACCCGTTTTCCATTTTGGTAGGCAACAACAAAGCTGGTGGGATAGCCATTTGATTTTGCAAATTTTGCCATGTTCTGGATCTCATTATAATCGGATGTATAACCGTAATAATACTTATACAATTTTCCTTCTTTCTCTCTTGAAATATTCTTTAAACCTTTAAAATTATACGACTTAGGCTCAATTTTATTTGAACTTGCGGCCAACTGCACCTTAAATGTTGTATTGGAATATACACGCTTAATAGTGTTGGAATCTACCTCGGCATCTACAGCTTCTGTGATGCTTTCAATGTTGGCCACGTCTTTATAAACATTTTGTCCGACATTTCTATCCAAGATCATTTTGTAGTCCATAAGCCCTTTATAAATAGATAAAGCAACTTCGTTTTGGCCTTTAGTGGAATTGAGATAAGCGCCTTCAGGCTTATAGGTTAAAAAACCAGTTTCAACTAAAACACTTGGCATGTAGGTGTTATGTAACACCCAAAATCCAGCTTGTTTGACACCTCTGTCATTTCGTTTTAGGGTTTTGGTGAAATTGTCTTGAACCAATCGTGCCAATTGGGTACTTTGATCAAGGTATTCCTCTTGCATCAAGGTCAAGCCGATAAAGGACTCTGGAGAGTTGGGATCAAACCCATCGTAGTGGGATTCGTAATTATCCTCCAAGAAAATAACCTCATTCTCTTTTTTGGCAATTTCAAAATTACGTTGGTTTTCGTGCAAACCCAATACAAAGGTTTCAGTACCATGGGCACTTGAATTGTGTGAGTTACAATGTACGGAAACAAACAAGTCAGCATCAGCATTATTAGCTATTTTGGCACGTTCTCTCAAAGGAACAAAAACGTCTGTTTTACGGGTATAGATGACTTTTATATTAGGATGTTTTTCTAAAGATTTTCCAACCGTTAAAACAATATTAAGTGCTATTTCTTTCTCTTTATAACCATTTCCGACATTCCCAGGGTCATTACCACCATGACCGGCATCTAAGACAACCACGAATTGACCCTTATTTTTCTGAAAGGCTTGGGCAGGTGTCAAAAAACCAGCAATTAAAATGATGTGTAATACGAAGATGTAATATAAATGCGTTCTCATAAAGGTATAAACGTATAATAAACTTGGTTTATTTTAATTTTTAAATTTTGGTTGAATAGTAATTAATCACAAAAAAATATATGTAATTTTGACTTTTCAAAAACCGAGCCATACTTTTACAAAAATACACTTAAAAGCATTGCGTACAAAAAGCTTTCATATACTTTTTTCCCTGAGTTTTACAGTGTTTATTAACACTTTGGGGTTGGCTCAAGACCTCCCAAAAACCCAAACCCCCATCCTACCAAAAACAGAAAATGATAGTATGAGAGTGTCCGTTAATATCGACTCTCTTCTCACCCCTACTGCTCCAATTAAAGAGACTGATAGCATTTTGCAGGATACCATCCCTAAAAAGAAAGATTTCTTAGAGGCTGTTGTCAATTATAAGGCAAAAGATTATGTGACTTTGAATCAACGTTTAAAGCAAACCACCTTATATAATGAAGCAGAGGTGTACTATCAGGACATGGAGATTAAGGCTGGGATTATTGTTATTGACCACAACAAAAACTTGGTGTACGCGGGGCGATTAAAAGATACGGCAGGGGTTTACTCTCAAGCGCCAACATTTAAACAAGGCGCCAATTTGGTAGAACCTGATTCTATTATTTTCAATACTGAAACCAAAAAAGCGCTTATTTTCAATTCGAGAACCGAACAAAGCGGCGGTTATATTATTGCAGATGTGACCAAGAAGGAAAACGATTCGGTATATTTCATCAATCGTGGAAAATTCACAACCTCCGAGGACCAAGATGATCCGGAGTTTTATTTTTTAATGCGAAAAGCCAAAATTGTTCCCAACAAAAAGGTGGTTACTGGATTGACGAATATGTACATCTACAACGTACCTACCCCCATTGGTCTGCCTTTTGCTTTCTTTCCATTGACAAAAAAACAAACCTCAGGTATTCTATTCCCCACATTTGGGCAGGATAGCAGACGCGGATACAATCTTCAAAATGGTGGGTATTATTTTGCAATAAGCGATTATGTGGATTTGGCTTTGTATGGCGATTACTATACAAACGGAAGTTATGGTTTTAGAACCGAAACCAATTATGCCGTACGCTATAAATTTAGAGGAAATCTCGGCATTAGATACGAGAATTTGATCAATAGTGAACGTGGGTTCCCTGATTACTCAAAATCTTCCATCTACAATATCAGATGGTCACATTCTCAAGATGCGAAAGCGAATCCGAGTTCCCGGTTTTCCGCTTCTGTCAACTTGGGGAGTAGCAAGTATTATCAAGAATCGGTCAACCAGATGAATGCGTCCAACTTTTTGAACAACACTTTATCATCATCCGTATCTTACTCTAAATCTTTTATAGGAGAACCACAAGTCAATATCAGCTTAACGGCCACGCACTCACAAAACACAAGGACGCAACAAATTGATATGACCTTACCCACATTTCAGGGGAGTGTGAGCAGAATTTTTCCTTTTGCCCCCAAAGTTGGTGCTAAAAAAGGAATTATTGATAATATCAACTTTCAATATAATATCAATGCCCAGAACAGGATAAGAACTACAGATTCACTGTTTTTTAAACCAGAAATGTTTGAGGATGCACGGGTTGGTGTACAACAAAGCATCCCGCTTTCTACTAATTTCAAGGTCTTTAAGTATTTTAGCGTGAGTGCCAGTTCAAATTTTCAGGAAAATTGGACTTTAAACACCATCAGAAAATTCTACGATCCCGACGAAAACAAAGTCCTGACCCAAGATCTAACGGGCTTTGACAGCTTTAGAACCTATAATTTCAGCACCAGTGTCGGTACTACCATTTATGGAATGTTCAATTTTGAAAAACCCGGTGAGGACACCAAAATCAAAGCTATCAGGCATGTCATGAGACCCTCCATAAGCTACAACATCAACCCGGCCTTTGATGAATATTATGATACGTTTGATTATATTACTGCCAATGGCGATTTGACGCGAGCAGAATACAGTAGGTTTGAAGAGTCGCTGTATGGTGCACCAAATAAGAACTTTTCAAGCGCTATGGGATTTTCATTGGGCAATAATTTTGAAGCCAAAGTAAGAGACAGAGATTCGACCAAGACAGATCCTAAAAAAGTTATTTTATTGAATAATCTGAACTTATCTACTTCCTATAATTTTGCTGGCGATTCGCTACAATGGAGTCCGTTGAGAGTTTCAGGTGGAACGCAATTGTTGGACAATAAAATGAGTATTAATTTTGGTATGACTTTAGATCCCTATGCACTGGATAATAATAACCGACGTGTAGACAAATTCAATATCAATAACGGCGGAAGTCTTTTTAGAATGACCTCGGCAAGTATGAATTTAAGTTACAGTTTAAGTAGTGACAGTTTTTCTGGTCGGAAGGAGCCTGACCAAAGAGCAATTGATGAGTCTGTCCTTAGTGGAGGTCGCGCCGATGATCTCTTTGGAAAGTCTCAAAATTTTGCCGATCAGCGTTTAGGTGATGAAGACCGAGACCGAAGTCAGGAAGAGAACTCTGAATTCTACAATTTTACTATACCCTGGAGTTTGCGTGTGGCCTGGGCGGTCAATTATTCCAATAGTGCACGGCAAAATGAGATTTCGTCAAATTCCTTGATGTTTTCGGGGGATATCGATTTAACGCCACGTTGGACTGTAGGCGTGTCTTCAGGATATGATTTTAAGAATCAAGGGTTCACCTATACCCAACTCCGGTTTGAGCGTGATCTGTTAAGTTGGCGCATGAATTTCAGCTGGATCCCATTCAGTGAGCGCAGCTCTTGGAACTTTTTTATCGGAATCAAATCGAGTTTATTGAAAGATATTAAATACGACAAACAACGGTCGCCTGATAAAAGATTACAATAGGAAATTTTATATGTTGTGAAAGAATTTCCGACGAGAAAATTTAAAATATAATGCCTTATGAAAACAATTATCAATACACCAAATGCTCCTGCACCAATAGGACCTTACAATCAAGCTATTTTAACTGGTAACACCTTATATACTTCAGGACAAATAGCCTTTGACCCAAAGACCAATGAGCTTGTTCTTGACTCCATTGTTGCTGAAACCAAACAAGTGATGGAAAATTTAAAAGCGGTATTGGCTGCTGCTGATATGACCTTTGAAAATGTTATTAAATCGTCGATTTTTATTAGCAATATGAACAATTTTGGTCAAATTAATGAGGTTTATGGCAGTTATTTTGATGAAGCCACAGCACCAGCAAGAGAAACGGTTGAAGTGGCAAATCTGCCTAAATTTGTGAATGTAGAGATCAGTATGATTGCGGTAAAGTAATCTGAAACTACTATAAGATATAATATAAAAAAAGCAGTGTCGTTGTTTTTAAAACTGACACTGCTTTTTTATATAATTATCACCTGGATTTAATATCCAGAGGGGTTTGAGTTTGATTCAAACTTACTTTTGAAATTTTCGAGTATGATACCCTACTAAGCCTTCAATAGGTCGGCGCACAAAATTCCCTGCGGTAAAACCCATTTCTTCTGCCACCTCTATAATCTGATCTTTAGCAAAAAATGCTATAGACCCAGCAAAATGAACCGGAACGGTTTTGACTTCTTCTTTAAATTGGAATATCATATTTTTTGCGAATAATCGCATCCCTTCTTTAATCATTTTTTGGATGTAGGTGGAATCTATATTCAAAAACATAAATTCAGCAAAATTTGCTAAATAAGCATTCGGACTTGGCTGTTTATAAAGGTTATATTTAATATAATCAGCATCCATATTGTATTTATCCGCAAAAGATACTTTTATGGCTTCCGGCATGTGATTAAAGTAGTAATCACGAATTAATTGTTTGCCAAAATAGTTGCCCGAAGCGTCATCCATTAGGGTATAACCCAATGACTGTATGCGCTGATCCAAATTTGAACCGTCGTAATAACTGCAGTTGGAACCTGTACCTAGGATACAAACTATGGCTGCTTCATCATCATGACTCAACGTTGCCCTTACAGCGGCCATGGTATCTTCAGTAACTTCAACCTCTGCATTGACAAAAATGTCTTCCAGGACTCGTTTAAGAAGCAATCTCGGATTTTCCGTGCCGCAACCAGCACCATAAAAGAACACATGAGTTACGTCGCGCTTGATCTCCGCCAATTTTTCACTCTTTCTTATAATCTTGTAGAGTTTCTTCTCTTTAAGAATTTCTGGATTTAAGCCACCGGTCCTTATTTTTTCCTGTATTTGTTTCCCGCTTTGATCTACTGAAATCCAGTCGGCTTTTGTAGAACCACTATCAACTATTAATATCATGTGTTTATTGAGTAAAAAAAATCCGTATAAGTTTATATCTATATAAATATAGCAAACTTACACGGATTGATATGGGTTAATTATAAAGAATGGATGTGTTCTGCCAATTCAACCAATTTTGTTGAATAAGCAAATTCGTTATCATACCATCCTACAACCTTGAAGAATCTTGAATTTAGTTCAATGGATGCATCGGCGTCAAAAACACAAGTGTTTGTTTCACCAACAAAATCTTGAGAAACTACCAATTCATCGGTATAGCCAACCACACCTTTCATTGCGCCTTCAGAAGCATCCTTAAATGCTTTCTTGATTTCGTCCAATGAGGTTTCCTTATTTGTTCTTACGGTTAAATCTACTACAGACACGTTAGCCGTTGGTACGCGGAACGCCATACCTGTTAGTTTTCCATCCAATTTCGGAATAACTTTTCCTACCGCCTTAGCAGCACCGGTTGAAGCAGGTATAATGTTCATTAACGCACTTCTACCTCCTCTAAAATCTTTTTTAGAAGGACCGTCAACCGTTAACTGAGTTGCTGTTGTAGCGTGTACTGTTGTCATCAATGCTTCTTCAATACCAAAATTATCATCAATAATTTTTGCCATTGGTGCCAAACAGTTTGTAGTACATGAAGCATTAGATACAATTTTATCTGAAGCTTTAACTTTATCATGGTTAACACCCATTACAAACATTGGTGCATCTTTACTTGGTGCAGACACTACTACTTTTTTAGCGCCAGCTTCAATATGATAATTTGCTGATTCCAATGTTGTAAAAATCCCTGTACAATCGGCAACAACGTCTGCTTCTACTTCATCCCATTTTAAGTTACGTGGATCTCTTTCAGCAGTTACACGAATGGTTTTTCCGTTGACGACCAAATGTCCGTCCTTTACGTCTACCGTGCCATCAAATCGGCCGTGTACAGAATCATACTTCAATAAATAGGCTAAGTGTTCAACTTCCAATAAGTCATTAATCCCTACTATTTCAACGTTTGGTTTGTTTAGGGTTGCTCTAAATACAATTCTCCCTATTCTTCCAAAACCGTTTATTCCTAATTTTAAATTTGCCATTTTTTATATAATTTATAATTATTACTGTTTTTAATTTTTTGTGCTACGCATTCAACTTTTTATCAACTTGGACCTCGTCTGTCGTGGCATCTTTTATGTGGTCATAATCTCTGAAACGCGAAGCAATTCCCGATCTATTTTCGACTGTCCTTTGATAGCTTCTCTTAAGTGGGTCAACTCAATTTTCTCATTGAGTAATCCAACCATATAATTGGTTTTTCCTTCCAACAAAGTTTCCACAGCTTTTACGCCCATTCTACTCGCTAATACCCTATCAAAACAAGATGGAGATCCACCACGTTGCATGTGTCCCAAAACCGAAACCCTAACATCATATTCATCCATATTGGCTTCAACGTAATCTTTCAACTCAAAAACGTTTTTACCTATTTTATCGCCTTCTGCAACGACAACTATACTGGACGATTTTCCTGAACGTTTACTTCTATGCAGCGATTCCAACAGACGATCAAGACCCAGGTTTTCTTCTGGAATCAAAATTTCTTCCGCACCTGCACCAACACCTGCATTCAACGCTATATGACCGACGTCACGCCCCATTACTTCCACAAAAAACAAGCGGTTGTGCGAACTTGCCGTATCTCGAATTTTATCTATACAATCTACCACGGTATTCAATGCCGTGTCAAAGCCTATGGTATGGGTTGTTCCAAAGATATCGTTATCTATGGTACAAGGAATTCCAATCACTGGAAAATCAAATTCTTTATTGAATACCAATCCGCCATTGAAGGTTCCATCACCACCAATAACAACGAGTGCATCAACCTGTGCATTCTTGAGTTGGTCATGCGCTATTTTACGACCTTCCGGTGTTCTAAATTCTTTAGATCGCGCAGATTTAAGCACGGTCCCACCTTTATTGACAATACCCTTTACACTACGGGCGTCCATTGGTCTAAAATCTCCCTCCATGATTCCTTCGAAACCACGATAAATACCTACACATTCTATATTATAATAGGCGCAGGTTCTGACTACGGAACGAATGGCTGCATTCATTCCTGGGGCGTCGCCTCCAGAAGTCATCACCCCAATTTTTTTGATGTTTTTTGACATTTATATAGTTTAGTAAAGTAAAATTACTAAACTAATACTATAATAAAGGTGGGAATTATAATATTTTAACGCGTATCATGAAATTCAATCGATTTCGTTAATAACTAAATGGAAATTATGCAAAAATTGTTGATTTAATCCTCGTTTTCTCCCTCTTTCTTCTTCATTTTGACATATTCTGGAAGAAGGTTTTCTTCTCTCGTTCCTACGTTTTCGTTTTTAATAGTTGTGTTATTGTCTTTTCTGTTTTTTCCTGAAAAGATGATTCTCAGCAATTCCCTAAAGGTATCAAACTCCACGTTATATGACAGTCCAACACCTTGTGTATAACCAATTTCTTCACCAAAATTTCTGATGTTATTTTCTCTATTGAAGAATTTTGCAGATAATGTTCCGTCTTCGTTCAGTAACAATTCTATTTCAGCATCTCCAGCAATAACTGTTTCATTGACCCCACCAATGGGTACTCCAACTTTTCCGTTGAAGAGCACCCGATCGCTAATTTTAGTACTTAAGGTCAAGCCTAATCGATCATCTGATCTGTAGTCAGGAGTTTGTTCGCCTGCTTGAAAATTTAAACCGAGTTTCAGTTTGTCATCATCACTGGACAGCAAATCGTTGAACAAGCTATTTACACGATCGGCAATAGTACCATAAGCTTGCTGGCCTAAACTTATTTCACTGGCAAACGAACCGGTGGCCAATAAAAACAGGGCTTGGTTCTCTCTACTTTCTTTAGTTTCCAATCGATATTCCAGCTCCGATCTTACCGTGGAACTCGCATTTGGAAAAGCCAGGTTAAAATCTGGTGTAGGTTGCTCCAATTGCCCGGATAGATTGATCTCTACGTTTACCGGAATGCTTCTATTGATTGGATTATCCAATAAAACCGATGGATTAGCTTCTGTTTTGTAAATAGCCTTTAGATTGATTTGCGCTTTCAAGGCATCACCTTCCCAAATAATACTGCCTCCAGGTTCAACGACTAAGTTCTTCTGAATCAAACCACCATAAGAAAAATTATAGATGCCCTTGAACACAGCAAAGTCACCCCACATTTTAAATTTGCCGTTAGTATTGATTTCAAATAAAAGGTTTCCTTCTCCACTACCCTGTATGGTGCTTCCGGAGTTTCTGTCGATGACAATCTCAATATCGGCATTTTGATTAACATCTAAATCAAACTTTAACTCCAAGCCTTTGACTTGGGTCTCAGTAATGCTTTCGCCTTTTAAACGTGCCGCTTTTTCTTCAGGACTTAAAAAATGGATATAAGAGTTGTCTCCAAAACTTTCAACGTCATTCAGTGGTATCTTAAAGACGGTTCCTTGAGAGGTACTGCCATCTACCTCAATAACCAATTGGTCCGTTGGTCCATTAATACTGGCTGTCCCGTTCATAAACGCCGTGCCATAATACAAGGCATCTTCGGCATCGTCAGTGTTTAAAACCAACAATCGGTTTGTGTCTATATCTAATCCAAGTCTCCAATCGGAAAAATTTTGATGCGACATAAAGCCATTTAACGTCGCTTTTGAAAAGAATTCTGAATCAGTAAGTACCACATCATTAAAAAGAAAACGTTGGTCTTTTAAAGTGACTTCGGTATCAAAATCAAAGGCATAATCCACATTCAAATACGGAATAGCCAATCCAGCATTGTCCAAAATCAAATCGCCATCAATTTGTGGTTTTTTCAAATCTCCAGAGACCTTCACATGGCCTGAAGCCAATCCTCGGATTTGATTAATGACATCCGCGCCGAAAACATTTAAGGGCTCCAGATCAAATTCATCAAATGCCACCTCCACATCAATATTTGAATTGGTGGCGCTCACGTCAATATTGCCCGTCACATCCAATGATTTCAGATTGTCGTTTCTCAAAAGCAGATCGACGGTATAGTTGGTGAGCGATTGATTGCCAACAATATCTGCTCTTAAATCGCCTAACATATATTCATTAAACGTGAACTTTTCGATGCTCACATCTGAATCAGGTACATACACTCCATTTTTTTGTAGGATATCCAATTTTCCATTCAGGATGCCCCCAAAACTGATGCTATCAAGTGTTGGTGTCACCTTGTATAGATCCACGTCCATGAATCTCAGTTTTATATCTTTATAAGTTGAGTCGCGTAAAGCTCCAGACAATTGGATTTCTTCATCTTCATGGCTGAAAACCACTTCCGAAATATCAAACGCCTTAAAATCTCTATCAAAAGCAACTTTATTGAGGTCGTCTTTTTGTTTGTTTATAATCCACTCATTGTCTTTAATATTAATATCTGATCTTTTAAACCCCACAACTGATTTGTTGTCTTCGTCAATTGTATAAAACAAACTTAAATTGTAGTGGTCATTATTGTATTTGCCACCATTAAATTCAGATTTTATAAAGAGGGTATCTCTTACAGTTACATTGATCAGATTGAACTTTGAAATGTTATAGAATTTGGTGTTTATGGAATCTACTTCTATAAAGGTGTTGTAAAGTGGATTTCCATTATCAATATTGATCTGAATATCATTGGCAAAATAGTCGAGCAACTTTATTTGAGGCGAATTGAAAGTTAGATTGAATCCGCGCTGATCACTTTCAATCCGTCCTTTGACGAACGTGTTTTTTCCAAGTTCCAAATCATGGTAAAAGACCTCCACTATCTTATTATAAATGGTGAAGTTAAAATCGATATATTGTTCGGTTTGAACTTTATGTGGACTATAATTGGTGTAAATACTTCCGATTGAATTTTCAACGAGCTTTCCGATATCCTTATATTTAAAAACGCCACTCACCTGCCCTTCAATAATATCTGGCGAATTGATTTTAACAATGCGTTCTTTCCCAATAAAGCTTGAAGTTATTTCAAAGTCGTCAAAGTAATAGGTGTCATTTTCATTGATATAGGTAGTGTTATTGAAAGTGAGTGTCCCAAAAGCATCATCAATGCTTGATCCATCCATATCCATAGTAACATCACCGCTAAAAATGGAAATACTATCCTTTTTCACAAAATTGAGCGCTTTTAGATTCGCGTACGTCACTTCAGCAGTAAAATCCAAGGCACTGATGTCCTTTGACATATCAGCCAGTCCGTTGAACTTGAATTTTAAATTTTCGTCCTGTGAAAATAAATCGCCGTTAAATATCTTATTTCCCAATCGGCCAGAAATATCGATATTTTGGTAATTATAATTATTGTAGTTGAGACTGAACACATGCCCTTTAATATTGGTATTTAGATTTTCAAGGGTAAAGCCTTTCCCGTCCACTTCCATGTCAAAGGTGGTTTCTTTAATGTTTGGATCATCCAAGAGCGCTCCAAGGTCAAAATCTTCAAAAACAACATTGCCTTTATAGCTGGCGTTGTCAATATCATTAAATCGCAATAAATTTAAATTCGATTCAATATGACCAAGTGCTGTGTTGATCTTTAAATCGGCCACTATATCTGAGGATGTGATTTTCGATTTCCCGTAAACAGTAAACCCTCCCAGTTTAGAAAATATACTCGGAATTGACGCACCTAAAACGTTTGGCATGAGCGACTTCAGATCGTAGTAATTAGAAGACAGATTACTGAAATCGCCATCCATTTCAAAAGTATTGGGTTCTATATTAAATAAATTCTTAAAATTTATATCGCCGTAAACCTTAGTTTGACTGCTGGTATTGAGCCTTAGGTTCATCATGGTCAAATCATTTAATGTTCCGCTCAAACTCACACTAAATTGTGCGTGGTCTTCAATTCCAAACTCATCATAAAAGGTGTTCAGCTCGTTAAGCATCACATTAGAATCCTCAAATTTGGCCACAACTTCCACTTTATTTGTAAAGTCTTGTAAATCCTCACGCTTGTACTTAAAGGTCAAATCGCCATTGAGAAAAGAATTGGGCGTTTTTATAGATAAGTCAGCAAAAGTCATGTGCTCTAAGGTGTATTCAAAGTCCGTCACCAAATTTTTCACGGTCAATCCCCTGCTGTCCCTGAAAGTAAGCGTGTTTATGCGTGCACTAACATCGCTGGCATTGATTAAGAAGTTGGTCGCATTCAAATTCAGATTATTAAACTCAAGGATTTTTGGATTTTCCTTATTGTCATTAATCATTCTGAACGTGCTGCCATATATGGACACGTCACTTGAGGATAGTAAAAACTTGCTTTTATCGGGTCTCGGATTGTCTTCATCAAACCGTGCCACAAATACATCCAAATTGGTTTGATCCTCTCCCAAATACGTTCTAACATTAAAGGTTAGCCCATTGATGTCAATGTCGCCAAAAGCCAATTTACTGTTATACAGATTTCTGTAATTTAGTATGGACGTATTTAATCCATCAATACCAATTAGAGTATCTTGTTTATAATCTTCTATATAAATGCCTTTAAGCGCCACGTCTCCGTTAAAACGAAGCCCAACTTTGTTGATATAAATATGTGTACCGTAATCATCATTGATGCGTTTGGTCACTTTTTTCCCCAAAAATGTTTGGACGGGTGGAATAGAGAGAATCAGCACCAAAATGATGAATAGCAAAACAATTATTGCTACAATTTTAGATGCTATTTTTAAAAGTTTTTTGATGCGTTTTAAAAGTTATAACTTTGAAGCCAAAATTAACAATTATTGTGCCTAATTCTTACTAATGGCTACACAAAATATTTATATTCTCGCAATTGAGTCGTCTTGTGACGATACCGCTGCTTCTGTAATGCTTAACGGGAAAATCCTGAGTAATGTTGTGGCTGGTCAAAGCATCCATGAAGCTTATGGTGGCGTTGTACCGGAATTGGCCTCTAGGGCCCATCAGCAAAACATTGTTCCAGTGGTCCAACAAGCTTTAAAACGAGCCAATGTGGATAAGAAACAACTCAGTGCCATCGCGTTCACACGTGGCCCAGGTTTGATGGGATCTTTATTGGTTGGCACCTCGTTTGCTAAATCAATGGCCTATGGATTGAACATTCCTTTGATTGATGTCAACCATATGCAGGCGCATATTTTAGCTCATTTTATTGATGAGGACGGGTTTAACAAACCTCCTTTTCCTTTTTTGGCTATGACCATTTCTGGTGGACATACACAAATAGTGAAGGTCAATTCACATTTTGACATGGAAGTCATTGGAGAAACCATCGATGATGCTGTTGGTGAGGCTTTCGATAAGAGTGGCAAGATCTTGGGTTTAGGCTATCCTGCTGGCCCTGAAATTGACAAACGCGCAAAATTGGGCAATCCTAAGGCATTTAAATTCACTAAACCGAAAGTGGAAGGACTGAATTTTAGCTTTTCGGGATTAAAAACAGCCATTCTCTATTTTATTCAAAAAGAAACTAAGGCAAATCCGAATTTTATTGAGGAAAACCTAAATGATATTTGCGCCTCCATACAATATACAATCATCGGTATTTTGATTGATAAATTGAAACTTGCCTCAAAGCAAACCGGGATTAAACATATTGCTATTGGGGGCGGTGTTTCAGCCAATTCGGGCATTAGACAAGCTTTGAAAGATGGAGAGGGAAAATTTGGATGGACCACCTATGTGCCTAAGTTTGAATTTACAACAGATAATGCGGCAATGATTGCCATTGTTGGATATTTGAAATTTCTGGAAGGCGAATTTGCACAACAGAGCGTCACGGCTTCCTCGCGACTTAAAATTTAATCAATACCGCAATGCAGCTTTTCTATAATCCGAATATTAACGAGAACACCACGCAAATTGACTTTTCAAAAGATGAAAGCCGACATATTGTGAAGGTGTTACGAAAAAAAAATGGCGACCAGCTTCAAATCACCAATGGAAAAGGCTGGCTGTTTGTTGCCGAAATTACACTTGCAGATATAAAAAACTGTGTGGCATCCATAATTTCCAAATCGTTCGAATCTGAACGAAACTACAAAGTTCATTTGGCGGTAGCGCCTACAAAAATGAATGATCGCTACGAATGGTTTTTAGAAAAAGCGACTGAAATTGGCGTGGACACCATAACGCCCATTATTTGTGACCACAGCGAACGAAAAGTTATTAAAACTGACCGGTTTGAAAAAATCCTTCAAGCGGCGATGAAACAATCATTACATCGTTATTTGCCAGAATTACAGGAAGCGATTTCATTCTCTAACTTTATAAATCAACCGTTCAACGGTCAGAAATTTATTGCACATTGTGAAGACACACGTCGGATTTCTTTAAAAAAAGCGTTAAATACTAATACAGACGTTCTTGTTTTGATAGGCCCTGAAGGCGATTTTAGTCCTGATGAAATCAAGGCAGCCTTAGCCATAGGATTCCAACCTGTGACCATGGGAAATACACGTTTACGTACAGAAACGGCAGCCATTGTAGCGTGCCATAGTGTTGCATTTGCAAATGAACCATAACTTTACATAAAGCGTATATGTTATTCATAAACAGTGCATTAAGCATATTTTCATAATAATAAAGTACTGATTATCTAACTTTCAATTCGTGCAATTTATTTTAACCCGTTTTTATTTTTATTTTTGGAAGATGAAATTTAGCATGACCATTTCAAAGCATTTTTTTGCCATTTTATGCTTTGGCATCTGTGCAACAGCGTCGTTGCAGGCACAAGAAATTGCTGTATTAAAGTATAAAGGTGGTGGCGATTGGTATGCAAATCCAACTTCGTTGCCCAACTTGATTTCTTATTGCAATCTCCACATCAATACTAAAATTAATCCCAGACCTCAAACTGTAGAGCCTGATAGTCCCGATATTTTTCAATTTCCCTTTATACATATGACAGGACATGGCAACGTGTTTTTCAGTGAAAACGATATCGAAAATTTAAGAAACTATCTTTTTTCTGGTGGATTTTTACATATTGATGACAATTACGGATTGGAACCATATTTAATAAAGGAGCTCAAAAAATTGTTTCCAAATAAGGAATTGGTAGAATTGCCAAAGACACACCCTATTTTTAGTACCGCCTTTAAATTTCCTGAAGGATTACCTAAAATTCATGAACATGATGGCAAAAGACCCCAAGCTTTTGGCATTTTCGACAACGAAAGATTAGTCCTTCTATTTACTTATGAAACTGATTTAGGTAACGGCTGGGAAGATGAAGAAGTCCACAATGACCCTTTAGATGTACGGGAAAAAGCGTTGAAAATGGGCGCAAATATTATTAAGTATGTTTTTGAAAATTAACCGGATTTTTGAACTGTTTTTAGACACTAATTTCAGAAATACCACTAATTTTTTGATGAATTTTAAATTTCACAAAAGCAGAATCAACAATCGTAAATCAAAAATCCTCAATCGCTAATCTCCAATCCCATGCAGCTCACCCATTATAACTCCAATTTCGAACAACATAGCTTTCCTATTACTTTAATATGCGATAATGTGAGCAATGCTGCCAATATTGGGAGTTTATTTAGAACGGCAGATGCTTTTGGAATTGAAAAAATAATTTTTTGTGGTAATCCAGTTCCTTTTGGTAGAAAGGTGGCCCAAACTTCCAGATCAACGGAAAAATATGTCAATTACGAATGGCATGACAACCCTGAAAACATACTACAAAAATTCAGATCTTTAGGATATCTGATTTTGGCTTTAGAAATCACTGACAACAGTACCTCCCTAATACACATGGAGCTGAATACCAAACAACCAATAGCATTACTCATTGGAGATGAAAATTTTGGAGTTTCTGAAACATTATTAAAACTAGCTGATCATATCTTTCATATTGAGATGTTCGGCCAAAACAGCAGTATGAATGTTGTACAGGCCACTAATATTGCTCTTTATGAAATAACTAAACAACTTAGAAAAAATAAATGACAATGGTTTAGAGCCATGGTCAAAGTTGTTTTGAATAGCGTTAATTTTTGTTGCAACCGCATCCTAAATTTGGTTTATATTTAAAAAATGAAAGCAAAAACCATTTCTAAAGGACTTTTACAGGCATTAGCCATAGTGTTTGGCATTATATTGCTGTTAATTTTTCTTTACAAAATCCAGTCCTTATTACTTTATTTGTTCATTGCTGGAATTATCTCCCTTATTTTCAGGCCGGTGGTTTATTTTTTTAAACATCGGTTGAAATTGGGCAGAAACCTTTCTGCATTTATAACGCTTCTGTTGATCGGTGGTTTTTTTGCCTTGATTTTATGGCTTTTTGTGCCCATAATTTTAGAACAGAGCAAGAACATATCGGAAATTGATTTTGAAATGGTCAAAACCGATTTGAATGAACTGAGCATTCAAGCGAGTGAATACTTAGGTGTAGAAAAGATCAACATTATAGAAGCTATTAAGCGTACCGACTTTGTACAAGAATTCGACTCTGAATTTGTGGTTAGTTTTGTGGATGTTTTCGTTAATAATATAGGTGCATTTCTAATAGGGGTGTTTTCTGTTTTATTTATCTCATTCTTTTTACTGAAGGACGACCGCATGATTTCCAATGCCGTAGCAAGTTTTGCAGAAGAAGGAAAAGAACGTCGGTTTTTAAGAGTTTTGGATAAAGCCAAAGAATTATTATCCCGTTATTTTATCGGGCTTCTCATTCAGACCACAATCATGGGCGTGTTCTATTTTTTGCTATTATTAAATTTAGGCGTCAAAAATGCCCTCGCCATAGCTGTTATTTGCGCATTTTTAAATATCGTCCCGTATTTAGGACCTCTTCTCGGCGGGGTAGTCATGATTTTGGTGGTAGTCTCCAATAATTTAGGAGTCGATTTTTCATCAGATTTATTACCACTTCTGGTCAAAGTTTTAGTTGGAGTGGGGATTGCACAGTTGATTGACAACCTCTTTTCTCAGCCAATCATCTTTGGTAAAAGTGTTCGATCACATCCTTTAGAGGTTTTTTTGGTAATCATTATTGGAGGATTGATTTTTGGAATTCCTGGGATGATTCTTGCCGTTCCTTTTTATACAACCCTAAAGGTTATTTCGAAAGAATTTCTATCAGAATATAAAATCGTTAAGCAATTGACCAAAAACCTTTAATTGTAATAGTTAATATTGCATTAAATTGCATGCGATGAATTCTGCTATCCTCAATACCGACGTACAAGATTATATCAACCAAAACCTTAAAACTGATCCTGCCACTCTTATTTTAAAAGGTGTTCCTTTCAATGAGGTGAACGCAGCAGAAACGGTAGAACAAATTGAGGCGAAAGTGCGGTGTGAAAAAAAATTGCCAACTTGGTTCCATCAATCCAATATTTATTACCCCAATAAGCTGAATATAGAACAGACTTCTTCTGAATTAACAGCAGAATATAAGTCCAGGATAATTAAAGGCAAATCCATGATTGATCTTACTGGTGGTTTTGGTGTGGATGCTTACTATTTCGCAAAACAGTTTGAAACAGTTACGCACTGCGAATGGAATGAAGAGCTTAGTGCGATTGTCAAGCACAATTTTAAAACACTTAAAGTTGGTAATATCAATACAATTGCTGAAGATGGTTTATCCTATCTTAAAAACTCATCCCTTGATTATGATTGGATTTACGTGGATCCGTCCAGGCGTCATGACAGCAAAGGCAAGGTGTTCTTTTTAAAGGATTGTTTGCCCAATATTCCGGAGCACTTGGATATTTTATGGTCACGCTCAAAAAATATTCTAATAAAAACGTCGCCCTTGCTGGATCTTACGATTGGACTGAATGAATTAGAATACGTTAAGACTGTCCAGATCGTGGCCGTCAATAATGAGGTCAAGGAATTATTATGGGTGTTAGAATATGGTTTTGCTGGGAAAGTGAATATCAAAACCGTTAACCTTAAAAATAGTGGTACTGAGCAGTTTGAATTTTTAATAGAAGACGAAGCTCAGGTTGAGATCATTTATGGTGAGCCACTCACCTATCTCTACGAGCCAAATTCGGCTATTATGAAATCAGGAGGCTTTAACTCCGTGGCCGAGTTCTTTAAGGTGAAAAAACTGCATAAACATTCGCATCTATATACGAGTGATTCGTTGGTTGATTTCCCCGGAAGGGCATTTAAAATTTTAAAATCAATTCCTTATAACAAAAAGCAAATTAAGAAGCTTTCTATAAATAAAGCCAATATCACGACCCGTAATTTTCCTGACACGGTTCAAAACATTCGGAAATTATTCAAAATTAAAGATGGTGGCAATGATTATCTTTTCTTTACTACGGATATGAACAATGAGAAAACAGTATTGATCTGCACCAAGGTCAACCCTTTGTACCATCTCTAAAAGCACACGAAGTGTAATAGCCTCTTTTTGCTGCTCGTTATTTTCTCAGTACAATATCAAATCGTTTTAAAATAATCGACTTAAATCATGTTAAATATTGGCCCAAGTAGGACATATATGATAATAAAAAGAATAATTGTGCCAATACAGCCACACTTTCCACCACCTAATTTTTTTGCTCCCCATCCAGCGGCAAGCGCTCTTAATATATTTTTCATTCTCTTAAATTTTAATTTATAAATATAATACGAAATGAAATTTGTAAAGTGCGCATTAACGACAAATCATATCTCAAATACTGATTTTTCAGTAAAACCATAACAAATGGCAGAAGCAATTGTTCGTTTTGTGTTCAGCCCCGTAAATTCACTAAACGCTGGAAGAATTAAGCGATGCTCAGAAACCTCATAACAGGGTAGTTTAATCGAAACCTTACCTCTACCTCTAATGACCACTCCTGGATGGGTATGTCCGGAAATGCAAAAGATATCCTCACCACAATGCTGTTCATCATGCACAAATCGGAAAGCGTCCACATCTTTATGAGTTTTAAAAACAGTAATCCCCAGTGATTTGTAAAAGTTATCTTTTAAACGGTCGTGATTGCCTTTAATGAGTTCAAAACTGACTTCTCGATTATCTTGTATAAACTTCTGAAACTGATTGATATCCGTATTGTTTTCGGCATGAAAAAGGTCGCCAACCACAAGGACTATTTCCGCCTCAAAACAGTTGATTAAATCTTGTAATTTCTTCAAATCATTGTCCAAGATGGCCGACGGAATCGGAATGCCAGCTTTTCTGAAATGAGCGGTTTTCCCTATATGCAAGTCGGATAAAACCAAAGTTTTCTGCTGTTTCCAAAAAAGAGCACGCTGGTTGGTCAGCGTTAAAACTTCATTTTGAATTGAAATGTCTTTGGTAATAATACTCATAGTTGCGTTTGCTTCAGCACCTCATCTCTAATCCGTCTAATCCGCGCATCCAAATCTTCGCTGGTCAAGGATTGTCGTAAGCTATCCACTTTTATGGGAAAGCTTAATGGTGTGAAAGATTTTGCAAATTTAAGGATTAGTTTACTTTTAGAAATACGTTCAAAGGCATCTTTTAAACGCACTTCTTCCAATTGTTCATTAAAAACTTCGGTGTAAGCTTGTCGCAATAATAAATTTTGTGGCTCATAATCCTCCAAGACCCTAAAAATCAATCCAGAAGAAGATTGTAAGCTCTTGTTATTCTTTCGCGTTCCGGGCTGACTTTGCACCACCAAACCTGAAATAACGGCAATATCCCTAAATTTTCGAGAAGCCATTTCTGAGGCATTGATGCTACCAATAACATCTTCCATTAAGTTATCTTTGGATAAGATATCCTTGATGTTCTCTTCATCAATTGGAATGGCTTGATCACTCAATAGTTCGAAACCATAATCGTTCATTGCAATGGTAAAAGTCAATGGTTTTATCAAGCTTAAACGATAGGCAATCAAAGCGGCCATCACTTCATGAATCAGTCGCCCTTCAAACGGATACATAAACACATGATGCCCATCTTTTGTTTCAATCATTTCAATTAAAAATTCGTCTTTTCCAGGTATATGAGAATTCTTTTCCTGTTGGGAAATCAAAGGGTGTAGAAACTTGAGTTCTTTTTCGGTTGTTTTTGGATGCAATGACTCCGCTAATTTCTCACGTAAATAATGGCTTAAATACGATGATAAAGGTAAACGTCCTCCCATCCAACTTGGGGTGATGGCCGACTTTCGTTTGCTCCGCTTCACCAACACGGTCATATCCTTGATGGTAACCATTTCCAACACGCGGCCTGCCAAAATAAAGTGATCATTGGGTTTTAATTTCGAAATGAAGTATTCTTCTACCATGCCGATATATCCACCAGAGAAAAATTTTACTTTTAACATGGCATCGCTAACAATGGCACCGATATTCATGCGATGCAACATGGCAATCCTTCTGCTTTTTACTTTATACAGTCCATCATCGTCCACAATAACTTTGTGGTATTCTTCATAAGATTTTAAGGTATTTCCACCCTCGGTAATAAAATGCAACGCCCAACGCCAATCGGCTTCGGTCATATAATGAAAGGCATGGACTTTCTGAATTGATGCAAACAATTCTTTCTCATTAAAACCTTCACCAACTGCAAGGGTTACCATAAACTGAATGAGCACATCAAATGTCAAAACCATAGGTTCTCGTGCTTCAATTCGCTTATCTTTCACCGCCTGTTTGAGCGCAGAAGCTTCTATCAATTCCAACGAATGCGTTGGCACAAAATAAATTTTAGAGGTTTCATAAGGTGAATGCCCACTACGTCCTGCCCGTTGCATAAACCGCGCAATACCTTTTGGAGATCCAATTTGAATCACACAATCCACTGGTTTAAAATCCACGCCTAAATCTAAAGACGATGTGCAGACTACTGCTTTGAGATGTCCGTCTGAAATAGCTTCTTCAATCCAGTTGCGCAATTGCGCATCAATCGATCCGTGATGAATGGCAATCTGTCCCGCCAAATCCGGTTCAATTTTTAAAATTTGCTGATACCAAATTTCCGATTGGTTCCTGGTATTGGTGAAAATTAGCGTCGTATTATTTTCGTATATAATCGGAATGATTTTATAAGCCATCTTTACACCCATATGGCCTGCCCAAGGCAAGACTTCAATTTCATCAGGGAGCACGGTAACGACGTCGATTTTCTTTTTCTCTTTGGCAACAATGCGCTTGGTCTTGATGTCTTTATACGGAATCAACACCTTCTGTGCTTCATCCAAATTACCAATGGTGGCCGTAATTCCAAATATTTTCATGGATTTGGAAAGACTCAACAATCTGGACATGGCCAACTCGGTTAGCACCCCGCGTTTGGACCCTAATAATTCATGCCACTCATCTACCGCAACACAATGCAAATTTTTAAAAAATCGGGAGTTATTTTTTTGTGAGAATAAAATATGAAGTGTTTCTGGGGTGGTCAACAACACGTCTGGCATTAATCGTTCCTGCCGGCGACGATCTTTCTGTGGTGTATCGCCATTTCTGACTTCCACTTGCCAATCCAAACCAATTTCTTCTACAGCAACGGTCATGGCTTTTGCCAAATCTTTAGCAAGCGATCGCAACGGACTTATCCAAAGCAACTTCATACCTTTTTTATAGGCTTCCGGTTGATTGAGATAATCAATGACGACTGCCAAAAACACAGAAAAGGTCTTTCCAAAACCTGTAGGTGCCACCACCATGCCGCTGTAACCGTTATGATATTGATTCCAGGTTTGCAACTGAAAATCGAACGGCTTTTGCCCTTTCTTCTTCATCCAATCGGCAACTATCTGATAGCCTTGTGAGTCCTGAACGTCTTTCAAGTTGGATTTGTGATTAGTTGTTTAACTTGTTCAATGGTGTCAATTTCATCGACGGTTTTATCGCGTCGCCATCTTAATATCCGTGGGAATCTTAGAGCTACCCCAGATTTATGACGGTTGCTAAGTGCAATACCCTCAAAGGCAATTTCAAAAACCAATTCAGGTTTCACGGTTCGAACAGGACCAAATTTTTCAATGGCATTTTTATTGACGAATCTTGAAATCTCAGTGATTTCAACATCGGTCAGCCCCGAATAGGCTTTGGCCACAGTGACTAAGCCATCATCCTTTTTAACCGCAAAAGTATAATCGGTATATTTTGAGCTTCGCCTTCCACTACCCTTTTGAGCATAAATCATAACGGCATCAATTGTTAATGGATCGACTTTCCATTTCCACCAATCGCCTTTTTTACGCCCGGTATGATATGGTGAGTTTTTCTGTTTTAGCATTAATCCTTCACTATTGAAATCACGCGCTTTATTTCTGATAGCATCCAACTCACTCCATTCATTAAATGTAATAATTTCAGAAATTAAAATATGATTAGGCAAGGTTTGAGATGCCAATAAAGTCTCTAAAGTTTCACGCCGATAGGTCATTGGTTGTGTACGAATGTCTTGGCCATTCCATTCCAAAATATCATACACATAAAACCCCACCGGAATTTCTTCCAACATTTTTTTGCTGACGTTCTTCCGATTGAGCCGTTTTTGTAAATCGTTGAACAACAAAACGGCGTTGTCTTTGAGTGCCAATATTTCGCCATCAATGACAAAATTTTCCTTAAAAGTCTCCATAGCACTCACCAATTCAGGAAACTGGCTCGTGACCAATTCTTCACCCCGTGACCAGATAAAAATCTCGTCGTTGCGTTTAACTATTTGACCTCTAATGCCGTCCCATTTATATTCCACTTGCCAATCTTCAGGATCACCCAATTCTGGCAGTTCCTTTTCCAAAGCATAGGCTAAGCAAAACGGATATGGTTTGGAGTTATCATAATTGATGTGTTCACCTTGAATCAAGTCATCAAAACTGATACTATTGATGTCCCAATTTCCAATAATACTATGCATAAGCCGATTGGCATCAATTCCCGAATATTTGGACAAGGCATTGACCAAGGTTTTTTTAGAAACGCCAATTCGAAAACTTCCACCAATCAATTTATTGAAAATTAGTCGCTCTTGCATCTCCAGGCCCGACCACGCATTGAGTACATAATCCTTTTTTTCTAAATCAGATTTTGGCCGTAGAGCAATCAATTCTTCCATCCAAACACTTAACGGTTTTTCAATATGATGTGTTGGGTCAGGAAGCATCAAAGCAATAGTTTCACCCAAGTCGCCCACACTGCTATAGCTTTCCAAAAAGAGCCATTCAGGATATCCGGTAATTTCCATACACCATTGACGCATCAGGGATGTTTTCACAGGTCTTGAAGGACGTTTACCTGTAAATAAGGTGATTATCCAAAGCTTGTCTTTTTCTGGAGCAGCTTTGAGATAGTCCACCAAGGCATCAATCTTTGAATTGGTTTTATTGGTGATTTCAATCGCGCTGATAAGTTCAGAAAAATGCTTCATGAGGCTTCCTTTTTTTCGAGTTCCTTGTCGTCATCTTCAGCACCGTATTCTGTTTTCACTTCCGCAGAAGGAATTCCGATCTCATTCAGATATTTTGAAAAAGTGGCTTGGCTGCCGTGGGTCACATAAACTTTTTCGGCTTCGGTAGCTTTTACGGCAGACATTAAGCCGTTCCAATCAGCATGATCACTGACGGCAAATCCGGCATCTACAGCTTGCCAGCGTCTATTACCTCTAATTTGCATCCATCCCGAACAAATAGCAGTGGCAGCATTTGGAATCTTCTTCAATAATTTTGATCCCAACAGGCCGGGTGGCATAATGATGATCTTATTTTGAAGGTCTTCTTTTTTAAAATCGTAGTTGAGCAAATGAGTCTGCGGAAGCAGAATTCCTGAACCTTCAATGGCCCTGTTAAGATTATGGATAGCCGAGTGAACGTACATTTTATCCACACCTTCCATAAGTTTCATAATGCGTTGCGCCTTCCCTAAGGAATATCCCAAAAAGACGCTGGTTCGATTATGCGATTGATTTTTCAAAACCCAATCGTGCATTTGTTGCTGCAATTGGGCCTCACTCAGCCAATTATAAATGGGGAGACCAAATGTGCTTTCTGTAATAAATTCGTGACATTTGATAGGCTCAAAAGGAACCGTCAGATGGTCATTTTTTACTTTATAATCGCCAGTAAATACCACCACAAAACCTTTATACTCCAATCGTATTTGAGCAGATCCAATGACATGACCAGCAGGATGAAAACTGACCTGCACCCCATTGACAGTTTTGGGCTCATTATAATTCAAAGATTCAATCTGAATATCTGCTCCGAGCCGATGCTTTAAAATGGTTTTTGAATCCGTTTGGCACAAATAATATTTCATTCCGTTTCGCGCATGATCCGCATGCCCGTGAGAAATGATGGCATAATCTACCGGCAACCACGGATCGAGATAAAATTTTCCGGGGATGCAGTAAATGCCTTTTTTTGTGAATTTAACGAGTTTCAAATGTATTCTGCTTTCTGAAATAAATGTATTAAGTAGAATGGAAATGGATAAATCGATTTCAATTCCGATTTGTCGATAATTACGGCTTTAATTCTCCGAAATCCATAGTATCAGGTTGATCTCCAGTAACGGCACCAACACCCATTTTGACCAAAGTAATGAGTTTGTTATTTTTCGGGTCCCAATAAAAGGCTTCGGTTGGTTTTACGGAGATAGCGGTGATGTTTGGATCGTCTTTTCCATCAAACCAAGTATCGTCAGACTTACCATAAAGTTCATCAATCATCCTTCTATCAGTGGTGATGGTGGCTGTTCCGTAAACATTCAAGAACTGCATATCACTCTTATCGACATAAATTAAATGAAGATTGGGGTCGTTCATCAAATTCTCATTGTGTGTGCTATTTTTATTGCTCAAAAACCAAATGTGTCCGTGATCATCCACTTTTTTTGTGCTCATTGGTATCATGTGCAATGGTGTTTGCTTCAGATTGGTAGCCATCATAGTAAAGTCGATGTCTTCTGCCATCTCTTTAATCTTCTTCTTGGCCTCGTCATTATATAAGTTCTGTGTGCTCATAATTTTCTATTTAATTTATTCCCACCAGTGGGTTTTAATACCCCCGAGATTCTTGATTTTATAAAATTAGTGAACAATTGAAAAGGCGGATAATTCTATCCAATTAAATCATACCCCAAAAACAAAATTTCTACATCTGGTTTACTATAAATCTATACAACACTTAATTGTGGTGAATGAGGTAATTCATCTTCGATAAATTGATTTATTTTATGGATAATTTAAATACAGAAACAATGGATACCAACAGATTATCAAAAAAAATAGAAGACATTTTAAATAAGCAAGCCGCTAAAGAGGCTGAAGCAGCCCAGGTTTTTTTAAGCTATGGCTGTTGGGCAGATTCTGAAGGCTATGGTGGGATTGCAAATTTCTTTTTCAGACATGTGGCCGAAGAGCGTGACCATATGATGAAGGTGATTCAGTACATTATGCAGCGCGGTGGCACTGTTAAAATAACAGCAATAAAAGCACCTCCTGCTGATCCGAAAAACTTACAAGACTGTTTTGAGAAAACATTTAAACATGAAGTTGACAATACTACTGCCATATATGAGATTGTGAATCTGGCGCATGAAGAGCGCGATTGGGCCACGTACAATTTTGCCCAGTGGTTCGTGAAAGAACAAATGGAAGAAGAAAAAATGGTCATGGATTTGTTGGATAAACTTAAAATTGCCGGCGGACCAAAAGCCACGGATGAATCCCTATTCAATCTGGACAAGTTTATGGCTGAAGCTCCAGATGAAGCACCCTTGGCAAGAGATGCCTCTATGGACAATCCAGAATAATACTTATTTAGTTTATTCTTTACAAAACCCTCGCTTGAGGGTTTTTTGTGTACGCTACTTCCCAATTAAATGGGGAAAACACAGACATGAACAGAATAATCATCAAGCTATGATTATAGCCACTCGAGTGAAAACATGATGAGGGTTTCAAGAATGTTAATTTGAAAACTCTGATGAAAATTAGTTGCTTATCTTGCGTTATTGATTAGTTTATATATTCAGCACAATCTTTAGAAGACTGAGACGAATAATTTTCACATCCATGAATTTTGAAGTACATAAAATAGCACAACTTACGGGACATAAAGCGGCAATATACGCTTTAGATAAAGGAACAGATGATCATCTGATTTTTTCCGGAAGTGTAGATCAGGTTATCGCACAATGGAATTTAGAAACCGGTCAAATGGATAAGCTGGTCGTTCGTTTTCCTGCACCCTTGTATTCTATTTGCCATATCCGAGAAAAACATTGGTTATTGGCCGGTACTTCGAATGGCATTGTTCATATAGTAGATTTAGAAACCAATCAAGAAATAAAACTTCTCACACACCATAGCTCTCAGGTTTTTAATATCCGTTATTCTATAAAAACCAATTGTCTTTATACCCTTGGTGGAGATGGCCATATGGCAGTTTATGCATTGGACAGTTTGGAATTAATCAATTTGGTTACGCTAAGCGATGAAAAAGTGCGTCATCTGGACTTTAATAATAAGAGTTCGGAAATGGCTATTACAGCTGGAGATGGCAATATTTATATTCTTGACTTACATACATTACTTGAGAAAAAGGTAATTATTGGTCATCAATTGTCCTCAAATATCGCGCGTTTCAGTCCTGATGGAAAACTCCTTTTGACAGGCGGAAGAGATGGACATTTGAACATCTGGGAAGTGGGAAGTTATGTACTCATAAAATCAATTCCCGCACATGAATGGGCCATCTATGATATTGCATACAGCCCAGATGCCAGTTTATTTGCGACAGCGAGCCGTGATAAATCCTTGAAAATTTGGGATTCCATATCATTTGAACTGTTAGAAATAATTAATAAGGAAATCTTTGATGGCCACCAATTTTCTGTTAATAAATTGATCTGGAGTACTTATAATAATTATTTGATTTCAGCAAGTGACGATCGGACGATTATGATATGGGACATACAAGTCAACTAAAATGCCCCAAAAGCTTGATGCGGTTTGGGGCATTTTTTATAAAAGTAGACATAACTTGAGCTACTTTGTTATCAATAGTTAAGCAAAAACTTCCTTAATATTTTTTAAGCTCTTATAATGTAATTGTTTTAAATCCGCTTTCCTGCAAACCGAATATATAGGCGAAACCGTCAGGGGTTGTATTAATAGTACTATGGTAATCAGATTTTTTTACTCCAAAATGGTTCATTGCCGACTCACAAACAACTATGCGAATGCCCACTTTTTCACTGATTTCGATAAACGAGGTCAAGTTCTCATCGGTTGCTAAATCTTTTGCCGCTGCACTGATAATGACAATTTCAAAATCCATTTTCGGATTGTTGCCTTTCAATTCTTTACCTGTCATGACTGCTGCTTGAAAATAACGGGCATTGGGAACGAGTATGGCATATTTTCCATCTGCCTTAACGGAGTTTTCAACATCAGAAATACTTAGTGATTGTGCAATTGCTGAGGTGTACAAAACAGATCCTACAAAAACGAAAAGGACCATTAAAAACTGATTTCTCATATTTTTTTTATTTGGGTTTATAGTTATTATTAGTGACTAAAATCACATATGCAAAGATAAGTCTTCAATAAGATTCTCTTGGTAACCTAGGTTACCAACTATGGATTATAATTAAAAAGTGATTTTTGAAATTTACGCGACTATAATGAAAATCTTAGAGAAATTTAATGTGTTTAAAAATGTTTAAAACCTCAGAAGTTTCAGAATTTCTTACTAATTAGAAGACTCCCATATATTGCGGTTTAAAAGGTGTGAGCCCGGAAGTGTTTAAGCTATTTCATTGTAGATTTTAAAAAATTACATCATACATTCCAATTTAGGCTGGTTCATAATTCACCAAAAACAAGCCTGACATCAATTGATTTAATTCTTTGATCTTGCTGTCGTTAACAACACCATCGTCCATATATAATTTTCTATTGATCTCTATCATTATGCTCTGTACATCTTCATTTTTTTGATAATGTTTCATAGGAACGATAGTGCCTTCATACGGGTAATTTATTTTCACTGAATAGCCCTGATTGGTCAGATACGCAACCGCCATATCAATCAGCCATTTTGGGGTGTGAAAAGCATCTGTACCAATACAAAAGTCAGGTCTATCAGGGCCTTGCTCAATATCAGATGTAAATGGAGTATTTGCGAAGGAATGGCAGTCAACAATCACTGGAGATCTACCATCTTTAAGTTTTTGATCTACAAGATTAGTTAGCGCCTCATGATGTTTGAGATAATAGTCGTTATAAATCACCTCCTTGTTTCCATTTGAGTTTTCCCTAAGTAATTCTCCACTATCTGTTTTTGTGTAGTAAAAACCACGCCCATACATAAACATCACCTCGTTTTCATCATCAAGTCGTTCTACATCACAGAAAATCCTACTATATGGGAATACCACTTTGGACAAGCTACCAATTGTGAAGATTTCATCCGTGGCGAAGTCTGTCAGTAATTTAATTTCATTTTCCATTAATTCCGTACTCACAAAATCGGATTTGAATTGGTCGGGTATTTCAGTTTTAGAATGTGGGATATGAAAAATATAAGAATCCTCAATCTCATCGCTAAATAAATCCAATCCCAAAAGTGTATTATAACCTATCATAGTAATTGCAATTTTAATTTTTCTAAATATGGCGTCGGCTTCACCGTGTGTTATATTTAAAAAAATCGAAGATAGTTAAATCCTTAAATGTACAAACCCTCTATGGGTTATATTGTTTTAAATATCATTCGAATAACATTGAATTTTCTAAATAACCTTACAGGCAAGATTTGAATATAGTTACAGTAAATTCAAAATATGAAGAAGTGAATTATATGTACAATGAACTGGCGCTGGTATTGAGATCCTTTAGGTTGATTTTTAACTATATTTGATTTTCGAGCTATAGAAAATTCAATCGCACGGAATTCTGTCAATAGAAATTTCTATTTGTCAAATTTAAAAGAGTAACACAATATGAAACTTGTCATATCTATTATCTTAATATTCTCCTCACTCGGGGTAGATGCGCAAACCTATATTAGACAGGGAAAAGGCGATTATAACGAGGTGTTGTATACGTGGGATGGAAAATATTTAAGACAAGGTAAAGGCGACTATAATACGGTTTTAGTCACTTATGACGGCAAATATTTTAGGCAAGGCAAAGGCGATTACAACACGGTTTTATCAACTTGGGACGGTAAGTATTTAAGATTGGGGAAAGGAGATTATAATGATGTTCTCTGTACTTGGGATGGCGAATATATTCGACAAGGTAAAGGCGATTACAACACTGTTCTGTACACCTTTGATGGGAAATATCTACGTCAAGGCAAAGGCAATTACAACACCGTTTTGTACACCATTACGGGAGAACTTCCAATTGAAGTTTTAATTTTTATTGTTAATTAGTTGAACATTTGAGAAGTTGGTTTTCTCGATTTTGACTATGAAAAATTCAGATAAATTAATGAATTCTGAAAATAATATAAGAAGTAGGCTCCGTTCCCATATAGAGAACGGAGCATCTACTCGCTTATATTATACAATCTTTTTTACCCATGTAAATTTATGCTCATCCAATTTAAGTTCATCATCGAAGCTATAGGCCACTAAATGACCTCCTTTGGCCACACTGTAATCCAAACAGCATATATTATCCCTAAATAATGTAGGCTTATCTTTAGATGTTTCTGCCAATTTCAACCAATAATGACCAAAGAAAACACTTTTGTCGCCTTTTCTGTAATAGTCATTATCTTTTATAGCTGACAATTCAATAGCTCCTTCTGGAAGTTCAGCTATAGAATGCATTTTAACCTTATCATAAGTCATTTTAGAAAGGTCTTCCCACCATTTGTATCTCATTTCCTTACGTTTAATGTTGTCCTCATCAAAGAAATACATTCCTTCAGGCATGCACAACTCCTTCCCTTTTAAGGTGTTTTCAATAGCATCATACAATTCTGTTTCTTTATTCACAGATTGATGAATCAAATCATCTGTTAGTCGATTATTAGGTAAATGTTTCTTTAAGTAGTCAATACTTTTATAATCCCAGCAAGCGTGCACAGCCCTAAATATTTCTGTTTCGTAAAATAATGGTAGGGTTTTAAACCATTCTAAATATGCTTCCCACTCCTCTTCTCCATTTGGAAACTCCTCTGTATTTCGGAATTGATTAAGTGTATTATAATGTTGAAGAATATTCTTTATGGAATGTTCCCGTAAGTGTCCACCTTTAGGGTTTTCAAAATGAAAAGTAAGGGCATTATACTCGTGGTTCCCCATTAAAGCAATCGCACTTCCATTGTCCGACATTTGTTTAACGATCTCTAAAGTCTCTCTAATTTTTGGGCCTCTATCAATATAGTCGCCCACAAATAAAGCTTTCCTTTCAGGATGCGAATAGTAGTTGTCTTTTTTTGAATAGCCCAATTTGGTAAGTAATTCTTCAAGTTCATCGGCGTATCCGTGTACATCTCCAATTAAGTCAATCATTGTTTTTGTTAGGAATTATTAGTTATACAATCGAGTAATATAGTTATATCATTTACAATTGATAGAGAAAAATGCGAATAAAGTTTAATTCGTATTTGTAGGAAAATTCAAAATATTTTCCCTATATTTGAGATATCATTACGAATCACGTTAAGTGATAGCAACCTGCCAAAACAGGCGAAGGTGCTAAAACAATGAGCCTACTTTTAGGAAAAATATGATTTATTCCTTTTTAAAGTATTTACCGATTACTGTGTTTTCATAACACAACAATAAAGAGTTCAAAGGTTTCCAAAAGAAACGCTCTGTGCAGGGCGCTGAGCGGAACTGTTATGAGCGCTTGAAAACTAATTAAACTAAATAATAAATTAACCTAAAAACAGTAATTATGACAAAAAAATTTAAAGACATTCCAGTTGAGGAAGACACACAAATTATTACCAGTGTTGAGGCCAAAATCGAAGACTATGATGTTATTTATCAAAAGTGGCATTGGGACGGAATAACAGCAGAAAGCGTGATCTTCTTTAATGATGATGTTGCGAATTTAACGGAAGAACAAATTAAACATGAGGTTGCCCTTTGTACCGCATTAGTAAAGGAAGATTCGCAATTGACTTTCAAAAAAGGCGACAAATACACCTTCGTGAATTTCAATTTTACTCGATAATCGAGATTTAATACTCAGAAGCCTGCCTCGAGGTAGTTAATTGCAGACTAAAAATACTTTCGTCAAAGTAGGATTATCGCATCGAAAGATTTAACACCCAATTTTTAAACTAAACTAAAACCAAATATGAAAACATTGACCATCGGAAAAATTTTAAATGATTACCAAGATTATCTATCGGATTATGAAATTGAACAACTCAGAAAAGTTCAAAGAACACGCACTGACTTTTCTACCCAAGTAAGAGAATTGAAAGGTGCTTTATTTGGGGAAGAATGGGATTTCATGGGAGATTCTATAGCAGATTCAAAAGATAGATCTCGAGGGATTAATCCTATGTCTCAGACATACATAGATCAGATTAACAAAAAGAGAAAAGCTTTTGGAGTGCGTCCATATTATGATGGCGGCACTGCTTCAGATATCTCCTCTGATTATTTTTGTGAAGAAGTGGTTAGACATACCAAAAATTATAAAGAACTCTTGGATCTTAAAAGTAGAAAAGAGAAGCAAATTGTTTTTGTTGATATGGATGGTGTATTGGTCAATTTCCAATCTGGTATCGATAGAATTTCAGAAGAAGAGAAAGAAAAATACGAAGGTAATTTAGATGAAGTTCCAGGAATTTTCTCTTTGATGGAGCCTAACGACGGTGCTATTGAAGCTTACAAATGGTTATGTAAAAATTTTGACACTTATATTTTATCGACTGCACCTTGGAATAATCCTTCGGCTTGGCAGGACAAATTGCACTGGGTGAAAAAATATTTACCAGATGTGTCTCACAAAAGATTGATCCTGTCACACAACAAACATTTAGCCAAAGGGGACTTTCTTATTGATGATCGTACTGCAAATGGAGCGGGAAAGTTTATTGGAAAACATATTCACTTCAAAGAAGATGGGAAAGGTTTTGACGATTGGAGAGCAGTCATCGCTTATATGAAAAATCTCGCATAATTAGTAAATAAAACAATTGTTCCTAATCTTCATTTAGATTGGGAATAAGTCTAAACTAATCATTAAAAACTTGAACAGCTCATTTTTTTACTCTATCCGTAAAGAAAAACATGTGCATTCTAAATTAAATTAAGATGGCTTTAAACTTCAACCAAATTGAAAACCTATTAGTGAAATACAAAAGCGATTCCAGCTTAGCTGAGCTCATCATTAAGTATTCAGCCTTAAAACAAGAGCTTGAAGATACCGAAAACCATTCTTGGTATTTTAAACAGGGTATAGAATCAAAGATGCAAGAAATAGATTCATTAAATAATCATTTCGAAAAAATGAGAGCATTATTTAATGAGTCTAAAATTGATTTTTTCATTAATAAGATCAATGTGAACAATGAATATTTATCAGGGTTGGAAGGCAAAGGAACGAGTTTTATTCAACGAATATCGTACTCTTGGAAAGTTGGTGAAAATGAATTGTTCAATGAGCTAATTCGGCTAAAGAGTAAGACTGAATTATTAATGGGAATTGATTATTATTTAGAAAACCCAGATGAGTTTTTAATATTTATCGATTAGCTAATTATTTCAATAAAAATCCAAAATAAAAATTACAACCAAACTAACTTCAAATTAATAATCATGACTTTTAAGCAGCTTTTAAACGCCAATACTTGGCCAACCATCATACCCCTATTTATAGAAGCCTATCCCGATGCAAAAAAAGATATGGTGGGCTATAAAGCCGTATTTGAAAGACTGAAGACAATGTCCCCCGAATCAATAGATGTGTCGATTGTTATTACCAAAGAAGGAAATGGTGATGACGCGTATATTGATGTTTCCGGACTTCATAAATATCCAAAAAACAAAGAAGAAACCTATTCACAAGGTATAGAGTTCGTGTCTTGGCGCAAATGGCTGGGAATGGATATCAGCAAAGAAAGCTTAGCTAACTTTTCAGAATTAGAAATTATTGTCCATTGCATTTATGAGATGACTTTTGTTGGCTTTACAGAAGAAGCCATTCAAGAAAAAATCAATGAAATCGAAAAAAGCAAAAAGGAACGTGAATTAATGACTAAAGAAGAGAGTGATGCTGTCACGGCTTCCGTTGAAAAGATTTTGAGTAAATGGCGTGATGAAGAAGATAGCGAATGAAGTAAACTTGATTGATAAGACCATGGATATTGTTATTAATTCCGACATCCTTGTGACATTATCTCTTTCCTGAAGTGTTTTACGTTCTTTTTACTACAAAATTGAAAAATAAGGAATAGCTTATAGGTTAACCACAATGTTTGCATAAACACAATAATTGGGCTTGATCCATTCTTCCTATACAGACTTACAACAATTTATGCATAATCCTAAAATCCCACAACTTTTTGACTTGATCCCGATTTAATCCATATAAATCAACAAAACCGAAAATTTAAGAGATGTCCATAAATGAGAAAACCCTGCGTTATGCAAGGTTTTCAAGGGTGTGAGCCCGATAGGATTTGACTTCCTATATAACCCCCAAGTGAAAATAGAACTACCAGCTGTAAACACAGCTGATTTTTGTTTTGTGAAATATCTTTAAAAATTCATTTTATCATATTTCGTAAAACAAAAAATCCACCAACCTGTTGGTTGATGGAAGTTCTGCGTTAAGTGAGCCCGATAGGATTCGAACCTATGACCGTCCCGACTTGGGTCGGGATGCTCTATTGTTCAGCTATCAAAATCCTTATTTTCTTTGAACTCTTCCATCCTTTAATTTCCAATTCTCGCCTATAAGCAGAACTTTTGTCTAGATGGATCTCAGTATATAATATCTCCCAGTCCTTCGCTCTTGCCGTAAAGCCCTTGTGAGCTGTCAAGTGTTTCCTCATACGTTCATCCATTTCGTCGCAGGTATGACCGATATAATATCTGTTAAGTTGAGATGAATATAAAATATAGACAGTGCACATACACCAATTTAGGCAAAATAAGCAAACCAAATGCCATTCTTGATGCCATATAAATCAGCAAAACGAAAATTTAAGAAATGTCCATAAAAGAGAAAACCCTGCGTTATGCAAGGTTTTCAAGGGTGTGAG
>NZ_JACGLT010000016.1:0-1574 GCF_014062315.1 Gelidibacter maritimus
GAATTACCATCTTGTCCATCAATTCCGTCAGCCCCATCAGATACAATAACACTGTTTGTACCATCACTAACTGTTATAGTGCCATCACCATTATCAGTTACGGTAACAGAAGTACCATCATCACCTTTGTCTCCTTTTAGTGAATTTAAGAAATCTTGAATAGAGCCTGTATTGCCATCGGCTATCCACGCATCATAAGCAGAATCTCCACCAGCGCCCTTTAAAGATGCAATAAAATCCGCTTCGTCTCCAGTGTTTCCTAAATCTAACCATTCTTGATAAGCAGATTTTCCATCACCACCTTTTGGACCTGTTAAATCTGAAGTTGTGAAACCTGAACCATCAGTAAATGTAATGGTATAGGTTCCATCGCCGTTATCTGCCATAGATGCAATGCCATTTCCGTCAGCCCCAATTAATGAGTCCAAGAAGTCTTGTTCAGTTCCTGTATTGCCAGCAGCGGTCCACACTTCGTAAGCAGAAGCGCCGTCTACACCATCAACGCCATCAATACCGTCAACGCCAGCAATTCCATCATCGCCTTGATCTCCTTTTAAAGAAGCAATAAACGCCGCTTCGTCTCCAGTATTCCCTAAGTCTAACCATACTTGGTAAGCAGAATCGCCATCGTCACCTTTTGGACCATTGGCTAAGTTGATTACAGTTTCAGCATTATTTTCGTCCGTATAGGTCATTGTCCCATCACCATTATCTCTAAGAGATGTTGTAGTTTCAAGGTTTTTGATATCTATAATTGTTGTATTCCCCTCTTCATCTAAAAACGTGAACGTCCCATCGCTATTTTCAGCAACACTTGTTAATGTCTCTAAGTTTTTGACTAGCTGGGTAAAATCCAATTGGGTAACCACACCATCCTCATCTGTATAATCGATGTTGGTATTATCAGGATTGAGTGCAATAGACGTAAGGGTTTCAAGATTACTGATGTCTATGATGGTCTCAACACCTGCCTCATCAGTAAATGTAAACGTACCATCGGCATTGTCCACAATCGTAGTAAGCGTCTCTAAATTCTTTACAATCTGAGTGAAATCCAATTGGCTTACCACACCATCCTCATCTGTATAATCGATGTTGGTATTATCAGGATTGAGTGCAATGGACGTAAGGGTTTCAAGACTACTTACATTTATTATCGTTTCAAGCCCAGCCTCATCGGTAAACGTAAATGTACCATCGGCATTGTCCACAATTGTAGTAAGCGTCTCTAAATTCTTTACAATCTGAGTGAAATCCAATTGGGTTACCACACCATCTTCATCCGTATAATCGATATTGGTATTATCGGGATTGAGTGCAATGGACGTAAGGGTTTCAAGATTACTGATGTCTATGATGGTCTCAACACCTGCCTCATCAGCAAATGTAAACGTACCATCGGCATTGTCCACAATCGTAGTAAGCGTTTCTAAATTCTTTACAATCTGAGTAAAATCCAATTGGGTTACCACACCATCCTCATCCGTATAATCGATATTGGTATTATCGGGATTGAGTGCAATGGACGTAAGGGTTTCAAGATTACTGATGTCTATGATGGTCTCAACACCTGC
>NZ_JACGLT010000016.1:1624-86202 GCF_014062315.1 Gelidibacter maritimus
GATGGTCTCAACACCTGCCTCATCAGCAAATGTAAACGTACCATCGGCATTGTCCACAATCGTAGTAAGCGTTTCTAAATTCTTTACAATCTGAGCAAAATCCAATTGGGTTACCACGCCATCCTCATCTGTATAATCGATATTGGTATTATCAGGATTGAGTGCAATGGACGTAAGGGTTTCAAGATTACTGATATCTATGATGGTCTCCAGACCATTTTCGTCAGTATAAGTAAACGTACCATTGTTATTGGCAACTATGGTTGTCAAGGTTTCGAAATTTTGAATGACATCTTCAAGATCAATACTTGCGCGATTCCCATTTTCATCCACATAATCTAGTGTATGCCCGTCAGGGTTTAATTCAAGGGAAGTTAATGTCTGAAAATCAGTTGGATCAATAATTTGCACATCGCCATTCTGATCTATATAGGTGAATTGACCATTTGCAAAGTCCCACAAAACAATATGATCCGGCAGATCACCTTCTGTCGTCAATCTATTCCAACTGCCTTGATACCAATAGTAATATCCAGGAGTTAGGGTTGCATTGGAATTGGTATTATAAACCAATAGACTTTCTAAGTTACCAGCAGTAATAGTGGTTTGATCAGTATTACCAGTTAAGGGTACTTGAGGTATTAATATACCCCGATTAGAGGATTTAATTTCCAATTGCGTGGAAGGATTGGGCATATCTGTGCCGATCCCCACTTGCGCAAAAAGAAAATTACCTGTGATTAAAATGAGTAACAGTAATAGTTTTTTCATAATGGTTGGTTATTGTGATATAAATTTTGAAACTGTATTTAATTAAATCTGTATACTAAACTCAGAAAAGTATGACACTAATAACTTGCACTTTAACATCAATTTATATCTGCAAGAGATCAGATCAGACCCTCTCAACTGTTCGACAAAGCGCATGCTTTCGACGTCAACGAGTACAAACATACTATTTTTATTTTTATTTTACTCGATGAAGTGTATTTTTTTTCCGACAAAACGCGTAATTTCCGATTTACTGTGAATTTTGTCGAAAGCAATTCTTGTTTTCGAATCAGAGGGCAAACATAATATTAATTTAAACCTTAACATATATTTATGATATGTGTTTCATCCAATTCTTTCATTTTATCAACACGCTAACCTTTTACTAATGTTGGAAAACATGTAGCATCTGATCTCAATAAATCAATTAAGATCCTGACAATAGAATGTTTACCAGGTCGTTCCATTGTAGATAACCTAACGCGCCGTGCCTTTAATTGGCAAGTTTTAAGAATAAAAATTTACCCCCACCTGCATTGCTTGGATTTCCAAATGATGGAATCTTTTATGTTTCGATTTAAATGCGACAATTCTGACAACAGGATAATTGGATACCGCACGTCTTTTGACAACTAATCCATCTAAGTTCATTTAGTATAAATGAGGTATAAGTTCATGAGGTTTTAGTTAAAATGTCGCTCTAAACATTCGAATCCATCTGCTTCGCTCTTTAAGTGTAATTGTGGATTGAATTTATTACCGAACGTACCAAAATGAGTTTAAGACCCTTAACAAATTGGTCTTTTGAGTATCCCGCTAAAGAGCAGGATTAGTGCAACAATCAATACACATTGCACTTCGCTTTTGAGTATGGCCTGTCTATCGGCAGACAGGGGTTCACTAAAAAAAAAAGAGAACCCACCAGTGGAGAGTTCTCTTTTTAAATATGAATGGTTTTATTTTAATTAATGAATTCTAAGTGCTTGAGATTTACCTCGATTAAAAGACAAGCTCTTGCTGAGATTCCATAGACTTGGAAGGCCATGTCGGCCGATTAGCACCCACGATTCCAGATTTCGACTGTATCAACTATAAACCAGGGGTACGCTTTTTAAAGCGCTTATCGTCAAACTCAGCGCGTTCATAATACTTGTCGCCATCGTAAACGTCGTCATTTGATCGGCGTTGACTTAACTCAAGTTCATCATCAACAATGATGGCATTATCATCAATATTCTTCGATCGGGAATGGGCTTGCGCTGTTTTGTAAGTGGCATCCTTATCGGTCTCAAAATGGTATCGTCTAATTTCATCTCGGATAATTTCACGAAGTCGATTTTCATCCTTATATAAATGCAATCCACTACGATCCGCATCTTCACGTTGCCTCCGCTGATATGAGTCTAACACTTGATTTTCATAAGCCCTATTAATTGTATCTCCTTTTCGATACCGCTTAGTTTCTGCAAATGTACGGTGGTCAATGAGATCTGTATAAACATAATTTGAATCATCATTTAAATCAACCAATCCTATAGGGATAATGATATGATTCTCACCATCCTTATTTACAAATTCTCTAACTTCCATTTGAACCGGCCTTCCGTAGGGATCATATTTCGCATCAATAATACTTTTATCAACTTCTACGTCAAGATAGAGCACACGCTCAGCATCTTTATTTACTAAAAGGTTATCTACCTTACCAACCACACGATGGTCAATATCCTTAACATCCCAACCTCTAATGTCCGGGTAGCCATCGGCTATTTTATAATCTGAAAGCTCATCAATATAGTAAAGGTGTTTATTTTGTTCTGCCATAATTTTTAGGTTTTAATTATTCATTGCTCTTAAGACATCTCTACTCTTTTGTAAAAACTGAGTAATATTATCCTGCTGTTTATTCATACTGATATAACCATCCATTTCTGAGGCTACTAGTTTTAATTCGTCCACCATAGATTCCAGTTCTGGATAGCTATTTTTTTGAATGTCCTCTAATACTTTAGCAACCTTATCACTAGCAGTTTTAAAGTTTTTTGCCGATTCGGCGTCGCTCAAGGGACTTGACACCTTGGTAATCAACATAGAAAATTCCTGCAAATCAGTTAAGGCCTGCGACGTCTCTATTTCTTTCTCTTCCGCTTTTTTCGCAACAGCTTTAGACAAATTGTAATATGCCTTTTTGGTATAGGACGAATCAACTGCAATCCGTGTAGAATCGCGAATTGAGCCTTCATAAGCTGTATATTGGTCATACGCAGTTCCTGCCATATAAGCTCCAGTGGCGTCTAATGTTTTACTTTCTAATGATCTACTTTCAGAATCCATCACCTGCTCATTGGTAATATCGTCGTCAAAATCATCGGTATAATCGTCACGATCATCGTTGGCATAAACCAAATACGCAATGATCCCCAAAATAACCAGAACTACAAGAATCCACGGCCAAATTGGTTTTTTCTTTTCAATTTTAATCTCTGCCATAATTATATGTTTTAATTAATTAGAATTTTAACACCTACAGTGTCCATTTAAATTTAAGACAACCCTCCTCTAAATCTATGCTCTTTCAATTAAAGTTTTAACTCGAAAAAGATTGGATTGACGAAGTCTGAAATTCGATAATTTGACTTTTATTGATCGTTTTATCGATACAACATCTTAAGAAACTGATTCTATTTTTTGCGACATTTTATTCCGGTCACTGGCTCCCATCACCCCAAGCCTTGCTACAATCTAAAATATAACTCTTTATATATTCCTTATGGACTCGTGATCAAGTCGTGGGCTAAACCGCTGGTAATGACCGTGTACCGAACGTTTGATTCTATAGCCACCACCTCTTCTTGAGTTGTGGTTTTATCCAATTAGAAAGTCATGATCCATAATACATTAAAACAATGTTTAGTATTTATTTTAATAAAAAACCTGAACAAGCCTTCATAGGCATAGAATACACTATCAAGAATGGTGATCAATAGATCATTATGGCAAATAGGGTCAAGAGCTGTTTACCTTCATCCTGGTCATTTTTTCCAATATCCTCCTAAGCTTAATTTCTTAAATCATTGGCTCGCGACCAATCTTTATAACGACTGTATTGCTCATCGTCAAGAATATTCTTTAATATTTTATCCTCCTCCTTTATTTTTGCGTTGGCAGATAGTAATTTAAAAGCATCCTCGGTCTCAGATTCCTTCCAATTCTGGATGGCATTTTCATAGCGCTGAATTTGCTCTTCCGTCATATCAAAGGCTGCGTATAAATCCTCCTTCCTTTTCGGATTGTCCAAATTCCAATTTTCACCCAAACTATCGGTAACTTTATCTTGGTTGATATAGCTACCCTCTATGGTATCAAAATTGCCGGTAGTCTGATAATTGGTAGTATTGGTTATTTCTTGGTTTTCGGGGACCGTTCGTCCTGTAGTACTGTGATCTGGGGAATTATTTTTACTGAAATCACAGGACATAAATATGCTTATAAAAGAGATGACTAATAATTGTTGATATGATTTCATAATGTCAGATTTTTGGTTCATTATAAATTTACCGCTTAGAATGCAACATTCTTTTCTCAATTGCTAAAAAAGTTGTCTGTAATGGAAATTATTAAGTTCTAACGTAGACAATTAGAATGCTGAGAGAGGAAGGAACCTAATTTTCGCTCATTATTATACTAAAATGACATCAGCTTAAAAGTAAATTGAAAATATCGCTTTAAAAATAATTGATTTTTTATATTTGCACCGCTAAAGTTCTTTTTGGATTTGTTTTGTTTACCAAACACTACATAGAATGCAGAGCAATTGCCTGACCTTCAAATCCATTGGTTATATTTAATGCGCACGTGGCGGAATTGGTAGACGTGCCAGCTTGAGGGGCTGGTGACCATTAGGTCGTGGAAGTTCGAGTCTTCTCGTGCGCACAATGTTAATAAGTCCATTGGTCCTCAATGGCAACGTCCCCTCAAATCCCGTCACAACTCAACACCATATTTTTACATAGCAGTCTGAATTGGCATTATGACAACCAAATTTTTTTTAATCCACCAGTCTCAATTCCTTTACTTCCCAAACTTAGCGATCAACTCTTCCACAATGTTTTCCACCTTTTTGTCCTTAGTTGCTTGCTCTAGATAAATGGCTGGTTTTTGTCTGACTTCACAATCCTGAATTGGACAGCGCTCGCAGGTGACACCGACATTTTGAGTGGTAATTTTCGGATCTGATAAAAAATTAATTTTTCTCTGTAACTGTTTATTTATAAGAAGTCCGACACTGATGCTTCGGTAATGGTTTTCTTTGAAAGGATCTTTTGTTGCTGAAGACAACACCAAATATTTCATACCATCATCAGGGTAGTTGGAGATCTGAAGATCGAATTCATGCTCCTTTTTACCTTTACTGATATCTTCCAGCATTTTTATAGAAACCCAGCGTCTGCAATAATGCTCACCTGCCTCATTGGCATGAGGGGAATGGTGATGTGATAAATGGAGCTCTTTTTTTAAATAAAATTTATTGCTACCAGCTTCATGGGTAAATCTCAAAAAGAACAAGTTCTGAAGATTAAATTCTATTGGTAATATATTAGTCAAACGTTGATAAAAAGATTCGGCAGAAGCATTAAAGGTTTCTATAGCATTTAAGAATAAACCCCTATCTAAAGTTTCTCTTGTAAAAATATCGTTGAGCAACACTTTAATTTTAGCTTTTGGGATAATTAGGGCACCCGCAAAATAGGAAGCATAGAAATTATTCAAAACTTGATCAAAAGTTTTAAATTTAATCCACGGAAACGTGTATAAACGCTCTTTTATCTCAAGGAAATTATAAGCCAGCTCCTTAGCATAAATAAATGTGCGCTGGGCTTCATCAATCCCATTGGCCAACAGCAGTGTTTTTGTTTTTGGAACAAATACTGATCTCAGATTATCCAAAGCTTCAAACTTGTCCAATTCGTCATCAACTATGGTATACCCAAACTCTTCTACTAAAATCTCTCCTAAATCACGAGACGTAATTGGTAGATTCAAATTTATCTGATAAGCCTTGGCGAAATTTAAAACCCCCTGTTCCAAATCTTCAAAATAGTTGTTGTTAGCTTCTTGGAAAGAGCGTACGGAAGCCAAGAAAAAACTCTCTCTGCTAAAATTATAATTTTGTGCTATCTTGATAATGGTACTAATAAATGCATTGACTTTTGATGGTGCATTCGCAACGATATCAATCAAATCACCTTCCTTTATCCCAAAAAGGTCCAACGGAATTTCCTTAAGTATTTTTGAGCTGAGCAAATCACCAATTGGCGCCAAATTTTTATCCAATTTCAATGACACCATCTGGTCATAAGGCACATCCAATTTTTCAGCAAGCGTTATAATCTTATCTGGCTTTGGATATTTTTTTCCGTTTTCAATTTCGTTTAAATAGGACTTAGAAAGCCCCGAAAGTTTAGACAAACCAAACAGTGATAAATTCCTTTCAGTCCTTATCTGCTTTAGCTTTAACCCAAATATAATTTTGATATAATCTTCTTCCATAGTAGCAAATATAATCAATTTTGCGAATAGGTCAATTTCAGCGAAATTAATTATTTAGCGAACGTTCGCTTGTTTTTTAAAAATAATTATTTTATCATTGTTCTCACAAACATCTCAATACTATGGAAAACACACTTTTAAAATCAAGAAAACTGAAATTCTCGAAAACGGTTGAAGACCACTACCCCGACATTCTTACTCCAGATGCGATCTCCTTTCTGATTGCCTTACACGAAAGATTCAACACCCAACGACTACTGCTTTTAGAAATGCGAATTGAACAGCAAAAGATTTTTGACCAAGGCAATTTTCCAGAGTTTTCAAGAGAGACCAAACACATCAGAAACAATGAGTGGACCGCTGGCGCCATTCCTCAAGATTTACAAGACCGACGTGTAGAGATTACCGGACCAGTGGACCGGAAAATGATTATCAATGCGTTAAACTCCGGAGCAAGGACTTTTATGGCCGATTTAGAGGACAGCAATGCGCCTACTTGGAAAAACACTATGGAAGGCCAACAAAACCTGAGAGATGCCAATAACAAAACAATCTCATTAGTGGACCGTAAGCGGAACAAAACCTATGCACTAAATCCAGAAACTGCTGTGTTGATGGTCAGACCAAGGGGCTTACACCTAAACGAAAGACACATCTTAATTAATGACGAAGAAACCTCAGCAAGTTTGGTTGATTTTGGTCTGTATGTCTTCCATAATACCACAACCCTATTAAATAACGATACAGCACCCTATTTTTATCTTCCAAAGTTAGAACACTATCTGGAGGCACGTTGGTGGAACGATGTCTTCACATTTGCTCAGGAATACCTGGAAGTACCCAAAGGAACTTTCAAAGCCACAGTTTTAATTGAGACAATTACCGCGAGTTTTCAGTTGGACGAGATTATCTACGAACTTAAGGACCATATTGTCGGTCTAAACTGCGGACGCTGGGATTATATTTTCTCCTACATCAAAAAATTCAGAAACCATCCCAATTTTATAGTTCCCAATCGCGATCAAGTAACTATGACCTCCCCTTTTATGGATGCGTATTCCAAGTTGGTCATTCAACGTTGTCACAAAAGAGGCATTCACGCCATTGGCGGTATGGCTGCACAAGTCCCAATTAAAAATGATGAAAAAGCCAATAGTGCTGCTTTGGAAAAAGTAAGAAAAGACAAAGAGCGTGAGGTCAAAAACGGACATGACGGCACTTGGGTTGCACATCCCGGATTGGTGGCTGTGGCCATGAAAGAGTTTGACAAGTACATGCCAGGCCCCAACCAACTTCATGTATCAAGAGATGATGTCAACATTACGGAACAAGATCTGGTTGAACTCCCACAAGGAACCATTTCTGAAGCTGGAATTAGAAAGAACATTAATGTAGGCATTTTATATACCGAAGCTTGGTTAAGAGGATATGGTGCTGTAGCGCTCTATAATTTGATGGAAGATGCAGCAACTGCCGAAATATCGCGGACTCAGGTCTGGCAATGGTTGAAAAACCAAGTGAAATTGGAAGATGGAAGAATGTTGAGCCTTGAGCTTTATAAGGCACTTTTAGATGATGAAGTAGAAAAGATCATTAAGGAATTTGGTACCGATAATATGAAAAACTCAAAATTTAAATTGGCCATTGAGCTCTTCGATCATCTCGTGCAATCAGAGGAATTTGAAGAATTCTTAACCTTGCCGGCCTATCAATACCTATAAAAAAACAATCCTGCGATTGCGGACACAATCAACAGGATCTAATTATTAATAACAAATAACTGATTACAAAATTATGAAAAATTTAAAACAAAGCAATTATGGCTCTGCATTACAAACGGTAAGAGAACTTAAAGCAAAGTATGGCAATGCTTGGAATGCCATCAACCCTGAAAGCGCCGCACGCATGGTGGTCCAAAACCGATTTAAAACAGGTTTGGATATCGCTAAATACACCGCCGCCATTATGAGAAAGGACATGGCGGACTATGATGCAGATTCGTCAAACTACACACAATCTCTGGGCTGCTGGCACGGATTTATAGCACAGCAAAAAATGATTGCTGTTAAGAAACACCATAAAACAACCAGCAAAAAATATCTATACCTGTCAGGGTGGATGGTTGCTGCATTGCGTTCTGAATTTGGCCCACTGCCCGATCAATCCATGCATGAGAAAACTTCAGTTCCGGCACTGATTAAGGAAATCTATGACTTCTTGCGCCAAGCAGACGCCATAGAACTGAATGATTTGTTTTCAAGATTGGAAAAAGGTGAAGACGTCCAAGATCAAATTGACAATTTTGAAACTCATATTGTCCCCATCATAGCCGATATTGACGCTGGGTTTGGAAATGAGGAAGCGACCTATTTGTTAACAAAGAAAATGATTGAAGCTGGCGCCTGTGCTATCCAAGTTGAGAATCAGGTTTCCGATGCCAAGCAATGCGGTCATCAAGATGGAAAAGTAACCGTGCCGCATGAGGATTTTATTGCAAAATTAAATGCCATCCGGTATGCTTTTATAGAATTGGGAATACCCGAAGGCATTATCGTGGCCAGAACAGACTCTGAAGGTGCCAGCTTAACTCAAAAGTTACCGGTGAGCAAAGCGCCAGGCGATTTAGCATCACAATACCTCGCCTTTATAGATGCAGAAGAAATCACCATCGATGACGCCAAGGATGATGACGTCATGCTTAAAAGAGACGGAAAGTTATACCGTCCAATACGATTGGCCAATGGCTTATATAAATTTAAAGAGGGCTCAAATATAGATCGCGTGGTTCTGGACTGTATTACGAGTTTACAAAATGGCGCCGATTTATTATGGATTGAAACGCCAACGCCAAACGTGAAACAAATTGCGCACATGGTCAACAGAATTAAAAAAATAGAACCGAGCGCCAAGCTGGTTTACAATAATTCGCCATCGTTTAACTGGACCCTAAATTTCCGTCACCAAGCCTATGATGAGATGCTGGCAGAAGGAGAAAACATGACCGGTTATAACAGAAACAATTTGATGGATGCAGACTATGATGCTTCTGAATTATGCTACCGTGCCGATGAAAAAATCAAATCTTTCCAAAGAGATGGTGCCAGAGTCGCAGGGATTTTCCATCACTTAATCACATTGCCCACCTATCACACTACCGCACTTCATATGAATGATTTGACTGAAGGGTATTTTGGAGACGAAGGTATGCTGGCCTACGTAAGAGATGTTCAAAGACAAGAGATCCGCAGAGGTGTGTCTTGCGTAAAACACCAACGCATGGCTGGTTCAGACCTTGGAGACAGCCATAAAACCTTTTTCGCAGGTGATAAGGCACTAAAAGCTGGAGGAGAAAAGAACACCAGTAAGCAATTTGAACTCAAAACCGAGCTGGCACGACCAGAGCTTGTGATGGATAAATAGGTCTAACAATGTTAATTGCGATAGAATATCTATCGCAATTAACATTGTTATTTTACCAACTGCGCGATTTGCTATAAAATAGTAAGCATATTTTTGAGTTCCTGTATCAAGTCTCGGGGCCTCTGTAATTCTTAAGTCAAGTTTACAGCATCATTTTTTACGAATTCTTGTTTCAACTTAACTTTTGAACATTTTACTTTAGACTTCTATATCAATTTCCAGTCAAAATTATTCCTATATCTTGTCGTTATATCGTTATTTCTGACTTTACCAATATTTAGGCAAAATATTTTTCAATGAAAACTCATAATTTATATGAGATTCTTAAGATCCAATAAATTATGAAGTATTCTTAATTTTATAGCTCGATTAGTCTTTTTCTTAAACCGTTTATTGGTGATAATTTCATAAAGAACAATAGATACAATCTGAAGAGATCCCTTACAAATGAAGACCTTACCCCTTATACGCCTTTGATAAGTTTGTTATTGGAAAATTTTAAAACTTCCACACTTACGTCACTCCAATTTATGATTAATTTATACTATGAGTAAAAAACAAGGTCAATTAGTTCATCTTATTGATTGCTATCTCTTCATTTACAAATTTGAATTCTAAATTATTAAATCTATATTTGTTAAGGTCAACATAACATTTTGTTAACTAAAGACTAAAACAAAAGCTATTAATCAATTAATTATTTACCTAAATTATGAAAGTAAGATTAACTGGATTTTTAACACTGTTAATGCTTTTTCTTGTGCATTTAAGTTTTGCACAGGGAAAAATAGTTACCGGTACAGTGACCGATGACAGTCAGCTTCCACTGCCGGGAGTAAACGTCATCATTCAAGGTGCTTCGCGAGGAGCAGTAACAGATTTTGATGGAAAATACTCATTGGAAGTCGCCGAAGGACAAGTATTACGATTTACCAGTATGGGATTTGAGGATCAATTGATAACAGTAGGAGCATCCAATGTTATTAATGTGTCTTTAAGAGAATCCGCAACTGCTCTGGATGAAGTTTTCGTAGTAGCCTATGGAACCGCCACCAAAGAGTCTTATACGGGATCAGCTGCCGTGGTAAAAAACAGCGACATTCAGGACGTTCCTACAGCCTCTTTCCAAGATGCACTGGTAGGTAAGGCTCCAGGAGTAAATGTTACCAAGGGTTCTGGACAGGCTGGATCTACCACCAGTATCCAAATTCGTGGCATTGGCTCCATGAATGCCTCCACACAACCACTTTATGTAATTGATGGTGTTCCTGTTTCCTCCGGGAATACAGGTCAATTGTCAGGTTCAATTTTGGTGACCAACAATATCATGAACACCTTAAATCCAAATGATATTGAATCGATCACTATTTTAAAGGATGCGGCTGCCTCTGCACTGTATGGTTCTAGAGCCGCTAACGGTGTCGTCATGATTACTACCAAACGTGGCAAAAAAGGAGAACCACGCATTACAATTAAATCGTCTACAGGATTCAGTCCCTCTTGGGCAACTGACAATTATGAACCTGCGAGTACACAGGAAAATGTTAATTATTTATATCGTGTCTTCCATGATTATAACACATCAAACGGAAGAGATGAAGCCACCGCCAATGCAGACGCTCTTAGACGTTTAAACGTAAAGTTCAATAAGCATGGTTATTATTTTGAAACCAATGGTATTGGCGTGAGTGAAAATCTGATGATTAAAGGCATGACCGATGGGCTTGTTAATAGAGAAGGCAAATATTATGATTGGGAAGATGCTTATTTCAGAACCGCTGTAAATCAGACACAAGATATTTCTGTAAGTGGCGCAACTGAGAAAACAAATTATTATTCTTCTATTTCATATAGTAAAGATGAAGGTCGTGTAAAAATCAATGAAAACGAGCGAATTTCAGGAAGAATCAATTTGGAACAAAAAATCGGGAAATACATCGAGTTTTCTGCAAAAGTGAACGTTGCACAAACAGAATTGTCCGGATTTAATGACAGTCGAAATCTTAGCTCTAATTACTATGAGCAAACGCGAAACCTTCTTTGGGGACTATATTGGCCTACCGATTATAAAACTGGCGAACCTTGGACCGCCCGTTACGGAAGTTTGGCGCAGAACAATGTTTACTATGATAAAGAATGGGAAAATTCCTCAAGAACATTACGGGTAAGCGCAATTGAAGGATTGAAAGTTAATATTCTTCCTGAACTTAATGTACAAACACTTTTTTCTTATGACAATATAGAAACTAAAGACCACTTATATTATAGCCGATTACATTATAATGGACAAGGTCTTGGAACAGTGGATGAAATGTCCACAACTACACGAAGTTTAGTTTCTTCAACCACATTAAATTATGCGAAAGATTTTGGTGCACATCGTTTAGATTTCTTGGCCGGTTTTGAAGCTGAGAAAAATCAAACCGATTATATACGTGCTTCTGGCAAGGACCTACCTTCAAGTAACCTTCACACTGTAGCCACAGCGGGCGACACAGATGCAAGTGCTTATTATTGGGGCAATAATATGATGTCTATACTTTCTAGATTGGAATATAGTTTTGATAATAAATATTATGTCTCTGGATCTTTCCGTCGTGACGGGAGTTCAAAGCTTGGCCCTGATGCGCGCTGGGGTAACTTCTGGTCAGTTGGTGGGTCATGGAATATGAGCAAAGAGGCATTCTTGGAAGATGTAGATGCCATCAGCAATTTAAGTCTAAGAGCTTCTTATGGAGTTAACGGTACCTTACCTCCTTCTAACTTTGGTTGGAGATCACTTACCGGTTATACTGCAAAATACATGGAAACTGCCGGTGGTGTACTAAGTAATGTAGCTGATGAAAGTTTATCGTGGGAGACCAATTATTCAACAGACGTTGCTTTGGAATTTGGTTTGTTCAAAAATCGACTATATGGAACGATTGAATATTTCAGTCGTGACTCCAAAGACTTATTGCAGAGTGTACCAATTTCAAGAATAACTGGATTTAGTTCAACACTTAAAAATATTGGATCTATCAGAAACAAAGGCTTGGAACTATCTTTAGGAGGCGACATTATTCGCTCAAATGATATTACCTGGAGTGCATCCGTAAACGCATCATTTGTTGACTCCAAAGTCCTTGAGCTAAGTGAAGGCGCAGATATTATCTGGGTTAACGATGGCGACGCAACAGCACAATATATCTATAGAGAAGGTGAATCAACTTTAGCTTTCTATGGTTATGAGTATGCAGGGGTTGATCCTGAAAACGGTAAAAGTAGATATTATGTCAATGATGAAAACGACCCGCAAGCTGGAAGCTTCCTTCTTAATGGCAGAGGCGCAACCTATAACTACAGAGATGCCAATTACACTATAATAGGTGATGGAATTCCTGATGTTTTTGGGGGCATCAATACACAGGTTAAATATAAAAGCTTTTCCTTAGGCTTAGATTTCATCTATAAAATAGGAGGTAAACTTTATGACGGCGCTGAAAGGGATGTCGCAGATGACGGTTATTATTGGGAGCGTATCCGTTCACAATATGCTTATGACAATATGTGGACTGAGCAAAACCCAAGTGGCTACCTGCCTAAAGTAAGAGGTACTGACCTTACCGATGCCATACAAAAAAGTGGCAGACATATTTATGACGCTAGTTTTCTTAGGTTAAAGAATATCAGGTTAAACTATGATCTTCCGTCCACATTGATCAATCAAATTGGGTTTGAAAACGTAAGGTTATATGTTGTTGGAACTAACTTGCTCACTTTCTCAAAGTACAAGAATGCAGACCCAGAGGTCAATCAATTTGCAGCCAGAGGATGGCAAACGCCTTTTATGAAGAATTATACCTTTGGTATTGAATTAACATTATAATTAATTAAAAAAACGAAAGAAATGAACAAGATAAAATCTGTCATAATTATTATTCTAATCCTTGGGTTTAGCTCATGCGATGATGATTTTCTCGATGTTACCCCAAGTAATTCCGGAGATGCTTCAACATCTATCCAAACGCTTGCTGACGCCAATGTCATGCTCACTGGAATTATGAGTCGAATGACTTCCTCGAGTTACTATGGTCGTAATTTTATTATATATGCTGATGCCAAAGGTGGTGATCTCACAACATTTTCCATGGGACGAGGACTAGATGGTCTCTATTCCTTTAATCACTCTCCTACAAGCGGATCGTATTCCGGATTCTGGAACAGTATTTATTATAGCATCCTACAAGCCAACAACCTAATTGTCAATATTGAAAAATTGGAAGCTGAGGGTGCAGAAGCGAACTTTGATGATATAAAGGGGCAGGCTTTAACAGCAAGAGCCTTAATGTATTTTGACTTGGTCCGAATTTATGGAAAACCATATTCTTACGACAAGGAGTCTTACGGGGTTCCTAATGTTCTTGAACCCTTAGATGCATTAGCGCAGCCTTTGCGTGCTACCGTAGCAGACAATTATAATCAAATCATCACTGATTTAAAGGACGCACAACCGCTGCTTTCAAAAAGCAAGAACAACGGCTACTTAAATTACTATGCCAATCTGGCCCTCCAAGCACGTGTCTATCTAAATATGGAACAGTATCCTGACGCTCTTAATGCGGCTCAAGAAATTATAGATTCTGAGGTTTACTCGCTTTATTCCAATAGTGAATGGGTTGATTCGTGGACTGGACAATTTGGGTCTGAATCCATATTTGAATTGGCTGTTCTTCCAAGTGAAGCCGATTTGGGCAACTCTAGTCTTAGTGTATATTTGAGAAGAGCTGGCCATCAATCTTCAAGTGCGATTGGTCAATTTATAGCTAGTGATTATTACTTGAACCGTTTAGGAGAAGATCCTGATGATGTACGATTTGGCGTCCTTTCATACGATGAGGTTAGCCCGACCCATTTGGGGGCGAGTTACAAATATAGTGGTGATACAAGTTTGAGCGGCGATGGAAAATCGACCGCAACTGCAGTAAACATTAAAGTGATTCGATTATCTGAAATTTACTTGATTGCCGCTGAAGCAGCCTTTCACACCGATAAAGAATTAGCTGCAGACTACCTAAATGAAATTCGGAAGAGAGCACCAAACTTAGCGCCTGCAACCGCTGGCACTATTAGTATTGATATGATCTTGGATGAAAAGAGCAAAGAATTATTCACTGAAGGGCAACGATTCTTTGATATGTTGAGATTGGATAAGGATATTACTTTTAACGATGATCTTGGAGGCGTTCCAATCTCTACGAGAGACAAAACAATTGATCGTTCATTTTATAAAACCATTTTACCAATTTCTCAAGAAGAGATCAATGCAAATCCTGAAATTGGAAGTCAACAAAATCCAGGATACTAAATTGAATAAGAATCAATTTCGAAATACTTCGAATTTAATTATTAATTAAGGGTTTCACCTATATTGTACACAACCCTAACCGGAAAGGACCTAAGAACTTTGTTTTTTTAGGTCTTTTTTTGTTGACTGAACCAAAATAATTTCCGTTCCACATAAAAATAAGATTTATAATTATAGAATTTTATTGGATAATAGTCCTGATCTTTGATATTAACCCAATACCAATTGGGGCTCTAAACTATTGTGAGTTCGAAAATGGATCGACATTTGATAATTAATTGAAGTTTTAGCCACTAACCACTTGGATTTTTATAATTTTAGGAGCTGATTGAAAAAGCTTTATCGACATCTTGAGAAAAGTTTATCATCAGAAAATATAAACCAGTAGTTTCTTATAATAAATATCACATCTATAAAAATGAGCAGTTATGAAAAACGCACTCTTAATTATGAGTATAATGTTGAGCAGTAGTTTAATGATGGCCCAAAAAACAATGACTCCCGAATTACTATGGAAGGTCGAGCGTCTTAGTGTTATGGGGCTGGATAAAGAGAGAGCAACGCTCTATATTCAGGTCAAAATTCCAAATATTCAAAAAAACAGTTTCGACACCAAATATTATAAAATGCCGGTTACGGGCGGTGATTTAGTTGAAATTAAAAAAGAAGATGTCGCTACTACCGATAAAAATACTTCACCAGACGGAGCCTACAAATTGTTTCATAAAGAAGTTCACATCGAGGATATCAAAGGAACTGACATCTATAATGATTTAGAAAAGTCGGATGCGTACGTTTTTACTGATTTGGATATCCGCCATTGGGACACTTGGCAAGATGGCAGCTACAATCATTTATTTTATAAGAAGGCAGGTGCAGACGACGGCACTGGTACGGATATAATGCCCAACGAACCCCACCATACCCCACAACGGCCTTTTGGTGGCGACGAGGATTATATTTGGTCTCCTGACAGCAAGAGTATTTACTATGTCAGCAAAAAACTAAAAGGGAAAGCATACGCAACCAGTACCAATACTGATATTTACAGATACAATATTGCATCAAAAACCACCGAAAATCTTACGGAAGACAATAAAGGCTACGATACCAATCCTGCTTTTTCATCGACAGGTGCATTAGCCTGGTTACAAATGAGAACCGAAGGTTATGAAGCCGATAAAAATGATATTGTTGTTATGCACAATGGCATTAAACAAAATTTAACGGACAGATGGGATGGCACGGTCAACAGTTTTTTATGGAGCAACGACGGGACTGAAATTTATTTTACTGCTCCAGTTGACGGCACCATCCAGATTTTTAAGGTGAATTATCCTGGCAAGAAACGGATAGCACCATTTGTCGAACAATTATCCGAAGGTCAATTTGACGTTACGAGTATCATTGCACAGAAAGACAACACGCTTTTGGTCACAAGAACCGATATGAACCATGCCGCTGAAATTTTCAGTTTTAACTTAAAAGACAAGAGCTTTGAGGAATTGACCAATATCAACCAAGAATTATACAATAGTATCGAATTGCCAAAAGTTGAAAAACGTTATGTCACCACCACCGACGGGAAGCAAATGTTAGTGTGGGTTATTTTACCACCCAATTTTGACGCATCCAAAAAATACCCAACCCTATTATACGCACAAGGAGGCCCACAATCGGCATTATCACAGTTTTACTCCTACCGTTGGAATTTCCAATTGATGGCCTCGCATGGCTACATAATTGTGGCACCAAACCGACGTGGAATGCCTGGTCACGGTGTGGAATGGAACGAAGACATCAGCAAGGATTGGGGTGGACAGGTCATGGATGACTATCTATCGGCCATTGACGAAATTGCAAAAGAACCCTATGTTGATAACAATCGGTTAGGTGCCATTGGCGCGAGTTATGGTGGCTATTCTGTGTTTTATTTAGCAGGCATACACAACAAACGCTTTAAGACATTCATCTCTCATGATGGTGTTTTTGATACCAGAACTATGTATGGTACTACCGAAGAGTTGTTTTTTGTCAACCACGATTTCGGAGGTCCTTATTGGGATAAAGAGAATCAAACAGCACAAAAAGTTTATAACGAATTTAACCCCATCACCAAAGTTTCAAACTGGGATACCCCTATTTTAATCATTCAAGGTGGGAAGGATTTCCGTGTGCCCATTGAGCAGAGCTTAAGTGCATACCAAGCTGCGCAGCTATTAGGAATAAAAAGTAAATTAGTCTTTTTCCCAGAAGAAAACCATTGGGTATTGACCCCTCAAAATGCGTTGGTTTGGCAGCGTGAATTTTTTAAATGGCTAAAAGAAACACTCTAATCATCGCGTAGTTTATAAATCATCCACCAATATTTAATTTTAAATTCTATTAAAATGACGTTCAGACTTTCAATAAAAACCTCAACCTTCATTTTTGCATCACTATGTCTAATATCTGTTACGACAGGTAACGCTCAAGGCAAAATAAAAGATATGCCGGGATACGATCAATTTAAAAAAATGTCGTCTCAACTGTACGGTTCTGTAGAAAGGATTTCGAACAATATCGATTGGAGTGCAGACGGAAAAACATTCACTTATGTTGAAAATGATTCCCTGCACACTTTTGACCTAAGAAAAAAGAAAATCGTTAACTCTAAATCATATCAAGCACCTGCAAGAACGCGCTATTCGCGACAAGGCCGACCAGCACGAGGCAGACAATATGCATCAGCTATTTCCCCCGACTCTACTTTAAAAGCTTTTACAAAAGACAGAAACATGTACATCAGCCACCCTGATGGTTCCAATAGTATCACCATAACTACTGATGGCAATGAGGACAATCAAGTTAAATACGGCATTGCCACTTGGGTTTACGGTGAAGAATTGGGTCAAAATACAGCCATGTGGTGGTCGCCTGATAGTAAAAAAGTTGCTTTTTATAGATTTGAAGAAAAAGATGCTATTAAGTATTATGTCCTATACCATCAAACTAAAATCCAAGACTCTGTTGAAGTAGAAGCCTACCCAAAAGTGGGTGCTAAAAACCTGCCTGTCGATTTATTGGTCTACGATTTAGAAACGAAAAAAATCACTACGCTGGACACAAGAGACGGTCAACCTTTTAATGACGGTACTATCGGGACTTATCTATACGACATTGAATGGTCACCTGACGGTAAGGAACTGCTTTTTCACAGCACGAATCGCAAGCAAGATGTCATGGAGTTTAAAGCCGCCAATCCTACAACTGGCAAAACCAGAGTTATCGTTAGAGAAGAATGGCTACCAAGCTTTACGGTCAATTCTCCAGAAATCTATATGTTAAAAGACAAGGAACATTTTATTTGGGCCTCTGAACGCAATGGTTTTAAGAATTATTACCTCTATAATTTCAATGGTAAATTAGTAAATCAACTGACCAACCACGATTTTGAAGTGCAGCGCATTATTGAGGTCGATGAGGCCAACAAGCTCTTATATTATATGGCGGCCAGTGGTGACAACCATATGAAAATGCAATTGCATCGGGTCAAATTTGATGGCACCAGAAATGTTCGGTTAACGGATCCAGCATTCCATCATAATGTAATTCTATCCCCTACCGGGAAACACTTTATAGATATCGCCCAAACTCATAATATCCCGCCTTTTATGAATCTTGTGGATGCCAGAGGGAAGGTTGTAGCAGAAATCTTGAAAACCGATCTATCAAAATTTAACGAATTAGGTTTCAAAACTGTTGAGGTTTTCGAGTTTACATCTGCCGATGGTGAAACCAAACTTCACGGCATGATTCATTTTCCATCCAACTTTGACCCATCTAAAAAATACCCCTTGATTTTAAGCAATTATGGTGGGCCCGGTGTCAACGCATTTACAGAAACGTTCCGTCTCCCAAGCCCTATTACGGAATTTGGATTTTTAGTCGTGAATATAGATGGTAGGAATGTTGGCGGAAGAGGTAAAGAAATGCTCGATAAGTTATATGGCAATTTAGGAATTGTTGAAATGGATGATTTTGCAGCTGGCATAAAATCACTATACAATCGTCCCTATTTTGATAAAACACGAGTTGGAGTTTATGGCACGTCATACGGAGGAACAGTTGCGGCAATGAGTATATTAAGATTTCCGGAGGTTTACCATGTCGCGGTAGCCAACTCAGCGGTAACCGATTGGAGAAATTACGACAATATTTATACCGAGCGCTATATGAATCTTTTGGAAAACAATCCGGAAGGCTATGAAGCTTCCAATTTAATGAACTATGCCGACAATTTAGAAGGGGAATTGATGATATTTTACGGGACGAACGACAATAATGTGCACCCAGCAAATTCACTGCAACTCATTCAGGCTTTGCAAAAAGCAGGAAAAAGCTTTGAGGTTCAGGTGGGTCCAGACCAAGGCCATACTGCGGTAAACTTTGAGAGAATGATGGAGTTTTTTATTCAACATTTGATTTTGGAATAAAACACTTTAACAGTTTGTTTTTTTGAATGCTTAAAAGATGAATGGCTTTATTGTAGCGAGTTCGGCTAGATATTAGATTAATGTTTAAACAGAAACCCACGAAACCCTTCCATTTAAACTAAGACAAGAGCTCTATTTTTAAAAATGCTATTTTAAACTTTATTATATTTGTTGAGCCGTGCTCTAAGCATCTTATTGAATGCCGATCTTATGAACTATTCCAAACTCTCATTTTATGTTTCCTTTATTTGGATATTTTCCTGCGAAAGCACATCTCAAAAAGAGCAGAGGGAATTAATCTCCACAGATCATCAATTAGAACAATCTCACGACATAAGAACGGATAGTCTCTATGAGACAAAAAAAGTTTATGTTCCTGTTTATTCTGATATTTACCAGCGCACCCGAAATGAAAGGACATTGCTCACTTCCACCTTGAGCATCCATAATACGAGTGAAACCGACACCCTCTATATCAGTCGTATTGATTATTACAATACCGAAGGAAAGTTGGTTCGGAAATACATTGAATCGACTATCTTTCTGACTACGTTTGAGACTTTGGAATATGTTGTGGATGAAGAAGACAAAACAGGTGGCTCTGGTGCCAATTTCGTAATTGAATGGTATGGCAATGAAAAACTCAACCCGCTTTTTCAGGCGGTCATGATCGGCGGTTTGGGCAATAAATCATTTTCGTTTACCACAGAAGGTGTAGCCATACCATAACTTATTCTACAACTCTTTTGATCGTTAAGCCAAAGTCGGAAGGCTGCTGGTCAAGATTAATTTAAAACCTTCTTTAGAGACGTTTCATATTGACAAAAAACCAAAACATTTCCGATGGAAGACTCAATTAAGCGTATGATTGAAGGGTTCTTATGGCATTAATGTTTATTAAACATCGAAATAAAAACATGAGGTATTTGGTGTAATACTTGAAGCCTCATGTAATATTAATCTTTAAAGTCGTTAAGTTTTTCTTAAATACACTATATAATTCCCTTGACATCCTTTGATTTATTCTTTAAAGAGTAGTTTTGTACTTTATTAAAATACAAACACACAATTATGAGTCAAGTAAAAGAGAATGATACAGTAAAAGTACATTACACAGGAAAACTAACCAATGGCCAAGTTTTTGACAGTTCTTTAGAGCGTGAGCCTTTAGAGATTACTGTTGGTGAAGGCAAGCTGATTCCTGGTTTCGAAAATGCACTACTCAATATGCAAGTAAACGAGAAGAAAACAGTTGAAATTGGAAAAGAAGAAGCTTATGGAGATGTTCAAAAAGAACTCTTTCATCAAGTGAAAAAAGACCAATTGCCACAGGATATTCAACCAGAAGTTGGTATGGGATTAGCTTCCAAAGCACCTGACGGTACTGAGCACCAGTTTAGAGTGGTTGAAGTTCAGGAAGATCATATTGTTGTGGATGGCAATCATCCATTAGCAGGTCAAGATTTAGTTTTCGACTTAGAATTGGTTGAAATCAGCTAAATTAGATCAATATTTTATATAAAAGAAGCCATTTACTTTGCGTGAATGGCTTTTTTAATATTGGAATATTCATGAATCTCGGGGTATTAAAACCCACTGGTGGGTATTCGTTCAGATCTTCGTCTATAAATCTGATGCTCAAATAATATTAGACCATCAGACTTTTTACTTCCTCAAAATCCAAGCCGCCATAAGTTCCTGAACTCATCAACAATAAGACCTTGTTGTCAAAATTTTGTGAAAAAAGAAAATTTTTAAAATCGTCAGGATTGGTATAAATAATCAAATCGTCGCGTTCAAATGCATTCGCGATTTGCGCCTGCGTCACTTCCTTTAGCTTTTTAATCTCAACCGCATGCGGCGAATAAAACACTACCGCTACATCGGCAGCGTCCAAGGTGCCTTTATATTCTTTCAAAAAGTCGGCATTCAAACTACTGAACGTATGCAGCTCCATACAAGCCACTAGCGTTTTATCTGGATACTGCTCTTTTACAGCATTGGTGGTGGCCTTAACTTTACTTGGGGAATGTGCGAAATCTTTAAATGCAATACTATGTTTACCCTCTCCTATTTTTTCAAGACGTTTACTGGCGCCTTTAAAACTGGCTATGGCCTCGTAAAAATCATCTTCATCCACGCCCATGTGTTGGCAAATCCATTTGGCACCAGCCAGATTGTTTAAATTATGCTTTCCAAAAACCTCAATTGGCAAAGGTCCTTCAGGAGTATCCAAAAGCGTTTCACCATTGACCACGCTATATTCTGGTGTGTGATAAGGTAATTTTCTGATCGTGTTCTCTGAAGCTTCCACCACTTTTTTTACTTCGTCATCTTCTTCATTATAAGTAATGCTTCCGCCCTTTACAATACTATCCACAAAAATTTTAAACTGCTCGACATAGCCTTCATAGGTTGGAAACACATTGATATGATCCCAAGCAATCCCACTCAACAAGGCAATATTGGGTTGGTACAAATGAAATTTCGGTCGTCTGTCAATCGGTGAGCTTAAATACTCATCACCTTCCAATACGATAAAATCATTATCATCCGTCAACTTCACCATCACATCAAAGCCTTCCAATTGCGCTCCTACCATATAATCGACGTCTCTATCGTGATAATCCATCACATGGAGGATCATAGAGGTAATCGTTGTTTTTCCATGACTACCGCCAATGACCACTCGGGTTTTATGTTTGGACTGCTCATACAAAAATTCGGGGTAGCTATAAATTCTCAAGCCTAACTCTTGAGCTCTTAAAAGCTCTGGATTATCGGCTTTGGCATGCATTCCCAAAACCACGGAATCAATTGAATTATTTATACTTTCAGGAAACCATCCAAAGCTTTCTGGCAGCAAACCTTTCTGCTTTAGTCTTGTTTTTGAAGGCTCATAAATCTCATCATCACTTCCTGTTACCTGATATCCTTTATTGTGCAAAGCTATGGCGAGATTGTGCATGGCACTGCCACCAATGGCTATAAAATGTACGTTCATAGTTTAATTTTGAAGAGTTCAAAGATAGTTTTTTTGATGCGAATGGCGAATGATTTTATTTATGAAGATGGAAAGTAATTACACAGAGATACGCTGAGTTACACGGAGTGCCACAGAGAGATTAATAAGAATATTCGTGTATTCGTGGCAATTTAAGATCAAAGTTTGCGAATGACCGTTTTTTCTGACTGAAAAACTTCGTTCTTGGGCAATTCTGCAATGGCAAGTTCAATATATTTCAACGCATCAGCCTTATTATTTTTGAGTTTATAAATCTGCGCCAATCGGTAATTTGCCCATCCTTTTGACACCTCATCCTTCACTGAGTAATTAGTGATATAATTGCGTAAGTACTTTTCACCTTTGACCAATTCAATATTATATTCTGCAGCCATCTTCCCTATTTGGTAATTTAAGCTATTGCTGTCATGCTTGTTTTGAGCCTCTTCCATATTGGCAATGGCTTTATCTGGTCGTTTTTGGGCTTCATATATGTTGGTGAGTTTCTCGTAACACACCAATGATCCGCCTTCCATTACGGCCAACTTGAAATAGTTTTCAGCGGTTTTTAAATCGTTATCGTATTGATAGATATAGCCTTTTGCCAAAAAGCCATCTACCTTAGAAAGATTCTGCAATTCATCAGCATATTTAAGTGATTTGGACATGCTACCACCAATAATCCCTGGCAACTGCATATACAATTCTACCAATGCCCATCGGGTTTCAATATGCTCTGGATCAAGATTAGCCGCCGTTATAAAGGCTTGTTTTACATCTCCGATAATTGAAAGGGCTTTCATTTTATTAACTGACAGGGCTTTCATACCCAAAGCACCGCCGTATTTATAATGATAATTAGCCGTTTTAGGGCTCGCATCTACCAACTTTTTATAGTTCTCAATAGCTCCATCCCATTTCTTCTGATGGCCATACGCATCGCCCAAAAGCTCAATCCCCGTAAGATTATTAGGATTGTCCTTCACATAATTATTCATTAACGATTCCGCCTTCGAAAATTGTTTATCAGTTAAAAACTGTTTAGCCTTCTGAATATCAGTTTGACCTGCTGCTACTAATGAAAAAAAGAAAAAATAAATAAAGAATTTCATAGTGAATTTTCTGAATTCAAAAATAAACATTCTTAAGTAACATTCTTTATTCGATATTTAATCTTAGGTATTATTTATTTTTATTTTCTATTCTATAGTTCGGAATCTTGAATTTCCCATCGTTCAATTGTTCTGGTATCATTTTTGCAAAAACATAAAAAGCAATAAAGTTAACTTCAAAATTCGTTAACTTCACTCAATCAAATGTAGGCGTGACGCATTTCATCTTTTTTAAAAGATCCAATAGTATTAGCTTACGTTCAAATCCATATTAAGGATTCAAATCTATTCAAATGATGAAACAGTTTATAACTCTATTTATGATCATATTTTTTGCAAATTTTACACATTCCCAATCCAATAATTATGAGAAATTATGGAAAGAAATTGAAAAATATGAAAATGAAGGTTTGACCAAATCGGCGTTAGCCGTTGCGGAACAGATTTCAAAATTAGCAGTTGCCGAAAAACACACTGTGCAACATATCAAAAGTTTATTGTATAAAAGTAAATATGCTCTCATTTTAGAAGAAGATGCACAACTTAAAATTATCAACGATTTTAAATCACAAAGTGCTTCCAGTGATATTCCAACCAAAAACATTCTTGAAAATATGCTCGCTAATTTGTATTGGCAGTATTTTCAACAAAACCGCTATCAATTCTATAACCGTACCCATACCGAAAGCAAAGTTGAAGCTGAGGACTTTAGAACTTGGGACCTACAGACCTTGTTTGAAGAAATAGATATGCATTATCAAAATTCGCTTAAAAACGGATTGATTCTACAGGAAACGCCCTTGGTTAATTATGACGAATTGTTGCATAAAGCGAATGGCTCAAAGCTATTTAGACCTACTCTGTTCGATTTTTTAAATCACAATGCCTTAGCCTTTTACCAAACTGATGAAACCAGCATTACTCAGCCCGCCTATAAATTTCTAATTGATAATCCTGAGTTCCTATCCGATGCCAAGACTTTTTCAAGACTGGAAATTACCCATCAAGATTCCACATCATTACAGTTAAAGGCTTTAAGGATTTACAAGAATTTAATCGCATTTCATCTTAAGGACAAAGAGCCTTACGCTTTGGCAGATGTCAATATTCAACGACTTCAGTTCGTTAAAAACAATGCTGCATTTAGCGATAAGGATGCTGTTTATTTGAAGAGTCTCCAACAAGCTTCAGCCGAATATAAAGCCCATGAAGTCTCTGCACTTTATGATTTCGAAATAGCGTCATTATACCATCAACAAGGACAAAGTTTTGATCCTAAAACCAATTCTGATGTCCGTTGGAAAATAAAAGATGCCATTGCCATCTGTGATGCGGTCATTCAAAATTTCCCAAAGAGTAAAGGCGCAGAAAAATGTGCTGTCCTAAAGACTGCCATTTTAAAACCTACTTTGCAACTGACTGCGGAAAACAATATCCCCATTCAAATCAACAGCTTAATATTGGTCCGCTATTCAAATTTGAATCATTTAAAATTTAAAGCTTACCGTCTTTCTCCATCCCAATTAGACAATTTCAATAAAACTTACCGTCAGGACGAACGATTCGCATTTATCAAAAAATTAAGCGTCTCGGAAGAATGGGACAGCTCACTTAAGGATGAAAATGACTTTCAAGTTCATACAACTGAGGTGGTCCTTCCTAAACTGAATAACGGACAGTATCTTATTGTAGCCACACCTGATTTTTCAAACGACGAATTTTTCTCCACCAAAACCATTCAAGTAACTAATATGGCGTTGGTGACAAAATCAGATACAAATAAAGAATTGTTCCAATTGATCAATAGAAGCAATGGTCAACCAATTGATGGTGCAAAAGTGACGGTTAGATACCAAATCAATTACAGTAACGAATTCAAAACGCAAAATTTCCAAACGGATAAGAATGGCGAATTCAGCATGGAGAATCCCAAGAATCGCTATTATAATATGAATATCACAGCGATCAACAATTCAGACACTGCCTACTTTAAAGATTATTATAGCAGAAATTATTATAACGAAGATGATGGCCAAGAGCCAATCAGCTATAGGCCATTTTTATTCACCGACAGAAGTATTTACAGACCTGGTCAAGTTGTCTATTTTAAAGGGATAGCCACCAAAACAGAAAATAAAAAAACCACGGTTTATGCCAACCAATCGGTAAAAGTGACCCTTAAAAATGTCAATGGCGAAATGGTCAAGGAACAAGAACTCAAAACCAACGAATTTGGTTCGGTCTCTGGAGAATTCATCCTACCAAATAATGGATTAACGGGCCAATTCAGTCTTGAATTCTACGCTGGGAATTATGGTTATGCCAGCATTTCTGTTGAAGAATACAAACGGCCAAAATTTGAAACTAAATTGCTCCCGATCACCGAAACTTTCAAAGTCAATGATTCTGTAGCCGTAAAAGGCAATGCTTTAGCCTACGCTGGGAGTACGATAACAGACGCAAAAGTTGTCTATCGCGTACATAGAAAAGTGCAATATCCGCGGTGGTATTATTGGTATAGACCGTGGTTTAACAGTGAACCTCAGGAAATTGCTCATGGCGAAAGCATGACGGATAAAGATGGCAATTTTGATATAAAATTTAAAGCCATTCCAGATGAAAGTGTGGATAAAAGCAGTCTACCTGTATTTAATTATGAAATCACGGCAGACGTTACTGACTTAAATGGTGAAACCCGCAGTGCTACTACCATTGTGAATGTTGGTTACCATGCACTTTTAGCTCATATAAGTGTAGAAAACCAATTGGATAAATCGAAAAAAGAACACCAACTTTCTATAAGCACAAAAAACTTGAACGGCGAATTTGTTGCTGCGCAAGGCACTGTCAAAATATACAAACTTCAAGCTCCGAAAGAGGTTTTAAGATCACGTCCATGGCCTGCTCCAGATTATCATGCCTTAACCCGCGGAGAATTTAAAAAAATATTTCCGCATGAAGCCTATCAAAATGAGCATAATCCTGAAACATGGGACAAAGGCAAGATGGTATTTGAGACCAATTTTGACACTTCAAAATCGAAGGAAATCACCTTAAATAATCTTAAAAGATGGGAATCTGGCAATTACATCATCATTTTAGAAAGTCAAGATCGGTTTGGACAATTAGTTAAAGACCAAGCGCGGACTTTTGTTTTCAGTCCAGAAGACAAAACGCTTCCGGATAATCAGCTGTTTAGTGTTAGCACGGATCAGTCCACTTATAAAATAGGTCAAAATGTGATTATTACCTTTGGCTCAGCTGCAGAAAACGTGGTCGTTACCGTGGATGTCGAGAAAGGACAAAAAACCACCAATACCTATATCGTACCTTTAAACAACAACAAAAAAACAATTGCTATTCCTGTTACCGATGCCGATTTGGGCGGTTTCGCCATCCATTATAGTTTTGCGGCCTTTAACAGTTTTCAATCCGGAACACAGACCATTGCAGTTCCTTATCCAAAATCGGAGTTAACCATTGAAACGCAAACGTTTAGGGATAAATTAGAACCTGGAACAGACGAAACCTGGAGTTTCAATATCAAGGGCCCACAAGGCGATAAAGTAAGTGCTGAACTACTGGCAAGCATGTATGATATGTCATTAGATCAATTTCAACCCCACCAATGGCAATTTAGTCCATTATATCAACCTACTTATTATAGCCACAACCAAAGACGCGCCATCCATAGCTTTGGAAGCACTAATTTCAAGGTGTATTTACCTAGCAAAAATTTAAGCTATCCGTATCAAAGCTACGACCAATGGAATTGGTTTGGCCTATATTTCAGAAGCGGGAGACACAATATAATGATTAGAGGAAAAGCTAATGCCGTCCAAATGTCGGCCGAAAGCATAACAGCGGTCGAGGATACCGAAGCGCGTCTGGAGGAGGTCGTCACAGTTGGCTTTGGCACCCAAAACCAAGAGGAAGTTGCTGGATCCATAGACTCCGAAATCAAAGAAAATTTAGAAACTGTAGCCATTCGTAAAAACCTCCAGGAAACCGCTTTCTTCTTTCCTCAATTGCAAACAGATGCCGAAGGGAATGTGTCTTTCAGCTTTACAACACCTGAAGCACTGACCAAATGGAAATTGCAACTCTTGGCGCATACCAAAACCTTAGAAAGTACAACGTCCACCTTAGAAACCGTTACTCAAAAAGAGTTAATGGTCATTCCTAATGCACCTCGTTATTTACGTCATGGTGATGTCATATCTATCAGTACAAAGATTGCTAACCTCACTGAAAATTCATTATCGGGTGAGGTGATATTAGAGCTTTATGATGCCTTGACAGGGAAATCTATTGACGCTAAACTTAATAATTCAAACAATAGAACGTCCTTCACAGTAAATGCAAAAGGCAATACCCAAGTTGCCTGGAGCCTTACCATTCCAGATGATGTGGATGCTGTTCAATATGAAGTAATAGCAAAATCGGGCGCTTTTAGCGATGGAGAACAAAACCTACTTCCTGTATTATCAAACAGAAAGTTGGTTACTGAAACTTTACCGATGTGGATTCGCTCCAATGAAACACGTACTTTTACTTTGGACAAATTAGCTACGACAAGCGCTGCCAACAGTTTCAAAACTCTTAAACATCACAAACTGACCTTGGAAATGACCTCCAATCCTGCGTGGTATGCCGTTCAGGCCTTACCTTACTTAATGGAATATCCGTACGATTGTAACGAGCAAATCTTTAGCAGATATTACGCCAACGCCTTGGCAAGTCATATTGCCAACAGCAATCCGCGAATTAAGGAAGTGTTTGATCAATGGGCTTCACAGGACGTCTTAATCAGCAATCTTGAAAAGAATGAAGAACTGAAAAGCATTCTAATTGAGGAAACTCCTTGGTTGCGCGATGCCCAATCTGAATCCGAACAAAAGAAACGTATCGCTTTATTGTTCGACATGAACAAGATGAATAACGAATTGCAATCGGCACAACGCAAACTTCAAAACAATCAAATGGGCAACGGCGCTTGGGCTTGGTTTGAAGGCGGACGACCAAACCGATTTATTACACAACAGATTATTGTTGGTTTTGGGCATTTAGACCATCTTAATGTCAAGTCGTCTCATAACAAAGAGACTACCAATGATATGATCAAAAAAGCCATCTCCTATTTAGATGCGGAATTTGTTCAAGAATATAAAGACCTTCGGAAATATGATAAAAATGTCGATTTAAGCAAAGACCATTTAAGTTATACCCAATTGCATTATTTATATATGCGCAGTTTCTTTCCTGACATTCCAAAAAGCAAAGAGGTGCAAACCATAACGGCATACTATCAAACCCAAATCCAGAAGTATTGGTTAAATAGATCATTATATGCCAAAGGTTTGATGGCGATGGTGTCACATCGTAGTAAAGATCCCAAAACAGCCGATAAAATATTAAAATCCCTCAAAGAAAACAGTATCACTTCTGACGAATTGGGCATGTATTGGAAAGAGAATAAAGCCTCGTGGTTTTGGTATCAAGCGCCAATTGAAACCCAAGCGCTCATGATTGAAGCTTTTTCTGAAATTCAAAATGACGTTAAGACCATTGACAATTTAAAGATCTGGTTGCTTAAAAACAAACAGACCAACAGCTGGAAAACAACCAAAGCCACCACCGAAGCTGTTTACGCATTGTTGCTGCAAGGTAGCGATTGGTTGAGCGTCACCGAAATGGTTGACGTTAGTTTGGGCGGTGAAAAAATAGAAGCTTCAAAATTAGAGAACGTCAAAGTTGAAGCGGGAACCGGGTATTATAAAACAGCTTGGAATGGCTCTGAAATAAAACCAGAGATGGCAGAGGTTACCTTGACTAAAAAAGGCGATGGTATTGCCTGGGGAAGTTTGTATTGGCAATATTTTGAGGATTTAGACAAAATCACTCCGATTGCTGTGGGTAAAGAAATGCCGTTACAATTGAAGAAGAAGTTATTCTTAAAATCCAATACCGATACAGGAGAACAACTTTCAGAAATCACGTCAAAATCCGAAGTAAAAGTTGGCGATTTGGTCAGGGTGCGAATCGAATTGCGAAGTGATAGAGACATGGAATTCTTACATATGAAAGATATGCGTGCCGCTGGTTTTGAACCTGTCAATGTGTTATCTTCTTATAAATACCAAGACGGATTGGGCTATTACGAAAGCACCAAAGATGCTGCCACAAATTTCTTCTTCGACTATCTACCGAAAGGCATCTATGTTTTTGAATACGATTTGCGAGTGAACAACAGTGGAAATATGAGCAATGGCATCACAACCATTCAAAGTATGTATGCTCCGGAATTCGCAAGCCATAGTGAAGGTATAAGAGTAAATGTGAAGTAAAAAGTAAGAACCTGGAAGGATGAAGTTAGAAGTAGACCTTCAGACATCATATCAAACCTAGATCAAACAAAATCTCCTTCCCTTCAAAAGGGAAGGTGGATTATTCCCGCGGATACGGGATGAAGACGGAAGGATTTATTCAAAAGCGATGATTTAGGAAAAACGAGAACAACGAATAGCATTTAATTGATGCAAGTCAAAAACCACCTCGTCTGTGAGTTGATACATTTTAAATTGTAGACAAATAATAAAGCATTTAAAAGTCTATCCTCAAACAGCAGTCTTGAATCTTAATTCTTAATTCTAACAGCGAAGCGGTCTTAATCCTATTCCCTATTTTGTTAATTAAGGATTAAATCTAATCGATATATCCCATTTCCTTCATCCACTCATTATTGAACATTTTCCCTACATAACGACTTCCATGATCATGGAATAAAACCACCACCACATCGTCTTTTGTAAAATGCTCTTTCAATTGCAACAAGCCTTTAATGGCAGCTCCCGCAGAATTTCCTAAGAACATACCTTCCTCCTTTGCCAACAGTTGAGTATAAACCGCGGCATCTTTATCGGTTACTTTTTCAAATCCATCGATGATATCAAAATTGACATTTTTAGGTAGAATATCTTCGCCAATCCCTTCGGTGACATAAGGATAGATTTCATTTTCATCAAAAATTCCAGTTTCGTGATATTTTTTGAAGACACTGCCATAGGTATCAATGCCCCAAACTTTAATATCAGGATTTTGCTCCTTTAGATATTTTCCAATCCCAGATACCGTACCCCCGGTACCCACGCCGACCACAAAATGTGTAATCTTACCACCTGTCTGTTTCCAGATTTCAGGACCTGTACTTTCGTAATGGGCTTTTGTGTTGCTTAAGTTATCGTATTGATTGACGTACCAAGAATTTGGTGTTTCTTCACTCAAACGTTTGGCCACCGAATAATAACTTCTTGGATCGTCTGGTGCGACATCTGTAGGACAAACAACCACCTCAGCACCAACGGCACGCAGGATATCCATTTTTTCTTTGGATTGCTTATCGCTCATCACAAAAATACATTTGTAACCTTTTACGATGGCTGCCAATGCCAATCCCATTCCGGTATTTCCAGAGGTTCCTTCAATGATGGTACCTCCAGGCTTCAATCGGCCGTCAGCCTCGGCATCTTCAACCATTTTAACGGCCATTCTATCTTTAACGGAATTCCCAGGATTAAAAGTTTCATATTTAGCCAAGACCAAACATGGTAAATCTTTATTTAATTTGTTGAGTTTGACCAATGGGGTGTTCCCAATAGTTTCAAGTATGTTTTCTGCGTATTGCATGCGTTTTAATTTAAGAATGCAAAGGTAAGTCGATTTTTTGATTTATTAAATTGGATGCCATACAGAGTTTTTTAAGAAGTTTTTACGAGAAAACATAATAGCTAAAAACTTAGGCACGGCAGTAACATCAGGGAAATTAAATATATTTTCTGACGTTTCTATTCCTAAGAAGTCGGTAACTACACCGAGTTTATTGTTTGATCGGATTCTTACTATATGTTGTGAAGTCCTTTTCCTCAGTTAGAACACCGTTCTCATAAAACTTCCAGATGCCGTGCTTCTGATCATTTCTATATGTGCCTTCCGCCAGCATGTTACCATCCGCATCATAATATTTTGACATGCCGTGAAGGACATCGTTTTTATAGGTAAATGATTTGATGAGTACGCCTTTTTCTGAAAATATTTTAGAGGTACCTTCTAACTTTCCATGACTATAATGAGATTGTTCGGCCATTTGTCCATTTGGATAATACACTACCTTTTCACCCTCGAGTTGTCCTTCATTATTATAATGTTCAACGGTCATTACGTTGTCGTTTTTATTATGGTAATACACCCATTTTCCAACAAAACGCCTGTCGATCATTTGGCCCTCACTGATCAGTTTTCCTTTAGAAGAATAGAATTTAACCAGAATGTCATCGCCGTTGGGAAGAAATTCTCGAGTGGCACTTAAAACACTTTTATTTCCATCTAATTTATAGAATTTAAATATCCCTACTTCCTTACCATGCTCAAATGTGCCTTCATATCGTGGCTGATTGGTCTGATCGAAATTTACTTTCCAAAACCCATGACGCTCTCCATCAGTATCTCGCTGATTTATAACATCCTGCGCATAGGATTTAGTTAAAAACAATGTTAAAAAAAAGAAAAAGACAATATTTTGTTTAATCATTTTGTATTTTTGTTAAACAAACTAACATGAGGTTAGTTTTTACTTCGAACAAATAAACTCAAAAAAATGAAGATTATTTCAAAAACTCTCAAAATTCTACCATTACTGTTACTGGTTATTGGTTTTCAATCCTGTAGTAGTGATGATGACAACAACGTTGCCCCTCTACCAATGAACATAGTAGAAACAGCTATGGCCACTCCAGATTTAAGTAATTTGGTAGCTGCGTTAAAAGCAGCAGATGGCAATCTGGTAAGCGTATTGAACGGACAAGGTCCTTTTACTGTTTTGGCACCCACAAATGCAGCATTTCAAAATTTCTTAACCGATAATGGATTTGAAAAATTAAGCGATGTACCAACGGACCTGCTTTCTCAAATTTTACTAAATCATGTCATTACTGGAAATGTTAAATCTACAGATTTAGCCAATACTGGCTCCGGCTATACAAACACAAATGCAACTGGTCCTAATGACAAGCCTTTAAGTCTGTACTTTAATGCGACGGACGGTGTAGAATTTAACGGAATTTCAACTGTAACCGTCGCAGATATTTCTGCAACCAATGGAACTATTCATGTGGTGGATGCGGTTATCGGACTACCAACAGTTGTAGATTTCGCTTTAGCAAATTCTAATTTATCAAGTTTAGTAGCTGCACTGCAATCGGCTGATTCTCAATCACCGTCACCAAACTTAATTCCTACGTTATCAGGAAATGGTCCATTTACGGTGTTTGCACCCACCAACGAAGCGTTTGCATCATTGCTGAACGAGCTTGATCCAACCGGAGAAACAACATTAGCTGATGTTGACCCAGCCACGGTTGAAGCCATATTAAAATTTCATGTTGTAAGTGGTAATGTCACTTCAGACGCTATTCCAACAGGTACCGTAGGAACTTTAGGTGGAGATGTGACTGTTAACGCTTCCAACCTTACCATTACAGATCCGAATGATAGAGTAAGTAATATCATTCCAACCTTAGTAGATATTCAAGCCGTCAATGGTGTAGTTCACGCTATTGATAAAGTCGTGTTGCCAGAAATGGGACAATAGTTTTTATATTGATTAATCTTCAATAATTTTGTTGATTAATAGCAAAAATGCCTCTGAGTTTTTCAGAGGCATTTTTTATTTAACATAGAAAAGTTTTTTAGCGCTTTCCTTGTCTTTTTTGTTCTTCAGCTTGTTCCATCATTTCTTTCATCTTTTTCTGGAACTTACTTTCCTTTTTTGGTTTTGCTTTATTCACCTGAATTTGAGCGTGGATCTTCTCTTCATCTAAAATAAAGTTCTTGATGACCAGCATGATTCCGATACTAATTAAGTTCGAGATAAAATAGTACAAACTCAATCCGGATGCATAGTTGTTGAAGAAGAACAACATCATTATTGGCGAGAAGTAAATCATATACTTCATCATTTTAGCCATGTCCGGCATACCTTCCTGGGTTGGCTGAGAAGACATTTGCTGTCCTGTTGTCATTTTCATATAGAAGAAAATTGCTATGGACGCCAAAATCGGGAACAAACTTACATGGTCTCCATAAAAAGGAATCTTGAACGGTAAATCCAATATGGTATCATAAGACGATAGATCCTCCGCCCATAGGAAACTCTTCTGACGAATATCAAAAGCCGACGGGAAAAATTGAAACAAAGCGTAAAAAACCGGTAATTGAATCAGCGCCGGCAAACAACCACTCAGTGGACTTGCCCCTGCTTTAGACTGCAATGCCATGGTTTCTTGCTGAATTTTCATTTTATTGTCCTTATACTTCTCACGAATGGCATCCAATTCTGGCTTAATAATCTTCAATTTAGCCTGAGACAAAAACTGCTTGTACTGAACAAACGACAAACATAATTTGATCAGAATCGTCATAACAACAATCGCAATTCCATACGGCATAAAAGAGCCTAAAAAGGAAAACAATGGAATGAACAAGTAACGGTTGATCCATCCAAAAATACCCCAGCCCAATGGCAGAACTTCATCTAAATTCCTACCGTAGGAATTCAGGATTTTGTAATCACTTGGACCATAATATAAGTCCATGTTCTTATTGATTTCACCACCTTCAAGAGCCAATGGCAATTTACTGGTAAAGGCCTTTGTAAAAACAGTGTCCACATCCTCATCCTGAACCAAATTTCTTGATGTAAAGTATCCTGTTTTAAAAGGCTGATCAGCTAAGAGAATGGAAGTGAAAAAATGCTGCTTATTGGCAATCCAAGTTACATCCTTGGCCGTATCATCAGTAAAATCACCCTGACCTAAATAATCATCTTTACCGCCTTCATATTCAAAAATAAGCTCTGTGTATCTGTTTTCATAAGAGATACTTTTCGCATAACGATAAGTCTTAGCGTTCCAATCGAGATTGACTTCTTGTGAACTATTGATGACATCACTTAAACCTTGCGAACGCACATTAAATCCAAACATATAGTCATCTGGTTTCAGCTCATAACGGTATTCCAAAAACTTGGTTTCTGAAACTTTAAGCTTCATGGAAACCACTGTGTTCTCACCATTTTTAGTAACGGTAGGCTCAAAATAAAGATCTTTGGTATTTAGATTTCTATTGTCTGTAGTAGAAAATGAGATGTTAAAGAGTGCGTTATTATCCTTAATTAGATAAATGGGCATGGAATCATGTGAAACAAACTCCTTGAGTTTCACTTCTGTCAAATAACCACCTTTATTGCTGAATTTCAATTCCAATACATCGGTCTCAACCAAAGTTTCATGATCTTTAGCAGACGGCAATGTTGAGGCATAGGCAAAAGCACCCAATCTATTTTTTAAAGCTTCAAGCTTTGTAGAGTCTAAAGCCGATTCATTGGTATAGTCGTCAGCCGTTGAAACAAAAGTATCCTTTTTGTCAGTTGCTTTTTTCTCTGCCTCTATCTTGGCTTGTTTTTCTTGTTCTTGTGCTGCAATCTCTTCAGGAGTTGGTTGGTTCTGCCATAGCATGAACAATAATATTCCGAAAATAAGAACGAATCCTATAATAGAATTGAGATCAAATTTTTTTTCTTCCATTTACGTTATTTTCAGACCAAAAACGTACTAATAACTTTCAAGGTCCTTTTTAAGTTGGTAATTAATTTTATTTTTTGATACGATTGGACATCACAAAAATGCATCCAAATCTAATTTAATGTCATACTGACACAGTTTTATCCTTTTTATCTTTTTTAACATTGACGGCTGCCTTTACGAAAGCTACGAACAATGGATGTGGATTGGCCACAGTACTTTTATATTCAGGATGATATTGGACGCCCACAAACCAATTGTGTGACGGAATTTCAACAATTTCAACCAAGCCCGTGTCAGGGTTGAGACCTGTTGCTATCATTCCGGCACCTTCAATTTGCTTTTTATAGGCATTATTAAACTCATAACGGTGACGGTGACGTTCAAATATTTCAGTTGTTTGATATACGTCATGGGCAATACTTCCCTTTTTTAAATGACAGGCCCATGCACCCAGTCGCATCGTTCCACCTTTTTCTGTGACCTCTTTTTGCGATTCCATTAAATCGATCACTGGGTCAGAAGTATGCGGGTTCATTTCTGTGGAATTGGCATTTTTTAAACCTAAAACATTACGGGCATATTCTATGACTGCCATTTGCATACCCAAACAAATACCTAAAAACGGAATATTATTTTCACGAACAAACTTCACGGCTTCAATTTTCCCATCCACCCCACGCTCACCAAATCCTGGCGCTACCAATACACCATCTAAATGCGCAAGCTCTGCTGCTGCATTCTCAATGGTCAAGTGTTCGGAATGAATTGGCTGTACATTTACTTTGACTTCATTTTCTGCACCGGCATGAATGAATGCTTCCAGAATAGATTTGTAAGAATCTTGCAATTCAACATATTTACCAATCAATCCAATTGTGACCTCACTTTTTGGATTTTTCAATCGTTTTAAGAATTGATTCCATTGGGTTAAATCTGGTGCGTCACTTTGAAGGCCTAATTTTTTAAGCACCACCTTATCCAAACCTTGTTCCAACATTAAGTTAGGCACATCATATATTGTAGAGGCATCAATAGATTGAATGACGGCCTCTTCACGGACATTGCAAAACAATGCCAATTTACGACGTAAATCCATTGGCAACTCATGTTCAGTACGGCATACTAAAATATCGGCCATAACGCCGCTTTCCATTAAGGTTTTGACACTGTGTTGGGTTGGTTTTGTTTTTAATTCGCCTGCTGCAGAAAGAAAAGGCACCAATGTTAAATGGATGACAATAGCATTCTGTTCTCCCAAATCCCATTTTAATTGGCGTACCGCTTCAATATATGGCAAGGACTCAATATCACCAACGGTCCCTCCTATTTCGGTAATCACAATATCATAATCGCCTGATTTGCCAAGAAGCTGGACTCTGTTTTTGATTTCGTCGGTAATATGCGGAATAACTTGAACGGTTTTACCCAAAAACTCACCACGACGTTCCTTATCAATGACGCTCTGGTAGATACGTCCTGTAGTAACGTTGTTGGACTGACTTGTAGGCACATTCAAAAAGCGCTCATAATGGCCAAGGTCTAAATCCGTTTCTGCACCATCATCGGTTACGTAGCATTCCCCATGTTCGTAGGGGTTCATGGTTCCCGGATCGACATTAATATAAGGATCCAGTTTCTGAATTGCCGTTTTGTAACCTTGAGCCTGAAGTAATTTAGCCAATGAAGCTGCAATAATGCCTTTCCCTAAAGAAGACGTTACACCTCCTGTGACGAATATGTATTTTGTAGTAGTTGTCATGTTGCGCTGTTAAACGCAGGCAAATTTACAAAATTTAAATAGTTATTAAAGCATCTAATTTTAGTTATTTGCCAGGGATAATTCCGATGTGTTTTCGCATTTAAAACACTCATAAGCAATCCTTTAAAAAAACGTAAATTTTAAATCAAGATAATGCTAATTAGCTCCAAGGCTGTCAGACGCGCTATTGTATGATACTTATTTTAGCAAACCGAAGTGACAGTCAAGCTAAGAATGCATATAGTTAAAGCCCAATTTTCGGAAATTTCAAAACGTGACGCTACCAAGCTAATTTCCCAGGCAAGAAATTAGAGTGTTTTTTAGACTCAGTCAATCTTTTCATTGCAGGTCCACATCTGGTCCTAACGTTCAAAAGTTGAAAACACAATGCTGATTTTTTTTGTTTTGCTCGTGTCCTAACCTTAAATCTCAAATTGCGTAATCATTATGAGAATAAGTCATCCATCCGGCACTGCAATGCACATTCAGATTTTAAACCAGCAATCTCATAAATTTATAAGTAATAGCAGATATACAACTCTTTTGTTGTCATTCTTAATTTCATTATGTTCAAATCTCATGGATTGCCATAGAAAAAATACAGCAATAATTTTGGTAAGACATTACAAAAGCAAATTGGAATAAGGAATTATTTTTACAATCACGGCAAGTCTCGGAATATGAAATACCGACTAGTGGGAATTAATCTGTTAAATTCCATAAGCTTCAAATTGATAGGGTCTGTTAAGAATAATTTGACTTTCCCAAAGGCTATTCATAATATTTTATTCGTATTTTTAAAAATCACGAAATAAAAATAAAAAATGGTTTATACACAGAAAATGCTCAGGGATGATGCTTTAAAAGGAAAAACAATTGTTGTCACTGGCGGTGGTAGCGGCTTAGGAAAAGCCATGTCCAAGTATTTTTTAGAACTGGGTGCCCATGTTGCCATTACGTCGCGCAATCTTGAAAAGTTAAAAACTACCGCAGAGGAACTTGAAAAAGAAACCAATGGCACCTGTTTGCCTTTGCAATGTGATGTCCGTAATTATGACGAGGTTGAAACCATGTTAAAAGCGGCTGTGGATAAGTTTGGCTCCGTAGATGTGCTGCTAAATAATGCCGCGGGCAATTTCATCTCTCCTACTGAACGCCTGTCTGCCAATGCATTTGACACCATCATAGACATTGTTTTAAAAGGCACTAAAAACTGCACCTTGGCATTCGGAAAACATTGGATTGATACCAAGCAAACCAACACTTCTGTACTGAATATTGTTACCACCTACGCCTGGACAGGCTCTGCTTACGTGGTGCCAAGCGCTACGGCCAAAGCTGGTGTATTGGCCATGACCCGCAGTCTTGCCGTAGAATGGGCAAAATATGGTATGCGATTTAACGCCATAGCCCCGGGTCCTTTTCCTACAAAAGGGGCTTGGGACCGACTCTTGCCTGGCGATTTAGAAGACAAGTTTGACATGGCCAAAAAAGTGCCCCTAAATCGTGTGGGAGAGCATCAAGAACTTGCAAACCTTGCCGCCTATTTAGTTTCTGATTTCTCTGCTTATATCAATGGGGAAGTTATTACCATTGATGGTGGCGAATGGTTGAAAGGTGCTGGACAGTTTAATTTATTGGAGGCAATTCCGGAAGAAATGTGGGACCAATTGGAAGCCATGATCCGTGCTAAAAAAGATAAAAAATGAATGCAACCTTAGTTTTCTAAGTGCCAAGTTACGATATTCTATAGCAAAAATCCATTTAACAAGCACTAACAGTTAGTTACCACACAAGCCTATAGCCACATCATAAGGTTTTAACCAATCCGCAATCATTTTCACGTTTTTGGAGGGTAATCCTTTTAAAATGGAAGCTGTTTTGTTAACAAGTAACATTTTTTAAACCCACAAATAATTGTATTTTTACGGCGACTAAAACCAGAAAATTTAATGGGTAAAATCATTGCAATAGCCAATCAAAAGGGAGGTGTTGGTAAAACAACAACATCGGTAAATTTAGCCGCTTCCTTGGGCGCTTTAGAAAAAAAAGTATTATTGATAGACGCCGATCCACAAGCCAATGCCTCATCTGGCTTAGGTATTGATGTTGACAACGTAGAAATGGGTGCTTATCAGCTTATTGAACATTCGTCAAAGGCAGAAGACTGCATTATCCCTACAAGCGCACCCCACGTGGATATCATTCCAGCCCATATAGATCTGGTGGCTATTGAAATTGAATTGGTTGACAAAGAGCAACGTGAGTACATGCTCAAAAATGCCATTCATCACCTTAAAGACCAGTACGATTATATTTTGATCGATTGTGCGCCATCTTTGGGCCTCTTGACTTTAAACGCCCTTACAGCGGCTGATTCGGTCATCATTCCTATTCAATGTGAGTATTTTGCCTTGGAAGGACTGGGTAAATTATTGAACACTATTAAAAGTGTACAGCGAATCCATAATAAGGAATTAGATATAGAAGGCATGTTATTGACTATGTATGACGCGCGACTTCGTTTATCAAACCAAGTGGTTGAGGAGGTACAAAAGCATTTTAGTGATATGGTATTTGAGACCATCATTCAGCGAAATGTACGATTGGGAGAAGCACCAAGTTTTGGAGAAAGTATTATCAATTATGATGTGAGCAGTAAAGGCGCTACCAATTATTTAAGTTTAGCAAAGGAAATTATTAAAAAGAACGATTAATGGCGAAGGCAACAAAAAAACAGGCGTTAGGAAGAGGATTATCAGCACTTTTAAAAGACCCATCAAATGATATTCAATCGGTTCAGGATAAAAATGCCGATAAAGTCATTGGAAATATTGTGGAGTTGGAATTAGAGGCCATTGAAATCAATCCTTTTCAACCGCGAACCAATTTTAACGAAGAAACACTTAAGGAATTAGCTTCTTCTATCAAAGAATTGGGGGTCATCCAACCCATTACCGTTAGAAAGCTTGATTTCAACAAATACCAATTGGTTTCGGGAGAGCGTCGTTTTAGAGCTTCCAAATTGATCGGGTTGCCAACCATTCCGGCCTATATCAGAATTGCCAACGATCAGGAGTCCTTAGAAATGGCTTTGGTGGAAAATATCCAACGTCAGGATTTAGACCCTATTGAAATTGCCTTATCCTACCAACGTTTGATTGATGAAATACAATTGACCCAAGAACAGATGAGCGAGCGCGTGGGTAAAAAACGTTCCACTATAGCCAATTATCTTCGCCTTTTAAAGTTAGATCCTATCATACAAACCGGCATGCGGGACGGATTTATCTCAATGGGACACGGCCGTGCCATTATCAATATAGAAGACCAATCCGAGCAACTCGACATTTACGAAAAAATACTTTCTGATAAACTATCAGTGAGAGACACGGAAGCCTTAGTAAAAAACTATCATAATAAAAGCGAAGCCAAACCATCTAAAAAATCAGAATTACCCGCTTTTGTTAAAAATGGCGTAAAAGAGTTTTCAGAATACTTTGGACACAAAATCAACGTTAAAGTAAGCAAGAATGGTAAAGGAACCATAAGCATTCCCTTTCATTCCGAAGAGGATTTTAACCGGATCAAAAAACTTGTTCAAAGTGCCAAATAATCGCCTTTATACATCCCTTTTTTTTATATTTTTTGCTTCTTTCTACGCATTTTCGCAAACTCCTGCTGATAGTATTCCAACAGATACCTCAAAGGAGATCCCTGAAGAACTTGTGGTTGACAGCATTATACGGAAGCCCATGAATATTTTGGCGCCATCGCGTGCAGCGTTTTACTCGGCGGTATTACCGGGATTGGGACAAGCGTACAACAAAAAGTACTGGAAAATACCGATTGTTTATGCAGCTATCGGAACCGGCGTCTATTTTTACTTAGACAATGACAAAACCTACGACCGCTATCGGAGCGCCTATAAACGCCGATTGGCAGGGTTTACCGACGATGAGTTTTATGGTGATGGCACAACGCCGAGGGTGTCTAGCGAAGGCCTTATTAGAGCACAGAATACGTTGCGTCGAAACAAAGAATTAGCGCTGTTAATTACCATCGGACTCTATGCACTTAACATTATTGACGCCAACGTAGATGCGCATTTGCTTCAATATAATTTAGATGAAAATCTAGCATTAAAGCCGCATTTTAAATACAACGAACAAGAGAATTCTACCAATTTGGGAATGACCTTGAATTTTAAATTTTAATCATAAAACGTGCATGCTAGAATTACACCGAAGGAATTAATGAATAGTAATCAGTATGCCTCCGTTAAAGGAAATTAAGTATAAACACATGAAAATAGCTCTTTTAGGTTATGGCAAGATGGGAAAGACCATTGAACAGATAGCCCTCCAAAGGCAACATGACATTACTTTAAAAGTTGACAAGGACACGGAAAGTTATGTCCTCGAAAATGTAGATGTTGCCATCGATTTCAGTACGCCTGACGCTGCTGTAGATAATATAACCAATTGTTTTAACCATAATATTCCTGTTATTTCCGGAACAACAGGATGGTTAGAGCACTATGATGATGTGGTTGCTTTATGCAAGGAAAAAAATGGCACTTTCCTATATGCATCCAATTTCAGTTTAGGCGTGAATATCTTTTTCGAATTGAACCAAAAACTCTCTCAACTTATGGTAAATCTTCCAGAATATGACATTAGCATGGAAGAAATTCATCATACCCAAAAGCTTGACGCGCCAAGTGGTACGGCAATTACTTTAGCAGAAGACATTCTTAAGAACTCAAAATATGGCACTTGGACCTTAGATGCTGCAAAACCAAAAGACTTGCATATCAATTCCAAACGCATTGACGATGTTCCGGGAACCCATGAAGTAGCCTATAAATCGTCAGTAGATACCATTGAAATTAAACATACTGCACATAACCGCGACGGATTTGCTCTTGGTGCTGTGATTGCTGCAGAATGGATTGCAGGAAAAAAAGGGGTGTTCTCAATGAAAGATGTGTTAAACATTGGTTAACTTATTGGTAGTATTTTAATTACGATTTATCATTTACAATATATTTGTTTTACGGGATTTAAAACCTAACCATTAAACCCGTTATTTTCAAATTAATAACAGCAATCAGATGACATTTACAGAATGGTTTATTTTCTTTTGCGTGATTCAGGTCAATCACGGACTTGGCACATGGAAATTATACATTAAAGCAGGCCAACCGGCTTGGACGGCTTTTGTACCGGTATATAATGCCGTGATTTTAATGAAAATCATCAATCGGCCTTGGTGGTGGACCATTTTACTTTTCGTGCCAATTGTCAATTTGATCATGTTTCCGGTAGTTTGGGTAGAAACCGCAAGAAGTTTTGGAAAAAACACCACTACCGATACGGTTTTAGCACTTATTAGTTTAGGGTTTTACAATTATTACCTCAATTATGTGGCCGATGTAACCCATATTAAAGACCGTAGCTTACATCCAAAGTCGGCTGCGGGCGATTGGATCAGTTCCATATTGTTCGCTATTGTTGCGGCAACCATAGTCCATACTTATTTCATTCAACCTTTTACCATTCCGACCTCCTCATTGGAAAAGACCTTATTGGTGGGCGATTTTCTATTTGTCAGCAAATTCCATTATGGGGCAAGACTTCCAATGACCACGGTGGCAGCACCAATGGTGCATGACACCATCCCGATATTAAACATCAAATCTTACCTTTCAAATCCTGAACTGCCTTATATGAGGCTTCCAGGTTTTCAAAAGATCAAGCGTAATGATATTGTTGTATTTAACTGGCCAGTTGATACCATGTTAGACATGCGCCATACCGATAAGTTCTACTATAAACCCATTGATAAAAAGACCAATTATGTAAAGCGTAGTGTAGGAATTCCTGGCGATACCCTCTCCATAAGAAATGGTTACGTTTACATAAATGGAAAACAAAATGTCTTGAACGATCGCGCACGGATTCAGTTTTCCTATGATGTCACTTTTAAAGGACAAATTGCTTCAAATGCACAGGTTTATGACATCCTGAAACGCTTTGATATGACTGATGGATTGGGCTATGATCAACAGACCGAAAAATGGATCATTCCTGCAGCGACGGAAGAAGCCGTGGCCAGAGCAAAAAATCATCCCAATATTGCTTCCATAGAAATCAGAAAGGACTCTATGGACCATCGCGATTCTATGATATTCCCTATGAATCCGGCCTTTAATTGGAACAATGATTATTTCGGACCTCTATACATCCCTGAAAAAGGAAAGAGCATCACTTTAACAGCTGAAAACCTTCCGCTGTACAAACGGGTCATTGAAGTTTATGAAGGACGTAACCTCTCAGTAAATGGCAATCAAATCAGCATTGATGGCGAGATTACCAACCAATATACCTTTAAACAGGATTATTATTGGATGATGGGAGATAACCGTCACAACTCACAGGACTCCAGGGTTTGGGGGTTTGTACCGTTTGACCATGTGGTCGGGAAACCCGTTCTGGTATGGATGAGTTGGGATGGGAAAAGTCCACGTTGGGAAAGGTTTTTCACCACCGTTGGAGGCAATGGAAAATTAGTGTCATACTTTGTTCCATTTCTTGTATTATTAGGGATTTGGTTTGGGTTTAATACATGGCGCAAGAGACGAGCCAATAAATAATAGTGCTCTATAATGGACATTCTACTTCACCCCACCTATTTCCCGAGCATTGCACAATGTGTCGCATTGGTACAGGCAGAAAAAGTGGTCTTTGAAGTCTGCGATAATTATCAGAAACAAACCTATAGAAACCGAATGAGCATCTATGGTGCACAAGGTAAATCGTCATTAACCGTACCAGTGGTCTATTCGCAAAAAAATAGACAGCGTTATGAGAATATTCTCATTTCAAATGATGAAAAATGGCAGGATTTACATTGGAAGTCCATTCAATCCGCTTATAGCAGTTCTCCATTTTTTGAATTTTACGAGCATGATTTGCTTCCTCTATTTTCTGAAGAATCAACACATCTGATGGATTTCAATTTCAAGTGTCTGGATGCCGTTTTAGAATGTCTGCAACATGAGATAAAGATTCAAAAGACGACGGAGTTTGAATTGAATCCTATCGAAAAAAGAGATTACCGCTATTTAGTCAATCATAGAAAAGAAACAGAACAGCCGTTTCAACCTTACGTTCAGGTATTTGATGACAAACATGGCTTTATCCCAAATCTGAGCATTCTTGATTTAATATTCAACGAAGGCCCAAATGCCTTACTCTATCTCGAAAAACAACAATTACCTCAATGATGCTACAATCTATTGTTCATTACGGAATTCATTTTGGGCTACCATTGCTTGTGGCATTTATATTTTTTAGATCCAATTGGAAGACTGCCTATTTGATCATGATTGCAACTATGCTTATTGATCTCGATCATCTTTTAGCAAGTCCTGTCTTTGATCCCGGGCGGTGTAGCATTAACTTCCACCCACTTCACACCTATTATGCGATGGCCGTATATGTGGGATTGTTATTTTTCAAAAAAACTAGAATCTTAGGCATAGGATTGGTCATTCATATCATCGCCGACGCTACAGATTGCTGGATGATGACAGTTTGAGATTGAAGCTTGACGATAGACACTTTCACGTCTGAAGCGTTTGCAAGGCAGGCAGACTGCTTACGCTACCTCAGCTTCACCTTGCTCATTATGGGGAAGTGGTCTGAAAGCTTAACATTATAAGTTCGAAACCCGTTGATATCAAAGTTCTGATCTACAAGGATAAAATCAATTCGCACCGGAAAGAATTTAAAATCGAATGTTCGTCCAAAACCATTCCCAGCTTCCACAAAAGCATCTCTTAAATAGTCGCCTTTAATCTTCTTATAGACATAAGAATAGGCCGTATTATTGAAATCGCCACAAATTATGGTTTTATAAGTACTGTTGGCCTTATGCTCCAAGAACAAATCCGCTTGCGCTTGCTGCATCCTAAATGTACTTCCGACACGTCTAAATAGATTTTCGGCTGCTTCGTTTTTTAATGGATCGGAATTGGCATCAATTTTTAAAGACTGTAAATGCACATTATAAATTCTAATAGTGTCCTTACCCCGTACCACATCAGCAAAAATAGCGTTATTATAAGTGCTTGGAAATTCAATGGATCCGGTATTGACAATTGGGAATTTAGAAAAAATGGCCTGACCATTTTTAATTCTTTCGCCCCCAACAGCTTCAAACCGATGGTAATCTTTTAGCTTCAACCCATCATCTGGCCTGTACTCTTGCATGCTGATGATATCCGGTTTCTTTTCCTGAATAAATTGGCTGATTTCTTGGGCAGCATCTATGTCCGGAATCCATTTAAAAACGTTGAACAGGCGTACATTAAAGTTCATTACGGCAATATTATCAATGTCATCAACTTGTTTTGATGCCGACATTTTATACAAGCTCGCCACATGATTGAAGCCAATTAGAAGAATAATTAAAGACAATAAGAGTTGTTTTTTAACCTTTAAAAGCCAATAGACTACAAACAGAAGATTAAGGATAATTAGAAACGGCACTGTGAGACTTAAGACTGATAAAAACGCAAAACGTTTGGGCTCAATGTATGGCAAAATATAGGCCAATAAAAGAATGGTTGCCGCAATGGAATTTAAGAAAAACAAAAACTTATCAATAAGATTCAGTTTTTTCATGGTTTTAATCTTTAGCCTTAAATAAAAAAGCTTTTTCTTCTTCGGTTAGGCTATCATAACCACTTTTGCTAATCTTGTCTAAAATGAGATCGATTTGCTTTTGCTTATTAAACTCCTTAAACTCTGATTTTTTGTGTCCTGCAACTGTACTTGATTTGCGCTTGTGGACAGTTTTTAACGGCGACTTCTTACCACCTTTAAAAAGGTTAGCAACTGCATCCATAAGTTTTTCAAAACCTTTTCCAATGTCATTTCCCTTGATCAATTGGGTGGCATAGAAATAGCCTAAGGCAACGCCTCCCAAATGAGCAATATTGCCACCTTGGTTTGAACCAAAAAGGCCAATGACGTCAAAAGCAACAAGCGCAACACCCAAATGCCATAGTTTAATGTTAAACACAATTAACCGTACTTGCGTATTAGGCATGTAAGCACATAAGAAAATCAATAAGGCCCTCACACCAGCCGAAGCGCCTACCAGGGCCGTTGCAGGCTTCAGAAAACCTTGTGGAAATACATTATAAGCAAACAGAAAAAAGAGTCCGCCCAAAATAATACCCAAAAAATAAATATTTAAAGTGAGTTTCGGACTGAATAAGTTGAGCATCATTTGCGAAACAAAGTAAAGCACCAACATATTGAACAGCAAATGAAATAAACCGTAGTGGGTAAAACCGTAGGTGATGATGCTCCACGGCTTAAATAGAAAATCGCCGGCATCTTTAGGCAATTCCAGCCAGTACAAACTTCCACCTGACTTAACAATTAATGACAGTAGTAGCCCAACCAAGAAAACAACTACATTGATAGCAATTATCTTTTCGAGCACGTTGAGATGCCTCAATTTCTCCTGAATATCCTGATTTAATGATTTCATCGGTCCCAACGGTTTTTATTGAATTGGGTCTTTTTCCAATACCACATCATTAAAAACCCAGTCAGCGCACCACCAAGATGGGCAGCATACGCGGTATTGCTCGGACTGAAGAATGATTGCCCAGTAACGGCAGAAATAAAATCCAATAAGATAATTCCAGGAATAAAATATTTCGCCTTAATAGGAATTGGTAAAAAAATCAGCATTAACTTAGATTCAGGGTATAACATCCCGAAAGCAACCAAAACCCCAAATATAGCACCAGAAGCCCCTAACATAGACGAGTTGAAAATATAAAACATAGACTGCAGCTGATCTGTTTGAGCCGCGTTAGCGCCTTGCATAACTCTGCCTGTAGACATTGTTTCATGAATTTGAGACGAGGTAAAGCCTGCGGAAAGCAAATCTGATTCTAAAGGCAAGTATTGTAGATAGTAAGTGCCCAACATGATTAAAGCCGCTCCCAATCCTGCAGAAATATAAAAAAAGATAAACTTCTTAGCCCCAAAAACCTGCTCCACTGCCGTACCGAACATCCATAATGCGAACATATTAAATAGGATATGCATGAAATTGCCATGCATAAACATGTGGGTAAAAATCTGCCAAAATTTAAAGGCATCATTCTTTGGAAAATGCAATGCAAACAAATCATCCAACAAACCTGGCTGCATGGTCATTTTGGCAATAAAAAATAATACATTGATAATGAGCAAATGCTTCACCGTATCTGTAATTCCTCTCATTCTTCTTTGATCTTTTCTTTAATTAAAATTACATAAATTTTCTGTCAACTTCATCAATTGTCATTGTAATAAAAGTAGCTCTATTAGCTGGAGAAACAGAAGGTGCCTTACATGCAAACAGACTATTTACCAGATGTTCCTGTTCTAAATTTGACAATGATTGCCCTGTTTTAATGGCCAAGCTCTTCGCCATGGATTTTGCCAGTAAATCTGCCGCACTAAAATGACTGTCAGGCACCTCCTGCTCCACGTCGCTGATAAGTTGCTCCAAAATCATGGAGACCTCACTATCAGGCACGTTAATAGGCAGCCCGGTGATTTCAACAAGCTGATCATCCATTGCCGCGAACACAAAACCAGTAGCCTCCAAATCGTCTTTCAATTGCTTTAAAATAGTCAATTCAGGGCCTGTAAAATGTAGTTGCAGCGGGAACAGCAGCTGCTGGCTCACTGCCTCCTTGACCGTCATGCTTTTTAACAAGCCTTCATATAAAATACGTTGATGTGCTCTATTCTGATCAATCATCAACATGCCTGATTTGATGGTGCTAATAATATATTTATTCTGAAATTGATAGGTGCTTTGCGTAGTTTCTATTTGGGACTTATCGTCAAATAACGACACCTCTTCTGGTTCACTTTCAAATTCAACCTGACTAAAATCTTGTGTGTCGCGGGTGCTTTTTGATTCTAAACCCACGTATAAGCTATCCCAATTATTGGGGGTTTGTTTTTTAAAGGCGGTTGTCTGTTTTCCTGATATCCGCTCTTCCCGAAACGGGTTATAATTTCTGTCCACCTCAACCGTAGGGGTGGAAGCACCTTTATCTTTGTAATTGTAAGGCGTATCGAGATTGGTATCATAATCAAAATCCAAAACGGGTGCAATATTAAACTGACCCAAACTATGTTTTACAGACGATCTTAAAATTGCATAAAGAGTATGTTCATCGTCAAATTTAATTTCAGTCTTTGTAGGATGGATATTGATGTCAATCGATTTTGGATCGACCGTTAGGTTTAAAAAATATATCGGATGATTCCCATCTTTAATCAACCCCTCAAATGCAGCGTTGATAGCATGATTCAGGTATGGGCTTTTGATAAAGCGATTATTGACAAAAAAAAACTGTTCTGCTCTACTCTTTTTTGCGAATTGTGGTTTGCCCACAAATCCTGATATTGTTAAGACTTCAGTGGTTTCCTCCACCGGCACAAGTTTCTCGTTGGTTTTTGACCCAAAAATATTAACCACACGCTGACGGTAGTTACTTTCTGGCAAATTAAAAAGCTCACTGCCATTGTGGTACATAGCAAAAACCACCTTAGGATGTGCCAATGCCACACGATGAAATTCATCAATAATATGGCGCAACTCGACCGTATTCGATTTTAAAAAATTACGACGCGCTGGAATATTAAAAAACAAATGCTTTACGGCAATGGAGGTTCCAGTAGGTGTTACTGTTACTTCTTGCCCTTTCACTTCGCTTCCTTCAATATTTAGTAGTGTACCCAGCTCATCGTCAGCCTGTTTTGACTTCAATTCCACATGGGCAATCGCGGCAATACTTGCCAAAGCTTCTCCTCTGAATCCTTTGGTATTCAAACTAAACAAATCATCTGCCGAACGGATTTTGGAAGTTGCATGGCGTTCAAAACTCAATCGGGCATCCGTAGCGCTCATGCCTTTCCCATTATCAATTACTTGAACCAAGGTCTTACCAGCGTCTTTAATAATTAATTTGATGGATGTGGCATCAGCATCAAGTGCGTTCTCCATTAATTCCTTGACCACAGAAGCTGGACGTTGCACGACCTCCCCTGCTGCAATTTGATTAGCAACATGATCTGGTAAAAGTTGAATGATATCTGACATTAGCCTTTTGAAAAGAATATTGACAAATCGAAGCCTATAATCAACAGAAAAATGAATATTAAAATCGCAACGATAATGAGCGTTCGTTTATTTGCCGAGGCATCAGGTGTATTTTTATAATCATCCCAAGCGTTTTCAAACTTACCTTTTAAACCAACCTTTCCAACCGTCTTTCTGTACTCATCAAATTTATGTTTGATCTCAAAAGGATTCTCCTCCCCTTTGTAGTAACGCGGGGTATAGTTGAATTTTTTGTTTTGACGTGTTTTAAAGATGCTCATAATTTTTAAATTTCGTAGTTACTTAAAACATACCAAATAACAATTACCATACCTAAAAAAATAAGGAGCATGGGTAATGTTCGCACTTTTCTCTTGCGCTGTCTTTTTTGACGCCATTTAGATTCAAACTCAACAGCATGGTCTTTCTGATGCTCTCTAAGGTGTCTTGGCGTATAATTGAAACGTTTAGGTTGACGTTGTTTAAATAAATTCACGATGGAACGCTTTGTCTTTGTGAACTTCAAATGTACTCAAAATACGAGGAAAAACGATGCTTTAACTGCTAAAAATTGTTAATAAAAGAGTTGGAAGGTAGGGTGACCGATGACGGGCGAGTTAAGGTCTGATGATCGTTATTGCTGAAAGTTCCTTCTACAGAGTTTCGTCAAGAGTTGCATTATAGGACAAAAATCATTCGTGGTTCCGACAATTATCGGGGCGTGGTTAAAAACACACAACTGATTGCCCAATGCCAACTGTGGTCTCCATCTACCTACTCAGGACTGACCACTAAAGCATAAACACTATAAACGGCGTAACGTCGCCATTTTGATCGCAGCTACAGCTGCTTCAATCCCTTTATTACCGTGTTTTCCACCAGATCTTTCAATAGATTGCTGCATTGTATTGTCTGTCAACACGCAAAAAATTACTGGTGTGTCGTGCATCACGTTCAAATCTTTGATACCATTGGAAACGGCTTCGCACACAAAATCAAAATGTTTGGTTTCACCCTGTATTACGCAACCTATGGCAATTACCGCATCTACCTGATGCTCTTGCATCTTTTTGCTGCCATAGATCAATTCGTAACTCCCAGGAACATGCCAACTGATGATATTATCAGTTAATGCGCCATGCTCTATCAACGTCTCAATAGCGCCTTGATGAAGATTATCCGTGATATTACTATTCCATTCTGAAACAACAATCCCAAATCGAAAGTCTTTCGCATTTGGGATTGTGTTTTTATCGTACTCTGATAAATTTTTATTTTTTGTTGCCATTTTTACAAACTTGCTTGCGCTTTTCCGATAAAGACATCAATATTGTTAGCCTCCTTAGAGTTTGGATAGTTTTCCTTTATCGTTGTGAAGTGATCTAACGCTTTTTTACTTTTTCCTAAATTTAAGGCGACGTTACCCGCTTTAAATAAAAACATTGGCGTGGTATAATTGTTTTTTTCCATGTTAGCTGCTTTTTCATAATAATTTAAAGCATCTTCAGGTTGGTTCAATTGAACAAATGCATCTCCAATTCTTCCGCTTGCAATTGGTGCCAATATTTCATCCTTACTTGAGAAGTTACCCAAATATTTAACTGTATTTGTATAATCATTTAAGCTGTAATAAGCCATTCCTGCATAGTAGTTAGCCAAATTAGCAGCTGGTGTTCCGCTATATTCATCAATAATATCCAACATACCGTACTTTCCTTCACCGCCATTCAAAGACAAGGTGTATAATGAATCTTTAGCAGCTACACCGTTAAGGGCTTGCTCAAAGTATTGTTGCGCTCTGTACATCTCGTTCATGGCTTCGCTCGCCTTTGGCTCTGCAACAAACTTGTTATAAGCCAAATATGCCAAAACAACAATTACAATCGTTGCCACCGCACCAATAATATAATTCTGGTTCTTTACGGCCCATTCTTCGGTTCTTGAAGCGGATTCATCCAAGGTGTTAAATACCTCAGCCGTTGTTGAATTTTCTTCTAAAGCCTCTGTTTTCTCAGCCTTCGTTTTCGGTTTGTAACCTCTTTTCTTATAAGTTGCCATATCGTCATAATTAATGCGCCGCAAAATTAAAATTTTTATTGGTATATAAAAGGTATATTATTTGTTATTTTTCAATAATTTGCACTTCCTTTCGCAATGTTGATACCCAATCTTTTTTTAAAGCGAATTTTTACATGATATTACAGTCACTTTCCTTACTCAATTACAAGAATTTCGATAGTCAAAATTTCACTTTTGACCATAAGATCAATTGTTTTGTAGGCGCCAACGGCATTGGTAAGACTAACGTTTTGGACGCAATTTACCATCTGTCTTTCGGAAAAAGTTATTTCAATCCGATAGCCTCTCAGAACATTAAACATGGTGAGGACTTTTTTGTGGTGGAAGGCATTTTCGAGAAAGACAATCGTGAAGAAAAAATTCTTGTGTCATTAAAAAAGTCGCAAAAAAAGATCATTAAACGAAATTCTAAGGCTTATGAACGATTTAGTGAGCATGTTGGCTTCATCCCTTTAGTCATTATTTCGCCAGCCGATAGAGATTTGATCATTGAAGGTAGTGAGACCAGACGAAAATTTATTGATAGTGTGATCTCGCAAAGCGATAAAAATTACCTCAATTTGCTTATTAATTACAATAAGGTTTTACAGCAGCGAAATGCCCTACTAAAGTACTTTGCATTGAACAATACATTTAATGCACAAACGCTTGAAATTTACAATGAGCAATTGCATACTTATGGTTCCGAAATATTTACCATCAGAAAAGCTTTTTTGGAAACCTTTATACCCATTTTCAAAACCCGTTACAATGCTATCAGCAACCATCAAGAACCCGTCCATTTAAGCTATAAAAGTGATTTGTTTGAAAACGACCTGGATTCTCTTTTAAAAATCAATATCAATAAGGACAAGGCACTTCAATACACTTCCGTAGGGATACATAAAGACGATTTAAGTTTTGAAATCGACGGTTTTCCAATTAAAAAATTCGGGAGTCAAGGCCAGCAAAAATCGTTTTTGATTGCCTTAAAATTGGCGCAATTTGATTTTATAAAACAACAGAGTGGCTTTTCTCCTATTTTGCTTTTGGACGATATTTTTGATAAATTAGATGAAAATCGCGTGGCACAAATCATTGCGCTGGTCAACAACAAAAATTTCGGACAATTGTTTATTAGCGATACGCATGCCGATCGGACCGAAGCTATTATCAAACAGGTACACCAATCTTATAAGATATTTAAGCTAGAATAAAAAAAACAAAATTTAAAATCTAAAATTCCAATCGTGTTCAATAATTTTGATAATTACTACTTGAATTTTGGAAACTGAATACATAACAATCCTATGAAAAAATTTTTAATCTTAACTTTTGGGCTGGTTTTATTAAGCTGCTCTCATGACCCAAACAGCTTAATTAAGCATCTGGATGGCTATTGGGAAATTGACGAAGTAACCATGGCTGATGGCACCAAACGCGAATACACATACAATGATACGGTAGATTATTTTAGCATTACAGACAGCCTGACTGGATTTAGGAAAAAGATGAAACCAAATTTTAACGGCACCTACACCACTTCTGACGATTCTGAAGAACTTGAACTGAAAATTGAAAATGACAGTCTACATATTTATTACACCACCCCTTTTGCCAACTGGAAAGAAACCGTTTTAGAGGCAACCGAAGAAAAGTTATTAATTATAAATGACCAAAAGACAAAATATCTCTATAAGCGCTTTGAGCCAATAACTGTGGAGAAGTCAATTTCCTTATCTGCCGAGAAACCAACAAAAACTATAATTCAAAATGGCAAAACGTAACAAAGACCAGCTTTCAATCAGCGACCTCGTTAAGGAATTTGTGGATTCCAACCGGCTCCAATCAGGTTTGGACAATGTAAACGTCAAAGAAGCTTGGGCGCAAATGATGGGCAATGGTGTCAACAATTACACTACGGCCATTCAATTAGAGCGCGATACGCTTTATGTACAACTCAGCTCTAGTGTTTTAAGAGAAGAGCTCAGTTATGGCAACCAGAAAATCATTAAAATGCTAAATGAAGCACTCGGTAAAGAGGTGATTAAAAAATTGGTGCTTCGTTAAAAGGGAAGGTTTTGCATGCTTCGAAAAGCAAGTAATTTAGCAGTTAGGTTGTTATTCCAGCAATTATTCTTATTTTCAAGATCCTAACTAATTTTTTTTATGAAATATTTTAAACTTCCACTGGCATTAGTGCTCACGTTAGTGGTTTTTTATGGTCTCAACAGCAAATTTGGCAGTACGCCGCCAATGGGCAAGTTCCTCAGTCCCAATCAAGGATTTTGGCAAAATGAGCAAGATGAAGACCTCAACACCACCATGCAAATAATTGGCCTGGAACACGAGGTCACTGTTCATTACGACAAACATTTGATTCCGCATGTATTTGCGCAAAACAACCCCGATCTTTATCGTGCACAAGGTTATTTGACCGCCAAGCACCGCTTATGGCAGTTAGAATTTCAAACTTTTGCTGCTGGCGGACGCTTAGCAGAAATTTTAGGAGAACAAGCGCTGGACTATGATCGACAAGAGCGCCGACGGGGAATGGACTATGGCGCAGAAAAAGCGCTGCTAAAAATGCAGGAAGACCCTGAAACGCTAAGCTATATTGAAGCCTATCGTGATGGTGTAAATAGCTATATCAATGAGTTAGATCCTAAAGACTATCCAGTGGAATATAAATTACTGGACTACGCACCCGAGCCTTGGACCATAAAAAAAACAGCCTTGTTGCTGATGTATATGACCAAAATGCTGGCTGGGCGAGAGTCTGATCTGGAACACACCAATGCACTGGCAAAATTTGGAAAAAAGCGCTACGATCTGTTATATCCAGATTTTTATGATGTTAACGACCCTGTCATCCCGAAAGAAACCGACTGGGGCTTCATAAACATAGAGATGCCGGCAACCCCCGAAGGCCAAACTTCTTCAGACTCCATTTCCATTACAGAAACCATTGACAAACCCCATGCACAAAATGGAAGCAACAACTGGGCAGTTTCTGGAGAAAAGTCCTATTCTGGTCATCCTATTTTGGCCAATGACCCACATTTAAGCCTCAATCTTCCCGCCACCTGGTATGTCATGCAATTGGCAACGCCTGAACACAATAGCTATGGCGCCACCCTCCCTGGGGCATTGGGCATTATTTCGGGCTACAACAACCATATCTCATGGGGCGAGACCAATGCTACCCGCGATGTAATTGATTGGTACAAAATTGAGTTCAAAGATGATAGCAGAAAAGAATATAAGCATGATGGGCAATGGAAGAAAACCAAACAGCGGATTGAGGAAATCAAAATCCGAAATAGAGAAACTCTTTATGACACCATCATTTACACGCACCACGGTCCTGTTGCCTATGACCATAATTTTAAAGGCGATAATGTCAAAGCTGGATATGCCATGCAGTGGGTGGGACATATTGGTGGAAACAATCAGCGAACTTTTATAAAATTAAATGAAGGAAAAAACTATGACGATTATCTCGATGCGCTTAAAACCTATACCGCTCCCGCCCAGAATTTTGTATTTGCCTCTACTGAAGGCGATATAGCCTTATGGATCCAAGGTCAATTTCCCAACAAATGGAAAGGACAAGGCAAATTTTTATTGGACGGCAGTAATCCGAAACATGATTGGCAGAGTTTTATTCCTCAAGAATTCAATGCCCATTCCAAAAACCCCGAGCGCGGTTTTGTAAGCTCTGCCAATCAGCATCCCGTTGATCCTTCCTACCCGTTTTATGTTTACAACGATGGTTATGAAACCTATAGAAACCGGGTTATTAATGACTTTTTTAGATCTAAGGACAAATTTGACATTCAGGATTTCAAGGATTTACAGAATAATAATTACAATTTAAAAGCGTCAGAGTTGTTATCTTATATTTATACTACTATGGATACTTCAACTTTGACTGACGAAGAAACGGACATTCTAAATATCATTAAGTCATGGGATTTCTATAGTGAAATAGATCAAATGGCTCCAAGCATTTGGGAAAGCTGGTGGACAAAGTTGGAGAAGATTGTCTGGGATGAATTTGATGCCGATAGTTTGGCAATGCTAAAACCATACACCTATCAAACCATTTATATGCTTAAAAACCATCCACAGGACGAATTAATGGATATTCTGAGCACACCCAAAAAAGAAACTGCGCAAGACTTATTCTTGATCACTTTTAAGGAAACAGCAGAAGAACTGACGGAATGGAGAGCTGAACACGGCGACTATAAATGGGGACCATACAAAGCAACTTATGTGGGCCATTTGTTACAAGCTTTACCCGCTTTTTCACGTTTTGACCTAAATATTGGCGGCGATTATAATACCGTTAATGCCGCTTCAAAAAACCACGGTCCTTCTTGGCGAATGATTGTAGAAATGACCTCGCCTCCAACCGGCTATGGTATTTATCCAGGTGGGCAGTCCGGTAACCCCGGCAGCAAATATTATGACAATTTCATCGACCGATGGGCTGCGGGAGACTATATGGACTTGTTGTTTATGCAAGACCAACAAGACACTCAAGACATTATTGCAAGTCAAACCCTAACTCCAAAACAATGAAAAAGAATTTTATCAATTTTATAGTCACCTTGATCATTGCCCTTATCCTATCTCAATTCTTGCCTTGGTGGCACGTGATGGTCGCAGGTTTTGTTTCTGCCCTATTTTTTAGCTTAAATCGTACTGCAGTATTTTTTATTCCTTTTATTGCTATTTTTCTATTCTGGATAGCATATGCCTTTTGGTTGAGCCAAGCGAATGATTTTATATTAGCCGAGAAGATTGCCGTGCTATTACCTTTGGCCGGTAGCTGGTTGGCATTGCTTTTGGTTACAGGCCTTATCGGTGGTTTTTCGGCAGGAATTGCCGCCATCTTGGGAAAACAATGTCGTATGCTGGTCAAACGATAGAGCGTAATTATTTACATAAAAAACCGAACAGTTATGAAAAGCCTTTTAATAGTTATTCTGCTGCCTTTATTCGCATTAAATATCCAAATCAACTCCAACAATTTCGTTGGCAAGTGGGTTGGTGACGACAAGAACACGGTTGGTACGATTATTTTTGATAAGGATGGTTATGCGGCTTTTGAAATTGACGAACAATTAATTGGGGGAAAGGAGTTTGTGTTACATGGTAAAAAAGGCCAAATGACCTACAGCATAAATAAAGAAACCAAACCCTTTCAAATTGATTTCACACTTACAAAACTCGCTTCAGGTGAACAAAAAACCATATTGGCAATTGCCGAATTTATAAATGCCGATGTTATCAATTTTGCTGTTTCCTTTGATAACATCAGACCAACATCATTTGACGACGGCAATGGCATCATCTTGACTCGTGATAAACCATGACCACAGATACATGACCACAGATAAAAGAATTATTTTCTGGAAATTAATAGTCCTTATTGTATTTATTGACAACAGCTTACCATTATCCCACAGCAACTTCAGATATATAAGCACCAAATTAATCTAACTTGAGCGGATAAGAGCGTCAATTTTTACCAGTCCCACATTAGAATCTTCTCGTCCTTAAAAAAAAGATGCACTAAAACACCTTTTGTATACTATTTGGCACTATCTTTGAATTATTATATACAATTAATTTAATATTTTATTACAATGAGTAAAGGAACAGTAAAATTTTTCAACGATGCTAAAGGCTTCGGTTTTATCGTAGAAGAAGGAAACAACAAAGAACATTTTGTTCACATTTCAGGATTAATCGACGAGATTCGTGAAGGCGATGAAGTTGAATTCGATCTTACAGAAGGAAAAAAAGGATTAAACGCAGTTAACGTAAAAGTTATCTAATATATAAGCTTTTTTAAATGATAAAGCCCCGCAACTGATGTTGTGGGGCTTTTTGTTTATGGAAATTTATCGCTAAAGAAGCAACATAAAAAAAGGCTTGAAACATATTGCTCCAAGCCTTATATATGCAAAAGGTTCTAATCCTTAAAACATCTCTCTTCCAGCAAAATGGAATGCGCTTTCAATAGCAGCATTCTCATCACTGTCACTTCCATGAACGGCATTTTCGCCAATAGAAGCTGCATAGAGTTTACGGATGGTGCCTTCCGCTGCATCAGCAGGGTTTGTAGAACCAATCAAGGTTCTGAAATCTTCAACAGCATTGTCTTTTTCTAAAACAGCAGCCACAATCGGTCCGCGTGTCATATATTCTACCAATTCGCCGTAGAAAGGTCTTTCGCTGTGAACAGCATAAAATTCCTTGGCATCAGCAGTAGTCATCTGAGTTAATTTTAAGGCTACAATTTTAAAGCCCGAAGCACTGATTTTATCCAAGATTGCGCCAATGTGTCCTTTTTCGACGGCATCTGGCTTTAGCATTGTAAACGTTCTATTAGTTGTCATATTTATAATTTAATTAATTCTGATTTATATTAGGGATTAGGTATGGTCTTGGCTCTTGATTCATTGTTCTTTATTCTTTATTCTATTTTCCTTATCCTTGGCTCATCCTCTTGATTCTTGATTCTTAGTACGTAATTCTTTATTCCTAACACTCAATTCTCACAAGTCATCCATAAATTTCGTGCAAAAGTAAGGCATTTATAACTAAAACCATAATATGAAACTTAAAAAATTGTATCTTCGCACGCTATGACCGAACACGATATTAAAGAAATTAAGGCCTTACTAATTGCGCCAAAACAGATCGTCATTGTACCACATAAAAATCCTGATGGAGATGCCATGGGCTCTACTTTGGGACTCTATCATTATCTTATAAAGAACAATCATAAAGCAACGGTTATTGCACCAAATGATTATCCGGATTTTTTGAAATGGCTTCCGGGCCAAGACAATGTAGTCATTTATGAATCTGATCGATCTCATGCAGAAAACCTTATAGAAAAGGCTGATCTTATATTTACCTTAGATTTTAATGCTCTGCATCGTGCTGGCGAAATGGAAACGCCTTTAAGCAATTCTGAAGCCGTAAAAATCATGATTGACCATCACCAACAACCGGACTCTTATGCCGAATATATGTTTAGCGATGTGTCCATGAGTTCCACGTGCGAGATGGTGTATCGTTTTATAGATATGCTTGGTGATAAAGGGACTATTAATGAACAAATTGCCACATGTCTTTATACTGGAATTCTAACAGATACAGGATCATTTAGATTTCCATCGTCTACCAGTACTACACATTTGGTAGCTGCCGATTTAATTGATAGAGGTGCCAATCATTCCGACATATATAATTCCATTTACGATACCAATAGTTATGAACGCTTACAACTATTAGGTGTTGCGCTCAAAAACCTCAGAGTCATCCCGGAATATAGAACAGCTTATATCACGCTTTCACAAGAAGAGCTGAACGCATCCAATTTTAAGAAAGGAGACACCGAAGGTTTTGTAAACTACGGCCTTTCAATCAAAAATGTAGTTTTTGCGGTCATCTTTATTGAGCACAAACAAGAAGGTATCGTTAAAATATCATTCCGTAGTGAGGGGTCATTTTCGGTCAACGAATTCTCACGACAAAACTTTGGAGGTGGTGGGCACACCAATGCAGCGGGTGGCAAAAGTGACCTCAGTTTAAACGATACTGTTGAAAAATTTATTAGTATATTACCACGCTATAAAAACACCCTTATCTCATGACCAGAGCCATTTTACTCATTCTTGTCCTAACCTTTAGCGTCAGCGGCTGTAAGTCTCCCGAAGCCAGAAGACCAATTTCACAAAAATCGGGTTCGTTCATAAAAATATCAGCAGAACGGAATAAAAAACTCTATGCTGAAGAGTCCGAACAGATTAAAAACATCATAAAAAAAGATACTTCAAAAACCTATTTCGCTTCAGAAAGTGGTTTCTGGTATTACTATAATACCAAAGTTGAGAAAGATACCATTACCCCTAATTTTGGTGATATTGTCAATTTTGATTACGACGTCAAGGACTTCAATGGCAATGCCATCTATTCTGATGATGACATCCATCCGCGTGATTATGCCATGGATCAGGAGGAAATATTTACGGGACTTAGAGAAGGATTAAAATTGATGAAACCGGGTGAAACCGTTACCTTTTTATTTCCATCCCAAAAAGCTTATGGTTACTATGGTGACAAAAACAAAATTGGCACCAACACTCCAGTCATCTGCGAAGTGACCGTAAATTCAATAATTCAAAACCAAAACGATTAAAACTATGCGATTGATTAAAAAGGCATTTGGCCTCCTATTACTAATGCTTCTTGTATCGGCAACGGCCTGCAAGGACAAATATCCAGATTTAGAAGATGGATTGTACACAGAAATTATCACCAATAAAGGAACCATGGTCCTCCGTTTGGAATACCAAAAAGCTCCTGTAACAGTGGCAAATTTCGTTTCTTTGGCCGAAGGTACCAACACGCTTGTGGACAGTGCCTACATTGGTAAAAAATTCTACAACGGATTGATTTTTCACAGAATTATTGACGAATTCATGATCCAAGGTGGTGACCCTACGGGAACTGGCAGTGGCAGCCCAGGATATAAATTCAACAACGAAGTTTCACAGGATCTGTTGCACGACAAGTTGGGCACGCTTTCCATGGCTAATTCAGGGCCCAACACTAACGGAAGCCAGTTTTTTATTACGGAAGGTCCAACACCAAATTTAGATGGTGCCTACAATGTTTTTGGATATTTGGTAATGGGAGAAGATGTGTTGCATACATTGGCGGGTGTGGAAACCTCAAAGCCTGGCGACAAACCCGTAGAAGATGTGGTTATGGAAGAAGTTAACATCATCAGAAAAGGAAAAGATGCCAAAAACTTTAATGCTCCAGTCGTTTTCAAAGATCATTTTGCTGAGGCTGAAAAAGCGGAAAAAGAACGTGTGGCTAAAGAGGAAGAAGCACAGCGAATCAGAGCTGAGAAAAGTGCCGCTGCGGCAGCTGACATGAAGCCTGCATTGGAAACTTACGAAGGCAAATCAAAGACCTTGGCTTCTGGATTAAAAATGTTTAACATCACCAAAGGTTCCGGTGCTAAACCAAGAACTGGCCAAACCGTAAAATTGAATTACGAAGGTTATTATACTGATGGACGTTTGTTTGATAGTAATGTAAAAAGCGTTGAGGAGCATTACGGCATGTACAATGAGCAAAAAGACCAAGCGCAAATGTACAATCCAATGCCAATGCAAATTAGTCCGGATGCTCAAATGATCCCTGGATTTAAGGAGGCGGTCAATCAGATGCAAGTTGGCGATAAATCATTCTTTTATCTGCCATCACATTTGGCTTATGGCGAACGTGGAAATCGTGTGATTCCACCTAATACAGATTTGATTTTCATCATTGAAATGGTAGAAATCCAAGAATAAAATTATAAAGCTCACTGTTTGGCGACAGGCAGGCAAAATCCAATCTTTAGAAATTGGAAAACAAAAAAGCAGCGTTGAAAAATTTCAACGCTGCTTTTTTTATATACTCTCTTAGCTCAGAGTAATTTTAAAATAATAACTTGTCTTATTGCTCCCCTTACTTTTTAGGGATATGCTTCAAAATCTCCAATACAAATTTCCAATATTTCTGCGTCGATGAAATCTGGGCACGTTCATCAGGCGAATGCGCGCCTTTAATATTAGGACCAAAACTGATCATGTCCATCTCTGGATAATTCTGACCTAAAATCCCACATTCCAATCCAGCATGACAAGCCGCAACATGGGCTTCCTTACCATTCAAATCCTTATACAATTTTGATAACACCTTTAAAATCGCCGAATCCATATTAGGTTTCCATCCAGGATAATCACCATCAAATTCCACCTCACAGCCAGTCAATTCAAAGGTGGCACGTAGCATATTGGCCAAATCCCATTTTGAAGATTCCACGGACGATCGTGTTAGGCACATAATTTTGATGTCGCCATCCTTTACAATTACTCGTGCAATATTATTTGAGGTTTCCACTAAGTCAGGAATATCAGGGCTCATTCTATAAACCCCATTACAGGCGGCATAAAGCGCTCGCGTCAAACCTTCCTGAACTCCTAAGTCCATCATCATCTTTGGAGTTTCTGTTTTGCTGATCTCTATTATCAGATGAGGCTCCAAAGTTTTAAACTCGGTTTTGATATCGTTTATGACCTCCTCCATTTCGGTTTCAAATGCTGCGGAATTCATCGTATCAACCGCTACAATGGCATTGCTTTCTCTCGGAATGGCATTGCGAAGACTACCGCCATCGATTTCAGAAATACGCAATCCGAAGTTTTCAAATCCATCAAATAGCAAACGGTTCATCAACTTATTGGCATTTCCAAATCCTTTATGGATATCCATCCCTGAATGTCCACCTTGCAACCCCTTTACGGTGATTTGATACCCTGTTTTAAACTCAGGCGTTTCTTCTTCCTGATAGGTTCTTGTTGCCGTAACGTCAACGCCTCCTGCACATCCAACACCAATTTCATCATCCTCTTCGGTATCGAGGTTCAAAAGGATATCGCCTTGCAACAATCCGCCCTCCAAACCCTTGGCTCCGGTCATTCCTGTTTCTTCATCAATCGTGAATAAAGCTTCAAGAGCAGGGTGTGGAATGTCAGTACTTTCTAAAATCGCCATAATGGTGGCCACTCCCAACCCATTGTCCGCACCAAGCGTCGTTCCCTTCGCCTTAACCCAATCGCCATCTATATACATCTCGATGCCTTGGGTATCAAAATCAAATTTGGTGTCATTATTCTTTTGGTGCACCATATCCAAATGCGATTGCATCACCACCGTCTGACGGTCCTCCATACCTGCAGTGGACGGTTTTCTGATGATGACATTCCCTACTTTATCTTCAAAAGTTTCAAGTCCCAATTTCTGTCCGAAATCTTTCATAAACGCAATTACCCGCTCTTCATTTTTCGAAGGTCGTGGCACAGCATTTAAATCGGCGAATTTATTCCAAAGCACGTTAGGTTCTAATTGTCTTATTTCTTTATTCATATATAGAAGTTTATTGTTTTTTTATGGCCATATGGAATTCGCAATTTTTCATTCGTGCTTGTGGCCGAATTTTGGTCATGCCCATTTCATACGTCCATTTTATGTTGTTCTACAAAGGTAGGGATTCATGTATGTTATATAAAACTATTTTCTATTTTTGAGCCATGCGCAAACACACCAAACTCATTATTGCCCTATCTCTGATCGTACAGATTTTGCTCATAAAAATATTGGCAAGTTTTCCTCATTTTGTGGAGACCTATTACAGCAATGGTGTTTACCAATGGATTTCCAAACTCATGCATTTTGCATTTGGATGGATTCCTTTTTCTGTCGGAGATATTCTCTATACCATTGCGGGCATATATATTATCCGATGGTTTTTCAAGAATAGAAAGCGACTGCGGAAGGATACCAGAAATTATGTCTTGGATATTCTATCAGCAGTTTCCATAGCTTATTTTGCCTTTCATATCTTATGGGCTTTCAATTATTATAGATTGCCGTTGCATCAATCACTAAAAATTGATAACGACTATTCCACCGCTGAACTCGTTAAATTCACCGAAGCGCTTATTTTAAAAACCAATGTCATCCACAGCCTAATTGAAGAAAACGATACCTCTATGGTGGTGATGCCATACACCAAACGCGAACTTATTAAATTAGCACCTAAGGGTTACGACGAGCTCGCAAAAGAATATCCAAATCTGGCCTATGGACCAAGTAGTTTGAAGCGATCTATTTACAGCCTTCCACTGACCTATATGGGGTTTAGTGGCTATTTAAATCCATTTACCAATGAGGCACAAATTGACGGTCTCATCCCAGCCTATAAATACCCAACCACCACAAGCCACGAAATTGCGCATCAACTGGGCTACGCAGCTGAAAATGAAGCCAATTTTATCGGAGCCATGGCCGCCATGAAACATGAGAACATTTACTTTAATTACTCCGGATACTCCTTCGCACTAAGACATTGTCTGAATGACGTTTTTTTGAGAGACCCTTTAAAATATGAAGAGCTCATTGTCAAAGTCCATATTGGCGTTTTGAAAAACTATGAAGAAATGCGCTTGTTTTGGCGATCGTATGAAAACATTTCAGAAACCTTCTTCAAAAACACCTACAGCGGATTTTTGATGGCCAACAATCAGAAAGGCGGCATTGAAAGCTATAGTTATGTAGTAGCGCTTTTAGTCAATTACTTTGAAGAGAATCCGCTGTAAATTGTTAAAACTATCTTAATAATCCTCTTAAATCTCGATATTCTTTATCTTTAGAACTCAATTTTTAACTAATCCCAACCCTATGATCAAAACAATTTTGACCCTCATGACGTTTGTGTGCAGCTTTTCAATACTGGCACAGGACTATTTTCCAAAAAACGACGGTGTTACGACCAAAAACACCAATTACACTGCAATTACTAATGCCAAAATTTATGTAACTCCCACTCAAATCATTGAGAAAGGCACATTGCTCATTAAAGATGGCAAGGTCGTGGCATCAGGAACTTCCGTAACCATCCCTAAGAATGCGGTACAAATAGACGCTTCAGGAAAAAGCATTTACCCCTCTTTTATTGACATGTATTCCGATTTTGGTGTTGAAAAACCAAAACGTCCAGCTGGTGGCAGAAGTTCGCAATATGATGCTTCGCGTTCTGGATTTTATTGGAATGACCATATCATGCCAGAAAACAATGCCATTGACCAATTTAAATACGATTCCAAGAAAGCTGAAGATTTGATCAAAGCTGGTTTTGGTGTCGTTAACACCCATATTCAAGACGGGATCGTTCGTGGTACGGGTACATTGGTCGCCTTAAATTCTAGTGATGACAATGCGATGCGAATCCTTGATGCCAAATCGGCGCAATACCTTTCTTTTAGCAAAAGCGTTAAATCCAACCAAGCCTATCCTTCTTCTATTATGGGAAGTATGGCCTTATTACGACAATTATATTATGATGCCGATTGGTACGCCAAGGGCAATATCACCACCAAAGACCTTTCTATTGAAGCCTTGAACAATAATAAATCCTTGGTTCAAATCTTTGAAGCCGGCAGCAGGGCCAATAATCTACGTGCCGATAAAGTAGGCGACATGTTCAATATCCAATACGTTATTTTGGGTGGTGGCGATGAATATGAGCGTATAGACGAAATCAAGGCTATGAACGCACCACTGATCATTCCAATCAATTTCCCTGATGCCTATGATGTTGAAAATGCGTTTTTAGCTTCTACACTTTCAATCCATGATATGAGAGCTTGGAACCAGAAACCGACCAATCCGAAATTATTGGCCGACAACAATATTACATTTGCGTTCACCACGCACGATTTAAAATCGGCCAAAGAATTCAAATCTAACCTATTAAAAGCTATCGAAGCCGGACTTTCCAAAGAAAAAGCTTTAGAGGCATTAACTACTGTTCCGGCACAATTGTTAGGGAAATCAGATAAAATAGGGTCGTTAAGAAATGGTACTTACGCCAACTTCTTGATTACTTCTGGCGATATCTTCGACAAGAAAACCACGCTTTACGAGAACTGGGTTCAAGGTCAAAAAAATACCATTGAAAACAGGGATATTGTTGATATTATCGGTAAATATGAATTTACCCTTGCTGGCGAAGCTTATGAGATGACCCTTTCGGGGGAATTGAGCAAGCTGAAATCAGAAATCACTGCCAATAATAAAAAGCGTGGCTCGAAAATAGCCTATGCTGACGATTGGGTGAATATTGCTTTCACTACCCAAGACAGTACAAAACAAGAGTTTGTTAGAGTTATTGCCAATGTAGATGCCAATAAAAATCTTAACGGAAAAGCGATACTGCCATCTGGTGCTGAAATGGGCTTCTTCGCAAAACAAACAGAAACCAAAAAAGAGACTACTTCGAAAAAAGAAGATTCAGATAAGGACAAAAAGGATACGGTAGCCACTGTCTCCCCCATTACTTTCCCAAACAACGGGTATGGTTTTGAAACGCTTCCTAAGGCTGAAACCCTATTATTTACCAATGCCACCGTTTGGACCAACGAAAAAGATGGTATTTTAGAAAATACTGACGTCCTTATCAAAAACGGTAAAATTGCCAAAATAGGAAAGAATTTATCTGAGCGTGGTGCAACGGTAATTGATGCTACGGGAAAACACTTGACGTCAGGTGTTATTGACGAACATTCGCATATTGCTGCGGCTTCCATCAATGAAGGTGGACAAAACTCATCTGCAGAAGTGACTATTGAAGACGTTATTGACGACACGGATATCAATCTCTACAGAAATTTAGCAGGTGGAGTCACTTCCATCCAAATCTTACATGGATCGGCAAACCCAATTGGAGGTCGTTCGGCCATCATCAAACCAAAATGGGGACATGCAGCCAAAGATTTGATTATCTCCAACAGTCCGAAATACATAAAATTTGCTCTAGGTGAAAACGTAAAACAATCCAATTGGAGCGGAGGTCGATTCCCACAGACCAGAATGGGAGTTGAGCAAGTGTATGTCGATTATTTCACACGAGCAAAAGAATATGAAGCGCTTAAGAAAAGCGGTAAACCATACCGTAAGGACATTGAAATGGAAACCCTTGTTGAAATCTTGAACGGCGAACGTTTTATCAGTTGCCACTCTTATGTTCAGAGTGAAATCAATATGTTCATGAAAGTTGCGGAACGATTCAACTTCCAGATCAATACTTTCACACATATTTTAGAGGGTTATAAAGTGGCCGATAAAATGCTTGAGCACGGTGTTGGCGGATCTACATTTGCCGATTGGTGGTCTTATAAATATGAAGTTAATGATGCCATTCCGTACAATGCGGCCATTATGCATGACGTGGGCATTACCGTTGCCATAAATAGTGACGATGCCGAAATGAGCCGTCGTTTAAACCAAGAAGCCGGGAAAACTGTCAAGTACGGCGGTGTTAGCGAAGAAGAGGCTTGGAAGTTTGTCACTTTAAATCCAGCAAAATTGCTACATATCGATGATCGTGTTGGCAGCATCAAAGTTGGTAAAGATGCCGATGTGGTACTTTGGTCAGATAATCCTCTTTCGATTTACGCCAAAGCCGAAAAAACACTTATCGAAGGTGTTACTTATTTCGATTTAAAGCGTGATGAAATGTTGAGAGAACGAATCACCAAAGAAAGAAGTGAACTGATCAACGACATGTTACAAGCCAAAAATAAAGGATTGAAAACGCAACCGATAAAGAAAAAAGAAAAGGAATTGTTTCATTGTGATTCAGAGTAATTCTCAGTCTTCAGTCCTCAGTTGGCAGTAGGCAGTTTTGCAGTCAACGACACTAAAACAATTTCAAATAAACCATAAGTAAGATTCTCTCTGTCGAGGGAATAAAAATAAGTTTCATATGAAAAAAATCACATACATACTCATAGCAATTTTGTGCACCTCCTTCGGATTTGCACAGCAAACCCCAGCGCCGAAGCAATCCCAACCGATTGCTATTACGGGCGCTACCGCACATTTAGGCAATGGTCAAGTCATTGAAAATAGTCTCATCATTTTTAAAGATGGTAAATTAACCACCGTATCCAACGCGTCACAAACGGATCTTTCCGGAATGGAAGTCATCAAAGCCGATGGAAAACACGTTTATCCAGGTTTTATTGTGCCATCTTCTACCTTAGGTTTGACGGAGATTGATGCCGTAAAGGCCACAGTTGACGAAAGTGAGATAGGAGAAATGAATCCACACATCAGAAGTATTATTGCGTATAACGCCGAATCCAAAGTGGTCGAATCCATGCGCCCAAATGGAGTGTTGATGGGGCAAATTGCTCCTCAGGGCGGTCGGATTTCAGGAACCTCATCCGTTGTACAATTTGACGCTTGGAACTGGGAAGATGCTACCGTTAAAGTGAATGATGGTATTTATCTGAACTGGCCAAGTAGTTTTACTCGTGGCAGATGGTGGCTTGGAGAAGATCGCGGCTTAAAGAGCAACGATAAATACAAGGAACAAGTGGATGATGTAGTCACATTTTTTAACGAGACCAAAGCTTATGCAGCTGGGGACAAGGCAACAACTAACCTGCCTTATGGTGCTACAGAAGGTCTATTTGATGGTTCAAAGAAATTATACATCAATGTGGATGACGAAAAAGGTATTACGGACGCCATTCATTTTGCCAAAAATAATGATGTGAAACACTTGGTTATTGTGGGCGGCAGAGAGGCGTATAAAGTAGCCGATTTGATTAAACAACACAACATCCCGGTCATTTTACAACGCGTTCATTCACTGCCTTCCAAAGAAGATGAGGATTATGATATGCCATTTAAACTAGCAGCCCAATTGGTTAACCAAGGGGTAATGGTAGCCTTAAATGCCAACGGATCCATGGAGCGAATGAGTTCTAGAAACCTGCCGTTTTATGCAGGAACAACCGTTGCCTATGGCTTGGACAAAGAAGAGGCTTTAAAACTCATTACGTCAAATACTGCCAAAATATTGGGCATCGATAAAGATTACGGCACTTTGGAAGAAGGCAAGAGCGCCACCTTATTTATCAGTGAAGGAGATGCTTTGGATATGCGTACCAATCAGTTGACCCATGCCTTTATTGATGGCCGCTTAATAAGTTTGGAAACACACCAAACGGAATTGTACCACCGCTATGATGATAAGTATAAGGCTGAAAAGAAGTAATGAAGAACGAAGCTTGAAGAACGAAGCTTGAAGTCCTACTTTAAAATAAAAAAATCTGTCACGACCAACATAATGGGAGTGACAGATTTTTTTTTTAATATTATTAAAGGGGTATGCTTAAAGTGTAGACAAATCAAGTCTTAATTCCTGCCTGACGGCAGGCAGGTTAATACTAACAGCGCAGCGGTCTTAATTCTATTTACTGAATCATCTCCGCGCCTTCTGGTCTGCCATAGACTCTTGAGTCCATTTTTGTCGTTGTAAGCATCGGACTTACAAATTTGATTTCACTTTTTACGGTGGTTGGTTGATTGTTTTCCACGTTATACCAAACCATCGTTTCTGGCAGTAATAAACCTTCCACCTCTTGCCAGTTACTATATTTGATATACTTAAAGGTGTTACTTTTTTCATCTTTACCAAAAGTGACGGTATAAGCCAACCAAGCCATTTTATTGGTGTCTGGATCATAATACATGATATATTCATCATCTGGGGATGCTCCCACCCCACTTTCGTACGAAATTTGAATGCCTGGATAAGTCTTGCCCTCAAAAACCAATGGTTCGGCTTCGGCATACATAATACCATCATCGGCCAATACAAATGGCATGGCGTAAAAATAGAACATCAAGTTGTAGTAAAATTTTGGATCACCTTCATATTTGCTATTGTCCTTATTTTTCATCCAAAGCACTTCGCCATCAAAACCAATCGTATGTTTTGGCATTTCAATCAAAGCATAACGATCTTTTAAATCGGTAGTGGTAATTTCATAACCGCCGGGTTTTTCAACCGAAAACTCTAAAGTGGTCATCTCATTCCAAGTATCGAGTCCGCCGTGGGCATCAAAAACCCTGGTGATATTCTCAGGATAGGCGCTTGTGGTCACGTCGAGCTCTTCTTCGATATAAGGTTCACTCTCCACTTTTGTCTCCGTAGGTTTGTCTTTACAAGAAACCATAACTGCAATCAGCATCAATAAATAAAAGGTGTTTTTCATATAAATTTCATTTTCATTCCCTCGCCAATCTAATGGCAGATTGGAAAGAGGAAATATGATTAGTGTTTAGAAATTCCCATAAAGCGGAATTCAGTTTAGTTAAATCGTCGACAAATTAAGAATTTTAAACACGATTTTCACGGAATGTCATGAATTTCTAAAATAGTCTCGATATCACAAATGGGATAAACGATTTGAATACGACTATTGTTCTCCCATATTCAGTAAATTTGCAAAAGTAAAATACCACTTATCTGTGAATAAAGAAATAACCAGCGTACAAAATCCTTATATCAAAGAGCTCTATCAACTCAAAGAAAAGTCCAGGGATCGTAAAAAATCGGGCTTGTTTTTAATTGAAGGGATTCGCGAAATTAGTTTAGCCATTAAAGGCGATTATCAACTTGAAACGATTTTGTATAATCCTGAGTTATGTTCTGTAACACAGCTCAACGGTCTAATCACCCAGCAACAAACGACGATAGAAATATCCAAAGAGGTCTATCAAAAACTGGCACATAGAGACACGACGGAAGGTGTGCTTGCGGTGGCCAAAACCAAATCACACGATTTAAAAAACATCGTATTCAAGTCAGAAAGCCCATTAATTCTCGTTGCGGAAGCCCCTGAAAAGCCTGGGAATATCGGCGCAATTCTAAGAACCGCAGATGCAGCCAATGTGGATGCAGTGATCATTGCCAATCCGAAAACCGATGTGTACAATCCCAATATTATACGCAGTAGCGTGGGCTGTATTTTCACCAATCAGATTGCCATGGGCTCCACTTCTGAAATTATTGCGTTTTTAAAAGAAAAGCAGATCTCCATCTATTGTGCTGCACTACAGGCATCAGAAGTATATACCACACAGGATTTCACCAAAGCAACCGCCATTGTGATGGGCACTGAGGCTACAGGTTTGAGTAATGAATGGCTGCAACACGCCACCCAAAACATCATTATTCCCATGCAAGGCGAAATTGATAGTATGAACGTGTCCGTTGCCGCAGGAATCCTTATTTTTGAGGCCAAGAGACAGCGAAATTTTCTATAAAGAGTCATTGCGAGTGAGGCACGAACGAAGCAATCTCATGATATAAAGAGAAATCACAATTAAACACAAATTCCAAAGAAAAATCCAACACTCAAATTTTCTGAAAACCGCCTACTGAAAACTGCTTACTGAAAACTAAAAACATGACACCTACCACCCTATTCTATATCATCATCGCCATCATTATCATCGATTTTATAGTCGATAAAATTCTGGATGCCTTAAATGCCAAACACTATAACGATCCGATTCCTGAGGAGTTGACTGATGTTTATGATTTGGCGGAATATCAAAAATCGCAGGATTATAAATCCACTAACTATAAATTTGGGTTGATCACCTCAACTTTTTCATTGGTAGTGACCTTGGCTTTTTTAGGATTGGATGGTTTTGAATTTGTCGATACGATTGCACGAAGTTATAGTGATAATAATATCATCATCGCATTGATCTTTTTTGGCATTATCATGTTGGGTAGCGATCTTCTTAACACGCCTTTCTCCTATTATAAAACTTTTGTTATTGAGGAACGGTTCGGTTTCAATAAGACAACTAAAGCCACTTTTATTCTGGACAAGCTTAAAGGCTTATTGATGATGGCTATTATTGGCGGCGGACTTTTAGCCTTGATTATTTGGTTTTACGAGGTGACCGGAACGTACTTTTGGCTCTATGCTTGGGCATTGGTCGCTTTATTCAGCATTTTTACCAATATGTTTTATGCGCGTCTCATCGTTCCTATATTCAACAAACAGAAACCCTTGGAAACCGGTGAGTTAAGGGATAAGATCTCAGCATACGCCAATTCTGTAGGCTTTAATCTCGATAAGATTTTTGTCATTGACGGTTCCAAACGCAGCACCAAAGCCAATGCCTATTTCTCAGGCTTTGGAAGTGAAAAGCGCGTCACGCTTTACGACACCTTGGTCAACGATTTGGAGGATGAAGAAATTGTTGCCGTTTTGGCACATGAGGTGGGGCATTATAAAAAGAAGCACATCATTTTTAACCTCATCGCATCCCTGCTACTTACAGGATTGACCTTGTTTATCTTATCTGTTTTTATCTCAAACCCCTTGTTGTCCAACGCGCTTGGAGTTGAGATTGCCAGTTTCCATGTCGGCTTGATTGCTTTCGGATTGCTCTACTCGCCTATTTCTGAATTGACCGGATTCGTGATGAACCACTTCTCCCGAAAATTCGAATATCAAGCAGATGACTATGCCAAAAACACTTACAAAAGCGAGCCTTTGGTAAGCTCTTTAAAAAAGCTTTCCAAAAACAGCCTGAGCAATTTAACACCGCATCCTGCCTATGTATGGGTACACTATTCACATCCGACGCTTTTGGAGCGGGTGAGGAATTTGAGGAAGTCATAAAAAACAAGGTATTTCTTTTATCTGTGTTTTTTAACTGTAGTGCACTTTAAGCGTAGCAAAATGCTCTATGCTTTGGGTAGCCAAGGTCTCGCTCGTGCGCATAACTACCATTTGTCACGATAATCCGCCGGATAATTTTAAAATACGTAACTCTACGTATAGGAAAGTTGAGGAAAAGTTGGTAGATTGGAGGTTGATAATTTGTGTACGCCTATACTTGCTCCTTTTTGCCCGTTGAGGGGTGATAAGGATGAAGGGTGGTGCTTATAAATAGAAGTTAGCCACAAGTTGAAAAAACGAAAATGATAAAACAAAACCCCTTCTCCATTTATGATTTCCTTGGCTATTTAGTACCTGGATCAATACTTATCTACTCTTACTTAATAATTGATTACGCAAAAAAACATTCGGAATTTATTTTAAAGGATTTTATGGACGAATTTCTCGAGTTGAAATTCGAAGGAATATTTTTCTTTGTAATATTATCCTATACATTAGGACATCTAATCAGTTTTACATCTTCAGTCACTATCGAAAAATATGCAAACTGGACTTACAGTTATCCTTCTAAATATTTATTAGATATGGATTTTAAATCATTCTGGAAATCTATTGATAACTTGAAAGATTTTATATGGCGAATACTAATAATTGTAATTTTGTTTCCTTGCATTTTATTTGACTTAATATTCGGTCAGTTTTTAGGATTTAAAAGATTTTACACGAAAGAATTAGACAAATTATTACAAGACATAATTATCCATAAGTTAAACAAACTTCTAATTAAACTTGGAATCCAAGATATTGAAGGATATACTCAATTTGAAAACGGTTTAGGAAACGAATCAGATTTTCATAGAATCGCAACACATTATGCATACGAAAACAGTAAAAAACATCAATCAAAAATGACGAATTATGTAGCTCTTTATGGTTTTTTACGAACACTTTGCTTCATATTTAATAGTTTAGCCCTCTATACTATTGTTCGAGTTTGGATTTATTTAGAATTTGATTCAAAAAACATTTTAATAATATTGGCATTATCAGGAATATCCTACTTATCGTTTATGGCATTTATGAAATTCTATCGAAGATATACTTTAGAAGGGCTTATGGTTATTGCAATAGACGAAACGCTATAAAACCTGTGGCTAACATCGTGTAAAAATAATTGCTACTTTTCGCCTACTTGGAAATTCCTGCGGAATTTCCACAGGCTCGGTCAATTTTTGTTATTTTAGTGTTTAACCCACGCAACTATTCTTACACCAAACGTTATCGCTCAGTGTAAAAAGACGACAGACAGTGAACAAAATGAACGACAGAATTAAAATGCCTACCGTACATTCAGGCACATTTGCTTGCTCCTGCACACAGGCTAACGCTCGGCAAGCAAAAGAGCATGAATTTTGCCAACACAAAAAGACGTAAATTTGAAAATGAAACAATTGGACTTATTTAACTCATCAAAGACTAACATCGAAAGGAAAGAAATCCAAAACGGTCAGTATCTTCACATTAGTGATTTTTTTGACAAATCTACGAGCGATAACTATTTGCAAACGCTTCTAAATACAATTGATTGGAAACAAGAAAAAATGAATATGTATGGGAAGGAACTACTTTTTCCAAGATTAACAGCTTGGTATGGAGATAATGATAAACCATACTCCTTCTCGGGAATTACTTTGAAACCAAAACAATGGACTAAAGAATTACTCGAAATTAAAAGGAGGGTTGAAATCAAAACGGATGTTTCATTTAATAGCGTTTTACTAAATCGTTATAGAAACGGTAATGACTCAATTTCTTGGCATACAGATGCAGAAAAGGAACTTGGAAAAAACCCAATTATAGCATCGGTGAATTTAGGAGCTACACGAGAATTTCAACTAAGACATATTCACACTAAAGAAAAACTATCTATTCAATTATCCCACGGCAGCCTTCTTATAATGTTGGGTGAGCTTCAACACTTTTGGCAACATCAAATACCAAAAACGAAAAAGCCTGTCAGCGAAAGGATTAACTTAACTTTTAGAGTAATAAAATAATATGCCATACTACTTTAATCTACCGTTAATCACTGAATTAACAATTGACCAACAAAGAGCGGTTGACGAAACTAGCCCTTTAGCATTAGCAGGTGGTCCAGGAACAGGAAAAAGCGTAGTTTGTTTGTGGAGACACATAAGAAACCACTCAACAGGTCTTAGTAACAGCTTATTATTAACATACACAAAAACACTAGAACATTATTTAAGAGCTTCCGCTAGAAGTCAAGATGAAGATGCGGCAGAAAATATTGATAGAGTATTTTGGTGGTTAACACATAATGCAACTAATTATGATGAAATAATAATTGATGAAGGCCAAGACATAGAAAAGGCAAAATTTCAACGATTCTTCAATTATACCAGCAAACTAAGCTATGGTGCGGACGAGAGACAAAGTATGTACCTGTCTAACGAAAGTCTTACAGAATTAATAAATTGGTTTTCAATCGACAACAGGTTTAACGTTAATGAAGAAATTACTTTAAACAGAAATTTCAGAAACTCAAGGGAAATTTTAGAATTTACAAGGTCAGTATTTCCGAATTTCCTAATTCCACAAAACACAATTATAGGTGCAAGACAAACAGGCTTGAAACCAATTATGAAAGTGAACTTAGGTTGGGGAGCAGACAATCAAATAGACGATATAATAAGTATAATAGATGACTTTAATAGTGATACTCATAACATTGCTATTCTTGTACCATTTGCTGCACAAGTTGAGACTTTTTATAGTTTAATCAAAGAGAATTTAGATACAGATATAGAAATTTCAAAGTACCAGAATGAAAATGAAGATTTTGAAGGACTTTCAGGCGTTCACGTTACAACTTTTAAGTCTTCAAAAGGAACAGAATTTGACACAGTTATTATTCCAGAGTTTGACAGCTATTCGTGGAATATTGCAAATAGGCCGAACGTTGTAACGGAAAATGATTATTATGTAGCGTTTACAAGAGCTAAGACAAATTTGTTCTTACTTTGCAGAAACGGTTTTCCAAATATTGGTAATCGACAAACAATAACAATTGAGTAAAATGAAAACAACATACTTCATACCGATAAAGTCAATGAACCTTGCTCATTATTTGAGTAGCGGAATCATTGCACCAGCCAACTACATTGAAAATAGAAGTCAAGATCTTCAAAATAAGTTTAACAACAACCTTCTACTATCATCAAGTAAATTCACAACTGAATCTAACTGTTCAATAGAAATTGCTTTTGATGAAAAGGAAGAAATGCCAAAAAAAATCTCTGATAATTTTTTCCTTTTTGATATGCCAATACCAATTTCACGAATCAAGGAAATTTATTTCGCTGACAAGGAACAAAAAACAAATACAGTATTTAACATAACAAGTGGTGCGGCATTTATCCCTGACACAATATTAAGTTTATCTGAAGACAAGCCAATAACTACAGATGAATTAGAAAGTTTGGTCAACAAGCCTACTCAAGTTGATTGGAAACACTACTTAAAGAAATTTGATCAAATAATGGGTGGCTTTGCATTAATGAAAATTGGAAAGGAAGATTTTCAAAATTATCCTACCCACTACTTTAAAACTCTAGGAAATATCAATAAGTTTTTTCATCAGATATTAGATGACCAGGGAGTTGAAATAGAAAATGCATTTGAATTTGCATTTATAGACAATGGTAAATTCAAAAATTTTCACGACACAATCTATTCAGAAATCACAAGCGAAGTTGTTGCAAAATATGCTAACAAGGATGATGTTAATATAGTAACTAAAAATGGACTTATTCAGATTGACAAAATACCTGAAACTACACAAACCTATTTAGTTTCAATTCTAGACACTTATGGCCCCGGTAAGAGAAAACAAGCTGATTCTTTTATTTCTGATTTAGTATCAGGCAATTTTAATGAAAAAAGAAAAGAAGGTCTCTCCTTAATTTTTGGTATCAATAAGGGATATTCTTCATTTAGGAATAAATACAAGACGGAGAATTTTGAAGCATTAATAAAGTTCAAACTAGATTCGAAAATTGACTATTATACAATTGAAAGCATTTATCAATTTGTATTCAATAATAAATCGCAATCAAGCTCTTATTCATATATAGATAATTGGTGTCATAAAGCAGAAGGTCAAGAAATTAACGGGTCAAAATTTGTAACATACCAAGTTTTAGACAAAACAATCATTCTTAAAAAAAAAGAAGACTTCTTTATCGAATTATTTCGTATATCATTGGAAAAAAGGAACAGACTTTTTGAAATCATTTCAAAGAATCTTTCAAAATCACTTCCGAAATTTTTACCCTTAGACACTAACTTATTTAAAGAGCAACTACAAAGTGAATATGACGAATTTTTTAAAGAGTTCTCTCAATTCATTTTCTCTGAAACATCAAAAAAATCAGCATCAGAGTATGAAAGTGAAACCAAAATATATAAGCATAAAATTGCAGAACTTTCAAGTAAGCTAGAAGATAATCAAAACATTATTGAACAGCTTCAGAAAAAATTAGATGATTTTAATTCACAAAGTACAAACAAGAAAGAAACGGAAGAGTTTGATATTGAGAGCAAATCATCAGAACAGAATACAGAAAATAATATCGAAGCAGTAAAAGAAAGAATCTCAAAGACAGAAAATGATGAAAACACTGTAAACACTGTAAACACAATTGAAAATAAAGATTTGAATGATTCAAATACAATCGAATCAAACAGCGAAAGTGTAGTAAGTGAGCTAAAGGATTCATATAACCAAAGCTTTTCAGGTTCATTATTCTCTGATGAAAATATTGAAAAGAAGAGAAAGATAAGGGAAAAGGAATTAAAGGCATTGAAAGTATCTGACCTAAAATCTATTATTTCAGATTATAAATTGAAGCCCGCATCAAATTTAAAAGACGATTTAATCAGAGATATTTTGAAAAAAGAGTTTTAAATATGGTAGTAATTGATGATGTAATTAACTCTTCAAATAGTTCTGACCAACTGTCAAATTTCATAGGCAATAATTCAACATTGATTTACGATTTTTTCATAAGTCAGAGTTATGATAGCTTATTAAAGTATAGGGAAAAGATTGCAAGTTACATATTGCCATATTACAAGATTTATAGGAATTTGGATTTTACAAATAATAAGAACAGATTATTTGTTTTATCACTATTGGATGTTTCAGAAAGATTTGGATTTCACGGAGAATTTCAAGATTTATATAACCTATGTAAAAGAAAAAACATATCAATAGGAAGTCGATTGGAAGCATCTTCTAAGTTCCTTGTTGGCATTAGAAGAATTTCAGACTATTCTAATAGAATGCCTGAAATTATCGATCTATTAGCATTTAGTTTCCTTCACGAAGAAGATAGTGAAGAAAAGGTAATTGCAACATTGGTTCACTTTTATACTGAAGTTCTCCAAAATTTTGGCAATGAAAACCTAAATGGAGTTAAAGAATTCAGAGCTTTACTTTTAGAAAGTTTATCAGTAGATGATAAGAAATTTTTGGTTCATTCAACCATCACTGAATTGCTAAATGAAACTATAGATGACATAAACCAAGTCTATAACTCTATCCATCGAAAATTAGATTTATTATTAGAAAGGTCTCGTGAATTTTTACCATTCGATGTTAGCTCACATCTAATAGAACTAGGTACAGAATACTCACAAATGCTAAATTCTATTCAAGATAGATTTTTAGAAATAATAAATCTATGTGCAAGCTTATACGCAAATGTGGCAAGTGATGATATTTTTTATTCTTTACAAAGGGGAGTTAAGGTTCTTACGGAACATAATCAATTGCTTGCATATATAAACAGTTATGGGAAGATGCATTATGCTAAGGTTATGTCTGCATTTTCTATATTATCAAATCATAACATAACTTCAAAAATTGAAATCTATGATTGGGGATGTGGTCAAGGATTGGCTTCTGTTTGCTTTCTAGAATACCTAAACGATAGAGCTGAAACAACTGAGATTGAAGCAATAACGCTAATTGAGCCATCAGAAATAGCCTTAAAAAGAGCATCCCTTCATATAAGAAAATTCAATAAATCCGCAGGTATTTATACAATAAATAAAGACTTAGATTCCTTGAATAATAACGATTTTTCGCCCAATGAAACGAATATTAAAATCCAACTATTTTCAAATATTTTGGATATAGATTTCTTCTCAATGACTGATTTGATATTGAAGATAAAGAGGAATTTCTCAGGCTTAAATTATTTCATTTGTGTTAGTCCTTACGTTTCGGATTATAAAACACAAAGACTTGACGACTTTGTTGAAGCCTTTGAGAACTATGACAGTTTTGATTTGATACAATCAGTAACAGAGAGAAAAGGTGAATGGAATGGAACTAGTTGGACAAGAGTCATTAGGGTGTTTAAAGTAAAAATCTAGCCTATGCACAGCCACACACATTGCCAAGTCACACCAGCCAACACGCAAGCCAAAACTTGGCAAAGAGTGTGTCTTTCCCAACGCTCAACCAAATCAACCGACAAACCAACGGACGAAAAAGAACACCGAAGCGATAATCGAGTAGACGGGTGACGACCTAACGGTCGCCACTGCGCCTCTCACACCACTCCCGAAAGCTTTCGGGATACAGGTCTCGTATCCGCCTGCCGGCGAGCAGGTACGGCGGTTCACCAGATTAAAGTCTGCGCTCTATCGATGTAATCTCCTAGCGGTTTATAGCCTTTTCGTTTGAGTCTGAAAATGGTTACGGTAGTTTTTAAAATAGGGCTTTGGGCTGTTGCCCATCCTCCCATTACTCATTTTTCTTTGTTGTTTTTTAATGTATTCGTGAATGCTCCGCAGTTCGTGTTCGGCTCCGAGGATAAGTTTGGATACGGTCAATTCACAGGCGGAATAGGTTTTTCCGTTTCCGTTCGGGCTTCTTCTCCGTCGGGACGGACTAAATGCAATACTGTAAGTGGTTGCGCAACCGTTCCTCCAACTTTTTAAACTTGGCGTGCATGGTATGCCAGTCTAAAATATTTTATCTATGCGCTCACCAACAGTTTGATGTGCAGATTTCGGGCTTATGGCCCTGGCCTACATTTTGAGAAGGCTGGGCAACCAGAGTAGTTCCAAATACCCTTTTGGATGTGCAAAACACCTTATTTCCGTTAATAGTTTTGCCCTAATCGTCATTTTAACCTTTTTGAACCAACAAGACCAACACGCTGAAAGAAATGGTGCTCTCCACTTTATTTTCAACTAATGAAAAAAATCGTGTATTTTTAAACAGAAATAACAGGGTTATGAGACAAACTGACGTTGTGTGCAATGATTCTGAAAATTTGAAATAAAATATGAGCCTTTACAAGGAAATAAGAAAAGACTTAAAAAAGGAATTTCCTAAAATTCATTCTGATAACAACAGAACCTACCATAAAATAATTCAAAACATTTTTAATGCCGGATTTTGGAAAATTCTAGTTTCCTATTCAATCCTAATCTCTGTAGTGGTTTTTTACTCTAAATACATCGATTTCGATTTCCTTAAAATTCTCGAGATTAATTTTAGCGATAATGTCAAAACTTTTACAACTGGTATAATAACATTGGTCTCAATAAATTTATTTGTAACAAACTTTTTATTTACTCATTTAAAAGATGAAAGAGATGATATGCAACCAATTATTGATGAAAGAGTTAATTTTAAGTTTATCACTTATCTTGGCTTTACAATTATAATATGCATATTATTTCTTTACTTTTTAGCTCCATCAATTAATGAGCAAAATATAAAATCGAATATTTTAATATTTTTATTTCTCTCCTTTATCCTATACATTTTTCAGCTAATTTTTCTTTATAAGAAGGTGTTTAATTTTATTCATAAAACTAAGCGCAAGAAAATAATTGAAGAAACATTAATGTCCGAATTTTCACAAGCTTTCTATAGCGACTATTTAAAAAGGGAATTTAAAAAAAGATATAGAAATTTGATGATTGAAATATTAGGATTTAAATATTACAATCCATTCATTCAAAAATTAGAAGATAAACACCAGCATTTTTCAATTCAAAATGATAAAACCAAATATCTAAAGGATATTAATTCCAAACGATTACTAAAAAAACTTCAAAAAAATAAGAGTGAAAAGAATTTTTTTATCGACTTAGATTTAGACCAAAAATTTGAAGCCAATAACTCTCACTCTTTACTGATACTAGAAAACTTACCCTTGAAAAAAGTTTCAAGGTACTTTACCTTTTCGACCAAAAAACGATTTCTTGAAAAATATGATCAAAACCAACTAGATAATCTACTTCAAAAAACCAATAAGAATACTCTCTCTAATAACTATATAGATCTCGAGGAGAATTTGAATGATTTAGAGAGAATGTTCGACAAGTATTTAGAATTAAATTATGATTAAAGGATTATATAGATATACAGATACAATTTCATTTAATTACTTAAATGACTTTTTTAATTCTATTCAAAAGAATATAATATCTGCAGCTAAAAACAATAACCAGGAAGCTTTTGAGAAGCTTCTGAATTTTTATTTATTAAACTTTCTCACTAAGACTTTCGGGAAATCTGAAAATTTATACTCAAAAGGGGCATCTACCCTGGTAAATATCTATGATGGTCTGAATACTAAATTTAAACCAAGATTTGTTGAGCGAGTTTTTGAATCCCTTACTGCAAAAATAAGTTTTAGTAATGATTTAGAAGATTTTCCCGAAAAGTATATAGAACTAAGCTATCTATGTCTAATAAATATCACTAAAAAAATCCTTCAGGAGGATAATTACGACTTATTCAATAAAGCATTCACTGATATCGACAAGTCTTTAACAGGACTAGATTCTATAAAAAACAGAGAAGGATATTTATTCAAATTTATTACAACTTTATTATGTTGGATATATTTTTTACGATCTCAAAATTCTATATCATATGAAAAATTCAATTTTCAGTTTCTTGAAAATACATTTCAGGATTTGACAGTTGATTTAGATCGCAATTTCTTGAATGATTTTTTCGACTTATTTGAGGAAATTGAAAAAGGATTATGGACAGCAGAAAATTGGGAAATAAAGGAACCTCCCCCAAACGAAGCTTATTTTGCTCTGTCCTCTAGAACTTGGTTAACTTTTAGTTTAGTAATTATTCTTTTTAAATACGATAACTTAATTCGGTCTAATGATGATCTAAAGAAAATTAAATTGAGAGATCGTTTCCGATATTTCAATGATGATATAAGAAAAAATCTTGATGAAATTAGTGAAGAAAAAAATGAGTTTATAGACTTAATATTTTCACCAAACTTAAAACCCGAGGAAATTAAAAGAAAATTTGATTACAAAAAGGAACAAATTTTAGAAGTATTTACCTTCCTGAGAAAAGAAGTAGAAATAGAACATTATAAGAAAATAAAAGACTTGCCATTATCCTTAGACAAAATAGAAGATTTTAGATACAAAGTTGGTAAAAATTGGGAGGATGGAACCGTTATAATCGCAATTCTAAAATTATTTAATAAAGTAAAATACTTACCAAATATTAAAGAAAGAGATGGCTACGGTTTTTTTCAAACATTGTTAAAAGGAAAATTTGCATTTATTGATGGCGAACATTATCAGGAAATTTATGGGTTGAGTGATTTCGGTTCGAGATTAGCAAGAGATATTGATAATCAGTTTTTTAAGAATATTCTAGAATATAGATTTCCAACAAAATCTGAAAATATAAATGTTTCAATTGATAAATTTTTAGATGGATTGAAAAATACTAACCGTGTTGTAATATTTGCCAATTGGAAGAATGAACAAAAATTAAACTCCACGATTTATACAGAGGAAAAAGTACTATTAAATTCCTATAAATCATATAGGGGAGTTCCTATCTTAAACTCTTTCAACTCATATAAGGATTATATATTTATTATAGATTTCAGTAACATCAAAATTAAACTTTACACAAATGAATCTTCTTTATGGTATAAAGATCAGCTTCTAGTAGATATAACTGAGTATAGCAAAGAAAACCTAACAGATGAAAATATTCAGAAATGGAGAGAAAGCGATAAGTTTGATTACAATGCCGAAGAAGTGGATATTTTAGAAAGTAATAATATAAATATTAAAGTCCTGCTTAAATTCGATTTTATAATAAATGATAATTTAAAGGCTTTAATTTTAGATTGTAGTTAATCACTGCACACAACATCGGTTAAAGAAAATAGCTTAAGTTTAGCTAAAATTCTATATTTTAGGACTCTAAATTAAACCTGGTTAAGCCGACAAGCTAGCTCTTCCCTACACGATACTTTCCTTAACCGTGACCGTTGTGCCTAATACGAAAGACTAATTGAATAAAAATAATTTCATATCGACCAATGACTTTCACGCTATCGACTTATTCGAAAAATGGAAAAATCTAATTGTAAAAGCTGAAGAATCTATTCAAATCTATACCCCTTGGCTATTTCGGAGTGACCGTGCCACCCTTTTCGGTCAAATTGTGCCACTTTGAAAGATCATACAATAATACATTTTTTTAGTTAAATAGATTTAAGTTTTCCTTTTCTTAATGATTCTCCTTCGAGTTTTATTCTGTGCGAAGAATTTACTATTCTATCCAAAATTGCATCGGCAATAGTTCCTTCCCCAATCAGTTCGTACCACGCCGATACCGGTATTTGCGATGCGATAATAGTAGATGCCCCATTGTGCCGGTCGTCAATAATATCCATCATTATTTCGCGACTTTGTTGGTCAAGCGCCTGCAGGCCAAAATCATCAAGAATAAGCAGATCGGTCCTTGTCACCCTTTTTAATTCTTTCAAATAGGAGCCATCCATTTTACTTAATATTAATTCATTAAGCAGCTTCGATGTATTGGCATAGAGCACTTTATATTCCATTAAACAGGCTTCATATCCGAGTGCCTGGGCCAGATAACTTTTGCCGGTCCCTGAAGCTCCGGTGACTATCAAGTTCTCTTTACGCCTGATAAAGTCAAGTGTTCCAAGTCGGACAAAACTATTCTTATCCAAGTTGCGCTGGGGATCGTAAGTGATTTCAACCAGACTTGCTTTTTGCTTAAAACAAGCCTGACTGACAAGGCGAACAATCTTCTTGTTAAGTCGGTCCTCCCACTGATGATCAACCAATAAGGCCAAGTATTCATCAGTTGTCATTGATTCAATGCGATTGTCCCCAAGGTGTTGTTTATGCAGGGATGCCATTGCCGACAGACGCATTTGTTGTAGTTTTTCTAGTGTTTGATTGTTGTTCATTATAATTTATTTTATGGTTTAAATAATTACTGATAGGCTGATGCCCCTCTTATATTATCGTGTTTAGGGATATGGGATTGCTGATCTTCGAGGTCTTTGAAAAACAAGGAATTTTGATCAACATTGTTCTTTAAGATGTTTTTGATACGGGCATAAGAGACCATGTTGGCTGCCAGCGCTCTTTGACAGGCCCTATCAAGCCTCTGTGATCCATAATCCTTATGAAGCTGCAACAGGCCCATAACTCGTTTATAGCCTATTTCAGGATAGTCCAGACCATTTAATATTTTATCTACGCAGGCTACCACGTAGTTTCCGTGAACGGAGGCTTTGTTTTTAAAATATTCCGGACTCCAGTCCATGTAGTTTTGATGTGAGCTCGACAGGTGATCTTTATTGGTGTTGTAGCTTCCTTTGGATAAGTTTCTTTGGTGGAGAGCAATACGTTGATGATTGTAATAAACTTCCACAATGTTTTTAGTGTAATGGATCAGGGTTTGTTTTCCGATGTACCGGTAAGGAACGCTGTAATAGCTTTTATCGGGAGAAAAATAAACATATCCCATCTTTTGAACTTTTGCTCTTCGATAGTCTTTTATTTCATAAGATTCTGCCGGTAATGGTTTTAGGTATTCCCGTTCGATAGTCTGAAAAAGTTCTGCACGGCTGGTTTCTTTTCGTTGAAACAAAAGCCTATTATACTGTTCCAGTAAACGATGGATCTCTTTGTTAAGTTCGGCCAGTGAGAAGAAGGTCATTTCCCGAAGCGGATAATAAATGCGCTGATAGACCAGGTGCACGGCGTTCTCAACCAAGGCCTTATCTTGTGGCGCATAGGTTCTGGTAGGGTTAATTACACAGTTGTAATGCCGGGCAAAGTCTTTAAAACTTCGGTTGATGTTGGCCTCATACTTACTGGCACGGGTCACGGCGGATTTTAAATTGTCCGAGACAATGGCTTTGGGCACACCGCCGTAAAAATTTAAAGCATTGGCGCAACAAGCGATAAAATCTTCTCGCTTCTGACTCCTGCAGGCTTCGATATAAGTATAGTGGCTGTTTGGCAAAATGGCTACAAAAACCTCCACCGGTATAATTTCTCCGGTTTCTTTATCGATGACCTCAAGTTTGCGTCCGGCAAAGTCCACAAACAATTCTTTACCTGGATCGTGCTCTAATTTTAAAGAACCCTTGACATCGGCATACTTACGTCGGTAATGTTCCAAAAACTGGGTATAGCTGTACGGATGTTCTGCACTATCCCTATATTCTTCATAATGATATTGAAAAGTAAAACCGGGATGATTGCGAGCTTTATTTACCCGTTCAAAATATCTCATCAGTTCATCCTGACGATTGATATTCAAGGTTGTTTTGAAGGTAAAGAGTTCTTCGAGCTTACTGTTGTCAAAGTCCAGCAAGGCATCAATACTATAGCTGCTTCCTTTAAGGCGTTTAATATAGGAGTTAACCGTATTGCGGGATATACTTAGGGTATCAGCGATTTTTCGATTGCTCAGTCCGTCTTTATAGAGGGTCAAAATTTGTTTTAAGTCCATAGGATCAAGTGTGTTTGCCATAACTTATCTTTTATTAAAAAAGGACAAGCTACTTGATCTTTCAAAAAATGGCACAAATCAAACCGTAAATCCGGCTAAACCCATTTCAGACTGGCACAAATCGAACCGTAAAAAATGGCACAGTTTGAACCGTTATCACTGGCACAGACCCACCGAAATCACTGGCACAAATCGAACCGGAATATCCA
>NZ_JACGLT010000017.1 GCF_014062315.1 Gelidibacter maritimus
TTGCGCGCGGAAAAACTTAACAACAATCCATCTGAATTGTTTAAATTAGTCTTTTAAACAACATTACGTCCGAATTTATACTCGAACGGAAAAGTTAAAAGCCGTGTACTAACACCGTGTACAAGCCATTGCTCAAACCCATCCAGTCCACAAAATTCTTGCGAATTTTGAAACTTCGGATAGACTTAGAAAATTTGGTTAATAAATACGCAACAGCTCGTACACATAAACGTTAGCCACAAGTTGAGCATCGAACACGAATGAGAACAAACGTTAATACATTTTTAGCAAGAGCCAAAGAAGTCCACGGAGACAAATACGATTATTCAAAAGTTGACTATCAAACGACTGAAAAAAAAGTAATAATCATTTGTAAAGAACACGGAGAATTTCTGATGCGTCCACGTGCTCATTATGCTGACCAAAGAGGATGTCCGAATTGTGACAAAACTGGAAAAAGTGGATTTCATAAAAGTCCGTGGTACGAAAAAACCAAAAGATTATATCTGATTGAATTTAGTGGAAATGGAGAACGGTTCTTAAAATTTGGAGTAACGAGCAATAAAGTTGAGGAAAGGATAATTAAAGGACAAATTCTATATCAATACAAAATTCTATTCGACGAGAAATTTTCGGACGGAGAAAAAGCAATAGAAATTGAAAAAAAACTAAAATCTAAATACTTGAAAATTCCTTACGTTCCTGAAATGAGTTTTCGCGGAAGTTCCGAATGTCTGGAATTTGGAATAAAAGAACATTTACTCAAGGATTTGAAAAGAATTATGATTAAAAAAACCAGTGGCTAACAAGTATAATTAATGGCTGGTTCTCGCCTACTTACGAAAATCCTCGCGGATTTTCTATTCGGTTTTTATTTGCTAAATTAGGTGCTTAAACACGCCACTAATCATACACAAAACCGTTACCTGTAATTTATGAGAAACTTTTTGCTAATCATTTTGGCTATTGCAATTACAAGTTGCAAATCTCTTAAAACAGAACTTTCTGAAGAATTAAATGTACTCTTTATTGGAAACAGTTTGACTTACTATCACGAAATGCCTCAAACTCTTCAAATGATGCTGAATGAAACAAATTCGAATATTACGATTGACCAAAGCACTTATCCAGGATATTCTTTGTCTCAGCATTTATCTCGCAAACCCGAATCGACATCTGAAAACAGAATTATAACTCTTACCGAGAAAAAGATAGTGGAAAAAAATTGGGATATAATAATTCTACAAACTGGAACTGTAAGCGTTTTAATTCCAAAAAATCGAGAATTAAAAGTAAATAAAGCCATATCGAGAATCAAAGAATTGACTACGAATAAGGACTGTAAATTTATATTATTTAATACGTGGCCATCTAAAAGAGAATATCCAAAGAAATATTGCTATTCTGGTTATTCTATTGACAAATCAATTAAGGATATTGATTATTGCTCACCGATTATGGAGAATTTAGAACAAGAAATTACTACAATCAATGAATCATATAATTTTCTTTCAGAATCGAATAACATTATAAAATCTGACAATGGAAATAAATTCTATGAAATCAGAACATCTCATCCAGAAATTGAACTTTATGAAGACGATATTCATCCGAATAAATATGGAGCTTTTTTAAACGCTTGTGTTTTTTACCAGATGCTTACTGACAAAAAAGCGTCTGAATTAAAATACAATGGAGAAATTGAACCGAAAACAGCGGAATTATTAAAAAAAATAGCGAAATAAAAACTACAGGTAGCCGTGTATAATTCATTGCTAGTTATAGCCTACTTACGAAAGTCCTCGCGGACTTTCTATCTGTGATTTATTTGCTAACTTTAGTGCTTAAACCACGCAACGAAATCATACACAAAAACGTTGTGGTGCATTTCCGAACAAACCGTAAAGTAGAATGATTCAAAGTAAACATTGTGATTTATGTGAGTTTCCGAAAAGGAATTTGAAAAACGGACTGACTTGTGGTTTGACGGACAAAAAACCTGATTTCAGAGGTTTCTGTTCTGACATAAAATTCAGTGATTCATTTAAAGAACAACTGACTGAATTATTAAATCAAATCGGACAGATAAAAAAAAGAAAAACATCTGTATATTTTAATTTCGGACTTTTTGTAGTAATCGGTTTACTAATAATATTCGGAAGTTATCCTCATCTGACTGAATATCTAAAAAAAGCATTTGAACCAGAATTTAGCTATTCTGACTGGAAGTACTTTTCTTTAATTCTTCTTCTCGAATTTGTTGGAATCCTTTTATTATATATGGGATTTTACCCATTCAATAAATATAAAAAGGAATTGAATAAACTGGAATCTGATAAAAAGGAAATAGAACTGGTTCTTAAAAACTATGGAATTGAAATAGAAACATTAACGAACCTTGAAAAAATAAAAAAACGACACCACAACAAAGCAGTGTATAATTAATGGCTATTTCTCGCCTACTTGAAAATGTCTTCGGTTTTTCCTCAGGCTGGGTCAATGTATAGTATTTGAAGTGCTTGTCACCGCAACTATTCTTACACATAAACGCCATTCAATTTAAACTAACCTGATGAGCATATATAAGATACAAGAAACCAACTCTAATCGGAAAAATCTTAAAAAGAACACCGAAAGAAACGCTCTTGTTCAAGAGGGGATTTTTATCATATACAATGATTTTAGATGAATTAGAAGAAAAATTTAGCCTACTGATGGAGAAATTTAGTCTAAACAAATAACGATTTACCTACGTCGCGTCTCTACAATCAGTTCATTATATACTACTTACAAAAACCTCAGCAATCCACTTTCTAATTGCTTTTTATTCCCTATATTTCGTCATTAATCACGCCACTAATCCTACAAGACATACGTTGGCATGTCTATCTATTAATTTATATAATTATGACAAAAACGATATTTAAACTCCTAATGATAACAGGATTATTTTTTTCCTGTTCGAATGATGATGAAATTAGGATTGCAGGTTTAGGGGATTTTAGTGGTAATTATAGGCTGAATTTCGTAGACAATTTAAAATACTGTTATAATAATGATATCAGTTCAATTGATCTTGTGATTAGTCCAGACGGAAGGTTCAAACAAAAATTTTTCATCTTGAACAATAATAACGAGTGTGTTCTCAGTGAAATCCTAGAGGGTCAAATTACGATAGTCAGTTCATTCCAATTTGAACCACGTGGTACGATTCTTTACGATAACTCTGAAGTAGTGCACAAATTACATCTCCCTGAAAGTGTTGATGGAGTGCACAATAAATTAGAAATAAACCTAACAGAGGAAAGGGCTAAAATAAATTTTTATTATTATAAAACTATTGAAAAAAATACTGATTCGTAATGAATTCATTCAAACTGTTTAGGGTTCACCGTTGATGCTCGTGAGCAATCAGTGTCTTTATCTAAGGCTCTGAAACTCAAACACCCTGGCATCAAAAGTCCCGTTCGTGCACAACAACTATATGTTTGGGTTCGATTTGTGTCACTGATTTCGGTGTCATAGTGCCAGGCATTTCGGTTCAAATTACGCCGTTTTTGCCTGTGTATTAAAACTCAAAATGGTTCTCTTTTTACTGCATCCCAATTACGCAATCTTAGGTTAAAAAATAAGTTTCATTATTGATTAAATTGATAGATTTGACACACCATATTTAATTAAATTTGACGTTTGTTGGAACTACGAAACCTATGAAAACATTTCTGTCATTTCCCATACGGTTCACCTTCGGCCAAGCAATAGCAAAGGCCGTCGGAACCGAACTTCAATATTATTTATCCACTTCCGATTTTCAAAATAGGGACAGTGGACAAGAAAAAATTAGGCCTATTATTAAAAAGTTTAAGAAGATAAAACCATCGTTTTGAAAAATAATGTCGACTTACAATGATAAAATAAGCTATGGATCGTTCTTGGCATTAATTACAATGGTCGGCAACAAACCACACCATTACTATTAGGTCCAGATTTGAAGCCCACTAAAACAATCTTATAAAACACAGATAACTCATGTTCTTTGTTTTTCACAAGCTAAATATAATCGCAAATGACAGGAATATTAGCACAAACTATTGCAATGACATCTTTCGGGAATGATTATTTAAAAACAGGCAAATCGATAAGCTTTTATCCCAAAAACTCCACGTTCCAACATTGTAATTTTGTTGACTTTAGAGAACTAAAAAAAAAGAATTTTTTCGCTTCTAAAAAAGAAATTGTTGTTTCCAAAAATCCAATGGAATGGTTCGAGCATCTAAAATCCAATAATTGTAAAAAACTTCGTCTTTACTATCAAAAAGTTAAAGAGGATGGACATAAAATGGCTGGGATGGTTGGAGGTGGTGGACATTGGTACATAGAAACGATTTACCCGACACATTCCGATTTTTGGATAAGCAGATGGAATCATGATAAGAATTTAGCCGAAAAACCTTGGCAAGTTACTTATATAAAAGCCATGGAAAACCGACCTATCTTAAATCAACAGTTTGACGTAAGCCAAACAATAGAAGATCTGAAAACCTGTCTCGAAAATATAATTGATTTTGCCCATCAAGAAACCACAGAAAATTGGGTGAAAATATTTAAAAATGCCAAAGAAACTCTTGAAAATGAAAATCCAGAATCTGACTTCTACCATTACGACTTAATCATTTGGAATAATTATGATTTGGAGAACAAGCAACTGTTGATGTCGGCGAGCAAAGCGTTTGTGTTTGGCGGAATGGGTTCTTGGAATGATCTGTCGTTTGAGAAAAAAGAGACAGAAGACACCTATACTAAGTTATCAAGCCAATTATATAATACCATGATGAAGTCTATAAATTGTGCGATAAACAAAGATAACTTATAATCAAGAACCTGGGTGCCCTTTGGACCGGCTGGCGGGCAAGCCCACGAGGTATGAATAAGGAATAGTCTTTTCAATCAAGGCAAGCCTCGGGGTATTAAAACCCACTGGTAGGTATCAAACCGAGGATAAGGCATTGCTCAGCATCTCTGGCGCTCGTTTGAAACAAGTGCCATAACTGATTTGACCTGGAGTAAAACACATTGTTACAACATTTAAATCCTGACCCACAACAATACAAGTGCTATAAACAGAGTTATTAACATAAGAACCCAGAGTTAAATACGCACAATCACAACTTATAATTCATGAAGCTTATAGCTACACTCCTACTTCTTTGGATTGGCTTATTACCGGCCAACGCACAAATTGCCGAAGCTATCACAAGCTTAGAAACCCCCGTTTTGGACGAAACTTCTGGTCTTCTCTTTTATAACAATACCCTGATTACACATACCGACAGTGGTGGAAAAGCCCAATTATACGAAATTAACGCCACCACAGGTGCCGTGATAAGAACGGTTGCCATAAGTAATGCTACCAATGTCGATTGGGAAGATATAGCCCAAGACGCGGCTTATATTTATATTGGCGATATTGGCAATAATTCAGGCAACAGGAAAGATCTTAAAATCTATAAAATATCTAAAGCAGATTACAACACTTCCGATGGTGAGGTTAGCGCCGAAATTATAAGCTACAGTTATGCTGATCAACTTGATTTTACGCCTAATCCAAAAAACACGAATTGGGATGCGGAAGGTCTTATTTCGTATGGTGATTGTCTACTAATATTTACCAAAAACTGGGTGGATCATAAAACGAATGTGTATGCCATTCCAAAATCCGGTGGGATCCATAGTGCTACCTTAGTGAGTAGCTACAACACCAACGGACTAATTACCGGGGCTGATAATGCTCCTGATGAAGCCATCATATATCTTATTTTATTGGATATAGCGCTAACGAAGCTCCATTTCTCTACACCATCCATAATATACCTAAAGACAGCTTGGACCTGTTTTCGGGCGAAGTCTCAGAAAAAATGGCCGATATCGTTACTTTAGGGCATCAAATTGAAGGCATTGCACTTTTTGAAATGACGCCAACAAGACATCGTTTATATCTTTCCAACGAAAAATTCAACACCTCCCTTGGTCCTATTAAAATAAAAATTCCTGCAAAATTAATGGGTATAGAAATTGATGCGCAGGCCTTAACCTCCAACTGATGCTGTGTTCATGGGTTAACAATACACAACTTTAAGTCTCCTCCGATTCATATACAGCTATGGCGTTTAAAAAATAGCGACTGTACCGCTCCGCCTTCACTTTTCCAACGCCCAACACCTCTTTAAATTCTGATTTTGTCTTAGGTCGTCTTGCTTCCATATCTTTTAATGTTGCATCACTAAAAACCACATAAGCCGGGATTTTCGCTTCTTTGGCAATTGCGGAGCGAAGTTCACGTAATCTTTGAAACAGTTTGGAACCCGTGGCATGTTTAGGACGATCGGACTTGGCTGCCTGCAGTTGCTTTCTGGGCTTGGCCAAACGTACTGGGTGGTCATCAAATAAAATGGCATTGGCCAACGGCGTCAGTACCAAACGTCCATTTTCATGAAAGCGAATTTCCAAAATCCCTTGATTCAACATCTGAATGATATATTGCTGCAAATCCAACCAGGACATCTCATGAAGAATGCCGTAAGTCTTGATGTTCTGGTATCCTTTTTCAAAAACATGAGCGTTTTGGGCTCCCCGCAAAACGTCTATGACCATCCCAGTTGATTCTTGTTGTTTAAGCCGATAAACCGCTGAACACACTTTTTTGGTGAGAATAGTTCCGTCAAAATATCGTGGTGGCGTTTTGCAAACATCGCAGTTGTTGCAGTTTTCGGTATGGTGTTCTCCAAAGTAATTGAGAAGTGCAATGCGGCGGCAACTTAAAGCCTCAGCAAACTGCTGCATGCGGTTCAATTTTGCTATTTGATAGTCGGCGTTGGAGGCATTCTCCGTAAACCTTCTCAACTGAACCACATCGGCATAGGAATAAAACAAAATGTTATAGGCAGGTAGTCCATCCCGTCCACCACGTCCTATTTCTTGGTAATACCCCTCGATGTTTTTGGGCATATTATAATGGATGACCCATCGGACGTTACTTTTGTCAATACCCATTCCGAAGGCAATAGTGGCCACGATAATAGGAGTCTTATCATTAATAAAACTTTCCTGAATGCTATTTCGTTTTTCGGCCGAAAGACCAGCATGATACGCTTTGGCTTTAAATCCGCTTTTTTTAAGCTTTGCGGTAACCTCTTGCGTACTTCTTCGGCTCAAACAATAAATAATGCCGCTTTCATCGGGTCTGGTTTTCAAAAACCTTATGATCTGATTGATACGATCGTTCCCGGGACGCACTTCCAGATAGAGGTTTTTCCGATCAAAAGAAGACATATGTACTTTGGCATCCAGAATATTCAATTGTTTAAGGATATCCTGTTGCGTTGCGCTATCGGCCGTGGCCGTAAAGGCGGCAATAGGTTTATTTGGGAATTGCTTTTTCAGGTAGCCCAATTGCGTATAAGCGGGTCTAAAATCATGGCCCCAAGATGAAATGCAATGCGCTTCGTCAACAGCAATCATACTGACCTCTATTGCAGAAAAATACGGCGCAAGGTTTTGCAAGCTTTCCGGTGCTACATAAATCAATTTTAAATGGCCGTCTTGCAATTTTTTAAGGGTGTCATTTTGTACAGAAGCCTCTTGACTGCTGTTATAATATGCCGCAGGAATGCCATTGGTCAACAGGGCATCCACTTGATCTTTCATTAAGGCAATCAGCGGCGAAATGACAATAGCAGTTCCTGAAAGTGCCAGGGCAGGCAACTGAAAACAGACCGATTTCCCTCCACCCGTTGGCATAATAGTCAAAACATCATTTCCATGGATGATATCGTTGACAATTTGCTCTTGATTAGGCCGAAATGTGCGATATCCGAAATGGGTTTTTAAAAGTTCTAAAGTGGTATCTGTCGTAATCATTTTTTATTTTTAAAGAAACACTGCCCATGGTGTCTTTTCTATTTTGGCCTCTGAACAAATGCTTAGCAAGCAAAAAAAAAACATTTGTGATTGCTGTCAATCTAAATATTAAAAGTATAGGAATAAAGTCCTTGTTCAAAAAACTTCTTGGGAATAAACTCACTTTATAAGCGGCACCAAAGGTAGTAATTTCAAGATGGATTTTAAGGCTTGTGGCGCACTGTACTTTGTTTTCTTTACATTCTGCTATATAAAAGAATTTACATTTTTAATTCATACAACTCAGATACAAGGTCTTGGCCGTAGCAAGTGCTTCAAACCATTGGTGATAAAGAGGATAATGATGTGCCTCAGTTTAATAACAATAACTTACGCTTCACAGCATTTAAATATTAAGTATTGTAATCCAGCATAGGACACTATCAAAGCTGGGAATTGTAGTATTTGCAGCTAGTTACATCATCCAATTCTCAACTGATACACACTTTGCACGTGTGTGAATCACAAATGTTGAATCCACTCACCTTGACAATAACTTAAAAAATGACTGATTTTAATTTAACATAGTTTAAAGAAATGTGTTAGATTAGGGTGGTGTATGGGTTCAGTTGAGCTAAAAAAACACAATGGCCTCTCGTGTTGTCCTGAGGGACATTATGATGACCTTGAGACATAATTTGTTATGTCCTATTAAAAATCCTCCATTTGAATAATGACTTTATCATACAGAAACCATTCAACTCCCATCTACAAAAACTCGTAGATTACTACTTTTTTATTGATATTCCGATTAGCGCATTAGCATTAAAAGAGGAAAATGTCATTCCCTTTCCGAGAATTACATTTGGATATTTTTTTGATCATCCATTTTCAGTTACCAATCATTCCACCGAAGAAACCATTATAGCGGATATGATTATTTCTCGAATATCTAAAAATCAAATTTCCGTTAAACCATTAACAGACAGGGTTAAGATTATTGGTGCCCACGTCAGACCATTTACTTTAGCTTATTTGACCGACGAAAATATTTCTAAAATGCCCTGGCTAATCAGAACAAAAGATTTGTTTGGAAACAACGCACAAAATTTTAAGGATAACATAACTAAATGCAGCAATCCACAGCAAATGTTTATAGAAGTTGAGAACATTTTTTTAAAAACCATTTTGGTCAAAGACCTTAACATTGTTGTGGAAGCTATAAGCCATATTGAATCTCATAAAGGCACTATATCCATTTCAATGCTCGCTGATAGTATTGGAGTTTCCAGCCGAACACTCCGAAATCATTTTAACAAATCAATTGGTTGTTCGCCAAAAGAATATATCCATTTGGTAAAATTGAAACAGGCCATTTTCCAAATGAAACACTCCACCGACTCATTGACCTCTGTATCGTACTCACAGAACTATGCTGACCAAGCTCATTTTACGAATACGTTTAAAAATATAACAGGTAAGTCACCAAAAAAAATACGTGAAAACATTCCCGATTTCCGATTCTTGCAATTTTAAGAGTAATTATAGTCATAGTTTTGATTCTTAAAACCTTAGGAAATGAAACGGTCAAAAATAGTTACAGTCCACATTGTTGCAACAATAATTGCTACAGTTACAATTAGCTGTTTTTTCAGCTTTTCGTTAGTCGCAGAAATCACTGGAAAAGATTTGTTTATAAAACAAGTAAAAACCGGGATACTATACTGCCTTCCCCTGCTTTTAATTGCAATGCCGGTATTAGCAATATCAGGAAAAAAACTCGCAGGGAATTCAAAGCATCCGATTGTTGCGAAAAAAATGAAGCGAATGAAATGTATTGCTTTTAACGGGATCATTTTAATGTCGTTGGCAATTTATCTTTACTATCACGCAATTTACAAAACCATTGATGACACTTTTTTGTATGTTCAACTAATGGAGTTGTTAATTGGCGCTGTGAATTTGGGATTGATCATTAGGAACATTAATTCTGGATTACAATTATCTGGTCGAAATAGGAAACTCAGAGCCCGTTGGCGCAGGCATTCTACTGGTTCTCATTAACACAACGAATCACTTTAACCCATTATTTATTGCATTATTGCGCAAAGATAGTAGATTAGCGGTTGAAAGACTGGAACGATAAATAACACGTTTCGCTTAAAATAGATTATATAAAACAATATCTACTTATGAAAAATACGATAGACCGAATTATGAAAATGGAAAAAATATTGGACGAACTCACTTTAGTGGTTGAAAAGTCTGATAAGGCAATGAACGATCTGGAAGACTCTTTAATCGATTTAAATACCTTAAAAACCTATTATGAATCGCAGTATATAAAAGATGTTATGGCAGATAAAAACAAGGAAATCCCACAAGATCTCAAACGAGGTGTATTGAGCGAGGATGCTGTTCATATGTTACTTACTGATTTGGTTGAATTATCTGATAAAATGGCAAAATTGAGCAAAAAAATAAGATAATCCGCTGACACCTATAAATTAGAATGTAGGCTCTATTCGCCTATCTTACTTAGGCTACCACATCAAGCTTTTATCATGTCATTGCACACCATAACAATAAATTACCTCGACCCGAGGGTGCGAGGTATCAAATTAGACTTACTTTTTTTACTTCGACGCAGAGCCTCGAGAAACAAAACCCAAAGATCCCGCCAATCTCGATAACAATCGGGACAACTATCAATTTTTTATGAATGGCTTCGCTAGTTTAAAAAATTGAGTTTCGATTGAGCGGTAGGGTCGGCAAGTCCACCAACTATGAGCATGGGATGCTAAAGGGAGGACTCGTGCTATGACAGCCCTATGGTGGGAGTACATGATTCTGGTTGTCGCCCGTATTCTGATCGAAGGAGCAGTGCACCAAGAACCCAATAAAAATCAGTCGTACCTCCGTGCCCTTTAAAAATACGCTCCCCTTTTTATCAGGAACCTCAGCATCCTCATGGGAGAACTAAATGAGCACCAAGCCCATATTTCTGAGTTTGTTGAAAACTTGCAATGGTACATCTACAACAATTTCCAGAAAGGTGGTAGATTTAGCCACCTAAACAGTAAGTTTAAAAGATAATACCGCTGCACCTTTCATGGCCCGACAAAAAAGAAGTGTACTCAAATCTTAATTAACAATGGATCAAAACAAATCAACCAAAAAAGGAAAAATAATCGGTATCATCGTAGGTATCATTGCTTTTGCCATTTCTTTTTATGTTGTACAACAGTTCTTTAAATCCGATTTAGAATTGGAGCTGAAAAAAGTGGTCACGGAAATGAACAAACAGGGGCCGAAGCAAATTGATCAATTTACAAGATTGGACAGTGTATCGAGTCTCGGAAAAACGAATCTCATCTATTACTATACACTTATTGATATGGCAAAATCAGAAGTGAATTTAGACACGGTCAATAAGTATGTCCGACCGGAAATCATTGAGAATATCAAAAACAGTCCGGAATTAAAGATCTATCGCGACAACAATATTACGTTGGACTATAAATATTATGATAGAAATGGCGATTTTGTATTGGATATTGCGGTGACCCCTGAACTCTATAAATCGGAATAAGCAGCCTGTTTGTACTAACATTGTTGTTTGTAGCCCTAAATCTTCAAGTGATCAAGACTGACCTATGGATTCGTAACAGATGAGGAAATAGTGAGATGCAATTTGCTATTGAAATCTTTGCCATATCTTAGTATTCATCATGAAATATCAAAAAATGAAATGTTTAAAAAAGCTGGTAAAAGGGGTCTTATGGTTGCTTCTCTTGCCCTTTTCGTACATCATTATTTCATTATTACTGACATTTATTACCGTAAACAACAGCCATCAAACTGAAATAGATACGGAAACAATTTACTTAAGCACCAATGGCGTTCATTTAAACATCATTCTTCCGATCACACAAATCGATAAACCGCTGCTTAAGGATATCAAATACGATAATGGTGATTCTTATTTATCTTTCGGCTGGGGTGAAGAAAACTTTTATATCAACACCCCCAACTGGAGCGATTTAACTCTTAAAAATGCCCTAAAGGCCTTGTTCATAAAGAGCTCCACCTTAATCCATATTTCCAGATATGGCACCAAACAATCCGATTGGACTGAAGTTAAACTATCCAATATCCAATTAAAACAGCTCAACCGCTACTTGCGCAATAGTTTTAAAACAGATGGGAGTGGGCATAAAATCATCCTTCCCAATCAAGGGTATACGCCATCGGATGATTTTTATAAAGCGCATGGCAACTACACGATATTCAACACCTGTAATACATGGGTCAACACCGGTTTTAAGGAAAGCGGCTTAAAGGCATGCCTTTGGACCCCATTTGATTTTGGTCTTATCAACACGTATAAATAAAGGTATAGAGAAAATGGGTGACATCTATTTACCCACTGGCTGTTCTACAAATCTTCCAGTTGAACGGTTTCTCCTAAGCTGTCACCTTACCCGCTGCATGTTCTGCCACAATATAGCCATAGACCAAACCTTGACAGATTGTACCACCAGCACCCGGATAGACCCTTCCAAATATATTGGCAGCTGTGTTTCCAACGGCATATAATCCTTCAATTGCAGATTTATCTTCACGTAAAACTCTGCCATGTTCGTCTGCCACGAGACCGCCACAGGTCCCCAAGTCGGACAGCACCACTTTAACGGCATAAAGTTTTCCTTTAAGCGCTAATAAATTAGGGTTGGGTTTAATTGTTGGATCTCCATAATATCTGTCATAAGCACTCTCTCCTCTTTGGAAATCATCATCTTTACCAGTTTCTGCAAGAGCATTGAACCGATCATAAGAAGCTTTGAAATCACTTACAGGCAAGCCTGTCAATTTTGCAATTTCTTCAGGAGAATCAGCTGAAACAGCAATTCCGGCATCATACCATTCCTGTGGGAGCTCAGCTCTCGGGAAAACAGATCCGCCAAGGATATACCTGTTGCGATAGGTTTGGTCAAACACCAACCACATATCTCCAATGGGTGTTCCTGCTTTCTCTTCGGCCAAGAGCTTTTGACCAAAACTCATATAGTCCGTAGCTTCATTAATAAACCGCTTACCGGTGGCGTTCACCATAAAACTTCCTGGCAACGAACGCTCCGCTAAGAGAACCTTTGGATTTTCGCCTTTCTTTAAAGGTGAAATGGCTGGGAACCACCATGATTCCCGCATAAGATCTAGATCTGCGCCAATTGTTTGGGAAAGCAAAATTGCATCTCCGGTATTTCCTTCTGCTCCAAAGCTATAGTTTTCACCCAATGACTTGGATTGGTATTTTTGGCGCATAGGCATATTATGATCAAATCCTCCAGCGGCCAATACTACGCCTCGTTTCGCTTTTATTTCTATCGTTTTCCCCTCGTGTTCTACAACCGCTCCAACAACATGATCGCCATCCATCAGCAATTCCACTAATTCTGTATCAGTTGCTACGGGAATATTGTTGTCAATTGCTCCAGCAAATAAACCAGCAGCTATCGCCTGACCTCCCGCCACCAAGTTTTTCCCAACAATCTTACCACCTACACCCTGAAAAAGTCTTTTGAAAATAATAGGAAAAGCCTTTAAGGGTTTGCGCATCATCAGGTTCAACCATTTGTAATCATACCCAGTTACTGGCATAGGCAAGGATGATTCCATCAGACCTGGTCTAAATCTTGAGATTTCATCCCCTAACCGATTAAGATCAAAAGGCTTACACTCGCAAGTCCTACCTAAAGCATCACCTCCCGGTTCTTCTGGGTGATAGTCTGAGTATCCTTTAGACCAAAAAAACGACATTGGGGTGGTACGTTGCAGCATTTCCACAGTGGCACCTCCATATTTAAGAAGAGCCTGCCATCGCTCAGGAGGGGAATCGTTCCCAACGACGGCCTTGAGATATGTCTCTGCTTTTTCAAGGGTATCCTCCGAGCCATTTTCAGTGAGGATAGGATTGGCTGGAATCCAAAAAGCACCACCAGATAATGCAGTGGAGCCACCAACATAAGGTGTTTTTTCAACGATCAAGCTTTTTAATTTTCTTTCATGGCCTGCTAATGCCGTAGCAATTCCAGTACCCGAGCCTACAATAAGTAAGTCTACCGTTGTGTTTGCCGCCAGCACATCGGCTGATTTTGTTAATATTTGCATATGTAATTATTAGTTTTTGAAATTATTAGAACAATATATAGGGGTTCAAATATTTAATCTGAACCTCTGAAAAAACAAATTAATACTTTAATATCATTAATACTATGATGGAGATCATTTGCTTTCTCCCATAATTTTAGCGATCCTTTTAAAACGAAAAGATATCTTATAAAATTAGGAGTAATTGCAATTTTGTAGCCGCCATTCATTTTGAAGTCTCAACTTTATCCTACCTACGGCTCGCTACTTAAAAGTTTTACGCATAGTATTAATTAGGATTCGTGATACCGTTTTTGGACAAACTTAAAAGCCCAAATATCCCGCGCATTGGGTCATCGGCTAGGATCTTGAACATAATATTTTTAAAAATTTATAGTTTTATTTATAGAAAAACTTAGTGAATGGTTGTAATTTGTGCTTCTAAAAGTTAAATAAAGCAGTGGCATCTAACGGCTATTGCACTCCAAGTCTAAATAAAAACGACCTAAATGATTGAAAAAATCCTTGAAAAATTAAACTCGAATACACTTACAACAGCTTACGAAAATCACAAACTTTTAAAGGGACTCAAAAGAGGCGACTTTTTAGATCTTAAAAAAGAAGATGTCCTTAAACACATCTCATCTTACGAGCATTCTAAATCACAATTAAAGCAGGATATCTTTGTGCTTCACCAGTTAGACTTTAAGGAAAACGGCTTTTTCGTCGAATTTGGTGCTACCAATGGTGTTGATTTGAGCAATACCCATCTTTTGGAAAATCAATTTAATTGGAACGGAATCTTGGCCGAACCTGCAAAGGATTGGCATGACGATTTAAAAGCGAATAGAAATTGCAATATAGAAACCGATTGCGTTTGGAGTGATTCAGAAACAGTGCTAAACTTTAACGAAACCAAGCACAAGGAGCTTTCGACCATTAAGCAGTTCAACAATAGCGATCGGCACAAAAAAAGGAGAGCCGACGGAAAGAGTTATCAGGTCAATTCTATTTCGCTGATCGATTTATTGGATAAATATGATGCGCCAAATAACATCGATTATCTCTCTATTGATACGGAAGGAAGCGAATATGAAATCCTCTCTCATTTCGATTTCAATAAGTACGCTTTCAAAGTCATTACAGTTGAACATAATTTTACTGAAAGTAGAGAAAAAATATACCAGCTTTTAAAAGCAAAAGGTTATAGTAGAAAATACAAGGCGCTTTCTAAATGGGATGATTGGTATGTCAAAGTATAATTTCTAAATTTAATTCGCTACATAGTTCATCCATCTTACAATGGAACCGATTGTCAGGTTAGTGGCCATTATTTCAGATGAAGAGTCGTTACAAATAAAAATTATTTATCTTTAATACCAATTCTTGCAACCTCCTCTAATAAAGTTCACTTTTCCACTTGGATAAGAACACTAACGTTAAGTAGGGTCCGCACTGCAATTTGTAAATTAATAGGTCAACACACTCAATCATGAAACACATTATCTACACCGTATGCGTATTGCTTATTGGCAGCAGTTGCAAATTCAGTAGCGCAGTAGCGCAATCTACCCCAGAAATCCTTAAACCACCTACGGCAACTTTTATTACCGAAACCTTGAGACTCACCCATTGCGAATCGGCAGTTTACGATGCTAAAAACGATGTTATTTATGCTTCTTTAATCGGTGGCACTGAGAATGGTGATGGTTCCATTGCCACCATAACAATCGATGGAACGCTCATTGACGAGGCGTTTATTGGCAATCTTAACGACCCAAAAGGAATTGCCATTACTGAAGATAAATTATATGTATCTGATATCAACGAACTCGTTGAGGCCGATTTGAAGACTGGGCAAATAATAAAAAAATATAGTCTTGAAGGTTTACAGTTTTTAAATGATGTTGCCATTGATTCTGCTGGAAATGTTTTTGTCTCCGATACAGGCACCTCAAAAATATATCAGTTGGATACCGATGGTAATTTTGGTTTGTGGTTAGCGCATGAAGATTTAGATCGTCCGAATGGTCTATTGATACAAGACAACATGATGTATGTTGCTTCTTGGGGCAGCCAACCACAAGGCGGTAGAGTGTCTAAAATAGATATGAGCACAAAATCGATTGATTCAGTAACGACCATCATTGGTAATTTGGATGGGATTAGACCTTATGACCAAGACCGTTTGATCATCTCGGATTGGAACAGTGGAAATATTCATTTAGTTGATGCCAAAGGTCAAACCCAACAAGTACTTCAGGTGGGACAAAGTGTTGGCGATATTGCTTATATACAAGAGAAGAAGTTACTTTTATTGCCTATGAACAAACAGAGCCGACTCCTGTTTTATAGATTGGAAGAAAAAGTTCCTGATTAAAATGAAGGTACTTAAAACATTTATTTGTGATTTGCAGGTGTTGTGTCCTAAGATCAGAAATCTGGAAAAAAAGCTTCAATAATGATCGTTTTCTAAAAAAGGTTTTATTTTTGTCCCTGATTTAGGTTAACGTATGCAGTTCTATATTAACGCCTGAGTTATCACAAGGTTAACCAAAAACCTCGGAGAAGACCTCGGGGTATTAAAACCCACTGGTGGGAATAAAATAGATATGTATCAGTTAAGCTACCGCTCCATTGCGAGTCCATTATTAAACTTTGAAGATTTAGAAGCCATATTAGCGGAGGCGATAGCTACAAATTCAGCCTTGAATATTTCTGGATGTCTCATTTACCACAACAATAGCTTTGTACAAATCCTTGAAGGGAAAAAAAAGGACGTACTACATGTCTATGGAAAAATCAAAACCGATGCCCGGCACCAATCGGTAACCTTGTTGTGGGATAATAAGGTCGAACACCGGTTTTTTGAAGAATGGCACATGGCCTTCTACCGACCGGAGAATGAAAACGAAGAAAAGTTTGTAAACGACTTGCTATTGTTTTCAAAACTGACTGAAAAGCCTTCCAGTGCTTTATTAACTTTCTGGGCAAATGTTCAAAAGATTTTGCGTCTGGGTACAGTGAGCCAATTTCAGAAGGTTTATTAAGAATTGATCAAAGAATAACTGCACTGTGTTGACTTGATTTATCCCCTGTCACCCTCCTATCCATCATATAAAAAAATCAGTATATGTTTTAAAAAAACGTGACCACATCGCGTTTTACTACATAAGAGCAATTTGCTTTGCTAATTACAGATTTCGCATAGCACAACCAGATAGACCATAACCAGATAGACTTTGAGCGTAAAAAAAGCTTTGGCCAATGTGGAAAAACACAATATGTCAACCAATAAAAAACGCTATGGTATATCGTCCTTCCCACCCGATAACCGTTTAATAGGATTCAATTTTCATAAATCCATCAAATACCTCAGATGCCTATTTTTTTGGTAACATCTATTTCTCTTTTTATGTTATAATTATTACATTAGGTGTTTTACCTTAAGTGAAGTACACACCAACCGCCAGGCGTCATTATATAAGCAACTACCCAAAAACAAACACTGCAATGAAAAAAACACTTTTATTCCTATTGTCATTAGGTCTTGTATCCTGTAACCAGCAGACCGATAAAACCAAAGAATTACAAGACCAAATCAACAGTTTGGAAATCAAACTTACCAATACTTACAAACCTGGTTTCGGAGATTTCATGGGGAGCATACAGGCACATCACGCCAAACTATGGTTTGCTGGGCAAAACGAAAACTGGGATCTTGCCGACTTTGAAGTACACGAAATGATGGAAGCCATTGAAGATATTGAAGAATATCATAAAGGAAGAAAAGAAACCGAATTAATTGGTATGATCTTGCCACCAATAGATAGTATTAGCAAGGCCATTGACCAAAAAAATGCTGCTTTATTCAATAGTAGTTACAACACACTCACCAACACTTGCAACGCATGTCATAAGGCCGTAGAAATGGAGTTTATTGTCGTAAAAACACCCGATACGCCACCTTCAAGCAATCAAGACTTTAAACCCATTAAATAAAAATCAAATCTTTTTGTTAAACCATTCCTTTATCAATAGCAAAGGAATTCAGTAGTGAAACGCGCTACGTTTCAACGATCAAACCATAGTTAATAATCCTATCAGAATATATGAAATCGAGAAAATTACTAATGATACCGGGTCCAATAGAATTTGAAAACGATGTGCTACAGAGTATGGCAATCCCCACGCCAAGCCACGTTGACCCAGATTTTATTTCCGTTTTTTCCAATTGCTTAGAGTTATTCAAAGACGTATGCCAAAGCCCATCCGGCCAAGCATTCATTGTAGCAGGAACAGGCACATTGGCCATGGACATGGCGGCAGCCAACCTCATAGAATCAGGTGATAAAGCCCTTGTGGTCTCTACGGGCTACTTTGGGTTGCGCTTTGCCGAAATCCTTAAACGTTATGGCGCTGACATTGACCTCCTTGAAACTGAAGTGGGCGACATCGTTTCTATGGAACGTATCGAGCAACAGCTCCAAGCCAAAACTTATAAATTATTGGCCTTCACTCATGTGGACACCTCCACCGCCGTATTGAATGATGCCAAACAGATTGGTGCCTTAGGCAAAAAACATGGGGTTTTGACAGTACTTGATGGTGTGTGTTCGGTTGCCGGTGAAGACATCAAACAAGATGAATGGGGCATTGATGTCGTGCTTACTGCCTCACAAAAAGCCGTAGGTGTGCCTCCGGGATTGGCACTTTTAGTCGCTTCTCAAAAAGCGATGCAAGCCTTTGAACAACGAAAAAGCCCCGTGGCCAATTACTATGCCGATTGGGCCAATTGGTTGCCAATAATGAAAGCTTACGAAAACAAACAAGCTTCATATTTTGGTACTCCTCCCGTCAATCTTATCATAGCATTGGAGAAAAGTTTAAAAGCTATTGTAAAGGAAGGCATTGACAAGCGCGTTGAACGACACCAAAGAGCAGGTAAAGCCATGCGGGCTGCACTAAAAGCTATCGGACTTGAAGTATTGTCAAAAAGTGACGATATTGCTTCCAACACTTTATCAGCCCCGTACTATCCAAGTCAAATAGATCCTTCAGCATTCCTACAAGGAATAAACCAGGAAGGCATTATACTCGCAGGAGGCCTCTTGCCAGACTTGAAATCCAAGTATTTTAGAATCGGACATATGGGATCAGTAAATAAAGGTGATTTATTGGCTACCATAGGCGCTATTGAAACCGTATTAAAGAATTCTGGACATCAGCATGAATTGGGATCCGGAACAGCCGAGATATTGAAGCACTTCTGACCTACTCTGCCAAATTCTCGACTACTGACCTCCACACTTACAAATCCTGACAGATAGCTTTATGTCGCGCTTGAAAAAACGATCTGAAAATTCAGAAAAAACATGTGACAGAATAAGATTACTTTTATCTTTATCCTCCAAAAATCAAAAAGTCCACCTCATCGGGAGGTGACATAAATAAAACTACAATTTAAAGCGCTTATTCATGGTCAGAGTCAACATCGTTATCGTATTCCTTCTATTTCTAAATTCTTTATCAGCGCAAACTGAACCTGGGCTGGTACATTTTGACAACAAATTGAATGAGTTTCTTAATGTGCGAGATTTTTGTATTTCAAGAGATGCGGATGAAGCGTTTTTCACCTTACAGAGTCCAAGCACAGCCATTTCACAGATAGCGGTCATTAAAAAAGAGAACAACGACTGGTTTGGTCCTGAATTATTACCTTTTTGTGATGGGTTTACGTATTTGGAACCGTTTTTATCGAGTGATGGCAATCGCTTGTTTTTTGCTTCTGATCGTCCTTTGGATGAATCCTCCCAAGAGAAAAAGGATTTCGACATTTGGTATGTTGACAGACTCCATAGAGATGCTGAATGGTCTGAGCCTAAAAATATGGGAAAGCCGGTCAACTCCAATTTGGATGAATTTTACCCGACCCTAAGCGACAATAACAATCTGTATTTTACGATGGACGCTCCCGACGGTCTCGGAAAAGACGATATCTACTTTTCGAAATGGGAAGATGGACACTATTCAGAGCCCGTACTTTTAAACGAAAACATCAACAGTGATGGCTATGAATTCAATGCCTTCATCTCTAAAAAGGAAGATTTCCTAATTTTCACAAAATATAATGAGAAAGATGGCCACGGCAGTGGTGATTTATACATTTCAAAAAAAGATAAGAACGGCGAATGGCAGAAAGCGACCAATATGGGACTTCCCATAAACTCAAAATACATGGAATTCTGTCCTTTTTATGATGAAAATAATCAGCTTTTATATTTTACAAGCAGACGGGAAACAATCACCCCAAAGAAATTTAAGGACATTACCGATTTTAAAAGTTACATACAAAACAATCCAAACGGCTTGAGTAAAATTTATTCGACATCCATTAAATTAAATTAGAGCCCATTATAGGTCTTATGTGAGCAATCCAATACGCCAATCACTTGTAAGTTGCACCTGATCAGAGATTGAAATAAATCGACAAAAACAATTAAAATCACTATTAAAAATCGGGTGCAATGGCATAGATTTTGCACAAATAGGAACGAATTAAATTAACAATTTCCCACGGGAAAATAAAAACCCAAATAACCATTAGAATATAATGACAAAATCCATTTTAACAATGACAATGTTAACCGCATTGTTCTTAAGCTCTTGTAAAGAATCTCCAAAACAAGAAAACACTGAAACAACATCTTCAGAACAAGTTGCTGACGATATCGTCACAAGCACTTCAATCGACGCAGACGGCAACAAGTTAGAAATGATATTTAATAATACAAAAGGCACTGCCACTTTAAATTTCAAAGGAGAAACCATCGAATTGGTTGCAGAAAAATCGGCATCTGGAATTTGGTACACCAACGAGCATTATGAATTGAGAGGAAAAGGCAACGATATTGAGTTGAAAAAAGACGGCGAGCTCGTCTTTATCCATAATGACGCTATCATAACGACCTCTTTGAAAAACAAGGAAGGGCAAACCCTCGATATGACCATCAATAATACCACCAATACGGCGAAAGTTTATCTAGACGGTGGTGAACAAATTGATTTAAAAGGACAAAACCCAGCCTCGGGGATTTGGTACAAAAATGACCAATATGAACTTAGAGGAAAAGGCAATGACATCACGTTGACCAAAGATGGTGAAGTTATATATGAGCATAATGATGACATTGTTCAGACTTCGCTTAAAAACGAAAAAGGACAGACACTCGATTTGACCTTTAACAACACCACCAATGAAGTAAAGGCTTATTTAGATGGTGGGGACCAAATTGAATTGGTTGGTCAAAAACCTGCCTCAGGAATTTGGTACAAAAATGAGCACTACGAACTCAGAGGCAAAGGGAATAATCTTGAGTTGAAAAAAGACGGAGAATTAGTATTTAAGAACTAAGACTTTCTGTTCTATTGCCGTGCATAATCAAGTGTTCGAGCAGACTAAATAACAAAAATCCTTTTTGTCCAAAAATAAGACAGAGAGGATTTTCTTTTAAAAAACTTACTCAACTAGCGCCACTTATTACGATACAAAACGGTGAAAAATACTATCGCAAATCCACCGATAAGACTTTTCAAACCCCGACGAATTATTGTATATTCTCGCCCTATCAAAAGACAAATTAATGAAAGACATAAAAAGAAGTGACTATATAAAAAATGTTCTGAAAAACATGCCCACCGGCTGGTTGACCACCACCACGCATCGCCTTGATATCTATGATGAAGATTTGGCCAAAACTCAGTTCTTGAATGAATTTGAGCGTTTGTTTCAGGAGAACAATTATGAAACATCAGCATTAAACAACCTTCCTACGGCTTACGATTATATTCGGCTTGGCCATCCGCTATCGTGCATTCTGGAATGGAAAATTGCACACTCAAATAATCTCAAACCCGAGAATGTCATTAGTTTTTCGTCAAAAATAGCCCCAATTTTAGCCATTCTAAGAAAAAACTTATTAGCAGGTAAAAACACTCAGATTCTTTATTCCGAGACTTTACCTGATCATTTTGATGCTGAACTACTAAGACGCGTTTATGGTTATCAATTTGAATTGATACAGGTAAAAAACACTGAGAACATTGCGCCATTTAAGGGCAGTACAATTTTTATTTCAGAACACGACCAATTTTTGAATGTTGCCCTCTCCCCTAACATCGATTTTTATATGACTACGCATCCACAGCTTGGTAGTGTGATCTTAGTCAATGGGGATCAAAACGACAATTATATTTCAGAGATTCAGCATGTCAGACGAAGAGAAACCATTGCCATGACACCTGCCAATTGTCTATCGGCCTTAAATATGATGATCGATACCGCCTTTATCATACCGCAAAACACTGATGTGGAAGCCAACAAAGTGCAGGTTGAGAAGACCATTAATCAGATTACGAATAGTACCTCAAAGGTATTAGTGGCTTCAAGCGGACTATCCATGCAGTATGCCATTATGATGGGACTCATTCACAATGCCCAGGAACAACATCCGGGAAAAGACATCAAATTTATTGTACCTCCCAACTGTTATGGTGGCACCAACGACCAAGCAAGGCGCGTTGCTGCTTGCCTTGATAAGGTGGATGTAGTTGATCTATTGGTGGATGGTGATAACGATATGGTGGAAAGCATCGCCAGCGTTTTAGACCATATTGCCAAAGAAGATGCCATTCCTTACATCATTGCTGAAATTCCGACAAACCCAAGAGTTGAAGTTCCAGATCTCAAAAAATTAAAAGAGGTTTTAAGTCGAGAACGTCACACAACAAATGGCGACTTGGCTATCGACCCGGTGTTTATTTTAGACCAGACCTTTTGTCCAAACGTCCACTTTTTGGGCGACGAGGACATCCTCTCCACGGTACGCACCATATCTTACGCCAGCGGATCAAAATTCCCCAGTGGTGGACTATGTACAGCGGGTTACTGTGTAGGAAATAAAAAAACTGAAGCATTGATGGACAAGATAGAACTCCATCTTTCCCTGTGCGATAATGAGGCTACAGACCTTCAAATGGAGGTATTGGCCAAGCAATTGCCTTCAATGAATCAGCGCATTAAAGATGCTTATAAAAACACACGAGACTTTGTAAACTATATCCATGAGGTCTTACCTGCGGCGAAAATCAATTTTGTATCTGAGGAATTGGCCGAAGAAGGTTTTACCCCATCGGTATTTTCATTGGATCTTCCCACCAAAGGAGCTTCTAACGAAGAACGGGAAGCTTACAAAAGAGCCCTGAACCTGAAATTAATCAATTTAATGATTACTGAGATCCCCCATGAAAGTAAGTTCTGTGTGAGTTACGGGCAACTTAGAGGGTGTTATTGGACCATTCCCGCCACCTCAACGCAAGGAACTACCAAAGAAGGCGACAAAGACTATATTGTACGGGTTTCATTGGCGCCGGAAGTCGATCTTGAGCTTCATAAAAAAGTCTTTAGGGACTTCGTTGATGGGATTTAACATGACGATAAAAAATATTCATTAAAAATACACAGACTATGACAATTACAATTTGGTCGGACATTAGATGTCCTTTTTGCTATATCGGAAAACGGAAATTAGAAAATGCCATATCGCAATTTGAACATAAGGACGACATCACGATAGAATGGAAAAGTTTTGAATTGGATCCCAACTTACGCACCAATCCGGACATATCTACTATCGATTATTTCGTGAACAAAGGTGCAAACAAGGACCAAATGTCACAAATGTTGGCAAACTCGACCGCAATGGCAAAGGAAGTGGGTATAGATTTTAACTTTAAGGATGCGGTGGTTGCTAATTCCTTTAATGCACATAAGTTAATGCATGCCGCAAAAAAGATCAATAAACAAAACGAGGCCAAAGAGCTCTTGCTGAAAGCACACTTTACCGATGGTAAAAATATTGATGACATGAAGGTATTAGTCGAAATTGGCGAAAGCTTAGGCTTTGAAGCAGAAGCCATAGAAAAACAACTCAATGATTCGGCATTGGATAAACATGTTGCCGAAGACCAGATGCAAGCCAAACAAATAGGCGTTACTGGAGTTCCCTTTTTTGTTTTCAATAATAAACATGCGCTTTCTGGAGCACAGCCCGAAGAGGTGTTTTTGGAGGCTTTAGAAAAAGCCTATAACGAATAGTTCTGATCTCATCGATTTTCTTTTAAGGAAAAACTTTAATTTGTATCCCACATTTTATTAAACCGGCTTCGGAATCTTATGGATTCAAAGCATTTTTAAATAGGGTTCAGCAGTTTATAGGAATAGCGGCATCAGTAGTTGATGCCGCTTATTCGTTTGAAAAACCTATTGATTACATTATTATTTTGTCGAAATCTCGGGTTTGACTTCCTTCAGATTTGTTGTTTCTTTGCAGGTATAAAATCACCATTCATGAAGTATCTCTTTTTATCTTTAGCTATCGTATTTGAACTCATAGGCACTAGTTTTATGCAGGCCTCAAACGGGTTCTCAAAGACCATCCCCACCATTTTAACGATAGTAGCCTATACCATTTGTTTCTTCTTTTTTTCACATGCCTTAAAATCAATTCCGCTGGGAATTGCTTATGCCATTTGGGGCGGATTGGGGATTGTGCTCTCCGCAATAATTTCAATAGTCATTTTTAAACAATCCTTAGATCTGCCTGCCATTATTGGCATCACACTGATTGTAGCCGGAGTATTTGTGATGAACGTCTTTTCAAAGTCAGCGGTTAATTAATATCATTTGATGCAGTAGAGCACCTAAATATGAGGCGGAGGACACTAAATAAAAACAAAATAATTTCAGGCTGTATTGGGTTATTGGTCGGATACATTATCATGATATTGCTAATTGATGCCATATCAAAACCTGACCAAATTCCAGTATCTTTTAAACCCATTGAAAGTATTGAAACTTACATTTTTAGTTTTGTGTTTACACTGGGCACTTTGGGGTGGATTTTGGGAAGTTTGCTTTTCATTGGCTATTTGGTCGTATTTTATTATCTCGGAACTTGGGTCTATAAACTTATGTTCAAAAATTAAAACCTAAAATAGTTCCGCTTTTAATATTCTCTCATTTTAAAAGAGTTCATGCCCGCTCATAATGGCAGACCGTTTAAACACCTTTGCTTGGGCCAGGTTTTATGAAATTTCCAAGCGTTTGAAACTATGATTTTCCAGGAGAGTTTCGTACATTTAATGCTTGACGAAGAGACACTTTCATGTCGGTCGAATCTCAATGTATTAGACGCTAAATATTGAACTGATGAGAAAAATTGTGGCACCATTACTTATTATAGTTCTTAGCTTTATTTCGACCACCTTCTACACCGTTTTTGAATTTGAACCAAAGAGCTTTAAATTTTGGCTATTAATTACTTGTAGTGTGCTTTTAATAATCTCAATGATTCTGACAATTAGAGATCACAGAAAAAATAAATCAAATTAATATATTGTGGTTTAATCATGGAACTCGGTTCTTAAGAGCCTATAAATAATTTAGTAATGAATATTACACAAAGTACTCTCGCAGATATTGACAACATATTCACTTTATACGATGCTGCAACCACCTATCAAAAAACGATAAATAATAAGAGTTGGCAAGGATTTGATCGGGCACTCATCGAAAAGGAAATCAATGAGAATCGGCATTTTAAGATTATGGAAGGCAATGAATTGGCTTCCACCTTCGTCATTACATTTGATGATCCTATTGTTTGGGAAAATTCAGATCAGGATAAGGCCATTTACTTACATCGGATTGCAACCCACCCAAAATATAGAGGCCGATCATATTTGAAAAAAATTATAGAATGGTCCAAAGCCTTAGCAAAGGAAAGGACTATCGATTTTATCAGAATGGACACGTATAGTGGAAATGACAGATTAAATAACTATTATATCAGCTCCGGTTTTACACATAAAGGCATCCGCGACATTGAATGGACAAGCGATTTACCCGAACATTATAAGACCGGTCCGTTTAGTCTGTTTGAGATGAAAATATAGGTTATGGGCGCAAAATAGTGTTAAGAAGACAGCGAGAGGACTCCAAAACCCACAGTTATAATTTATAAAATTGTATTTTACCAAAACTGAAAACAGCTGTACATGCCAATAGAAAACATTCCTGAGATTTACCTTCCGAAGTCAGCTGAGCGGCCAGATTTATTCGTCCATGACTTCAAAATGACCAGTGACGTCGTTAAAAGCAAGGTGAATTTAAGCATGCATATGTTCAGTTTTCTACAAGTAGGCAAAAAGCAGGTTCACTTTGCAGGCACCTCCGTTGCCGTAAACAAGGACCAATCCTTATTACTAAAAAGAGGGAATTGGTTATGGACAGAATTACTCGAAACCGAAGCTGTTTATTATTGTAAGCTTTTATTCTTCTCGGAAAAAATACTGAAAGAGTTTTTAGAGAAGCATATGGACAATGAGACGATGGTAAACGACGACATTCCTTATTTTATTATTCGAAATGATGCCTACATCACTTCCTATTTAAATTCTTTAAACACGATTGGGAATGCTCCAGATATTTTCATGGACAACCTCCTCTCTGTGAAATTTGAAGAATTGATGCTCTACCTCATCCAAAAATATGGTCGGAAATTTAAACACTATTTGCAATCGCTCATTGGGGATGGGCGCTCACCCTTTAAAAAAATTGTCGAAAGTAAGATACATTCCAATCTCAGGTTAGAAGAAATTGCATTTTTATGCCATATGAGCCTCTCCACATTTAAACGTCATTTTATACGTGAATATAAGGTGTCTCCTGGGAGATGGTTACAGGAGAAACGACTTCAAAAAGCCAAAGAAACCTTGGAAGAAGGTATTTTAAAGCCTTCTGAAATTTACTCGGATTTTGGATACAACAATTTGTCCAACTTCAGTATTGCCTTTAAAAACAAATTCGGTTTTAGCCCAAGCGAAATCTCTTCACAAATTTAGCTTCTCATTTTCTATTTAAAATTTGACCTGTTTTCATAAGTCAATGAACTCATATAGTAACTCAATACCTCAACCTTGGTCGTAAATTTGCATTTGAATAATAACACGAATAAAAAAAAGACATTATGAATATGACATTAGATCAAGCAGAAAAAGCCATTGCAGCTGCAAAAAAGAAAGCTGTTGCCATTGACACAAAAATGAACATTGCCGTTGTTGACGCAGGAGCAAACTTAGTAGCGTTTGCCAGAATGGACGGTGCATGGTTAGGTTCACTTGATATTTCCATCAAAAAAGCTAAAACAGCGCGTTTTTTCGATATGAATACAGGCGTTGTTGGCGAATTATCACAACCAGGAGGGTCACTTTACAATATTGAACATTCCAATAACGGATTGATCACCTTCCCAGGTGGTATCCCAATTAAAAACTCAAAAGACGAAATTATTGGTGCCATAGGCGTTAGTGGCAGTTCGGTTGAAAATGATCATGCCGTTGCAGAAGCTGGGGCAACAAGCATCTAAAAACAGGAGCTTTAAAATATAAAGAGGATTATTAAGTGTTAATTATCCTCTTTATATTTCAAAAGAATTTAGGCTATCATTTTCTCCTTTGTTACCCTATTTACTACAAGAGCAATTGCGCCATCACCGGTAACATTGCATGCGGTGCCGAAGCTATCCATTGCAATATATAAAGCAATCATTAAGCCCATCATCTCCTCGTTAAAACCTAACATGGACTGTAAAATACCAACAGCAGCCATAATCGCGCCCCCAGGTACTCCTGGTGCCGCAATCATAGCAATTGCCAAAACAAATATAAATCCTGCGAAGAGGGTAAAACTAAACGGCACGCCTTGTAAAATCATTAAGGCCATGGCGCAGGCCGTAATTTTCATCATACTTCCAGACAAATGAATAGTAGCACACAGAGGAATGACAAAACCTGCTATTTTTTCCGAAACGCCATTTTTCAAAGCCTGTTCCAGCGTAACAGGAATGGTAGCCGCCGAAGATTGGGTTCCTAATGCCGTGAAGTAAGCGGGCATCATGGTGGCCAATAACTTTAGCGGATTTTTCTTGGTAAAAATCCCGGCTATGGTGTACTGTAGCAACAGCAATAAAATGTGCAGGGCAAAAATGACGCCTATAATACTTAAAAATACGGTAAATATTGAAAACACCTGTCCGCTAAAAGCCATGCTAACGAATATCCCTAAAATAAAAAGTGGTAATAATGGCACAATAACGTAAGTAATTAACTGCATAATGATTTTTTCAAAATCTTTAACAACCAGTTTTAAACTTGATTTTTCTTGATATGAAAGTCCCAAACCAATAACAAATGCCAAAACCAATGCCGTCATGACATCCAATACAGGTGGGATGGTGAGACTGAAGTAGGGCATTAATTCAGGACCGGAATCAGCAATTTCAGCCGTACTATTGACACTCGATTCCAAAAGCTGTGGAAATATGCTTGAGGTTGCAAAGTAGGTCATAAAGCCAGAAAATAAAGTAGACCCATAAGCAATGGCAGCGGTGAGCAACAACAGTTTACCAGCGCCTTTACCCAAATCAGAAATGGCGGGCATGATCAATCCCATAATGATTAATGGGATGGAGAAACTTAAAAATTGTCCGAAAAACGCATTAAAAGTGGTGAATATTCTATTAATGGATTCCGGTAAATAGAGTCCGAAAACCGTCCCTAAAACTATGGCTATAAAAACCTTGAACAATAGATTTGAAAATAAACGTTTCATATTACTTATATCATATCTTAAGACTGCACTATGCTATTTTATTGTAGGCAATGTTGAGTTGGCTAATATACTCTCAATGTCCTAAAAGAACGGCTCACCAACCTTCTTTTTTTCCACAATACAGGATTCCTATGAAAGACCTATTAAAGATTGAAATTTGAAGCATCTATTATTTTGGGATTTAGCAGCATTTTGCAACCAACTTAATATTCTTTAATTTTATTAAAATTGATATTTAAACTAAATTCAATAAACCATGAGCAGAGGATTCGTAAAAGAAGATGACCAAGAGGAAGTTCCATTTGTAGCACCACGAGCCGATTTGCCTGAAGGTGTCATTAATTATGTGACCCAAGCAGGAATGGATGCCTTATTAGCTGAAAATGATCAATTGATTGCTGAACGGGATAGCCTTGATATTACGGATGAAAAGGAAAAGCGTATCGCTACCAATCATATTAACGCCAGATTACAATTATTGAACAACCGTATTTTATCTGCTAAAGTTGTTGATCTTAGTAAGCAGCCACAAGACGAAGTCCGCTTTGGAGCTTTGGTCAGCTTAAAAATCGGGAACGAAAAGAAATTACAACAATATCAGATAGTCGGTGTTGATGAAGCCGATATTTCTAAAGGAAAAATCTCGTTTATTTCACCAATTGCGCGCCTTTTGACGGATAAGAAAGTTGGCGAAACAGCAGTGTTGCAATTGACAAAAGAAGATCGGACTTTTAAAGTTATGGACATTGTGTATCCTACTTAAAATACGGAATATCTCATAGAAAAAACACGACCCAATAAAGTCGTGTTTTCTTGTTTAAAATTTCTGTTTCTACAGAATATAAAACATTTATCTTGAATAGTTTGGCGACTCTTCCGTAATGGTGACATCATGCGGGTGACTTTCATTAATTCCTGATGACGTGATTTTTACAAACTGTCCAGTTTCCTTTAAGGTTGCCACATCTTTGGCTCCGCAGTAGCCCATACCTGCACGCAAACCGCCCACAAATTGGTGGATGCTTTCAATAACCTCACCTTTATACGGTACACGGCCTACAATACCTTCTGGCACCAATTTTTTGATATCGTCTTCCACATCTTGGAAATATCGGTCTTTACTGCCCTGTTTCATGGCATCCACGGACCCCATTCCTCGGTAGGATTTGAATTTCCGACCTTCATAAATGATGGTTTCTCCTGGCGCCTCCTTGGTTCCTGCCAATAAAGAGCCCAACATCACGGTATCTGCTCCTGCCGCAAGTGCTTTAGGAATATCACCCGTGTAACGAATGCCACCATCGGCAATCACCGGAACACCAGAACCTTTTATGGCTGCGGCAACTTCCAAAACTGCAGAAAACTGTGGATAGCCCACTCCCGCAATCACACGTGTTGTACAAATAGATCCAGGTCCAATACCCACTTTAATACCATCAGCACCAGCTTCCACTAAATATTTAGCGGCTTCGCCGGTAGCAATATTACCAACAATCACTTCAAGATCAGGAAAGCGCTTTTTAATTGTTTTAAGCATCGTCACCACACCTTTGGTATGGCCGTGAGCGGTATCGATAATCACCGCATCTACTCCTGATTTTACCAAGGCTTCTGCCCGTTCAACCGCATCCGCGGTAACGCCAATAGCCGCTGCCACACGCAAACGTCCAAAGGTGTCTTTGTTTGAAATTGGCTTGGTGGTCAATTTGGTAATGTCTCGAAAGGTAATTAACCCGGCAAGATTATAATTATCGTTAACAATAAGAAGTTTCTCTATTTTATTTTTTTGAAGAATCACTTCGGCCTCCTGCAACGAGGTCCCGACGGGGGCTGTTACCAAATTATCCTTGGTCATCACTTCCACAATGGGACGGGTACCATCTTTTTCAAAACGCAAATCGCGATTGGTTACAATACCTTTTAAAATGCCGTTATCGTCAATAATAGGAATACCACCAATACTGTGTTCAGCCATATTGCGTTGGGCATCCAACACCGTTGCCGTCATAGGCAAAGTTACAGGATCTATAATCATCCCACTTTCGGCACGTTTTACCTTGCGCACTTCATTGGCCTGTTGCGCAATGCTCATGTTTTTATGTAGAACACCAATACCACCTTCTCGAGCCATGGCAATTGCCATTGCGCTTTCAGTAACCGTATCCATGGCTGCTGAAATGATAGGAATATTAATGGTGATGTTGCGTGTAAACTGTGTCTGTATATTGACTTCTCGAGGAAGGACTTCTGAATAAGCAGGAATTAGTAGAACGTCGTCATAGGTCAATCCCTCACCTACTATTTTGCTTTCGTGTGCTTTCATTGCAATTACGGTTTAATTGCGTGCAAATCTACGGAAAATTTATTTAAAATAAGTGTAAAATTTAAGTTACCTTGATAGTATTTCACCTCAAAACCATTCGCGAATAGGTTGATTTTTTTGTGAAGGGACCACTTAAGTACAATAGATTAAAGTCTACAGTCCAATTCCATTAAAATCTCTTAATAAATTCTCGTAAAAACGACGCTAATTTAGAGTTTAATCTGTAGGGTCATATACCAATTACGTGGCGCCGATGGGATAATCCCAGGACCTGGATATCCTGTGGCGCGTCGCGTAAAGTATGCTTTATCCAACATATTATTTATGCCGGTTTCCAGTTTAAATCGCTTGTACGTATATGACAAAGACACATCCATAATATCATAGCTCGGAATTTCTCCAATGACACCACTGATATTTGCCGATTGTGAATTGGTTGCATCCGTGAACTGTTGTGAAAGATAAGTGTACTGGACGTTTGCCATAAAATTTCTATACCCAAATTTTAACCCTGTTTTGATATTGACATCGGGAACAAATTCCACCTGATTGCCCTTAACGTTTGATTGTTTAGAAGCCGTGTATTCCGATTTGATAAACGATGAATTGATGAAATAATTTAAGCTAAACTCATTATTAAGTTTAAATAGTTTCTTCAGATTAAAATCGAATAAATTTTCAACGCCATAGAGCACAGCATCCCCGACATTGCCACGTTCACTGATGACCCTTCCATCTGGAAATTCCTTTTGGATAAAACCAATCCGTCCGTTATAAAACAATCCAAAAACGCCCAGATCATATGATACTATATTTTTCAGATTACCACGGATGCCCAAATCTGTGGTAAATCCTTTTTCATCGGTAATGTTTGGATTGATGGCAAACGCTGGATTATTGATATTGATATCAGAATAGGTTACCGATCGGTAATTTTGTGAGAGGTTACCGTAGATTTCAAATGCGGTGTGGGGCTTATAGCTCAAACCTAATCCCAAAAGCACAAAGGAGCGTTCAAAATCGCGATTGTCTTCCACCAATTCCTCAAAAATGACATTGCCCGCCGCATCCGTATTGATACGTTTGTAAAACCCTTCACTTTGGGTCTTTATATATTCAAATCTAAAACCGGGCGTAATTGAGAATTGATCCGTTGCATACAAAATATTTTCTCCAAAAACAGCCATATTCAAATTTGGAAAATCGAAGTTGGACTGATTTGGATAATTTGGAAAACGCTCCGATTGGATATCAAAATTAGGTCCTATCCCATCACTGCCCGGACCTTGCACCTCCGCATTATTGGCACGGTAGAATTTAGTACCTAGGAGAAAGGTGGAGGCTTTATTGAATATTTCATATTTACTCAAGATTCGAGTTTCAAAACCATAATTCTTGAAATCGCCTTTAATCAAGTCACGCTCTTCCATCGGATCAATTTGATCCACACGATTGGTTCGGAAACCAAGGGCATACCGCGAAGCATTTAAACCAAAGGCGTTGAAACTAAAGTTAGTGTTCTCAGAAAATTTATGATCAAATTTCAAATTATATAATAGCCAATCCACCTGAAACCAGTTTCGTGATCTGTTGCTTTGGTACGGATCGTTATCAAACATATAATCGGTTAAGCCACCACCTTGCTGTGCCAGATAGCGCATATAGCTCAATTCTCCAGTCAATGAGGTGTTTTTATTGAACTGATAGCCGATATGGGCATAGGCGTTTTTAGATTCAAATTCAGAATTTTCACGGAAGCCATTGCCTTTCTTATAATTGAAAAAAGTATAATAACTCCACTTATTTTTTGTCCCACTAATACTGGTGAAATTGGTATATAAACCATAGCTGCCCAGCGTATTTCTGGTAATCAGTTCAAAGGGTTTATTGGGGTTGGGAGATTTCATTTTAAAGTTGATCAAGCCTCCAAACTGTGTCCCGTATTGTAACGAGGCCGCACCACGGACGATCTGAATTTCGCTTAAGCCTTCAGCGGCCGGCGTATAGTAGCTTTCAGGATAGCCCAAAACATCGGCACTAATATCGTAGCCATTTTGTCTGGTGTTGAAATTTGCGGTACGATTTGGATCCAATCCACGTCCACCAACATGAAGCTGCAGTCCAGCGTCGTCATTTTGATAAATATTCAAACCCGCCACCTGACTGTAAATTTGGCGTGCGTTATTGGAGGCTAAATTCGCCATGGACTGCTCCACCAAAACGACTTCTGTTTTCTTTCCAGCGAAAATGGACGTGCCTTCGACATCCTTTAACCTGGATAACTCAAATAGTTTTGCTTTCCGAGCCGTGATTTCCACTTCTGACAAAGCAATGCCCAATTCGTTTATGGACACATCCAACCTGGTGTTCTCAGTAAGGTTTAGTGGCAATTCTTTCGCTTCAAATTCATAAGAAAAGAAGACCAAAATAAGATCGCTTTTTGTGGTGCTAAATTCGTAATACCCAGACCCATCAGTTTTGGTCAGTAAGCCAGAAGCTTTGTCATAAACATCCACATCGGCAACTGGCAATTGCGTTCGTGCGTTGCTGACAACTCCCGAAACAGTAATTTGTGACAGTGCAGAAAAGCCTATCAAACACATTATAATTACACTAAAATCCTTTAATTTCATCATGAAATGGTAAAATCCAGTTTTTATGCCGGAATGATTCTTTTTCTTTATATAAGTCAGTATTTGTATCAATATATGGTTGGCTCAATCGGCCATTGAGCGCCACATAACTTTCTGCAAATACTTGAATATTTTTATGGCCTTGGCTTTTAAAATGATCGCCTAAATAGTGGGCATATTCTAAAATAAAATCGGGCTGAAAACTCATTTGTTTCTCTTGAAATGAGGTTAAAAAGTCGGAGTTATCAACCAAAAAACCTTGTCCGGTTTCAGCATCGACGATTTTAAATGTGGTATTGCCCATTTTTTCCATTAGCATGACCCGCCATGAAAAGCGGAATCCCTCTTCTGTCCAGAATAGTTCACCTGGATATAAAAGGTATCGGAATGGGAAAGTAATCTGAAAAACAAAAAACAACGTCATGATTGGTAGCACCAGATTTTTTCTCCTATAGTGATACACTTCAGATTTCAACGCTGTGAAATCAACGTTTAATGGTCGCAACGCTTTTTTAAATACATTTATAATACGAAGATGAAAGTCCGTATCAAAAAAGATAAGCGCGGTCAAAATCATAATGTAAGGAAACATGCCTATCGGAAATAAAACCCGTGTAAAAACATGAAAAAAGACCACGAGACCAAAGGCAAACAATCGGGTACGCTTGGTGATCAATAAAAACGGAATGATCAAATCGTAAATCATTCCAGACCAACTCATAGCGTAATGGAACCAGTCTTGTTGCATTAAGGAGTTTCCTATAAACGGAAGATCATATTTAGAAGGAAGCCAGATTTTTAGGGGCATGGCTTTAAACAACCAATCGGAATTTATTTTGGCAAGACCTGCATAGATATAGACAATGCCCACCAACAATTTAATACTATCAACAGTCCATTTGGGGATGCTTGTATAGGTTTTCTTTTTGATGAGATTATCCACGGAGAAATAAGCGTTTGCAGGCAAAAAAATCATCAGGAAACTCAGTACACTTATAAAATAATAATGGTTGAGATAGGCTGTTTTGTCCATGAGTTCGATATAGGTAAAACTCAGAAAAAACATGATGATGGCCAGACGATATTTCAATCCGATGGCTATCAAAAATGCCGAAATACCACACAGCGCAAATATCAGATAAGTATAATCGCCTATGGGCTTGATCCATGAAAAGCCGTAATAGGAAAAATGAAATTTGGGTAAAACATAAAGCGTTTCAATCCAACCGTTTCTCCAAAAACGCACGATACTGAGTAACATCATCACACCAAAGCCAATCCTAAAAACCGCCAATGGCGCCGGATGTATGTGTGTGTTGAGATATGTTTTAAATCGATTGTCCATTTAACCAAAAAGAAGATTCTTCAAGGCATTTAAAGAATCTTCTTTGATATAAATATTATTTTAAAAATTAATCGCCATCAGCATCAACGTAATCCACGCTAATATTAAAAGCCTGAACCATATCTACCTTGAGATACACGACGGCTCTTTGAAGCGCATCATACGCGGTGGTCATCTTAGTATTATCCGTGATAACCTGCTCATTGAAATTGGAATTTAACGCTTGAATTTTTGTCCGCGCCTCATCAAATTGTGCGTTGATGATGTTGCTCAAATTTTGCCCATTTCGATCCACTTTTAAATATTCCAGATAGGTTTTGAAACTCGCACCTGAAGTGGTACCGTTAAACGCTTTTCCATTGAACACATCCTGCACGGCATTCAAAGCTTCAAGAGTCAATGCTTTTGAAACTTCACTATTATAATACCCTTCCACTCTATCCGGTAAAGGCGAAGTAGAAAAAACACCTGCGGGAATACCGATTTTATTGGCACGCAAGCCTTTTTCATAATAGAAAATAAAATCATTGACGAATTTGTTCAATGAACTGGTGGCCGTATTTTTTGAAGAATTTACAAATTGGTCGCGATACCCAGTGGTCCAATCGGTGATGACTTGCTGCGTCAAATTGTCCATTTGATTGATCACATCGGTGATATAGGTCTTATAACCTTGTGAGTTAGGGTCGGACGTGAATTTTTCTAAAATACCAGCATCATCTTCAGCCACACCAAACAATAGGTAATCTAAAGCAGGAAACCCTTGTGCATCATGATAATTGGGCGTGTTGAGATCGTAATTTCCAGAACTGACACCATTCTCAATATCCGCAACTGTGACTGGGTAAATGTTCATAAAAAAGTAATACTCATTTAAAGCCTCTGCCTTTCCAATATTGAACATTTCAACGTGCTGCCAAGCTTTATAAGCAGTAAGCCAATGATTCCTGGCCGTTTCCAAATTGCTTTGATTTGGCGTTGCCACAAAATTTTCAATAGATGCTTTTAAAGTGGTCAATTTAGGACCAAAATCTTGGTAAGAAGGAATGATGATATTATCGGCCAAGTTTTGCAGTAAGGTTGCACGGTCAAAATTGTCCGAAGCACCATCACCACCGTTGCCTGAATCATCGGACGAGCTACAGCCAATCATAAGTATAAGGCCAAAAACTAAAGCTATCTTTTTAATCATTTGAACTGATTTTCTTTTATTTAAACAATTAGAAAGTTTCAGCGATGGCCCGTTAAACCGAACCATCACTGAATCTGTCTTTTTTAATTAGCCGCTTCTGCTACTGTAAATCCAAATTTGGCAGCAATAGTTTCAGACATCGCATCCAATGTTTCCGGAGTAACCTCCCAAAAGCCTTGCCCTTCCATTAAGGTATCCATAAACGCTGTAACCTCATCATGACTGAAGTATGGTTCGCTTGAATTCGGTTCTCTGGTAAACTGCAAGCTATTGATAAATCCATAGGCTTCAGATAAAGCGTGGAAGGCACTTGCCATATCTTCGGCAGCCATTTTCGATTTTCCAGCTTGTAAATAATAAACCGCACGAACTGCAGGCACTTTTGAAATGTTCTCTCTAATGATGGCCACTTGCGCATCTCTTACCTCGTAGTTTTTTGCTACAATTGCCGCTCTACCCAATTTCAAGGCATCATAAACCGCCGAAGCTGTCCCCTCAAAATCAGGATCTAAATCGACTTGCTTTAAATAGGTATTCAAAAAACTATCAGCTCCTAAAACTGGAACTGAAGGCTCATCTTCATTCCCGTATAAATAGCCATAAGCCTCATCCCACTTGTGCTCCATAGTGGTATAAGATTTTCCCTCCTCTACAAGACCGGCGTCGTTGTTTTGAATATTTGAGGCCTCATCCAATACTGAGGTGCTTAAATAGTGGTTCAACATTTGGTCAGTCATCAAACCACCAATCAATGTTTTGGCAATAGCTTGATCCAATTCTAAACCTTTACCATTCACATATCTTACGGTTCCGCCACCAGCTTGTTGCAATTGACCGGCCGTACCTGCAGTTGCAATAGTTTCCCAATTTGGAAAAACTGTAGTGGCTTGATCTTCAATCCAAGTATCCAGCAACCCTTTAATCTGATTGGAAACCGTAGTATTTGCAGAGAAATACTCTTTGGAAGCCGCCACTTTACTACGGATATTCTTTCCTGAAGCATTTAAATCGGCATCCGAAAAGTCATTATCACCTTCAACGTGTGCAAACATACCGTGTAAATCAGCGGCAGATTTTGTATTGTCTTTTAAGGCTGAACGAAATTCCATAGCCATTTTGATTCTGGTGGTCTGACCATTAAAATTTACAGTTGATTCTCCATCTCGCATAAACTTGTAGGTTAATGGAGCTTCCACTTGTGGGTTTTCATTGAAATTGTCATCATCACTAGAGCATGATGTAAATAGCGCTGAAGTTATCGCTATTCCTAATAAAATTTTTCTCATTCTTATTTAGTTTTAATAGAAATAATTGTTTTGATTTGACTACAAAAGTAAGTTAGGATTTCAAAACCTCCAAAGCTTATTTAGATTAATTTAAAATAAGGAATTGCTTATCAAAGTCAAATATTGAGAATGAGCATCTTGCAAAAAATAATTGTTTTGAAAAGTATTTAGTGGTAGGATGTGAAAATTTTGGTCGCTTCATTGTATGCGCTTTCAAAACTCAAGGCATCGAGGCTGTTACGTTGTTTTGTAGTAAAATAGGAAAGTAATTTTTCGGTGGGCATATTTCCTGTCAATTCATCTTTTGCCATAGGACATCCCCCAAAACCTTGAATAGCCCCATCAAATCGAACACAGCCCGCCTTAAACGCCGCATCCACTTTTTCGTGCCAAGATGATGGGGTCGTGTGGAGATGCGCACCAAATTCAATATGTGGATACTTTGGAATTAAGCTGGAGAACAAATAGTTTATATTCTCTGGATTGGACGTGCCCACCGTATCACTCAAAGAGAGAATTTTAACCCCCATAGCTGCCAATCGCTCAGTCCATTCGCCCACAATATCCACATTCCACGGGTCACCATACGGGTTACCAAATCCCATGGAGATATAAACAACCACCTCTTTATTGGTTTTATCTGAAATTTCAAGAATCTCATTTAAAGTCACCACAGATTCGGCAATTGTTTTGTGGGTATTACGCATTTGAAAATTTTCTGAAATTGAAAAAGGATAGCCCAAATAGTCTATTTCAGCATGTTTAGACGCATCTTCTGCGCCTCGTGTGTTAGCAATAATAGCCAGCAGTTTACTCTTGGTTTTAGAAAGATCGAGTTTGGAAAGCACCTCAGCAGTATCCACCATCTGCGGAATAGCTTTAGGAGACACAAAGCTCCCAAAATCGATCGTGTCAAAGCCTACACGCAATAATGCCTGAATGTACTGAACTTTTTTTTCAGTGGGAATAAACTCTTTAATGCCCTGCATGGCATCACGTGGACATTCGATGATCTTAACCTGTTGCATGCATCAAAGATATGAATTCCTAATCATGCAGAAATCTTTCCATTCAAAAAAAAGAAGGTTCAAAAATTTGTGACTTTAATCCAACGGAAAAATAGGTGTTTTTCCGAAATTCCATTTTAAAAGTTTGCACTATTACTTGCATTTGGCCATGACTTTTTTGGCAAGTTCTTTGGCCAGTTGCTTATTCTCATTTGGGTCATTACTGATTTTTGTAAGGATTGTAAAATTGGCCCTTCCGGCAAGCACCACCAATTCACCGCCCCATCGCTCACTCCACTTGTACCAGGCACTTGACCCTAAATCATCAACGGCCTCCCATGAGGATTTAGCCCTTACTTTCATTAAATCTTTACCTGCTTCCTTTATTTCATCCTTTGCCTTTTCAAGATTACTCTCAATTTGCGCCAATTCCTCATCCGATAGCTTTTTATAGCCCATATCAAAAGTTCCGACAATGGATTTCAAGTCTGTTTTATCAGAATGAAAAGAAAGGTTTTTTATGCCTATCGTATTTTGGTCTGGGACATCCATTTTCATATTGCTCACCTCCATCGTAAAAGTAGGCCGATCACTATCCCATCTATAAATATGTTCGCCATAGCTGCCTGAACGTAAATTCACTTTGGCATTTTCTTCTATCGGAAAGACTGTGGCCATCTCTTCCTTTGTCAGTAGCGTTTCGTAATTGTCATTATAGTCTTTTAAACAATCATAAGATTTACCATCACTTTTGTTGGCCACCGTCTCCGAATTATTATCAGATTTGGTTTCTGAAGATTGTTTCTTTTCATTGTTGCATGAGATAAGCACAAAAAATAATCCTGTAAGAAATGCTATTTTTTTCATAATAAACTCATTTTGGTTAACTGATAAATTACAGGTATTACTGTAACTTACATCGTTCAAAACGAGCAATTCATCTATGGATCAGCTCATTAGTGTATTTTATTTCCACCAGTGGATTTTCATCCCTCAAGACATGTCACCATTAAAAAGACATTTCCCTAATAATACCTCCTGGGCTTATCCGCCCCCGGCTTTAGGTTTCCGAGGGCCTTAACTTGGATAAGGATCATCCCAACCGATATCATATTTACGCTGCAATTATGTAGAGTGCAATACCAACAAAAACAATAATCTGGAGCCATTTTAAGAACGTACCGACTCCTTTTCTTTTAAGTATAAATTGAGAAATACGCCCTGCCAATAATGCAATACTACTAAAAACAACAAAGGAAACGAGCATAAAAGTTATTCCCAAAATGTAAAATTGTACTACTGTGTTTTCTGTTTTATTCCAAAGAAAACCTGGAAAAAATGCCAAAAAGAAAATCATGACTTTTGGGTTAACCAAGTTCATGATAACGCCGGTTTTAAAAAGCTGTAAATAAGATTTTTGAGGGGCATCTTCAGACCATGAAATTTGATCATTACTTTTATATACGGTAAAGGCCAAGTAAAGTAAATAGCAAGCTCCCAAAACTTTGATCGCATAGAAGAGCTCGTCTGAAGCTGTGATGATAGCTGAAATACCAAATGCTAAGAGTGTAGTGTGCACAATACAGCCACTTATAAGTCCCGCTGTGGTAGCGATTCCGCTTTTAGTGCCATTGACCAAAGATTGGGTCAGTACATAAATATTATCCGGACCTGGTGAAATAGCCAAGGCGAGCGTAGCTATTGAAAAAGAGATAAGTGTTTCTATCATAGAAGAAGATCTAAAACCGTTGCGCTATTAGACGGGAGATTTACGATTCACATTAAAGGAATACGGATAATGATTACTTTTCATTTTAAAAGATTACCGTCTATCTTAAGCCTGTTGTTGTTTTGCTATAATGGCTTTATTGATATCCTTTATTAATTGAGGACCTTCATAAATAAAGCCTGTATAGAGTTGGATCAAATCTGCACCGGCATCCAATTTTTCCAACGCATCTTCAGCAGAATGGATCCCACCGACACCGATTATCGGAAATGCTTTTTTACTGTTTTCAGCTAAAAACCTAATAACTTCTGTGGATCGCTGCGTTAATGGCTGACCACTTAAACCACCCATTTCATCTTTGTTACTGCTTTTTAATCCATCTCGAGAAATGGTCGTATTGGTAGCGATAACGCCATCTATATTAGTATCTGCAACAATATCAATAATGTCCAGAAGTTGCTCATTGGTCAAATCGGGCGCAATTTTTAAAAGGATCGGTTTTCGTTGCTCTTTAGTTTTATTTTTATTTTGAAGGGTTTGCAATAAATCAGTCAATGGTTTTTTTTCTTGTAATGCCCTTAGATTTGGAGTGTTTGGAGAACTCACATTGACGACAAAATAATCCACATAGTCAAAAAGCGCTTCAAAACAAAAAATGTAGTCGTTCACGGCATCTTCATTAGGGGTAATTTTGTTCTTACCTATATTTCCTCCAATTAAAACGTGTTTTTTTCCTGCTATAGGGTTTGCCTTTAGTCGCTCAACAGCTTCTTTAACACCACCGTTATTAAACCCCATCCGATTGATGATTGCAGCATCTTCTTTTAAACGAAATAAGCGTGGCTGTTCATTGCCAGCCTGTGCCTTTGGTGTGACCGTTCCAATTTCGATAAAGCCAAAACCTAAATTAGAAAGCTCTTTATAAAGCATGGCATTTTTATCAAAACCAGCCGCCAAACCAATAGGATTTGGAAATTTTAATCCGAATAGCTCACGCTCAAGTACCTTATTACGAACTTGATATGTGCTTCTGAAAAGGCCAGCAAATCCTAAATCATGCGTAAATCTTATAAGTTTGAAGGTGAAATGATGCACAGCTTCGGGATCGAACAAAAAGAGAATAGGACGAAGTAATAGTTTATACATAGATGTCAAAATAAAAAACTACCCAAATATAGGGTAGTTTTTTTATTGAATTAATTAAATTATATTATTTAAGCGTAAAGCTTAATCTTGCAAATAAAAATCGCCCTGCAACACCAAATTGTTGCGCACTTCTTGACCAATCAAATCGTCCAGTACTACGGTTGTTTCCTGATTGTGTGGCGCCATTGGCATCGGTCCAAGTAATAGATTCCTTAGCAAGATCTGGATAGATGTCCAATAAGTTATTCGCACCAACCGTTAACAAGAAACTATCTGACACATGATACCCTACCGAAAGGTCGGTCACCACTTTTGAACTGAACACTTGCTGTAAATTGACATTTGATGTCGCTTCAGTCACTTCTCCAAAATAAACATTTCGCAAGAAAAAATGAAAATTACCAGCGCTCAAAGTATTGGATAAGTTGATTTTTGTTCTTGGCACCGCTTCTTCAAGATAAACTCGGCTATTTTCTTGAAAGTACGTATCCACCAATCCTGCATCTTCAAGGACTCGCGAGGCTTTAATTGGTCCTACTTTTTTGGTTTTCGAAAAAGTGGCAGCCAAATCATTTTTCAATACCATATTGGTCCCAATATTTGTATTATGGGTAATTACCAAGTCGAGGCCTTTAGATTCTGTGTCAATCGCATTGGCAAAAAACGCAGCGGCAGTAGCATTGGCTTGGTATAATAACCGATCCAACTCACTATCTGTTCCCGGACCTTTAAATTGACCAGTGTAAACTACACGATCATCGATACCAACAAAATATCCATCAAGCGTAATATTCATATTGGCATCAGGAATTTTTACCGTCACTCCTAAACTCACACTTCTGGATTTTTCCTCTTTAAGCTGAGGAATGCCCAACAGTTGAGCAGCTCGGCTGTCGTTCGTAAAAGTTCCAACTTCCTGAGCCACACCAAAAGCATCAAATACAGTAGACGTCGAGTTAAAATACATTTGATGTAAAGAGGGCGCTCTAAATCCTGTATTTCCGGTCAATCTCAGATTTAGGTTTTCATTTACCTTCACTAATGAGGCTAATTTGAAATTAATTGTCGATCCAAAATCAGAATAATCTTCAAAACGTGAGGCAAAACTCAGCAAAAATGAATCTGTAATATCTGCTTCTAAATCAATATATCCTGCAATACTATTACGATCTCGGTTGAGCTCATTGTTCGGATTAAATCCAGGAAATACTTGTGCACCACCAGGTCTTTCACTTCCAAAAAAGTCTTGCGCAGGGTTTTGATCTACCGAAACAATCAAATCACCCTTAGGCGTATATCGTGAATAAGAAGATTCTTGGCCAGCAAATATTTCGTAATTTTCAATGCGGTATTCTCCTCCAAATGCGACGTTAAGACCCGCAAAGATGTCGTCATAAAAATTATTGATATCGAGGTTGACCGTGTTTTGTGCAAAACTAAATCCTCCGGCGTCAAAGCTAGTTGGCGATGCATTCTGCATAGATGTATTGGACGTGTTCCCAATAATATATTCAAACCTATTCTTACCATAGGTATTACTGAAATCAACATCCCATTCGCCTATTTTACCTTTAATGCCAACCGCCAAGGATTGGTCTGATATTTTCGAATTGATTTCCGGTAAGAATCCATTGATATACATCGGCGTATAGGTTCTGCTTTCCCGTGGCAACCGGAAGAAACCTCCTGAGCTTCCTTTACGGGAACTTAAGCCTCCAAAGGCGTAAACCTCAGAACCCTGATCATCTATAGGCAGGGCCATATTAGTGAAGAACCGGCCACCTCTTACTTCCGATTGTCCGACACGCATGTTAAAATCTGATCGACTTAGATTTCTGCTGGCTAATTCAGCTTCGGTATTATCGCCGCTAAGTATGGCCTGCAAATCGGCTTTTGTTGCATTGGGATCTAGATTGAAACCTGCCTGATTTCCGTAATTAATAACATCACTAACATCATCATCCAATAGTTTTGCAATGTCATAGCCGTCGTTAGATGCTACACGTTCAATAGTATTGTATCTATTAAAAATATTGCCTTCCCATTCTTTCATGCGGTTGTAGGAATCTCTATAATCAAAATCTCCTGTAAAATTGATATAACCTCCGTTATCTCCGAGTTTTATCCCATAGTTTGCATTGATGTTAGTGGTAGCACCATCAACACCACCCGTTTGTTCGTTGGCGTTTTTGCTAAAATTAGCTCCAGTGGTTACATTTATCTTAAGCTCATCCGTAGCATTCTCCAGAACAATATTTATGACACCTGCAATGGCATCACTACCATATTGAGCAGAAGCGCCGTCTCGCAACACTTCAATCCGTTTGATAGATGCTGTTGGAATAGCGTTTAAATCTGTACCTACACTACCTTTACCGAAACTCCCATTAACGTTGACAAGCGACGAAGTATGGCGTCTTTTACCATTGATGAGCACCAATACTTGATCTGGTCCAAGACCTCTTAGGGAGGCAGGGTCAATATGGTCTGTACCATCAGCAATGGTTTGGGTGTTTGCGTTAAATGAGGGGGCAACAAAATTCAAAATCTGATTAAGATTGACCTGTGGATTACTCGTGGTAAGTTCCGTAACGTCAATTACATCAACCGGTGATAAGGAATTAAGAGCGGTTCTGGAAGGATTCCTACTTCCAATTAAGGTGATTTCTCTCAAGGACACACCCGGTTCCATCATCAAATTGAGTGTGGTACCCTCAACCGTTTTTTCAACAGTATTGTATCCCACATAAGAAAAAATCAAGATTTCACCGATAGCTGCTTTTATTACATAATTACCATTAAAATCGGTAATTGTACCTTCAGAAGAACCTTTGATTATCACTGTCACACCTGCTAAAGGCTCATTGTTTTCATCGTTAACTTTTCCCGAAACATTCTGTCCAAAAATAGAATATGACAAGAGCGCTAAAAAAATTAGAATGTAGTTCTGTTTCATAATGAGTGGTTTTAAGAATTAATTAATATTTTGTGATCAAACTATAATGGGCCCATAGGCCAAAATTATATATTGTTGAAGAACAGCTTGTCGCGAACCAATTATTTGATAAGCATACGAATACATGTAGGTTAAAAGTATCGATTATTTCTATGGATAGCTAAAAAGAACGCGGTTTTTACACCACAATTCCCAAATATCAAATTATACATTCAATAATAATCAATCTGGTAATATATTGAAGATTTAAATGAAAATCCTAATCTCAACCGACATCAAAAATTACATTTAAGTCTATTGTTGTTATTGTTAATATGCCGTATTTTGCATAATTAAATTAAAAGTTATGATTGAGAAACAACACATCATTGATAGATTTATTAGTTATATCACCATTGATACTGAGTCAGACCCAAATTCAGACACCACTCCAAGCACTGAGAAACAGTGGGATTTGGCACATGCACTCGTCAAGGAACTAACCGACATTGGTATGAAGGAGGTTTCCATCGACCAAAATGCTTATGTCATGGCAACGTTGCCCAGGAATGTTGACCATGAAGTTCCGGTGATTGGTTTTGTGGCTCATTTTGACACCTCTCCTGATTTTACTGGGGCGAATATTAAGCCTCAGATTATTAATAATTATGATGGTAAGGACATTGTTTTAAATGCAGAAGAAAATATTATTTTATCGCCAGATCTATTTGATGATTTGTTGCAATATAAAGGGCAAACGTTGATTACCACAGACGGTACCACGTTATTGGGAGCGGACGATAAAGCCGGCATTACGGAAATTGTTTCTGCCATGGAATACTTGATACAACACCCTGAAATCAAACATGGTAAAATACGTGTTGGTTTTACCCCAGACGAAGAAATTGGTCGCGGGGCCCATAAATTTGACGTTGAGAAATTTGGTGCCGAATGGGCCTATACGATGGATGGTAGCCAAATTGGCGAATTGGAATATGAAAATTTCAATGCAGCCAGCGCTACAGTAAAAGTTAAAGGTAAAATTGTGCATCCAGGATATGCCAAAGGGAAAATGATCAACTCCATGTATATCGCTACGGAGTTCATTAACTCCTTACCAATGCTTGAAACTCCAGAACATACTGAGGATTATCAAGGTTTTTTCCATCTGGCGAGTATTGAAGGCGCTGTGGAAGAAACGATTTTGAAATATATTATAAGAGACCATAATATGGCAAAGTTTGAAGCTCGGAAAGAAGCGATGCTGCAAATGACCTTCGATTTGAACACGCAATACGAAAGGGAAGTCGTATCAATTGACATCAAAGACCAATATTTCAATATGAAAGAGAAAATTGAACCGGTCATGCATATTGTGGATATTGCAGAAGAAGCCATGAAAACACTTAATATTAAACCTATTATAAAACCGATAAGAGGTGGTACGGATGGTTCTCAATTAAGTTATATGGGATTGCCATGTCCTAATATTTTTGCGGGGGGCCACAATTTCCACGGCCGTTATGAATATGTTCCTGTTGAAAGTATGATCAAAGCGACCCAAGTTATTTGTAAGATTGCGGAGTTAGTGGCTTTGAAAAAGTAGACTACTTTTTTTATTTATCGCTGGCCATTAGTATAGACCGGGATTAAGAAATTAACAACAAATAGCATTTTTTAAGTAAAAAGAAGTATGCAAAAAGTAAATTCCATTGAGGAGTACCTCGAAGTCAATTCACATTTTGCTGAAGCATTGGGTATTTTAAGACAAATAATCAATGCTACAGAGCTGGTTGAAACCTTGAAATGGAACGCCCCAGTTTACACCTTAAACGGTAAAAACGTTTTGGGATTGGGTGCCTTTAAAAATCATTTCAGTATTTGGTTTTTTAATGGGGTCTTCCTGAAAGATGACAGAAATATTTTGGTGAGTGCTAATGAAAAGACCAAGGCATTGCGTCAAATGCGATTTAAATCAATTGATGATATTAACAGACCGACAGTCTTGGCCTATGTAAAAGAGGCGATAGAAAATCAAAAGCTTGGAAAGGGATTACAAGTTAGCCGCAAAGGAAAAATGGTGAGTGTTCCTACAGTTTTAAATGAAGCGTTTACCACCAATCCATCGTTTGAATTTAGTTTCCGACAACTCACCTTAGGAAGACAAAGGGAATACGTAGAGTATATTGAAACTGCAAAACGCCAGACCACAAAAATTTCCAGGTTGGACAAGATCAAACCTATGATTTTGAAAGGAATCGGACTTCATGATGAATATAGAAAACCGTAGCCAAATTAATGTTTTAAAATAACAAATTCACTCAGAATCATACGTTAACATTGTTCATTCATACCACTAAAAAAGATATTTTTCTTCATATTCAATCTCATACAAACTTAATAGATCCACATATTCTTGCTTAAATGATTGTTTTTTATGATGTTCAGGTTGCCTTAGGATATATTTTATCACCGTATCTAATTGCGATTTCGAATAGGTAAATGCACCATCACCGAAATTGGCATTCTTAATAACAAAATAATCATTCTTTCTTTACAGCAACGTAATTGCGACATCTCTATAGCAACGTAGTTGCGGCATCTCTGTAGCAACGTAGTTGCGACACCTCTGTAGAACAATTATTCAATATCCATTAGAGCTGCAGCGCAGCGACATCTTAAATTTATCAAAAAGCACAAAAAAAAAGTCTCTTCCATTGAAAAGACTTTTTTTAAAATATTTATATAAAGATTTATTTTGTAGTAGTTGCAGCATCTGCATTGAGCTTGGTACTCAATTCCATTGAAATTGCAGTGCGATCAAATTTGATTTTTCCTGCCATAGTTTCAATAACACAACTGTTATCTTTATCATTAAGGTCAACAATTTTACCGTGCATTCCACTTTTAGTAATCACTCTGTCCCCTCTTTTTAATTCACTTGCAAACTTTTTTTCCTTTTTGGCGCGTTTCATTTGTGGTGCAATCATAAAAAAATACACTACAGCAAACATCGCTATGAAAGGTAAAAACGAACTTATTCCTTCTCCCATTAATTCTAAATTATAATTAGTTAGTCGTGATTATGGCCTTCGTGACCTGGCTGTGTGCTATATTTACGCGCCGGTTGTTGCATGATAGATTGTGCACCTCCTTGTTGTGCAGGCTGTCCCGATACATTAGGACCGCCTTCAACCATGGCTTTGATTCTTACGGTTTCAGCACCTTTCTCAGTATTGGTGGTCATAGTGATGGATTTAGTAACCACACCGTTTCCTTTACCATCAAACTTAACTTTAAATTCGCCAGTTTCTCCAGGAGCTACTTGCTTTGTCCAATCGGATGGCACTGTACATCCACAGGTACTTTTGATATCACTCACCACTAAAGGAGAACTTCCTGTATTTGTATATTTAAAAACAGTTTCTACAGGGGTTCCATTTTTAATGGTTCCAAAATCATGTTCAGTCTCATTAAATGATACCGCTGCAAAATTTCCTGAATTAGCATCTCTTTGTGCTGCTTCCGCAACGTTCTCTGATTTGATCTTTGCAGTAGCATCTTCTTTACACGACATAAAGGCAACTAAGCAAAAGGCACTAACACCTAACATTAATCTTTTCATTGTTTTATTTTTTTTGGTTAAATTGTTCAGCTTAAAATTTGAGGGTGTAAAAATAGTAATTATTTCCCATTACATCAACCCCCGCCCTATTTTATTTAATTCGCCATTGCTCTTATATTCTTTAACAATCTTATCTAAAATGCCATTTATAAAGAAACTACTCTTAGGCGTAGAATATTCCTTGGCAATATCAATATACTCGTTAATAGTGACCTTTACAGGGATAGATGGGAATTTCTGAAATTCACATATCGCCATTTGAAGTAAGACGGCATCTAAATTAGCAATACGCTCTGCGTCCCAATTCTTGGTTTTTGCGGCAATCTCTTGATTGAATTTAGATTTGTTCAATAAGGTTTTCTGAAATAATGCCGTGGCAAACTCCTTATCTTCAGTATCCTTAAATAGGCTTGGTGTAAAGTAGTTGGCTTTATTCTCCTTTTTTAATTTACGGAGCATCTTTTGAATCCCGGTATTGACCACTGGCAAATCATCCAACCAAGTAAGTTTCTGATCTTCTATATATTCATATAGTTTATCGTTTGGTGCAATAATCTCTGTGAACACATCAATAATAAAATTCTTATCCTCTTTAAAATCGGACACTCTACTGGACATATAGGTCTTATAAAGATCGCTTTCCAGAATGCTTTTAAAAATAATATCCACATATTCGAAATCCAAATACCAATGATCAATCTTCCGCTTTTCAAACGCATTTTGAAGCGCCACATCTTCATTTAAGATTTGCAGAACCTGATTATTGATAAATTTTCTATTGGGATTTTTCTCTTCTTGTGTTGCTAAAATCTTTTTTTGCGATTTGCCTTGATAATCTTCCGCTCGCTTTTGGACTTCAATTAAAAGTGATAACATCAGAAGATGCAAGTCATACATCTGTTCTATACTTTGGAGTAGAAATTTCTGATCATTTTTGAAATCGTCACCTTCTCCTCCATCAAACGCATAAAGGGTTTGCATCACTTTAATACGAATATGTCTTCTGTTTAGCATTTGTAAGAACTTATTAAATTAAAAAGACGAAAAAGCATTATTGCGATTTCGCCGTGCAAAAATAAGGTTATTTTATAACTTCAAAAAAAAATGATAAAGATATCTTAAGCTTATTTTAATTGTTCATTATCCCGTTTTGAGATACGCTCTTTGGCTATTTTTAGAGCCGCAGCATTTGGTGTGACGTCATTTTTGGCTGCACGCTCTAAAATTTCCAAAGTAGTATTGTAAATATCCTCAGTTTTCCGTTTGATTTCCTGCTTGTCCCAATTTTCAATTTCCGAATATACATGAATGATACCGCCAGCATTGATTAAAAAATCTGGTGCATAAACAATACCTTTTTCTTGCAACATCTGGCCATGTCTCTCTTCAGCCAACTGATTATTTGCAGACCCAGCTATAATTTGGGCTTTTATCTTATTGATGGTATCATCGTTAATGGTGGCGCCCAAAGCACAGGGTGCATAAATATCCATAGGATGGCTATAAACATCGTCACCCTCATAAACGTCAACCTTGTAAGTATTTGCAATAGCTTCCGAATGTGCTCGGTGAATGTCTGAAATGGTGACTTTAGCACCTTCTTTTAATAAATGTTTAATCAAAGCCTCTCCTACATTTCCGACACCTTGCACAAGTACAGATTTCCCTTCCAGCGCATCAGAACCATATTTATATTTTGCGGCAGCTTTCATTCCCATAAAAACACCATACGCCGTATTTGGAGATGGGTTTCCAGAACCGCCTTTTTCTTCAGAAACACCAACCACATGCGATGTCACCTCTCTGACTATATCCATATCATTGGTGGTCATACCAACATCTTCTGCAGTAATGTACTTACCGCCCAAAGAATCTACAAAACCAGCAAATTTACGCATCAACTCAGGGGTTTTCTGAGTCTTGGCATCTCCGATAATTACAGCCTTTCCGCCACCTAAGTTCAATCCAGAGATAGCCGATTTAAAGGTCATTCCTCTTGATAGTCTCAGCACGTCATTCAAGGCTTCAAATTCCGTGTCGTAGTTCCACATCCGGGTGCCACCAAGAGCAGGTCCTAAAACCGTATTATGAATGCCAATTATTGCTTTTAAACCAGTATCTTTGTCGTGGCAAAAAACAATTTGCTCGTGATTATCGAAAGAAATTTGGCCAAAAACAGGGTCCGATTTTGAAAGCTCTTTAGAACTTATAACTTTTAAATCCATTTGATTAAAATTAGTTCTGCGTTTTTATTAGATATTTCAAAAATAAAGCAATACCTCGAGGAATAGCAAAAATATAGTCGCAATTTATGAGATTCTGAAAGTCTCAAGCGGCCAATAATAACAAATGAGAGAATTACAGCACGTCAATAAATACTTCTACAAGTACAGATATAAATTATTAGCAGGGATTTTAATTACGATTGTTGCTCGGATTTTTCTTCTTTTCACACCGGAGCTGATAGGGAACTCTGTAGATGTTATTGATAATTACAGAAAAGGGATCACCACGGATATTGCAGTCGTTAAAAGTGAATTGCTAATAAACATCCTATATATTATTGGCGCGGCAATCATTGGTGGTATCTTTACTTTTGCCATGCGTCAGACCATTATTTATGTGTCAAGAGAGATTGAGTATGATCTTAAAAATGAGGTTTACCAACAATACCAACGATTGTCTCTGGATTTTTACAAATCGAACCGAACTGGTGATTTGATGAGCCGGATCAGTGAAGACGTAGGTAAGGTTAGAGAATATACCGGCCCTGCGCTGATGTATAGCATAAACACTGTAACGCTTTTTATTATTGCCATTTTTTTAATGTTCAGGTCAGCCCCGACGCTTACCTTATACACAATTATCCCCTTACCTATTCTTTCTTATTTTATTTATATTTTAAGCAAAGCCATCCATAAGCGCAGTACTATTGTCCAACAATGGTTGGCCAAGCTTTCTACGTTTACACAAGAAACATTTAGTGGAATCAGCGTGATCAAATCGTACGGAATTGAAGGCAGTACGAATTCCGACTTTGATGTGCTTGCCGCAGAAAGCAGACAAAAAAATATTGATTTGGCTAAAATTCAAGCCTTGTTTTATCCGCTAATGATCTTTTTGATTGGTTTGAGCAATATCATTGTTATTTATATTGGTGGTAAACAATATATAGACGGTGAAATTGAAAGTTTAGGCGTTATTGCCAAATTCATCATTTACGTTAACTTATTGACCTGGCCCGTAGCTACTGTGGGATGGGTCACTTCAGTTGTTCAACAGGCCGAAGCTTCACAAAAACGGATCAATGAGTTCCTAAAGCAAGAACCGTCAATAAAGAATCAAAATACTGAGCCTTCTCTAATTGAAGGAGCCATCGAATTTAACGAGGTATCCTTTACCTACCCCGATACAAATATTCAAGCCTTGAACCAAGTCAGTTTCAAGATCAACCAAAGGGAAACCATGGCTATTATCGGTAAGACCGGCTCTGGAAAATCGACCATTTTAGACCTCATTGGACGTCTGTATGATGTCACTTCTGGCGAGATAAGAATTGACGACACCCCAATAAAGGCACTGAATTTGGTCAGCTTAAGAGAGCATATTGGCTATGTTCCACAGGAAGCATTTCTATTTTCGGACAGCATCAAAAATAACATCATGTTTGGTAAAGAAGATGCAACAGAAGAGGAGGTCATTGCTGCCGCTAAAAACGCCGATGTTCATAAAAATATCAAAGGGTTTTCTAAAGGTTATGATACCGTTTTGGGCGAAAGAGGCATCACCTTATCTGGAGGACAAAAGCAGCGAATTTCTATTGCAAGAGCGATCATAAAAGCACCACAAATTTTATTGTTTGACGACTGCCTATCGGCTGTAGATACTGAAACTGAAGAGAAAATCCTGAACAATCTTAGAAAAATCACCAGTGGCAAGACCACCATTATTGTCAGCCACCGGATCTCTTCCGTCAAAAGTGCCGATAAGATTGTTGTACTTGACGATGGCCAAATCATTCAAAAAGGAAATCATAACACCTTGATTGATGTGGAAGGCTATTACAAAGAACTCTACTTAAAGCAGCTTACCGAAAACCAATAATCAAATTGTACCCACTACACAAGCTACTTGTTACCAAGCCCCAAGCTAGTTTCAGGAAATTAGTGTCAGATCTATGTTTATCATTAAATAAAAGAAATATCGGAAAATGTTGGTTACTAATCTTTTTTTTTAGATTTTTGGTACGTAAACCGTTACTAATTAAAATTAAAAAATATGAGTGATCACGGAATGATGGAGAAAGAGGAAATATTCTCTAAGGTATTGCGCGCAGGAAGAAGAACCTATTTCTTTGACGTCAGAGCTACAAAAGCTGGAGATTATTACCTCACTGTCACGGAAAGCAAGAAATTCACGAATGACGATGGGTCTTTTCACTACAAAAAACATAAAATCTACCTTTACAAAGAAGATTTTAGTGAATTTAATGAGATCTTAAGGGAAATGACAGACTATATCATCGATGAAAAAGGAAACGAAGTCATCAGCGAACGTCATCAAAAAGATTTCAAAAAAGAAGATTCAAATTCCGAAGTCAGTTCTTCAGACGCAGAGCCAATTAAATCTGCTGAAAGGTTTACAGATATCAAATTTGAGGATATTTAAACCAACACACGACAAATTTATTTTAAGAACCGCAACATTACGTAGCGGTTTTTTTATATTTATGCTTTAACTAAAAATACTTAACTAATGAGATTTCTACTAACCCTATGTCTTTTAACGTCATGTTTCATTTTTGGACAACAACAAACGGACCTGTCCTATTATTTGCCACAACATACGATCTATGATAAATCAATTCCAACGCCAAAATCGGTTATAGGCCATGAGGTGGGCGAATGGCACATTACTCACGACAAGTTGGTGGAATACATGAAAGCATTGGCCGCAAGTTCAGATAGGATTACCCTTGAGAACAGAGGCCATACGTACGAAGGCAGACCTTTGCTTTTGCTGACCATTACCTCAGCAAAAAACCACCAAAACATTGATGCCATCCGTGAGCAACACATCGCAGCCACTGAAGATAATTCATCAGTAAACATCAGCAACATGCCTATTGTAATCAATCAAGGTTTTTCAATTCACGGCAATGAACCCAGTGGATCCAACGCGGCACTTTTAGCAGCCTATTATCTTGCTGCCGCAGAAAGTAACGAAGTTAAAAACATGCTTGACAATATGGTGGTACTCTTTGACCCATCTTTTAACCCTGACGGACTTCAGCGTTTTGCATTTTGGGCAAATTCCAATAGAAGTAAAAATCTAAACCCAGATCCAAACGATCGTGAATATAATGAAGTTTGGCCAAGGGGCAGAACCAACCATTATTGGTTTGATATGAACAGAGACTGGTTGCCTGTTCAATTGCCAGAATCAAGAGCAAGATTGGAAACCTTCCACAAATGGTTGCCAAACATTCTGACCGACCACCATGAAATGGGAACCAATAGCACCTTTTTCTTTCAACCGGGAATTCCGAGTAGAACCCATCCATTGACGCCACAATTAAATCAGGAGTTAACTGAACGTATTGGCAATTATCATGCAAAAGCCTTTGATAAAATTGGTTCACTCTATTATACTAAAGAAAGTTTTGATGATTTCTACTATGGTAAAGGCTCCACCTTTCCTGACATTAATGGAGGTATCGGCATTCTTTTTGAACAGGCCAGCTCAAGAGGTCATGTTCAGGAGAGTGACAATGGTCTTTTAACTTTCCCGTTTACCATCAAAAATCAATTTACGGCCGCCTTATCTACTCTAGAGGCAGGTTACCATATGCGGGAGGATATCTTAAATTACCAGCATGATTTTTTCAATGAGGCTCGGAGCGAAGGCAACAAGGAAAAAGCCAAAAACATCGTTTTTGGTGATGCTAAAGATGCTGCTAAAACCTACGAATTGGCTGACATATTGAGAAGACATCAAATTGACATCTATGAGCTTAAAGAAGATGCCACTATTGATGGCAAACAATTTAAAAAAGGCTACAGTTATGTAGTGCCAAAAAATCAAAAAAACACGCGGTTAATCAATGCCATGTTCGAGAAGCGCACATCGTTTCAAGACAGTTTATTTTATGACGTTTCTGCCTGGACCTTGCCCTTGGCGTTTAATTTAGATTATGTTGAAGGTGTCCCATCGTCACATCTGGGTGCGCAAGTTACAGAGCTCAAAATGAAACCCGGAAAGGTATCCGCCAAAAGCGATTATGCTTATCTGATGGAATGGCATGAGTATTATTCACCGAAAGCGTTAAACGCCATTCTCAAAGACGATCTACGGGCTAAAGTGGCAATGAAACAGTTCGGTAGCAACGGCAAGCAATATGATTATGGAACAATAATGATTCCCGTTCAAAACCAATCTAAAAATGCTGACCAACTTTATCAATTTTTGACCCAACTGGCCAAAGAAAGCCATGTACAGATTGACGCTGTCTCAACGGGTTTAACTGAAGGAATCAATTTAGGAAGCAATAATTTTAGACCCTTGACCCTTCCTAAAACAGCGCTTCTTGTTGGCAATGGCATTTCGTCTTATGATGCGGGAGAAATCTGGCATCTTTTGGATCAGCGCTATGATATGATCTTAACCAAACTGGATACTGACCATCTGGGCCGAGCTGATTTGAGTCGCTACAACACCATCATTATGCCAAGTGGAAGTCTCGACAAGCGAAATACTGAAAAGCTGGCAACTTGGGTTGAAAATGGCGGTACCCTCATTGGATTTAAAAATGCTTTACGTTGGATGAACACGAACAAATTCATGAAATTGGATATTAAAAAATCTGAACGTGTGGCTAAAAACATAACCTTTGAGCAACGTCGCGATTATAGTGGCGCACAAGTGATTGGAGGTTCTATTTTTGAAGTGAAGTTAGACCGCTCCCATCCTATTAATTTTGGATATAAAAACGCGACACTTCCTATCTTCAGAAATTCCACACTATTTGTCAATCCAGACAAGCAGAGCTACAACAATCCAATACAATACACTAAAAACCCATTGTTGAGTGGCTATATTTCTAAACAAAACTTAGACAGCCTGGCTTTGACAGTGCCTTACAAAATGGAACGTATGAAGCGTGGAAAAGTAGTAGCATTTACTGATAATACCAATTTCAGGGCATTTTGGTTTGGGACTAATAAACTGATGATGAATGCTATATTTTTTAGAGAGGAGTTATAACTTGACGGCAATCAAATCCAAAACAAGAACTGAAGCAAGGTATAGCAGCCCATAAGCTATTCCAAAATTAAGCCATAAAAAAGCTGCCATGACAATCATAAATAATGGCACCAAACTTATGACCGTTGCAAAGCGAAACGTAGCAATAAATTCTGGCTCCTTGATTTTTGGTTCAAGAATTAATTTCCAAACCAGATAAGGCAGAAAAAGAGCCGTACATAATCCCATTTTAGCGATTGCTTTTATGGGATTTTGTTTTTTTTCAGATTTTATTTCGCAGTCTTTAAAGTCTGATGCTGCACATTGATTAACAGCTTTCGGGTTTAGGAAATCGGCGTTTAAATCGTTTAACTTATTGAGTACCGTATCGTAGTCCTCACCTTCAATGTGAGTTGTGAGTTTGGTAAGGGCATTATATACATCTTTCTTTAATCTTAGCACGGAAGCATGAGAATCTGGTTTCTCATACGGTTTTACAGATAACGGGGTTCCAAAATTCAAGACGACATGATCGGCAAATGCTTCAGCTTGCTCATAATTAAAACCTACTGGCACTAAATTAATCTTGATATCGGGATGCTCGCTTAATGTTTCGGCAATAATTCGGGTGAATCCTTTACTCAATGGCCTCACTTGACGTTTGATATTATGGTTTCCCTCGGGAAAAAGAACGATAGCATTATTTTTATAGAGCAATGCCGAACAGGTTTTAAAAATTGCCCGGTTATTGGACAAACTATCCCAACCATCTCTCACCCGATAAACGGGCAACATTAAAAGACTCTTTAAAAACGTGCTCACCCATTGTTTCTGAAAAACACTGGCCCGGGTTAAAAAATAAGAAAACTGGCCTTTTTTGGTGGCAATAAGAAGCGGATCCATCAAACCGTTTTGATGGTTTCCTAAAAAGAGGGTCGGTTGGTTTGAAGGCAGTGGTTGTTCATAATGGCACTCGATCTTTTTATAATAAAAAAACAAAGCCAACCTGAGATATGCTCTCATACTGTGCAACCATAGTAATTTCAATTTGCCGTTTTCTTTCAATAGTCCTAAAAAATTAAGCTACGATTGCACCATTTTCAACCCGAATCTCTGGTCGCAATAAAAATACTTCATCCTTTTGTACGGCACCAACTACTAAACATTCACTCATGAATTTTGCAATTTGCTTTTTTGGGAAATTTACAACTGCCACAATTTGCCTGTTTAGCAACTCTTCCTTAGTATAAAGTGAAGTGATTTGTGCTGACGATTTTTTAATCCCTAAGGTCCCAAAATCAATAACCAATTGATAAGCAGGCTTTTTTGCCTCTGGAAAAATATTGACCTCAATAATAGTTCCTATACGTAAATCAACTTTGGTGAACTCCTCAAAAGTTACTATCTTTTCCATGCTCAAAATGTAGTTAAACTTATACTCATCTACAAGATAAACAAACATAAATATGGCACAAACTCCCTCAAACATGTTGCCTCTCGGAACCAAGGCACCAGGTTTTAAATTATTGGATACAGTTAGTGGTGAACAGCTGACTTTAGATGATTGCAAAGGCGTAAAAGGCACGGTCATCATGTTTATATGCAACCATTGCCCTTTTGTCATTCACGTGAATTCCAAATTGGTGGAATTGGCTAAAGAATATAAATCAAAAGGCATTAATTTTGTTGCTATTTCCAGTAATGATGTTGAAAAATATCCTCAGGACGGTCCTAAATTTATGAAAGAAAGAGCCATAGACGAAGTTTATATTTTCCCTTATTTATATGACAGCAGCCAAAATGTAGCCAAAGCTTATGATGCGGCCTGTACCCCTGACTTCTATGTATTTGATTCGCATTTGGAATTGGTTTACAGAGGTCAGCTTGACGATTCCAGACCCGGCAACGACATTCCGGTAACAGGAAAAGATATTGTAAATGCCCTTAACGCCCTGTTGAACAACCAGCCTATTTCTGAAGATCAAAAACCCAGTATTGGCTGCAATATCAAATGGCGCACCTCATAAAAACACAAGCATCCCATCACTGAACTGATTAATCTAACGCCTTTAAACCTCATAAAATAAACAGGCATGAAAAAAATTCTCATAATAATTGGCGCGGTGCTTGTTATTTTTATCATTCTGCTGTATTGGTCGTTAAACAGCACCCCTAAAGTTTATGGAACCTCAACCATCGTCAATCTTGACAACGTTGATTCAATTAATTTTAAGGAGTATGACTCACTGACAATTTCTGCAAGCTCGCTATACGAAGCCAACGCCTTAAAAAAACTGATGCAAGGCGAACATTATCGTGAAGCGTGGGCAACACCAGTAAAAGTACCTGTTGTTTTTTTGGATACACTTTTAGGAGGTCTTACCATTGTTAAAGAAGGCGGCGGGAACCAAACAAAATCTTTAAAACTTGAGGACAGTATCGGTAATAAGTACGCCTTAAGAAGCATTAATAAAACGCCAGGGCCATTGATTCCCGAGTTCGCAAAAACTTTAGGTTTGGAGAATATTATTATCGATGGCATTTCGGCACAACATCCGTATGCCGCAACAATTGTAGCCTTTTTAGCGGATGCCGCACAAGTACTGCACACAGCTCCAAAAGTATATTTCGTTCCAAAACAGGATGTTCTAAAAGATTATAATGAAGATTATGGCAATAAACTTTTCCTTTTTGAACATGAAACAGAAAGTAAAACCAATTGGACAACCATTTCGAATGTCCGAACAATTATTGAAACCGACGATTTACAAGAACTCAAATTAAAGTTGGGCGATACACTCAAGATAGATGAACACGCCTTGGTAAGGGCACGATTGTTTGATTTGTTTATTGGCGATTGGGATCGACATGCCAAACAATGGGGCTGGGTGATTAAAGAAGAAAACGGCAAACAGATTGCCATTCCGCTTCCTGCCGATAGAGACAATGCCTTTTTTAATATCAGTGGTATTATTCCTAAGATTATTAGCAATAAAAATGTCACTCCTGAAGTCCGTCCTTTCACTGATGACATTGAGTTCTTACCAGGTTTAATTCACGATTTTGACGCTTATTTTTTAAAAAGTACGGCAGCAAGTGTTTTTATTGAAGAAGCACAAAACTTACAAAAACTGTTAACAGATCCAGTTATCGAAAATGCTGTACGCCAATGGCCAGAACAGATTTACCAATTGGATGGTCTTGACATTGAAAACAAACTAAAAAGCAGAAGAGACCAACTCCAGGTTTATGCAGAAGAATTTCAACGAATTTTAGTTGAAAAGCCATACCCGACATCACCGTTGAAAGGTTCAGATGACGTTGAATTTAACGGTCATTATTTAAATTGTTTCGAGTGCTATTGAACGGTCAGCGCCCTTTCTAAAAACATAAAAAAGACGGTTAAAGTTAATAGCCCCAAGGCAATAGAACCTTCGGGGCAATAAACCGTCTTTTTACAATCGTGGGGCAAAAAAAACGCTCTTAATTAAGCAGTAAATAACTAAAATTAAATTGAAACATCACCATAACGACTAAGGATATATGCACTCAAAAAAGCTAAAGATTAACCCATTTGAATTTTCGTTAAATAAACCTAAAACGGGATGAATTTTTGGGAAATTAAATGTATTTTATGACATCTATTATGAAATACTTCCTTTGCCTAATCATAACCTTAAGCACTTCAATGAACGCACAGCACATTATCCCTGAGTCCATTTCAACAGAAATTAATAAAGCCTTAGAGTACTATCCAGACCTGAAGGACACACACATCGAATTTAGATTTAAAAAGAACATTAAAAAATCGACCATGCAGGCCAGACCAACTTTTGGCAGCTTTTTTAGAACTCGAAAAAACAGGAGATATGTTATTCTGATAAGTGAAACCTTTAAGATATCGGATAAAAAATTTTTGACAAAAGATATACCTTCAGATATATTAATTGGTTGGATTGGGCATGAACTGGGTCATATTATGGATTATGCCAATAGAAGCAAACTCAATTTGATATGGTTTGGCATTAAATATCTTTTGTCTGACTCTCATATTATAGAGGCTGAGCGTGCCGCAGATACTTATGCCATACGACATAATATGGAAGACTATATTTTAAAGACCAAAGATTTTATCTTGAACAATGCAGATATAAAAGAGACCTACAAGCTTCGAATAAAGAAATATTATTTATCTCCGGAGGAAATTATGGACATCATTGAAAAAAGAAAGACAGAAGCCGAAACTATTGCTCAGTAACAAAAGCCTCCCATTCTTTAAACTTATCTTCTTTCATGACCCGTTCCATTTTCACCTGACCTCCCTTTTTCTTATTGGCACCACTCCAATCGTGAAAAACCGAAGGGTTTACCAAGGTCACTTTTACCCCTTTTAAAGCCTTACTTCTGGCAACTTTATAGTTTTTATTGGCCTCCTTTAAAAAGTTGTCCAAGCGCTCTTCAACCTCTTGCTCATTAAGTTCGTCTTCTGATCCAATATACCAATAATGATAAAACTCATCATCATCGCCACGTTTGGCGCAAATTGTATATTCTGGGATCTTGGTAGAGAATTCCGCTTCAAGATGCTTCATGGCATCATCCATTTTATTGACCGATAATTGCGATCCAACGGTGTTGAGAAAAAACTTAGTCCGGCCGGTTATTTTAATCTCCGCCCGTTCAACATCTGTAAATTTAATGGTATCGCCAATCTCATAGCGCCATGCACCACTTACCGTACTCATCAACAACACATAATCTTTGTCCAATTTCACATCCTCTAGGGTAATGGACGGCGCATCTTCCACCAATGAACCATCTTCTCTGATATATTCTGGTTGAAAAGGCACGAATTCAAAGTAAGCACCTTCATCGGTTACCAACTTCATGGCATCCGTTTCTGGTCGCGATTGGAACGCTACAAAGCCTTCCGATGCCAAATAGGTGTCAATAATTGTGATAGGGTGTCCCATTAGGGCGTTGAAGCTTTTTTCATAAGGTCCAAAAGCCACACCTCCAGAGGTAAACACTTGCAGATTTGGCCAAATTTCATGAATATGGTTTAAGTTGTGATGACTGATGACTTTTTGAAGCATTAGTTCAATCCAAGACGGGATGCCACTCAAGGCTCCAATATCCCAATTTTCGGCATTCTCAGCAATTTGCTGAACGCGTGCATCCCAATCGTCAATCTTAGAAATTTCCTCACCTGGCTTGTAATAAGGCCGGAACCAAAACGGGATTTTACTTGCGCTAATCCCACTGATTTCACCTTCCAAATGATCGTTATGCTCCTTTAACTCGGTGGAACTCCCTAACATCATAATTTCCTTTTCAAAGAAATCAGCCGGAAAATCAAAATTACTCAAAGCAAAAACCTGCTGAATGCCACTGTTTTTAATGGCATCAATCATCTCATCGGTAACAGGAATCCGCTTGCTCGATTTGCCAGTTGTACCAGAACTCAAGGCAAAATACTTTGGATGCCCAGGCCAGGTTACATCTTCTTCACCATCTTGAAGTCGGTACCACCATTCTTTTTCTATTTTGTTATAGTCAAAATAAGGCACTTTTTTTGCAAATTCAGAGGCCATGTCTTTAGATTCCAAAATGGATTCAAAGTCATAATGCTTGCCAAAAGCGGTATCTTTTGCTTTGGTTAACAACATTTTTAAAACTTCCTGCTGTTCTTGAACAGGGTTTTGTTCTGAAGAAAATGAATCCTTGACATCAATGATTCCTTTAATAATATTACCGAGTATTGCCATAGACTAAAGATATAAATAAGATCGATTTATGCAGCTATTTTTCGACATTCTTCTGCACATTTACGGCAAGATTCCGCACATTTTTGACAATGTTCGTGGTCGTGCTGCTCACATTGCTCCGCACACCAATCGCAAATCTCTGCGCATAACTTACAGTATTCTGCAGCATATTCACTGTCTGCCGCCATCATTTTAATGGACACTAAGCAGGCGTCAATACATTCTACACAACATTTTGGGCAGTCATTCATGCTTTTCATTCCTGCCATTTCGACAAGGCAATTTTGACAATCTACCAGGCATTTTTGGCAGGCTGCGATACATTTTTCATATATTGTTTTCATAATAATAAAGAGTTTTATGCAATATATTTAGTTTGCAAACAGAATGGTATTCCAAAAAATAAAAGCTTTGACCCAATCAATTAATCCACGATGCGTACACCACATTTTATAATAAACGGGTTACTGCAAAGGTTTGGCTTCTCAAGCTCACAATCTTTCAAGATATTTGTATCTATGCAAAGGAATGAAGGACAATTAAAGTAGATCCAAGAAAGGAGCTGATAACCATTTACCCATTATGATTGTACTAATAGCACCCAAAATTGATATTGAAAACGAAACACAGATTCTAAATCAGCTTTTTTCGGCAGGTTTAGAATGTTATCATTTGGCAAAACCAAATAAGAACTCTCAAGAGCATGTCGATTTTATAAAAGAAATAGATCTAAAATTTCACAATAGAATCGTCCTCCATCATTTTCACGAATTGACAAACATGTTTGATCTTAAAGGAATTCACTTTGAAGAAGAACAACGGCGCAATTATATCGAAACTCCAACCCGCTATTTTAAAGATTTAAACCTTTTCGGAAAAACCATCAGCTCTTCTTTTAGTGAATTAAATGATTTGGTGGATAGCGATTTCGAATACGACTACCATGTCCTAAGTTCAATATTTGTTTCAGGAAATCAACCTAACGTTGAGGGAATCCAAGTTAAGGTCAGCGATATCGATAAAAATATTATTGCCAAGTACGAATGTGATCTCAGCACCATTCAGAAAGTTTTTGATTTAGGTTATAAAGGTGTAGCCGTATCAGAAAAAATTTGGCATAACAATGAACCGGTTGCAAGTTTCACCAAATTAAAAGCCCACCATGATGCCATACGGACACTTCTATAATCTCAGCGCTGTTAATTATAAATTATCCAATTGATTATCCGTCCCGTCATCACTTATGGTCCAAAAGAACCCCACAAAAAAGAACTGATCTGTCGCCGGACGTAAGGCTCGTCTATTAAATTTGCCATTCACGTTAGTCGTATTTGAATATTGATAGCCATTGATGTTTTTAAAACCCAGGGCATTATTCACGGAAAAATAAAGAATTTTTTGCGGACTCAATAGATATGCCCAATTCAAACTTACATTATTATAAGACTTTGTTTTAGCGTTCAGAAACCCGTCAGCGTTAGGATTGGTATAAGGTCTTCCAGAAGCAAAAGTATAACTAAACCCGACTTGGCTTTTCCAGTTATCGATCCAATATTTACCCACCACCGACAGGTTATGCTTGTTGACGAATTCAGGTTGTGCTGCATACGGATAGTTTTTATAATCTCTTTCGGTATCCAAATAAGAATAACTTATCCAATAATCAACATTCTTAATATTCTTATTATCTCGCCAAAACAAATCTAAGCCTTTAGCATAGCCACGACCAGAATTATCAAAATTGGTCTCAAAATCTATAAACGCTGAGTCGTATTTCACCAAGCGTTGATAGCTTTTATAATACGCTTCCGCTCTAAAAATCCGGCCTTTGGCATTATACTGATAATTGAAAATATAATGGGTGGTTTTCTGCGGTTGGAGAGCTTGATCAAATTTTAAGATATCATTATTCGGATTTTGATAAAAATTACCATAAGCCAATGACACTTGACTCCTTTTTGATGTCTTATATGCCAATGATAATCGCGGCGCAATTTCGGCAGCCTTAAACAATTGGCTATAATCTATTCTTATCCCAGCTTTAAGTGCCAACTTTTTCGAAAAAATAATATCCGCTTCAGCGAAAGTGGCTGCAATATCATCCGTAAATCCATATTCATTGGACGTAACCCTCTCATTTTGGAAACTCTCATTAAAATGGGTTGAAAAATATTCGGCACCGAAATTCAGTTTCAACCGACTGCTGAATCGACGCTTCAATTTAAATTTGGCGTGATACGAATTCTCGATATTATCAATATCATTTTCTATAATGCCAACATCTGTTTTGCCGTGTGTATAACTCAATCCACCAAATACAGACCATCCATCAGACAGCATACCTTGATAGGACCCATTAAAATAAAGATTGTTGTTTTTTAATTTAAAATGGCCCCGTTCGGCATAGTTGATATCTTCTTGTTTCAATTTGAAATTGGAGGTATCAAAAGCCGTATAAAATTTCAGAAGCCCATTATCAAAGTGTCGTCTATAAACAGCTTCACCAGATGCCGATTCAACAGGCTTTTCCCAATCATTTCGATCTGGAAACAGTGCAACATAAGGTGCCAAATTGATATAAGAAGCATTCACGCTCAACGAGCTTTTTGCCCATTTTTTAGTTTTACCGAGACTACCACCTAAAGTCATCAGACCAATATCTGTTTTGTTCTGATCTGCTTCATCAATGGTATTGAGCAACAGTACGCTGGAAAGTGCCTGTCCGTATTCCGCAGAATAACCGCCTGTGGAAAACGTAATACCATCAAATAAAAACGGCGAATAGCGCCCACGTGTAGGAGTGTTGTTAGTTGTGGGCGAATAAGGTGTAAATACCCGAATGCCATCAATAAAAATCTGTGTTTCATCAGCCTCACCTCCACGCACGAAAAGACGGCCATCTTCGGCCACGGTGGAGGTGCCAGGCAAAGTCTGCAAGGCACCTACAAAATCGCCCAAGGCACTCGCAGTAGTTACCACATCTAATGGTTTCAAGACAGACACCTTACCATTATCACCCGCTTCAAAGGTGCCTGCAGACAGGACCACGGCATCCAAGGTATTGACGTCTTCACGAAGTTTAATTTTTAAGTTCGTCATTGTTTCGACCTCAACATGTTTTTTAAAGGTTTCAAAAGATAAAAAGGAAACAACCAGAGTTTGTGTCCCCGATTTATTGGTAGTAAATGAAAAGACTCCCGAAGCATTGGTCGTTCCACCATCATAAGAGCCTTCCAAATATACGTTGGCACCGACTATAGGCAGCCCTTTGGCATCCGTTACTCTTCCAGAAACTGTGGCTTGACCAAAGCTGTTTATAATTGTGAAATAAAAGAGGAATCCGAATAGTGCTTTCATAATAATCCTTAGTTGGTTCGATAATGCCGTTAGTGGCCCGAACAAATCTGTTCTGGTGTACAGTACTTACGGTTTGATTGATTGCACAAATGTGGAGGGATTCAAGTAGTTTCGAAATTATAAAGTTCCGAACTGTCATAATTTAACGACGAATTGAGATTTGACTGGTAAAGTCCGTATTTCTATCATTTTAGTATCTTAGGTCCAAAATCCAACCGATGCTGACCAAAACCGAAAAACAATTCACCATTCTGTTTATTCTACTTCTAATTGCAGAACTCATCTGTGTCAGTTTTGAAAGTTTATCAACATGGCGTTACTTAACAAAACCATCCTTACTCTCTGCTTTAATTGTTTACTTTTATCTAAACAGTAGGGCACTCACCTCCAAAACTAAAATCACCACTTTAATTGCGTTGATCTTTTCTTTAATGGGCGACGTATTTTTAATGTTTGTTGACCAATCTCCAAATTTTTTCATGCTTGGATTGGCCTCCTTCTTTTTGGCACATGTTTTTTATATACTGATATTTTGGAAGCGAAGAAATTCTAAAATCAATCCCGTAGGTTTTTTAGCAATTTTGATAGTGTATGCCATCGGACTCTTTTATCTGCTCAAAAACAGTTTGGGCAACCTATTGATTCCGGTAATTTTTTATATCATTATTATTTTGTCAATGGCTATTACAGCATTTTTAAGACAGGGAAAAGTTTCAAAAATAAGTTTCGTTTTGGTGTTTTTAGGCGCTATATTGTTCGTCATTTCAGATAGCATATTGGCCTTAAATAAATTCTATATGCCGCTAAGGTTTTCGAGCGTCAGTATCATGCTATCGTATGCATTGGCGCAATATTTTATCGTCATGGGACTCCTAAAACAATCATAGACATTCTCTATGATTGACCTTTAATACCTTATAAATCAGATTTCAATTCCCTTTCTATTAAAGCTTTAATTCAACATCAAAACCATAGTATTGTTTTTATAAAAATTCTTCCAATTGCTGTAACAATCCTCACTTTTTATCTACTAACACTATAACTAACCACTGGATTTGGACAAAGAATTAGAACATAGTTTTGTCGCGTTGCTTGAGGAGCACCAGAACATTGTGCACAAAGTTTGTAGGCTATATACAAACCATAGAGAGGCGCACAATGATTTGTTTCAGGAAATCACCATTCAGCTCTGGAAAGCCTACCCTAAGTTTCGCGGTGATGCGAAATTTAGCACTTGGATGTATCGTGTTGGGTTGAATACCGCCATTACTTTATACCGAAAATCGAAACGTACGGTCAATACGTACGAGTTGGAAACCTTTCAGTTTAAGATCAAGGCTGAAGAATATGATGACACTGAAGAGCAGCAGTTAAAGTTGCTGTATCAGGCCGTTCATCAATTAAATGATATTGAAAAAGCCCTCGTATTCCTGTATTTAGAAGAGAAAGATTATCGAGAAATTAGTGAAACCTTAGGGATTAGCGAAGTTAATGCAAGGGTGAAAATGAACAGGATCAAAAAGAAATTAAGAACAATACTTAATCCGTAATTATATGGATGAATTAGAATTATTAAAAAAACATTGGAAACAGCAGGACACCCAGTATCCTCATGTTTCAGCCGATGCTATCTATAAAATGATCTTGAAACGATCGTCGTCTATCGTCAAATGGATCTTTATTATCAGCCTTTTGGAGTTTGCCCTTTGGACAGGACTCACCTTATTCTTAAAAGATTCGAAGAACGCGCAACATTTTGACCAGTTTGACTCTGATTACCTGATTATCCCACTGACCGTTATGGGCTACGTGATCTTGATCTATTTTTTCTATCTATTCTACAAAAACTTCAGACGCATCTCGGTGACGGATAGCGCGAAAGTACTTATGGAGAACATATTAAGAACACGCAGAACAGTTAAAAACTACGTGATTTTTAATTTAGGTTTTATGGTTCTTTCTACTGTGGTGGTACTGTATATTGAATTTGATCAGGACACTGCCTTAATCCGAAAAACGCAGGCCGCTGCGGCCAATGGCGAACTCTTTATGTTCTACGCTAAAACCATATTGATAGTAGCCGGCGTCCTTGCTGTTCTTATGGGTATATTACTATTCTTCTATTGGCTGATCTACGGTTTGTTATTGAGAAAGCTCAATAGAAATTATAGAGAATTGAAAAAATTAGAGCTGTAGTTTTGTTTGGCCCGAAGTTCGAACATAGGTTCAAACAAATGGGCATAGTATCATGAGTATAAGATTAATACGTAGAGACCAAACCTAACTTAAACGGCGTGGGGTTGAATTTTACGTTTCGTATTTGTTGGAACTGCCACGTCCATTTTGACAACGACAAGAAGAAAAAAAACTAAATATTTGCTTGTTAGAGCGCTTCTTATTCTGGCACTCTCCATCTCCTAAGTTTGTGCAATTCTTGTTGCGCCATTATTTCTTCCTGTGGAATTACTTTTAAGAATGACGGATGTTGTTCAATGGCATACTCAATCTTCTCTACGATCTGATCAATGGTTTCATTATCATAATCGATCTCCAAGGGTTTTTTAATTTCCATGGATTGAAGTATATTTTTCTTCTTTATGCGGATGCCCTTTTTATCAAATGAACGCCTAAAACCATCAATAACGATTGGCACCACTATAGGTTTATAACGCTTAATAATATGTGCCGTTCCTTTTCTAATAGGCTTAAAAGGTGTGGTTGTACCTTGAGGAAATGTAATCACCCAGCCATCATCCAATGCTTTGGAAATGGCCGTAATGTCGCTCATCTTAACCTGACGGTTCACCTCCTTCCCTTCTGACCTCCAGGTACGCTCAATGCTGATGGATCCCACATAGGCCAATATTTTCGGCAATAGGCCATCCTTCATCGTTTCTTTCGCGGCAACATAATAAATGTTCAATTTAGGGTTCCACAAATAACCAATGTTCTTGATATTATCATCCCGATTGCTCAAGCTGGCATTGAAAACGTGGAACATTGCCACGACATCAGCAAAATAAGTTTGGTGATTGGATATGAACAGGACATTGGTATCCGGAAGATTCTTAATGACCTCAGAACCCTCTATTTGCAGCTCATTGAAACCCCTGAAACGCCTGTGTGTTGCTGCGCCAAGAATACGGATGAGCCATTTTTTTACAAAAAGTATATGTCCAAAAGGGTTTTTTTTAAATAATCCCATTGTTTTTATTTACGATTAAGAAATTGTACTTGTGATATCTGCTCCTCCCTCCTTCCCCAGAAAACAAATTTAGCAAAATCCACAGCTTAGAGCACTTTTTTTAACAAGTCTTTTATCTCACTGAGCATCATAGCAGTTGCACCCCAAACGGTATGTCCGTTCAATTTATATACGGGTACCTCCACTTCTTTTTCCAACGATGTCATGAGCATTTGCGAACTCACATGGGCATCATTCATGAAATCGGTTAAAGTTACCTCAATTAAATCTTCTACCTCATCATCCTGTTTTAAAAACTGAGGCGTCTTAAGCGTCACTCCCAAATAAGGGTACACTGTAAAGTTGCTGGGAGGAATATAAAGATCGGTTAATGCCCTTAATACCTTCATGTCTTTAATGGGCACGCCTACTTCCTCAAAAGTCTCCCTTAGTGCCGCATATTCTAAAGACGGATCTTCAGGCTCCAACTTCCCGCCCGGAAATCCAACTTGGGCAGAATGCACTCCACGGTAGGTCTTTCTTAAGATCAATATCAGCATGGTGGTGTTATCATGACTTGGATAAAACAGGGCCATAACGCCCGCCTTGCGCGAATATTTCCGAAGCTCACGTTGTTTTTCAATCAATTCATTGCGATATTTAGGCGACATTTTCAATTGTGAAGCATGTCCCGGAAGCGGAATATGTTTTATTTTTGAAATAGATTTTAAAAATGTATCAAAATTCATTTAGATATGAGAATTTTAATGTTCATCGGGGTGTTTTTTATCTTGGTTAATTGTGAAGATAAACAATCTCGTCAAAAAAATAGTCATTCCAACCTAGATTCCCTGTCTTCTAAAGACATTCCAACTCCAAAGAAGCCACCTGCAAAAAAGAAGCGTGAATTTCCAAAACTGACCGATGAAAATGCAATGGAATTTTTTCTACAGTATGAAAAAGAAAATAAGGAAAATAAGGTCCGAATTACAACCGCTTTTGGAACGATAGATATTTTGTTGTTCGATGAGACGAAATTCCACCGCGCCAATTTCATTTTTTTAACCAAGCAAAACTATTTTGACAACACTCAGTTTTATCGCATCGTCAATAATTTTGTCATTCAGGGAGGCAATAGTGACAATGTTGCTATTGCCGAGAAACGTCGAAAAATCGGACAATACCTACTGCCAACAGATACCAACCGTGGCTACCTTCACGATAGAGGTGTTGTCAGTATGCCAAGTAGCGACATTGAAAATCCTTATAAAATGGCCTCGCCCTATCAGTTTTTTATTGTGCAACAGCAAGGCGGAGCGCATCATTTGGACGGCGACTATACGGTATTTGGAAGGGTTATAGATGGGATGGATGTTGTAGATACCATTGCCGCTCAAGAAACCGATGGTTCCGAATGGCCTTTAAGAAACATCTACATTGAAAAAGTAGAAATTATCAATTAATTAAGACAATTGAGCCTTAAAATCGATATCTTGACAACCTTAAAAAATTAACACTAAAACCAATGACAAAACACAATCTAAAACACATTAAAACACTGAGTTTATGTGTCTTGATTGCCTTTACAAGTTGTAAAGACAATGAAAAAAAAGAAACCAGCATGGCGCAAACTGACAATATCCTTTTAAAAGAATGGACAGGCCCTTATGACGGTGTACCTGCTTTTGACAAAATGAAAGTAGAAGACGTAAAAGAGGCCGTTTTAAAAGGTATGGAACTGGGATTGGAAGATATTGAAAAAATCGCTAACAACCCTGAACCACCAACTTTTGAGAATACCATAGTTGAAATGGAACGCTCTGCCGAAGAACTGGGCCGTGTTTTCACCTACTACGGAATTTTGAGCAGCAATATGTCTTCTCCTGAATTCAGGGATGTACAGGCAGAATTGGCACCGAAATTGTCTGAATACAATTCTAAAATTTCCCAAAACGAAAAATTGTTTGAAAGAATTAAGGCGGTTTACGATGCTTCGCAATCCACTCCGTTGGAAGCTGATCAACAACGCGTGGTAGATTTGACCTACAAAAGTTTTGAGATGAATGGCGCCAATTTAGATGCAGAGAAAAAGAAGCGTTATGCCGAAATCAATAAAGAACTATCCTCGCTTTATACCAAGTTCTCAAACAATGTGTTACATGATGAGGAAAATTATGTCACCTATTTGAATGAGGATCAATTGGGTGGGCTTTCAGAATCCTTTGTCAAATCGGCAGCTAAAATTGCTTCAGACAAAGGTCAGGATGGGAAATATGCCATTACCAATACACGGTCTTCAATGGATCCGTTTTTGACTTATTCTACTGAACGCGAATTACGCAAACAGGTATGGACCAACTATTATTCCCGTGGCGATAACGGTGACGAATACGACAATAACGACTTAATTGCTGAAATTCTACAGCTCCGTAAAGAACGTGTTGGCTTACTAGGGTATGATAATTACGCCGAGTGGCGCTTACAGGACCGTATGGCCAAAACACCAGAGAATGCCATGGATTTAATGATGGCTGTATGGCCAGCTGCCATTGCAAGGGTAAAGGAAGAGGTGGCTGATATGCAAGCGGTAGCAAATGCCAGTGGCGATAACATTACCATTGAACCTTGGGACTACAGGTATTACGCTGAAAAAGTACGTCAGAACAAATACGATTTAGATAGCGAAGAGGTAAAGCAATACTTGCAGCTAGATAAGTTGACACAAGCATTATTCTATACGGCAGACCGTTTGTTCAATTATAAATTCACCCCAGTTCCTGAAGGAAGCGTACCTGTTTTTCACGACGATGTAAAAGTTTGGGATGTTACTGACAAAGATTCTGGAAAACATATTGGTTTATGGTATTTGGATCCATTTGCACGCGAAGGGAAACGTTCTGGCGCTTGGGCCACAACTTATCGTAGCCATACCACATTTGACGGCGATGAAACTGTTTTGGCGTCCAATAACTCCAATTTCGTAAAACCTGCTCCTGGCGAGCCTGTTTTAGTATCTTGGGACGATGCAGTTACATTTTTCCATGAGTTTGGACATGCACTGCATTTCTTCTCTTCCAATGTAAGATACCCAACCTTAAATGGTGGCGTTAGGGATTATACCGAATTCCAATCGCAGTTATTAGAGCGTTGGCTATCTACCGATGAAGTGATCAATCAATTTTTGGTACACTACAAGACTGGAGAGCCTATCCCGGCAGCATTGGTTGAAAAAATTAAGAATGCTGCTACATTCAATCAAGGTTTTGGAACCACCGAATATTTAGCTTCTGCATTAATCGATATGAAGTTACATTTGGCTGACCCTGAAAATATCGACATTGATAAATTTGAACGTGAAACGCTTAGTGAATTGAATATGCCAAAAGAATTGGTGATGCGTCATAGAACGCCACACTTTGGTCACGTATTCTCAGGTGAAGGTTACGCCACAGCGTATTACGGCTATATGTGGGCCGATGTATTAACGGCTGATGCTTCTGAAGCCTTTAGAGACGCTCCAGGAGGTTTTTATGATGAAGCCCTTTCTGAAAAGTTGGTGAAGTATTTATTTGCACCAAGAAACTCGATGGATCCAGCAGAAGCTTACCGCTTATTTAGAGGTCGTGATGCTAAGATTGAAGCCCTGATGAGAGACCGAGGTTTTCCGGTGCCTAAGAGTTAATTAAAGCCTTTTTATAGTATTAAAAGCCACGTATTGCATGTGGCTTTTTTTGTTTTAAAGATAAGGGAATTACATCTGATAGGCTTTAAGCAGCTTGAATCAAAAACCTCGCAGCCCGTCCAGCCGGCACAGACGCCCAAGCACACGGAGCATGGCCAAAAAAGTTATCTTTTTGAATGAGGCAAGCCTTTGCATATTAAACTCCACTTATCAGAATCAAAAGGAGATTGTAAATAGTAATTTTGGCAGACAGTCTATTTCTCCAAGATTCTAAACCGATCTATTACGTTCATTTTTGTATAAATTAGGCAAGCTGATATTAAATCTCACCGCAATCAATCGCACAGAAATAACCACAGCACCTGCAATCATAAAAACAATATTATCGTCAATTGGAAGCTGTCTCAAGAGAAAATAAGTGATACCTCCCAATATACAGGCCGTTGCATAAATTTCCTTTGTTCTGAAAATAACGGGAATTTCATTGGACAAAATATCCCTGAGCACGCCGCCAAAACATGCCGTTATTGTTCCCAATGATATACATATAAAGGGATGTAGGCCCGCCGACAAGCCTTTTTCAATTCCCACTACGGTGTAAAGTCCAATACCAATGGAATCAAATAACAACAAAGATTTACGCAAGTAATTTATTTTCTGTTTAAAAATCACCGTAAATACAGTAGCTGCAAAAATGACATAGACATAGGTCATATCCGTCATCCAAGTTACTGGAGTAACACCAATTAAAATATCTCTTAGTGTTCCGCCTCCTACCGCAGTCACAAAGGCAATGATAAGAACTCCAAAAGGGTCCATTTTCTTATTCATGGCAACAGAGACACCAGAAATAGCAAAGGCAATCGTACCGAGAATGTCAAGGGTTTGTAGAAACATAGGTATTCAAAAATTTATAAAGCGGGCAAAGATACTAACACGTATTGGGCTATCGGACTTTTATTGGAATAAAATATTGCATAGCTATTTTTGACTATTATACAATAGCTGGAAAAACAATAACTATCAGATTTAAATTCCCTCTTGGTGATTTTTAGGCATCAAAGAGTACAAAATTAGTGCAGCGTTTAATATGGGGCTTTGGAACACTTTTTTTAAAAAGCTAAATTGTAATTTAACCCAGCATTTAATTGAAGAGACTCCGCCAGAAAGTGAGACAAGCGATTCGCACATATTTTTCGAAAAGTAAATAAAACTTTTGTAGAAGCTAACTCCAAGAGATCCCGCCCAAAAGCGGGATAAGCGATTCGCACATATTTTCCGAAAAGGAAAATATGGCTCTCTGCTTACATACTTTGGGTGTAATAATTATAATCCTTTAAAATGGTATCGATAAATTGAACATCACTACCATTGATGGCTTTGATCTCAATAACCTCAGTAATTTTGTTGCGCAATTTAGTCAGGGTTTGATAATCATTGGCTGACTTGGCAACAGTAAACGTGTCCTTTATAATCCGCGCATCATTGTCCGAAAGTTTAATTACGGTGGGATAAGTGGGTTTATAATCGTCCGTCAGATGTTCTAAAATCGTGTGACTGATATTCACTTTGTCCTTTAATAAGATTACTGAAGTTCCTGCAGCCATATCGCCCAATCGTTGTGATCGTTTACTGAAGAGAATGACAAAGAATCCCAATCCAAAAATATAAATATCCACAATCCTGAAAAACCAACGCACGACATAATCGGCGAGTGACGCCTGATACCCATCAATCTTAACTACTTTAATTTTCATGACCTTCTTACCAATCGTCTGACCTTCCAAAAGCGCTTCCAATACCAAAGTGTAAAAAACTACGGGCAAGCCAAGTAGGGTGTTGATACCAATCTGCGACCATTGGTCCATGTCCTGAAAAGCTCCAAGACTCATGTTTAAGATAGTGATATAGCCAATCTTTATGAGCATGTCAATGATAAACGCCATCAACCGTTCGCCCACCCCAGAAGCCGTAAAATTTATTTTTACATTTTGGGTTGTGTTAATTTGTAACTCTGACATTTTATATATTATTTTAACGACAATATGAGAGAGGTTGCGTTTATCAAACAAAATAAAGAAAAATGGCTGAGTTTTGAAACTGCCATTTTTAATAATGATTTTAAAAATCCCGATGAACTCGCCTCTCAATATATTCAATTGATCAACGATTTATCCTACGCGCAAACTTACTACCCCAAAAGTAAAGTAATTACGTACTTAAATCAATTAGCAGCCAAAGCTTTTCAAAAAATATATAAGACAAAACGCGAAGACAGCAATAGAATCGTCGCTTTTTGGAAAACTGAGGTACCATTGATTATGCATCAATACCGTAAATATGTCTATATCGCTTTTATCATCTTTACAATTTTCACGGCTATAGGCGCATTTTCAGCGGCGAATGATGGTGAATTTGTCCGTTCTATTTTAGGTGATGAATACGTCAATATGACCATAGAAAATATTGAAGCCGGAAATCCTGTGGCAGTTTATAAAAGTGGCAGTAACTGGGGAAGTTTTATAGGCATTACCGTCAATAACTTGCGTGTTGGTATTATTGCTTTTGTTTTGGGTGTTTTTGGCGGTCTAGGTACGATTTATATTTTATTTAAAAACTGCATCATGCTCGGTTCTTTTCAGTATTTTTTTTATGAAAAGGACGTGTTTTGGGAAAGTGTTAGAGGTATTTGGATCCATGGATCCATGGAAATTTTCGCCATTGTCATTGAGGCAGCGGCAGGACTTATACTAGGTGCAAGTATCTTATTCCCAGGCACACATTCCAGATTTACATCGTTTAAGGAAGGTGCCAAAACTGGGGTAAAAATTGTTATTAGCACCTTCCCTTTCACTTTTTTTGCAGGGTTTTTGGAAGGGTTTATCACAAGATATTCACAAGAAATGCCCAAAATAATCTCTGTTGGTATTATCTTAGTCACATTAGGTTGCATTAGCTACTATTATCTAATTTATCCGTTTGTGGTCAAGAAAAAACTCGACGCGCAATTGATTCCCATAATCGCTTAAATGAAACTTCGCCTCACGCTTATATTTACGATCAGTATGATGCTCCTCCACGGAAGCACATCAATATGGGCGAATATTTCTGTGCAGCAGCCAACAAATGAGCGTCGATTCCAGGAAGGTTTTAAAGATAATTATTCTGGTAGAAACTATAATTATGATGGGAAAGCAGCCGTCCGATCTACCTCAACCAAACATGGCGATGCTTCCAAATACTCTCAAGACAAGCCTTTTGTAGGTGAGGATAATAATGCAAATGAATTTTCTTTTGACTTCAGTGCATTCAATTGGTTTTTTATTCTCATTCTAATCCTTGCTGTGGGATATTTGGCCTACACGCTTCTAAATGATGGAAGCAGCAAACTGTTTTCTACAAGACAAAACGAAAAGCTACAATCGCACAGTGAAATTACCGCAGATAACATAACGCAAACGGATATCAAAACACTCATCAAAAAAGCCGAACAAACTGAGGATTACCGTTTGGCCATCAGATATTACTATCTATTGGTATTAAAACAATTGACGCTAAAAAACTTTATTAAATATGAGGATGATAAGACCAATGCCGAGTACATGAACGCTATTGCCTCTAGGAACTTCAGCAAGGATTTTGCTTATACATCCTACATTTATGACTACACCTGGTATGGCGAATTTGCATTGGATAAAAGACAATACGACTTGGCCAAGAATAGTTTTGTTCAACTCATTAAAGCGGTCAATTCATGAACAAAACCTTAGTCACTATTCTTGTAATTGCCGCCACAGTTATTACCATTGCCATTACATTGGACTATAGCAGTAACCGCACCGTTGATTGGACCGAAAGCTATAATGAAAAAAGTAATAAACCCTATGGTGTAAGCGTGTTTTATAAAGAGTTGCCAAAACTATTTGAAAATCAAAAACTAAAACCCATTTACTACTCGCCCTATAACTATTTTTACGCCAATTCAGAAGATGGCTATGGCGATCACGTGGCCGAAGGAAATTATATATTAGTCGGCAATTCCGATTATTTGGACGATGCAGATGTGGAAGAATTGTTGATTTTTGCAGGCCAAGGGAATACCCTTTTTATGTCGGATTACAACTTTCCGGAGTTACTGTTGGACACTTTAAATTTGGGCGTAAAAGTCATTAAAAGCCAAGACAGTATCGTAAGATTAAGCTTTACGCATCCAGATATAAAGTCCAAAAACACTGAAATTGATAAAAGTGATAGTGCTTCCTATTTTTCAAGATTTGAAGCTGAAAACCATAAAACTTTGGGCTATATCAATAATGATCTTAATTTGACCAATTTTTTAGAGATTCCTTTTCATGAAGGTACAGTTTATCTGCATTTGGAGCCAAAAGCGTTTACTAATTACAACATTTTAAAAGATGATCGATACCGTTATGTCGAAGGTGTGCTCTCCTATTTACCAAATCAGACTATTTATTTTGATTCGTACACCAAGTTTTTCGATTCTTATTATGGTGACGCCGAAGAAAAGTCAAGTTTGAGTTGGTTTTTGCAACAGACATCCTTTAAGTGGGCCTGGTATTTGGCTTTACTATTGACTTTATTATTTATGATTTTTAATGCCAAAAGAAGACAACGTATTATTCCGATAATAAAACCCTTGGAAAATACGACCGTTGGATTTGTAAAAACCATCTCCAATCTTTATTATGAAACCCAAGACCATAAAAACCTAATCGATAAGAAAATCACATATTTCTTAGAAAAAATAAGATCAGAGTACAATTTAGATACCCCCAATTTAAATGAAGAGTTTATCACTAAACTTTCTCAAAAATCTGGTAAGAATAAAGAAACCGTCAAAAAAACCATTAATTTCATCAATTGGTTACGGACTAAGAATGAGTTTTTTGAAGAAAATCTTTTAAAGCTCAACAAACATATTGAAGAATTTTATTCATAAAAACTATGGAAGAACAACATCCCAATGAAGGACAAACCCCGATAGAACATACACCAATTTCCAAAGACATTCAAGAAGAAACCACTCGGGTAGAAGCTACTCAAGACTTGAAGTTCACTAATCGATTGGACCTTTCAGAACTGCAAACCAATGTGCAAAATATGAAAGCCGAAATCGGCAAAGTTATTGTAGGTCAGACAGACATGGTGGATATGCTTTTAGCGTCCTTACTTGCCAAGGGTCATTCGCTGATTGAAGGCGTTCCGGGTGTGGCAAAAACAATTACAGCAAAACTGATGGCAAAATCATTGAGCGTTGACTTTAGCAGGATTCAATTCACACCAGATTTAATGCCGAGTGATATTCTAGGAACTTCAGTATTCAACCTGAAATCGACAGAATTTGAATTTAAAAAGGGGCCCATTTTCAGCAATATGATCTTGATTGATGAAATCAACAGAGCACCTGCTAAAACGCAAGCCGCTTTATTTGAGGTTATGGAGGAGCAGCAAATTACTATTGATGGGAATTATTACAAATTAGAATCGCCTTTTATGGTCTTGGCTACCCAAAATCCGATAGAACAAGAAGGCACCTACCGATTGCCAGAAGCACAATTAGACCGTTTCTTGTTTAAAATTGACGTGGGCTACCCCAACTTAGAAGAAGAAATTGAGATTTTAATGCGTGAACATAATTTACAAGATGGTGTTAAGACAGATGCGGTCACTCCCTTTTTAACAGCTGAACAAATTACTACATATCAGTCGCTCGTGACGCAGGTATTGGTGGAAGAACATTTGTTAAAATATATTGCCGATTTAATTGTAGCTACCCGACAACACCAGTTTTTATACTTAGGAGCTTCTCCAAGAGCTTCCATTGCAATTTTAAAAGCCAGTAAAGCATTTGCCGCGATGGCCGGTCGCGACTTCGTAACTCCAGAAGATATTAAACGAGCGGCAGTTCCTGTATTACATCATCGTGTTATTGTGACGCCAGAACGGGAAATGGAAGGAATCACCAGTACCGATGTAATCAAACAAATCATTGAGAACGTAGAAATCCCTAGGTAGTTTTTTGTGGGTATAATTCTGTTCACAAGATTCTGTTTGCAGGATTCAGTTGCTAATAGTTGACAGTCTGCAGTCCAGGTTTCCCGCGTCCGCTAGTGTCACCCTCCTATATTGCGTTCCAAACGGGCAGGCAGGTTTGAGGTTGTATAATCAATTTTATCGCATGGACATTAACCTCATTTCATAAAAGATACCATCTTAATACCAACTACACTCCACCAACTACCAACTACCAACTTTAAGCTTCATGCGCCTTGCTTCTTTTCCCTCACCTTCAAAGTCCATTCAAAATTAAAATTTGAAACTTCCACCCCGTCTTCATTGGTTCCAACGGAATTCATCCAAATGGTTTGACCTTCGCCCGTTGTAATCGCATTTTTTATGGCTTCGTCAACTTTATATCCGTCCGTACATTTAAAATTGATACGACCAGTGGCTTTTTTTGTAAATGTGGCATTGTTACTGGCCACTAACATAGATATTGGTTGTCCACTATTTTTAATTTTTGACATCACCAAGGCGCCGGTAGTCAATTCCGCCGCCATCCCTTGTACCGCCCAAAACATAGAGTTAAATGGATTTTGATTAATCCAACGGTGTTTGACACGGACCTTGCATTGCTCATCATCAATATAGGTGGCCCTAACACCACAAAAAAAAGCAGAAGGGAGTTTGAAGCTTAGAAAAGCATTGAGTTTTCTTGGAGATATATTCATTTTGAATTCTTGATTTGCGCTAATTTATCGATTATTTTCGGGACCACAACCTGTTAAATTTTTGTTAATTTATAGTACTATGTTTTGCATAATACCTTCTTTAAGATATATATTTGCATAAGCCACTATTATATACAAATAAAAACATGATAGATAATCACCATAGAAACATCGCCACATTCATCCATTTGTCTACTTTTTCGAGATTCATCGTTCCTTTAGGAAATTTTATTGGTCCGCTTATTTTATGGAGCGTTAATAAGGAGAAGTCTGAATTTATTGATACCCATGGTAAGCAAGCCATAAATTTCCAAATTAGCATTTTATTATATGCCATTATTTTAGGTGTTTTAACGGTTCCATTTTTCATTTTTGGACTTCTGGGACAATTGAATTTTTGGAATTTCAGCAATTTTGATAATTTTCAAATCGGTTTTCACTCAGCTTCTCCCCTATTGTTTATAGCTGGTGGCTTTGGGTTTTTGGCCGTTATCGGCTTTATTCTGGAACTGATTTTTATTGTCATTGCAAGTTTAAAAGCGAGGGATGGCGAAATTTACAAATATCCACTGACCATTAATTTTTTAAAATAACAATTCAGCAACCCGTCTGCACTAAAAAACAAATTCTGGCATGTCAATCAATCAAAAAACGACCAGTTTCATCTTATATAAGTGCCTCGGCGACTTAACACCCAGATTTGGGAATCAAATACGGGTAAAAGATAAACATTGCCAGAACATCATCAATCGAACAGAAAATGTCTCAATGCTATTAATCAAAAGCATAGACTTTTAAAACATAAAAAAGAACTATGAAAATTGAAAATACCAAAGCTCAAATGCGTAAGGGTGTTCTTGAATACTGCATTCTCTCCGTCCTAAAAGATGAAGACGCCTATGTTGCAGAAATTCTGGCAACACTTAAGGATGCCAAGATGCTTGTTGTAGAAGGAACGATATATCCTTTATTGACGCGACTTAAAAACGCGGGCCTTTTAGATTATCGATGGGAGGAATCCACCTCAGGTCCACCCCGTAAATATTATAATCTTACAGAAAAAGGTCAGTTATTTCTAACAGAATTAACTACTACTTGGAACGAATTAAAACACGCAGTCAACTTAGTAACCACCACAAAACAATCAAGAAATGAATAAGACAGTCAACATAAATTTAGCAGGTATATTTTTTCACATTGATGAAGATGCGTACCTAAAGCTGCAACGTTATCTTGAGGCCATTAAACGCTCATTTACAGACTCTCAGGGCCGATCTGAAATTATTGCAGATATTGAGGCGCGCATTGCCGAACTTTTTAATGAACGGGTTCAAAACCACAAACAGGTAATCCGGTTAAAGGAAGTGGATGACGTGATTGCCATTATGGGTCAACCAGAGGATTATTTGGTTGATGATGAGATTTTTGAAGATGAGCCATACAGTACCTTTCAAGAAAAAAGTAAAAGTACTTTTTCCAAAAAGTTATTTAGAGATAGCGACAATTCTTATATTGGAGGTGTAGCCTCTGGTATTGGTCATTATTTGGGTATTGACGCCATTTGGGTGCGCCTCATTTGGATCTTATTGGCCTTTGGTTCTGGTGGTACATTTATTTTTATCTATGTCCTATTCTGGATTTTGGTACCTGAAGCCATTACCACTGCTGAAAAGCTAACCATGACGGGAGAACCGGTCAACATTAGCAACATCGAAAAAAAAATTAAAGACGGATTTGAAAATGTATCTCAAAATGTCTCTGATGCGGTAAAAAATATGGATTTGCCAAAACAAGGCAACAAAATAAGAGCTAATTCAAAAACATTTTTTGATTCACTGGGTGAAATCATTCTATTTTTCCTGAAAGTAATTGGAAAATTTATAGGTGTTATTCTTATAATGATTGGTGCTTCTACCTTGATTGCATTAATTGTCGCGCTTTTTTCAGTAGGTGTTGCCCATATTATTCATGTGCCAGGAATAGATTTTATACATGCCACAAATGCCGCTAACATTCCTGTTTGGATGATGTCCTTATTGCTTCTATTTGTAATTGGCATTCCGTTTTTCTTTATTTTCTATTTGGGATTGAAAATATTGGTCAATAACCTGAAGTCCATCGGTCAAATTGCTAAGTTTTCATTACTCGGATTATGGTTACTCTCCATTATTGGCTTGGTCATTATAGGGGTCAAACAAGTTAGTGAATATGCGGAGGACGCATTTGTACAACAGACCGAAAGCATATATAGTACCCAAAAAGATACGCTATACGTAACCATGGTGCACAATAAATCGTACAGTAAACAATTTGGAAGACACAGTAACCAATGGAAGCCCGTATATAATGAAGAGGACCAAAAACTACTGTATCTGACAGATGTTAGTTTAAATTTAAAATCGACTAAAGATTCGGTGGCATCCATAAAAATTGAAAAAAGTTCAAGAGGCAACTCCTATCAAAATGCAAAAAAGAGAGCCGAAAAAATCGATTATAATTATACCGTCTCTGAAAACACACTGAAATTTGATGGATTTTTAACCACGGCATTTGATAACAGATATAGAGACCAAGAGGTTGAAATAACTTTATACTTACCGGAAGGGACCGTTCTGTTTGCGGACAAAAACACATATTCGTTTTATGGAAATCACCTTAAGAGATCCGCATATATGAATAATACCAATTTTAGCAGGATTAAAAACATCAATAAAAACCATATTTTGATCAATGGAATGGAAGGCCACTATTTGCAGGTATTAGAGAATGGAATCAAATGCTTGGATTGTCCAGAAGACAATGAACTTGGTAACGATTCCACCGACAACAGCTCCGAGTTTAGAATGGATGAGAACGGTATAAAAATCAAAAGCAAGGTCAATTCTATACAAATAAACCAAGATGGAATCGAGTCAAAAACTGAACGTGTAAAAGTGAACATTGATAGTAATGGCATAGAAATTACCACGGACGACATTTAATTTTTTTTTATTATAACAGTCGGTCAGCATAAATCAACAGTTCAGTAGATTTAATTGTCCATGGCCTTCAATTTAGAAGATATTTGATCAATAACTAAAAACAAACCATCATGAGCACATTAATCAAAATTATTGTTACGGCCATTCTGAGTCTATTGTTAAGTTCCTGCAACTTCGGTTTAGGGGTTATTGGAAATGGCAATGTTATTACAAAAGAACGTACCATTTCTGGTAATTATGACCAGATTGAGATAAGCCGTGGATTGGATGTTTATCTTGCCCAAGGCCAATCAGAAAGTATCAAGGTTCAGGCAGATGAGAACCTACATGACATAATTATCACTAAAATTGAAGACAATACCCTTAAAATTTATGCCGATGAAAACATCAGTCGCTCATCGGCAAAAAAGGTCCTCGTTGATTTTAAAAATGTTTCTAAAATTTCCTCCTCTAGTGGTAGTGATGTTTATAGTACCACTAGTATATCCGCCGAAAATTTAGAACTCAATAGTTCTAGCGGAAGCGATATGGCATTAGAAGTAAAGGTTAGAAAATTAACTTGTAAGGCCTCAAGTGGCAGCGACCTTGAATTGAAAGGCACTGCAAGCACCTTGATTGCCCGGGCCTCAAGTGGTAGTGATATCAAGGCAAAGTATTTGGAGACCTCTATAACAAATGCAAATGCCTCTAGTGGTGCAGACATTGTAGTTAACGTATTGCAAGAATTAACAGCCAAAGCGCAAAGCGGAGGTGACATTACCTATATTGGCAGCCCCGAAACCATCAATAAATCGGCTGGTGTTTATGCAAGTAAAGATTAGCGAAAATGAGGTAAAATATGATCATATAACCAATCTCCTCACTTGTTTTTAGAACCATTTCAAACCTTATTAAATGTTTGGGATGGTTTTTGTTTATATTTGTTAGTATAAACCCTAACTCAGTAAAATGAATAAAATCATTTTTGCATTTTTATTGTCGCTATCCTTCACCGCTTTTATCGCTGCTCAAGAAGATGAAAAAGTTAAAGGTGATAGAAATGTAACCATAAAGCAAACCTATATTGATCCGTTTAATTCGATCATTGTAGGCGAAGATTTTACCGTTGAAATCATCTATAACAGTAAGGCTTCTGTAGAAGTAGAAGCAGACAGCAATCTTCACGAATATATTCTTTTTGAAGTTGTTGACGGTACCTTAACGTTTAAAACCTCCAAAAGGATTACCTCTAGCCGGAGGATGAATATCAAAGTAAATTATACGGACGGATTGGAAAATATTGAAGTGATTGAAAATGGAGAACTCCGTTCCTTAACTTCTTTAGAACTGAAAAACACCACCTTGAAAACGACAGGATCATCGCGCGCCTATCTCAATATAAAGACGAACGAATTCAATTACACCGCATTAGATAAGGCCAAAGTAAAACTGAATGTCAATGCCACAAATGCTGTAATTATTCTTAGCGATAATGTAAGAATGGAGGCTTTGCTCAATTCAAAATCGGCCAAGATAGACCTTTACCAACGGGCCAATGCCAAGTTGGAAGGAACACTTGAAACTACGCAATTGCGTGTGGATAATTCATCAAGTTTTAACGGCAAGGAGTTTTTGACCGATACCTGTGACCTCATTGCCGATATGAGTAGTTCTGCAACCATTCGGGTCAATGACACTATTACAATTGAAGCAACAGGGAACAGCGAAGTTTATTTGTATAATGAACCAAAAATTACGCTCACCAAATTTACGGGAAATTCAAAATTACAGATGAGAGATCGGTAACAACCTTAGTTAGACAAACTAAAGATTCATTAATACTTACTCAACAAGTAGTGCACATTCATCTTTTGTATATGCATATTTAGTTGTAACCTGAGTTCGATTGATAATATTTGATTTTTTTGTATAAAAAAAGATAGATTTTTAGTAAATTAAAGTGTTGAAATTCAATTTTTTAATCTAAAAACCTATCCATGATAATCTATTCTAAAGTTACTGAAATTTTTTGTATCGTCGATGAATTTTGCAGGGAATATTCCGAAGTGGTCGACAGATCCCTTATCGGCAACAAGCCCAAACGCCCTCCCGTTATGTCCCAGAGCGAGATAATAACGATAGCGGTTATTTTTCAGTTGAGCGGTTTTAGGTGTTTCAAGCACTTTTATCTTTTCTACGTGAAGACCCATATGAAAGATGATTTTCCCGACACGGTCTCCTACAATAGGTTTACTGAGCTTATGCAACAGAACTTGATGGCCATGACGCTGTTCCTAAAGACCTGTTGCATGGGCGAATGCTCGGGCATCTCCTTTATCGACTCGACCCCGGTAAGGGTGTGCAAGAACAAGCGCATCCCCAACCATAGGGTCTTCAAGGGCATCGCCACTACGGGGCGTTCCACCATGGGCTGGTTCCACGGCTTCAAGCTGCACATCA
>NZ_JACGLT010000018.1 GCF_014062315.1 Gelidibacter maritimus
CAATCGAGTAGACGGGTGACGACCTAACGGTCGCCACTGCGCCTCTCACACCACCGTACGTACGGGTCTCGTATACGGCGGTTCACCAGATTAAAGTTTGCGCTCTATCGATGTAATCTCCTAGCGGTTTATAGCCTTTTCGTTTGAGTCTGGAGATGGTTACGGTAGTTTTTAAAATAGGGCTTTGGGCTGTTGCCCATCCTCCCATTCGGGTTCTACTCCAAGCATACGCTTGCCCTTGCTCTATCCCCAATCTAATAAGGTTTTTACGTTTACGTTCCAGCTTTTTCCAATCGTGCCAAATACAATATCGCAATCGGTTTCTTAACCAAGCATCTAGCTTTTTAAGTTTAGCATAACTCTGGGTCAGCCGATAGTTGTTAATCCATCCCCGACAGACTTCATTGAGCCGTCCAAGCCGTTCTAACAGCGATATAGGCCTGGTCTTCTGCGTAATACGCTTTAACGTGCGTTTAAACTTGCCCCAACTCTTTTGTGATACAACTAATTGATACTGCCCTTTTGTTCCCTTTTTGTAGACAGGTACAAAACCGTGTCCAAGCAGTTCGAAATGTACAGGTCTGCGAATTCCGCTCTTGGCTTTGTTAATAGGCAACCTGAGTGCATCCCTTAAAAAGATATACAGCTCATTACCTATCCTTTTTGCCTCGCTCTTGCTCCTAGTGTAAACACTAAAATCATCCGCATAGCGAACATAGAGCAGTCCTTTCGACTCCATATGCTTATCCAGTACATCTAACAAAATATTAGATAGTAATGGACTCAAAGGGCTTCCCTGCGGTATTCCCTTTCGGCGTTTCTCGAGCCGTCCATTGATACGTATGGGCGCTCGTAGCCATTTTCGGATTAGACGCAAGGTAGTTGGGCATTTTACCTTATTGTAAATAAGTTGCAGTAATCGCATATGGTCTACCTCGTCAAAGAACCCTTGTAAATCAATATCTACAATGTCCTGATATCCAGTATTGATATACTGCTGGGCTTGTAGTACTGCTTTGTGCAGGTTCTTATTGGGGCGGAAACCATAGCTGAGCGGTTCAAATTCATATTCGAACTCAACCATCAACTGTTGGTTTACCGATTGTTGTAGCCATCGATCCACTACTGTTGGAATCCCTAAAAGTCTGGTCTTACCCATACCTTTTGGAATGGAAACCCCTAAAATCGGGTCTGGTACATAGCGGTGTGTGCGTATAGAAGATAGTAGGTCGTCACGGTGTTCTGCTATGTAAGCAGCCAATTCCGTTGTCTTCATACCATCTACTCCGCACCCTCCCTTATTGCGCTCAACTTTACGTTGCGCCTTATAAAGATTCTTTGCTTCTAATACCTTTTCAATCATAGGGTCAGTAAAATGTAAATACTCCTGTTGGTCTAAGATGGGGCTAGCTAGGCTTCCCAATCAAATTCCAACATAATCTAATGTTCAGTCCTTCCTTATCTGTGAGACTTCTGTGGTTTGTTTTCACAGCTCGTTTCCTATAAGTACTATGACCTCTGCTGACTTCTCCATTATGCCAACACGTGGCTATGGAGACCTCCCCAGGTAAGAACATCTTCTTTCACTCAATCCCTGCCGTATCTACATATTTACCCTTTTGATAATCGTTGGGCGTTACAATGATGTGCTTGCTTACCCAGGTAAATATGCCTCTGTATACGGTTCCTGTTCGTCAGTACCGAGTTTTGTAGTCTCGCTTTCTTCAGACATAACCTCACGGTTACCGCCCTTGCGACTTACTAATGCTTCCAGAAGTTACTCCAGCGCATAAGGGACTTGCACCCTCTAAATTAATATCTTACTTTGCAGTAAGGTAAAGATGCCCATACTGGGCACACACACCGTATAACCGCAATTACGGCGGATTCGACTGCGTCCGAATCCACGTGTAATTGCTAAAGTCAGTGACAAACCAAAAATTAAGGCAAATCATCCCGTAACTGCGGTTATACCAAACGTTAGCCACAAGCAAATAAATCGAGAACTAATTAAACTTACGTAATAATTCAATAAATTTGTACGTAAAACAATTGTAATGGATAAAAAATTGACATTAAGCCTAGACAAAGCAATTATCGAAAGTGCAAAGAATTATGCTAAATCGAACAACATTAGCTTGTCAAAACTTATCGAATCTTATTTGACAACGCTCACTGAACGGAAAAGAAATTCAACGGAAATCACACCTCTTGTTGAAAGTTTAAGTGGAGTAATTAATCTTGATGATGATTTTGACGTGAAAGATGCTTATACTGATTACCTAATTGAAAAATACAAATGAGCAGATTATTAATTGACACAAACATAGTAATAGATTTACTTTCAAAAAGAGATAAATTTTATGATGAAGCTGCCGATTTATTTTCTCGTGCGGACAAAAAAGAATTGGAACTGACTATTTCATCTTTAACATTTGCAAACACGAATTATATTCTTTCAAAACTCAAATCAGCAAAAGAAGCGAGAAAAATATTGAGGAAGCTTAAAGTGCTTGTTGAATTATTAAGTTTAGATAACAAAATAACTGAATTAGCTTTGAGTGATAATGATTTTCCAGATTTTGAAGATGGTCTTCAATATTACTCTGCAATCGAAAATCAAATAGACGTAATTATTACACGAAATAAAAAAGATTTTAAGAACTCAAAAATTCCTATTTTGACTGCGAAAGAATTTTTAGCTCGAAAATAATGCCAGTGGCTAACAAAGAACTGCGATAAAAAACAAGTCTTTTCTTCCTTATATTTTAACCATAAAAATCCTGGCATTGCTGAAATGGAACAAATCTCCTACGGTCGATATGTTTCCAGTCCAACAAGCAAACACCATGTTCATAATATTAATTTTAACTATTGCAGTTTCAGAACCGATACATGCTCTGGATCGTACGGATTTCCTGAATTAGCAATCGCAAAACACTGCGTGAGCAATTTATTGGACACCGCAATAAGTGCCAGTTTCTTGCTTTTCCTCTTATCTATAAGCCGCTGGTAAAGTTCACGGCAGGTCCTGTTGTGCTTACAGGCATTGAATGCGCAAAGGAACAGCAGGTTGCGAAGTTTCTTATTGCCAACCTTACTGATCCTGCTACGACCGCGCACACTGCTTCCTGACTCGCGAATTGTAGGTGTAATGCCTACATAACTGCACAGCTGACCGGCAGTCTCAAATTTGGAAAACCCATTGGTCACTATGTAGACTTCCCCAAAAATAATAGCCGAGATAGTTGTAAATTCAAGGGTTGTAGCCCGCTTCAACTTTCTTGTAAATTGACAGGAAAGTGCCACGCAATCGGCTACTATTCTTATACTAAACGTCGTACTTCATTTAAGAGCTACTTTCTGAAAAACCGAAAATTCCTGTTTTAAATCACAAAATTTAATACATTTTTGTATCTAAACGGATACACTTTATTTGATTATTACCAAAAGACAACTGAATTTGATAAGTGGATTAGAAAGCTCAAAGACATACGAGCGAAATCTAAAATACTATTCCGCATTCAGAAACTCGAAACCGATAAACATTTTGGAGATTGCAAGCCTGTTGGAGATGGAATTAGCGAAATGCGAATCAGTTATGCAAAAGGTTATCGAGTGTATTTTAAGGAAAAAGACAGCAAAATCGTTATTCTTTTAATTGGTGGAGATAAGTTAAATCAACAAAAGGACATCGAGAAAGCGAAGAAAATTTGGAACAGAATAAAAAATGATTGATATGGCAACTACAAAATTTGATATTGCGGACTATTTGGACAGCGAAGAAATGTTTGCTGAATATCTTAACACAGTTCTCGAAGATGGAGAAAGTTCTGATTTGATTGTGGCAATTGGACATATTGCAAAGGCAATCGGAATGACTAAAATTGCGGAGAAAACTGGAATGAGCAGACCGAGTCTTTACAAAGCATTATCTGATGGAGCAAAACCACAATTTGGAACGATAATGAAAGTGCTGAAAGCTATTGGCGGACAAATAAGTGTGAAACCAATGTCAGCGTAAAAAACGCACCACAAGCCGTGTATAAGCTATGGCTTGGTCTGTCATCACTTGGAAAATCCTACAAATTTCCCCAAGTTAGTTTATATTTGGAGAGGTTCGTGCTAAAACACGCCGCAGCTCATATTGACAAACTGATTGAACTTGCGATTGATCAATTGTGATTAATATTTATTTCCTCACATATTTGGTGCTATATAATCTTATGGGAAAAATACCGCTAAACGTTTAAAATCTCGAAATAACTATATGGCATTATATATGGCATTAACAGTGGCATGTCTTACCTACATTGAAAACCCAACAAGCTTATATCTCTATATTTTATTTTAGACGCCATTAAAAGAATGATGTGTTCTCTGGGGCAATAATCAAAAAACTTTGGGCGTCCGCGAGCTATAAATAATGAACTGTACTACCGATCAAGACAAGCCTCAAAGCATCAAAACCCACTGATTTGAATAAAACACCTATTGAAAAATCACCAATAATCAGATTTTACATTTGTTTGTTCTATTTTTAGTAAGTTAGCTCCTTGTGCGCAAAAAGCTCTCAAATCTCAACCTTATCTACAATACCTATGACCTAACTAAAAAACCAACCAATCAACTATGACCGTAGCCGAAATCATAAGTAACATATTCTTACCAATATCTCTTGCCATCATAATGTTGGGCATGGGAATGACTTTAATTCTTTCAGATTTCACAAGAATTCTTAGAAACCCAAAATCCATTTTAATCGGCCTTACCAATCAACTTTTAGTGTTGCCTATTATTGGTTTTTCATTAGCTATAGCTTTTGATTTAAACCCGATAATGGCTGTTGGATTAATGATTCTATCTACATGTCCTGGGGGCGCTACCAGCAATTTAATCACGCAGGTATGCAGAGGAAACATTGCATTATCGGTGACCTTAACCGCCATCTCAAGTATTATTTGTGTTTTTACAATTCCTTTTATTTTAACTTTTGCTTTAGACTATTTTGGTACTGATACTGGTGTCGCCATCAAATTACCCATTGTAAATACAATCATTCAGATTATGGGAATTACCATTATCCCTATTTCAATTGGCATGTTTATTCGAAGATTGAATCCTAATTTTGCCAGACGAATGGAAAAACCAATGCGTACTGCTTCAACTGTTATTTTTATTGTGGTTTTTATTGCCGTATTGGCTGCAAATTATAACATCTTGGGCACAGCCATGATAGAAGTTGGAGTGCCCACTTTATTATTAAATATCCTTACGATGGGATTGGGTTATCTAACGGCGCGATTATTTAAGTTGAATTTAAAAAATGCCATTTCAATTACCGTGGAGAGCGGAATACAGAACGGCACCTTGGCCATAGTGATTGCCACCACCATATTAAATAACTTTGAGATGAGCATCCCTACTGCCGCTTATGCCATATGGATGTTCATAACAGGAGGCATTTTGATGTGGCTATTTGGAAACAGACCTGAAATGGAGTCTGAGGCGGTTTAATCTATTAAGATTTTCGGAGTTCTACATTCACAGACATACAAGCGCATTAGTTAAAAGTAAGACATCAATTCCAGAGTGGGACAACTTGGATCAAAGCCAATGGCGAAGCGATATCATATCGACAAAAACTAATGAATTGCAGAATCTATAATCACCGATTTAAATCAAAATTCGTATTTTACCTAATCTAATTTTGAGCTTCTAACGGTCTGAAAAACAACAGTCATTTATCGATAATTTGACAAGCAGGATAATTATGATTATCTTGACTCTAATATGAATCAATTACTTATCACATACTTATCAGGAATTTTATTCTTGTTTGGCAGTATGTCTTGTTCAGCCCAAAATATGACAGAAAAAGCGATACCTCTTACAAACGATACGAGTTTGGACAAGCTGATCTCAGCCGCAGCAGATAAGGAGTTGGTCTTATTGGGCGAAGCAAGTCATGGCACCCATGAATACTACTTATGGCGTGATAAAATCAGTAGACGCTTAATAGCAGAGCAAGATTTTAGCTTTATTGCGGTAGAAGGCGATTTTGCCAGTCTGTACCATCTTAATCTCTATGTAAAAAATTTAGATGGCGCAGCAAATTCTGCTCGAGAAGTTCTGTTAAAGCTCCACAGGTGGCCAACTTGGATGTGGGCCAATGAAGAGGTCGTAGCGTTAGCCGAATGGCTCCGAAAGCATAACGACAAATTACCTCAAAATAAAAAAGTAGGCTTTTATGGAATGGATGTCTATGACGAATGGAATTCCAAAAAAGTGGTTTTGGACCTACTCAAAACTACCCGCCAGGCTGCCTATGAATATGTGAAAGACCAATACAAGTGTTTTGAACCGCACAAAGGCGATAGTTGGAGCTATGCACATGCAGTAAATGCTGGCAAAGAGGCCTGCACTACTGCTACAAAAAATGTAGTTGAATATATTAAGAACAACCGAAATAGATTACAAGGACTTTCTGATGACGTTTATTTCTATTTATTACAGAACACAATTGTCGTTCAGAATGCCGAGGAATTCTACAGAGAAAGTGTAAAGTCATCAGGACCCAGTTCATGGAATTCACGAGTGCATCATATGCATGGCACGGTCAAAGAACTCTTGGAGCTTTATGGAAAAGACGCCAAGGGTATTGTTTGGGCACACAATACGCATATTGGTGACGCGGAATATACAAGCATGCGAGGCGCTGGTCAAAAAAATATTGGTCAGCTTACGCGAAAAGGATTGGGTGACGCCAATGTGTTTTTGATCGGATTTACTACCTATGAGGGGAAAGTGATGGCAGGCGACAGCTGGGGTGCTCCTATGAAGGAAATGACCATTCCACCAGCTATTTCCAACAGTATTGAACACAAATTGAATCAAGTAGATCAAGATAGTTTTTATATAATCTTTGACGAAGAGGATCGAAAAGAAGAAAACCTTAAAACATTAGGAAATAGAGCTGTGGGCGTGGTTTATAATCCACGAGGAGACAGAAGGCAATTTGTGCCTACCATCATTCCATTACGCTACGACGCTTTAGTATTTTTTAAAAAAACATCTGCGTTAAGGGTCTTGAAGAAGTAACTACTAATAGTCAGGTGTTTTTTGAATTTTATTTAGCCATTCATCCGTGTGGATAGCACATGTAACGGATTTATTGCGCCTTGCAGAAGATTTTACATCCATTTTTTAATCAAAGTTCCAACCGTATAGCCAAAAATTGCATGGGCTACAGTCCAATAAATCCAAGCCATAGCATCGTTTGCTGCTGGAGGTTGTTCAGATAATGCCGTTAAAAAGAACAGTCCCCCTCCTCCTATGGTATAAACAAGAATATATGGCCATAGTGACTTTTGCCAGGTCCATGTTTTTAAAATATAAAAGAGCGCAATCACACTCACAATACAGGTTAAATAATGAAACAGCTGTCCAAAAAACCAAACCGGTTCCAAGTCTTTAATTACAGGAATATAATCAAAATTAAATAGGAGAACATAAGCCGTGTTACCCGTCAATTCAATTACTATTTTTAACACCAACATCAACACAAAGCCGGAAATTAAACCAATTGCAGTGAGTTTTAATAGTTGTTTCATAAAGCCACCATATTTTAAGAATTGATTTTGAGAAAAGTAAAATTAGTATCAGCGTATTGAGACAATAGCAGTCGGCTGATTTTAGGCAGGTATTGGAAATATAGAATTTCAGATGCTTCTTCTGAAAGGTTAATAAAGAGATTTAACTTGGCTTCTAACATTTAAAATATCTTAGTACAAACGAAAATACATTTTTATGGTTTTAAAAAATAATAAAACATCATTTTATATGGTTAAAAATCTCACAAAAACAAGTTCTAAAAATAGAACTTTATAGCTCCTATACCAGATTTTTTAGAAGTCTTAGTACTGTAAAGCATGTATTATAATGGTTATGTGTTAAATTAGATGCTCGCAATAAACAACATGATTAGAGCCTATAAAAAAAGTGACAGACGTGAGGTCATCGATATACTACGACGTAATATTCCAAAATATTTTGATCCTTCAGAAGAAGTTGATCTTGAAATATATCTCGATAATAATTTAGAAGACTATTTTGTATTTGAAGAAAATTCTAAAGTCATCGGGGCTGGAGGTCTTAATTATTTTCCAGAAGAAAACCTCGCCCGAATTTCATGGGATATCATAGACCCGAAAGCGCAGGGAAAAGGAATTGGAAGAAAACTCATGCAGTACAGAATTGATCATTTAAGCAAAAACCAAGAAATCGATTTTATTAGCGTTCGAACAAGTCAACATACTTACAAATTTTATGAGAAAATGGGTTTTGAACTTGAAAAAGTGAAGCAAGATTTTTGGGCAAAAGATTTCCACCTCTATCTATTGACAATGAAGAAATGACCATCCGAGAACTATTACATACAACCCAACACAGACCCTGGGAAATCCCCACCGAAACTTGGCAATTTTATCAAGAGTGGAACAAAGCCATCTTCCTTCATTGGCCAGTGGATTTGAGCGAACTCAAAAAATTTGTGCCGGAAGAATTAGAAATCGATCTTTTTGATGGAAAACCTTGGATTTCAGTTGTGGCATTTACAATGGAAAAGATAAGACCGAAAAACCTACCATCCTTTCCTCCTATTTCAGATTTTGACGAGGTAAACATCCGCACTTATGTGAAATCAAATCATAAAACTGGAGTCTATTTTCTGAGTATGGAGGGCGGAAAGAAATTATCTTGTCAAGTTGCCAAAAGCATATCCCAACTTCCGTACAGATTTTCAAGAATGAAACGCACTGCAAACCGATACACTTCCAATAACACCGAATTTAAAGACAAATTGGATATACAATTTACCATTGGAAAAGAAATCACCCAGAAAACAAGATTACAAACTTGGTTGACAGAACGATATGCCCTATTTCAAGACAATAAAAAGTGGATAAACGAATTTGAAATCCACCATCTGGAATGGCCAATTAACGAGATGAACTTGAAAGAGTTAATCATTGATTATCAGAGATTCAACCAGCTCTTTAGAGGCGAGCCGCATAGCTCTCAATATTCAGAAGGTGTAAAAGTTATTGCCTGGGGAAAGCGTAAAAAAGCAAAGACAGAATATGGCGGTTAGTTCTGAAAAATTACCGCGAAGCTCCTTCAGGAAATTTGACTTTATCTGGTTTTGCATTGAGCATTGGCAGAGCAGTCTTCAGGATCCGATTACGCCGTCCTGTCGTATCAAATGGTTCTACCGGATATGAGATTACCGCTTCCATCCATGCAAATGTGTTGTTCCTAAAATAAACGGCTGGCTCCCATCGCTCATGCTCACTGGTTACACGCTCAGGATAGCGCTCCTTAAAGTCTGTACGAGCGGCGTTCAAGAGGCAGTCTTCCACAAACTGCAAATCGCTGGTATAAGCGATTTGAATAGCTGTTTCATTCCAGATAAATGGAAATTGGGGTCCTGAATAGTTGATTACCTCCTCCCGCAATATCAAACTATTTGGAAAACGAATAATTCTTCCACTAGAGCGGTCATTTACCAAATAATCGCCACTACATTCCAAAATTGAAGTATCCAAGTAACTTATTTCCACTACATCACCTCGAAGTCCATCAATCTGAATACGATCACCAACCAAATAAGAGCGTCTAAAAATTAAATAAATCCATGCAATAAAGGATGTAATAGGCGCTTGGAGTGCAAAACCAACAACCAATGAAAACAATCCAACACTAAGAGCAGCTGCATAAAGACTCTTGAATAAGAAGGAGACTACAACAATCAGACTAAATACAATTGCAAGAAACCTGATAATTCGCAAGAGATTATACCGATCTCCCTCTAACCGAGTTTGGGTATTGACCACTCTCTCAATGATTTTACTAACCAAGAAAATCAACGAAATCAAAAATAAGCTCAAGCTTAATTTCTTCAAAAATGGGATATACTCATCCCACCGATCAAAAATCCTTAATTCCAACAAATAATGTATCGCAATCAACAATACGGCCATAGCTGCATATAGCACAATCCCACGTTTATCGCTTTTAACCTTCATATCTTTGTTCTTCTTTGATGGGTGAAATTAAGACTTCTATTTAAATTAACGATATGTTTCCAATTCAAAATTTTTGGTTTTTATCATCAATGATATGATCTATTCTGATTATGAGCTTTAAAAAAACCATTAATCAACGGTCTAAAAAGATTTTTCGTCCTCAAAAAAATTGGTCCCAAACACAATCCGGTTGCCAAAACTCCTGATCGTTTTTCATTATATCAATAGACTGTATTTTAAAAGATTAAAACTTATCCTATATTTGCCGAAATGTACTGAACAGACGCCATTTATCGTTTCTGGTCGTACTTGTGACATTTATAAACACCTAACTATTTAAAGACATATGTCGGATCAAAAAGTATTTGAAGCAAGCCCTGAAAGCAAAGGGAAAGCAAAACAGTTGCGACTTTTCGCAATGTTGGCCTGGATCATCGCTATTGCAGGACAGATCTTTGCCATTTTTAAACTAATCAATAACGAAACCCTAGTGTGGTTGATTGTTGCTATTGTAGTCATTTTAGCACTATCCATTACGGGCTCTATGCTTTGGAAAAAAGCAAATCGGTTAGATCCTGCTTCTGAAAAGGACAAAACAAGGTTTTTTGTTCAAAATCAATTGGGCGCCATCATGGGCGTATTGGCATTTTTGCCTTTAGTGATCTTAATTTTTATGAACAAAGATGTTGATGGAAAAACTAAAGGAATTGCCGGCAGTATTGCCGTTGTTGCCATGTTAATTGCCGGTATTTCTGGTGTTGATTTCAATCCGCCGTCAGTGGAACAGTACACCAAGGAAATTAATGAACAAACTACCACTATAAAAGCGTTAAACTTTGATAATGATAATGTTTATTGGACTACTGCCGGAAACAAATATCACATTTTTCAAGACTGTCAGCATATTAGAGGGAGAGATGGTGTATCTAACGGTACCGTCAAGGAGTCATGGGAGCAGAAAGGCATTTCAGAACTTTGTAAAACTTGTGAAAAGAATGCATTAAAAAACAAAGGTACATCTGAGGAAATTAATGTCGACCCTTCATAAGTCAGGACCAGAAATCAGATTAAAGCACATTATACTGAAATCCGTTTTTGATCGCATCAAAAACGGATTTCTTATTTGCAAACTAAATTAAAACATAACAAACAGTTACAAAGCGATATGAGCGCCATAACGATAAGAAAAGCAAACAAAGAAGATTCAGCAGCAATCGCCAATCATTTACTATTGGCCATGGAAGATATTGTATGTGAATTTATCGGTCGAAAGGACCCAAGCAAAGCAAAAGAATTTTTAATCCATTTTATACATCAAGAACAGAATCAATATTCATATCAAAACTGTTTTGTGGCAGAAGCTAATAATCAAATTATTGCTGCTGTCAATATTTACAACGGATCACAGTTAAGGCAATTGCGTCGCCCGATCAGTCAGTACATAAAATCGCAGTTCATGACAGACTTCAATCCAGAAGATGAAACGCAATCGGGTGAGTATTACATCGATTCATTGGGTGTAAATCCTAACCAACAGGGCAAAGGGGTAGGTGCAACAATGCTGAGATACTTAATCAATTATTATGTCACCGAAAAAGGACAAACTATTGGTTTATTGGTAGATGAAGAAAATCCGAAGGCTAAAAAATTATATCTGAAATTGGGCTTTAAATCCGTTGGAAGAAAAATATTGGTTGGCAAGCATATGGATCACCTTCAACTGAAGCCAGAAAGTAAGCGTGTTTAAATACCACAGGAAAAAAGAAATCATCATTTCTCATATCCTCAGCCATCTATGTACGTTAACTACCTACATTAAAAAGTCAATTTCTGAGGTTAATCATCCGCATTAATTTGTTAATTTAGGTCCCCAACAGCATTGCTGATCTTATCCGAAATGTTGGCATTTAAAACGCATCCAAATGATAAAAACACGCATAGGACATACGGATGACATTCCCGGCATTCTATCGCTTCAAGAGAAATACTTGTACAGAAACTTAAATCTTCTTGAACGTCAAAAAGGTTTTGTAACGACACCATTTACGATTTCTCAAATTGAAGACATCCTTCAGCAAAATGGCGTATTTATCGCGGAAAATGAAAACCAAGCTATTGTCGCCTATGCCTTTGCGGGAAGTTGGAAGTATTTTGAACAATGGGAAATTTTTAATTTTATGGTCTCCCGGTTTCCAAAATTATCTCTTCACGGAACTTCCATTTCTACCGAAAACAGTTTTCAATATGGACCCGTTTGTATTCATGAAAACTATAGAGGAAAGGGACTTCTTAATCAAATTTTTGAAGAAATGAGAATTGAATTCTTCAAGACCTATCCAATTTCGATTACCTTCATAAATAAAGTCAATATCATCTCTGAAAAAGCGCACACTAAAAAACTGGGATGGGTAAAAATAGATGAGTTTGAGTTCAACAACAATACCTATATTGGATTGGGGTTTGACATGAAAAACTCGGTCTTAAAATAATCTTGTTTCAATATAAAATTGTAAGTTATCACCAAACCATAGAAATCTAAATGTTTAAACATCAAGGAAAAAAGAGAACACTACAGCACAATCTTCGGATTGCCATCGTCTTGTCTTTTGTTGCCGGAATTGTGAACGTTTCAGGTATCTTGGCATTCAACGAATTGACCACCAATGTGACTGGCCATTTTGCACTATTTATAAGAGATGTGGCCGATTTTAGGTTTTGGAAGGGAACTATTTATTTTCTTTATATTTTCTCATTCCTTTTTGGCTCATTTTCATCAAATATCCTTATTGAGACTTTTAAAGAAAATAAAAAACTCAATGTTTTCGTTATCCCAACGCTTATTGAATGTGTTATTTTATCTGGAGTTGCCATTATGAGTAATACAGCACAATTTAATCCTGAGTTGATGGTCTGTTTGCTGCTTTTTGCCATGGGACTACAGAACTCATTCGTCACCAAGTTGTCAAATGCAGTGGTCAGAACGACACATCTTACAGGCTTGTTCACCGATTTGGGCATTGAGCTTTCACAACTATTGTTTCCAAGGAGCCACCCTAATAGGAAAGAAATTAAATCGAACGTTAAACTCCGACTGTATATCATTGCTTTTTTCTTCTTGGGGGGATTAACTGCAGGATTCTTTTACTCAACCCTCGAATGGAAATTGAACACCCTCATGCTTGGTGTAGTAATTTTGATATTAAGCCTCTTTTATGACGATTTGAAACTGAAATTCATTAGAGCAAAACGTCGACAAAAACGACGCCGAGCCTATGCAAATAAATTACGAAAGCGCGCTGTACTCAAATTTTACAGTAGAAAGCCTTAGTTTTTATCCCATTAAATATTATCTGCATTTCTGGCTCTTCATGAGCACTTCCTGCATCACCTTCCAAAAAATAAATAAAAAATATCTTTGATAGAAAATTCATTCATCGTAATATTGCAATGAAGCAACAAATTGATTTATGGGCATATCTAAAACAGAAATATTTACAGATCAGCAAAACGAAATTGCACTGTTTGCCAAAGCATTTGGTCATCCTGCACGTGTGGCCATCCTACAGCATCTATTCAAAATTGACACTTGTGTTTGTGGTGATTTGGTGAATGAAATCGGACTTGCACAACCTACTATTTCCCAACATCTTAAAGCGTTGAAAAACTTGGGTTTAATTCAGGGAAGTGTTGAAGGTACTCGCGTTTGCTATTGTATAGATCCAAAACATTGGACAAAAATGAAACAGATTCTCTCTAATTTCTTAAATCAAGATGTTTCTATTAAGAGCGATTGCTGCTAAAATTACTGATTAAATAATCATTATAAAAAGTTCATTAACATGAAAAAAGAACAAGAATTAAAAGACATCGTCAAAGAACGCTATACGCAGATTGCCGAACAAGGAAAAGCAGAAAACGCTGCGTCTTGCTGTGGTGCCACCACGCCTTCAAATAAAATTTACAATATTATGATGGATGACTATTCCGAAACGGACGGCTACAATGAAACTGCCGATTTAGGTTTAGGATGTGGATTGCCAACAGAGTTCGCAAAAATCAAGATAGGCGACACAGTGATTGATTTAGGGTCGGGAGCTGGAAATGATTGTTTTGTTGCACGACATGAAACAGGCGCAGAAGGAAAAGTAATTGGTATTGATTTCACCCCAATCATGATTGAGAAAGCACGAACCAATGCCGAAAAATTGGGCTATAATAATGTGGAATTCAGAGAAGGCGATATTGATGCCATGCCCGTTAGCGATGCTATTGCGGATGTGATTGTCAGTAATTGTGTACTGAATCTTGTGCCAAATAAACAAAAGGTTATTGAAGAAATCCATAGGGTGCTCAAACCAGGTGGCCACTTTAGCATCTCAGATATTGTCTTGGTAGGTAATCTCCCTGATGCTTTAAAAGAAGATGCGGAAATGTATGCAGGATGTGTTGCAGGTGCCATTCAAAAGTCAGAATACCTGCAATTAATCACCGACAGAGGCTTTCAAAACGTCACCATTCAAAAGGAAAAACCAATTACAATTCCTGATGATATTCTTTCGAAGTATCTTTCAGTAGATGAAATAAGCGCCTTTAATAAAGACGCCACAGGGATTTTCAGCATAACTGTGTACGCCGAAAAAGAAGGCGATGCTTCAGAAAAACCTAAAATAAAACTATCAGAGATATCTGAGGGTCTTACGTGCTCACCAGATACGGGCTGTTGCTAAATAAAAACAACAAAATTGCTCGGGTGACTGAAAAATCAAGACTGATCTTAATAATGTATTTTTTTGATGCCTGAGCAATTTACTTTTTCACTACCTTCGTTTCTATGAATACACTCGATATTCGCACCGTTAATGTGGTGCAATATGTTAGCCCTCTTCGCGAAGGCGGCTCACTTCCTGCGATTGTAAAAGCCGACGACGGATTTATGTACGTGCTTAAATTCCGAGGTGCCGGACAGGGTAAAAAAGCACTTATTGCCGAATTTATTGGTGGCGAATTGGCACGAGCCATTGGTTTGAAAGTTCCAGAAGTGGTTTTTATGAATCTTGACGACTCCTTCAGCAAAACGGAACCAGACGAAGAAATTCAAGATTTATTGAAGTTTAGTGTTGGTCTCAATCTTGGACTACATTTCTTATCGGGAGCCATTACTTTTGATCCTTTAGTGAATAAGGTAGATGGCGTACTTGCTTCCAAGCTGGTACTATTGGATAGTATCATCAGTAATATTGATCGGACGCACAAAAACCCAAATCTCCTGATTTGGAACAAAGAATTGTGGGTTATTGATAACGGTGCAAGTTTTTACTTTCACCACAATTGGCCCACCTGGGAGAACCACCTTACCCGAACCTTTCCACTAATTAAAGACCATGTATTATTGACGCAGGCCACACAATTACCTGCAGCAGCAAAAAGTATTGAATTGTCACTTCTTCCTGAAAAAATAGTCGACATTATAGCAAGCATTCCGGAGGATTGGTTAATCCATGAAGGCGAAACGCTCACTCCAGATGAGATGCGAGCAGCTTATATTCTTTATCTGACCACCAAACTCTCAATGATTGATGTATTAGCAAAAGAAGCTCAAAATGCAAGATAAAGTGACTTATGAGTATGCGATCATTAGAGTCGTTCCTAAAGTAGAGCGGGAAGAATTCTTTAACGTTGGTGTGCTTTTATTCTCAAAACGAAAAAAATTTCTTGGGGTTAAATATAATATCGACCAGAAAAAACTGGAGGCTTTTTCAGAAGATTTGGACATCACGATGTTGAACAACCATTTAAAAGCATGGGAAGAGGTCTGCAAAGGGAGCCCGAAAGGAGGCTGTATTGGAGAGTTTGAAGTGTCTGACCGATTTAGATGGTTGGCGGCTTCAAGAAGCACCATCATTCAAAGCTCCAAAACGCATTCTGGATTGTGTACAGATCCGCAAAAGGAATTGGACATTCTATTTGAGACGTTTGTCCTATAAATCATACACACCAGTAATTTCGCTGTTCTTCTATTTTTAATCGGGGTATCCATTAGGTTGCTTATTCAAGTAATCAGCTTAAGCAGAACTACATAAATACGCAGAACATACTAAATTATTTGAGCAAATTAAGTTTTCTTATTTTTGGAATCCGTTATTCAAATTTTAAATTGGTGCAAATCGCTACTGAAATTAACTTTATGTCAAATCACACTTATAAACTCGTCCTACTTTTCGCCGTTCCTCTTTTTACTTATATGAGTTGCAAGAACCCTTCAGCCGAAAAAAAGTCAGACGTTGTGGAAATTCCAAAACATGACTTATTAAAAGAACAGCCAAAAGACATTGCTACCCCTGAAGGTATGGTGTGGGTAGCCGGAAAAACCTTTGTACAAGGTGCCAAAGCCGGCGATGAATTTGCCCTACCCAGAGAACAACCCGCCCACGAGGTTACCGTAGACGGATTTTTTATTGATATAACGGAGGTAACGAATAAACAATACAGCGCTTTTGTGGAAGCTACCGACTATATTACCGTGGCAGAACGTCCAATTGATTGGGAAGAGATGAAAAAGGAGTTGCCAAAAGGCACGCCAAAACCAGCAGACAGTGTGCTGCAACCTGGTAGTTTGATCTTTAACAAAAACGTGAATATTGTAGGTAATATGGACAACTACACACAATGGTGGACCTGGAAGATTGGCGCGAACTGGAAACACCCCGAAGGGCCTGAAAGTTCTATTGAAGGTAAGGATGATTACCCAGTAGTCCATATAGCTTACGAAGATGCCATAGCCTATTGCGAATGGGCCAATAGACGTTTACCTACTGAAGCTGAATGGGAATCAGCGGCCCAAGGTAAAGACACCAATCACATATACACATGGGGCAACGATCCGTCACAGCTAAATACTTCGGCCAACACATGGCAAGGCACGTTTCCCGTAAGAAATGAAAGCACTGACGGGTTCGCACTGATTGCTCCAGTCAAATCTTACGCTCCCAATAGTATAGGCATTTATGACATGCTTGGTAACGTATGGGAATTGACCAGTGATTGGTTCAATGTAGAATCTTATCAAAAATTGGATACCTCAAAACCTTTGATCAACCCTAAAGGCGCAACACAGTCTTACAACCCCGCTAATCCCTATGCGAAAGAGCATGTCATTAAAGGCGGTTCTTTCTTATGCCACGCCTCATATTGTGCGAGTTTTAGGATTTCGGCACGAATGGGTACAAACTGGGATTCTGCATCCGATCATTCGGGATTTAGAACGGTGGCAACGGTGGAGATGCTGAAACAATAGTGCGCTTATATTGTCTAATGTGCGGTTTTTGATTGATCAATTTTAAACTATCAATTCTTTTAAAATCAACAAAGAACACGCGTCGCGCTATTAAAACCAATCATGGAAATAAAAAAGGATCACGACTTATATTCATAAGCCGCAATCCCTTATTTCAAATTTATCCTTCCGAAAAAGTTTTCTATTTTTTATCTGACAACTCACGCGTCAACCATCCTCTTCTACTTGCTGTTGCAATGGCATAAGGTGTTATCCAGAACAAGCCAAAGGTGTAAAGCACACTATATGAATAGGCCCAAAATGATTCTGACAATTTATATCGTTTTGCGTAAAACAAGACTGGGAAACTTGATAGAATTAAGATACTGAAAAAAGTAGAGCTTATAAAAAGTACTGGGTGCATCACGATGAAAAACAACATAAACACTAAGAACGGATAGCTCATTATTATTTTTGAAAATTGACTAATAAACAATAGCCGTGTTCCCAACTTAGAACTTTCTCTAAAGTTTGTGAATACATATTTTGACATCTGTATATTTTCACGCACGTTACTTCTACCCCATCTGATAAACATCTTATACAAGCCTTTGTATCGTTCCGGGACGTTAGTATAACAGTAAGCATTTCTTTGGAAAAGTACGTACTTACCTTGTTTCAAAATCATATTGGTCATGGCACGATCTTCACCGATATCTGAAGGTTGCCCCATAAAGGTTTGATTGATCCACTCTTCAAGACAAGCAAAAACTGCCGATCTACGGTATGCTGCCAAAGCTCCTGGAGTACAAAGCACAGAGTTAAGACTACTTTCTGCCGAACGCACAAATTCAAAACTCAAAACAAAACTCACATTCAACATTTTAGGCAACAATGCTCTTTCATTGTTCAGCACTCGAATATTTCCGGCTACTGCACCACAATTTTCATTAACCACAAATGGGCTCACCAAATTTCTTAAAGTATCTGGTTTAACAACTGAATCACTATCAACAGTTACAAAAACCTCACCTTTACCTAAATTAAAGCCGCGGTAGAGTGCATGACGCTTTCCTTTATTTTTAGGTTGCTGAAAAATAGACACTCGGTCTCCCAATTTCTTTTTAGCCTGTTGCATCCAGTACCAAGTATCGTCCTTACTACCATCGTCAATTGCCAATAATTCCAATTTTCCTTCTGGGTAATCGCTATCCGCTAAGCTCATTAAGGTATCCCAAACTTGCTTACCTTCGTTGTATGCGGGCACAATTACGGTACAGGTTGGCAACTCGTCATTTGAAACTGACTTCACAGCTTTATATTTGAAATAAAGAAATAAGTTGTAGATAAAAAAGCCTGCTTTAAAAATAAACAAGCCAGTGGCTACAACTAAAAATATAAGTCCAAAGGTAGAATTGATACGATCCTCTCTAAATTGTTGAAAATCGTTTTGAAGATCAAATACTAAAAATCCAGAACCGATCATCAGTATAAAAGTACTGACTAAGACTACCACTCCCCATGGGTTGATGGATTTTACTGGAGATAAACTTTTAAAAAACGAACCTTTCTTCGAAGTTTCGTTAGATACCTTGGTCTCTTTTGAGATTTGCGTTTGATTTGAATTTGAATTTGTCATTTTTGTGTTCATAGATGATAATCCCGAATAATTGTTTGTTTTATAATTCGTGTTCATCATAACATTAGCAACACCTATGCCATGGCAAAATTCGTTGGTTTTAGAGCATGTATCGCATTTTAAAGGATATAAAGTGTGTAAGATTTACACATATAAGGGGATTTTACACATCTTTTTACACAGTTGTAGACCTGATAAACGTGAGAATCTTAAACCAAATATTACTGATTGTAAAATGGCCCACCAGGTGTTAAAATCAGAAATCCTTCCCATTTCAAATGAATTGGGAAGGATTTCCTTTATATATCTCAAGAGCCAACACCAAACGGGCATTGGTTTCAAAGATCTTAATTACTAAACCTTATTTGCCATAAAGCACATTGGTTGTTCCGCCACCTGCTAAACTCACATCTACCGGCTTATTGGATTTCCAATTTCCACGCGTAAAATCAGGCACATCAATAGACGTTGAACGATTTGCTACGGACCACTCACTCAATGGCGAGATGGCACTCCATAGAGCGGCATCATAAACATCTTGATCTAACGGAAGTCCGTTACGCAGGCAGTCGATCAATCGCCAGTCCATCATAAAATCCATACCGCCATGGCCGCCGACCTGTTTGGCCAAATCGCCCACTTTTTGAACAATTTCTGGCGTGTATTGTTTCTCTAAAGATTTAAATTCTTCATCACTAATCCACGAATGCCCTTTTCCAATTTTAGCCTCTGGCCATTTCCTGGCAATAGCCTCCGTTCCACTTACCAAATGGATACGCGAATAAGGTCTTGGCGAACTGACATCATGCTGAATCATAATGCTTCTACCATTTTTGGTTTTAATCATGGTGGTGTTCATATTTCCTCCAAAATCGGCATTCACATACGGCTCGTAGAAATCATCTTTTGCCGCCAGTTTTTTAGCCATCGGATTCATAGAGAAATCAGCACTTGAAAGCGATGTCAAATAATCCATCTGATCACCTCGGTTGACGTTCATGATTTGACAAATTGGGCCTAAGCCATGTGTGGCATAAAGATTTCCATCGCGACCAATATTTTCCTTCAGTCGCCACATGTCTTCATAGGCATTTTTATTAAAATTCAAATCGACAAGATCGTGGATATAAGCACCTTCACCGTGGATGATATCACCAAAATAACCTTGTCGCGCCATATTCAGTGTGAGCAATTCAAAAAAGTCATAACAACAATTTTCAAGCATCATGCAATGCATTTTTGTCTTTTCAGAGGTTTCCACCAATTCCCAGCATTCGTCAATCGTTTTAGCGGCTGGCACTTCTACGGCCACATGTCGCCCGGCGTTCATGCCGTACACGGCCATTGGCACATGCAAATCCCACGGTGTAGCAATATAGATTAGATCCAAATCTTCAGTGTCAATCATCTCCTTCCAAGCGTCTTCACTGCCACTATATAATTTTGGATTGTGCGCCGTGCCATCCAATAGCTTCTTGGCATTCTCAGCTTGCTTTGGTCTTAAATCGCATAAGGCCTTTATTTCTACACCTTCTATATAGCTCATTCGTTTGACTGCACCTGGACCACGCATGCCCAAGCCAATAAAACCAATTTTTACGGTATCTATTTTGGGTGCCGCGTAACCAGACATGTTAAACCTGGATGTTCCGTAATTTGGTGCTGCAACAGTTCCTGAAGTTGTACCGCAACTTACCAAACCACCGGTGGCAATGCCAAGGCCGGCGAGACCACTTAGTTTTAAAAAATTTCTCCTGTTGTTTGTATTGCTCATCGTATGTGGTATTAGTTTTTACTCTGACTTTTTACTTCAATTTCCATAAGAAATCGTTTGGAAACTTAAAGATATTCTCTTTTTCCAAGTCTTCCAAAATAGAGTGTGATTAAAAAGAAGAAGCCTCTAAATTCTTACGTTTTTAGAGGCTTTTATTTAAATAATTACAGTTTGTTCCAAGTATCATTTAATATATTGATATCGGCCAACATCTTGTTTGGGTCGAGAACAACCCGCTGGACTTCCTTTGTGGTTTTCAAAAGATGGCTCCAGCTATTGCCACGTTGCCAAATTTCTACAGGGAGTCTAACATTTTCAGTGGTGTCATCCGTATAAATCACTTGAAGTTCAACAGGCATCGGAATCTCTCCATTGTTTTCAACTGTGATCAAATAATTGCCTTGGTGAGGTTCAACGGCAGTAATACCCATATCAATATTACCATTACCATAGAACCAACCCTTCCAGAAATAGGACAGATCTTCTCCTGCAACATTTTCCATATGATTGAAAAAATCATTCGGTTGTGGATGTTTATAAGCCCAATGGCGGATGTAACTTTTAAAAGCATTATCAAAGCGCTCAGCTCCTAAAATATATTCGCGAAGCATAATAAGTCCCGCAGCTGGCTTGAAATAAGCTGTGTAACCCAAGTTTCTTGCATTGGCTACTTCTGGAGAGGTATCAATACCTTCACGATTTTCATAAGTGAGGTATCGTACCAAAGTGCGCGGCTTGTCTGTATATGACGGATATTCACCATTGTTGAACGCCACCGTACTGTAATGATTGATAAACGTGTTAAAGCCTTCGTCCATCCATGGGTATCGGCGTTCGTTAGAACCAACAATCATAGGAAACCAGTTATGGCCAAATTCGTGATCTGTAACGCCCCATAAGTCTTCTCCTCTACTTTTATAATGACAAAAACTAACGCCTGGATATTCCATTCCACCCACATTTGCTGCAACATTTATCGCAGTATGATATGGATAAGGATAATAGGTATTTGAATAAAATTCCACAGATGCTTTTGTATATTCAGTAGAACGTGTCCAAGCACCAACGCCATCACTCTCTTTAGGATAAACCGACTGAGCCACACCTGTTTTGCCATTGCCAAGATTCATTTTGGCGGCATCCCATATAAATGCTCTTGAAGATGCCCAAGCCACATCTCTTGTGTTTTCCATTTTATAATGCCAAGTCAGCGTTCCTTTATTTTTTACTTGCGATGCAGGCTTTCCAACCTCATCCGGTTTAATAATATAAACGGTTTTATCGCTTTTTTCGGCTTTTGCAAAACGATCTTGTTGGGTTTTGGTAAGTACGTCTTTCGGATTTTGTAAGATTCCGGAGCACACGACCGTTTGATCTGCTGCAGCCGTTATTTTCACGTCGAAAGTTCCATATTCGCAATAGAATTCGCCGGCACCCAAATACGGTTCTGTATTCCATCCTACTACATCATCAAATACGGCCACACGTGGATACCATTGCGCTATGGCATAAACGGTTCCTGCTTCGGTTTCCAAGCGTCCCATGCGGTCCATACCTTCCACTGGAATTTTGAATTTGAAATCCATTTTTATGGTGGCTTTTCCACCTTTGGCTGCTAATGGCTGATCTAAAAACAGTTGCATTCGGGTATCGGTAATGATATGTTTTGAAGAGGTTCCTGTTTCTGTTATTGCCGAAATATTAGACAACTCGTAGCCGCCTTCTACATCACCACTGTAGCGGCTTCCCAAGACGGACGTTGTTAACGTGCCACGAGAATCTTCAGTAAAGCGATTTTGCTCCAAGTAAACCCAAATAAAATCCAAGACTTCTGGACTGTTATTGGTGTAATGAATAGTGACATTTCCTGTAACGGTATGATTTTTCTCGTCTAAATTTACTTCCAAAATATAGTCGGCGGCATTTTGCCAATATTCTGGACCAGGTTTCCCTGACGCGGTTCTATAAACATTACCTTCACGATAAGTAAAGTTGTCAAATAAATGTTGGTTGCCATAATTTGCTTCTTGCGCAAGCATTGAAAACGGAAGAAGGAAAGCAAACAGCCCCAAAATGCTGCTTTTAAAGTATCTCATAATTGAACATAATTTAATTAGAATAAGAAAGCGAAGATAGTAATTTGAGAGGATGTTATCCTACTGAAAACACTTTTAAGCGAGGATTACTACAATTTTTATACAAAATCTTTAGATGCTGAAAACGGTAAAAAAATATTCCATATTAAAGTTCCCACCCCACAGTGGTTCTAAAAATATAGTCATCATAAGACGCTCCCTCAACGGGTTTGCTGTCATAATTATAATTGAAGCCTAATTTCACAAATAAATCTAGTGGTAAATCATATTTAAGATCTATTTTAAAATCGGTTCTCACCCTTTTTTTCTCCGTTAAACTTGGGTATATCGTGACACCCGAAATTAAACTCAGATCATTCAAATCAAACAAATTGACTTCCAGCGCCGCAAAGGCTTCTCCACTATTCCTGTTGTCATCTACAGTATCTGTATAGTCTTCAACGTTATAAGCAATACCAAGAGCGCCAGCCAGAAACATCTGATTACTGTGGATAAAGTAGGTTCCAAAACCTAATTTATTGGTTAATCTCATCTTTAACTTCTGCTCACTATTCGACAAATATTCCGATTGGAAAATTAAAAAATTATCGTTTTTTAAAAAATAGTTGAAAGACAGTTCGCCTTGAGTCCGTTGGATTTCCTCAACGTTATCTTGATTACTTCTCACAGCGTTAAACGTAGTTCCGATACTGCAATAATCTGATGTGTAACCTAAAGTACCATCTAGAGTTAGTTGGCTTAAATTACTGGCTTTTGATAAATTAAATCCAAACGCCATGGTTGCATTTAAACGAGACTTAAAATCATCTTTAACTGGCTTGACAAAAACAATATCATTAATATTAACAGCATCACCATTTAGAACAAGCGTGCCATTATCAGCGTCCGTATCAAATCCAACAACCTTATAGCGTTGACCATCTGTCGTTATTACCAAAAAACTTTCGACACTCGATAGGCTTCTGACTTTTTTCCATTTTACCTTTAAATCGCTGCTACTGTAAGGGGTTTTTATAATTAAAACACCACGATCCATCTTTTTTAGCTCCCCCACAATCCGGTCACCATTAGTCAATACCAAAGTATCATTTTGCGAAAACGCACTCAAGCAAAACAGAAAGCCAATGCAGAATACCAATAATTTTAAATTCATTTGAGAGGTTATTTTCAAATGTCAAAGATAGTAATCCTATACATGGAATTACGGAGGTATGTTTAATTTCGGAATAAAGAATATGAGGATAACCTAAAGTGGTTTTTGGATTTTAACAGATTAAATGATTTCAACCTACCAATTAGTTCTCGTATGGATTAGTCCAAATTAATAACGCGTCAACTCTATCAATCATAATGATTAGGCTCAATATGAATGAGCACTTCTCCTAAACTCGGTATTTTTTCTTGTAAATAATCCTTAAGCTGATGTGATATATGATGCCCTATTTTTACAGAAATTTCTCCATCGACAATCGCATGTAAATCGACGTGAAATTTCATTCCAGATTTTCGAACCATACATTTCTCAGTTCCCAGAACTCCTGGCACTTCTATGGATCGTTTTCTGATTTCCGATATGAGATCGTCGTAAAGTTGCTCGTCCATAATTTCACCTAAAGCTGGCCTGAAAATCAAATAGCTATTGTACAAAATAAATCCAGATGCGAATAAAGCCGCCCAATCATCTGCTTTTTCATAGCCTTCTCCGCATATAATAGCGATTGAAATACCGATGAATGCCATAACCGAGGTTATGGCATCACTCCGATGGTGCCAAGCATCTGCTTTAAGCGACGAACTGTTGGTTTGCTTACTTTTCCTGATCACAATTTGAAAGGAGGTTTCTTTCCAGATAATGATCAAGGCCAGTACAATTAAGGTCCATCCTTTTGGACTTTCCTGAGGGGTTTGAATATTTTGAATACTCGTATAGGCGATAATGGTAGCTGAGATTACCAAAAAGGCAACCACTGCGAACGTGATCAAGGGCTCGATTTTTCCGTGACCATAAGGATGGTTTTCATCTGCCGGGCGTTTGGCATATTTGAATCCCAATAAAACCAAAAATGATGCGAAAACATCTGTGGTCGATTCGATGGCATCGGCAATGAGCGCATATGAATTTCCGAAAAAACCCGCCAAGCCTTTTATGATGGCCAAACAAATGTTCGCGATGATACTAAAGTAAACAGTTCGTATGGCGGTTTTTTCGTTTTTCATTTTTACAGGTCCCAGGTCAGAAATTGGGAACTTTTCTACAGCTCTAAATTAACAAAAACAAAATAATAAAGTCCTTATCTACCTCAAGAAACGCGGTCTTTAATCTGTCGCAACAATTGCTTTTTTTAAAAGTCCTTTTATAAGTTATTGTATGATATCTGTTACCTCTCCACATCGCAACATACGCTCACCAAAATACGGATTCAGGATTTCTTCTTCGGTGCTCATCCAAAACGCACCCAGATCACCCTTGACCATTGGACAGTAATCCACATATACTTTCTGATTGATGCCAAAGGTTTTTACTGCGTTGATTAAGTGTGCCGAAAGATGAATAAAATGATCTCTTTGCTCATCAATATCAGAAGTTTTTGAGATTGCATGGGCGGATTCTTGCAGTTTTTTATCCAGTAACATCCATCGGCTATGGGCTGGCTCCTCCTTTACCAATTTTATATCCACTTTTTGAAGGCTTTTCATTAAATCGGCGGCTGCCTTTTTGGGGGTTTCTGCATTGTCATTAACGAGCGCTCTTTCCATAGTCATATAATCATCAAACACTGTTTTTAGTTGATCTTGGAACTTTGCTGGCACTTCCAATCTTTCAGTATCGGCAAGATGATCTGTCGGATCCATTTCCGGCTGTCCCACGGTGTTCATCATACTCCTTTTTCCCTGTAATTGTGCGGCTGCGTCAACCGTAAAAATACCATTGACCACTATCTCATCGCCATTGGACAAACCTTCAACGATTGTATAATTATCACCGTTTTTGGATCCCAAAATGACCTCGCGCATTTCAAAAATTGGTTCATCTGGATTTGTTTTCACATACACCAAAGATCGATTTCCCGTCCATAACACTGCAGATGCAGGAACACTGATCAGCGCTTCTTTATCTCCACTTTTTGCCACCTGAACTTTTGAGGTGACAAACATCCCAGGTTTTAAAATACCCTCCTTATTATTTAAGGTTGCTCTTACTGAAATGGTTCGGGATTGGGTGTTTAATCTTGGGTCGATAAACGATATCGTGGCTTCAAACTCCTTATTTGGATATGCATTGGAGGTTACCGTAATCTTTTGACCTTCTTTTAACTGCGAAATCTGATTTTCATAAGCATCAAACATCGCCCAGACCGTTGCTAAATTACTGACCTTTACTATCGGCTGTCCTTGTGTGACGTAATCGCCTTCTTCGGTCAGTTTTTCTGAAACCGTTCCGGAAACCGTCGCATAAATTGGGAAGAACTCTCTAACTTTTCCTGAGGTCTCAATTTGGTTAATCTGATCTTCCGACAGTTTCCACAGTTTTAATTTATTGCGAACAGCATTATACAATGCAGGTTGTGATTCTTTCATTGAAGCTGCGGTCAACAATTCCTGTTGTGCCGCCACAAGTGCTGGAGCGTAAATAGTAGCCAACAATTGACCTTTACGAACGTTTTCGCCAGTAAAATTGACGTTTAACTTCTCTATTCGCCCTTCAAAATAACTCGCTTGCACCGCATTGGCTTCTTCATTGGGCATAATTTTCCCAGAAAGCATCAATGAGCTTCCATCACCCTCCGAGTCATTACCCACCACCATCGTTTGGATATTAGCCAAAGCCATGGCGTTGTTAGTCATTTTTATCTCATTCAATGCAAGCCCTTCGCCACCAGCATCTGCTGGAATTAAATCCATGCCACAAATTGGACAATCACCAGGTTCGGGTTGCATAATTTGCGGATGCATGGAGCAGGTCCACATTTGGGTCACCTCATCAGAATGCTCGTGAGCATCTGAGTTTGCGGTCGTGTTTTTAGAGTCTCCTCCAAAAAGCAAAAATCCAACCAACAAACCCACTATTAAGGCAACAACGGTGTAAATGATATTCTTTTTCATTTTATTTTTTATTTAGCATTTTCTAAGCGTTTGATCATCTCCTTCATTTCGGCAATTTCTCGTTCTTGAGCTTCAATAATCTCATCCGCTAATTTTCTCACTTCAGGATCTTCAATATCGGCTCTTGAACTGGTCAAAATGGCAATGGAGTGATGCGGAATCATGGCTTTTAACCATAATAAATCGCCTACAACAGGACTTTGAGCTCTTACCAAACCAAGTGCACCGACAAATAATATCAAACTCCCCAAAAGGATAGCAATATTCTTTTTTCTGTTTTGATACATTTTGCGCATTGCAACCCACATAATGACTGCCATGGCTGAAATTCCCAAGCAGGTCATATAAAACCGGGTCAAGCTAAAATAAACGTGGTCCATGGTGTATGTGTTTAGATACATAGTGACATACATGGCTATAAACGATGCCACAAGCATCAAAATGAAGGTTGTATAGTTGTTGTTTTCCGAATGTTCTTTTTTAGATTCCATAATGATTTGATTTAAGTTAAATCTTTGCGGCTCTTAACCTTAAGGCATTCCCTATAACTGAAACTGAACTAAAACTCATCGCTAAAGCAGCAATCATTGGGGACAGTAGGATTCCTAAAAATGGAAATAAAACGCCTGCCGCAATTGGCACCCCTATAGCGTTATAGACGAGTGCAAAAAAGAGGTTCTGTTTTATGTTTTTCATTACGGCATGACTCAGTTTCCGAGCTTTCACAATCCCGTGCAGATCGCCTTTCACCAAAGTAATCATTGCACTCTCAATGGCAACATCCGTTCCTGTTCCCATAGCAATCCCCACGTCACTTTTTGCTAAAGCTGGCGCATCATTAATGCCGTCACCGGCCATGGCCACCACTCTACCCTGTTTTTGTAGTTTTTCGACTTCCTTGAGTTTATCTTCTGGCAACATGCTCGCTTTAAAGTCGGCCAGATTGAGTTCTGTAGCCACTGCTTGTGCCGTGTTGTGATTATCTCCTGTTAACATGATGACTTCAATGCCCCTCTCTTGAAGTTCCTTTATGGCTTTTGCGCTTGTTGGTTTTATTTTATCACCGATAACCACATAGCCCACAACTACTTTATCAACGGCTAAATACGAAACCGTTTTACCTTGCTCCTGAAACGATTTTGCTTCATTCTCCATTTCCGAACTGATCTCCGCCTCGGCATGCTCCATCATCTTAGGATTTCCTAAAGCTACTTTTTTATTTTTTACAGTAGCTTCAACGCCCTTACCTGTAACTGCGCTAAAAGCCTCCGATTTTAGTCCCGATGCTTCGGGATCAGCTTTTTGTTCCTTGCCATATTTTACGGTGGCGTCCGCCAACGGATGTTCACTGTTACTGTTTAATGAAACGATGTATTCCAATACCTTTTTATCTGAAAACTCTGAATTAAAGGAACCTACTTTTTCAACCGTTGGCTTGCCTTCGGTAATGGTTCCGGTCTTATCAATAATTAACACATCTACTTTATCCATCCGCTCAAGCGCCTCAGCATTTTTAATTAAAACACCATTTTGAGCACCTTTACCAACACCGACCATAACGGACATTGGTGTTGCCAAACCTAAAGCGCACGGACAAGCGATAATCAACACCGCAATTCCATTGACCAAAGCATAGACATATGCTGGCTCTGGCCCCCAAATAGCCCAGACAACGAAAGTGATTACGGAAATGATGACCACCACAGGCACAAAATAACCAGAGATCTTATCGGCTAAATTTTGGATTGGCGCGCGACTTCTACTGGCATCATTCACCATATGGATGATTTGGGACAGTAAGGTATCACTCCCCACTTTTTCAGCTTTCATCAAGAATGTTTGATTCCCATTAATCGTTCCACTGCTGACTTTATCGTCTATAGATTTGCTAACAGGAATTGGCTCACCGGTGATCATCGATTCGTCAATACTCGATTCGCCTTCAGTAATGACACCATCTACAGGAATTTTATCTCCAGGCTTGACCTTCAGAATGTCACCCAACTCAATTTTATCGATCTTCACTACGACCTCTTCACCATCTACCATTTTGACGGCTTTATTTGGTGCCAATTTCAATAACTCCTTTACCGCCGAATTGGTTTTGCTATGAGCTCGTGCTTCCAAAAGCTGTCCTAAAAGCACCAAGGTTAAAATAACGGTTGCCGCTTCAAAATAGACGTGAACTGCACCAGAATCAGACAAAAACTGATCAGGGAAAACATCTGGCAAAAGCAGCGCAACAACACTGAATAACCAAGCAACTCCTGCACCGATGCCAATAAGGGTAAACATATTGAGATTCCATGTTTTGATACTTCTATAGGCACGTTCAAAAAACATCCAAGTGGCATAAAAAACTACGGGAATAGAAAGCGCAAATTGAACCCAATTCCAACTTTGCTGCTCCATAATATCGTACAATGGATTCGAAGTCAACATTTCGCTCATTGCAATGATGAAGATTGGCAAGGTAAACGCCATGGCAATCCAAAATTTCTTCAATAATTTTTTATAGGTTTTTTCTTCGGAAGAAAGATCAGGTTCCATCGGGACTAAATCCATTCCACAAATTGGACACGCCCCCGCTTCATCTTCCACAACTTCAGGATGCATCGGACAAGTCCATTGCTCCGATGCGATAGCTGATAAATTTTGCTCTTCGACCAAGTCCATACCACAGACAGGACAATCGCCAGGCTTATCGTAGGTTTTATCGCCTTCGCAATGCATAGGACAATAAAAAACGCCCGTACCAATACCTTTTGGACGTTTTTCCTTCTTGATTTCGGAGGGATCAGGCGCTTCGCCGACATTATATATACTATAAGTTCCACCATCGTCTTTCAAAACTTTCTTGAATTTTTCCAGTGGAATATGGTTTTCCATTTCGATTCTCGCTTCCTTTTTCTCTAAATTGACGGAAGCATTTGAAACACCTTCTATATTGGAAAGGGTTTTTTCAACGTGGCTTCTGCAGCCGTCGCAGGTCATGCCTTCGATGCTGTAAGTGTGCGTCATAATTCCTGCGCCCGCCTGACCGGCAGGCAGGGAGGCAGGAATCTCCTCATCCATATCTTTCAATTTATAATCCTCTCCCAAATTATGAATACTATAAGTCCCACCATCTTCTTTTAGAACCTCTTGAAATTTCTCAAGTGGAATATGATTTTCCATTTCGATGGTGGCTTCTTTTTTCTCCAAATTAACGGTGGCACTGGAGACACCTTCCATATTGGAAAGTGTTTTTTCAACATGGCTCCTGCAACCGCCGCAGGTCATGCCTTCGATGCTGTATGTATGTTTCATTTTTCTTGCTTTTAAGACCTAACAGGTTTTATCCCGATGGTTATCGGGACTGTTAGGTCTGAATTCCTTACTACTCTAAAATTAATTCCTGTATTGCATCTATATCTAATCTTTTTGAATGTAATACATGTTTAAAATTATTCAAATCGTCAAATAGCTCAATAACTTCATCTCGTTTTAAAGCTGTTTTTTGCTCGCCAATCAGAGCATCGTAAGATGAATGTTTATAGGTTCTATAATCTTCAATGTCATGATGGGTTGAATTTGTATTTATGTATACAATAAGGTTTCTCAAATAAGACTCTTCTGTAATTTTTATTCGCTTTAAATGTTCCTGAAACAAACTCCCCCTTCTATTATGTCTCTTGTTAATGGCCTTGGTATAAGCATTCAACATATTGGAAATGGGCTGGTGCAAATTGCTTTTTTTCTTTTCCAAATCTACAGTGTCTAACGGCACTTCATAAAATTTGACAAGAACATGAAAATGATTCGGAAGCAGACAATAACTATAAACATCAGCCACCTGAAGCAGATATTTTTTCATCAAGACCAAGAAATAATTATAGTTGTCTTGCTCCAAAAAAAGGTTTTCATTATTATTTCCTCTATTGTATATATGAAAGAAATGCCCTGATTCAAACGGTTGATATTTCATGATTGCTTATATTTTAGATCTAACAGGTTTCATCCCGATAGGTATAGGGACTGCTAGGTCTGTTATCATTCTAACACAAAGTACTAAATTTAGTTTGTCAAATAATTTAATGGTACTAATTCAATAGGCTTTTCTTTTTAGACCTTTTAGACCTTTTAGACCTAACAGGTTTTGAAAACCTGTTAGGTCTTCAAAACCTAATTAATTGATCTCCTTTTGCACCACACCACATTTCATCATTTTACTACCGAAATATGGGTTTCTAATATTTTTCTCCGTACTCAACCAAGCACCACCTGTATCACCTGCATACATAGGGCAAAATTGTTGGTAAAGTGTGTTTTCTGTACCAGTTATGGCTACCATGTTGGTAACATCATCATTCAACTTTTGGAAATGTGCACGCTGTTCTTCCATATCACTATTGGCAATCTTTTCGGAATGACTAATTGCCGAGGCAACTAGCTGCTCCAATTCATTTTTTTGCTCAGCAGTGTAGCTATCTAAGGTAAAACTTTTTAAGGTGTTTTCAAGTTTTTTCCCAGCCTCTGTCGCAGCATCTTTATCCGTTTCTACCAAGGCATTTTTAAGTGTCATATAATCTGCCAGGACCTTTTCTGACTCTGGATTCTGGACCTTCGACTCTTTATCAGCAGTCGATGTACTTGGCTCCAATTTGATCATTTCAGTCTCGGTTGTAGCACTTGAATCTTTTTTACCGTCTTTACAGGACATTGCTGTTAGGCCTACAAAAGCCATGGCCATAATTGTTGTTGTAACTCTTAGATTGTTCATTTTGTTTTGATTTTGATTTAAATTAATACTTGTTTTATTGTGGATTTATTAGGATTCCCATCCTATAAATAGTGTAATTAAATTTTAACACTTTAGTTTTTTGTAAAATAATCGATAATGCTCACTTGATTAAAATAAGCCCCAATCGCTTCTATGCGATTTAATTGAAATTTTAACTGCAATTCCTGCACATCCAAAACCTCTCTAAAATCTATAGTCCCAGTCTCATAGTTTTTAAACAATATTTCGGTGGCGTTCTCCGCTTGCTTCAAATTTTTGTCCTGTGTTTCCAAGCTGATGCGCGCTGCATTTCTGCTTCTCACGGCGGTCTGCAATTCTGCCATTAAGGAATTTTGGGAAGCTTGCTTTTGAATCTCCAAGGCTTCATGTTGGATTTTGTTCTGCTTCGCAATGGACTTATATTTCTTATTGAAAATTGGTATTGAAACCGAAACCATCGGCATCAACATATTAGGTGCTTCGTTGTATAGCATATACTCCATCCCAACACCAAATCCTGGGGCACTTTCTTTCTTATTGAGCAAATCGGCTTGGGAAACTACCTTGTTAAGCTCCTCGAATTTTCGCAATTCGGGGTGCAGATTAAGATTGACAACATCGATCTCATCATCTTTCTCTGGAATTATTAAGCTATCTACAATTTTAATTTCCGCGTTTTCATTCCGGTTCATGATTTTATTGAAAGCCGTCAGTTCGGCGGCATAATCCTGCTCCAATACCAACTTTCGTTCCATCAGATCGTTTTGCCGCATCTGCAGTCGCAACACAGAAACGGCAGAGGCTTGACCAACTTCCACCGAGGTTAAGGCTATCCGCTCATACACCTCTATAAGCTGAATATTGGAATCCAAGACCTCTTGTTTTTTAGTTATTTCGTATAAGCGGTAATAGGATTGTGACAAGACCATAGCGATTTTTCTTTTGGCGATTTCGATCTCCAAAAAATCGGCATCGGCCATTGCTGCAGCATAGTCGCTACGGGCAGAAATAGTTCCAAACCAAGGCAGCATCTGCATTACCGAAAATTCTGCTTGTTGCATCATAGGCATTTCGGTGCCTATCATATAACCGCCGGAAAACTCGGTATTGGGAAGTGTGCTGGTCTCTGATATCTTTTCAGTTGAAATGGCATATTGCTTTTCCACAGCTTGGATATTGGGATTGTTATTGATGGCTTCCTCAATATAAGTCTCCAGCTGTTGGCTTTGCGAAGTCCAACTTAAAAATAACAGGACAACAAGAAATAGCCCTCTAACGCGGCACTGCTGAAAACGCAAATGATTGGTTGTATTTAAAATTAGATTCATTATTTCTATTGTTTATTAAGGATTCTTAGTCGTCTTTTCAATTTTGCTTCGCGTCTCCAACTAAATAATACTGGCACAACAAAGAGCGTAATCAGTGCAATCAACATACCTCCAAAACTCGGAATGGCCATCGGGATCATGATATCGCTTCCTCTCCCCGTAGACGTTAAAATTGGTAACAAGGCCAAAATTGTAGTGGCGGTTGTCATCAAACAAGGTCTAATTCTCTTCATTCCTGCCTCTATTACGGAAGCACGGATTTCCTTGACATCTTCAGGGTCATTCTTTTCAAATGTTTGGGTGAGGTAGGTCGCCATCACCACGCCGTCATCCGTAGCAATTCCGAAGAGGGCAATAAACCCTACCCACACGGCGACACTTAAGTTGATGGGATGCATTTGAAACATGTCCCTTAAGTTTTCTCCAAAAAAGGTGAAATTTAAGAACCACTCCTGTCCGTAGAACCAGATCATCAAAAACCCACCGGCAAAAGCAACGGCAATGCCTGAGAATACCATCAGCGATGTAAACACTGATCGGAACTGGAAATAAAGGATTAGAAAAATGATGCCCAAGGCCAAAGGCACGATTACAGAAAGTGTTTTCTCGGCGCGTAATTGATTTTCATAAGTTCCGGTAAACTGATAATTGATACCTTTTGGAACGGTGAGTTCGCCATTTTCAATCTTTTCTTTGATCAAGACCTGTGCATTTTCTACCACATTGACTTCGGCATAGCCCTCCAGCTTATCGAATAAGACATAACCGACCAAAAAGGTGTCCTCACTTTTAATCATCTGCGGCCCCTGCTCGTAGCGTATGTCTACAAGTTCACCTAAAGGAACAGGATTGCCTTTTTCTACCGGTACATAAATATTTTTAAGATCTTCAGGGTCAGCCCGTAACTCTCGCGGATAGCGCACCCGTACGTCATAGCGCTCTCTTCCTTCTACCGTTTGGGTCAATGGCATCCCTCCAACTGCAACTTGCAAAATTTGTTGCACATCTTCTATGGAAACCCCATATCGGGCCAATCGATCTCTTTTTATATCGATTAACAAATAAGGCTTCCCTACAATGCGATCGGCAAAAACAGCTTCAACCTTTACGCCCTCGGCATGTTTCAGAATCTCTTCCAATTCAATTCCAAAGGCTTCAATTTGCCTAAGATCTTGACCTTTCACTTTAATCCCCATTGGGGCACGCATTCCTGTTTGCAACATCACCAATCGGGTTTCGATAGGCTGCAATTTTGGAGCGGAAGTGACACCAGGGATTTTGGTTACCCGAACGATTTCATTCCAAATATCATCAGGGGATTTTATTTCCGGTCGCCAGTTTCTATAAAATTCCCCATCATTATCCGGAATAAGATCCTGGTCTGTTACGAAAAATGCATCTTGAGTTTCTGAATTCTCGTTAGCACCATCATTAGCGGCTTCACTATTCGGATTAAGAGCAAGTTTACCGTTCTTAAGAATAAATAATCCGTCCTTATTCACTTTAAACCTTTGGCGCTTTCCATCCTCGTTGAGCGCATATTCCGATTTATACAGAATAATATTTTCATACATTGCCAATGGTGCTGGGTCAAGTGCTGACTCGGTCCGACCGGCTTTTCCAACAACCGTTTTGATCTCTGGAATGCTCGCCACAGCCATGTCTAATTGTTGTAGTACACGTTTGTTTTCTTCCACTCCTGAGTGCGGCATGGAGGTTGGCATCAGCAAGAAAGATCCTTCGTTTAGGGAAGGCATAAATTCCTTGCCAGTATTTTGCCAAATCAAAATTCCAAAAACAACGATAAGAGTTGGTATAGATAGAAATACTAATTTATTTCGAAGTGCCCAACCGAGAATCCGACTGTAGTACTGCATAAACAACCAGAATAGGCCTAACAGCCCAAAACATATAAGACCAACAAATAGTAGATTCCAAAATATACTCTTATCCACACCAAGTGGACGCCAAAATTCTGCCAATAGGAAGATGACCGCCAAAGCAGATATCATAATGTTGATACTATTGGCACGTTTATCGGATAGTATTAACCTGTCGGATATTTTAGATGCAATCTTTTCATCTTTCAAGAGTCCGGTAAGACCGAATCCTATTAAAATGAGTCCCAACCAATGGCCATAAATTATGGCTATAATTCCAAGAAGAATTAAGAAGCCGTTGATCAGATTGGCTGTTATTTTTTTAATGTTTTTTCTTCGGAACAAATAGGCGGCAAACGGTGGAATCAGAAATAGCGCAACGATAAACGAAGCGGCAATAGCCATGGTTTTTGTAAATGCCAAAGGCCTGAACAGTTTCCCTTCCGCACCAATCATTGTAAACACAGGAATAAAGCTGATAATGGTGGTCAAAACCGCAGTCAAGATGGCGCCGGAAACCTCTGCACTTCCTTCATAAACAACCGTATTAATCGATTTTTTAATGCCTGTGAGGCTATACCGCTCTTTGTCCTCATCGAGATGTCGGATGATATTTTCAGAAAGTATGACGCCAATATCCACCATGGTCCCAATGGCAATAGCGATTCCGGATAAGGCCACAATATTGGCATCCACATTAAAAAGTTTCATGGCAATAAATACCATCAATACCGCAACAGGCAAGAGTCCTGAAATAAGTACGGAAGCTCTTAAATTGAAAACCATCACAATAATTACAAAAATGGTAATAAGGATTTCCAGACTTAAGGCTTCATCAAGTGTGTCCAAAGTTTCCTGAATCAGTTCCGACCGGTCATAAAAAGGGACAACGGTGAGTTGGGACAGTCGTCCATCTGAAAGTTCTTTAGAAGGCAGACCTGCTTTAAGTTCTTCCAACTTTAGCTTAACATTATTGATCACCTCCATTGGGTTGGCACCGTAACGGGCCGTAACAACACCGCCCACAACCTCAGCACCCTCCTTATCCAAAATCCCTCTTCGAGGAGCCGGCCCCAAACTGACGTTGGCAATATCCTTAATCCGTATGGACGTATAATTTTCGGAGGTCACCACGGCATCCTCAATATCTGCAACAGACTTGATATATCCCAGGCCTCTAACCAAATATTCAACTTGATTGATTTCCATGGTCTGGGCACCAATATCCTTATTGCTTTCTTTGACAGCTTTAACAATTTCAGACAGACCAATATCATATTGGCGCATCAACTCCGGTTTGACATCAATTTGATATTCCTGCACATAACCTCCTATGGAAGCAACTTCAGAAACACCACTTGCTGATGACAGTGCATATTTTACATAATAGTCCTGAATGCTTCGCAATTCGTGCAGATCCCAACCTCCAGTGACGTTGCCATCTTTATCGCGACCTTCCAAAGTGTACCAATACACCTGCCCTAATCCTGTGGCATCTGGACCCAAGGATGGATTGACACCATCGGGAAGTAAACCGGCAGGCAAGGAATTGAGCTTTTCCAAAATACGGCTACGGCTCCAATAGAATTCGATATCTTCTTCAAAAATGATATAGATGCTTGAGAAGCCAAACATGGAAGAACTACGAATGGTCTTCACTCCAGGAATTCCCAATAACGTCGTGGTAAGTGGATAGCTAATTTGATCTTCTATATCCTGTGGGGAACGCCCTTCCCATTGGGTATAAACAATTTGTTGGTTTTCGCCAATATCTGGAATGGCATCAACGGCGACAGGATTGGTAGGAATAAAGCCAGTATCCCAATTAAAAGGTGCGTTGACCACACCCATACCTACGAATAGTGCGAGCAATAAAACCGCGACTAGCTTATTATCGATAAGAAATTTTATGCTTTTATTTAGCATTTGGATTGATTGTTAAACAGTTGAACATTGAATAAAATCCTGATAAATCAGAGAATTAAATCCAACCTGCGGCAGGCAGGAAACAAAATGAGCCCAAATGGATAAAACCAAAGGGCTAATCCTTCCGATTAAAGAATCGGAAACTGTTTAAAATCAAATTAAATATGTCTCGTGTAGCTTTTGTATATCCCGTATGAGAAAGGGGGGATTATAATCTCTAAAAGGAACGATGTTTTCATCCAGTCCTTCAAAAAGATTGATATACGAATAGAAAAAGGCAGCAACAAAAGCTTGTTGCTCTAAGTTTAAAGTGTCAAAAGTTAATTTCAAATCATCTTGACCTTCCATGACGATCTGCAATTCTGAACAACACGACTTTTCTGTTAGTTCATTTCCACAAGCTTTAGTCGGCACTTGTGTCTCCATTCCGCAAGTCGTCAGGTCATCGAACAAAGAAAAATCAACTAAAGTATCTCCACAATAATGCATATCCAAAGTAAACGACATCGTAGTAAATAATACTAAAGTCGCCAGGGTAACGGATAATATTTTATGGAAAAATGATTTCATAAGGCAACAAAGATATAAAATATTCCCATAGGTCATGAAATTTAAACGAAAGACAAGTAGAAAACTAACTTTATTTTAAGAGAAAACACTTCCAAAAATCATCTCGTTAGGGCATCCAATATCTCGTCACTTTGTGGTTTAACATTACTCTCAAAAGAGGTGATGAGTTGGCCGTTCTCATCGAGAATAAATTTTGTAAAGTTCCATTTAACATCGACATCCATTACGCCATTTTGGGACTTAGAAGTCAGCCAAGCAAAAACAGGAGCAATATCCTGTCCTTTTACTGAGACTTTTGCCGCCATCGGGAAACTTACGCCATAGTTCCGTTCACAAAAAGCTGAAATCTCGTCGTTGCTGCCAGGCTCCTGAGCTCCAAAATTGTTAGCGGGAAAACCAACAACGACTAAATCGTCTTTATTTGAACTGTACAAGGCTTCCAAACCTTCATATTGTGGTGTATAACCGCATTTTGAAGCCGTATTTACAATCAGTATTTTCTTTCCTTTAAAATCGGAAAAATCGATCTCACCACCAGAAAGCGATTCAACTTTAAATTGATGAATGGAATTATTTTGCATGGTTAAAGTGTTTTGTGATATTAAACTAAAAGAGAAAAAGAGTGTACAAACGATTACGATATTTTTCATTTTTTTTTTATGGCTAAGTTAAGAAAATCAAAGCCGCTTTCTTCTAATTTCATGTTAAAGATGGATAAGTTGATCCATGAACCACAATCCCAAGCCGGTTGTTGTTTTACAAATAAACCACTACGGATTTACTGTACATAGTTTTATATCGGCCAACTGAAACCTGCTTCTTAAAATAGCTGGAAAAGAATATGATGAAATCAATTTTATTAATGTTTCTGATAATTATAGAGAACAGGGTTTTTCTTTTATTAAATAAAAATTTGGCTATTATTGGTGCATTAAATGAAACAGTTGTATTTTTAAAAATGACATTCACCAAATTAAGAACCTTGGGATATTAAAACCCATTTGGTGGTAATAAATTAAAATCAACATGAACATCAACTGGATTATATTGATCATTGGCGGCATATTCGAGACCGGATTTGCCGTAAGTTTAGGAAAGGCACAACATACTTCTGGGAAGGAGATGTGGCTGTGGCTGCTTTCTTTTATCGTGTGCGTAGGCATAAGCATGTTTCTGTTATTCAAAGCCATGGGTGGTGAGAATCCGATTCCTGTTGGTACTGCATATGCCGTATGGGGCGCCATTGGGGCTGTAGGTACAGTCATTGCTGGTATTTTGCTGTTCAAGGAACCTGTGACGTTTTGGCGCCTATTCTTTATTAGCACCTTGGTCATTTCAGTAATTGGCTTACAGACGGTGAGCACAGATGCTTAAATGGAACTTTGACGCTCTAAAAATTCTATACGGAAGGAGCGGTTCTTGAGGCTTGTTGCTCTAAATGTTGTGTATTATTTCAGACATTGAAAAATCAAGGAATAAACAGACACTTATTCTACTCGATTCTCAATTTTCCCTGACATTGGATATCACCAAACTGATTCTATGAGGCAGCTTCATGATGTTGCAGGATAAAAAAGGTTCAAATAGAATTCCGTCGCACTATATATAAAGCTTAGAAGAAAAGTTTAATAAAAAAAACCTTATTCAATTGAGGTCATCTCCCTATTCAGAATCGGTTTCCTTAACCTTGAAATTTTTGAGTTTAAACCTTACAATATCTCCTGGTTTCCAAGTTTGTACCGAGGATTTCAGCAAGATACTCTGTGTTTCATCCAAGAGCTCTCCTTTACAATCATTGGCACATTTATTACAGCGGTTACAGCATACTTTTAATTGCATATGATCACCGAGATACATACACTGCTCTACCATACCACAAAGATGTGGCTCTTCGGCGTTACAAAAATCGGTTTCTTCAGCTCTGAAAAATAAATTCACCTTATCACGATTAATGGATAAGGGACAGTCTTTAGGTCCTCTAACAAATCCGAAGGGTGTTTTAAATCCTCCAGGGGCAACCGTAGCGACAACATTGTTCGATTTTCCAAAAAGCTCAGCCACGTAAGAAGAATTTGGGTTATTGTATAAACTATCCGGCGTATCGAGTTGTAGCAATTTTCCGTTAAGCATTACGGCAATTTTATCGGCGGTAGAAAATGCATCCTTGGTATCGTGTGTTACCAATATGGCGGTAATCCCCATGGCTTTGATGATCTGTCGCACTTCCTCGCGTACTTGGTCGCGCAAAATGGTATCCAAATTACTGAAAGGTTCATCCATCAACAATAATTCTGGTCGTGGTGCCAAGGCTCGAGCCAACGCGACCCGCTGCTGCTGCCCGCCAGAAAGTTGATGCGGGTATTTCTTTACATCTTCCTTTAAGCCGGTCAGTTGAATAGTTTCGTGAACCCGCTGTTCCGTTTCCTTTTTACTAAGACCTTTTAATCCAAAGGCAACGTTCTCAAAAATGGTCAAATGTGGAAACAAGGCATAGTCTTGAAAAACCATTCCTGTTTTGCGTTTATTAGTGGGTACCGACTTCCGACCGCTCACAATGACATCGCCGTCCAATTCAATAGTCCCAGAATTAGGATGCTCCAATCCAGCAATCAAGCGCAACAAGGTTGTTTTGCCTGAACCGCTTTCGCCAACAAGCGCCAAGATCTCTCCTTTCTCCAATGAAAAAGACACGCCATCCACTGCGTTGGTATCGGCGTTCCGATATTGTTTACTAATATTATTTAATTCAATAATCGCCATGGTCATTCATTTTTTCTGCTTTTTTTCATTCCGAAAAGTTGCACTTATGCTGCTCTTCATCCGATTTCAAAAGCTATTGATCGTCATATATCACACCTCATTTTTTCCTACTGATCATATTATTTAATACTATAATTGGTATCACCCCTGTTAACACCACTACCAGAGAGGCATTTGCTGATTCTGCTATCATCTCATTGGTTGCCATATCAAAGGCTTTGGTTGCCAAGGTATGGAAGTTATAAGGTCTCAAAATCAAGGTCAGCGGCAGCTCTTTTAAAATGTCCACAAAGGCCAATAATACGGCTCCCGCTATACTGTTCTTTATCAAAGGTAGATCTATTTTCCACAAAGTCCTTAAAGGCGAAGCGCCCAAGGATCTTGCTACTTCATTTACCGAGGCTCCCGTTTTCTGAAATCCTGCGTCAATAGCATTATACCCTACCGCCATAAACCGAACAATATACGCCACCACTAAGATAAACAATGTTCCTGACAATATCATTCCCAAATTATTGGAGATCGCCCAATTGATACTCCGATCGAGACCCATCATCGGAATCATTACTCCTACTGCAATAACCGCACCAGGGATAGCGTAGCCCAAAGAAGCAGTCCGCGCAATGTGTTTGGTCCACCTTAAGGGACTTAAACGAATAGCATACAACAAAAATATGGAAATTAATGCAATGCCCACTGCCGATCCAATGGCCAAAGAGAAACTCCTAAAAATTAAGATCCCAAATTCAGAATCTACTACATTACGCCAGGTCAGCGATACCCAATAAAAAAGTTGTAGCAGTGGAAAAATAAAACTAATCAGTAAAACCGATAAGCAAAGCCCTGTATACAACCGTCGTGTACTTTTGTATTTAGGCCTAATCCGAAGTGCCGGTTTGGAACTACCACTTCCAGCATTCCAATTTCGACTTCCTCTTTGAATGTTCTCCAACCAGATCAGCACTAAAACGATCACGGTCAGAATTGCAGAGAGATAGATGGCGGTATTGACATCGCCAAAAGAAAACCACGCTCTAAAAATCCCCGACGTAAAGGTGTCTACTCCAAAATACTTAACCGTACCATAATCGTTCAGAACCTCCATTCCCACTAAGGCAATTCCTCCTGCTACTGCTGGTCTCGCCATAGGTAACGCAATTTTTGTGAACATGCGCATCCGGTTACTGCCCAAAAGAAACGCAGCCTCCTGCATGGCTCCCGACTGTCTCATAAAAGATGCCCTACAGATAACATAAACATAGGGAAACAAGCTTATGGACAGGATAAAGATAGCACCGGGCATATTCATGATATCAATAATAGGCCCTTTGAACTGAATATTGAGGTTGTTGCGCAAAAATGCCTGAACCGGTCCTGTATACTCTAAAATCCCCACATAACTATAGGCCATCATATACGATGGAAACGCAAGCGGCAAAATTAATAGCCACTCAAAATACTTACGACCTGGAAAATCATATACTGAAACCAACCAGGCCATACTCACGCCTATAAGAAAGGTGAAAAAGCCAACGCCCAATAATAATAGAAAAGAATTAGCAAAATAAGATGGCAACAATGTGGACGAAATATGCCCCCAGTGTTCACCAGGCCTATCAAAGAGCTTGATAACAATAGTAAAGACGGGGGTTAATACCAAAAGTAGTATTACAATTGCCCCGCCTGTCCATTTATTCCACCAATAGGTGGTTTTTTTTGCCATTTAATTCTGCTAATCATTAATTTGGTCGCTTAAAAGACGTCCAAAATCCATTAATTTTATTTCCAGCCTGCTTCATCAAAAATCATAACGGCCTTACTATTGTATTCGCCAAGCTTATATAGCTCCACGGTATCTGCTTTAAAGTCGCCCCAAGTTTTTAGGATGTCGGCCTTGACAGCATTCGGATTGATTGGATACTCATAGTTTAAGTTGGCCAAAACTTGTTGTGCCTCGTCTCCTGAAAGAAACTCCATTAATTTAATAGCATTGTCTTTGTTAGGGGCATATTTGGTCACACCAATACCGCTGACATTAACGTGTGTACCTCTTCCGTCTTGGTTTGGAAAAATAATACCCACACTCTCACCTGCTTTGCGCTCTTCTACATTCTCATCGTTGATCAACAATCCTATATAATAGGTGTTTACTACTGCGATATCGGCTTCACCAGAAGCAACTGCTTTTACTTGGTCACGGTCGCTACCTTTTGGATTTCTGGCCATATTAGCGACAACACCTTCCGCCCACTCCTTAGCTTTTTCTTCGCCATCAGCTAAAATAATGGAGGCCAACAAGGATTGGTTATAAACATTTTCCGAAGAACGGATTACTATTTTACCTTTCCATTTCGGATCGGTCAAATCTTCATAGGTCTTAATATCCTCTGGATTTACGCGGTCCTTAGCATAAGCAATAATTCTTGCGCGGTAAGTCATTCCGTACCAATGTCCTTCTTTCTCACGAAACTCAGGTGCAATATTGGCTTCCAATACTTCAGAACGAACAGGTTGTAATAAATCTTTTGATTGTGCGCGATAAAGTCGTCCCGCATCAACAGTAATCAGGATATCTGCACTAGAATTTTCGCCTTCCGTCTCGAGACGTTGAATCAATTCATCGGCGCTGGCGTTTACAATATTCACCTTAATACCGGTCTCTTCGGTAAATTTGGTGAAAAGTTCGTCATCAGCCTTATAATGTCTGTGCGTGTAGACATTGACTTCCTCTTTTTTTGGCTTAGAATCACCACATGCCACGACTAAAGTCATTAGACAGATAGCAAATCCAAATTTTAGAATATTACTCATTATGTATAGTGTTTTGGTTTGATTTGCAAAGGTAATCTTATTTAGACTTATTACAAACAAGAAATAAAACGATCCTTTACCTGTATGGTTTCAAGACAACATTATTTTTTTAAAACATCTGAAGGTCAGGATTTTACCGACTCGTTTTTTTTCTAAAATTAATCATGACGACAGCAAATAAGATAATGACAATTCCCAGCCACTGTAAGTTGCTTATCTCCTCATTTAAAACCCAATAGGCACTAAGCACCGAAATTGGGATTTCCAAAGCCGCAATAATACTGCCCAGACCGGTCCCAATTATTGGGAAGCCTTTATTGAACAAAATCGGGGGAAGAATGGTGCCAAAACAACCCAGAAAAACACCCCATGTTATCAAAATAGTCCAATTAAATTCATGCAGAATTTGAGCATTCCAAAACAACACAATAACAATAAATCCTCCATAGACTAAGTACTGGCTTCGTACAAGATTAGGAAACTGTAGCCCAACCCGACTCGTGCCGTACATCATTCCGGTAAATGACATGGCTGCCAACAACCCAAAACCGATACCTTTTAGATTAAGTTCAATGTCAGTTTCAAAAATTTTCGCGGCCAACATCGTTCCGACAATGGCCACAAACGCACCAATTATTTTTCCTCTATTGACCATAGCTCGTGCGGTAAAAAACTCCAAAACCACCCCCATCCAAATCGTCTGCATCAAAAGTATTATTCCAACCGATACGGGCACGTATTGAATGGACAAATAGTAGAAACTACTGGTTAGTCCAGAGAAACCTCCAAACAGCATCAATTTAATTTTAGGATGAATTGACTTGGTTTCAGCTTGCGGTGTCGTCGATTTTTTGGAAAACAAAAACACCAACACACTCAGCACTATAACTCCAACGAAGTATTGGGAGAATGCAAGAGCAGCCGTACCAATACCCTGATTATTGGCATATTTGACAAAGGTTGCCAAAACTCCGTAACTGGTTGCACCAATTGCAACATATAAAACACTTTTTAGCTGAGCATTCATATAAAAAAACAAATGGATTAATAGTTTATTCCAACCAATTGGTTTTAATACCCCAAGGTTCTCGATTTTACTCCATGCAAAACTTGCGCTGGCAAATCTAAACATTTCCACACGATTCTGAAGACGTCAGAGGCTACTCCATTCTGAAAAGACATTCTTGAGGCTATGTTATCACCTAAATTTCATGTGATTTTAATATCATAAGATGACCTTAATAAGTTGAAAAATGCTTAGCTTAGTGTTTAATTATTATCAATCTTTCAACCACCGTTATCCCTTGAAATTTCACACTAAAGCCTCACGCTCAAATTCATTTAGCAAAAGAAAGGCTTGTTGCTTCCTAAAATCGGCCATCGTTCCCACCTGCATTAATGTGTTGGAAGATGCAGTTAGCGATTTGATAATTTTAGACGCTATTACACTATAATTCATGAAAGTCCTGAACTACGAAAATATCATTGTTGGAGGAGGTTTAGCAGGCATATCAACTGCCATTGAGCTCTTAGACCATAACAAAAAAGTGCTCATTATTGAAAGGGACGTGGAAGCGCATTTTGGCGGATTGGCAAAAAGATCCTTTGGCGGTATTTTGTTTTCCGGGACACCTCAGCAAAAAAAAGCTGGAATTAAAGATTCTCCCCAACTCCTTTACGAGGACTGGATGCGTTATGGTAATTTCACCGAAACCGAAAGCTTAGGCGCACAATGGGCCAAATTTTACTCAGAGCATTCCATATCCGTCATTTACAATTGGCTTATTACGAAAAAAGTCGACTTCCTTCCGGTGGTCAATTGGCCTGAACGTGGGATGGATGTCAAGGGAAATTCGGTACCGAGATGGCATATTACCTGGGGAACGGGTTATGATTTAACCCATAAAGTGAGCAATTATTTAGTGAATCATCCCAATAAAGAAATTCTTGAAATAAAGTTTCAACACAAGGTAGAATCAATAATTATCGACAATAAAAAAGCCGTAGGACTCGAAGTCATTGATGAGTTGACTAAAGAAAGATTCAACATCACTTCTGAAAACATCATTATAGCATCCGGTGGTATTATGGGCGGCGATTTAAAATTGGTCAAAAGTCATTGGCCAACGCGGTTCCAGACCCCACCAGATAGTTTATTAAATGGCTCTCACAAATATGCTGATGGCACCCTACATTTAGATTTAGACAAAAAAGGAATCCCTTCAACCAATCTCAATAAACAATGGCATTATGCTGCCGGAATTCCCACCCCCGATCCAGAGAGAGGAAAATTTAGGGATGGTTTGAGTTTAGTTCCGCCACGATCGGCCATTTGGGTCGATGCCACAGGAAAAAGGTTTATGCCTCCACTTGTTGCTTATACAGATACTTCGTATTTTGTTGAACATATCCTAAAAACCAAGGACCAATATTCATGGAGCATTATGAATAGGAAAATTGCCATTAAGGAATTGGCTGTTTCAGGTTCTGATTATATGACGTCTTTTAGAAATCGGGATAAATTGAGATTGATAAAGGACGTTCTCTTTGGAAATAAAGATTTGGTCAATAGATTGATTGAAGAATCTGATCACTTTATTGTGGCCGATACGCTTCCCAATTTGGTGAAAAAGATGAATGAGCAGGATAAAAATAACGTCGTGGATTTAGAAACTCTTGAAAAGGATTTGAAAGCTTATGACGATGAGGTCGATAGAGGTAAAAAGTATTTTAATGACGAACAATTACGGCGTTTGGTGAATTTCAGATTATACAAAGGGGATAAAATCAGAACTTCAAAATTTCAAAAGATTTTAGATCCAAAAGCTGGACCATTGATTGCTGTAAAACAATACATATTAAGTAGAAAAAGCTTGGGAGGCATTCCAACAAACCTCAACTCGCAAGTGATTGATAAGAATGGTGATACGGTCTCGGGATTATACGCCGTAGGTGAATCTGCCGGATTTGGTGGTGGGGGCATTCATGGTTCAAGATCTTTGGAAGGCACTTTTTTAGGATCGTGTATTTTAACAGGCAGAGTTGCCGGTGCACATATCGCAGGAAAAAAACTTTAAAACGAATATTATGAAGAAAACAGGCGCATGGTTACTGGTCAATGCATTGGAGCAATTACCAATATCGCATACCTTTGGTATTCCAGGAGTGCACAATACCGAAATTTATGATGAGCTGAACAAGTCTTCAAAAATCAAACCTATTCTGGTCACTCATGAAGGTGGTGGTGCATTTATGGCCGATGCGGTCAGTCGCACTTCAGAGACTATTGGCACCATGGTTATTGTGCCAGCCGCTGGAATTACTCACGCCCTAAGCGGAATAGGCGAAGCTTTTTTGGATGGGATTCCCATGCTTATTATTTCTGGCGGCATTCGTACCGATGTTGATAAAAGCTATCAACTTCACGAATGGGATATGCATTCGGTATTGAGCGGCATCACTAAAAAAACCTATCATATCAAAAAGCATGAAGACATTATGGCCAGTGTTTTTGAAGCTTATACCATTGCCATCTCTGGAAATCCCGGGCCTGTTTTTATTGAAATACCCACAAATATTCAAATGTTTAAAGGCGAGGTTTCGGAGGTTCTAACGTTTAAGAAACCTGAGCTTAAACCGACGGTCACCGCCACGCAATTGGACGAAGCTGTCAAGATTATTTCAGAATCTAAAAAAGTAGGACTGTTTTTAGGATGGGGCGCAAAAGAGGCAACAGCAACAAGCATCCAAATTGCCGAGAGATTAAATGCTCCAGTATCTACAACTTTGCAAGGATTTAGTGTATTTCCGGGCGATCATGAATTATTTACGGGAATGGGCTTTGGTCCAGCATCCGTACCGGCGTCAGAAAACGCTTTTAAGGATGTAGACTGTTTAATTGCCGTGGGCACGCGATTTGCGGAAATTCCAACAGGCAGTTTTGGAGCCAAAGTACCAGAAAATTTGATCCATATTGATATTGATGAAAATGTATTTGACAAGAATTACAAGAGCAAATTGGCCATTCAAGGCGATGCCAAGTTGGTTTTGGACAGTTTGTTGGCAGAACTCATCAACAAGAATGTTAAAAAATCCAATCCTAATTTAACTAGCTCCATAGCGAAAGACAGACAGGCCTATTTTAAGGAATGGTCAGATTTTAAATTCGACCGAGTCAATCCCTATCACTTTTTCAAGAGTTTAAGAGCACATCTCGACGATGATGCTATTACTGTTTTAGATGATGGCAACCACACGTTTTTGACGGTTGAATTATTTCAAAATCTAAAAAGCAAGCATTTAATTAGTCCCACCGATTTCAATTGTATGGGCTATTGCGTGCCAGCAGCCATTGGGGCAAAATTTGCCAATCCAAATAAACAAGTGGTCGGCATTGTTGGCGATGGGGCCTTTTTGATGACTGGACTCGAATTGTTGACCGCAAAACGAAATGAACTTGGGATTGCAATTTTCGTTTTCCATGACGGTGAGCTTTCCCAAATATCACAGGGTCAAGAAATCCCTTATAATAGAAAGACAGCTACTGTATTGGGCGATTTCAACATTGATGGCATTGCACATGCGGTTGGCGCCGACTATTTAGTTATTGAAAATGACGATCAAATTGACGACATTATCAGTAAGGCTCTCAAAGCAGCGCAATTAAATAAAACGGTCTTGGTAGATGTACATATCGATTATAAAAAACGTACCCGATTTACCCAAGGTGTTGTAAAAAGCGTGTTAGGCAAATTTCCATTGAGCGACAAAGTTCGATTTATTGGTAGAGCGGTAAAGAGAAAGATTCTGGGGTAAAATACTAATTAATTGAAGTTCCATGGCTTTCTGCAAATAATCAGCACGCAAGATATTCAACTAATGGTAAAACGAGATTAAGGAGTTGTTTTATTTTGAAGTTGTGCAGCCGTTAAAAAATACACTCAAAAATTAAATGCTAGGATTAAATTTGTAACTTTGATACTATGGAGTTAAGTTTAGATAATAAAAAAATTGAATTAATTCAATGGTTGTCAACATTGAACGACAAGTCTATAATTGACAAACTAATGAAATTAAGAGAAAATGAAAAAACCGATTGGTGGAAAGAAATTTCAGCTAAAGAAAAAGAATCTATTGAAAAAGGAATTCAAGATGCTGATAACGGAAAATTGACTTCCCACTCAAACGTGAGAGAAATTTATGAAAAGTGGTTATAAGATACTGTGGACTGACCACGCAATCTCTGAATTAAAGGAAACTATTGAATACCTCGAAAACAACTGGACTGAAAAAGAAATAAGTAAGTTTGTCGCAAAATTGGACCACACGATTGAGTTGATCTCGAAAATGCCTGAAATTTTCCCTGAATCATTTAAGAAAAAGAATATCCGTAAAGCTGTCGTTGAAAAACATAACAATCTTTATTATCGAATTAACAAAAATTCAATTGAGATTGTTTCATTATTTTCGAACAGAAAGAACCCAAATAAGAAAAGGATATAAAACCGTTGCACAACAAGATGTGTATAAGTAATGGCTTACCTTCTCCTACTTACAAAATCCTTTACGCTAAAAAGTGACAGGACGAATTTTCCTCTGGCAGGCACCTGTTTAGAATTGTCCGTGACGTCCCACGCCGCTGCCCATACACGAAATGTTGTAGTTTTTATATGACGCAACCTTCGCTCACCAATGGAATCTTTAGAAAAACATCACTATGAGATCAAAAATCTTAATCCTCGTCGGACTTTTCATGATCATCTCTTCTTGCAAAAATGATGATGACAGTTTCCATTCTGAAATAAATGGGGATTATATCGGGATTTTTGAGCGTAATGAAAATACTTCTAAAGTTGAATTGCGTTTTAATAATGGGTCATTTAATGGGCAGAGTGAAATCGAAAAATTCCCAGCAATTTGCAATGGAACTTACTCAATTTCCGGAAACACGATAAGCTTTGTTAATGAGTGCCCTTGGACTGCCGAGTTTGATTGGTCGTTGATTTTGAGCGATGAATGGACTTTTCGTGTAGGTGAAAATTCACTAACAATGACTAATCCGATTGGTGATAAATACACTTTGACCAAACAATAAAATGTCCATCAAAAACATCGTGATCTATGGCTTGGATTAAAGATAACGTTAGAATAACGCCCTTCATCTCACATTCATAAACTTTACCCCAAACTCACCCAAGCCGCATTTTGTTTGTCACTTTCAACGGCGGCATGAATAAACTGCACCCCTCTAATGCCCTCAGAAACGGTTGGATAATCAGGTGTTTCAATTTTCGTAGTCGTTAGGGATGAGTTTACGTGTGTAGCAAAATTCTTATAGACATTGGCAAAGGCTTCCAAATAACCTTCGGGATGTCCAGCCGGAATTCGAGATGCTGCTATAGCTTTTGGATAAAGCTCATGTCCGTTAGGTGTGTATACCACTTTTGGACGGTCTATCCATCGGGTGATCAGTTCATTTGGGTTTTCCTGATGCCACTCCAAACTGCCCTTTTCACCATAAACTCTAATCGAGAAATTATTTTCTTCTCCCACGGCAATTTGGGAAAAAGACATCGTTCCTTTTGCTCCATTTTCTAAGCGCAGTAAGATATTTCCATCATCGTCCAAAAGGCGACCCTTTCCAACCTTACCCAAATCTGCCGCCAGCTCCTTAACTTTTAATCCAGTAACATACTCTATCATATTATGGGCATGGGTCCCGATATCTCCCAAGGCACCACCAACGCCTGATTTTGAAGGATCCACGCGCCAAGCGGCTTGTTTATTGCCCGAATCTTCAACGGCAGTTGCCATCCAACCCTGTAAATAATGGACTTGTACTTTTCTGATTTTTCCAAGATCTCCGTTTTCAACCATGGCTTTTGCCTGTTTCACCATTGGAGTTCCAGGATAATTATGAGTCAATGCAAAATGTAAACCAGTAGATTTTACGAGGTCTTCCAATCTTTTCGCTTCGTCTACAGTTAAGGTCAGCGGTTTATCGCACACCACGTGGAACCCATTTTCCAAGGCCAATTTAGCAGGCGCAAAGTGCATATGGTTAGGTGTTACAATGCTTACAAAATCCATACGAATATCTACTGGCAATTCCTTTTCCTTAAGAATCATTTCTTCAAAACTCCCATAATAGCGATCTTCAGGAAGCAACAATGCCTGTCCTGATGCTTTTGATTTTTCCGCAGTGCTACTAAATGCGCCACAGACCAATTCAATCTTTCCATCAAGGGCAGAAGCTTTCCTGTGTACATCACCAATAAAAGAGCCAATACCTCCACCGATCATTCCCATTCTTAATTTTCTCATATTTTTATAATATATTTTGATATTTTACTTTGAAGTTAAAATTACCTAAACAGAAATTCCTTGTGCGTTAGAATGATAAATTTGATGGAATAACATATGTTGCCAATCAAGATTATTCAGGGCACGAGGAATTTCAATATGTTGAGCTTAGGTTTTTGACCAACCTCTGCTTATAATTCTTTTATCTTAATATTTCTAAACCAAACGTCGTCGCCATGGTCTTGTAATCCAATATAACCTTCGTTGGCTACATCTGCCCAATCCTCATTTAGTTCCGGAAATTTACTTCCAGCAACCAATTCGTTCCATTCTGGTGTCCACAAATGGTATTCGACAACATTGACACCATTTTGCTTATGGACCACAGTGCCATTATACACGGTAATTTCCACTTGATTCCATTCGCCTACAGGTTTGGCGTTTTGTGGTTTTGCAGGAATCAAATCGTATAATGACCCTGCTTGTCTGTCACCGTCTTTACCTAATTTGGCATCAGGATGCTTGTCGTTGTCCAAAATTTGCATTTCAGGAGCCGTTTTCCAGATATAATCCAAGTCTTCCTGACCAAGATAAAAGATGCCGGAATTTCCGCCTTCAGAAATTTTCCACTCTAAGCTCAAGGTGAAGTTCTTAAACTTTCTATCATAGATAATATCGCCGCCATCTTTATGACCGGCTTCGCCTCGACCTGATCCGATACAATGGATAGTCCCGTCAACAATTTTCCAAGCTTCAGGAAAGTGATCCTTTTTATAACCTCGCCAACCTTCTGAAGACGTGCCATCAAAAAGGACGATCCAATCATCACTTTCATCACTTTCAATAGTTTCATTCATAGGTTCGGTTTCTGTTTGAGTTGTTTCTTTCGCCTTTTCTTTACAGCTGGATAAAAATGGCATGAGCACTAAGCTAAAAATTACAATCGCACTTAATTTTTTCATTGGTTTACTATTTTAAATTTATATGTTTTATATTAAAATTCTATATACTAAGCAGGCATATCCGGTAAAGTCCAACCCTCTCTATAGGTGTGTTTTATAAGTTCTTCCGAGTATGCAACTGCATTCATAGGCTCTGTCCAGTCTTTATTAAATGTAGGATGTCCGTCGTGAATCTTAAAGCCGTCCTTGATTACTGTTCTAATTTCTTCATTGGCGCCAATATTAGTAAACTTCATATTTGCACCATCATATTCCAAAATCTTGTTTAAGGCCTGAAGTCTTACCGCCAGGACGCCCATAACAACCATTTCGTTAAAAGGTCCTGCCTCAGCAAAATCAGAGGTTGTTGGTTTTCTACTTTCCGGACTCTCCTTACAAGCGCGCACCCAATCCATTTCGTGTGCACCGCTGGTCCAAGACAATCCCAATTCCTCCTCTACTCTTCTTTCGGTTTTAGGGACATTTATAGATTTACCCGACATTAATTCAGGCTCTATTCCGTAACATCCTACATGAAGGATATCTTTAGTACCATAAAAAAATGTGCCGCCACCCGATTTATTTGGATTTTTTCCGGCCGGCCAATTATCTGGCAACATTGGCTTGATGCCGCCATCATACCAATGCACATCTACCTCCTTCAGATTTATTTTACCCTTTCTTGCCTTTCGCGATGGGAACGTGTATTTAACCGCTTGGGATACCGGTGCAGAATCATTCAATAATAATGACGAACTTCCTTGCACTTTGCTCGGGTATCCTAATTGAAGCCCTTCAAACACAGGGTGCAAGACATGGCAGGCCATATCTCCAAGAGCCCCTGTACCATAATCCCACCAGCCCCGCCAATTCCATGGGTGATATACTTCATTATAAGGTCTCATCTTGGCAGGACCAGTAAATAAATCCCAATCTAAGGTGTCTGGAACCCAATCGCCGCGTTCAGGTGTATTTAATCCTTGTGGCCAGATTGGACGATCCGTAAACGATTCTACTCTTGTGACATCGCCAATAGCGCCACTCCAGAGAATTTCGCAAGTTTTGGCAACACCTTCTCCAGAAGCACCCTGGTTCCCCATCTGTGTAGCCACTTTGTGTTTTTCAGCCAATTTTGTCAATAACCGCGACTCATAAACCGAGTGGGTTAAAGGTTTTTGAAGAAAGACATGCTTGCCCATAGTCATGGCATGTGCCGCAATAATAGCGTGGGTATGATCAGCTGTGGCAATCACAACTGCATCTATATCTTTGCCCATTTCATCAAACATTTTACGCCAATCCCAATATTTTTTCGCCTTGGGAAATGTGCTTGCTGCACCTGCGGCGTACTTCCAATCGACATCACAAAGTGCGACGATATTTTGAGACGCTAAGTTTTTTAGATTAGCAAGACCCATCCCACCAACGCCAATTCCGGCAATATTCAACTTGTCACTCGGTGCAACATGGCCTAGTCCGCTTACTGCATAAGAAGGTATGATGGAAAAAGCCGCCGTAGCTGCCATGGACATGCCTACAAACTTTCGTCTGGACATGGTATGGTCTTTTTTTGTTTTGCTCATAATTTATACGAATTTAGATGAGTTAAGTGTATTTATTTGGAGAGTTCTTTTCCAATTTTTATCAAGAGATCTCGTGTCAATTCAATGCCTTTCTCTTCGCTGACATTGCTGCCTTCAAATTCCACGCCCACATAACCGGTATATCCAGCGTCTTTTACAATTTTCATAAGACGAGGATAGTCAAGTGTCGTTTCATTGCCTTCATCATCAAAATTATAAGACTTTGCACTGACGCCTTTGGCAAAAGGCATCATCTCTTCGGTACCTTTGTATTTATCATATTCTTCTACACAATTTCCTCCCCAATTTCCACCACTATCACGTTTTACACAAAAATTGCCAAAGTCAGGCAAGGTGCCACAATTATCCATATCTATATTTTTTATAACACGAGTTAAAAGATCGGCGTTAGAAGAAAATCCGCCATGGTTTTCAACTATCACATTTATACCTTTAGACTGGCCGTACTCTGCCAACTGCTTTAAACCAATAGTGGCATTTGCAATCCAATCATCCGCATTGTCAGAACCAAATAAATTAACTCTAATGGAGTGACAGCCCAAAAACTCCGCTGCATTGACCCATTTTTTGTGATTTTCAACCGCTTGATTTCTTTCTTCTTCGTCAGATGCAGCCAAATTGCCTTCACCATCAATCATAATCAATACATTTTCAATATCGTGCGCTTCACTTTTTGCTTTTAAGCTATCCAGTAAGGTTTGCATTCCCATGGATTCTATCTTTTTATTGTAAAGTCCCGAAACATATTCAATACCTTCAAACCCCATGGACTTGGCTTTTTCGGCAAAATCCAACGGATCCAATTTATCGCTTCCAATAGCTCTATGCAAAGACCACTGCGCTAATGACAATTTAAAAAAGAGCTCCTTATCCTCATTCAAGACAAGGTCTTTATCAGATTTGGATGCACTTTCTTTACACCCAACAAGTGTAGATGTTACAAGAAACAACAAAAAAAATGGAATAAAAATTTTTCTAATCATGATGCTTTTGGTTTAATCAGTTTAAAATTATTTCTCTCAAAAAATAAAGAGCGATGAATTTACTAAAGTTATATCAGAATTTCACTAAAATGAGTAAGTTTAGCCTTTAATTGATATGCGACCTTAGAAGGTTTGAAACTATTTTCCTTATTTAGTCAGGATAAATAGCTCTGAAAACAAATACAGAAGATGATAAAAGATCATTATGATGCCATTGTCATTGGCACGGGAATTAGCGGCGGTTGGGCGGCCAAAGAGCTCTGTGAAAACGGCCTTAAAACCTTAGTTCTTGAAAGAGGCCGAATGGTAAAGCACGGCGATTATCCAACCATGCACGATGACCCATGGGATTTAAAATTACGCGGCGCCACGACCGTTGAAGAGAAGAAAAGACAGGAAAAACAATCCAGAACAGGGTATACTACTGCTGCAGAAAGCAAACACTGGTTTGTTGACGATATTAAGCACCCCTATAATGAAACTAAGCGTTTTGATTGGATGCGCGGTTACCACGTTGGTGGGCGATCGCTTACATGGGGACGTCAGAGTTACCGGTTAAGCGATTTGGATTTTACTGCCAATATCAAAGATGGCCATGGTGTGGATTGGCCCATACGCTATAAAGACCTTGAACCATGGTATGATTATGTCGAAAAACATGTAGGTATCAGTGGTGAGGCACTTGGACTCCCACATTTGCCGGATAGCATATTTTCACCACCAATGGAGCTTACTTGTGTTGAGGAGGAGTTCAAATCTAAATTGGCGAGTCACTATAATGATCGGCTGTTGACCATTGGAAGGGTTGCGCATCTTACTGGTGAGCACAATCATAAGGGCAGAAGCAATTGCCAATATAGAAATAGATGTATTAGAGGCTGTCCTTATGGAGCCTATTTCAGCAGTAACTCTTCAACATTACCTGCTGCCGAAGCCACTGGCAACATGACATTAAGACCGTATTCCATTGTCCATGAAATCATTTATGATGATACTTTAAAAAAAGCAACGGGTGTTAGGGTTATCGATGCCGAGACCAAAGAAACCTTTGTTTTTAATGCCGATATCATTTTTTGCTGCGCTTCTGCCATTCCTTCAGCATCTATATTAATGCAATCGAAATCAGAACGGTTTCCGAATGGATTGGGCAACGACTCGGGCGAGTTAGGACACAATATCATGGATCATCATTTAGGTGCAGGAGCCAACGCTCGGGTAGAAGGTTATGACGATAAGTATTATACTGGAAGACGCCCAAACGGGGTTTATATTCCGAGATTTAGAAATTTAGGAGATGAAGCCACAGAGCGGAAAGACTTTGTAAGAGGCTACGGCTATCAAGGCGGTGGCAGCAGAGGCGGAATTGCAGAGCACGTTGCAGAAATAGGCTACGGTGAAAAATTCAAGGAAGCTATTTTAAAGCCAGGCGAGTGGACTATGGGCATTATGGGCTTTGGAGAATGCTTGCCTTATCATGATAACAAAATGACTTTGGATTATGAAAAATTGGACGAGTGGGGCTTACCGACAGTTACCTTTGATGCCGAATGGAAAGAAAATGAGTTGGCCATGCGTGAGGATATCAAACAGCAAGCCGCGGAAATGCTAGAAAAAGCAGGCTTTAAAGATATCAAGACTTTTGATGTAAGGCATGCGCCTGGCATCGGCATTCACGAAATGGGAACGGCACGCATGGGAAGAGATTCAAAAACCTCCGTGCTTAATGCCCATAATCAAGTACACGGCGTGCCTAATGTTTATGTTACCGACGGCGCATGTATGACCTCAGCGGGCTGTCAAAATCCATCGTTGACTTATATGGCAATAACCGCGAGAGCTGCACATCACGCCATCGAGCAATTCAAATCAAACAAAACCACCTCATCATGAATAGAAGAGAAGCACTTAAAGGCTTAGGTTTATCATTAGGCTACGTTATTGCAACGCCTACCATATTAGGCATGTTACAAAGCTGTACGACATCCGCTGAAAAATGGACCCCTTTATTCCATTCAGAAAATCAGGCCCACGTATTGGAACGTTTAGTGGATTTGATTTTACCCAAAACGAAGGACGCTCCAGGTGCATTAGATGTGCATGTGCCTAAGTTTATTGATCTTTATATACACGAAACCTTAAGCGATGCCGATAAAGACCTCTACCAATTAGGTTTTGATGCGGTTATGTCAGAATTGGGTGTTTTAGACCAAGCGATTGATCCAGAACAGCCCATCACTTTAAAAGAAAAGGATTATGACGCTATATTATCTAAATACCTCAGAATATCCAAAGCGCAACGAATAACTTATATCGAAGCACAAGATTTGGTTTTTATGACCTTATCCAGACTCCGCGACCAATCGGTTTGGGCCTATAAAACAAGTCGAGAGATAGGTAAGAATGTCTTGGCGTATGATCCTGTTCCTGGGGTACAAAAAGGATGCATCTCTGTAGAAGAAGCCACCGGAGGCAAAGCATGGTCTTTATAAAGTCAAATTGGTTATACTGAGGTGAACTCATTCAAAATCTTCATAGTCGACAAGGTTTGACTTGGAGATCCAATCCACTCATGCAGAATGTATGTCTTTTAGTAACCCCTAGAAGCAAAAGATTATACCCAATTATAGCTTCTGATCAACTCAATCCCTATCCAATAGCCGAACCTGACCTATAGGTCTGTTGGAGCGCAGTCGCAAACTATGCATTGAAATAACTTAAGTTTCGACTGCTCTCAACCTGACAGTTATGAGGATGATAGCACTAAAGCACAGGACTATCTACTCACTATTGACGATCCTAATTCAACACACTATCAATTGGTTCCCAAGCCATATTAAATGCTTCGGCAACCTGTTGATAAACAATGGTACCGTTGGCTATATTAAGTCCCTTTTGTAACTCTTTATCCTCTTTGAGCGCTTGCTTCCACCCCTTATTGGCAATTTCAATGGCATAATTCAAGGTGGTATTGGTCAAACCTACAGTCGCAGTTTGAGGTACTGCCCCAGGCATATTGGTAACACAATAGTGGGTAACACCATCTACAACAAAAACAGGATCTTCATGAGTAGTTGGTCTTGACGTTTCAAAGCAGCCGCCTTGATCAATGGAAACGTCTACCATTACGGTACCTGGTCGCATCTCTTTGAGCATATCCCTGGTGATTAATTTTGGAGCTTCTGCTCCAGGTATTAAGGCTGCTCCAATAATTAAATCAACAACCGGAAGCATGGCTCTAATATTGGCCGGGTTTGAGAAGAGGGTGTTTATATTTTTTGGCAATACGTCATTCAAATAACTTAGTCTTGAGATCGTTGTATGCATAATGGTGGTATTTGCTCCCATTCCAGCCGCCACTTTTGCCGCATTAACGCCAACGTTTCCACCGCCCAGTACAAGTACTCTCGCAGGTTTTACACCGGTAATTCCACCCATTAACACACCACGTCCCCCTTTGGTTTTCTCCAAATATACCGCTCCTTTTTGAGCGGCCATTCTGCCCGCTACTTCACTCATAGGCACAAGCAGAGGTAAGTTTCCGTTTTCTTCTTCTACCGTTTCGTAAGCAATGGCCACACATTTAGAATCCAACACTGCCTTAGTTAAGGCTTCATTGGCTGCAAAATGGAAAAACGTAAAAACAATTTGACCTTCGCGCATCAGTGGGTATTCCTGAGGAATAGGTTCTTTTACTTTCATTATCATTTCTGCCCGCTTCCATAACTCGTTCACATTGTCCAAAATAGTAGCGCCAGCATCTATATAAAGTTGATCGACAAATCCACTTCCAACTCCTGCACCTTTCTGGATGAGGACTTCGTGACCATTCCGCTTCATTTCTAAAACGCCACTTGGTTGGATTGCAACACGATTTTCGTCTGCTTTAACTTCTTTTGGGATACCAATAATCATAATTTATAATTTAGTTTTAATCTTATTTAAATGCTTCAAATTTTTGAAATGAACAATTTAATAAAATTAGGCGAGAGTTAGTGCCGATGCCATCGAAACATTAAAAAACAAACTGCTGTTTTTAAAAAATCTCATTTGGTTAATGGTTCTGATCATTTGTTTGAATTTAAAGCTATTTCACTCCTATATACAACTTGCACTCTCTTTATTAATTATCTATCTTTCGATAAATTAGAGCATCAACAATAATCTGAAAAACCATCATATACATTCTACTACTGCGATTGCATTAGCAATAATAGCTCTGTTGATAAACCTTAAAGTATCACAATTCAATAAAAAACCATCAAACTTATAAATATGCACAAAAAAACCAGCCAAATTCTAATTGCTTTAACTGTTTTGGTTATTGTGAGCTGTAAATCGAAAACCGAAACTGAAAATTCCAATCTCTTAGTTGAAGAAAAAGTCACCGAAAATTGGGTATCGTTGTTTAACGGTCAAAATTTAGATGGATGGACACCTAAGATTAAAGGCTACGATTTCGGTGATAATATTCACGATACTTTTAGGGTGGAAGATGGCGTGATTAAAGTCTCTTATGAAGGATATAATGACAACTTCAATGAAAGGTATGGTCATCTTTTCTATAAAACACCCTTTTCCAATTACAGATTAAAAATGCAATACCGTTTTACTGGAGAGCAAATTAAAGGTGGCGCAGGATGGGCCACAAGAAATAGTGGTATAATGATTCACTCTGAAGACCCTAAAAACATGGCTAAGGACCAAAATTTCCCATTGAGCATCGAGGTTCAGATGTTAGGTGGAATTACCGAAGGTGAAAGCCGCTCAACAGCAAACTTATGCACCCCTGGCACCAATGTGGTCATGGATGGTGAATTGATTACCCAACATTGTGTCAATTCAAATTCTGACACTTATTATGGCGACCAATGGGTTGATCTGGAGGTTGAGGTGCACAGCGATTCTTTAATCATCCATAAAGTTAATGGCAAGGAAGTGCTGAGGTATTCAAAACCGCAATATGGCGGTGCCGATATGGATGATTATAGCCCAGCCTATAAAGATAAAATAGGTGAAACCATAAAGGGAGGCTATATTTCTTTGCAAAGCGAAAGCCATCCAACCGAATTTAGACATATTGAATTGTTGGAATTGTAGAAAATCAAAAACAAGAAATTGATGATTATTAGATGATTGACCCTAAATATTTAGTATTACGATTCTCCGATTAGATGCCGCTCCTACAGAGCTCTTACGACATGCTAAAAAATTAGCTATAAATATGTCGCTCCTCTGGAGCTAAAAGAATGCTTCAAATAATTTAATTATAAAATTGGTGATTATTAACGTATCCAGACGATGCTTAATTAGACCATTATCGACCGATGTGATGACGCTTCCATGGCGCTAAATGGACCACCAAACAATAAAGCTTAAGGTTTAACAACATAGATATAGCACATAAAATGGCCCTGTGAATAAACACTACCTATAAGTTCTAAAGCAAAAATGAAAACCCAGACTTTCATCTGGGTTTTTCAATGATCGTGGTTGGCCTCCAATCCATTCGGCAGTTTTGCGAATAGATCCTGAGTTTATTGTAATGTTGATTTAAAAAGTTAAATTTAAGGTTCTTTTGCCACTCGTTTCTGACGTCGGAATAATTAAATAGCCAGCATCAGAATCCTTGATTTTTTCAATTGAAAAATCTTTGATCTCTTCCTTATTTAATTTAGAAATATTCGGAATATAAATAACCGTTGGCGAATTATTGTTCATGCCTTCTTCTTCCCACGCCATCGTAAAGGTGTTGCTGTCAAAATCATTACGATAATTTAATAATTGACCATTGGTATAAGCTGGATAGGCCCGCACCAATACTTGATTGAAGTATTCCATGTCTTCAAGATCATTGGTATAAGACCAATAGGCATTGCCAAACAAATGCTCTTCAATTAAGCCAACGGAATGTACGGCCGTAGGAATGACCGTTTCGGAATTGTCGTAATACGCACCCCACTCGCCAAGCCAAACCGGCATTTTCAATTGTTCTCCTTTTTTATTGATTTGTTCAAAGATATAATCCACACGTTCATTAGCTGCTAAAGCTGCTGCCTTGGTATCCACTACCAAATCGTAACCATGGGCGGCATAAGCCACTAAAGGATCTGGACTGCCATCTGCCAACGACACGCGTTCAATACTACTGGCGACACCCGTATTCCCATAATAACTATGCTCTAAAAATATAATATGATTATTATCCACTTCTCGAATGGCATGACTCACTTTTTGATACATGTCCTGCAAGTGTTTCGATTCAAATTCCTTAACCAAATCAAAAAGCTGACTAATCACAAAATCATAATTCTCTTTTGTAGAGATGACATTCAAGGCTTCCATTCTGCTCTCTTCTTCAGACCACATGGCACCCAATTGTTCTTCTGTAAGCACTTCACCTGTCAGTTTGTAATGCAGTTGACCATAAGCCCCCAACAGGACCATGGTGGATTGCACTCCTGAAGAACCGGGGAACGGCTCATTCATAATGTCATAACCAATAACCGTTTTGTTGTTGGCGTAACGTTTTGCAATATGCTGCCATAAAGCGATATATCGGTCTTGGATGCCAACACCATCAGCGGCAGGTTTATTGCGCCAGAAGTTATCAAATGCGGTTTGTACCGCTTCGCTCAACAGGTAAGCATCGCTCCAAATAGCTCCAGTGGTATGCGGTTTGCCTTCATCCAATGTTGCCCATTCAGGGGCGCCATCACTGTATTTTACACTGAAAAGATCCTGGTGCATATCCAATACCACAAAAATATTGTTGTCTGCCGCCCATTGAATTCTTTGGTCTATTTCTTTGAGATAGTCTTCATTATAAACGCCTGGTTCAGGTTCCAAACCATCCCAAATGATGAGGAAGCGAATGGTATTTACGCCATGTTTTTTTAGGTTGGCATACAGTTCAGGGCCACTTTGAAAAATATAGCCCTCCTCTTTATTCTTGCTGCCTACATTCACACCATTTAAAATAACCTGTCTGCCAAGATCATCAACAAACCGATCACCTTCTACGGTAATTGTACTTGGCAAACTCGCATTAATATCTGTTTTTTCTTTATTATTATCACAGCTTAAAAACACTACCGCAATCAATAATAACACTATTCTTTTTTGAAATTTGATCATTATTTGACTCTTAATTATTTGATTAAAATTGCCCTTTTAAAAAAGGTGTTTGATTTTCTTTACAAAATTCATCGGAACATTATAAGGAGGATAACGCACAGGCGCTTCAAACCAATTGGCTTTCTTAATTATCGCTTTATGATGTGAAAAAATATCAAAGGATAATTTACCGTGGTAGGCTCCAATCCCACTTTGGCCTACACCTCCAAAGGGCAATCTTTTATTGGTGATTTGGATAACGGTATCGTTGATGGCACCACCTCCAAAGCTATAAGTATCAATGATTTTGTTTTGAAACTTTTTATTGTTGGAAAACACATAGGTTGCCAAGGGTTTGCCATAATTCTTTATATAATTATCAATATCCGCATCTGTCTTATAGGAGATAATAGGCAGAATGGGTCCGAAAATCTCGCCTGCCATGAGCTTGCTGTCCAATTGCGGTTCGTTGACCAAGGTTGGCGACAGGTAATTGTCGGCGTCATTGCTCTGACCTCCAAAAAGGATTTCTTCCCCCTCCAACATATCCTTTAATCCCTGATAATGTTTTTGGCTCACTGTTCTGGAAAAATCTGGTGAGGCTTCCATATTTTGGCCATAAGACTTAGTGATATGTTCTTTTAGTGCAGCAATCAATTTGTCCTTGACCTTTTCGTGCACCAAAATATAATCGGAAGCAATACAGGTTTGACCAGCATTTAGGAACTTGCCCCAAACAATACGTTTTGCTGCGAGAGCGATGGAGGCTGTGTCATCCACAATGCACGGATTTTTACCACCTAATTCTAAAGTCACTGGAGTTAAATGTTTGGCCGCACTCTCATATACTATTTTCCCCACTCGAGGACTTCCGGTAAAGAAGATATAATCCCATTTTTCAGCCAGGAGTTCTTGGGATACTTCTACCCCACCTTCTACAACGGTCACATGAGCCGGGTCAAAAACAGCTTTGATAATTTCTGAAATAATTGCCGCGGTATGAGGCGTCACTTCCGATGGTTTTATGACCACCGTATTCCCTGCAGCAACAGCACCAATTAGCGGTGCGATGGCCAACTGAAAAGGATAATTCCATGGGGCAATCACCAATACCGCACCATAGGGTTCCTTATAAATATAATCTGATGATGGCCAGTTCATCCAGCTCCCAGAAACCCGTTCTGGACTTGCCCAATGATCAATGTTTTTGAGGACATGTTTAATTTCAGCCAGTACAAATTGTGTTTCAGCCGCCAAGGTTTCAAACTTAGGCTTTTTGAAATCGGCATATAAGGCATCGCAAATGGCATCTTCTCTTTTAACAATCTCTCGTTGCAAACGCTTTAATGCATCTTTTCTAAATGCAACATCTTTTGACTGTTGCGATTTAAAAAACTCTCTATGTTGTTGTATTATCTGACTGGTCATTATACGTTCCATTTACTTAAATTTCTTAAAATTATGTTTCAAATTAAAGCTGCTCATTTAGCTGAATTCAATTAAAATCCCACCTATTGCCAAGAGAATTATAGAATAAAAATAGAATTCTCATTTTAAGAAAGTGGCTCCCGACATTCCCAAATAGTTGGGGCAATCGAAAACCACTTGACCTCAGGGGATTTAATTATTAAACCTCATAGTTTTAAAATCTCATGCTTAAGCTGATTAACACTACTGCGCTTCCAATGACAAATGGAACAATAAAGTCGGTTTGTCATAAACAGTAGGCTCTGTGTGAATACCAATAGCGATGTTCATGCTATTTGCGGTTATTTCTTTTAATATCACCAAGACTTCCATGTCCTTAAATCCAAGATATTCACCTAAAATCAGTCGTTTTTTGTTTGTGAAATTGACTGGACCTTCAGCGGCATCTACGGTAAAATCGCCTTCAAAAAGTTCCCAAGTGGCATCTGTTGCCGGTGTGTAAACTACATTGGCCAACGGCACACTCTGTGGATCATAAGAAACAGCAGTAATATTTTCAGCGTGCATAATGCTGGCATAGACCAATCCCATGAGACTTTGACCATCTTTGTTATCCACTTTGTATGTGCCATCGTGCACAAAGGTAAAGGTGTCTTCGTAAGAAGCTCCCAATCCTACGGCATCCAAAAGGTTATCGAACGCAGGAAGAAAAAGATTTAATTCATTAGCTACAGGTCCTGCACCCTCTTTTCCAGAAGTATATGCTTTTTTAAGTCGCCATGTTTTCCCTTCTGGTTTGGCTTGACCTCCAGTCAATAAAATTTCTAAGGACTCTTGAATGGTCACAGTTTTTGTTTCAGAAAATGTGCCATTAGGTCCTGTAACTGTCATTACTACCGTATATTCTCCTGCAGCTGCATAAGCGTATACCGGATCTTCTTCCGAACTGGTGGAACCATCACCAAAATCCCAAGAAATTGAGCTGGCGTTTTCTACCGTTCCATTAAAGGTTACTTGAGTACCTTCTACCAAAAACTGGAAATCGGCCAAAGGGCTATTGTTATCATCATCGGAGCTACACGTCAAAAACAGCATGGTGAGCATTAAGACGCTCAAAATTTTTATATTTTTCATATGGGTATATTTATTTTTTTAAATAGGATATGTTTTTTAAAATTTAATTTTTATCCCACCACACCGGGGTGTCAATTTTATTTGCGCCCTGTCTTGAAATGGCTTCCAAAACATTGTCATTATTAGAACTCAATTCAAAACTTGAATATAAAAATCGTTTTGGCAACACACCGTTAGTGGCGCCTTGGGCTAAATTGGGAGCTGTTCTATCGGCGATAATTGGATAGCCCGTTCGTCGGATATGCGACCATCCTTCAAAGTAATTTGGCACGAGTGCCACCCACATTTGAGTTCCGATTTGTAAAGCATCATTAGCACCCGATAATGAGGCCTCTGGACTATTCATAAAATCAGTAATTTCAGTGGCGTCAACCTCCCATTGATTCAATGAGGTTTCAATACCATTTCTATATAAGACATTGGCCTGTGCAGGATCATTATCATAAGCCAAAGCCGCTTCGGCTCTTAGCAACCAAATTTCCGATGCAGTCATTAAATAAAGCTTACTTTCTTTTGAAGAAAGCGCGAGCCCCATATCTGATCTTGCTGCAAAATTGGAGTTGCCAAAGGCGGTATCATCCAATCCGTTGGTCATTCCGTTATAGTCGCCATTGCCATCTTTACTCACATACACCGCTAATCGAGGATCGTCTGTACTTTGTAATTGATCAACAAGCAGGGTTGACATTTTGATGGATGGAAATCCGGTGCGCATGGTAAACCATCTGTTGCCATTACCTTCGGTTTCGATCATAAACGCGTTATGATCGTTGGTTTCCATTAAGGGCTCTGATAAACTTTGAGTGACAGTCTGTCGAGACAACGTATTATTGGCATCTCGCAATCGCATTCCCAGTCTGAGACGGACACTATTGGCAAACCGCACCCATTTGTTCAAATCGTTATTGAAGATAGGGTCAGAATTAGGGTAAGCCATAGCAGGATCCGCATTTTTTAAAATGGTAATACTTGAAGACAATCGATCAATCATATCCTCATAAATCAATTCCTGAGGATCATATTTAGGGTGAATAATCCCTTGTGTTTTTCCTTTTCCGCCCTCAAAATAAGGTATTTCTCCAAAAGCATCAGTAAGTTTGGCATAGCCCAATACGGCAATGACATCAGCTATGGCATGACGGACTTCATTTTTGGTCCCTTCCGTAGAGGTAATTGTTAGCACCTCTTCTATATGTCTGATAACGCCACCATACATTTCAGAGAACATGCTGTTGTAAAGCACATCAAAACCATCACCATATTGATCTGGAAGTCGCGCCGTACTTCCCGCCACAAAGTAATGTCCGTAATGCCCGGCAAATCGCGATACGGATTCATCGGTCGTACTTTGGAATAAACTTCTTACTGCTTTTGTAAATAAGGCAGCGTCATCAATGGATGTTACTGCGTTGGGATCATCCCTTAAATCGTCTAAATGATTCTGGCACGAAAAAGATATTGCCAACATAACCATTAGGACTAATATTTTTTTCATCGTCTTTTGTATATTTTTCATAATCATCAGGATTAAAAGTTGATTTTTAAATTAAGGCCATAACTTCTGGTAGATGGCAACGAAGAATGTTCCAATGCCGTACCTGTCGGACCACTGCTATAACCTGCTTCGGGATCAATATCGCCCGCGGCATTATAAAAATAGAATAAGTTTCTTCCGATAGCTGAGATGCTTCCCGATTGGATAAATGAGTTTTTGACCAACGAACTTGGAAAATCATAGGTTATTACCAACTCTTTAAACTTGACGTTACTGGCATCCAAGATTTGATTGGTTGCAACTTCATTGGTGAATATATCTGAATAGTGTGTTAACATGGCCGGTGCAGGCGTTTCGTTGACGAACCCGGTATTTTCATTGATTCCATCGACAATGATTCCGGTTTCCCTGCCTTCCAAACTTCGGGCGTCTGTTCCAAAGAACATTCTGTAAGCGCGTCCGTAGGAATAAAATTCACCGCCCTCTTGAATGGTAATCAATGTACTTATGGAGAAATTCTTATATCGAAATTTATTGGTAATACCACCATACCAATCTGGTGTGATGCTTCCCAACTTCACACGCTCACCCTTTTGGGCAAAACCATCGTTGGTAATCAATTTTCTACCAAAATTATCCCGTAAAAAATCATAGCCATAAATACTTCCAAACTCTTCGCCCGGCCTTGCTTCAACTGAAACTGCATTGAGCGAGTTTAAGGTGATACTTTCCAAACCATCATTTAACGATTCTACTTTAGAATTGCTCTTGGTGAAGTTAAATCCGAGATTCCATTCAAAATTATCAAATTCCAAAGGGACAGCGTTCAATTGAAATTCGTAACCTTTATTGGCAATAACACCAGCATTAATGACTGTAGATGCATAACCTGTAGAACCCGAAATAGGTACTGCCATAATCTGATCTTTGGTCTTGGTTTCATAATAGGTAAAATCCAATTGCAGACGGTTATTAAAAAATCCGAGCTCTGCGCCCACTTCCCACGACTCTGAGGTTTCAGGTCTTAAATCAAAAGAAGGCAAGCTTGACGGAATAGACCCTACGGTGTACGGCAAGGTGACGGTTTGATCTACATTATAAACGGCTTGCGTTCTGTACGGACTTGTATCATTACCGACTACGGCATATGACCCTCTTAACTTACCTTTATTAAAAGTGTTAGACTCTATACCTAACAACTTAGAAAACAATAAACTCATATTTTCAGAGTGGTACCAGTAGGAGTTATTTTCTTTAGGCAAGGCTGAGGAATTATCATTTCTTATGGTTGCATCAAAATAGAGGAAGCCTCTATAACTGAACTGTCCCAAACCATAAAAAGAATACACCCCCTTTTCCGAAGTGCCCTCCGAGCTATACGAGTTCTTATAGTTACTAATGCGATGTAAATTTGGCACCTTGGCATCATTTCCTGAGATATTTACATAACTACTGTACTCATTGCGGTAGCTCGACCCTAAGCTTAGGGTCATCCTAACATCCGAAAGGTTAGTATTATAGGTGGCAAGGACGTCCGAATTCCAAACGCGACTTTTGCCACTGTCGTGTCCGTAATTACCAAGACCATTACTTTGGAATTGCGATCCTCTGGCGGCGTAATTTATATAATCATAGAGTATATAGTCCATGCCCGTTTTTCCGGATACTTTAAAGTTGTGCGCAATATCCCAGTTTGCAGAAATCACCCCCTGGAAACGGTCTTTCTCGTCAATGTTTTTCACGTTATTCTGTGACCAATATGGGTTATTGAAGGTGTTATCCAAATTCCATTTAATCTCCTCGCCCTGGGCATTTACTGTATTATTTTTCACGTCACTTAGCCTGATATCCCTTGGCATCAAAGACAATTGCAAGGCGGTATTGGCACCATCTTCAGCCAAAGCTGGCCTGTTTTTGACTTTAGATGTCAAATAGGTCATCTTTCCATCAATGCTGAAATTATCGGTTAAATAGGATTTCCCTCTAATATTAAAGGTTTGCTTGGCCAAGGTATTGTCTGCGTTAATGCCTCGAGCGTTTTCGTCGGTGATTGATATTCTAAAAGACCCTTTATCTGATTGGCCTTCAAAAGCTACAGAATTGGAAGCAGAATATCCGTTTTGATAAAACTGTTCGTAAGGGTTACCGTGTGAAGCGTAGGTATCAGATTCTCCCAACCAGTTGGTATAAGTTTGTCCTTCCATTTTAGGTCCCCAGCTCCATGAAAAAGGATAATCTAAAACGGGTCTTCCGTCTGGTCCGATAGGTGCAAAATCGCCAAAGGCCCCCGCACCATATTCGTTCTGTAAATTGGGGGTTAAAGCGACTTCAGTAAATGTAAATGATGAATTCAGTGAAACACCAATTCCTTTCTTCTTACCGCCTGATTTGGTAGTCACCAAAATGACGCCATGCATCCCCAATGATCCGTAAGCAGCAGCTGCACCAGCACCTTTTAAAACACTTATAGACTCCACATCATCTGGATTTATATCCGATAGCGCATCACCGCGATCAACGCCGCCCCATTGTGATCCACCACCAGCATCACCAGAAATTGGAATTCCGTCAACAACTACCAACGGACGGTTGGAGCCATTAATAGTGGTCACACCTCTGAGTAAAATGCGACTTGATCCATCCACACCGGTATTAGCTTGGGTAATTTGGAGGCCTGAGACTTTTCCCGAAAGCGAGTTCATGACGTTGTTTTCTTTGGCAACATTGACTTCTTCAGCACTTACTTGCGAAACAGAATACCCGAGTGATTCTTTGTCTCTTTGGATATTTAAGGCAGTAACGACCACCTCATCCATTTCCTCGGCATCGGTTTCGAGCGAAACATTAATAGTACTTTGACCGCCTACCACAAGTTCGTGTGTTTTGTAACCCAGATAGGAAAACACTAAAACATCAGTGTCTGAAATATCATTAATAATATAATTACCGTCAAAATCGGTGGTTGTACCTTTAGCACTATCTTTCACTAAAATGGTAACACCAATAAGTGGCATATTGGTTTCTCTTTCCAGTACTTGACCAGAAACGGTTTTTTGTGCAAATGATGTGATTGTAAACCCCATCATCATTACGATTATTAGAAATTTGTTCATATAGTTTTGATTTGATTAGTTAGCATTCATTCTGTTAATTAGTCATTTCTAAAATATAATTGGCAACCGCCATTTTAGCCTCTTCAGACAAATAATCTTGAGGCGGCATTTCAGGATAATCGTCTCTAAGATTGAGTGGCTTGGTGATATAATTCACGATACCCTGCGGATTATCAACATAAATATCTTTGATTATTTGGGTGTCCACACCAATCAATGTGGTTCCTAAAGCATGACATCCAGCACAGACACCATAGTAGGTGATTTCACCCAATTCTTGATCGGTCACCGATCTTGGTGGCACTGGAGCGCCCAACATCATCGTTTTTATATCTTTTGTATCCTCTATTTGCGCAGGACCATAATCTCCTAAACCAAAGGTGCGATATCTGTTTTTATCTCTAATTGTACTTCCTGTTCCACCGCCATAGGCAAAAATATCTGGGCCTTTTGTTTGCATTTGGGTAAGCATTATGGCTTTAATTTCTCCCGTTGGGTCATTACCATTATCAAACATGATATTATCCAAAATAACGACCCGGTCCGGATTTCCTTCGGAGTTGGGATCATTCGCTTTTGGATCGCCGGTTGCTAAATCCACGATAGTGATTCCTGTATTTTTATTTCCTGTGATGATATTATTCTCCACAATCACATCGTCTGCGGCCATGATAAGAATTCCAGTTCCTGGTGGAATGCTGGCCACCGTAGATCCTGGTGCACCAAAATTTGGATGGTTATTATTTACCACAAAGTTGTTTCTGAAAATGATATCAAAAGCGGTTTTGATTGGCAGTCCTGGCGTAATAAATGCCAAAAGTCCTCCCGTATTATCATGGACGTAATTATTTTCTACCAGGCAATGTCTGGAGTTTTCAATTTCTATACCTGCAACACTATCAAACACTTCATTGTGAAGCACGTCAATATTATCGCACATCCCCACATAAATAGCAGCATCGGCAATAACACTCAACACATTATGTTCAATCAGTCCGTTTTTACCAAACTGAGGAAAGATGCCGTAAACACCGGTATCAATAATCCAGTTGTTACGGATGACAAAATTATTGCCAGCTTGGCCCATAATGCCGTTGCCCTTATAATTGATGATTTTGAAATTCTCAATTAAAATGCCATTTCCAGAATATAAAAAGGCATCGTTTATTTTATGTTGACCGTCCAAAGTTGGCCATTCTCCTTTTATGACAACCCCTTGCAAGCTAATGTCATCCTTGTCGATATACACGTTTTCTGAGTAGGTACCTGGAAAAACACGGATTAAATCGCCTGGGTTGGCAGCTTTTACGGCTTCTTGGATTGAGCCTCCTTTTTTAACTTCAATTATTTGTCCTGTGAATTCTTTACGTTGTGCAACTTGAGTGGTGTCACCCGAGTGGCCCACATTCCGGTATTGCAGAGTAGAGGGCATGGGTACCGTACTTTCACCAGAAGATGATAATAATGTTCTTCCTAAAAACACGCCAAGAGCGAGCAATAGAAGACCACCAATAATTTTAAACAAGGTTGATTTCATGATTTTATGGTATTAAGGTTTGTTGAAAAGTTAGGTTTAATCCAGAAGGTAATGCCTCGGGTATTTTTGGCATAAAGGATTCGTCGTTTAAGGTTTTAAGAAAGTCAACCAGACGGTCCAATTCATAATCTGACAATTGAGGTTCCCAAATATGCCAATGTATATAGAGTTTTTCATCTTCAGGTACGGCATGACCGCGTCCTTTGGTGTAAAACTCAACCGCTTCCCTTAAAGTTTCAAATTTTCCGGAGTGCATATAAGGCGCCGTAAGATCAATATTTCTAAGGGTGGGCACTTTAAAAGCACCTCGCATCGATTTATCACCAAAAGGGATTTCAGCTCCTGGATCTAATGGTAAACCGTCCGGTTCTGGCGTTCCTATGACCGCAAACTGTTGGTTGGTAAAAAGTGGTGGGGTGTGACATTCTGCACATCGGGCCACGAAGGAACGAAATACGTTCATACCTTCAATCTCTTTTTCGTTTAAAGCCTCGTGATAGCCATGGGCATATTGGTCGTATTTACTATTCAATGAAATCAAGGAGGTCTGAAAAGCCGAGAGGGCCTTGTAGATTTCATCTAATTCTATGTCGTCGTTTTTCCCTCTGTCTGGATAGGCCTCAGCGAATAGTTTTCTATAATTATCAATATTATTTAAAGTGCTTAGTAAATTTTCAGGGGTGTTGGCCATTTCCACTTCTGAAAACAAAGTAGTGGCCATTTGCTCTTCCAAACTGTTGGCACGGCCATCCCAGAAAAGACGGTTCAAATAGCCCACATTCCATAGTGTTGGTGCTGCCCGATCCAATTTCAAATTATCCTTTCCAATACTGGTTGGCAGTCCGTCACTAAACCCTTTACTAGGTTCATGACAGGTAGCGCAGGACATGGAGCCGTCTATGGACAAAATTGGGTCAAAAAACAAATACCGTCCTAAATCGATCTCTTGCGGTGAAAAGCCGTCCCGTCCTTCTGGCAGTCCTGTTTGAAGTCCGCCTACGCCCTGATTATTTGGAGAATCGTATTGTTGGTAGAGGTTTTTGGCCATACATTTGTTGTCTTCATTAAGCTTAAAACCAGGTGGACAATGACAATTCAATGTCGCTAAATCGGTATAAGACTCTGATTTGTTGGAAGCAAAAAAGAACAACAAAAGGCCACTTAATAAGAGACCAAGGATACTTAATTTAAGAAGTGTGCTTTTATTTTCCATTTACGATTTACTGTTGGGACATATAAAATTGAAGTAACTGGCAAAAACCTTTTCATATTTTTCAGTCAGCATAGATTCGACATCCTGTTTGACGGTAGAATTATGGACGGCAATCCCCTCAATCATGCCGACAATTTGACAACTAATAACCTCTGGATCCAATTCTTTCTTGACCTCTCCGTTTTGAATCCCTTCAAAAACTATTTCTTCCACCAACTTTGCATAGGCAATTGAAGTTTTTCTGAACTGCTTTCTGATTTCAGGAAAATTTTCACATTCCAACTGAAAGTGGAACAAACGTTGTATTGGATATTTAATACCATTCTTGCCCATGGATTCAACCATGGCAAACAGACTGACCCCTAACCCATATACTTTTTCAATGCGCTCTTTGAATGACAAGCCTTCAAATATGGATTTATCTATACTTAAAGTCCCAAAAAAATAACGCTCCAAAACTTTAAATAGAATACCCTCTTTATTATCAAAATGATGATAAATGCCTCCTTTTGACAAATTACTGGCTTCCATAATGTCTTTTATAGACACCGACTGATAACCTTTTTTGAGAAAAAGCCCGTAAGCTTTTCGCAAAATCAACTCCTTATTAGTGATCTTCTTTTCAACACCGTCCTGATCTATTATTCGATTCATAAAAATATTTTGAAATTGTTGCGTTATTCGAAAAAAACCGACGGGTCGGTTTGTAAATATATAAAAAAATTTATAACATCCTAAGAACTTACTAGATTGAACACCATCAAACGTGGTGAAATCATCGTCATGGTCATTTTGTCTTAACGACGCATCCCAATCCTCTAGTAATTGAAAATCCTAAGAAACCAAATGAATTTATTGTACTTTAAAAAGCAGGGTATTGGAAATATGTCTTTATTTGCAGCGTTTAGCATCAACCTTTAATTTTTTACTGCAGAATACACTATAACTTAAAATCAAATTAGGAATAGAATAAGAATTATTGGATTAGCACTATTGATTATTGGTGTTGTTTTGCATTGTTTTTTTTGACAATGACGGGTCCGTTTTTCGTACAGGTCTTTTAATTATTGGCGGTGCTGCATTGTTAATAACTGGATAGATCAAATCAAAAAAATAGATCAGAAATCAGAGTTTTAAATTTTTTCTGTATCCGAATTGAAAATATTGCGCGTTTCACATTTCGTAACTTAGATGTTGAAACACACGATGATTCAACGACACAACCGTCAGTAATCTTATATCCCTAATAATGGTAAAGTACATTCTTAATTTCGCTTGGCTCCTTTGCCTAATCGGTTTTCCAACCTACGGTCAAACATTCAAAATTGACACGGCACAGATCAATAAGTATTTAGATCAATATCACGACGAGAATCAATTTGATGGCATAGCTTTAATGGCCTACAAAGACTCAATAATCTATAAAAAAACGTATGGATATGCAAACAATGCATTGAAAATGCCTTTTAACTTAACTACCAAATTTCAGATTGCTTCCTTATCGAAACAGTTCACTGCATTTGGCATCTTAATATTAGAGCAGGAAAACAAGCTTAAAACAGAAGATTATGTTTATCAGCATCTACCAAATTTCCCTTTTAAAGCGATTAAAATCAAACATCTGATGAACCACACTTCAGGGCTTCCCAATTTTGTAGGCGCCATGTGGAAAGATCTTGACACCACCAAAGTCAATGGTAACAAAGAGATGTTATTAATGTTGGAATCTAAAAAATATCCCTTACAATGGCATCCAGGATCTAAGTGGGAATATAGTGATATCGGTTATTGTACGTTGGCAAGTGTGATTGAAAAAGTTAGTGGAAAGAATTTTAAAGCGTTCATGAATGAAAGTATTTTCAAACCGGCAGGAATGACCAATACTTCCGCCGAGTTATCAACAGATTATCGTAGCATTAATGATCAGGAATTGGCCATGGGCTATATTTATGATTCCATACATGATACAAAAACAATTGCCTATGCGGCACCTGAGAATAGTTTTATTTATTGGTTGGGAGGTTTTTATGGGGATGGCTCTGTGGTGAGCACCGTTGAAGACTTATTAAAATGGGACCAAGCTCTATCTCAAGGTGATATAATCCATCCGGAAAGCCTAAAAAAAGCCATGACACCGACCAAACTTAATAACGGTGAAATAGCCGATGCATGGGGCACCTCCTACGGATTGGGGTGGTTTTTATACAATTCAGAAAATTTCGGAAATGTCCAGTCGCATTCTGGAGGACATCCTGGTTATAGTAGTAGAATGACTCGGTGTCCTGATGTTGACCTTACCATTATCCTACTGTCAAACTTATCTATTCCTAAATTCTGGAATCTTAATCTTTTAAAGGAACTCGAGAAGCAACAATAACTACATGCATTACCAAAACTATGAGATTTGGTTGAGCAGAACCTCTCTATAAAGCCGTATTTATTCACCCCTTTTAAAACAAACCCTCAATAGTACCAGTCTTGTCAATGGTGATCTTCTCAGCCGCAGGCGTAGCCGGCAATCCGGGCATACGCAACATTTTACCTGCAATTGGAATAATGAATCCCGCACCTGTGGCTATTTCAAACTCCCTAATCTGAATGTCAAAGTGTTTAGGACGCCCCAATCGCTTTTGATCATCACTAAAACTTTTTTCTGTTTTAGCTGTACAAACAGGTAAATTTCCAAAGCCCATAGCTTCATATTTGCGTAATTGCGATTTTGCCAAATCACTCAAAATTACCTTCTTCCCACCGTAAACCGTTTGGCAAATCTTTTCCATTTTGGCATGAATACTGTCATTAAGATTGTAGGTTGGGTAAAATTGATCAGTACAGGAATTCGCAGACTGAATCACTTTTTCTGCCAAATCCAAACACCCTTTTCCCCCTTTTTCCCAACCATAACTCAAGGCTACTGGAATTCCCAATTTTTCACAATGCTCCTTGACAATTTGCATCTCCGCTTCTGTATCAGAACTGAAGGCGTTTATGGAAACGACAATAGGAATTCCAAAACTTTTTAGACCTTCAATATGTCCATCCAAATTAGGAAGCCCTTTCACAAGCGCTTCTACATCTTCTTGTGTAATCTCTTTTAAGGATTTTCCACCGTGATATTTCAAGGCTCTTATCGTCGCCACCAATACAATAGTTTTAGGAGAAATACCGGCCGCGCGACACTTAATATTCATAAATTTTTCCGCGCCTAAATCAGATCCGAATCCTGCTTCAGTGATGGTATAATCACTTAAGGACATCCCCATTTTTGTCGCTACAATCGAATTGGTGCCTTGAGCAATATTGGCAAAAGGTCCCCCGTGGATAATGGCCGGGCTTCCTTCCAAGGTTTGAACCAAATTAGGTTTTATGGCATCTTTAAGCAGCACCGCCATAGCGCCTTCTGCGTTCAAGTCTTTAGCAAAAATTGGCTTGCCTTCCCAAGTATCGCCCACATAGATATTACCACATCTTTCTTTAAGATCTTCCAAATCTGTTGCTAAACATAAGATGGCCATAACCTCGGAAGCCGCCGTAATATTAAAACCAGTTTCTCTTGGAACACCGCCTGCTTTTCCGCCAAGTGCCGCCACAATAGTTCTCAACCCACGATCGTTCATATCCATACACCGCTTCCAGGTGACCGTTCTATGATCTATACCCAGGCTTCTCGATTTGCTTTGAATATTGTTTTCAATTAGAGCAGAAAGAAGATTGTTTGCCTTTTCAATAGCGTGAAAATCTCCCGTAAAATGCAAGTTGATATCTACCATAGGAATAACCTGGCTCCAACCCCCACCAGCTGCACCGCCTTTGATGCCAAATACAGGACCCAAGCTCGGCTCTCTGATCACCGCCGCGGCTTTCTTATTTGAAATATTGAGGGCATCAACCAAGCCTATGGACGTGGTGGTTTTGCCCTCACCCGGAGGTGTAGGTGTGATTGCGGTCACTAATATCAGATTGTTGGATTTTACTTTTTCTTCATCAATTAAATCTAAAGGTATTTTAGCTTTGTCATTTCCATAATATTCCAATTTTTCTTCAGGAATATTCAATTTTGCAGCTATTTCTCTGATATGTTTTGGTGTAACACTTTGTGCAATCTGTATTTCGGTCATAAGTTCAATATTTATTTTGATGTGTGATAAAGGTAAAACTTCACTAAACAAAATAATATGACTATTATCATCCCGTTTTATAAGTTGCTGTTCGCACTGAGCCTATTATATTTTAAAGGCACTAACCAGGTAGACGTATCACAGAAATCCATATACCATTTCTAAGCAAAATGGGTATTGGTAGTACTTACCGAACAAAAGAAATTCACACACATATTGTTACTACCACATTATAAACACTAAAAGCCCTCTTGATTTTTAAGAAAACATAAAGGTTATATTGAACATATGTTTATTATATCTTAAATTGGCAGTATTATGAACATAATGTTCATTATACAATTGTTGTGGTGCATATAAAATGACATTGGAAATGATAATTAGACAAGAAACCAAAAATGACCATAAGGAAGTCTTTAGTGTAATTGAAAGTGCTTTTAAAGACGCTGAATTCGCTGACCACACTGAACAGTTTTTGGTCGAACGATTAAGAAAATCGGATGCTTTCATTCCTGAACTATCAATGGTAGCAGAAATTGACGGAAAAATAGTTGGACATATTCTATTGACGAAACTTAAAATCAAGAACGAGTCGACTGAATTCGATTCATTGGCGTTGGCACCTGTTTCTGTCTTACCTGAATTTCAAGGAAAAGGAATTGGCGGGAAACTAATACTTGAATCACACAAAAAGGCGAAAGAATTAGGGCATAAATCAATCGTTCTATTAGGACACGAAAAATACTATCCAAGATTCGGTTATGAACAAGCGGATAAATACGGAATAGAATTGCCATTTGAAGTACCGAAAGAGAATTGTATGGTAATTGAATTGGTTGAAAACGGACTGAAAGGAGTAAATGGAATGGTTGAATATCCAAAAGAGTTTAATGAATAAAAAATACGACACCACAACAAAGCATATAGCTTATGGCGGGGAAACGGCTGCCAGCAAGGCTTTCGCTTCGTAGTAAGCTTTGTTTTCGGTGGACAGGAAAGTGCTTCGAAACCGCCACAAAGCCATATGCAAAACGTTGTACACAATATTAACAAACAGAATGCAAAGAAAAATAATCACACTTTTACTCGTAGCAATGTTCACAAATTTTGGATATGCTCAATCGGAAAAAATTAATATTAAAACAGACCATTTGACAGAGGCAAATTATCTGAAAATGGATGATTTTTATTTAACTCATTATTTATATATCGACCTGTTTTTAAGGGAAAACCTCTTTCCAGAAGCAAGTCCCGAAGATATTTCTTCTATTTTAAATGCTCTTAAAAAATATGTTTCAGTAGAAAATAAATTAGACGTTGAAATTGAAAAGCCTGGAAAAAGAAATTACTTGATTCGATTTTCCATTTTAAAGAAAGATGATGGAACTGAACTTTTAATTGCTTTCACAAATTGGAAAATGATTCCTACACCAGATGGTATTTTCTAAATGGAAACAAAATGACTTACCGAAAAGATATGTCTGACCAAAATGATTACTCAACAATGAATAAATCTGACTTGGCTAATGCTTACTTATTCGATGAACTATCTGAAAACGATTCCGAGATAGAAAGCACAATAATGGAATATCTAAACCAAAGCGACATAAGTATTTCAGATAAAATTATGGCGAATTTAATTCTTTTAAAATATCAAATCTTTAAAAAAGAAAATGATAATGTGACCAAACAAACTGAACACTTGACTGAATTATTTGAACAAAATAAATCTGAACCAAATTTAAGAGGTTTGCAAGCAGCATTTAATGCGACAAAATTTCAAATAGAATTAAGTAAATAAATACTGTGTACAACAACGTATAAAATTAATTGCTTGGTACGAGCCTGCTTACGAAAATCCTCGCGGATTTTCTATTCGGTTTGTATTTGCTAAATTAGTTGCTTAAACACGCAACTAATCTTATACAAAACCGTTGTAAAACATTTATGCAGAAACTAAACGACATAAAAGAATTTTTCAAAGAATATCCTCTTTACAAGGAATTTCTATATATCGAGAATTATGTTAGAAATGAAAATGGAATCGTTGATCCGTTTGATTTCTATGGTTTATCGTTTGAATATTTTTGCGAAGAAGAGCAAACCAACAGGACTTTTGAAATAGATTTACCTGTTTCAGTTAAGGAGTATTATGGCAAACTTCCTGACGACAAAATCCCGAAAGACTTTTTTGATGAAAACAACTTCTTGAATTACAAAATTCATCTAATCGGTTTATGTAAATCTTGTCAAAAGAAACAAACGGATTTCCTTATTTCTGTTAAAAGCAATCAAGAATTTCCCAACAATAAAGATAAAATTATGTCAAAATCCTCAAAGGGGTTTAAACATATTGATATTGTTGAGGATAAAAAAATAGAAGTTTCTCTAACCAAAGTTGGTGTATTTCCTGAACAAAAAGTAGACATTGATAAATCCATTCAACAATATTTTGACAAAGAAACTAACAATTGGTATTTCAAAGGAGTTAAGCTTTACCAACAAGGTTTCGGAATTGGCTCATTGTCATATTTCAGAAGAATAGTTGAAAAGGAATTAATGAGCATTTTATCAAATGTAAGTGAATTGAATTCTTCTGACCCGAAATTGAAAAAACTTATTGAGGATTTTAATAAAAACTCAAAGATAAGTTCCTTGTATAAAAATTCGTTTTCTCTACTACCAAAATCATTGCAAATACTTGGAGATAATCCTTTTGACGTTTTGTACAGTTTAACTTCAGAAGGATTGCACAATCTGACAGAAAAGGAGTCTTTGAATAAAGCTGACAAAATTCATAAGCTTCTTGATTACGTAGTGAAAAAAATATATGAGGAAAAATCTGAATTACAAGATATTAGAGAGTTATTAAAGGATTTAAGAAAGTAAAAAAACGTTTTACAACAATGTGTATAAGCAATGGCTTGTCCTCGCCTACTTGGAAAATCCTGCGGATTTTCCAATGGCAAGTACCTGTTTGCAATTGTCCGTGACGAACCACGCCACTGCCCATACACGAAACGTTAGCAAACATATGAGAAACGCAATCGGATTGATGACATCAATAGTTTTAGTTTTTACAATTTCTTGTAATAAAGAACCGATTGAACCATTTGAATTATCAGTTGCGGATTACAATTATTCTCTTGCATACTCTGTCCTTTATAATCTTACGAATGAAAAATTGACCATTACTTATCGTGGCGATTTAGAAAATGAAAAGGATAGTGTTCTCTACTCTACGTTGGATTTACCGAAACGACAACTTAAAAAAATATCTGAAATTAATATTGATAGCTTAAAAACAAATTATAGGAACGACTGTATTGATGATGGCGATGTGAAGTCATTTACTATCAAAAAAGATTCCTTGTCTAAAACTGTTCATTTATCAAATTATTATCATCCCGAATTAAGTCCTCTAATTGAAATGATAAACGGAATTGTCCCAGAAAAATATCAGATGAATTATGACAAAGACGACTTGATTCAGGAAATGAAAAATTGCGAAAAATATAAAAACGCTGATTAAATAAATACGTTTGCTAACAATGTGTATAAGCAATGGCTTGTCCTCGCTTACTTGGAAAATCCTGCGGATTTTCCAATGGTAAGTACCTGTTTGCAATTGTCCGTGACGAACCACGCCACTGCTCATACACGAAACGTT
>NZ_JACGLT010000019.1 GCF_014062315.1 Gelidibacter maritimus
GGATCAAGTCAAAAAGTTGTGGGATTTTAGGATTATGCATAAATTGTTGTAAGTCTGTACAGGAAGAATTCCATGTTTCTAACCCCTCTGAACTGCGCTCTAAAAGCTTTTATTTTTGCATTGAACGATTCTGCAGAAGCGTTGGTACTTCTGTTGTCAAAATAGTTCAGTATATTTTGATAATGGATTGACATGGTTCTGGAGATGGTATTAAAGCTTTTAAATGCCGCCTGTCTCACTTTTTCATCCCACTTTGCCAATCTTATGAGAGCCGATGTCTTGTCCTTTGTGTTGTTGAATATCCAGGAAAGGTTCTGACATAATTTATATGCTTTTTCCAGATCGGGATAGCGTGCAAAGAGTATTGCTGCCCTTTTTTGTTGATTATCAGTCCACTTACTGCTTGCTTTGTAAAGTAGATATCTGCTCCTGGCCAATAACTGTTTTAACGTATCCTCATTGGGCAATAACTCCGGAGTGTATTTTGTGGATTTGGTCCTGGCGTTTTCAATGGCGTCATTTTCAGCATCCAGTGCTTCCCACCTGTGCTTGATCCTGATCTCCTGCAGTGCCTCCAGTGCCAGTTTCTGGACATGGAAACGGTCTATGACCAAGGTTGCCTCGGGGAATGATCTTCTAACGATCAGACCCATGTTCCCGGCCATGTCCAAGGTGACTTCCCTGACCGTTCTTCTTTGTTTTAAAGGGATCTGCTGCAATACCCTTATAACATCCTCTGCCTTGGTGCCCCTGACCATGGCCACTATGGCCCCCTTTTTTCCCTGGGCGTTTTTATTGGTCACTATGGTATATAGTTCTCCATTGGAAAAAGCGGTCTCATCAAGGGATAGGTAGCCTCCAAGGTTTTGTGGGAAGAGGAGCCATTGCTTTGCATGCGCTTTCTGGTCCCAGGTCTTAAAATCGCTTAGATAGTCCTTGTACTGCCTTTGCAGGTTCCTGGGACTGACGCCATAGAACTTGGCAACAAGCGATGTGCTCGAGGCATTGTTACTGACGGATCTGTTTTAAAAAAGTAGCAAACTCACTAGTGATCCTAGTTCCTTTTGCTACCAATTGCCAATCTCTGGTTACCACTGTACCCGTGTCCCGGTCAACCCATCTGCGACGTATGATGTGCAGAAAGACGTTCTTTCCACGTATAGGAAAATCCTGAACCGTGGCCTCAGGGAAGAATCCTTTGGAATGAAGCCTAATGCCACTGTGTCCCTCGGGGACGGTGTTCAGTTCCGTAAAATAAAAGTGGAGCTCTTCGCCTTTGACCTCGTGTTTTTTAAGATCAAAATAGGTCACAAGAACTTCGGGGAGTAATAAATTGGCAATAGATAATAGTGAATCTGAGGACATAGAAAATTTTTGTTCCAAAGTTCTTTTATTTTTCCTTACTCCACAACTTTTTGTGTTGACCCCCTTTAATGAGCAACAACTCCCATCTCAGGATCAACGAATTTAATCCTGCCACCCTATAAACCGGACAATAGGACAAACTAAAACACTGTTAATTGTATAATTATCAGTGTTTTTTTGTTTTTAGTGGTATCACTTGATATCATATAATATCAACTAAATGGTGTACAATTCGGTGAACACTTTCTTGCCAAAATTGTCGTGGATTGAAAGGACTTTAAAAACGATTTGACTTTTGTCTTTGTGAAGTTGAAAGTATAGAAATTGAAGATTCTGATAATTTAAGACCTAATTACTTCGGAAAGAATTTTCATACGAACGTTAATAGATAAAGGTTCAAATCAAAGGCTATTGTTCTCTAAAAGTATTCCTTCAGTCTATTCACAAAGCCTTTAGGTCGTATTCTAAATTCATCTTCCAGCTCCTGCATGGTTTTATCTGCATCATTGATTTTATTGAAAACCTTAGCTCTAATTAAGTAGATTGATGGAATAATTATAGCCATAATTGGTAAAAGGTACACTAAATCAAATTCATCCAAAGTTGTATCCTGATAAATGGCTACAATCACTTGGTAAATGTACATTACGATTGGAACTAGTAAAGCATGATACCACCAATGACGGCAGGTAAAGAACCAAACAGTTAGAAAAAGAAGTGTAATTAATTTGCCGGTTAACATCCACATGGCTGTTTGGGCATTTTCATAATAGCCGCTGTGGTAAGTAAATAAGAATGTTTCCCAATCAGCTGTAGGAGGTACGTAATTGTATAAGTAAAATAGAAAGGGAGATCCAGCGATAAAAGTCGCTAGGATACTCCCTAAAAAGAATCTCTTTTTTATACTATTTTTATCCTCCAGCTGGGATTTTGATAGAAGATCTTTTAATTTCAGTTGTCGTTTGTCCATCTAAATTGATAAGATTTGAAGCTTGTGCAGTGAACAACGCACCACCGAAGATTGCTAAGGCAATCATGTACTTTTTTGTTTTCATAATTCAAGGGATTTAATTAATTAATTATTCCAAATGTACCATCAACACTATATAAATCGTGTTAACCAAATGTTAAAACTAATCCCTAAAATCGCTTGAGCATTACGGTTTTCCCGTACTCTTCAAAATTGACGCGGGCTGTGGTTGCACTAATTATTCAATTTATTTTCTGCTTTTTTGCTTTTTGTTTGGTTAAATTAGTATTGGTGCACAATTTTAGACTCCTTGTGCCATCTAAATTTAATTTTATTTCAATCGTATTGAATATTTCAGGAAGTAAATTCCCCAATTTCTCAGGCCATTCAATAAAAATCCATTGGTCATTAAATAAAAACTCTTCTATTCCAAAATTCAGAGCCTCTTCTTCGTCCTTTATTCTGTACAAATCAAAATGATAGATCAAGCCGTCGTTGATTTCATATTCGTTAACAATTGAAAATGTCGGACTGCTCACATTCATTGTACTACCTAATTGTTGTGAAAGCGCTTTTATTAAGGTGGTTTTACCTACGCCCATATCGCCATAAAATAAAAGCGTCTTGGATGTGGTTTCTTGTAATATGGCACTTGCAACAGATTCAATTTCTTCAACAGAATACTTGAACGTCATAATTAGCAAAGATGAATTGGTTTAGGAGGCAATATTACGCATAAAATTCGACAAAAACTAAATAAAATGGTATTTCATCGGGTTTTTAGGTAATACATAGATTTATTTTGGGTTTAGAACTACAAACGGAATAATCATTTCTTCTAACGAAACACCACCATGTTGATAGGTATTCCTGAAATAACTTACATAGTGATTGTAGTTATTCGGGTAAGCCAAAAACAGATCACCTTTAGCAAAAATAAATGAACTGCTCATGGTTATGGAGGGTAGGTGTACGGTTTTTGGATCTTTAACCACAAATACATCTTTTGCTTCATAAGACAGACTGCGTCCAGTTTTATAGCGCAAATTCAAACTGGTATCTCTATCGCCTATGACTTTTGTAGGGTTGTTTACATTAATTGTGCCGTGGTCTGTGGTTAAAATCAACTTAAAGCCCATCTGCTGTGCCTTTTGAATCATTTCCAATAATGGCGAGTTTTTAAACCAACTTACCGTAAGAGAGCGGTAAGCTTTGTCATTTGATGCTAGCTCTTTAACCACATCCATTTCTGTTTTGGAGTGTGAAAGCATGTCCACAAAATTATAAACAATCACGGATAAATCGTTGTTTTTTAATGTTTTGAAATTTTCGACCAGTTTTTTTCCGGTTTGAAGATTCGTGATTTTGTGATATTCAGTTTTTAAATTCTGCAGTCCTAAACGCTTTAGCTGTGCCTCTAAAAATTCGGCCTCATAAAGATTTTTTCCACCATCATCTACATCATTTTTCCAATATTCTGGATGGCGTTTTTCCATCTCACTTGGCATTAATCCTGAAAAAATGGCATTACGGGCATATTGTGTGGCCGTTGGCAATATACTATAAAAGGAGCTTTCTGATGTTTTTTTGTAATAATTGCTCGCAATTGGTTCAAAAGCCTTCCATTGATCATATCGCAAATTGTCAATAACAATTAATAAGGTGGGCTGCTTGTCACTTAATTCGGGTACTATTTTCTTTTTAAACAGGGTATGTGACATGACGGGTGCATCGGCATTATGATCAAACCATTCTGTATAATTTTTCTCAATGAATTTTCCAAACTGAGCATTGGCCTCGGTTTTTTGAGACTCCAAAATTTCAGTCATGCCTACATCTTCAATGTCTTCCAGTTGTAGTTCCCAATAAATTAATTTCTGATATAAATCTGACCACTCTTCATAACTGTTGACCATAGACATATCCATGGCAATTTTTCGGAATTCCTGCTGGTAATTGGACGTTGTTTTTTCCGAAACCAATCTGGAATGGTCCAAGTTCTTTTTTAAGCTCAATAGAATTTGATTGGGGTTCACCGGTTTTATAAGATAATCCGCAATTTTATTCCCGATGGCTTCTTCCATTATATATTCTTCCTCGCTTTTGGTAATCATTACTACAGGCAAATTGGCGCGGCGTTCCTTAATTTCATTCAGTGTTTCCAGACCCGTTAAACCTGGCATGTTTTCATCTAAAAAAACAATGTCAAAATTGGTGTCATCTATGATCTCTAAAGCTTCTGTACCACTTTTGCAAGAGGTGACATTGTAATTCTTTTTCTCTAAAAACAATATATGGGGTTTTAGTAAATCAATTTCGTCGTCAACCCAAAGAATATTTATGTGGTTCATGTATATTTGTTTAAATTATATTAATGATTAAAAACTTAAGTTTGGATAAAGTAAACAAACTCAAAATATTTAACGACCCAATTTACGGATTTATTACCATACCCAATTCGTTAATCTTCGATTTGATTGCCCATAAATACTTTCAAAGGCTGCGTCGGATTTCTCAAATGGGGATGTCTTATTTGGTTTACCCTGGAGCTCACCATACAAGATTTCATCACGCCATGGGCTGTATGCATTTAATGCAAAAGGCGGTCAATGTGCTTCGATTTAAGGGGGTTGACATTTCTGAAGCCGAAGAAAACGGTTTATTGATTGCCATTCTACTTCACGATATTGGCCACGGGCCGTTTAGTCATGCCATGGAACATAGTATTGTTACAGGAATTTCCCATGAGACAATTTCGCTGCTATTCATGGAAAAGTTGAATGAGGAATTTAACGGAAGTTTAACGCTCGCCATCCAAATATTTAAAGGGGAATACCATCGAAATTTTATGGGGCAGTTAATTTCGAGCCAATTGGACATGGATCGTGCGGATTATTTAAAGCGTGATAGTTTTTACACAGGAGTGGCAGAAGGGAACATTAATGCGGAGCGATTAATAACCATGCTCAACGTGGTAAATGATGAGCTGGTGGTTGAAGAAAAAGGAATATATAGTGTTGAAAAATTTCTGGTAGCAAGACGATTGATGTATTGGCAAGTCTATTTGCATAAAACAAGTGTAGTGGCCGAACAGTTGTTGATGCGTGTTTTAAAACGTGCCAAGGAGCTCACCCAAAGCGGAAGAGATCTAAAAGCGAGTAGGGCCTTGTCTTATTTCTTAAACAACGAAATCAACAACTCAAACTTTACAACAGATACTTTAGAAGTTTTCGCCCAATTGGATGATTACGATATTGTATCTAGTATGAAAGAATGGCAATACCATGACGATTTTGTACTAAAAAATCTGTGTGACATGATCATCAACAGAGATTTGCTGAAGGTGAAACTAAAAAACAAGAAACGCAAATTGGACAGCGTGACAGTCCATAAAGAAAACCTGATGCAACGTTATGATATAAGTGAAGAAGAAGCCGATTACTTTGTGTTTACGGGCGAAATTTCCAACCAAGCCTATCAGCTAAAAACCCAGACGATAAACATTTTACATAAATCAGGAAAGATTCAAGATATCGTAAAGGCCTCCGACCAATTGAACTTAAAAGCACTTTCAAAACCCGTGACCAAATATTATATCTGTTATCCGAAGCGATAGGAATAAGGATTTAGGGATATTTAAATATAATAAAGTGTTGTTTAAAGCACAACAGCGTGATTGATAGTGAATGTTTTAAGGTTCAGGATGCAACGCTGTAAAACCAGATGAGAACATTTAGCTCTGTTATCGGTTATACCGGGCTAATCGAAGTAACTTTACAGTAAATAACATTATATGGTACATTTTTTCTATTTTTGCGGTTGATGAAATTTACAGCATTACAAATAGCAGAAATTTTAGAAGGCGAAATCATCGGTAATCCCGATGTTAAAGTCTCGAAACTTTCAAAGATCGAAGAGGGTACTGAGGGGTCGTTGACCTTTATGGCTAACCCTAAGTACAAGGCGCATATCTATTCTACAAAAGCATCGATAACTATTGTCAACAAAACTTTTGAAGCAGAACACGCCATTACCACCACACTCATAAAAGTTGATGATGCTTACAAGTCGTTTTCAAAACTTCTGGAGTATTATAATCAAGGAAAACTCAATAAGTTTGGTGTTGAACAGCCGTCTCATATTGCCAAGACCACAGTATATGGCGAAGACGTGTATATTGGTGCATTTACTTATATTGGAGAAAATGTAACCATAGGAGACAATGTAAAGATATTTCCAAATTGTTATATTGGCGATAACGTAAAAATTGATGATAATTCGGTTTTATATGCCGGTGCTAAAGTATACTCTGATTGTGTTATTGGCAAAAATTGCGTCATTAATTCAGGTGCCATCATTGGTGCCGATGGTTTTGGTTTTTCACCAAATGACAAGGGAGAGTATGCCAAAGTGCCACAAACGGGCAATGTCATTCTAGAAGACTATGTAGATATTGGTGCAGCTACCACAATTGATAGAGCAACATTAGGATCGACAAAAATTAGAAAAGGAGTTAAATTGGATAATCAAATCCAAGTGGCCCATAATGTTGAAATTGGGAGAAACACCGTTATTGCCGCACAAACAGGAATTGCAGGGTCCACTAAAATAGGTGAAAATTGCATTATTGGTGGACAAGTTGGTATTGTAGGTCATATTATCATTGGAAATAATGTAAAAATACAGGCGCAATCGGGAATTGGGAGAAATGTTAAGGATGATGAAGTGCTTCAAGGTTCACCGGCATTCGCTTATGCAGATTACAATAAATCTTACGTGTATTTTAAAAAACTGCCTAAAATCATGAAAGAAATTAATAAAATTGATAAAAAATAAATGGGAATAGTTAAGACAGACATCAAGCAGAAAACCATCCAGAAGAAAGTTTCTTTAAAGGGTGTTGGATTGCATACAGGTAACGATGTAACACTGACATTTTCACCTGCGCCAGTAAATTCTGGATTCGCTTTTAAACGTATGGATCTTGAGGGAACACCTGTCATTGAGGCCATAGCAAGCTTTGTTACCAATACACAACGTGGCACGCGATTAGAAAAAAATGGCGTTGTCATTCAGACATCTGAACATGTATTGGCAGCACTTGTAGGCATGGATATCGATAATGTTATGATAGAAATCGATGCTTCAGAACCTCCAATTATGGATGGCTCATCTAAATTTTTCGTACAGGCACTTGAAGAAGCAGGTATTGAAGAACAAGATGAATTTAGAGAAGAATACGTTGTGACTGACGTAGTCTCTTATATTGACCAAGAGTCTGGCAGCGAAATTATTATTATGCCGGCCAATGAATATCAGGTAACTACTATGGTCGATTTTGGAACTAAAATTTTAGGAACCCAAAACGCAACCTTAAATACCATTCACGATTTTAAAGAAGATATTTCAAATGCGAGAACCTTTAGTTTCTTGCACGAAATAGAAATGCTATTGGAGCATGGACTCATTAAAGGTGGCGATTTAAATAACGCTATTGTTTATGTGGATAAGGAATTATCGCAAGAAACCATGGAAAAGTTAAGAGTCGCTTTTAAAAAGGACGCCATTGCGGTCAAGCCAAACGGTATCCTCGATAACTTAACCTTGCACCATCCCAACGAGGCGGCACGACATAAATTGTTGGACGTGATTGGCGATTTGGCACTGATAGGTATTCCTCTGAGAGGAAAAGTCATTGCCAACAAACCTGGACATTTTATAAACACCCAGTTTGCCAGAAAAATGTTCAATATGATCAGAAATGAAAGAAGAAGTAATGTGCCTGTGGTCGATTTGAATCAGGAGCCTTTAATGGACATCAATCAGATTATGGATATGTTGCCGCACCGACAACCGTTTCTATTGATTGATAAGATATTTGAATTGACAGATTCTGGGGTTATTGGAGTCAAAAATGTAACAATGAACGAACCGTTTTTTGCAGGACATTTCCCTGGAGCACCAGTTATGCCAGGCGTTTTAATTGTAGAAGCAATGGCGCAAACTGGAGGAATTCTTGTATTGAGCACCGTTCCTGATCCGGAAAATTACTTGACATTCTTCATGAAAATTGATAAGGTAAAATTCAAACAGAAAGTGGTTCCAGGAGATACTTTGATCTTTAAATGTGATTTGATTACTCCTATCAGAAGAGGTATTTGTCACATGCAAGGCTATGCTTATGCCAATGGAAAACTATGTGCAGAGGCGGAATTGATGGCGCAAATTTCAAAAATTAAATAGGAGAGAGCAACCATTTAAATTATCGATTAAAATTAGACTAATTGATTTGTCAATTAAAAGAATATAAAAAAAATAAACAAAAGGAAATGAACCAGCCATTAGCATACGTACATCCTGGAGCCAAAATAGCAAAAAATGTTGTGATTGATCCGTTTACAACCATACACAACAATGTGATCATTGGTGATGGAACTTGGATTGGGAGTAACGTAACGATTATGGAAGGGGCTCGCATTGGAAAAAACTGTAATATTTTTCCCGGAGCAGTGATTTCCGCGGTTCCACAAGATTTAAAATTTAAAGACGAAGATACTATTACCGAAATTGGTAATAATGTCACCATTAGAGAATGTGTCACGATCAATAGAGGGACTTCCGACAGGATGAAAACCGTCATTGGAGATAATTGTTTGATCATGGCCTATTGCCATATTGCCCACGATTGCATTATTGGTAATAATTGTATTTTCTCAAATAATAGCACACTTGCCGGACATATTACAGTTGGCGATTATGTAGTTTTGGCCGGAATGACCGCAGTACATCAATTTTGTTCTATAGGTAACCACGCTTTTGTAACTGGTGGATCCTTAGTGCGTAAAGATGTGCCGCCTTTTGTAAAAGCGGCAAGAGAACCTTTGTCTTACGTAGGCATTAATTCGGTAGGCTTAAGACGGCGTGGGTTTTCTTCCGATAAAATCAGAGAGATACAAAATATCTACCGTATTCTTTATCAAAAAAACTACAACAATACCCAAGCTTCTGAAATCATTGAGGCTGAAATGGAAGCTACTCCAGAGCGTGATGAAATCCTACAGTTCATCAAAAACTCTCATAGGGGCATCATGAAGGGTTATTTTAAATCAAATTAAATATTAATTTTTAAAAGGCGTCCACTTTCGTGGGAAATATTATGGCAACAACATCAGACATAAGAAATGGATTGTGCATCAGGTACAATAACGATATTTATAAAATTGTAGAGTTTTTACATGTAAAACCTGGTAAAGGTCCAGCGTTTGTAAGAACTAAGATGAAAAGTGTAACCAGTGGAAAAGTCTTAGAAAATACATTTTCAGCAGGGCATAAAATTGACGAAGTCCGTGTAGAAACACATAAATTTCAGTTTTTATACCATGATGGTGAATTTTATCACTTTATGAATCAGGAAGACTATACGCAAATCCGACTTTTGGAAGCGGCTTTGGATAGACCTGACTTAATGAAAGAAGGCGAAATTGTTACCATCTTAATCAACACTGAAGATGGTATGCCGTTATCAGTGGAGATGCCGGCAAATGTGGTTTTAGAGGTAACGGCTACTGAACCAGGAGTTAAAGGCAATACCGCTACAAATGCAACAAAACCGGCAACTGTTGAGACAGGTGCAGAAGTCAATGTGCCGTTGTTTATAAATGAAGGCGATAAAATCCGCATAGAAACAGAAAAAGGAACTTACAAAGAGCGTATCAAAGAGTAGGTTTCAACCAACAGTCTATAGTTGAAAATTGGTCTGCCGCTTAATCATAAATTAAATAATCGTAAATGAAGTTTCCCAAACCACATACGTTAAAACAAATTGCAGAAATCATCAATACCGCATACGTCGGATCTGATGATTTTCCTGTGTTGGGGATGAATGAGATTCATGTCGTGGAGCCGGGTGACATCGTATTTGTGGACCATCCAAAATACTATGATAAGGCCTTAAAATCTGACGCCACTATTATATTGATCAATAAGGAAGTAGAATGTCCCGAAGGGAAAGCGCTACTTGTCAGCGATGATCCCTTCCGAGATTTCAATAAACTGACCCAATATTTTAAGCCTTTTAAAAGTGCAAATCAGAGCATATCAGACTCCGCTAAAATTGGAAAAAACACCATTATTCAGCCCAATTGTTTTATTGGTCATAACGTGGTTATTGGTGACGATTGCTTGATCCATCCGAATGTTATTATTTACGATGATGCTATAATTGGCAATAATGTGACAATCCACTCCGGTACTGTTTTAGGGGCCAGTGCGTTCTATTATAAGAAGCGTCCTGAAGGATTTGATCAATTGATTTCTGGCGGACGTGTGGTAGTCAAGGACAACGTACATATTGGGGCGCTTTGCACTATTGATAGAGGGGTAACCGGGGATACAATTATTGGTGAAGGCTCTAAATTGGACAACCAAATTCAAATTGGTCACGACACCATTATTGGAAAAAAATGCTTGATTGCTTCTCAAGTCGGAATTGCAGGGTGTGTCATAATTGAAGATGAAGTCACTATATGGGGGCAAGTCGGCAGTACCAGTGCCATTACAATTGGCAGTAAAGCCATCATCCATGCACAAGCTGGAATCAGTAAATCTTTGGAAGGTGGTAAAGTCTATTGGGGAACGCCCGCACAAGAAGCAAAAGCAGAGTTAAAGGACAAAGCTTATGTTAAAAGAATTCCTCAAATTATTGAACAATTAAAAACCAAATAATGTCACCAAAACAAATAGTGAAAAGCTTTTACGAATCAGATCTGGCTAATGATAGCGCAGTAATTGACTCTTATCTTCACAAAGATTGCTTGTTGCACTGGAATAGTAGCACAGGATATCAAGTTTTTGACTACGATGGATTAGATCGATTTTTTAAAAATATTAGGGTCGCTTATCATTCCGTTAGACCTCAAATTAGTCATTTGCTACAAGACGAAAACCAAGTTACCATAAGATACACCCTGTTTGCAAGTACCATTGAAGATCCTGATAATGAAGTGGCTTTGGCTAACTTTATCAGCATCTGGGAAGTAAAGGACAATTTACTTTATAGAGGTTATGAAATCAGCCAAGTGGCCGATGATAATATTGAAAGTTACAAATCATTTTCAGAAATAAAAGTTTAACAAAGGCTTCATAAATGCTGTTAAAAGGATTACTTTTGCGAAGTCTTAAAATTTAAAATATAATATAAATGAGCGTTTTAGTAAATAAAGATTCAAAGATAATAGTTCAGGGCTTTACAGGTAGTGAAGGTAGTTTTCATGCTGAACAAATGATAGAATACGGAACTAACGTTGTTGGGGGTGTAACGCCTGGCAAAGGTGGACAAGTCCATTTGGACAGACCAGTTTTCAATACTGTTGAAGACGCAGTTAAGGAAGCCAAAGCTGACACTTCTATTATTTTTGTACCACCTGCTTTTGCTGCAGATGCCATTATGGAAGCTGCAGATGCTGGTATTAAAGTTATTATATGCATTACAGAAGGAATTCCGGTGGCCGATATGATTAAGGCTGCCAATTATATTAAATCTAAAGACTGTCGCTTAATTGGTCCAAACTGTCCTGGTGTAATTACACCAGGCGAAGCTAAGGTAGGGATTATGCCAGGTTTTGTTTTCAAAAAAGGTAAAGTTGGTATTGTTTCTAAGTCAGGAACCTTGACATATGAAGCTGCCGACCAAGTGGTCAAGCAAGGCCTCGGGATAACAACAGCTATCGGGATTGGTGGCGACCCAATTATCGGAACTACTACAAAACAAGCTGTTGAATTACTGATCAACGATCCGGAAACAGAATGTGTAGTGATGATTGGTGAAATTGGAGGACAATTGGAAGCTGACGCAGCACATTGGTATAAAGAGAGTGGTAGCAAGAAGCCTATTATTGGTTTTATTGCTGGAGAAACTGCGCCTGCAGGACGTACGATGGGCCATGCCGGTGCCATTGTAGGAGGAAGTGATGATACTGCACAAGCCAAAAAGAAAATTATGAGAGCTTGCGGAATTCACGTTGTGGATTCTCCTGCCGAAATTGGTAAAAAAGTTGCCGAAGTAATGGCTTAATTACCAAATAATACATTTTAGAAACCTCGCAATTTTGTGGGGTTTTTTTATTTCAAACAGCATCTTATCCTTATATTTGATAAGAGAATTAACAACCGCAGTCGGATGCCAGAATACAAAAATGGTATGGACTATTAAAAATTTATACGTATGAAGTTATTGGAAGGAAAAACAGCAATCATTACAGGAGCGAGTAGAGGTATCGGTAAAGGTATTGCGCAAGCTTTTGCGGCACATGGTGCTAATGTAGCCTTTACATATAGTTCTTCTGTTGAATCAGCAAAAGCTTTGGAAGAAGAATTGAATGCAATGGGAATTAAAGCCAAGGGCTACCAAAGTAACGCCGCAGATTTTAATGAATCCCAAAAATTAGTGGATGACGTATTGACCGATTTTGAATCCATTGATGTTTTAGTCAATAATGCTGGTATCACAAAAGATAACTTATTAATGCGCTTAACTGAAGAAGATTTTGATAAGGTTATTGAGGTCAACTTAAAATCCGTTTTTAATATGACCAAGGCTGTACAACGTACCATGCTAAAGCAGCGTAAAGGCTCCATCATCAATATGAGTTCCGTTGTAGGTGTAAAAGGCAATGCCGGTCAAACTAATTATGCCGCTTCTAAAGCGGGAATTATCGGATTTTCAAAGTCGGTGGCCTTAGAGTTGGGGTCTCGTAATATTAGAAGCAATGTGGTTGCACCAGGGTTTATAGAAACTGAAATGACGGCTAAATTAGATGAAGCTACAGTAAAAGGTTGGAGAGCAGCAATTCCGTTAAAACGTGGTGGAACACCAGAGGACATTGCAAATACGTGTGTGTTCTTAGCAAGCGATTTAAGTGCGTATATCACCGGACAGACAATCAATGTGGATGGTGGAATGCTAACTTAGATCATTTCCCATCAAAGTGGGAATTGGATGATTGTAACTTCGCATTTAATGCAGACAGAAACCATTTTATACATCATATTAGCTGGAATTATAGCGCTTTCATTAGCGCTTTTTCAGTATATGTATAAGACAAAAAAACGCAAGAGAGTCGATTTTCTATTAGTGTTTTTAAGATTTATAACCCTGTTTTCTGTTTTTCTGCTACTGATCAATCCCAAATTTGATAGCACTACTTATTTCAATGAAAAACCGAACTTGCTTATTGCGGTCGATAATTCAGAATCGGTAAAATATTTGGATCAAGATCAAAAGACGAGAGAATTAGTTGTGCTTTTACAACAGAATAAAGCTTTAAATGAACGGTTCGATATCGCCTTTTTTAGCTTTGGGAAGACTATCAATAGCTTGGACAATTTGAGTTTTGACGAAAAACAAACGAATCCTACTGTTGTTTTTGATCAGTTTTCTCAAGTTTATGGAAATGCCATTGCACCTCTAATTCTAATTTCAGATGGTAATCAGACGTATGGCAATGACTATGAATTTGCCGCCCAAAATTATAAGCAGGCTGTCTATCCTGTTATATTGGGAGATACCACCCAGTATACTGATTTGAAGATTGAACAGCTCAACGTTAATAAATATGCTTATTTAAAGAACAAGTTTCCCGTAGAAATTATTGCAGTTTACAATGGGTCGGAGGAAGTAAGCACTCAATTGACCGTAAGCTCTGGAAACACCATAGTTTATTCTGAGAACTTGACATTTAACCACGAGCAATCCAGCCGACTTGTCAACATGAGTCTACCAGCTAATAGCCCAGGAGTGCACAGCTACAAAGCGGAGTTGAAACCCCTGTCCAACGAGAAAAACACCGTCAACAATATAAAAAACTTTGCTGTAGAGGTCATTGACAGAAAAACCCATGTGGCTATAATCTCTGATATTATGCATCCTGATTTAGGAGCATTAAAAAAGGCAATCGAAAGTAATGAGCAACGGCAAGCCTCCATTATAAAACCTTCTGATTTCACTAATCTATCTGATGACTTTCAACAAGTTATCATATATCAACCAAATCAAAACTTTAAGGAAGTGTATAGTGAAATTGAGTTATTAAACCTAAACACATTTACTATTTTAGGCACTCAAACCAATTGGTTGGAGTTCAATAAGCTCCAACCATATATGCAGCAAACAGTGACCAATCAGTATGAGGATTTCCAACCGTCATTAAATTCCAATTACAGTGTTTTTATTATTGACGATCTCAATTTTTCTGATTTTCCACCCTTACAAACTGAGTTTGGTGCCACAACCTTTTCATTGCCCATTGAGACTATTTTATATAAAACAGTTAGTGGTATTCAACTTAAAGAACCTTTATTATACACTTACGAAGTTGATCAAAAAAGAGCGGCCGTTTTAAATGGTGAAGGTGTCTGGCGTTGGAGGGCGCAAAGCTATTTAGATGAGCAATCGTTTCATGATTTTGATAACTTTATAGGAAAAATTGTTCAATATTTAGATTCAGGACAACAGCGGTCTCGATTAAATATCTCTTATGAGTCATTTTATAATGGCACTGACAATGTAATCCTTACCGCGCAGTTTTTTAATAAAACTTATGAGTTTGATGACACAGCAAATTTGGAGATTACAGTTAAAAATAAAGAAAACGAACAATCCCAAACAGTTCCCTTCATCTTAAAACAAACCAACTTCCAAGTGGATTTAAGTGGTTTGGAGGCTGGTGATTATGAATTCACAGTCAAAACACAGCATGAAAATATATCCCAATCGGGTGAGTTTAAGATTTTAGAATATAATGTGGAACAGCAATTTCTAAATGCAAACGTCTCAAAACTTCAAAACTTGGCCAATCAAAACCAGGGTGTCTCTTATTTTATTGACGATATCGATGCGCTTGTACCGCAGTTATTAAACGATGAAAGGTTTGTGACCATCCAAAAAAGCATTAAAAAAGTTGTACCTTTGCTCGATTGGAAATTTCTACTAGCTTTTATTGCGTTGAGCCTTAGTGCAGAATGGTTTATTAGAAAATACAACGGATTAATTTAACGAAAAAACTATTTATTATTTATGGAAAGATTACCTAAAGTTGCAATACCTGCAATTATTGCAGCCATTGTTTTAATTATAATTCTCGCCAAATCAGCGGTGACGGTAGAGTCAGGGCAGGCAGGCGTATTATATAAAACCTTCGGAGGCGGAGTAGTTACTGATGAACCAGTGCTTGGAGAAGGATTTCATATTATAGCGCCTTGGAACAAAGTATTTATTTATGAAGTAAGACAACAAGAAATTTTAGATAAAATGAGTGTCCTATCCTCAAACGGATTGGATATTAAATTGGAAGCATCCGTTTGGTTCCAACCAGCCTATCAAAACTTAGGAAAATTACACCAAGAAAAAGGGGAAATGTACAAAGAGCGTATCTTGCTCCCGGCCATTCGTTCCGCTGCAAGAAGTGTTGTGGGTAGATATACGCCTGAGCAGTTGTACTCCAGTAAGCGTGATGCCATTCAGCAGGAAATCTTTGAAGAGACCCAAAAATTTGTAGAAGATCAATACATCCAATTGAATGAGGTTTTGGTGCGAGATGTAACCTTGCCACCAACAATCAAAGATGCGATAGAGCGTAAATTGAGACAAGAACAAGAGTCCTTGGAATATGAGTTTAGATTGGTTACGGCATCTAAAGAAGCTGAAAAAGTTATCATCGAGGCACAAGGTAAAGCAGATGCCAACAAAATTTTGAGTGCCTCTTTAACAGAGAAAATCCTTCAAGATAAAGGTATTGAAGCTACAGTAAAGTTGTCTGAATCTAATAATAGCAAAGTGATTGTTATTGGTTCAGGAGATTCCGGATTGCCCATTATATTAGGAAACCAGTAATGCATACTGGAATGCGTGTTTAAAAATTTTTAATAGAAGTATTAGGATTGTAAGATTATTTTTTAAATATTTGTAAAACACAAAATAAGACATGAACTTTATTCAATCACATCATCACCATCATCATATTTGCACTCAAGCGAACTAAGGATGTATTGAATAAAATCAAGATATTTAAAAACCGTTTGAGTAAATCAAGCGGTTTTTTCATTTCTGCAAAAGCGGGAATTTTACTCCAAATAGATTTACTCCGACAAAACTTAAGTTTAATTAAAAAAGACAGCCACTCCCGTGGACACTAAGATGAGTAAATTGAAAATAGCAGTACAGAAATCAGGTCGTTTGCACGACGATTCCATGAAAATCCTCAAGGACGTAGGGATTTCAATAGACAATGGTAAAGATCAGCTTAAAGCCTCAGCCAAAAACTTTCCTTTGGAGGTATTTTATCTTCGTAATGGGGATATTCCACAATATTTACGCGATGGCGTTGTAGATGCGGCTATTATCGGTGAGAATATTTTGGTGGAAAAAGGCGCAGATATTTCCGTTGTAGAAAAATTAGGTTTCTCCACATGTAAAGTGTCCATAGCGGTTCCAAATTCGTTTAAGTATAGCGGTATCAGGGACCTGGATGGCAAACGGATTGCCACATCTTACCCGAATACCGTTCAGAAGTTTCTGGATCAGCATACCATTGATGCCCAATTGCATATTATCAACGGTTCGGTTGAAATTGCACCAAATATCGGTCTTGCTGATGCTATTGTCGATATCGTTTCAAGCGGAAGTACCTTGTTTAAGAATAATCTAAAAGAAGTAGAGGTGTTGTTGACATCTGAAGCGGTTTTAGCGGCATCACCTTTGATTTCCGTTGAGAACGAAGCAGTCTTAAAACGATTGCAATTTCGATTTCAATCGGTACTCAAAGGTCGACAGTCTAAATATGTACTTTTAAATGCACCAAACGATAAACTTGATAAAATTATAAGCGTTCTCCCTGGAATGCGTAGTCCGACCGTGTTGCCTTTGGCACAAGAGGGTTGGAGCTCCATACACTCGGTCATCAATAAGCATGAGTTTTGGGAAGTTATTGACGAATTAAAAGCCAATGGTGCCGAAGGGATTTTAGTTTGCCCTATTGAAAACATGGTTATTTAAGTTATATCGTTACTATATATTCGGAAGTATTAAAAATAATTAAGAATGCAAATCATAAAAAACCCAAATAGAGCCTCTTGGTCAGAGCTTATTAAAAGACCAACGCAATCTATTGAAACCATTGAAGACACCGTTGTTCAGATTTTTGATGATGTGAAAAGAAATGGTGACGTCGCCATCCAAAAATACACTGCGCTTTTTGATGGTATAGATACTATAATAACTGAAGCCTCAGAAAATGAAATAAATGCGGCTTCCCAAAATATACCAGAGGAATTAAAAGAAGCCATTAAGATGGCCAAACAGAATATTGAAACCTTCCATAGATCGCAAAAAACAGATAAGATTGAAGTTGAAACCATGCCAGGTGTTCAATGCTGGCAGGAAAAACGAGCGATTGAAACAATTGGTCTATATATTCCCGGTGGTACTGCCCCTTTGTTCTCTACAGTATTAATGCTTGCTGCCCCAGCACAAATTGCAGGTTGCAAGGAGATAGTCCTTTGTACACCACCAAATAAGCAGGGCGCTATAGCTGATGAAATTCTATACACTGCACAGTTATGTGGCGTGAGTAAAATTTATAAGGTGGGCGGAATTCAAGCTATTGCTGCCCTGACCTTTGGAACTGAAACCATCCCTAAAGTTTATAAGATTTTTGGTCCAGGCAATCAATTTGTCACGGTGGCTAAACAATTGGCCACCAAGTACGGGGTGGCTATCGATATGCCTGCCGGCCCAAGTGAGCTGTTGGTTTATGCTGATGATGGGGCGAATGCTGCCTACGTGGCCTCTGACTTACTGAGCCAAGCGGAACATGGAGCCGATAGCCAAGTGATCCTCGTTTCAAATTCGGAAGCCTTAATATCAAAAGTGGAAATTCAAATCGCAGAGCAAATTGCCGATTTGCCCAGGAATGAAATCGCGAAAAAGGCCATTGAGAATTCGAAGTTGATCTATATTCCAAACAGTCAAGAAGCTTTAGAATTCATAAACGATTATGGTCCGGAACATTTTATTGTATGTGCAAAGAACGAATCGCACTTTGTATCGGGCATTACAAATGCGGGCTCTGTTTTTATTGGGGACTATACACCGGAAAGTGCTGGTGACTACGCTTCCGGGACCAATCATACCTTGCCAACCAATGGCTTCAGTAAAGCTTATTCAGGCGTTAACTTGGATAGCTTTATGAAAAGCATGACCTTTCAGAAAATAACCAAACAAGGGCTGCGGAATATTGGAACCACCATAGAACTGATGGCTGCAGCCGAAGGTTTGCAAGCTCATAAAAACGCCGTATCCATCCGATTAAAAGACATCAACTCATGACCATTCAAAATCTAATAAGACCTGCTATAAAAGCCTTGAAACCATATTCTTCAGCGCGTGATGAATTCCAGGGCAATACTGACAATTTAACTTTTCTTGATGCGAATGAAAATCCGTTTGACAATGGGGTCAATCGTTACCCTGACCCACAACAAGGCAAATTAAAAGCCTTGATTTCTCAAATAAAAGATGTTCCAACAGAAAATATTCTATTAGGGAATGGCAGTGATGAAGTTTTGGATTTGCTCATCAGAATGTTCTGTGAGCCCAATCAAGATAATATTCTGATTCTTCCACCCACCTATGGCATGTACGAAGTATTGGCTAATGTTAATGCGGTAGAAACCCTTAAAATCAATCTTTCGGAAGAAACTTTCCAACCTAAGACTGAGGAGATATTAGCGGTTGCCAATGCAAACAGTAAAATTCTGTTCTTATGCTCGCCCAATAACCCCTCTGGCAACAACCTTGAAACCTTATCAATAGAGTTGCTATTGAAAAACTTTAAGGGTATTGTGGTAATTGATGAGGCCTATATCGATTTTTCAACTGAAGAAAGTTGGCTTTCAAGATTGAACGAATTCCCAAATCTTGTGGTGACCCAAACCTTGTCAAAGGCTTTCGGAATGGCAGGGATTCGTTTGGGAATGTGTTTTGCTTCTGCAGAAATAATAGCCACTTTAAACAAAATAAAACCGCCTTACAATATTAACCAACTGACCCAGGAAAAAGCCATTGAAGGTCTCCGTGATAGAGGTCGTATAAAATCTCAAATTGACTGTCTTACAGAACAAAGGAACGCTTTAGTTAAAGTGTTAAAAGAGGTGAAGTTTGTTAAAATAATCTATCCATCTGAAGCTAATTTTATTATGGTTAAGGTAGATGATGCCAATAAGCGTTATCAGCAATTAATTGAAAATGGTATTGTCATTCGCAATAGAACAACACAACCCTTATGTGAAAATTGTTTACGTCTTACCGTTGGAACCGTAGAAGAAAATAAGAAACTCATTGAAAATTTAAAAAAACTATAAAGATTGAACCTGATGAAAAAAGTATTATTTATTGATCGTGATGGCACCATCATTATTGAACCGAAAGATTATCAAATTGATAGTTTTGATAAGCTTTTGTTCTATCCCAAAGTATTTAAATATTTGGGGAAAATTGCGAAAGAATTGGATTATGAAATCGTTATGGTGACCAATCAAGATGGTTTGGGAACAGACTCATTTCCAGAAGACACCTTTTGGCCAGTGCACAATTTTATGTTAGAAACATTCAAGTCTGAAGGCATTGAGTTTAAGGAACAATTTATTGATAGAACATTTGATGAGGACAATGCAGATACACGCAAGCCCAGAACGGGTTTATTGAAACAATACTTTTCTTATGCCTATAATTTGGAAAACTCGTTCGTTATTGGCGACCGACTGACGGATGTTGAGCTGGCAAAAAACTTAGGCTCTAAAGCGATATTTATAAACAATCCCAATTCTGATTTTATTGATGCCGATCAGGAGGCACTGAACGATTATATTGCGTTGGAAACTAAAGATTGGAAGGAGATTTACAGCTTTTTAAAAACTGAAGATCGGACCGCCAGTCTTGAGCGCAATACCAATGAAACCGAAATCGCCATCAATTTAAACCTTGACGGAACAGGAATAAGCAACATTAGTACAGGGATTGCTTTTTTTGATCACATGTTGGACCAAATAGCGCGACATGGCCAATTGGATTTGGATATTAAGGTAAAGGGCGATTTGGAGGTGGATGAACACCATACTATAGAAGATACGGGGATTGCTTTGGGCGAAGTGTTTGCCAAGGCTTTAGGCAATAAGTTGGGAGTAGAGCGTTACGGTTTTTGTTTGCCAATGGACGATTGCTTAGCACAAGTGGCCATTGATTTTGGAGGTAGGAATTGGTTGGTATGGGATGCAGAATTTAAACGGGAAATGATCGGAAAGATGCCAACGGAAATGTTCTTTCACTTTTTTAAATCGTTTACCGATGGTGCCAGATGCAACTTGAATATCAAGGCAGAAGGTGACAATGAACACCATAAGATTGAAGCCATTTTCAAAGCGTTCGCAAAATCCATAAAGATGGCCATTAAGCGTGATCTGGAAAAAATGATTTTACCATCGACAAAAGGATTATTGTAGAAGTCTCAACTTTCAAATGCCAAGTCTAATTGATTGAATTTAGTATTTGAATCTTTAAATTATTGGTCATGAATATTGTATTAATAGACTATGGCGCAGGCAATACCAAAAGTGTTCAATTTGCATGTAATCGCTTGGGTTACGATCCTATAGTGAGTAGTCGGGCAGAAATCATTAAGGCAGCTGATAAGGTCATTTTTCCCGGTGTTGGCCACGCCAGCAATGCAATGTCAAGACTTCAAACATCTGGATTGGATCTTTTAATTCCGACCTTGAAACAACCCGTATTAGGTATATGTTTAGGCATGCAATTACTGTGTAATGCCACCGAAGAAGGTGCCACCAAAGGCTTGGGCATTTTTGATGTTCAGGTAAAACGGTTTTCAGACGAAGTAAAAGTCCCACAAATGGGTTGGAATAAGATTTCCAATTTAAAAACAAATTTATTTATGGGTCTTAGAAATAATGCCTATATGTATCTTGTGCACAGTTATTATGCAGAATTGTGTGATGATACTATAGCGCAAACCCATTACGGGGTGACATATAGTTCTGCATTAAAGAAAAATAATTTTTATGGCGTCCAATTCCATCCTGAAAAGAGCAGTTTGGAGGGTGAGCATGTGTTGAGAAATTTCCTCAATTTATGAAACCGTCAATGAAAAATCAATAATTGTAAATCGTAAAATATTATGAGGATTATTCCAGCAATAGATATTATAGATGGCAAATGTGTGCGTTTGACCAAAGGTGATTATAACACCAAAAAGATATATAACGAAAACCCTTTAGAAGTTGCCAAGCAGTTTGAGGCTGCCGGAATTGAATATTTGCATTTGGTCGATTTGGATGGTGCCAAGGCAAAACATATCGTTAATTATAAAATCTTGGAGCAGATAGCTTCAAAAACAAACTTGAAGATTGATTTTGGTGGAGGTCTAAAGTCAGATGAAGACCTTCATATTGCTTTCAATTCAGGGGCCAAACAAATTACTGGTGGCAGTATTGCGGTCAACGATTACCAGATGTTTGAGTCGTGGTTGGAGAAGTATGGCTCAACCAAAATTATTTTAGGTGCTGATTGTATGGACCGAAAAATTGCGATAAGTGGTTGGCAAGAGCAAAGTAGCTTAGAAGTGATTCCTTTTATAAAAAACTATCAAAGAAAAAATGTGCAATACGTTATCTGTACTGATATTTCAAAAGATGGGATGCTAGAAGGACCGTCATTTGATCTGTATCGAGAAATTATAGAAGAGTGTTCAAACAGCAGTACTGATCAATCTATAAAGCTGATTGCATCTGGAGGTATATCGCAAATTGATGAACTGCCAAAACTAAAGGATTTAGGCTGTGAAGGGGTTATTATTGGTAAGGCCATTTATGAAAACAGGATCAGCTTAAAAGAATTGGAAGAATTTTATTAGTGACAGTCTTTTTTGAAGAAACTGCAAAACAATTCTTCAAAACAGAGGGTTGAACTAATCCGGCTTAAGATAATTATTGGAATAACGAAATCTTGGACAGCAACGAATGCGAAGTTGCAAGGCAATTTTTATATAAGTTTGAAATTATAAAATCATTACATAACTAATTTACATTAATTAAAACGCTGCAATTGTAGCAAATACTATGCTCACAAAACGAATCATACCTTGTTTAGATATAAAAAACGGTCGCACTGTTAAAGGTGTAAATTTTGTTAACCTTATTGACGCTGGAGATCCTGTTGCACTGGCAAAGCAATATGCTGAAAAAGGTGCGGATGAATTGGTGTTTCTTGATATTTCAGCCACTTTAGAAGGGCGTAAAACCACATTGGAGATGGTTCTTAAAGTTGCAGAACAGGTTAATATTCCATTTACAGTCGGCGGTGGTATTTCGTCAGTAGAAGATGTTGATCTTCTCCTAAAGTCTGGTGCAGATAAGGTCTCGATCAATTCTTCTGCCGTAAAACGTCCAGAACTTATTAACGAACTTGCCGATAAATTTGGGAGCCAGTGTGTGGTGGTTGCCATTGACGCTAAACAAATAGACAATCAGTGGATTGTACATTTGGCTGGTGGTAGTATTCCAACCGAATTGGATTTATTTGAATGGGCTAAAGAGGTTGAAACTCGTGGTGCCGGCGAAATATTATTTACCTCCATGGATCATGATGGTACAAAAGATGGATTTGCCAATGAATCACTTTCGAAATTGTCAACCACCTTGAATATTCCGATTATTGCTTCTGGTGGCGCAGGTACTATTCAGCATTTTGTAGACACTTTTCAGATTGGAAAATCGGATGCTGCGCTTGCGGCCAGTGTATTTCATTTTGGTGAAATCGAAATCGAAGATTTGAAAGAAGCACTAAAGAAAAATAATATTGAAGTAAGAATTTAAGACTTGAACTCAAAATGTCCTTCCAAAGAATAGGCGTTGTGATGTTTTTTAGAGAAGCTCTATTAAATATTAAGAAGTCGTACAAAACAAAATAACAATGAACTTAAAATTTAATTCAGAAGGTTTAATTCCTGCCATTATTCAAGATGCCACTACTAAAAATGTCCTGATGTTAGGCTATATGAATGAAGAGGCGTTTCAGAAAACCCAGGAAACCAAAAAAGTGACGTTTTATAGCAGAAGCAAGCAACGTTTATGGACTAAAGGTGAAGAGAGTGGTAATTTTTTGAATTTGGTAGATGTTAAGGTGGACTGTGATGATGACACACTATTGGTACAGGTGGATCCGGTAGGCCCAACCTGTCATAAAGGATCGGACACTTGTTGGGGTGAGGATAATTCGTCCAATTTTGGATTCATTTCCAAATTGGAACAGACCATACTGGAACGTCGTTCAAACGCAAAACCTGAGGACTCTTATGTTGCCTCACTTTTCTCAAAAGGCATCAACAAATTGGCTCAAAAGCTAGGCGAGGAGGCGGTGGAAGTCGTCATTGAAGCCAAAGATAATAACAATGAGCTATTTTTGAACGAGAGTGCCGATTTACTATTTCATTACCTAATGCTACTTCAGGCCAAAGGCTTTACATTGGAGGCTATTGAATCCGTTCTTAAAAATCGGGAAAAATAATAGGACTCAATTTTTACTCAAAATAGTTTAATTGACAAAAGTTAATTAATATCTGAATGCTTAGTTGCCAAATGAAACTTGAAAGATGTTTTCCAACTAATTCTTAAATTCGTTCAATTGTCAATAACTTTGAGAAATGGATAAAAATTATTTTTACCTTATTACCATTCAATATTTGGGTTTTCGCTATCACGGTTGGCAAAAACAGCCCAATTTAAAAACGGTGCATTTGGTAATTGACAAAACGCTAAATTATGTCTTTAAAGGGGATAAGAAGTTTAAAAGCTTAGCCGCTGGTAGGACTGATGCTATGGTGTCTGCCAATGAAACAGCATTTGAATTATTTATGGAAGACCCTATTGAAGACTTTGTTGGGTTTCTCGAACAATTCAACTATTATCTACCTCAGGATGTCCGTGCATTGGCGATGAGAGCAGTGGACAAGGATTTTAATGTCATCCAAAATGCGAAGCTTAAAGAATATGTTTACCTGTTTGCCCATGGTCAAAAATCGCACCCATTCTGCGCTTCCATAATGACCACTTTTAGAGATGTCTTGGATATTGAGCTGATGAAAAAAGGTGCCAAACTTTATGAAGGCACACATAATTTCAAGGCCTTCTGTTCAAGAGTTTCTGAAAAAGGGATGTATCAGAGAACGATTGATTCTTGTGAGATCATCGAAAATACTATGTTTAATGCTAATTTTTTTCCCAAAGAATCCTTTCTGTTCAAAGTTAAGGCTGAGGGCTTTGGGTATAATCAAATTAGAGGTATGATGGGTAGCCTTGTTAGGCTCGGCAAAAATGATTTTACCTTAGATGATATTGCAAAAAGTCTATTACCAGATAGTACAGCTGTTATGGAATATATTGCACCAGCCTCCGGGCTGATATTGAACACCTTGGAATTTGATTATGAGGTATAACACAACATAGACTATGTGCTAATTCTAAAATATTTATATCAAAGAATTTACGCTCAAAAACTTCCCAGGATGTATCTTGAACACTTTAGAATGTAAGCTATATCAGCCATTTTCTTGCAATGGCACGTTTTGAAAACCATACCAAAAATACCGCGATTACTATGCTAGTTAGCGGCAAAAAGATATCTCTTGGATTGATCTCCGTCAATACATAAAATTGTTGGGCACCCACTGCAAGAAAAGAAATGATAAATAAGGTGTAGGCCCAACGTTTACGGAGCAACCAAGAAATTGCTGCAAACAAGCCAGCAAATACAGCGATAGCAAATATGGAAACATACCATATTGGAAGATCGTCATATAGGTTATGTTGTGCTTGAGAAAACTGTGTGCGTTGCTCTGTGGTAACAAAGGCTTGCATAACATAATTATACACGCCAAAGAGGTTCCAAAGCAAGGCTATGATGCCCACAATCCAAAAGTAAACAGGTGGTTTCTTAGAAGAAGTTAAATTCATAAATTGTTGGTATTTGAAGGTTAAAGACGCAACAATTTATGAATTATTTATTTATTAACAGTCATGTAACAGGACTTTGGTAGAAAGTTTTAGTTTTCGTCTACCACATGAAGTACGGGCGTTTTATTCACCCATTTACCATTTTTGGATTCTCCTAAGATGTACACTTCCTTGGTCTGTTCGTATTCTTTGATGGTACGAAGCATATGCTCTTTGGTATCTCTATGGATTTTAATCCCTGTTGCTTTACCTTTGTTTCTAATTTCTATATAGAAGCCGTCTCTAAATTTGATCGGTCTTGTAGGTGGTCTTCCCATTTATTTAAACTATTTGAAGGGTTTAATTCGCATATTAAACAAAATTATGTCAAAAAGCAAGCCCTTAATTAAACTTTTCAAAGATAGAATGCTTTTACCTTATTTACCCTATAGCTTGATAGTAATTTTATATTCTTTAATTGAGCCGTGCTATATAAAAAAGTTTTATTTTTAAAGCATTGATGGCCACAAGAAGACTTGAATGAAATCTAAAAAGAAAAGAAAATCCTATAAAACAGTCAATCGTTCACCCGGTACGGTTTATTATAAAGGTAAGAAACAGTCAACAGTTACTGATGTTGAAATTATCAATTATACCAAGGAGGAATATCACAAAATTGAAACGCAAAATGTAGCTGACGCATTTCATTATAAAAATAATAATCAAGTTACTTGGGTAAATGTCAACGGGCTGAACAATACTTCGGAAATTGAAAAACTGGGCACTCATTATGGACTGCATCCCTTGACTTTGGAGGATATTGTAAACACAACCCACCGTCCTAAATTGGATGAGTTTGACAATTATCTGTTTGTCATTTTAAAGATGCTTTATTTTAAGAATGAGAATGACCTCGTCTATGAGCAGGTCAGTATGGTTGTAGGAGAGCAATTTGTATTGACGTTTCAAGAAGCTGACGGCGATGTCTTTAATGATTTAAGAGAGCGGATTTCTTCTGATTTGGGTCGCATCCGAAGTTTGGGTTCTGATTATTTGATGTACGCTATTATTGATGCCGTAGTAGATCATTATTTAACGGTTATTGAGGTTTTTGGAGATAAAATTGAAGACATTGAAGATCGTGTTTTTGAAGCCGATTCTGATGATAATAAAACAGCAACCACCATACAAGAGTTAAAGCGTGAAATTTTGAAAATACGACGCTCAGTACTTCCATTACGAGAGGTTATAAACCGTCTTGATAAAATTGAGAATCCTATAATTGACGAAAAAACTCATAACTATTTAAGAGATTTATATGATCATATTGTTCAGGTCAATGAGAGTATTGAGGTTTATCGGGAAATGGTCTGGAGTTTATTGGACATGTACATGACCATCATTAGCAACAAAATGAATGAAGTCATGAAAGTCCTGACTATTATGGCGACTATTTTTATTCCCTTAACTTTTATTGCGGGTATTTATGGGATGAATTTTGAAAATATGCCAGAACTGCAATATAAATACAGTTATTTTATACTTATCGGTGTCATGATTTTTATATTTTTAATGATGCTGATTTATTTCAGAAAAAAGAAATGGCTTTAAGGCCTTGACATTATCAAGAACTTTGGAACTTGTCCAATTTGCATAGAAGGAAAATCCCTTAGTAATAAATCAGAAATTGCCGTCTCAATCCGGTAAATCCAAAAGTGGTAAATTCCGATGATTGAATTAATTTTAAAAACCAATAACACTATGAAAGACCAATTAGACAAATCTCTTAACTTACTAATTGAAAAGCTTTTGGGGTGGATGAACACTATAATTGAGAATCTTCCAAACTTTATCTTGGCGCTTCTTGTGCTTTTGATTGCTTATTATTTGGCGAGATATATCAGTAAACTTACTTTAAGACTTATAGGAAATCGGGTTAAGCAGAAGTCGGTGAGTAGTATTATTGCAAGGTTGGTCACCGTGGTGATTGTCATGTTGGGGCTGTTTTTAGCCTTGGTTATTTTAAATCTTTCGCAGACACTCACTTCATTGATCACTGGTGCCGGGGTTTTAGGATTAGTCGTCGGTTTGGCCTTACAAGGCACATTGTCAAATATTATTTCAGGAATCGTTATTTCATTTAGGGACAAGATTCAGATAGGAAACTGGATCGAAACTAATGGGTTTACCGGTGAAATTATGGAAATCAATTTAAAAAATCTGACCCTAAAGGAGTCGGATAATAATATGGTAATGATTCCCAATAAGCTCATTTTGGACAACCCTATGAAAAACTATTCCCTGACATCATTTATAAGAGTGGATGTATCCTGTGGCGTAGGCTATGAATCTGATTTAGAATTTGTTGAAAAACTGACTAAGGACACTTTGGAAAAAACTTTTGAAAAAATAGATGAGAGCAAACCTGTAGAATTCTTCTTTACAGAGTTCGGAGACAGTTCCATAAATTTTAGATGCCGTTTCTGGATTGAAGGCACTAAAAGTGTTCACGCACTTAATGCTACAAATAGAGCAATTATCGCCATAAAAAAAGCTTTTGATGCTGAAGGTATCAACATCCCATTTCCAATCAGGACCTTACAGTTTGACAATAAATTGGCCCTGGAAAAAAACACATCTAAAAAAGACACTTAGTTTTTGGGTTATAGAAGCGCTTTATATTCCTGATTTATCTGGACTTTTTTGTATGTTTAAAAAATAAAATAACTGTTATAAATGACTGCACCTACTGCATTCTCTAACAATTTGTTGGAGTTTCTCAAACTTTTAAAAGAAAATAACGATAGAGATTGGTTCAATGAACATAAGAAAGAATTCAAAAAACTTGAGGTTGATGCCAAACGCAACTTTAACGTGTTATTTGAAGCTTTAAACGTACATGACGACTTAGACCGCCTCAAGAACTTTAGAATTTATAGAGATGTGCGGTTTTCAAAGAACAAAGCTCCCTATAAAACTCATTTTAGCGGTTCTTTTTATAGAAGAAAACCAGCCTTAAGAGGCAGCTATTATCTCCATATTCAGCCTAATAATAAATCTTTCATTGCCGTTGGGTTTTGGGACCCTTCCAAGGAAGATTTGATGCGGATTAGAAAAGAGTTTGAAATTGATGATGAAGAAATTAGAGCTATCATTAATGATGAAAATTTTAGAGCAATTTGGGGTGATATGGTGGGAGAGGAGTTGAAAACGGCACCGAGAGGTTTTGACAAAGAACATAAAGCCATCGATCTTATTCGTAAAAAACAATTTCTTTTCACGAAAAATTATACCGATAAAGAAGTAGTCTCTCCAAATTTCATAGTGGAGGTCAATGCGTCATTTAAAGCAGTAAGGCCTTATCTTGATTATATGAGCAGCGTATTGACCACCAATATTAACGGAGAACCACTTATATAACCTCAGTGATGGTAAAGGTATTGCCATTAAACTCCACTTGATCTCCCTTAACTTTATTTAATAAGAGCATGCCAATCGGTGAGCCTGATGAAATAGCAAAGACACTGATAGACTCGGTTTCAATTTTTCCAGCACTTATAGAGATGAAAAAGTTGGTGGTGGTTGTTTTAACCAAACTCCCCAACATCACTTTTTCAGAAGCCCTATTTGGACTGATGATCTTTAAACCCTCCAGCATTTTTTGTGCATCTGTAAGATATTGAGAGTTCTTCTCAAGGTCATTAAAGAGTTTGCCGTTGCCAGAATCATCCTCATCACCACTTTTATCATTGCTATCTATGGCGTCCTTGATGGTCTCAATTTCGTTTTTATAATTGGCAATGCGCTTGTTGGCATATTCAAAACAAGCTTGCAGAACATCATTTTTTATTTTCATATAACTTTCGCCATTTGAGGCTGAAATAATTGGATGTGACTAATAAGACGCTCTTTTACAAGATGCATCATGCGCTTGTTCAATGCAGATGAATTTTGGATATAAATAGCATACTCTTCAATTGTAAATTGACCAATGATCATACCTTTAAGTGAGTTTCTGAACTTCATGTCCTTATGAATGGCGTTTTCAATATAGTCTAATTGTTTCGGCAAAGATAGCTCGTAAAATACATTTTTGTGCTTGTCAATGTAATTTTTAAAAACTTCAATTAAAAGTTCGTTTTGAAGCAAGAGTAAAGGTCTTAAAGTTGCGTTTTGAAAATACTCTTCACTGCTCATGGTATCATGTATTATAGCAGTAGGAATAATGGGTCTCATCTGGATCAAATCGTCAGTTCTATTTTTCATAACTTTATATTTCCTTAAACTTATGCATATTGCTTTGTATAAAGAACAGAGTGCTGAGATGTTGTTAACCAGGTTATCAACAAATACCCATTTTGAGGGAGGTTTTGAACGGCTTTTAACCATGATTGGAGTATCTTTGAGTATTAAATGAACAAATCTGAGCCTTATGCAATTTGGTCGTGTTGATCATACAAAACAAGTAAATTTCTCTCTGCCCGTTGATCATTTGGATACTTCTGTAGTGCTTCTTAATTGCACAAACAAAGAACTGCCAAAAATTTTTGTAGGTTGCTCCCAATGGAGTCCATCCAAATTAAAAGGCTTTTATCCTCCAGGCACAAAGGATGCCTTGACCTATTATGCCACACAATTCAATTCGGTTGAGCTCAACGCCACCTTTTATCGTATTTTCTCACCAGAAACCTTTGCAACATGGTATCAAAAAACGCCTATTGGTTTTAAGTTTTTTCCTAAACTATATCAAGATATAAGCCATTGGAAACGTTTGAATGGTGTTCAAGAGGTAATTGACGATTTTTTGTATAGTGCGACAAACCTCAAGGAAAAATTAGGAACTATATTCCTACAATTGCCCGCAAACTTTTCGCCCAAGGATTTTGAGAGGGTGGAAGCTTTTATAAAATCATGGCCAATAGAAATTCCGCTTGCCATTGAGTTTAGACATACAGATTGGTATAATGATGCCTCAATAGCCAATCGTTTATTTGATTTGTTGGAAACCTATAACATTTCAAATATCATTGTGGATACTGCCGGGAGACGGGATTTGTTACACATACGATTAACCAATTGCTCTGTTTTTGTCAGGTTTGTGGGTACCAATCTCGAAATTGACTATTTACGATTGGATGAATGGGTGGAACGTCTTAAACAATGGAAACAGCAAGGCATTAAGGAGATCAATTTTTTTGTACATCAAGACATAGAAAAAGAATCGCCATTGCTGGCGGCGTATTTTATTAACAGAATAAATGCCGAGTTGGGAATGGACTTACAAATTCCTTACAAAGAGCAAAATCTGAAGTTGTTTTAAAACTAAACTGCTTGATGGAAATTTGCTAAGAATGAATAAAATACAGATGTTTTAAGCAACCTCAGATAATTTAGCCTACTGGTGGATATAAAAGTCAATAACTATGAAGTTTCAAACACAAAAATGGGTAAAACCACAAGATCTAAACCCCAATGGGACCTTATTTGGAGGTCTGCTTTTGGCTTGGATTGATGAAGAAGCGGCTTTATATGCTGCCATCCAATTGGACAACACGAGGGTTGTAACAAAATTTATCTCTGAAATTAATTTTATGAGTTCAGCCAAGCAAGGTGATATCATAGAAATAGGGATGCAAATTGTTAAACTAGGAACCTCTTCCTTGACTTTAAAATGTGAAGCGAGAAACATGATGACCAAGGCTAAAATCTTGACCGTAGATAATATTGTAATGATCAATTTAGACGAATTTGGTAAGCCCGCACCCCATGGTAAAACAAAGCTTGAGTTTGTGGGTGACCGACTCATTTAGAAATGCGACTTTGTATTTAATTAACAAATAATGGGAAATCGTTAACAACCTACGTGTAGCAATATTCGTATATTTAATAGAATCAATTTAAAACTTATCACAATGAAAAAAATAGGAATTACTCTGTTTATGGCGGCACTCTTGGTGTCCTGTTCATTATCTAAGATAGAAAAATCTGCAAGAAATACTATCGATGGAAATTGGGTGCTCAACTCTGTTACCTATGACGAACCAGGAGTCTTTAACACGATCTTGTTTGAAGACGCCACAGCTTCTTGTTTCACTGATAGCCAGTGGTTTTTTAGATCTAACAACAGCACAGGCACATATACCATTATAGATACCGATTGCTCAACAGGAGTCAGATATTTCAGATGGGCTGCCAATGAGATTGGCAAGGATACTGGTGATTTTGAATTCACTCTAAAATTTACCGATGAGAAAAAGAATGACCTCGAGGATAAAACAGGATATAGAATGAAAATGAAATACTTGGACGCTAATTCTATGCAGATTACACAAACAATTCAATTTGAAGGAAAACCTTTTAATATCAATTTAAACTTTACAAGAACAACTTTATAAAATCTTAATTATGAAAAATATAATAAAAACAATAGTATTATTCGTTATGGTTACAGCTATGGTTAGTTGTGATGCTACGAGAAATGCAAACAATAAACAAAAAGGAACCGTCATTGGTGCTGGTAGTGGTGCCGTAATTGGTGGCGTTATAGGCAATAATGTTGGTAGTAAAAACAACTCAGCCTTGGGCGCTATTATTGGTGCCGTTGTAGGTGGGGTTGCTGGTAATTATATTGGCGATCGGATGGATAGACAAGCCGAGCGTATTGAAGAAGAAATTCCAGGAGCTCAAGTAGAGCGTGTAGGAGAAGGGATAAATGTTGTTTTTGATGAGAGTAGCGGTGTTTATTTTGATACCAACAAGTACAATATCAATGCTGCATCTTCCGCAACTTTGACAAAATTAGCAGGTATTTTTAAAGAATACCCAGATACCGATATTTTAGTTGAAGGCCATACAGACAGTACAGGTCCAGATGCATTTAATATGACGCTTTCTAAACAACGTGCTCAATCAGTAACGTCGTATTTATCTAATCAGGGTATTTCGTCAGGTCGTTTTACGACAAATTGGTATGGTCCGAACCAACCTAAGTATGATAATTCAACCGTAGAGGGACGAGCTAAAAACAGACGTGTTGAATTGGCAATTATCGCTAGTGAGGAATTGAAAAAAGAAGCAAGAGAAAAAGCTGGCAATTAAAACTGGCTATTTAAAGCTAAAAACGCAGTCTTATTGAAATTAATAAGACTGCGTTTTTTTTTGCCTAATTTTTAGGAGCTTCTAAAATTGTTGGTGTCAATTCAAATAATTCCAAATCAAAGTATTTTATGGAAGAGAATATATGATCAAAAATATCAGACATGATAGATTCATAATTGACCCAGTTAATATCATTGCTAAACGCATAAATTTCTAAAGGGATTCCTTGAGAAGTTGGCTGGAGTTGTCTCACCATTAAGCTCATGTCTTTATGAATGCCAGGGTGACGCTCTATATATGTTTGTAAATAAATTCTAAAAACACCCAAGTTGGTCAGGTTACGACCGTTTACCAATGATGACTGATCTACATTATTTACGCGATTGTACTCTGCAAGTTCTTTTTGTTTATCCTCCAGATATTGGGTAATTAGCTGAATCATTTTTAAGTTTTCAATCTCGTCATCTGAAAGAAAATGTATGCTTTTTGATTTGATCAAAATAGATCTTTTAATACGTCGTCCTCCTGACGACTGCATTCCTCTCCAATTTTTATATGACTCAGAAATAATTGCATACGTTGGAATGGTGGTGATGGTCTTGTCAAAATTCTGAACCTGCACCGTGGAAAGATTAATTTCAATAACGTCGCCATCTGCACCAAATTTTTCCATAGTAATCCAATCTCCAATACGCAAAGTATCATTGATAGCTACTTGAATACTGGCAACAAACCCTAAAATGGTATCCTTAAAAATCAACAACAGAACCGCTGATGCGGCACCAATGGTGGTAAAGAATTTTAAGAATGATAAATCGATTAAAACCGCAAGACTTGAAGCCACGCCAATAGTCCATACAAAAAGCATGACTACCTGTATATAGCTATCAATTGGTTTGTCTCTTAAGCGTGGTAAGGTTTTGAAATACGATTCTAAGGTGCGCAGCACACTCCGTAATATCCAAATTGTCAGTAAAATACCGTAGAGCTTTAGCAGCACGACGAGTCCAGCCTCAATCTTAGGGTAATCTGCAAATACTAAAGGGAATAATTTTATGGTGATGATTAGCGGCACCAAATGCGCGATATTTCGCGGCGCTTTATGGCTCACCAACAAATCGTCAAATTCGGTTTTTGAGCGTGAAGCAAATTTGGTAAAACTTTTAACCAAGATAATTCTTGCTAAAGTATCTGAGATGTATATGATAATGCACAGAATGACCAATAATGTGATCATATTCAAAAACTTGGCCCAATCATCGGTCAATCCAAAGTCATTAAAATAATCGTAAAAAAAATGATTCGATAAAAACATTATACCGCGGTTTTTAAATATCGCTTCTCAATATAAAACGTTGCAAACGGGAGTAATGATGCCAATAAAACAATGCCCAAAGTCTTAAAAGACCACTTTAATTTTGCACCCACCAACAAGGCCAAGAGAACATAAGCTATAAATAATAAACCATGGGTCATTCCGATGGGATAGAGTAGCGTTTGATATATTTCAGAATAAAATGGTTTAACCAGTAACATGTTGGCAAACAAGACCAAATAGGAGATGCCTTCTAAAATGGCAACAATTTTGAAGCTTTTAATTAGTGTAAACATGGATTCTTAAATTTTATGCAAAAATACCCATGATATCCTGTATAAGCTACTTTTTCAGCGAGTTTTTTATTGGAGCGGACAGATTGAAATCATTGAACCGTTAGTCCGATGCTGTTTAATTGTGGTAGAGCCATTCTAAATGATCACCATTCTGAAGAGATTGATTGCAAACAAACCCGTTTTTTAAATAGAAATGATGAAGCTGTTCTTCTTCTGTGAGCAGGAAATAGTGTTGTTCGGGATTTTTAGACTGCAATTGGTTTAACCAAAAACTTCCCAAACTTTTATTGCGATGCGATTCCGAGATCAAGATAAATCCGAGATACAGATAACCTTTATCAAACCAAGCTTTGGCTTCGGTTTCAAAATATTCAAAATGTGGTGGCGATTTATAAAAAACAATACCACCTCCAACAATGCCAATATCACCTTCAATGATATAAATTTTGGAATCGATTTTATAATCGTCCCAGAACGGAACAATTTCATCTTGCCAATCCTGCGGTAGGGTCTGAAAGAATAGCTGCGGATTGTTTTCTAATTCTCTAAACTTAAAATTTTCCATTGCTAATTATAACAAACCCCAAGACCATAATCTGTCTGAATCTTCAAACCATCTATCGCCAATATCTGTTCTATAGTAGCCATTATTGACAATAATGGAGTGAATTCTGTTGTTCATCGCTTTTTGGGCATCGCGCATGGTTATACCAGTGCCAGATACCAAAAGTGCGATTCCGGTATTGCCGGTTATCAACCATTCGTCATTTACCTTTTTGAGATGCATAGGATGGATGCCCTCTTTCATGTCTTTTCTAAACACAACAACGGCATCTTTTGAAAATAGTTCGAAGGTCTTTTTATCATCATAAGGAAAAGGCGGTACCACTATAAATGCACCTACTTGAAATCCTTTTTTTGTGGCAATTTTAAAGTTCTGTCCAGAGGCCACTTTATATAACATTTCGCCAATAGGCTCTGTGATTCCCGCGCGCTGGATGAATATTTGAGGATACCCAAAACGGGAGGTAAATTCCAAGGGATAAATACCATTGCCGTTAACGATGCAGTTGATATCAATATGACCAATGAATTTATGCTCGGATAAGGTGGGTTCAAATTTCTTTAAGGTGGCATCAAAGATAGGGGACTGGTTGACCCAAAACATACTTGAGCCCATCTCTCCCGTTGACACACCCAACTCTTTTGGAAACAGTTTTTTATGCTCAAAAGTAATATTAATGGGTTTTAAAAACTCCTTACCGTTAAAAAATGCAGATACGGAAATCTCTACACCCTTTACTTTTTTCTGTAGTTGAAAATTCCCGAAATCATCGCCCCACGATTTGTCGTAAGCCTTTAAGACTCGAATCACGTCCAAGCCTTCATCATCACTGCCTACAAATAATAATTGTTTTAGTTCTTGAGTTTCACCGGAAGGCTTAATAACATAGGCATCAGGGTGTTTTTCAACATGGGCAATGGCCTCTTGGAAGCTTACGAATTCTTCAAAAGGCAAGGTTTTTATCTTATGTTTTTGCAACTCTTTCTGGCCGAAACTCCGGTCCAATTCAAGAAGGTCAGTATATTCACTGCCGCCAAAGACAATTTTTCCTGAAGCTCTCAATTCGGCGCATTCCTTTCCATAACCCGTATAGTCAAATATGATTATATCCGCCCAATCAACATGGTTTCTCCATGTCTTTATTTTTTTGACAAATCCAGTCCCAATCTCTCGTGATGGTTTGTCTTCAATATATAATTTAACGGCATTGCCGTCATTTTGGATGGTATAGGCTATATCTAAAATTTCTCCCCAACGGGAAATAAATAGAAAGTTTTTTGGTAAGCTGTTCTGCTTTTTCAAGATGTCCTTTGATGAATTTGATAACACAAAATTAGTTGTTTTTTTGATTCGATAATATATTCAAATAAAAAAAGACCGTTATTTCTAACGGCCTTTTTTCGGATTAATTAATCAACTTGAAATGTTAGTCATTCGAGCCCATTAATGCAAAGAATTTGTCTAAATTTGGAAGAATTACAATGCGCGTTCTTCTGTTTTTAGCTCTATTATCATTAGTGTCGTTATCAGCAAGAGGTTTGAAAGAACTTCTTCCTGAAGCAATCAATTTCTCAGGTGCAACACCATAATCATCTATTAATTTTCTAACTACTGAAGTAGCACGTAAAACACTTAAATCCCAGTTATCGGCAATTTTGCTTGTTCTAATGCTTCTAGAATCAGTATGGCCTTCGACCATAACTTCAACACTTGGTTCAGAGTTGATGACATTGGCTAATTTTTGCAAAATATCATTCGCCTTGTTGCTCACTCTATAACTCGCAGTGTTGAACAACATCTTATCTGATATTGAGATCATAACGACGGTTTCGTTAATGTCAATAGAAATGTCTTCATCTTCATCAAGATTGCTGCTGTCCATAGACTTGTTTAAGTTGTAGGACAATGCAAGATTCATAGAGTCTTTTAAGGTTTTTGCCTCAGCAAGTTTAGAAGGGTCTACGTTTCGCAATGTTTCACGCATGGCCTTTTTAGTATCATTGGAAATCACTGCAACATTGTCAACATTTACCAGCATGGCATCATTCTGTTCTGTAAGAGAATTGATTTTTTTGTTGTAGTTGTCAACTCTTGCTTGAATGGCTGCAAATTTATTTTCAAGATCCTCCTTTTCAACTTTAGTTTTTTGGAGTTCACTTTTAATTTGCCCGTTTTCCACTTCTAAAGCGACATATTTCTTTTTAGAAACACATGACGAAATCATGACAGCAAGTATTAATGCAATTGAAATTTTTTTCATAATATTAATTTAATGGTTTAGTATATGTACGAGTATTCGCGGTTTATAGATGTTAGCTACGCGAAGTTTTTAGATTAATTTAACGTTAATTGGTTTCTGAAACTACATTAGGTAGGCCTGATATAATCTCCCACATAAAAGTGAATGTGCTTTTGATGTGAAAACAATATCAGTTCTATATCTATGTTTTTGTGGAATGACCATAGAACGTTTTTAAAGTTTATAATTTCTTTCATAAGTATTATTTATTTTTCCTGTTCTCAGAATCATCGTTTTTTTCCAGACGAATAGGGAAGCCTCTTTCACCACCATACAATTTTATTTCTTGAATATCTGCCGGTAGGTAGTACCCATCTTTTTCTAGGGCTTCTTTCACATTTCTTACAACATTTCCTTTTGTAATCATAGCCATCCTTCTAAAATCGGTGGTGTCTACCCAAAAGAAAACCTTCAAATTCACAGTACTTGTGGCCAGTTCATCTTCAATCACAAAATTCTCATGTTCGTCATCTTCTATAACTTTAGGCTCCTTTCGCAAAGTTTCCAATATGGTTTTCTTGGCACCTTGTATATTGTCTTCGTAAGCTATTCCGATAATAAAACTCCATCTAAAAAATCCATCTTCTGTATAGTTTGTAACCGGTTTCCTGAGCACATCACTGTTGGGGATATAAACATCCTTTCCATCAAAGGTTTTTAATTTGGTGTACCTAAACTCAAGGTTTTTCACCTTTCCAAAGTCATCGCCAATTTCAACAGTATCATTAACATCAAACGGTCGGTTAAACGCCAGAATAACCCCAGCTATGAAATTTTCACCAATATCTTTAAAAGCAAATCCAAAAACTATGGCACTTGCTCCTGCAGCTGTTAAAATGGCAGTGGCAATACCACCCATGCCTGCAGCTCTTAATGCAATCATTACTACAAAAATAATCAGTACATACCTTATGGCCTGACCCAGAAATTTACTCATTAAAGGATCATGAGTCCTTGCGTCAATACGTCTTCTTGCAAATTGTCCAATCCATTTGGCGATTAAAAAACCTAAGGCAATAATGAGAACACCTATACCAATACCCGGTAATTGATGAATCAGGCCATTGTAAAAATTGGTGATTGATTCTGAAATGGTTACTGTATTGTCTTGCATATAGTGTGGATTGACCTGTACTGATAATATTTAAATGATTATTATGTTTAACTATCTATCATTTCCATTTTCTTCCAAGGCATCATTATCCGTTCCCCCTTGACTGTAGAGTTGATTCTCTTCATCCTTCAATTTTTTTCTTGATCGATCCTCAGGTAAAGTGCGCCCGGGAATGTCCAGATCTTCTCCCTCAAAATCAACGGGATGCGATCTATGATTGTCATCCAATTCTAAATCATCACCGCCATCGGTTCTTAAGTTCTTCTGTTTTTCCCCCAACAAATCCTTATCGTGCTCTGAGATATTTGAGTCGTACTTCTGTTCTTTATGTTCTTCTTTTTTATCTGATGCCATGATATGCGTTTTTAAAATTTAACTTGAAATTTAAATGTACGTCTAATATCAACCTGCTTTTAACGGATTTGAAACTAATGTTGATGCAAATAGAAACAGTGTCATATAACTGAAGAACGTGCTTTGCAGATGGGTTCATATTAAATTGTGTAGGAGCAAAGATTACCTATATGTTATTGTATTTTTGAGAAAACAGATGAATCAGCAATCACTTATTTGTGGTTCAGCTCAACCAAAGCTTCGAGGCTCTGAGGCGTTTTAGAGTTGATGCCCAAAAGTGTTTAACACTCTAAGGCTACTGATTTTATTGCATCTGGAAAGTATTTTATACCTAAACTTATTCAATTTAAATTATACCAATGTCAAAACAACCTTTACTGAATACATATATAATGGGCGACTTAAACTTGTCCAATCGAGTGGTTATGGCGCCAATGACGCGCAGTCGTGCCGCGAACAAGAACAAAGTGCCAACGGAAGATTTGCACGTGGTATACTACACCCAAAGAGCCACGGCAGGATTGATAATTACTGAAGGCTCACAAGTTTCAAAAGATGCTGTTGGCTATATCCATACCCCCGGAATCCATTCGCAAGAACAGGTTGAAGGTTGGAAAAAGGTAACCAAATCGGTACATGATGCTGGTGGACGCATTTTTATTCAACTATGGCATGTTGGACGAATGTCACATCCAGACTTCCATGACGGGAACCTACCGTTGGCTCCATCGGCAATCAATCCCAATTCAAAGTCCTATACACCAGATGGCTTTAAAGATACGGTTACCCCTAAGGCAATGACCTTAGAGGACATCAAAATTACTATTAATGATTTCCAGAACGCCGCTAAGAATGCTGTTGAGGCTGGGTTTGATGGTGTGGAGATCCATTCGTCCAATGGTTATTTATTCCATCAATTTTTTAATGGAACAAGCAATCATCGTCAAGATCAATATGGTGGCAGTATAGAAAACAGAGCACGCTTTTTCTTTGAAACCTTAGATGCTATTAAGCAGGTCATTCCTCAAAATAGAATAGGTGTGCGTTTTAATCCATCACTTCATAATATATTCGGAATGACGATTGATAAGGATACGATACCAACTTTTGATTATATTATTGAGACCTTGGACAAAGATTATGATTTGGCATATATTCATTTGTCAGAACCTTTTAACGACGTCTCTAAGGTAGCTTTTGCAGAGCCTTACATTGCAAAGCGTTACCGTTCAAAATACAAAGGTACTTTAATGATCAGTACAGGGTTTGATCAGGAATCTGGCAATAAAGTCATTGCAGACGGATATGCCGATTTAGTTTCTTTTGCTAAACTTTATATTTCCAATCCTGATCTGGTGGGACGCTTCAGGGAAAACTTGGAAACAACAGCTTGGGATACAGCCACTTTTTATACTCGAGGAAAAGATGGCTATACCACATACGACGCAAAATCTCGAGATTTAATTCCAAATTCATAAATTATGAGCACAACAGATAAACAAAAAGAATTTACAACTATAAATCCGACTTCTGAAGAGGAAATAAAGACCTATACCTATATGACAGATGAGGAGGCCGAAAACGCCGTCAAAAAATGTCATGAAGCTTATTTAAAATGGCGACATACACCCATTGAAGAACGAGCAGAAATCATTAAAGCCATTGGCGAGGAATTGGTATCTCAAAAAGATAAATTCGCTACCTTGATGACGGATGAAATGGGCAAGCTCCTTAGGCAAAGCCATCAGGAGATTGAGCTTTGTAAAGGAATCTGCGATTTTACAGCCACCGAGGGCTTGAACGTTTTAAAAAACGAAGAACGTGAATTGCCAGATGGCGGCAAGGGCATCATTACCTATTCTCCAATTGGCGTTATTTACGGGATCCAACCATGGAATTTTCCGGCCTATCAGGTGATCCGTTATTCTATTGCCAATTTAATGGCAGGAAATGGGATTTTACTCAAGCACGCCAAAAACGTTACGGGATCAGCATTATTATTAAAAGAAATTTATGAAAAGGCTGGTCTTCCGAAAGATTTATTTACTGTTTTGATTATTGATCATGACCAATCTGATACAATCATCGAAAACGAATTGGTACGGGGCGTCACTTTAACAGGAAGCTCTGAAGCTGGTAAAATCATTGCCAAGAAAGCGGGTGGTGTTTTAAAGAAAACCGTCCTGGAGTTGGGTAGTAATGATGCGTACTTGATTTTGGAAGACGCTGATATAGCTATGGCAGCCAAAACCTGCGTTCAAGGTCGTGTTTATAATAACGGAGAAACTTGTGTTTCGGCCAAACGTTTTATAGTGACAGAGAAGGTTTATGACGAATTCAAATCCGCCTTTGTTGAAGGCATGAAAACCATTGTGACGGGAGATCCCAAAGAAAAATCATCAAAAATGGGGCCTCTGGCACGTAAGGATTTGCGCGAAAAGCTTCATGATCAAGTCGAGAAAAGTGTCCAGAAAGGAGCTAAAATCATATTAGGAGGCACCCTGCCAAATGGGAAAGGTTATTTCTATCCTGCTACAATCCTGGACAACGTTCAACCAGGACAGCCGGCTTATGATGATGAACTATTTGGTCCTGTAGCTTCTCTTATTAAAGCCAAAGACGATGAAGACGCCATGCGAATTGCCAATGACAGTAAGTTTGGATTAGGGGGTGGTATTTTCTCCAATGATCAAGACAAAGCCATCCAATTGGCACAGAATCATTTTGATACGGGAATGGTCAATATTAATTCTTTCGGGTTGGCGCGACCAAATATGCCGTTTGGAGGTGTCAAGAATTCAGGTTACGGAAGAGAACATGGAGGTTTTGGACTCCGTGAGTTTATAAATGCAAAATCCATTTTCGTTCCGAAGAAAAAATAGATAAAAACATCTCATACGTTAGGGTATGATTATCTCAATCAGACACAAACGTATTTATATATTAACTTTAAAAATAAGAATTATGAAATTTAACAGAACAGCAAGCGCTCACTGGGAAGGTGGCGGAAAAGACGGTAAAGGCTCTCTAACTACTGAGAGTGGTGTTTTACAAAAATCGCCTTATGCCTTCAAAACACGTTTTGAAGATGCGGTTGGGACCAATCCAGAAGAGTTGATTGGCGCAGCCCATGCAGGTTGCTTTACAATGCAATTGAGTTTTTTCTTGGTAGAAAAAGGATTCACTGCAGAATCTTTAGATACCAATGCAAGAGTTTTTTTTGAAGACGGCAGCATCCCGAAAATCGAGTTGGAACTCAATGGGAAAGTGCCAGGGATGGAAGAAAGTAAATTCAAGGAGATTGCCAACAAAGCAAAAGAAAACTGTCCGGTATCAAAATTATTAGATGCTGAGATCACCTTAAAAACAACTTTTGATAGTTAAACAATTAAATGCCAGCTTATAGTTTGTGATTGATAGAACCTTTCTAAAACCTTAAGTAGAATAAATGAAATATTAAGCTTAAAAGAGATCTTCAAGGGTCTCTTTTCTTATTTTTGCACATTCCTTCTATATAAGCGCTTAGCACAAAACAACCAATGAGCAGTTCAAAAAACACCCTTTTTATCGTCCTTGCATTTTTCTCAATTTATGTAATATGGGGGTCTACCTATTTATTGAACAAAATTGCGGTCACGGAGTTGCCTCCGTTCATGTTGGCTTCTATCCGATTTACAACGGCAGGACTTCTTATTTTTATCATCGCCAAATTGATGGGCAAATCTTTGAGCATTACAAAAAAACAATTGGTAAATGTTTTTATTGCCGGATTCTTGTTTTTAACTATAGGTAATGGAGTAGTGGTTTGGGCCTTGAAGTATGTGGATAGCGGATTTGCAGCTTTGGAAATATCGGCACAGCCGTTAGTTGTATTGATTTTAATGCGCATTTTTCAAGGAAAAAAAATTAAGGCCATGTCGGTATTAGGGGTAATCTTAGGCATTATAGGCATTTATTTGTTGGTCAGTCAAAACGAAGTGGTCAGTAAAGAAGGTTCTATTACCGGAATGATCATGATCTTTTTTTGTATGGTAAGTTGGGCTTCAGGGAGTTTATTTGTTGGAAACGCCGATTTACCTACCAACTATTTCGTTAATACAGGCTATCAAATGGTCGCAGGAGGTTTGATGCTGGTTATTGGAAGCTTAATATTTGGCGAAACATGGAGTTTGCCAAATACATGGAGTGAAGAGGTGCAGTGGTCAATGGTAATACTTATAGTTTTTGGAAGTATTGTAGCTTTTACGTCCTTTAATTTTCTTCTGAAGAAAGTCTCACCGGATAAGGTGGCAACCTCAACTTACGTCAACCCAATAATCGCATTGTTATTGGGGTGGTATTTCTTGGAAGAAGTTATCACTACACAATCCGTTGTGGCTGCCATTGTTTTGTTGACCGGTGTGTATTTTATCAATACAAAAAAGAAATTGGTCATTTTTGCCAGGTTTCGTAAGTAGATTTTAAATATCTTTAGGTTCTGATATGTATAAACAAACGCTTTTAGAAACAAGACAACGGATTTCTTCTTTTGTCCATAACACGCCAGTGCTCACATCGCACTTATTAGACGACAAGTCGGGTGCAAAATTATTTTTTAAATGTGAGAACTTTCAGAAAATGGGAGCCTTTAAAATGCGTGGGGCTACCAATGCCATTATACAACTTTCCAAAGAGCAACAGGAGCGAGGCGTAGTAACCCATTCTTCAGGAAATTTCGCTCAAGCCTTATCCTTAGCTGCAAAAAATTTGGGAGTCAACGCCTATATTGTTATGCCCGATAACGCACCTAAGGTTAAGGAAGATGCTGTTTTGGGATATGGTGGAAACATAACCAAATGCGAATCAAACATTCAGGCAAGGGAAGAGGCTGCAACTCAAATTGTTTCTGAAAAAGGCGCAACTTTTATACATCCATCCAATGATTTGAACGTCATCTTAGGGAATGCCACAGCCGGTATGGAGCTTTTAGAAGCACATCCTGATTTGAATTGTGTTTTAACTCCGGTTGGAGGTGGCGGACTATTAGCTGGCACAGCTTTGGCAGCCCATTATTTCGGAACACAATGTAAAGCCATTGGAGGGGAACCGATGTTAGTGGATGATGCTTTTAGATCTTTACAATCTGGAAAAATTGAAACTAACACCACAGGTAATACTATTGCCGATGGATTGCGCACACATTTGGGCGATATCAACTTTCCAATCTTACAACAGTACGTGGACCATATCATTCGCGTAGAGGAAGATGAGATTATCAAGGCTATGAGGCTACTTTGGGAGCGTTTAAAGATTGTGGTTGAACCATCAAGTGCTGTCGCATTTGCCGCAATATTGAAAAACAAGGCCTATTTCAAAGGAAAAAAGGTGGGAGTTATACTTTCTGGAGGTAATGTGGATTTGGACACTTTGAGATTTTCTTGAATCAACCTACCATTTATCGTCAAAATTTGACGTTGGTATAAGCCACTTACCTTTTAACGTTTATATTGAGCGTTTGTATATTTTTTTTTACTTCAGGGACACAATCATTTAGTTTTGAATGAATTAATAAATGTTCCTCCCATGATAAAATTAGTTTATATACTGTCGGTTGTATTGATTTTAAGCGGCTTTCATACCGTTAAAGCACAAGATAAATTTGAAGAGCTTCCTGAAGATTTTCATACCCGTCATGCCATTTATGATTACTCTGAAGATGTATTGAGCAATACCGATTCCATTCCAGATTTCGCAACGAAATCCAATCCTTTGAAAATTACAGGTACCGTTTTTTTAGGTGATGGTGTGACACCTGCCAAAGACGTTATCCTATATATCAATCAAGCTGATGATAATGGCAGTTACGAATTAAAAAAACATCATAATAAGCGTTATGTTTATCATAGAGGTTGGGTTAAAACCAATGCCGACGGGAAATACACTTTTTACACTTTTGTTCCAGGTAAGGAAAGACGTAGCAATGACTTTAAAAAAATTCACTTGGTAATTAAAGAGCCAAATAATGTTGAGATTGAAGGATTCGATTTGATATTTGACAACGATCCGCTTTTGACAAAATCCTGCCGTAGAAAAATTGCTCGAAATGGATTAGACAATATCCTAAAACCTGAAAAGAAAGATTCAATTTCTGTGGCTACCAAAAACATCATCCTTAAGCGTCAAAGCATGGACTTTGCAAAGAAATAAGCAGTAGGGTCTGATCATTAATAATCCTTGAACAATCTCGCAACCTTAAATAGAAATGGACCTTTGAGACAACCCTATGAAATGGTAGAATGATCCATAAAAAATCCCGCTAATTGCGGGATTTTCTTTAATTTATGTTTTTAAAAAAATTAATTTTTCATGGCATTTACCTCTTCTTGGATGTCTGAAACTTCCTTTTTGGCTCCAGTTTTCAATTCGTCCAATTTAGTCTTGACGGTCGATTCGACCTCAGTATACGTATCTTTTACGCGCTGGCCGACTTCGTTAACCTTACCGTGCAATTCTTCCTTTTGTTCTGGAGATAAATTTTTATATTTCCACCAGGCAAATACACCTGCTCCAATTCCTAATAAGGCCAAAAGACCTTTTCCTTGTTGTTTTTTCATATTGTTTGATTTGTATTAAAGATAAGAAATTTTAAAAGCAATTCAGTTGTTCTCCTGCCTATTGTGATAACTTTAATACGGTATTATGATAATATTAATAGTTCTAAAGTGTTCAGTGGATTTCAAGTTGTATTCGCGCGAATACAACGCGAATACAAACAAATACTAAATGGTATACAGCACCAAATTTTTATTTTGAACCTATTTTTTTAGAACGGCTTTCTGCATATCTTTTAAGTCTTTTGAGAGTATTGACTTTATTAATAAATACGTTTTCCACCAATGGATATCAAGGCTCTATGCGACCTGCTTTCCTATTCCTTGCCAGTTTACAATACGTTAAAATTTCATAAAATCCTTGACATTAAAACCTTAAAATCTTAAATTATAGAAAAACAGAATTATGAAAACTTTATTAACCTTACTTTTTGTCGTGGCTACAAACTTTGTTCTTGCTCAGTACCCCAAAGCTAGTGTCACTGATATCAACGTCAAAGAACGTGCGGATAATATTACCGCTCAATATAATGAGCATTTGGGCCTAACTGGAGTACAAATCCCTCTGTTTAAAAACAAGGTAGCTCACTATTTGGTTTTGGCCGATGAGATTAAGAGAGACCATGATGGTAGAGAAGAATTGGATGCCTTAGTTGAGATGCAAGCTAATGAAACCTTGGCTATGAACGATATTTTAACTTTATACCAATACCGACTCTACAAAAAAATAAAGCCGGAAATACAACCTCTCAAAATGATAGAGTGATATCATATTCTAATTTAAGATTGTGTTTTCCAAACGGGAAATTGAATATTAGCTTGTTTTAAATTCAACCAGATGAATTGTTGCTGAACCACCGGCTGCTTCATTGGAGATATATAGTTCACCATCCGTACTAAAGGTCATCCCTTCTGGCTGAGGAAAATTGATTTCATCTAGCTTGAGCACAGTCTTCAGAGCCCCTTGTTGATCTAAGATCATTAATTTAGGATTCTTGCCTTCCAACACATAAATATCTTTGGTTATTGGATGTACGGCAATTTCAGAAGGATTGAAAGTCTTACGCAGCTTCTTGCTTCTATATTTACTTAAAGCGTCTGCATTCAAATCAATTTTATAGGTTGGCGCATCTAAGTCTACACTTTTGTCAGTCATTGATATTTTATAGATGCCCTTAAAACTGTCGTCGGAATCCTTGTCTTTTGGAGCTGTCAGCAGTGAACTATCATTGGGAGAATAAACCAACGATTCCATATTATGGGAGGATTTGAAACCGGTTTCATGTGCACTGATCGTCCTGTTGGCTTCTCTCCAATTGTTTATTTCATATAATAATCCATCACTTCGCATCACAAATAAATCGATTTTATTAAGCGCAATGCCTTCATAATCGCCATTTCCGGCAAAAGGTATTTCTTCTTTAATTGAACTTTCATAAAGATCATACACATAAATAATTCCATTCTCATCCTGTACACAGGCTAAAGTATTATCATCAACCCAAACAATGCCACTAACCTCATCTAAGGCATCTGGCAATTCCCAGGTTTCCAAAATGGTATAATTGTCCATGCCTTTGGTGATTTCAGCATTGGCTTGATTGACTTTATAAAAGCCTACAATGGCAATGCCGACTAAAATGGCGATAAAAAGACCTATAAAAAGACTGGATTTTTTCATAAAATAATTTTCTATTCCAAAGGTCTGTTTTAAATCTGAAAACAATTGGGAATAGGAGGGGTATAACCTTTATTTAATAATGTTTTAACGACTATTTAAGAAAATGTTAGTTTAAAGATGTGTTGTTCAGAATAAGAATAAGTTAATTCAATACCATACTTTTCTGAAATGGCCTTGGCAATGGCTAAGCCAAGTCCCGTTGATTTGTTGTCACTACTTAATTTCTTAAACCTTGAAAATATAATGTCGCTATCCAAGGGTTTTGCACTGCCAAAATTGCTTATAGAGATTGTTTTTGTTTGAATCTTTACAGTTACCGTGTTGTTCTGTTGACCGTGGACAATAGAATTTTTGATAAGATTGTTCAGCAGAATCACCGCAAGATCCTTATTCATTCGGAATGTGAGTTTTGAAACTGATTCCAGTTGTAAGTCGATATTTTTATGAGCTGCAAGATCTTGAAAATCGCCAATAACTTCAGCGGTCAATTGATTAAAATCGATGCGTTCCTCATCGACAAATTGCCTGTTTTCAATTTTAGACAGTAGAAGTAGAGACTTATTTAATCGGGTCAACCGACCAAGGTTGTCTAAAACCGATGCCATCGTCTTAACATTGTCTTCAGGGAGATTGCTATTTTCAAGAAACAATTCCAATTTATTAATGCTTATGGCGAGTGGGGTTTGCAATTCGTGCGAGGCATTTTCTATAAAATGTTGTTGTTCTAAGTACCGCGCTCTACTTTGGTCAATTAGTGTTGTAATGGATGCATTGAGTAGCCTAAACTCCTCAATATTAGTGGGCATAGTGGTAATCTGATCGTTTTTTTCTATTCTGAAATCGCGCAATTGCCACATTAAGTTATGAAAGGGTTTCCAAATCTTTTTAAGCATTAAATTATTTAAAATAACAATAGCAATCATGAGCGACACATACAGAACAATGAGATACACTACCAAATCCTGAATCAAATCATCCTCTTCTACCATTGAGGTTATAAATTTGACCTTGTAATAGTGGTCGTTATAAGCCAATTTGGTTTCATAGATTCGAACGGGTTCAAAGTCCTGCTCATTGAGCATATACATCAAAGTATCTGAATTACGATCTTCAAATTTCTCATATTGTTGTTTGGAAATGGGGGTGATGGCATGGTTCCAAAGGTCAAGATCATTGTGTTGGAGTATTTCAGGATTGGTAGGCAACTTTTGCAACAACAATACTTTTTGATTTTCAAGGCCGTCATCTAAGCTGTCATAGATTTCATCCAACATGGCATAATAAAAAATGACAGCCCAAACGGTAATCAATGGAACTAAAAGGATGGCGAGATATTTGGACGTATAGTTGAGGAGTTTCATCAGACAGTTTCAAGTTTGTAACCTACACCATATACTGCTTCAATGTTGATGGTGGCCTGTTCAAGTTTTTTTCGAAGGTTCTTGATTTGCGAATAAATAAAATCAAAACTATCGGATTGGTCTATATGATCGCCCCAAACGTGTTCTGCTAAGGCCGATTTGGTCACTAATCTGGTTTTGTTCGTAATGAGATACATTAAAATATCGTATTCCTTCCGGTTGAGAACAACCTCATGATCATTGATGGTTACATACCTATTTTCAGGTTGTATGGATACATTGCCAATATGGATATACGAATTGCCATCAAAATGACGCCGTCTTAAAACAGCCTTGACACGGGCATGCAATTCGGCCATGTGGAAGGGCTTTGGTAAATAATCATCAGCACCCAAATTAAGACCTTCCAATCGGTCGTCAAGAGAATCTTTTGCTGATACAATTATGACGCCTTCATCCTTTCCCTTAGATTTCAATTCTTTTAAAAGTTCAAGCCCATTGCCATCGGGCAGTGTAATGTCCAATAATATACAATCGTAATCATAAACAGCAATTTTTTCAAGTGCAGAAGTGTAGTCAGATGCAGATTCGACAATATAATGCTCGCGCTTTAAAGTTTGAGCCATATTCTCGAGCATCTCAGGTTCGTCTTCTATAATCAACAGTTTCATCTAAGGCAATTTTATACAATTGTAATACTGAAATCTAAAATCATTTAGGAATCCTTCTAAAATAAAGAAAAAAGAACGCCGATAAAGATTTTAGCCAAGTTTTATTCCCACAAAGGGATTTTAATATCCTGAGGTTCTTGAGGCCGGCAATTGGTACTATATCATTATAATACGAGTTGGAAGTGAAATATTAAAATACACGGTTTTTACAAAAACTTAACACTTAGCGCCACAAAATTCCTAATTCGTTACAGTTTTGTGAGCTTTCTTTGTATCAAATAAAAAAACTAATAATGATGAAAAATTTAAAAATAGCCGCACTATTATTGTTCGCAACTGCAACAATAAGTGCACAGGATTTAAAAACTGATGAAGTACCAACAAATTTACAAACCATTTTTAGCAACTCCTACAGTAATGTTGCAGATGTGGAATGGGAAAAGAAAGGGGACCACTATAAGGTTGAATTTGAGGTCAACAGCCTGGAGCATGATATTTGGTATGATGCAGATGGAAATGTTGCTAAATCTAAAGTTGAAATTTTAGAAAGCGAATTGCCATCCGCTGTTGCTTCTGCTGTGAAGACTAAATATGCGGATTATAAAGTTGATTCTGTAGAGGTCCATGAAGAAGGCGGAAAAACAACTTATGAAGTAGAAATTGAAAAAGGGTGGACTAAAGAACGAAAGCTTATTGTTGATGCTTCAGGTAAAATATTGAGTGATATAGAAGATTAATTTCTTTTAGTCACATGGATTAATGGTAAAGGGACTGAAACTTGTTTTCGGTCCTTTTTTATTTTTAAAATGACGGATTTTGGCACCCAATATTTACCCTAAGATGATTAGTTTTTATGAACGTTATTCCAAATAATACTTTAGCGGTATCCTTGTTAATTCATTTTGAATAGAATATCCACGGACACCGCTAAAATTTTGCTTTTTAAATTCCGGAAATGAAGGTTATTCAGTGGTGTCTGAATCCTCTTTTTTCTTACCACTCATCATAAAGTTTATGAGAATGCCCACCAAAGTGACACAAACTATAGCAAAAATGACAATCATAAAGACACCGTTATTCCAATTGGCATCTAAAAATAAAGGTTGATACATGGTTATTCTGTTTTGGTTTTTGGTAAAATTATAGTATAAAGGTATTAAAAAACATGATTATTATCAGTAATAGATGGGGTTTTTAAATCCTGTTGCGATATTTGTCATAAAATAGTGATGATCAATTGAAAATTCATTTTAAATCACATTTTTTGATTTGGAAATTGTATAATTTTGCAGATCGATAAATAGCATCTAAAATGAAAGCAATTCCTGTACTGATCTTGTTGTTGGTTTCAATAACATCAGTAGCCCAAATTGATTATAAAAAACAATTGGACAGCTTGACCATTGTCCACAAAGTATGCACTATAGAAAAGAGTGTTCGGAACCATCGTGTCAAGTTGGATCAGTTGAAAAAGCAGAAACAGACTTTAAACACCCAGCTGTCAGAGATACAGGGATTTAAACTTGGTCGTACCGACGCTGAAAGAGAAGAGCAATTATCTGAAATTAACCTCTTAATAGAAGCAAACACCACTGCCCTTACAGCCGCTGGGGTGCAATTGACTACCCTGATTAATGAGCTTGTCTTAGCAAACGAAGATGTTAAAGCCTTACAGAACCATAACATGATCGACTAAGGGTTTTCAAGACCATTTCCTTAGAATCACAGAAACTTAGCTTGAGTTTGTAAGTTCATCCTTTGCAGCTACTCATGAATGTTTTATAAAAGTGTGTTTATCACTTTTCTGAAAGCTGCGCAAATTTAATGCGAAAGTCAGTTTTTAATTTTTCCAAAACGCCTATCGTACAGATTGCTTACCAAAAGTGGATTTGAAAGCTTAAGTCATATTAATCGGATGTTTAACTCTCTAACGTGAATGTCCAAGAAGTTTATGGTCCAATCTTATTCTCAGTAGTGATTCTTAATATTCCAAAGCCGTTTATTGGCGGTAATTGGAGTGAGATCTGAAGCTGTTAACTATGACTTAAGCTTTTTTTAAAATCTATCTACGATCCTGGTTTTGGAGGTAAAGCGAAGGCCACTGCGTCATGTTCAAAATGGTTGCGGTGTGACCCATCGCAAAAAGGCTTATTTGCTGATAAGCCGCATCTGCAAAGTGAAACGACATCACGACCACCAAGGTCATAGGCATTTCCATCTTTATCGACAATTTCAAAATCGCCTTTTATTCTCAGTGAACCGTTGTTATTGACTTTTAAAGTTGTTTTGCTCATAGGATGATTATTATTGATTATTTGTTTTTTAAATGTAAGCTTATCGAAAATTTATTAAAGACGCTATCAATGCAAACTCCGATAAATTCTGATAATAGGCTAAACTACACTAAGTTTTTGAATAACGAAATTTGAATTTGGACTCGAATTGTTAAAGTTATAGCTAAAGGATTAACATAGTGATAACAGCACAACTGAAATTAATGCTGTAATTTCGTCTTTATGACCGCTTTTGAGGTCAATTCTTACAAAATTATAATACCATATCACATGAAATCCAACCCGGTTGTATATTCCATTTTAGAACTTGCCTTAGTTTCAGAAGGGCATAGTCTCAAACAGACCTTTAACAATTCGCTCAAGTTAGCTCAAAAAGCTGAGGAATTTGGCTATACACGTTTTTGGTTGGCAGAACATCATAATGCCGTCAATATTGGTAGTAGTGCCACCTCGGTGCTTATTGGATATATTGCTGAAGGCACAAAATCCATGCGGGTAGGTTCTGGTGGAATTATGTTGCCCAACCACTCACCATTGATAGTTTCCGAACAATTTGGCACCTTAGGGTCATTGTATCCCAACCGTATCGATTTAGGATTAGGAAGAGCCCCAGGAACGGATAGAGAAACAGCTCAAGCCATTCGCTCCGATTTTATGCAAGCTGCACATTCGTTTCCAAGAGATGTAGAGGATATCCAACAGTATTTTTCCGTAGATAATGCCAGCTCTAAAATTAGAGCCACCGTCGCTGAAGGGGTAGAGGTTCCCATTTATATTTTAGGATCCAGTACCGATAGTGCCCATTTAGCGGCAAGTAAAGGTCTGCCTTATGCCTTTGCCAGCCACTTTGCCACTATTCATTTGGAAGCGGCGACAGCGATTTATCGAGAGAAATTCCAGCCTTCAGATACGTTAAAAGCACCTTATGTGATGGCAGGTGTCAATATTATCATCGCCGATACCGACGAAGAGGCTGAAAGTTATGCCACCTCATTAATCCGAATGTTTTTGGGCATTTTTACCGGTAACCGGGAATATATGCAGCCACCAACGGCCATGACCCAAGAGTTTAGGGAAATTATGGCACATCCTCAGGTGCACCAAATGTTGAAGTATTCCTTTGTTGGGAGTAAAGCCACGGTAAAAGCCCAAGTAAAGGACTTTTTAGAAAAAACCAAAGCGGATGAACTAATCGCAGTAACCAATATTTATGATGTCAACCATCGGATCCGATCCTATGAACTGTTTGCAGAAATTATGGACGAATTGAATGCGGAAACTGCGGTATAATTTTATTGACAATGACAAACGATTCTTTGATTTTTGATTTTCAAGCGCAACAAAACACAACTCAGTGGCTGGTGATCAATGATGGCGTTATGGGCGGACTTTCGAAAGGGAGCATAGCAATGAATGAAGCAGGTAACGGGCTTTTTTCAGGTTTTGTCACTACCGAGAATAACGGTGGCTTTTCTTCCGTCAAATATGCTGTTTCTAAAAGAGATGTATCACATTTTGATGCTGTAAAAATAAGAGTCAAAGGCGATGGTAAAATCTATCAATTTCGGATCAAATCAGACCAAACAAAGGAGTACTCCTATGTTAGCGAATTCAAAACTTCGGGCGATTTTGAAACAATAACGCTTCCATTTGCCGACTTTTACGCAAGTTTTAGGGGCAATAAACTTGGGATTCCAAATTATAACGGAAAACGGATAGAAGAAGTAAGGTTCCTAATCGCTAATAAAAAGGATGAGGATTTCGCTTTGGAAATTGAACGGATATGGTTGGGATGATGGTTTGCATTTTAATGAATTGGACGTCTTTTGCGGCTCTCAATCTGGATAACCGGTAATTTTTAGAGACTGATTTTCCGGTCATCTTTACTTTCCATTGCGCATAAATCAATCAAATGGTGTTATTCCCTGCCTAACTGTGGTTATCTTTGCGCAAAATATAATTTATGACGCCACAGTTTTCAGAATTAGGAATCAATGAGTCCCTCCAAAAAAGTTTAACCGATTTGCAGATGTCTGTCCCTACAGATATCCAAGTCAAGACCATTCCTGTCATCCTCAATCAAAAAGATGATGTAGTAGTAATGGCTAAGACCGGCACCGGAAAAACGGCGGCCTTTGGTTTACCCTTGCTGCAATTAGTTGATGTTTCAAATGTTCATGTCCAGACGCTAATTTTAGCACCAACGAGAGAATTGGGACAACAGATTCATAATAACTTAGTCGCTTTTGCCTCAGATAGCCCCGAAGTTTTCATTGCCTCGTTATGTGGCGGTATCCCCATAAAACCTCAAATAGAACGCTTGAAATCACCAACACATATTGTGGTGGCTACGCCAGGGCGTCTGGTCGATTTAATGACTCGTGGCGCCATCGATATCAAAAATATTCAGTATTTAGTTTTGGACGAGGCGGATGAAATGGTCAGTGCCCTAAAAGATGAAGTGGATGTGATTATTAAAGCCATTCCAAAATCAAGACGCACCTTACTTTTTACGGCAACCATGCCAGGAACCATTAAACAATTGGTCCAGAATTATATGTCAAAACATGTGATTCAAATTGAAGCTGATATGTCAACATTAGGGCACCAGGGCATTGATCACCAATATGTCGTGGTAGAGCCAATTGAAAAATTGGAGGTGTTGCTTCATTTTCTAAGCTCCAAGGAAGGCGAGCGTGGTATTATATTTTGTAAAACCAAAGCAGCGGTCAATAAGTTGGCCAAAAACTTGGCTATCAATAAATTTTCGTCCGGTGCACTTCATGGCAGTTTGACCCAAGGCATTCGCGACCGAATTATGGAGCAGTTCCGGGAAGGCTATATTGATATCTTAGTGGCAACCGATTTGGCAGCGCGTGGCATTGACGTCAAGGAAATAGCTTATGTGGTCAATTATCATTTGCCAGACACCTATGAGGCCTATGTCCATAGAAGTGGGCGTACGGCAAGGGCAGGAGCAAAGGGGTTATCACTGACCATACTACAACAAGAAGAAGTTGAGGATATTGCCGATTTTGAAGATGAACTGGGAATTGTTTTTAAGGAATTCAGAAAAGCGGATGCTCAGAGTATAGAAGAAAATAACGCCCTCTTATGGGCCAGAAAAATATTTAAGACCAAACCCAATCGGGAGGTTTCGGAAGATTTTAAATCCAAGATCAAGACCATCTTTCACCACTTGACAAAGGATGAATTGGTGGATAAAATTCTCGCTAACTACTTGGCCCAAACCCGTACGGAATCCTCTAAACAGGAAGATTCCAAGAAACGTAAAAAGAATAAATAAACATGGCAAAACGCATCAAGGACCAACAGGATATTTTAGATAAGTTAAATATTCAAAGCTTGCATCGCATGCAAAAGGAAGCCATCGCAGTGATTGGGGAAGCCACGAATACCATTTTACTATCCCCAACAGGAACAGGTAAGACCTTAGCTTTTTTATTACCGCTATTGGAGATTTTAGATCCCACCAATACCGAAATGCAGGCGCTCATCATCGTGCCATCCCGTGAACTGGCTATTCAAATTGAACAAGTGGCCCGAGATATGGGGTCTGGATTTAAAGTGAATGCTGTTTATGGTGGCCGACCAATGTCAAAGGACAAAATTGAGATCAAGCATACCCCAGCAATATTGATCGGAACGCCCGGTCGCATCTTGGACCACTTTGAGGCGAATCGGTTTTCAAAAGCAAGTATTAGAACGCTTATTTTGGACGAGTTTGACAAATCGTTGGAAGACGGCTTTGAAGACGAAATGAAACGGATTATTGGTCAATTGCCTAGTATTAACAAACGCATTCTTACTTCTGCAACAAGGTTGGAAAAGATTCCAGGATTTGTCCGCTTGGACAAGCCGGTCACCGTTGATTATTTGAGCGAAAAACGAAAATCGACCTTAGTCATCAAAACCGTCGTCTCTCAAAAGCCGAACAAGCTCCCTTCGTTGTTGGAATTGCTGCATCATATTGGCAACCATCAAGGTATTATCTTCTGTAATTTTAGAGAGAGTATTGATCAAGTGAGTCACTTTTTAAAACGCAACAATATTAGCCACTCAACCTTTTCAGGAGGCATGGAGCAGCAGGACCGAGAGCGCTCACTCATTACGTTTAGGAACGGAACGAGTCAAATTCTTCTGGCAACCGATTTGGCTGCACGAGGTATCGATATTCCGGAGCTCGGCTTTATCATCCATTACGAGCTGCCTAAACATCAGGAAGAGTTTATCCATAGAAACGGAAGAACAGCTCGTGTCAACGCTAAAGGCACAGCTTATGTATTAAAAGGCAGCGACGAACAGTTGCCTGAATTCATCAAGGAGTCGAAACCCTACAAAACATCTACCAAAGCCCCAAAAGCAGCTCCATTATGGGAAACCTTATTTATTTCTGGCGGACGGAAGGACAAGATTTCTAAAGGCGATATTGTCGGTCTTTTCATGAAACAAGGTGGTCTCACTCAAGAGCAATTGGGTACTATCGAACTTAAACAGGATTGCGCCTTTGTTGCCGTCCCGATTAAGGAAGCCAAGCGCATTGTCAAAACCTTGGACAACACACGCTTAAAAAAGAAAAAAGTACGGATTAGGGTGCTTTAGATGTAGCAAAAAATTAAGAGGGTTTTAGACATGGATTGCACTGATTACACTGAAGGTGTTAGCATTATTTACATTTTCGCGCTAGACCTATTCTGTATCACAAATTCTACGGTTTTTTAGTTCATTTAATTCGTGAAATGAATGGGTAGCAATGACGCAACTATCCGTGAAATTCCCTGATCCCGATTGCTGTCGGGACCTGTCTAAACAAAACAGTTCTACTTAAAACGCTCCTCTATTTTTTAACGGGAACCACTTTCAACTGAATGACCCCCAAAGCATTCAAAACGCGTATAATCTGATAAGTCATGTCAACTTCATACCATTTCACACCAAAGTTTGCGCGACTTGCAAATTTATGATGGTTATTATGATAGCCTTCGCCCATCATTAAAAAGTCAAAACGAAAGAGGTTCTTACTTGTATTTTTCATTTGGTAATTGACATAGCCATAAATATGGCCAAACCAGTTAATGATAACGCCGTGGATAGGAGCCATCATAAAGGTGATAGGTAACAACAACCATTGCCACCAAGCGGTTGCAAAATAAACAAAGACCAACACATAAAGTGCCATCCATAGGATGCGTGAAAAACGCGAGCTTGCAAATTTATCGAATGCCTCCCATTGCGGTACGTTCTTAGTAAAGCGCTGATCAACTTCTACCCGTTGTTTGTTGATATCTTGGTAGATGTTTTTAGTTTTCCACATCATCGCAAACATATTAGGGTCATGTGATGGCGAGTGTGGATCTTGTTCAGTATCCGTATAGGCATGGTGCATACGGTGCATCACGCCATACCCATAAGCACTTAAATAACTTGAGCCTTGAAAAATCCAGGTAAGCACAAAGGTAATTCGCTCCATGGTTTTAGACATGGTAAACACCTGATGTGCCGCGTAACGATGTAAAAAGAAGGATTGAAAAAATAGGCCCCCATACCAGAGGACAATAACAAATAGGACTATAATCATAGTTTTTTTTACAAAGATAATGGGATAACTACTGACAAACAATGAACCTAAGTCAAGTAATGCCTCTACAATCGCCTTCTAATTCTGCTCAAAGCCTGTGCGGTTACCCCAATATAAGAGCTGATATACTTGAGTGGGATAATTTTTATGAGTTCAGGACGTTCTTTAAAGAGCTTTAAATAACGTTCCTCCGCAGACAGATTCAATAAGTGCTGCTCGCGTTTGGACTTGATTAAGAACAGACGTTCGGCCGCCAATCTTCCAATAAGATTTCCAATTTCAGTAGTTTTATAAACAGCTTGCAAATCGTCATAAGTAATGCTTAACAATGTGGTTTCTGTCAACGCCTCCAGTTCGTATGCTGATGGTTGTTGGGTTAAGAACGAATCGTAAGCGCTGATAAACTGGTCCTTAAAACTAAATCCAAAGGTGATTTCCTTTTCTGAGTTTTCCTTGGGAATATATAAGCGCACCACACCAGATTCAATAAATGAAATGTGATTTTCAATTTCGTTCAGTTTGAGAAAAACCGATTTTTTAGGAATGACCCGACGCTGTAATTTTGAAGTGAAAAAATCCCAGTCCGATTGAGAGATGGTAGCTATTTGATCTAAATACGCTTTTATTTGTTGCATGCAAATCTTGTGACCCTAATAAATGAGGTGGCAAAGATATTGCTCTTTTGGTTTAAAATCAAATCTATTACACAGAGATACACGGAGGTTTCACGGAGGTACACGGAGAATTATGGAACATTGAACAAAACATCCGTTCAAACGAAGGAACTTATTCTATCTGGAACTTAAAATTAGAAAGAACAACCTAATTGGTATTTGGTTATTTATTTTTTTTGAATTTTATCATTTGCGTGAAATATGACACAGAGATACACGGAGGTTTCACGGAGGTACACGGAGAATTATGGAACCTGAATAGAACATCCGTTCAAACGAAGGAAACTTATTCTATTTAGAACTTAAAATTAGAAAGAACAATCTAATTGGTATTTGGTTATTCTTTTGTAATTTTATCATTTGCGTGAAATATGACACAGAGATACACGGAGGCTTCACGGAGGTACACGGAGAATTATGGAATCAAACTCATGAATAGAAATCAAATCATCGGCATTGCCATTTTCAGTGTTGGCATGGCAATTTACTTTATCAGTGAAAACCAAATCATCGGAACGATTTCAGGCATTATATGCGCTATTGGCTTGGCCTATATGTTGAAAATAATGCCGTTTTCAAAACGAAATGTTAACAAATAATTCGAAATGATTCCCATACATGGACGTTCTTACTCTTCAGACAAGCGATTAAATCAGCTCTGAAAGAGACGATTATAATTTTGAACAATTAAGTCAATACATTTAACCATCAATAATTGCAAAAGGTTTCAAACAAAAAAAGGCCGTCCTTATCAGACAACCTTTTCTAATCATAAAATATTGAGGGTTATTTCAAACTTCCCAACAATTTCTCCGCAACCAACTCAGAAGATGCTGGATTTTGACCTGTGATTAAGTTCCCGTCTTGTAAGACATAGGGTGCCCAATCCTCTTTTTTGGAATATACAGCCCCATTCTTTTTCAACATGTCTTCCACTAAAAATGGAACGACCTCTGTTAATTGCACTGCTGCTTCTTCGGTATTTGTAAATCCTGTAACGTTCTTGCCTTTTACCAGAGGATTGCCCTGGGCATCCTTAACATCTTTTAATGCAGCAGGAGCGTGACATACAAAAGCAATCGGTTTGTTCTGACTGTTGAACATTTCGATTAAAGCAATAGAAACACTATCGTTAGCTAAATCCCACAACGGCCCGTGTCCGCCAGGATAAAATACAGCGTCAAAATCGTCGGGATTCATATCCGATAATATTTTCGTGTTGGCTATTTTCTCCTTGGCTTCTGCATCAATATCAAATCGCTTGGTCGCATCGGTAGCAGCATCGGGTGTGTCACTGCTCGGATCTATGGGTGCAGCACCTCCTTTTGGGGTGGCAACGGTTATCTGCGCCCCTTTATCCAATAATGTGTAATAGGGGCTTGCAAATTCTTCAACCCAAAATCCTGTTTTCTTTCCTGTATCTCCCAATTTATCGTGAGATGTCAATACAAATAATATCTTCATTTCTTTTTCGTTTTTAATGTCAGTTTTTTCTTCTGAAACGCTTTCAGTGGAATTTAGATGTTTCACATTTTTACAACTTGATACGATCATCATAGTGAGCATAAATGCAATTGCTTTTAATGGTTTCATTCCCACCAGTGGGTTTTAATACCCCGAGGTTCTTGATTTTATAATCAATACGCCATCTTCACAACCTCTTCAACCATATCTGGGGTTAAAGATTTATGCTCGCCCAAGCCTAACCATTCGCGCTCTGTAAAACGTTTTGAAATGGTTTCAGCTGTTCCTTCATAAGCTTTGGTGTAATCCGATAATTTGGTATCGATGCCCAAGTCGTGAAAAAATGCCACTGTTTTATCTATGGCCGCACGGGCTTTATCATCGGTACTGCCTTCGGTAATATGCCATACACGTTCGGCATATTGCGCCAATTTATCTTTTTTCGCTTCGAAATTGAATTTGTAGTGGCTAGGAGCAATTACCGCTAAGGTCCGGGCATGATCAATATCAAACATAGCCGTTAATTCGTGCCCGATGGCATGTACGGCCCAGTCGCCAGGAACTCCCTTTTGAATGAGTCCATTTAGAGCCATCGTACAGCTCCACATAAAATCAGAAGCGGCTTTGTAATCTGTAGGGTCTTTTATCACCTGTGGTGCCACCTCAATTAGAGTCTGCAGAATACTTTCTGCAAAGCGGTCCTGTAATTTAGCATCTATGGGATAGGTCATATATTGCTCTAAAACGTGGGTAAAAGCGTCGGTTAGACCATTGGCCAATTGACGTTCTGGAATGGAAGTAATAACCTGTGGATCCAATATGGAGAACACTGGAAATAATCCAGGTCCGCCCATAGACAATTTTTCTTTGGTTTCCTTTCTCGTAATCACCGCACCAGAGTTCATTTCAGAACCTGTTGCTGGTAAGGTCAAGACGGTGCCAAAAGGCATGCCTTTTTCAGTTTTGATGTTCTTGGCTAAAATATCCCAAGGCGTATCACCTTCAAAAAGCGCGGCCGCCGATAGAAACTTGGTGCCGTCAATAACGGAACCTCCACCAACAGCTAATAAATAGGTGATGTTTTGTTCTTTGATCACTTCTAAGGCCTGCATTAAAACGGCGTACTCCGGATTGGCAGGAATGCCACCAAATTCGATGATCTCCATATTAACCAAAGCGGATTTCACTTGATCGTAAATCCCGTTTTTCTTAATACTGCCACCGCCATAAAGCATGAGGACTTTAGCGTCTTTAGGAATTTCATTTGATAATTTCTCTATACTACCCTTGCCAAAAATAATTTTAGTCGGGTTTTTAAATTCAAAGTTATTCATGTGTTTGTTTTAGTTGCTGATTTATATTTTAACGACCATTTTCCCGGTGTTTTTGCCTTCGAATAAATCCATAAAGGCTTGTGGGATATTTTCAAAACCTTCTACTACAGTTTCGGAGTAAGCCAGTTTTCCTGCAGCCAACCATTCTGCCAACTGCTGCATGGCTTCTGGAAATTTTTCTTCAAAATCTGAAACAATAAAGCCTTGCATTAAAGCACTGTTTTTAACTAAAAATGGTTGTACGCTGATGCTTTTAGGGAGTTCTGTATTGTTGTATACCGAAATGGCTCCACAATTGATAATCCGCGCAAATTGATTGATATTAAATAATACCGCATCCGAGATTGACCCGCCTACATTATCAAAATAAATATCTATTCCGTTTGGTGCTGCTTTGGCAATGTCTGCTTTAATATCTTCAGTGGTGTTATAATTGATCCCAGAATCAAAGCCAAATTTGCTTTTTAGCAGTTCAACCTTTTCGTCGGTACCAGCAATGCCAATCACTTTAAGGCCAAGGTTCTTGGCAATTTGCCCTACAACACTTCCAACCGCACCGGCAGCTCCTGAAACAATGAGCGTTTCGCCTGCCTTAGGTTTCCCAATCTGGGTGAGTCCTAAATAGGCTGTCAATCCCGTCATGCCCAAAACACCTAAATAGGCACTTAAAGGCGCTTTCTCACCATCTACCTTCATAAGTCCTTTTCCAGAGGATATTTGCTGGGTTTTCCAATCCAACATGCCCATAACAAATTCCCCTTCCTTAAAGTTGTCGTTTTTGGAAGCGGTCACTTTGGCAACCACACCAGAATATATAGGTTTGTTGAGTTCAAAAGGCGCAGCGTACGATTTGGCATCGCTCATGCGACCTCTTAAATACGGATCGACAGAAACGTAGACGGTATCTAAAAGTATTTCGCCTTCTTTTGGTGTTAATGTGGTGTCTTCTTTTACAAATTCAAAATCTGAATGCGTAGGACTTCCTTTTGGTCGGTTTTTTAATAAAATAGTCTGTATCATTTTTGTATGTTTTATATGTGTTATCATTGGTGTCCAATAAAGAATCAAGATTGCTTGCTTCGACTGCGCTGCACAGGACGCTGCTAGTCCATATGGCTATGGGGTGATTGTAACTAATTGATAAACAATCTGCTTATAAAATAAAACTATTCTCTCTTGCGCTATAAAGTCATTTTCAATAAAGCAAGGTGGTTATTTAAAATCTTCTTGAATCATTTATATTTACATGCCCCATCAACTTGTTGCAATTTTTAATCGGACACTACTTATTTTTTATTGTTTATTTTTATTGTCATTGTAACTTTAATTAACTACGTCTAATTAGTTATTATAAAGCACATTGTAATTCATATTTTACAGTCTTGATTTAAATTTCAATTCCTCTTGAATCTTGATTATAGGTTCATAATTCTACTTTATTAAAACCCAGGCGATCTCAAGTCTTTCGTCTTTATTCCAAAAACAAAGTGTTCTTAAAACTATTTTCTAATACTACTCCAAGCCGCTTCATAAGCTTGTTCAATTTGTTTTTTATCCAATTTAAATGTCCCACGTTTCTGTGCCATCATTAAAAACGACAGCGGATTGATGGCATAAGCATATAAAAGATAATCGGATATCGGTTTAATGATGCCTTCCTCTTTTCCGCGTTTCCAGAGATCGAGTAGGGGTTGTAAATGTTTAATCCCTTCTTGTAAGCTGGGCTCGTCAATTATGGGGGTATTGTCACACTGCGACAAAAACATGGCACTTTCAGAAGCGTTGAGTTTGAAATCGGCAATGCGTTTCCAGATGTGTTCGAAACCTTCTTCAACGGACATACTTTCTTCATAATCCTTAAAAGCATAGGCTGTGTATTGTGCTTTGACGTCGATATAGGTCTTATTGACTAAATCCTGTTTATTTTCGAAATACAGGTAGATGGTCGCTGGGGAAACATTGGCCATTTTAGCAATTTTGCTCATAGGCGTCGCATGGAATCCTGAATTATTGACCAAAGTGATGGTTGCGTCAATAAGCGCATTACGTTTGTCTATACTTTTTTGAAGTTTGGCCATTACTATTTAATTTGAGTACAAAGATACAAATAAAAGTGAACGTTCATTCTTTTTTAACAGAGCTTTGGGAGTTATAGAGTGGAGGTGTAGGAAAACGCAGTATTTAGGAAGAGCGAAGCTATGTTATCGGGAGAGATTTAAAAATACAGGGAGATTTGACGGATTGTCACTGATTCCTTTTAAATCTGATGTGGTTGAAAAATGGGATTCTATCCATTTCATGAATTTATTCGGTTTATAAGACACTGATTACACGTATTATCACAGATTCTCTTTAAACTTGATGTGGCTGAAAATGTGGTTCTATCCATTTGAAGAATTTAAACGGTTTATAAGACACTGATTACACGGATTGTCACTGATTTCTTTTAAATCTGATGTGGTTGAAATTGGATTCTATCTATTTCACGGATTTAAAAGTTTCATATGACGCTTCCTGATAGCAATCGGGATCACGGATTGTCACTGATTCCTTTTATATCTGATGTGGCTGAAAATGGGATTCTATCCATTTCATGAATTTAAACGGTTTATAAGACACTGATTACACGGATTGTCACTGATTCCTTTTAAATCTGATGTGGCTGAAAATGGGGTTCTATCCATTTCATGAATTTAAACGGTTTATAAGACACTGATTACACAGATTGTCACTGATTCCTTTAAAATTGATGCCGCTGATAATGCGTTTCTATCTATTTCACGGATTTAAAAGTTTTATAAGACACTGATTGCACAGATTGTCACAGATTACTTTTAAACGTGTCTAAATTGAGAAAGCGACAAATGATATTAAGACAAGACTGTAAAAATATAATAGTATAGTCATAGTTCAGTGTTTTTAATCTATGTTTGACCTTAGAGATAAATATTGATTATTTTATAGATAGTCACACCCTTAGTATTGTGAAATAACAGGAGTATAATAACATAAAGTTTGTTATTTGTTTTCAAACATCTCAAATCAATGATTGCATCAGATACTTTAGTGACTTATATGTGGATTCTTTTGGCCGTTTATGCCGCCGTCATTTTATTTTTCGTGGTGAGAGGCGCCCGTAAAAATAAAGACATTAAAGATTATGCAGTTGGAAATATTGGCTTTCCATCATGGGTGGTCGGCTTATCCTTAGCAGCATCTATGACCAGCGCTGCCACATTTATCATAAATCCGGGATTCATTGCACTTTATGGTATTTCTGGCGTTATTTCCTTTGCCTTGGTATTGCCTTTAGCCGCATTTATTTCGTTGATCGTGTTTACAAAAGGTTTTGCGCGACAAGGGAAGGCAGTCAAAGCCACCACCATGGCACAATGGATAGGGAAGCGTTACGAAAGTAAAAATTACGCCATCTTCTTTGCCTTTGTTGCCCTTTTATTGATGACGTTTATTGTCTTGATCAATGTGGGACTCACACAGGTCATCTCCAAATCGCTTAATGCCGATCCGTTTTATGTTTTAATGGGCATCACAGCTTTTGTTTTTGGCTATATGATGTTTGGTGGTGCCAATTCCATGGTTTACACCAACACCATCCAGGCTATTATCATGTGTATCGTTGCCTTGATCTTGATTGGTTCTGGTGCGGAATATTTCACCGATGGGATTAGCGGTTTTATAGCAAATCTGAACGCCATAGATCCCAATTTGACCCAACCCACCAATCCGTCAAGTTTTATTTTTCGCGATTATTTTGAAATTATTGTCACACAAATTGTAATTGGTGTGGCTATCGTCTGTCAGCCGCACATCATCACTAAATCATTATTGTTAAAAGATTCAAGTAAGATCAATACCTATTTGTTTAGCGGGATTGCGTTTATGATCATCTTTTTTCTGGTCGTAGTCGTCGGTTTGTACGCACGTATCAGTTTTCCAGATCTTATGGTAAATGGCACAGCCTTAAAAATGGATGAGATCATTCCTACCTATGTGGTAACTAAATTCTCGGTGGGTGTAGGTCTGGTGATTGTTGTTGGATTGATATCTGCGGGATTATCCACCTTGGAAAGCTTGATACAATCCTTGTCCATTACAATTACTTCCGACATTATCAACCCTTTATTTAAAGACAAATACACTGCAAAAACAATATCCATTAACAAAGTGGTCATTATTGGTTTGGCCATTGCGAGCTTTTTATTGAGTTGGAACCAAATTAAAAATCCGGACATCAGCGTGGCTATTTTTGCCCAAAATGGTGTGTATGCGTATTTTGCCGCCGCATTTGTACCGGTGCTCTTTGGAACATTCTTAAAGAATGTGTCCACCCGTTCCGTTTTTATTGCCAGCATCACGGCCATCGTTGTGCATTTTGGTATATATTACGGACGGATTACGCCTTATATGCAGGAACCGGTCAACAATCCCGGGGTTTCAGCAGCCTTTGGTATTGTTAGCTCACTCATTATCGGGTATGTATTTTATAAAATAGACGAAAAGAAACAACGTGGACACATTAGATTGGACAGCTAAATGGGCGGACTATACGCCTGATAAAATTGCGATTACTTCGTATGACACCAATGAGAGTTATACGTACAGTGATTTGCATACCTATGCCAATCGATTGACCGATAAATTTCTTGAACTTCAACTGGAAGAGGGCGACAGAATTGCAGTCCTGGCCGAGCACAGCTTGGAATATATTGTTCTTTTTGTAGCCTGTCAACGAATGGGCATCATATTAGTTCCTTTAAACTACCGTTTGTCTTTAAATGAAATTGGTAAACTCATTTCAGATTGTACGCCACGCTTGCTAGTTTACAATGGCAACCATCGGGGTAAGGTTGGGCAACTATCGCTTCAAAACCTTAAAACCATCGCTTTTGATACACTAAAACACGATTATCGAACAGCCAATAGTCTGTCAGATAAAACCTTTCAAATCAAGGCGGACAATCCGCTGTTTATCTTTTATACTTCCGGAACTACGGGGGCTCCAAAGGGTGTGATTTATACCAATAAAATGCTGTTTTGGAACAGTTTGAATACCTCCATGCAACTCGGGATCACATTTCGAGATTCTACCATCAACATCTTGCCACCTTACCACACTTCGGGATGGAATATTTTTGTAACGCCACTGTTGCACAAGGGTGCGCATATTGGGATGTTGGAGAAGTTTGATGCAGAAAAAACCTTATGCTTATTGGAATTGAACAAAACCACCTTATTTATGGCATTACCCACCATGCTGTTGATGATGCAGAAAACCCCAATTTTCAAAAAGGTTAACCTGAAAAGGTTGCGTTATATCATTTCTGGCGGGGAGAAAGTGCCTTCAGAACTCGTGACCTATTGGAAGAAAGAAAAGAACATCTATATCCGACCAGGTTATGGTTCCACCGAAGCAGGGCCAAGCATCACCTCTTTACACCATAAAATGGCGCAGCTAAAACCCAACTCCATTGGAAAGCCCAATTTTTATTTGGACATCAAAATCGTCGATAAAAAAGGTGCGAAGGTCAAACCAAACGAAGTAGGAGAGTTGTGCATTAAAGGCGATATCGTCACTCCGGGCTATTGGAACAACTCGGTGAAGACCAACAATAAAATTAAGAAAGGTTGGCTGTTTACGGGCGATTTTGCCTACGCCGATGACGAAGGCTTTTTGTATATGAAAGGACGAAAAAACGACATGTATATTTCGGGTGGTGAAAATATCTATCCGCAGGAAGTTGAAGCCCAACTGGAAGACTTTGAAGACATCACCAAAGCGGTCGTACTTAGTGCTAAAGACGACAAATGGGGCCAATGCGGCATAGCCTTTGTAACAACAAACAACAAGGATCTTTCTGTGGCACAAATTCGCGAGTATTTAAAAGCGAACTTAGTGGCGTTTAAACATCCAAAATATATTTTTGTGTTGGACCATATACCAACCACAAGCTTAGGAAAAGTATGCAGAAAACAACTTTACACCTATTTTAACACCATCAATTCTGAAACATGAAACATTTTAGCATCGTATTAATTGTCACCTTGATCAGCCTGTCTGTTTTTTCACAAACTACCTCAAAGCCCATGAAAGCATTACTTTCAGAATATGAATTTCAAACCCATACCACGACTTTAGACGATTTGGAAATCAGCTATATAAAAGAAGGCGATGCCCCTAAAACCTTACTTTTTGTGCATGGATTGAGTAGTAATGCCGATGCATGGTCCAAGAATATTGCCGTTTTGAAAGCTGATTACACCTGTATTGCCTTGGATTTGCCAGGCTATGGGAAATCGTCCATCCCGGATGCGGATTATACACCCTCATATTTTGCAGAAATATTACTTCAATTTACAGAGAAATTGGAACTGGATAACATCATTTTGATCGGACATTCCATGGGTGGACAGGCGAGTGTGAAATTCGCCAATGCCCATCCAGAAATTATCGATAAACTTATTTTGGTAGCCCCAGCCGGTCTGGAGCAATTTTCGGAGGCCAATGCCGCTATGATGAAAAGCTTTATGACACCGGCGTCGGTTCAAAGCACTACAGATGACCAAATTGAGAACAATTATGCACTTAATTTTTACCAGCAGCCAGAAGAGGTGTCCAAAATGATTTCGGACAGAAAAAATATTAAGGAAGCCTCTAATTTTGAAGCCCATTGTAAGGCAATTGTCAAAAGCGTTTATGGCATGCTCAACGATCCAGTTCATGGAGAGTTGACCTCCATTGCACAACCCACCTTGGTGATATTCGGAGATAAAGACATGCTGATTCCCAATCGGTATTTTAATCCAACCTTGACCACAGAAGTTGTTGGACAAATTGCTTTAGAGCACATCCAGCAAGCCACTTTAAAAATGATTCCCGAGGCCGGACATTTTGTACAATTTGAAAAGCCTGCAGAAGTCAATGCTTTGATTCAACACTTCGTAGAGCAGAAATAAGTAGCTCTTAAACTTATAACCTTAGAGACAAATACCCATGAAGTAAGTTTCTATTAGCAGCCATATTATAGCTGCGGAGACTGGTGTAAATCAATACTTCTGTTTTCTAGCAAGATGTGTCTCATACTTTTTATATGCCATAGCCAATTTCTCTATATTTGAGTCCATGAAAACAAAGCTTAAAAAGTTTACAGCGTTTAGTAAAACCATTCTCCCGAATGAAGCCAAATATCTTGAAACCCAATATCAATTTGTAGAGGAAGAAAAGCTTCAGATCATTCAATTGGTTATCAGTAATGCGCTTTCACAAAACAAACGCAAGGATTTTGACACGTCCATTGACAAGAGAAAGTACTCTTATATCAAGGATTGGATTGAACGGAAGTTACAAAGTATTGATGTGGATGCCAATATTGGTTGGATCATGTCCATCAACAAAAAGATCCTTACCGATGCTATTGCTTCCGACGAGGAAAAGGCGTTCCTAAATTATATTGCTTCCTATAAAAATATCGATTTCACCTTTCAAAACCTCTATGATCTGGCCAAAGAGTATAAATCCTACCTCTTGGTAAGAATGCGTTATAAAGATCATCAAATCGTATCCGATTTTATAAGAGACTTCAAGGGTTCTTATCTTAAAGCACAAGACACCAAAGAGAAGCTCTATGACGCCACTACGGAAATTACGGATCAATATACGCTCAATAACAAAGAGACCAAGCACTTGGAAAAATGGCTCATGAAAGTGTTTAAGGACCATTCCATCAGCGGAAAAAATAGATATCAGGCCTTTGTATTGTTGGCTTTTATGTATACCAATTATAATGAAAATGATAAGTTAAAAGTACTTTTTGACCAAATTGACGTCTATTTTAGTGAAGGACAGATGTATTCCAGGCGCTTATTGTCCAATTATTACGCCAGCAGAGTATTGCTGCATTCTAAGCAGGATGAATTTAAGGAAGCCGAATTTTACGGTTACCTCTCCATTCGTCAAAATAACAACGACACCTTGATGTATCTTAATAATCTGGTGGCCATTTTATTGCGCAATAACAAACCGGAAAAAGCTTTTGCTTTAATGGAAACGCATATTGATCTGTACAAAGAAACCCATAATCACCATCAGAAAATTGGGTATTGTTCCTATCAAATTAGGGTCTTGTCTGAACTTCATAAGCACAGCCTTGCCGAGGCCACTGCCAAAACCTTTTTAAGAAAACATAAAAATGAAGTCTTAAAGCACCGTTGGCACCATTTTTTTACCTCTTATATCAGCACGTTAATTACCCAAGAAAACTACGAAGAGGTCTTGAAACTTGCCAGCAAATTTAATCTCATAGAAAAAGAAAAGGAACGTCAGAAACAAAACAATTACGTGCCTAATATTTCTTGGAGCATTTCATTGTCACGGTATATGGAAGGGCAAATTAATTCGACCCGATTATTGGAAGAAATCAAAGCCCCATTATTGGACATTCAGCCGACTACAAATCAAAAGCAGTTGATGGTGAAGGTCATTGATCAACTTTCCACCAACTTACCTGAAGCTTTTTTGAAACTGAAGTCACACATCTAAAATACAATACCTATAGCCACATTAACAACGGGTTAGTGTCTTGTTGTTGTATGATTTATGTGAATAGTCACACTTAAAAGCTTTGGTTTTAGACACTGCTGTTGGTCAATTTCATAATAGATTGCCATATAAACGAACTCAATCAATATTCTCAAATTATGAAAAAACTATTCCTATTACTCACCCTTATTGGCTCATTTGTGGTCAACGCCCAAGAAACAGGAGCTATCAGCGGAATCATTACAGATGTTAACGGCGTTCCTCTATCGGGAGCCACGGTGTCTATTAAAATTTTGAATAAAGGTGCCATGACCGATTATGACGGCCGCTATACTATTGACAACATTGCTACTGGTGTTTATGACGTTACCGTGTCTTATATAGGTTATGAGACGCAGACAAAAAATGTTATAGTTGCTTCAGATCAGACCACAGGCTTGAGCACTTCTTTAAAAGGTTCAGATACGGTGTTGGACGAAGTCATCTTGACGGCAAATAAAAAACCACAGAAAATTACCGATGTGCCTGCAACGGTAAATGTGATTTCAGCGAGTGAAATTGGAGAATTCCCAAGCTTTAACATAGGAGAATTGGCGGCAAGACAAAAAGGCGTTGATTTTGTAAGAGGCGGTGTTTTAGGTACTGGAATCAATATCAGGGGATTTAACTCCTCGTTCAACTCGAAAAACCTTCAGGTCACAGATGATCGTTTATCATCGTTGATTGCCACAGGCTTGCCTTTTGGTTCTTTTACAACCATTTCTAAAGATGATATTGAACGTGTTGAAATTCTTTTGGGACCAAACGGTACACTTTACGGACCTAATGCGCACAACGGATTGGTGAGCACAATTACAAAAAACCCAAGAACCTCTGAAGGAACCACATTTGCCATTGGTGCAGGTAATCAGAATGTATTTACCGGAAGAGTCAGACATGCACAGATTATTGACGATAAATTTGCTTATAAGGTGCATTTTGAAAGAGCTCAAGGTACTGAATTTGATTATACCGATAGCGTTTACGTTGGAACAAAGGGCTATAAGGAATTGGATTTAGATCGTGATTTCACTTCTCAGAAATATGGTGCTTCATTAAACTACAAGCCTACTCCAGGTTCAGAGCTAACCGCTTATTACGGTCATAGCAATAGTAGTAATATTGGTGTTACCAGTGCCGGTCGTAACCAAATAAAGGACTGGAGGATTACAGAAGCACAATTGAAATTTGTGTCTAAAAACTTTTTCGCCAATACGTATTATACATGGAGTAAAACCGACGACACTTACGCAATGAACCAACGTACACAAAACTACGTGTCGTTTATAGAGAATGGCTTTTCTGAAGAAGAAGCTCGCGAGCGCTCTTTCAATGAACAATGGTTTCAATTGGGAGAAGGGCAAGGTAATGGCATTCCGCTTCAGCGTGGAGCGCTATTTGTGGACGATTCAAGACGTTTTAACGCCGAAGCACAGTACAACAACAATTGGAATGGTTTCTATTTAACTGCTGGTGCACAATACCAAAAAGACATGGCAGATTCTCATGGCACCTATCTTTTGGACGCTGGTGGCATCGATTTGGCGCAAACTGGTATCTATTCTCAATTTGAATATAAATTGGAAGATTCTGGATGGGGTTTCCTGTTTGGAGCACGTTTGGATAACCACGACTTGTACGGTTCTAACTTTATCCCGAAAGCAGCAATCACCAAAAAAATCAATAACGGAACCTTCAGAATTACATATGGAAAGGGAATGGCCGTTCCATCAATTTTGAATCTTAAAGGCAATCTATTTGGTGGATTGGTATTGGGTAATGGTGAAGGATTTACATTGCAAGACGGGACTAAAATACCTAAGTTGGATGTAGAAAACATCAACTCTTATGAAGTAGGCTATAAAGGAAGATTGTCTGACAAATTATTTATAGATACCAACGCCTACTACAACGTATCCGACAACTTTATCAGTCCGTTGGTCAACGTTGCCGCAAGCAGTCCGGTAACGCATGTGGGAGACACGCCAATAGGAGAGGTGGTTCCTGGTTCAAACGGTGCCGTTATCTTGACCTATTTAAACTTTGGCCATGTGGATACCTACGGTTTTGATGTTGGTTTCAACTATTACTTTAGCGACAGCTTTAGAGGTGTTTTCAACTACTCTTATTTTGGCCGTACGCTTGACCTGGATGATCCTGCCAATGATGGCAATTTAGATGGTGTTGTTTTAGAAAGTGAATTGCCTATCAATACACCAAACCATAAATTTAGTTTAGGATTCCACTACAACAAAGGCAAATTCTATGGCGCTATCTACGGCAGATTTGTAGAGAAATATGATTTCTTTTCTGGGATCAATGTCGCAGCAGAAACCCAAGATATGGATGGTGATGGTGTGAATGAAATTGTTGAAAATGCAAGAGTAGGTAGAACTTGGAACTACGGCCAATTAGGCGGTTTCACAGTCGATGCCAATGCAGGTTACAATATTACAGACGACCTGTCTTTAGGTGTGAACATTACCAACCTATTCAACGCTGAAATTAGAGAGTTTGTAGCATCGCCGGCAATCAGTACTTTGGTTTCTTTTGAATTAAAATACAACATTAATTTCTTTAAAAAATAAAGAGTTCAAACCAATTAAGTTTCTATACCATGTCAAAAATACATGCTAATGCTATTGAACTTGATTATGAAGACCACGGTACCGGAAAGGTATTGCTATTGCTTCATGGTTTGGGATCAACAAAAAAAGATTGGGACGCACAAGTCCCTTTTTTTTCTAAGACACATCGTGTACTAACGGTAGATTTAAGAGGTCATGGCAATTCGTCAAAGCCTAAAGACGCTTATGGCGTTGAATTGATGACCGAAGATATCAAAGCCTTTTTGGACCAATTAGATATAACTAAAGCGACGTTTGTCGGGTTTTCAATGGGTGGAGCAGTGGCGTTTCAAATGGCGGCCAGTTATCCTGACTATGTGGAGAAATTGGTCATCGTCAACAGTGGCCCTGACTTTAATGATATGGGATCCATCGGCGAAGAGCTTTTAAAAAGTAGAACTGAGTTTTTAGAAACCAAAGGCCTGGACCCATTGGCGAAGGAGATTTCATTTAATATGTTTCCCGAACCACATCAATTGGATTTGAGAACAGCTTTTGAAACACGCTGTAAAAATAACGATTATAATGCTTATTACAAATCCTTTGTAACCTTGATGGATTGGGGATTGGGCGATCAATTGGAAGCCATTCCAACCCGAACGCTCGTGATAGGCTCCGATATGGATTACACCCCAGAGGCTTTTAAGCAAGCATATGTTTCGCGAATGCAGAATGCCAGTTTGAAAATTATAGAAAACTCCAGACATGGCGTGGTCATCGACCAGCCAGAGGCTTTTAATCGTGAACTTAAAAAATTCTTGGACCATGAATAAAACCGTACTGATTACAGGAAGCACCAGCGGCATAGGTTTGGCTATTGCCACACGATTTGCCAAGGAAGGTTATGACATTATGTTTCATGGCCTGGAATCCAATGGTGCTGCCATTGCTAATGAGATAGGAGCGAAGCACAAGGTTAAAGTGGCTTTCTCCAAAGCTAACTTGCTAAAGTCTGACGCCGTAGAAGGCCTGATTGCAGAAACGATCGCCACCTTTGGTTCCCTGCACGTCTTAGTCAATAATGCGGGTATTCAGTTTGTGTCGCCCATTGAGGATTTCCCTAATGAGAAATATGAAAACATCATCGCCATCAATATGAATGCGGTATTCTACGCTTCAAAAGCAGCGTGGAAACAGATGAAGCAACAACAGTTTGGACGGATCATCAATATTTCTTCCGTGCATGGCTTGAGGTCCTCCGAATTTAAGTCGGCGTATGTAACGGCGAAGCATGGCGTCATCGGGATGACCAAAGTTTTGGCCTTGGAAGGCGCACCGTACAATATTACCTGCAACGCGATTTGTCCCGGTTATGTCAAAACACCTTTGGTAGAAGGTCAGATTAAAGACCAAGCCAAGGCACATAAAATGACCGAGGAAGAAGTAGTGGAGAAGGTGATGTTGGTGAAGCAGGCCGTTAAAGAATTTGTTCCGGTGGAAGCCATTGCGGATATGGCGATTTTATTGGCGAAGGACACATCGACCACCATTACAGGCACGTCGTTTGCTTTGGATGGGGGATGGAGTGCGCAGTAGGTTTTTTAGACACGTCCCGATAGCAGTCGGGATCACGGATTTTTTACGCAGACAGTTTATCTTAAAAACCTAAATAAGATGCTATCTGTTTCAGAAATTGACTAACAAACTTCAAACACTATAAGAAAGCCCTTGAAGTGGCGGGTGAATAGGTCACTTTTATTTTTAAGTTTAATTTTTTTGATTAATAACCTCTCTGTCCAGATAGTTATCGGGATTGGGAGGTTTTTTAATTTATGATTCTTCCGTATGCCTGTTTGGCAGGTGGGTATTGTGACGGCACCAGTACCAATAACAAGTTTTAATTTGCAAACTTTCCTCACCGCAACTTGTGACAAGCACTTTTGATTTGGATGATGGTTTTGAATTTATGGACTGAATTAAATTCCCCCTCCTTTTTAAGAAGGCCGCCAAACACGTCGGGCAGGTGAGGTGAAATTTAAAAAACCCATAATCAAAAAAGACCTTCCTTTTTTTTAGTAAAGCGATTAAAAAACGGATGGATAATTTTTAGTAAATTAATTTTAACACTATATTATCCTTCTTTTTGAGATGGAGCAGATGCAGTTCAGCTTATGCTTATAAAATAGTAGTTTAAAGGAAAGAAAAATGAAAGCCAATAAAGAAAACTTATATAAGCACGTTGCTTTCTTGACCTCCATCTATCCTTATCGAAACTATAAAAACATAGAAAGCCTTCAAAAAACAGCCGCTTATATTGAGGCGAAAATTAAGGACATTGGTTTGCCGACCACGAGACAACAATGGGAAGCCAAAGGGAATGAATACACAAATATTATCACTTCTTATAAACCTCAAAAAACAAAACGCTTTATTATAGGCGCTCATTATGACGTCTATAAGAACATACCTGGAGCGGACGACAATGCCAGTAGTGTAGCCGGCTTGCTGGAAATCTTACGATTACTAACGGAAAGCACCATGGAGTTAGAATACGGAATTGATTTTGTGTTTTATTGTTTGGAAGAACCTCCGTTTTTTAAAACAAAAAAAATGGGAAGCTACATTCACGCCAACTCCCTTGCCAATTCCAACAAGGATTATATAGGGATGATTGCCCTTGAAATGATAGGATACTATCGTGAAGATAAGAAATCTTATGATGGCTCTATTTATAAAAACCAATTGATAGTTTCCGGAATTAAAAGCTATGATTCCTTTAATAGGAAAATCTCCCAGCTGCTGAAATCGAATGGCAGCATGGACTCTCGCTGGATTTCCTTTGCTGAAAACTACCCAAACAATGGGCCTTCAGATCATCGCAATTATTGGCCATTGGATATTCCTGCGGTTATGATTATTGGTACCGGAGGCCATGGAAATCCAAATTATCACAAAGCTACAGATACCATTGAAACGCTGGATTTTGAAATTATGACCCATGCAGTGAATAATATTATGTTTGCGTTGGTTAATTTTTTGGAATAAAAAGACCTAAGACTGGGCGACATAAGATTTAAGACAACTGCGAGATAAATGTTTAGCTTTCGGTTATTCTATCTGGATTCTCTTTTGTCTCCAATAAGCCATTCTTTTTAAAATATATCTAACAGCCTCACGCGACATTGGCAATGCCTAATCTAATTAAGAGAAATGCCATATTATACGTTAGAATTATTAGATTTACGATACTATTGAAGTTCAATTCTGATCTAAGCTATTTCATTAGCCATTAAAACTGCTTGTGTAATTCTTAGAGTTGGCTATAAATCCAATTGGGATTGCTGAAAACGAATTAGCTTTAATAGAAACAAAACTGAACAAAATTAAATAAGTGATTTATGAATTATTTTGGAGCAATTGGACCTTGGCAAATCATCATCCTATTGGGTGTTTTATTAATAGGAATAGTACCAGCAATTATTGCGTTGATTGATATTTTAAGGAGTGAATTTAAGAGTAATAATAAACTGATTTGGGTTTTAGTTGTGCTTTTTTGTAGTTTTTTTGGCGCCATTCTATATTTCTTGATTGGAAAAGACCAGAAAACTCAAATAACAAAAATCGAAAAACCTTGATGGAATTTCTCAAATCTGAATTGAGTTACAGGATATGATTTGTGAAACTTGATTGGAAACTCCCCCGCTGGCGCTAGCGTCCCGCTCGTGCTCACAAATACTATTGGCTACTATAACCCATAGAATAGAATAAATATACGTAGTTCTACTTATAGGAAAGTATAGGGAAAGGTGGTAGATTGGAGATCGCAAATTTATAACGATACAAGTATTTAATTAAAGCTCCTCCAATTGGCACATTGGGGGCAGATGTGAGCACTATTGGTGCTACTATATTTAAGTTGTGCACAATATGAGAAAAATCGTAACTATGAAAAAAATTCTGATTTTAATACTATGCTTTTTTCCTTTAACAATACTTGCGCAGGAATTAAAATGTTGCGAAACAATCAATGAAGCTGAAGCATATTTAAACGGAAATTGGAAAAAGAAAAATTCTGAACCGAATCAACAATATCGTTTTGAATTTAATAACGGAACTGGAAAATTCAAAGTTTTTAATATTAAAGAAAACGGAACACTGGAAAAATCTAAAACTGAACAACCTGATATAAAAATATTAAAAACTGACAACGGATTTGAAATTGAATACGATTACGGAGGACTAAAAACATATACGAGAATAAAATATCTCAATTCCAATAAACTAATAGTAATGAGAAAAGACGGAGCGGAAATGGAATATTATAAAATCTCCGAATAAATACTGTGAACAAACCGTGTATAATTCATTGCTATTTATAGCCTACTTACGAAAGTCCTCGCGGACTTTCTACCTGCCTGCCGGCAGGCAGGTCTGTGATTTATTTGCTAAATTTAGTGCTGAAACACGCAACGAAATCATAGTGTGCCAAGAATCAACCACGGCAATAAAAGGTTGAATGCTGTAAATAAGATGATGGTAGGTCCATCAGAGTCGTTGTATAGGCGATGGCTCTAAACCACCTAAAGGTGCTGCAATTAACAGTTGTGGTGCTGAGCGTTTAGGAGAATCTAGTCCAAAGAGATTAGCAGGTACGAATAAAGGAGTTGAACGAAAGTGAACCATCGAAGAGGTGTCGAGAAGTTGCTATCCCCAGTCAAAAGCTACGAAGTATGATACGGAGTGAAAAGTAATGTTAGCAATAACATTAATTACAGAGGAAACCTATTTATTTTCTGTAAGGCTGGCGTCATTCAGATGGCAAGAACTTTATTCAGGCTTATTTACGGAACTTGGGAAACTGCATACAAATGGCAAGGGAAATGCACAATAAGAACAACTTAGAGGCAGAATACCGAAGTTGTATGCAGAGACAGATTAACCCGTAGTAGTGATGAAGTTTCTGTAATGGAAATGGAGCAAAGGGGTTAAGTTGTACAGTTGCATTTTACAAATCAACTTACAAAAGTGAGGATGAATTTATGGAATGAAACAAAATCAATACCGATAAGCCGCCAAATGGTTTGGGAGGCCTATCAAAAAGTGCGTTCCAACAAAGGGAGTGCTGGAGTGGATGCGATAGATATGCAAGAATTTGATGCCGATCGCAGAAGACACCTTTACAAACTTTGGAATCGTATGGCATCAGGGAGTTATTTTCCACCACCTGTCAAAGAAGTAGAGATATCCAAGAAAGACGGTTCTATCCGTAAATTAGGCATACCTACCATTAGCGACAGAGTTGGCCAAATGGTGGTCAAAATGTTTGTTGAACCAAGATTAGAGGCAGTATTCAGTCCCAATTCTTTCGGCTATCGACCAAAGAGAAATGCCCATCAGGCATTATCAAAGGTAAGAGAAAACTGTTGGAAACAAAACTGGGTCATTGACTTGGACATCAAAGGTTTCTTCGATAATATTGACCATAACAAACTGATGCTTGCCGTAGAGAAACACGTGCCCGAAAACTGGGTAAAACTCTATATCAAACGATGGCTGGAAGCACCCGTTATTACAATATCTGGAAAACGAATCCAAAAGCAAGGAAAAGGAACGCCACAGGGCGGAGTGATCAGCCCTTTACTGGCAAACCTCTTTCTACATTATGCTTTTGACAAATGGTTGGAACGGACAGATAAAAATGTAGTCTTCACACGTTATGCCGATGACGTGATACTACACTGTAATACAAAAGCCCACGCAGAAAAAGTACTTAATCTAGTGCATCAAAGAATGGCTTCGGTAGGATTGGAATTACATCCACAAAAGACAAAAATTGTCTATTGCCGAGACTACAGAAGAAAAGAAAAATACCCAACAATCAAATTTGATTTCCTGGGATATTCTTTTCAGCCCAGGACTGCCTTCTCTAAGAAAAAGAGGAAGCTGTTTTTAGGGTATGATTGTGCCATAAGTATTGGTTCAAGAAAACGAATCGCTGACAAGCTAGAAGAGCTCGGCGTAAACAAACTTACTTTTAAAAGCATCGTAGGAGTAGCCCAATATCTTAATCCAATAATCAGGGGATGGGTGCGGTACTATGGTAAATTTAAGATGTATGAACTTACAAAAGTCTTTCGGTTACTCAGTAAAAGATTGGTTTGGTGGGCAAGGAAAAGGTATAAGCGATATAAAACCAGTATTTCGAAAGGGTACCAATGGTTAGCAGAGGTTAGGAAACAATATCCAACACTGTTTTATCATTGGAACTTCAATCAAATAAATTGTATTGCTTAGATTTGTACAACAAGAGCCGTGTGAGGGGAGACTTTCAAGCACGGTTCTGTGAGAGGCTTAGGGTGAAACTCCCTTTGCCTACTCGAT
>NZ_JACGLT010000002.1 GCF_014062315.1 Gelidibacter maritimus
GCATTGATGGAAATACGTCGACAAAATGTGTCTGCAGAAAACATTATTTATGGCGGTGAACGTTTGGGAATTTATTTTCTAGAAACCGGTGCGGGATTACGTGGCAGTAAAGTGGTCTATGATCGTAATCATTCGGGCATTTCTGACGTTGAAATTGGTGTGATTGATTGGAAAAAGGTCTTTCAAGATGCAAGTGTATTCCATTGGAGCGGACTTACACCAGCTATATCCCAAAATGCAGCTGATGTGTGTTTGGAAGCGGTGAAAGTTGCCAAAGGTATGGGAGTCCTAATTACCACTGACCTAAACTACAGGGCAAAACTTTGGAAATACGGTAAAGCACCTAAAGACATTATGCCAGAACTTTTAAAATACAGCAATGTCATATTGGGAGACCTTGATACCGCTTTCATGATGATCGGAAAAGATAAGGTTAACCCAAACTATAAGGATGCTGACAGTTTACCACAGTTTTATGATCTTTTTTTTGATCAGTATCCTGATTTGAAATATATGGCGACGACCTTGCGATACTCCCGAAGTGCATCCCATCAACAAATAGGTGGTATTTTTTATGATAAAGAAAAATTGTATACCGCAACCGTTAGAGAAATCACACCTGTAGTTGATCGTGTTGGGAGTGGTGATGCCTTTATGGGAGGGATTATTTATGGTCTGGTGCTGGATACGTTTGATCCTCAGTATACGATTAATTTCGCAGTCGCAGCTTGTTGTTTGAAACATACCATTTCGGGTGATTATAACTTGGCCACAAAAGAGGAGGTAGAAGCTCTGGTTAAAGGAGGTCCCTCAGGGATCGTTTCACGATAATTTATAAAAATACGAAAAGAATAATAATAGCTTATGGCACAATTTTCAAGAATAGAAGTCGCAGGTATCATGAAAAAAACAGGATTGGTGCCCTTGTTTTTCAGTCAAGATTTAGAATTGAGCAAGAGTATTCTTAAAGCATGCTATGATGGTGGTGCGCGGTTGTTGGAGTTTACGGCCCGTGGTGATTTTGCTCATGAAGTTTTTGGGGAACTGAACAAGTATGCCATCAAAGAACTACCTGGAATGGTAATGGGTGTTGGATCGGTAACCGATGCGGCGTCAGCTTCCATGTACATGGCATTAGGGGCTAATTTTATTGTTACACCTGTATTTCGTAAGGATATTGCCATCGTTTGTAATAGACGTAAAGTATTGTGGTCTCCAGGATGTGGGTCGTTAACAGAAATTGCAGAAGCGGAAGAAATGGGCTGTGAAATTGTTAAACTTTTCCCTGGCGATAGTTTTGGCGCAAAATTCATAAAGAACATCAAAGGCCCACAGCCATGGACCAATATTATGCCTACAGGAGGTGTGTCCCCTGACCAGGAGAATTTAAAGGAATGGTTTGATGCGGGAGCGACATGCGTAGGCATGGGATCCCAATTAATAACGAAAGACATAGTAAATCAAAAGGATTTTAAGAAGCTGGAAGAGCAGGTCCGATGGACCATTGAGACGATCAAAACCTTGAGGGAATAAATTACAGTTTTGAATATGAAGAAATATAAATATAAATATATGTTATTTGCGATTGTGCTGTTTCTTGGCCTCGTTTCCTGCGAATCGATCAAAAAGACCAAAGCAATCAAGTTGGCCCACGGCCTGGATGAAACACACCCTGTACATAAAGCGATGGTATTCATGGGACAGGAATTGGAAAAGAAATCTGATGGCACTTTAAATATCCACGTTTATCCTAACCAGCAGTTGGGTTCAGAGCGGCAATGTCTGGAACTTTTACAAATTGGAAGTTTGGGAATGACCAAAGTGTCCGCCGCCGTTATGGAGAACTTTTCACCTAATATGAAAGTGTTTGGGCTGCCTTATTTATTTGAAAACCGTGAACAGGCTTTTAGGGTTTTGGATGGCCCCATAGGTAAGGAGCTTTTGGATGGTGGCACAAAGTATTGGTTAAAAGGCTTGGGTTATTATGACGCTGGGAGCAGAAGTTTCTATACCGTTAAAGAACCAATAGAAGAACCAGATGATCTGAAGGGACTAAAGATTCGGGTCATGGAAAGTGTTACAGCTATGAATATGATCAAGAGCATGGGAGGGGCACCTACGCCAATTTCTTCTGGTGAATTATATACTGCTCTACAACAAGGCGTCGTGGATGGGGCTGAAAACAACCCTCCAACATTCTACTTGACAAGGGAGTATGAAGTTTGTAAGTACTTCTCTTTGGATGAACATACTACCATCCCGGATGTGCTCATTATGAGTACACATTTATGGGACTCATTAAATGAAGAAGAGCAAGGGTGGGTGCAAGAGGCTGCAGACGCATCAGTCCAGTACCAAAGAACACTATGGGCTAAGGCTGAAGACGAAGCGATTGCAGCAGTTGAAAAAGCTGGTGTTACGGTCTCAAGACCTGATAAAGCACCTTTTATGGAAAAAGTGACCTCGGTCTATGAGTCTTATAAAGATAACCCTGAAGTATATAGTTTGATCCAAAGGATTCAAGAAACCGATTAGGACAATTTTCACACTGATAATATAAAACTGCACCATTCTTATAAACGATAATCAAATAATATGAAATTCCGAAGAAAAATAGACCTGTATTTAGGTTATATCCTAGCTACCATTATGGGCGTTATGGTTATAAACGTTCTTTGGCAGGTGTTTACAAGATTTGTTATGGGCGATCCAAGTTCATTGACTGATGAACTTGCACGCTACCTTATGATTTGGGTTGGGGTCCTAGGAGCCGCCTACATTTCTGGCAAGAAAATGCACGTTGCCATAGAAGTATTGCCCAACCGTTTAAGTAAGGAGAAACAATTGAAGCTCAAGAGGTTTGTAAACTTTATTATCATTATTTTTTGCTTTACCGCCTTGGTGGTTGGCGGTTTAAGATTGGTCTATATTACCTATGTCCTTGATCAACATTCACCTGCACTGCAGATTCCATTGGCGATGGTTTATGCAATTATACCAGTCAGTGGCGTTTTAATTATCTATTATAAAATTTCAGACATTTACCTTAAACAGTTCTAATGGAGTATTTACCTATTTATGTATTAATAGTCAGTTTTGTCGGATTGTTGCTCATTGGCGTTCCGGTGGCATGGAGTATTGCCATCTCTTCATTATTGACCATGATGACCAGCATTTCCATGCTACCTGCCTTGACTACAGTCTCCCAGCGTATTGCCACGGGATTAGATAGCTTTGCATTGTTGGCCATCCCGTTCTTTGTGCTATCGGGGCAATTAATGAATAAAGGTGGTATTGCACATCGTTTGATTGATTTTGCAAAAACCTTGGTGGGTGCTTTGCCAGGCGGACTGGCACTTATTAACGTAGTGGCTGCTATGCTAATGGGCGCCATTGCGGGATCGGCAATGGCATCGGCATCAGCAATGGGGAGTATTTTGGGGCCGGAAATGGAAAAAGATGGCTATTCAAAAGAATTTGGCGCAGCGGTGAATGTTACTTCCTCAACCCTCGGATTGATTATTCCGCCAAGTAATGTGCTCATCGTATATTCTTTGGCCAGTGGTGGCGTGTCTATCGCTGCACTGTTTTTGGCAGGATACATTCCTGGAATCTTAACAGGTCTTTTTATAATGATTGTGGCTTCGCTATATGCCAAAAAGAAAAAATATAAATTAGGTGAAAGAAGTTCTTTGAAAGAGGTCGCCAAAAAATTTGTAAGTGCTTTTCCAAGTTTGATGCTCTTGGTTGTGGTTATTGGAGGTATTGTGGCAGGGATATTTACAGCAACTGAAGCTTCTGCGATTGCAGTACTCTATACGCTCATTTTAGGGTATTACTATAAAGAAATCAAAACAAAAAACTTACCTCAAATACTTTTGGAATCCGCTGGCACCACAGCTATCGTGATGTTGCTCATTGGAGCCTCAATGAGTATGTCATGGGTCATGTCTTATGAGAATATACCTCAAGATTTAAGCAATCTGTTGTTAGGTCTGAGTGATAACCCAATCGTGATATTACTCATCATTAATATCATGCTGCTTATGGTGGGGATATTTATGGATATGACACCCGCAGTGTTGATATTTACCCCTATATTTTTGCCTATCATCATGACATTGGGCATGGATCCTGTACATTTTGGAATTGTAATGATATTAAATTTATGTATCGGTCTATGTACACCGCCTGTGGGATCGGTTCTCTTTGTGGGAGTAGGAATTGCTAATACCACCATTGAAAAAGTTGTAAGACCACTAATACCACTTTTTGTAGCGATGATTATTGCCTTATTGTTGGTGACTTATATTCCTGCATTGAGCTTATGGTTGCCTGGTTTATTTGATCTCTAAATTATGAAAACAGATTTCCTATATTTGCAATACGAAAGTCAATGGTCTACTTGAAGTTTGAGTTCACAATTCGTCAATATAAACAGAATAAGTAGAAAGCTTGTTCTTATTGGGCTCCATAACTTAGGTTCGAGCCTCAGTCGCGTCCCAAAGTGGATGTACCTAACCTACAAAACCCTACTGATTGAATTTAGTTACAATTTTTTATGGTACATTTCATAAAATCTACTTTTATATCACTCCATAAATCCGCAAGTTCCTAATTTGCTTTTTTAAAACTTATTCTTTCCATCAAAAATCGTCATTTCGAACGGATTTTCAGTTGTTTTTTGAGCACCCATCCTTTTTTTTCTGGCCTGATTTATTTTTGCGAAGCCACCGATCTTTTTAATTTCAATATTCCCAATTCAACGCATTTGGAGTGTCTTAGGGCCACATCAGGGCATGCCTTCCCCCTGATATAGGGCTTTTGGACTTTCCAGGCGCTATGTCAGCAACAAATGGTACGGCTTATCGGTGAACAGTTTGAATATTTTTTGTCGTCCTCTTTTTATCCATTTAAAAGGAACTGTCACAAATCTAAATATGAACTTCTTAATTCTGAAATTGGGTTTTACAAACGATACTTTTTCAGCTATTTTCTTTAAGATCACCAAGTAGAAGTTCCTGCACATGGCGGTCAGGATCATATAGACCGTGTTTTGCTCCAAAAATGAAAAAGGCAGATTTTTCCATCCGAAATCATTGTTCATTTCATCAAATATTTTTTCAGTTGCACCTCTCCGGTTGTAATATTCAATGATCTCCCTGTCGGTGGAAGTCCGGTCATTCGTTGCTATTGCCCTATAGGTGAAGTCGTCCCCAAAAAAAGCATCTGTTTGTCCCGTGCCGTTCCTTTGCCTGCCAACTACATATCTATATGTCCTTTCCCCTCCAAATGGAGTGTAGTCAATACTGCATACCTCCACATCAAATAATTCGATTCGCACAGTTTCCCATTCTTTCATGTCTTTTACCATGTTGGAGAGTTCGCTGCAACGTTGGGCCCTGATATAAAACCTCTGGCTGTTGTCTTCTACTGTTTCCATGACCTCTTTTGTAAATGAACCACAGTCCATTCGGCTCCTGTCAATTTTAATGCGCTTGTCCCTTAACATTGAATATACATCCTTAAGTGTATCGGCCTGTTTGAACTTTACATTGCTGTTACCGTTTCTGTTTTCAATGTACACGATATCCCTGCCAATGCTTGCCACCCCGGGGAAATCGCCCTTTTCCATTTTATAGCCCTTTCTGGAATCATATTTTTCGCAAGGGACGAACTGGTGGTCAAAGTCAAGATCATATGATCTATTGGGCGTCAGGGTCTTTAGTTGCAACAGCATGTCCAGGTTCAGTGCGTTCAGCGTGGCATGCCTGCTGATATCATTTACAGAACCGGACTTGCCGATGTGGACTTCCTTGCCCAGGGATAAGGATTTCTGCAGGCGAAGAAGTGTATCGGCAGAGCAGACCTTGAGGTTTTCAACCTGCAAAAATTCTTCTCTTAGGTTTGTACAGATATCCTCGGCGCAATCTCCACCTGCAAAGATAATTGACCACATATTTTTTATGGCATCACTAAAACTGAACTGGGCCTGTGCCGCGCGTTGCCCAAGGTGTTTTGTGATTAATGCCGGAAGTCCTGAGTTGTCGAACTCGGCTGAAATAAAATTAAGACCACCAAAAGACTTGATATTATCGGAAGAAAGTGTAATTTTCATCTGCAAGGATGTTTTCACCTAAATTGGTGAAAATATTTGAAAGGGGAAAGGCTTTAAGACTCTGGTTTTATTGACTTTTCCTCTTTCTTATTAACATTACTTGCGGATGTTATGAGTTTAACTTCCACGTAAATTGTATGCCAATAAATTTCCCTTCTGATGAGAAAAAGGTTGTAATTTGGCAGAATTTACTATCCTAATTGGTAACTCGTAATTAAAAATGAGAATTGAAGTGATTTACTTTCAATAAAAACATTGGCTTTAAAGTAGCACAATGTCGCACCACGTTGTACTTGAACAAAAAAAGCATCGCAATCATAGAAGGCTTTTAACGCTTATCTTGTAGTTGAAAAAGTACGGGCGGAGTGACTATAACTCCCACTCCCAGTGGCGCCAGACCCTAATTCTAATGTGTCTACCAATTCCAGCACGCCAGCAATTTCAAAATTTTTGGACTTCTATTTGGTTAAGTCTTTAGCTTTGCAATATTATAATTGCCTAAAATTATAGCATAAAGAAACTGAATTTAGCCGAACCATACACGTTCTTTCCCGAAGTGAGACAGTATCGCACAATCCAAAGAAAGTCGAAAAACATCACCAACAATACCTATAATTTTCAAGTAAAACTGATTTTAAGAAAATTGGAATTGTTCATATTTCCTTTTCGGACTACTCTAATTGCAAATCACAACCCTTAATCTCGTTTGTTATAGATCGCCCCAATGAAACGTATCTATTTTCAAATCTTTCCGCGATAATATTCCAAGATTTTAATCCGAAGTGCATATTCATACTTTACATGGGCCAAGTTCGTTTGAGCGTTATCCAAATTATTCTTACTGATGATATACGCCACACTATTAGAAACACCGTTGTTAAAGCGAATCTCATTGATCCGGAAGGATTCGGCGTAAGCGTCCACTTGATCTTGCAACAAATTGTATTTCTCAAAAGCAGATTGCATTGCACTGTACGATTGTTTGATTGATGTTTTAAGGTCCAATTTTATCTGGGCCAAAGCCATTTGAGCTTCTTCCTTTTTTATTTTCTCTAAAGCCACATTATTTTTCGTCTTGAAACCATTTAAAATAGGGATACTGACTAAAACACCTACCGAGGAATTTAGATTGTTGTCAAACTGATCTGAATATGGAATGGGATCACTTGCAAAATTAGTTTCTTGGGTAAAAACAGAATAATCCTGATTATTTATACTCACAAAATCACCAGTTTCAACGATACTCGTTCCTGATTCATTAAAAAGCCGTGCAGCACTCGAATAGTTGGTGTTCAGATTTGCAAAAAGACTTATTTCCGGAACAAATTGGGATTTTGCCACAGCAATAGATTTTTCAGCCGCTTCCAAACTTAGATTCCGAGCTTTTATGGTTGGAAAAACCTGTAATGCCATGTCATAAACATCTTCCGCTGTGTAACCGTAAACATTAAGGTCGACTTGCACATTTAAAGGCGCTGCGGTAATTGTTTCCACCGTATTGACAAGAGCATTTAGATTTGCTAGTTCAACTTCAAGATTGTTCTTACTTTCAGCAATATTGGCTGCATCCAAGGCCAGTTGCCCTTGGAGGTCATGATATTCTGCTGGATTCCCCGATTCCTCCTCGTATAGGCTTCTCAATCGATCCAATTGGCCATAGGTAGTGGTTAATCGGGATTCTGCCAAGGTCACCAAATCTTGTGCGTTTAATACCTGCAAATAGGCCAAAGTGACATTCAAGATCAGTGATTGCCTTCCGGCTTCAACCTCCATCTCGGCAGATTTCAAGTTCAATTTTGCCTTTTTCCATCGGTTAATCAACCTAAAGCCATTGAAAACTACAACATCGAGCCCTAAATTGGCGTTAGAAAAAGTAAGCTCCTGATTAACGATCCCGTTGGTAAAAGGATCAATACTTCTACCGTTTGAAACGCCTAAATTATACAATCCATTGACACTCGGCAAAACGGCATTTTTTTGTTGCTTGAAATTCACATCCCAAGTTTCCCTACTTAGTTTTGTGGTTTTGAGATCCAGATTGTTTTCAATTGCCAAGCCAATACACTCCTCAAGCGTACGAGCCGTTCTTTCTTGAGTTTGTGCAAAAAGAAAGAGAGTAGATGAAAAATAGAGTCCTATGAATAATTTAATTGTCATGATTTTTATGATTAATAATTTGTGTCCTAAGTGTTATCCCGTCTTCCATCCAAGAGATGTAAAATCCGAGATCCATAAGCGGCATTGCTTTCAGAATGTGTGGCCTGAATAATGGTAACACCTTCTTGATTGAGTTCTTTAAAAAGCTGCATAATCTCCTCACTCTGTTTTGAGTTTAGGTTTCCCGTGGGTTCATCAGCTAAAATTAGTTTAGGCTTAGTAATCAAGGCCCGTGCGATTCCCACCAATTGCTGCTGCCCACCACTCAGCTGGTTGGGAAACAGATCCTTTTTCCCAACAATATTGAATCGGTCCAACATATCGGCAACCAAAGCTTTACGTTCAGATGATTTTATATTTTTATAAAGCAAAGGCGTTTCAATATTTTCATATACCGTCAGTTCATCAATGAGATGGTAAGCCTGAAATACAAAACCGATATATTCCTTGTACAGCTTAGAGCGTTCTTTATCTTTCATGGTGTGTACAGGCTGCTCCAAAAAGTTGTATTCACCTTCTTGAAATCCGTCCAACATGCCTATAACGTTGAGTAAGGTCGATTTCCCCGACCCAGATGGACCCATTATAGAGATGAATTCACCCTCTTCCACTTTGAAGTTCAGATCACTCAGAAGATAAATACGTTTGCCACCTTGTGTGACCCATTTGAATATGTTTTTAAGTTCTAATAACATGACTGTGTTTTTAATTGGTTATTATTTATCGATAATATTTATTTTCTATTGGCATTTTGAGTGCCTATGGTCTATAGGGATCCCTTTAGACCTATTCCTAAGATTTGTAAACACGAAGCTTAAGGGTAGTAATCAAAGTGTTTTAAAAATCACTGCTCACTGCCTACCGTTGACTACTTACTGCGGACTGATACCCTTCCCCCTGAGTAAGCATCCCCCTTTGGGGTTAGGGGATTTTCCTAATTCTCAAACCACCTATATTTAAACCTTTATTAATTTCAGCACCTCCTTTATATTCAAGAGAGGCTTCGCCGTAAGATGTGATTTTGATTCTTTTTGAAGCATTAATTTTGAACTCCGCTTCGCCATAGGCCGTGATTTTCGTTTCTTCGTTTGTTATGGCAAGAGCATTCACTTTGCTTTCGCCATAAGCAGTATATTTTTGATGCTGGATAGTTCCAGATTTGATTTCCAATTCACTCTCACCATAAATAGTAGTGTGAAGGTTATTTAAATTAACAGCGTTTAGAATTATGTGGGATTCTCCATAAATTTTTAGGCCGAATTTATTTCCCTCTAAAACGCTTTTACAAACAAGGGTTTCTTCTCCCCGAACTGAAAGTTCATCTAAAATCTTATAAGTAATTGTCGCACTGACGATGGTACCCTTATAAATTGGACGCTTCATTTTCATCCCATTCTCTTCAAAGGTTTCCTGTTTCGTGGTTTCTTTAGCACCCTCAAGATAGATGCGAAGCGTTTTGCCATTGACTTCAATATTGAGTTTTTTTTCGTCCACATGGTTGCTTTCAATAGTTACCGTTTCGTTATCACTTTCCACCAAAGTAACTTGTATGTGCGGACTTATAATTACTTTATCAAAATGCCCTACGGTCTTTACATTTTGAGAAACCGCTGTTTCAATACATGATAAAGTGAGTGCTACTAAAATGAAAATCAATCTTACCATAGTTTTATATTTATTCTGTTTTTAAACTTTCTACTGGATTTTTCAAGGCAGCCTGTATGGTGCGGAAACTAATTGTCAACACTGCAATGATGAGTGCCATTACACCTGCCGCTAAGAATATCCATAAATTTAAGTCGATGCGATACACATAGTTTTCGAGCCATTTTGAAGTCGCATACCAAGCGATGGGCGTGGCAATGAGAAAAGCTATACCTACTAATTTCAAGAAATCTTTGGTCAACAAAACGGTAATAGTGGATACACTAGCACCAACCACTTTTCGGATGCCAATCTCCTTTCGCCTTTGTGAAACAACCAATAATGAAATTGCAAAAAGTCCGATGCAACTTAAAATGATTGCTAAGATGGAACCACTAGAAATCATCGTTGTCATATGGCGTTCCCTCTTTAAAGTCCTATCTATGTTTTCATCTAAAAATGAACCCAAAAACTCCGTGTCTGGCTCTATCTTGTTCCAAACCTTTCTAACGCCAGCATAAGTATCGGCAAGATTATTAGGAACGACCTTCACATAGACATAACCCATAGGCGATTCACCATCCATAAATAAAGTAAGAGGTTGCACACCTCGGCTTAATGACTCGAAATTAAAGTTCTTTACTATTCCTATCACAGAGTATTTGATGGAATCTCCTAAGAATAAATTAGCATTTAGCGGGTTCTCCTCCCCCAACTCTTTCACCATAGCTTCATTGATCATCACCGAAAGACTGTCGGATGCATATTTTCTATTGAAACTTCGACCTTCCAGAAGTTCGATGTCTAAAGTTTCGGCGTAATCATAATCTACAGAAATTAAATGAGTAGATACTTGCCTGTTTTTATAGTCAAAACCTAAGACACTTCTCATTCGACTGCCGTCTCGTCCCAGTCCAAAGTTATTATCAGCAGCACTTACACTTAGAATATTCGGATCAGTGGAAAACTCATTTCTTAAAAGTTGCAGTACATTATTTGGATCCTGTTTTGTATTTATGGGGAAGGAAATCACTTGTTCTTTATTAAACCCAAGATCCTTATTTCTTAAATAATCCAACTGTTGCCACAACACGATTGTCCCGCTAATCAAAATAATAGCAATACTGAATTGGACGACCATTAAAACATTTCGGAGTCTGTTATTGCCATTTACTTTCAGCTTAGCTTTCAGGGCTTGCAAAGTGTCCATTCTACTCATCATAAACGCAGGATAGCCGCCTGCAATCAAGGTAATTAGCAAAACACAGAGAATAGCTCCGAAAACTATCAACGGATTGGAAATAGAACTAAAAGACGCACTGGTATTAAAAAGGGTCTGGAAAGGTTTTAATAAGGTGAAGGCAAGAAATCCTCCCAAAACCACCGCGACGATAAAAACTATAACACTTTCTCCCCAAAACTGAATAAACAACTGGGACTTTCCAGCCCCTAAAGTTTTCCGCATTCCTATTTCACGTAAACGTTGGGCACTTTTGGCGAGGCTCATATTGATGAAATTGACACTCGCAATAAACAGGATTAGGAAAGCGATACCGAGTACAATATACTGTAGCGTCTTGTTCACAGAAAGAAGGCCATCCTTGATAACTACAAAACTCTGATCTTCTACGGGAAGTAATTTTATTTGTCTGAAATTCCCTTTTGCATCTGCTTGAGCCCCGTCACGTTTGGCATTGGCAATATTTTCCGCATAATGTAAGGCAGAAAAATCTTTTGTCGACTTTTCAAATTGAGCGGGACTAATACCATTGGCTAACTTCATATAAACTGCATGGTTATGAGCGCTCCAATTATTTAAGTTGTTCTTATAAAAGCTATCTGGCAAATTTTTGATGTTTACAATCACATCCACATCCATACTACTGGCGGCGGGAATATTTTCAAAAACAGCCGATATGCCAACTGGAACGTTTTCTCCTTCACTTTGAACCATAACTGTTTTCCCTATTGGCATTTCCTTTCCAAAAATTGCAGTGGCTACTTTTCGAGAAATCACGATAGAAAGTTTTTCTGAAATAGGATTGGTTTTATTGCCCTCCACTATTGGAAATGAGAAAATATCAAAATACTCTGGGTCCACCCCAGCGGAAGTAACTTGAAAGGTTTCCCCATCATAGGTTAGAAGTGTTCCTCCAGTTACATACCTCGATATCTTATCCACGCCCGGTACTTCCTCTCTTAAAGCGTCGGCAAAAGGAATAGGATTAGTCTCACTTGATTCTGTGCCCTTGGCGGTTTGCTCGTCAGTATAAACTTTATAAATAGAGCCGATATTCTCATGGAATCGATCATAAGACAATTCAAACAAGGCATACATGCTCAATAAAAATGCAATTCCAAAGGCAGTGGTTAATCCGATAATATTCAGGGCCGTAAAAGTTCTATCCTTCCAAAGATTCCGAAATGCGATTTTGATATAATTACGTATCATTTCTTTATTATTATTTATTCTCTATTACTAATGTTATTATTTATTGCTATTTATTGTTGCTCTTTTGGTTTTGTTTCTGCTTAATTATCAGATGGTTATTCTATCCTGAGGCTTTTTGCTGGGTTGGCAACTGCAGCTTTGATCGCTTGAAAACTTACCGTAAGCAATGCAATACACATGGCCGCCAATCCTGCAAAAGCAAAGACCCACCAACTAATCTCAGTGCGATAAGCAAAATCCAATAACCATTTATGCATGAACCAATAAGCAACGGGCGCAGCGATCACGAATGCCACCAGAACCAATTTCAAAAAGTCTTTGGACAGTAATTGTGTGATTCCTGAAACCGTCGCACCCAAAACCTTCCTGACACCAATTTCCTTTCTACGTTGTTCTGCGGTAAATGCTGCCAAACCAAATAGGCCTAGACAAGCAATAAAAATGGCCAAGGCTGAAAAAATTGTCGCCATACTTGCGGTTTTTTCTTCGGAAGCATATAACTGCGCTACATGTCTATCAACAAACTGATAATCAAATGCTGTATTTGGCAAGGATTCGTTGAAAGTTGCTTGCAATTGTCCGATAAATTGAGATAAATCTTGCGAGTTGTAGCGCACTAAAAGCATACGGATCCCTTCAGGAGCCTTACGCGATTTGTAATACATGTAGCCCCCAACATCGTCCTTGAGCGAATTGAAATTAAAGTTCTCCACCACGCCAGTGATTATTGCACGTGGACCGAGTTCGGTGTGAATTATTTTTCCAACCGCCTCATCAGGCGTTTTATAACCTAAATAATCAAGAATCTTTTCATTGATCAAGGTATAGATGACGGAATCGCCCTTGGCAATAGTTTCCGGTAATTCATTTCCAGCCAGTATATTGAGTTTTAAGGTTTGGACAATATTGCCATCTGTACGGCAACTGGCTATAGGCATTCCCGTATTGTCAGTGGCCAATTTGCGTACTGCTCGCCCACTCTCGTTGGCTCCCGGCATGGATTGCACGGCTGAAATGCTTTCAATATTTACCTGGCTTTCCAACCCTTTCATCAAGCTTTCAATCTGTTGCCCAGTTTCAGCAGATTTCACCGAAACAGCAATGATGCCATTGGGATCGTAACCCAAATTTTTATTCTTGATAAATGACATCTGCTGAAGGATAATTGTCACCGCAATGATCAGGACGATGGAAGCTGCGAATTGAAAGACTACGAGTCCCTTACGTACAAATTCAGAAGCTGATCCTTTTTTCTTGGATTTGTTTACCAAAATAAGTGGTGAAATTCCCGACATGGAAATGGCCGGATAACTGCCAGCAATGAGCGTGACCAGAATCCAGATAATCAATAATCCGATTAAAATTGGAGCGGCCAACAAATCCTGAAAGTCAAGTGCGTTGCCCGTAATACTCTTAAATAAAGGCAGCACCAAAAAAGAGACCCCATAACCAATGACAATGGATAAAAACACCATAATGCCCGTTTCCACATAAAACAACGAAAGCATCTGGCGTCGGTTGGCACCCAAAACTTTATTCATTCCGATGCCTTTCGCCCGTTTTTGGGAATTAGCGGTGGCAAGGTTCATATAATTTATACACGCTATAAAAAGCACCAGCAAGGAAAGAAAGAGAAGGCTTTTAATGGTGGTAATATTACCGAGTTTTGTAGAATACCCTTCTCTTACATTGGCCGAATAGAGATGAATTTCTGTTAGCGGCTGCAGAAAGAATTTCGTGAAATACTGGCCTTCCTTATCAACATGTTTATCGATTAAAGCTGTTGCCTGTTTTTCAATTTCGGAAACATCTGCATTAGGTTCAAGTTGCACGTAGGTTTCATAACTGGCATTGCTCCAATACACATTGGTACCCATCCACGAATCCATGATATTATAGACCATATCAAAGTCCATCACACTGTTTTTGGGCAAATCGGCATAAATACCCGACACCTGTAATGTATCATTATTATTCACAGTGATAAGCTGCCCCAACGCTTCTTGATTGCCAAAGAAACGTTTTTTGGTTGCGAGCGAAAGCACGATAGATTTAGGTTTTGAAAACGCAGTGGCGACGTCTCCTTCCAAAAATTTAAAATCAAACATTTTAAAGATGGTAGAGTCTGCCAAATACAGGTTGTTTTCAGAATAATTTTTATCCCCGATCTTAAGGGAGGCCGTCGTGCCAAAATCATCCTTAATGAGTCGCGTCACCCTTTTAACCTGAGAAATATTCTGTGCAATTGCCGGACCTACGGCGTTGGGCATAGTCGCCCAAGTTTCAAAATCGTATTCTTCCGTAGTCTCCATATTCACCCGATAGATCTGTTCAGCATTTGAATACATCTTGTCAAAGCCGAGTTCGGTATTCACGAAAGAAAACAGAATAATACACACACATAGACCGATGGCCAAACCAGCAATGTTCAGCACGGTGAAAAGTTTATTGGCGCGAATGTTACGCCAGGCTATTTTGAAATAATTTCTGATCATAATTTTATATTTTCTCAGACCTAACAGGTTTTTGAAACCTGTTAGGTCTCATTGGTATCTTATTCAGTCCGTAAACTCTTTACGGGATTTGCTATTGCCGCTTTTATTGCCTGAAAACTTACCGTTAAAAAAGCAATCAGCAATCCTATTGCACCTGCCAATAAAAATAGGTCATAGGGCATCCTAATTTTGAAGGCGAAACCTTGTAACCAGCCAGTCATAAAATACCAAGCCAATGGTGCCGCAATGATTATGGCAATAACCACCAATCTTAAAAAATCAGATGTAAGCATTGCGGTTACTTGGGTTATAGATGCGCCAAGTACTTTCCGTATGCCAATTTCCTTTTGTCGTTGCATTGCTGTAAATACCGAAAGACCAAACAGACCCAAACAAGAAACCATAATTGTAATGGCCGAAAAAATATTTAATATCGTGGCGGTGCGTTTTTCAGATTTATATAAAGCAGCATAAGCATCGTCAAGAAACGTATAGTTCAAGGTCTTGTCTGGATATAGCGATTGCCATGTTTTTTCAATTTCCGAAATGGTTAGGGTTGGATTTCCTCCTGCGGTTTTGACCAGAATTTCTCCAAAGTAGTCGTATTCAACAAAAATCGCAATAGGACTTATTTTTTCGTGTAAGGAGGTAAAGTTGAAATCCTGCAACACCGCCTTTATAAAACCTTGTCTACCGTTAATATTTGCAGGTTGACCAATTGCTGTTTCCGCCGTAAGTCCTAAGTTCTCCACAGCCTTTTCATTCAGCATGAAAGCATATTGCCGATTTTCATTTGGTTCAATTTTGACCAGTTTTTCATCAGAAAGCGTGAAATCCGTGCCAGCCAGAATTTTAATTCCTAACGTAGAAACAAAATCCTTGTCCACAGGAACTGCGGTAATGGACATATCGTCCTCAAGACCCGTACCAACGCTGATGGTGTAGCCTCCTTGAACATTAACCGGTGCATCGTAAGCTGCAGTTACTGAACTAATGGTCTCGTTTTTTCGAAGTTCCGATTGTACAGTTGCCAATTCCCCTGATGTTACGTTTGACGCATCAAGCATGATCACATTGTTTCTGTTCAATCCAGTATCTGTATGTTGGATAAAATACAGTTGTTTTTTTGTCACCAATGTGGCCATTATAAAGGCGATGGAAATGGTGAACTGAAAAACCACTAACGACTTTCTCAACAATGCTGTACTTCCAAAAGATAAGTTCTTTCCTTTAAGGGCAAGTACAGGTTTGAATTTTGAAAGCACCAAGGCTGGCCAAGCCCCTGCAACGCTTGTGACAAGCACAAAAAGTGTAATTATAAGTCCCACAAAATAGGTCAAGTTCCAAGACTGAGTTCCAATTTCTGCATTGGCGACATTTCCGAAGGCTGGCAATAACAAGAAGGCCAATAGGACGCCGAGAATGATAGAAAGCCCTGTTATGATTGCCGATTCTGCCAAAAATTGAAAAATAAGATTTACTCGTGCTGCACCAAGGGTTTTACGAATGCCAATTTCTTTGAGACGTTCTGACGCCTTTGCGGTCATCAGGTTTGCAAAATTGATACAGGCAATAAGCAGCAACAAGATAGCGATCCCGCTAAAAATGTAGATATAGGTCAAAGCGTTGCCCGAACTGATCTCAGAATGCAAATGAACACGCGTAATTGGTTCAAGACCTATCCACATTTTATACCCAGAAGCATAATCGTCTGAAAACAAGTAATTTGTATATTGATTTAGTTTCTTCTGCACCGCTTCCATTTGTGAAGCCTTGTGAAGCAATAGAAACGACCAATCATTGGCAGAATTCCAAGTTTCAGTTTTTGACCTTTCGCTGGAACCGTATGCTCCGATGAGATCAAACTGAAGCGTTGAATAGGTAGGTATATCGTCAATCACACCACTTATTTTCCAGCTTTTGTTATCGATTTCCACCAGTTGTCCCAAGGCTTTTCGATTGCCAAAATATTTTTGTGCAGTGGTCTTCGTCAAGACCAAATGGTTCGGCTGTTTTAGAGCGTCTTCGGGATTACCTTCAAGAAAATTGAAGCTGAAAATGTTAAAAAATGAGGCATCGGCGATGGCCATGTTTTTCTCATTAAAATTTTGATTGCCGACCAAAACTTCCCGATTATTGAATCGGTAAAATCTGGCGCCTTCTTCCACCTCGGAAAATTCGCGCTTTGCAACAGGCACAACAGCAGTAGGGGTTACTTGGCTCCGTTCTGCAGTAATGTCCGATGGAGACTGGTAGTTGAAATTCGCAAATACGATTCGGTCTGCTTTATCATGAAAGGTATCATACCGAAGTTCATTCAAAATATAGGTCGCCAACAACAAAAAACAAGCAACACCGAGAATAAGCCCAAACAAACTCAGACCGGTGGTGAGCTTATTTCTAAGCAGATTTCTATATGCGATTTTAAAATAATTTCTGATCATAATATTGTGTTCTAAAGACCTCACAGGTTATTGAAACCTGTTAGGTCTAATTAAATTTATTCCGTTCTCAAACTTTTCACCGGGTTTACAATCGCCGCTTTTATCGCCCGGTAGCTCACCGCCAAAAGCGCAATAAGAATCGTAGCAATTCCAGTGAGCAAAAACATCCACCATTCGATAGTGATGCGATAGGCAAAATTTTCCAACCATTTGTTCATGGCCCACCAAGCAATGGGAATGGAAATCAAGATCGCCAAACCGATCAATTTCAAATAATCCTTGGACAACAACAGAATGATTCCAGAAATACTGCTTCCCAACACTTTTCGGATGCCGATTTCCTTGGTGCGCTGAAACGCGGTTAAAGTGACGAGACCTATCAACCCCAAACATCCAAGGATAATGGTAATAATGGTTGCCAGATTGATCATCTGCGATTGGCGCATATCAGACTCATATAGATTTTTAATCTCCGAATCATAAAATTCATAGGCAAAAGGGGCATTGGGATAATATGTTTTCCATTCCTTTTCCAATATACCCAGTGTCTTTTTCCACGCTGAAGAAGCCAAAGGCAATTTGATACTGAATCCATTCAACATATTCCTTTCTGTTGTAATCATCAGCGATAAAGGCTCCTTGGGAATATGAAGATCCGTTTGATAAAAATCGTTGATCACCCCTTGGATCGCAACGGTTTTTTCGGATGGCCCCTTCATTGCTTTTCCGATGGCCTCTTCATTGCTCAGAAACCCTAATCCTTTTCGGGCGGCTTCATTGATAAAAACACTTTCTAACGTATCTCGAAGTTGCGGCGCTCTGCCTGCCAAAACCTCAATGCCAAAAAAATCCAAGTAGTCCGGATCCACATATTTAAAATTCATGTTTAAGGTGGTTTCACCCGAATCTGTTATGCGCACCAAATTATTTCCCCAATACATGTCGTTCATCGGGGTATGTCCTAAGGACACTTGCCTAATTTCGGGGTGCTTCTTTAAGGCTTCCTTAAACAAAAACGGATCTACATCGGCATTCTGGTAGGATTTATAAGGAAGTTTTATGGTCACCACGGCGTCTTTATCAAAGCCCAGATCGGTCGTAATCATGTAATCAATCTGTGCAGCAATGACAAAAGCGCCGATCACAAAAACCTGTGCAATGACAAATTGAAAAACAATCATGGTCTTACGGATGTTAAGGTTTCCGATAGACAACCGGCCCGCACCTTGACTTTTGAGCACCTCTGAAACCTTTACCTTATTGATCAGATAGGCAGGATAAAGTCCGGTCAACACTGTCAAAACCAGCAACAGTCCCACAACAAAAAGTGAGATGGGCAAAACAGCCGAATACTCAGAAATTCTCGGAGGCATAAAGTCCGCATAAAAACTCTCAAAACCTATCATCATCGGAACAGCCAATACCAAAGCCAAAACAGTGATGATCAGAGTTTCATATAAAAACCCTTTCTTTAACTGCCCACTTTTTGCGCCTAAGGTCCTTCTGATCCCGATTTCCTTGTTTCTATAAGGAATTTGGGCGGTGCTCAAGTTGATATAGTTGATGCTTGCCATTAAAAGAATGAACACGCCAATCCCGATCAATCCAAACATCATTTTTTTGTTGGCACTGTAAACACCAGAATTAAAGTCCTGCGAGAAATGCTTTTCTGAAAGCGGAAGCAAACTGTATGCTGTTTTTCGGTCTGCACTTTTCCAGGATTCTGGAATCATATCTTCATATTTTTGATCCAGCACTTTAAGCAATCGATCCTTTTGGTTGGGTTTCAGTTTTACAAACAAATTGTAATCGCTATTAAAGCTAAACCAGTTGGCTTCGGTTTTTTCCTCATTGGTGATCGGCACAAACTCCTTTCCTTCAAAGCTGCTGGGGAACTCCAGGTCGGCCACAACTCCGGTTACTGTAAATGGAGTATTATCATAATGAATGGTTTTTCCAATCATTTTATCGACCGATACTTTTCCGAAATATGCTTCTGCCCTGGATTGGGTAAGCACCACTTGGTTGGGATATAAAAGCGCAGTTTTTTTATCTCCGGCCAACCAAGTGTACGTCACCATCTCAAAATAATCTGAAACAGTACTTTGGATATTTTTCGGGTCCTCATTTCGATAGGTTTCCCCATTGGGTTTTTCGATCGAGAGGTATTCAAAATACTTTCGGTTTAAGGGAACCACTTCTTCAATTTCGGGAAAGGTCTGGTCCACAAATTCTCCCACCGCCGATTGGACGCCACCAAACCCATGCTTCTCAGTGCCAGTGTAGCTCCAATTGACCAGCTGATAAATATTTTCCTTGTCGGGATGGTTTTTATCAAAGCTAAATTCATAATTGACAATCTTGAAAATAACCAAACACACCGCAACGCCAATGGCCAAACCAATGATCTTAAGGAAGGTAAAAAAACGATCCCGCCACAACTTTCTGAAAATAAATTTAAATTGAATCATGTTTTTATTTTTTAATGTCATAATCAATAATAACCGTCTTCTAAACCTGGCAGGTTTGTTGCCATGCTATTCTGTCCTCAAACTTTTGACTGGGTTTGCAATCGCAGCTTTAATACTTTGGTAACTTACCGTCAGGATTGCAATGATGATAACCAAGACCGCTGAAAAGATTAATATTTGCCAACTAATCTCTATCCGATAAGAGAAATCCTGTAACCACTTATTCATAACATACCAACCTAAGGGCAATGCAATGGCAGTAGCAATGCCAACCAATTTTAGAAAATCTGTGGTGAGCCCGAAGGTGATCTGGCTCACACTAGCGCCCAATACTTTTCTTACTCCTATTTCCTTAGTTCTTTTTTGGGCATTAAATGATGCTAGACCAAATAGTCCTAAACATGCAATAAAAATGGATAAAATGGTAAATATGATGAAGATACGTCCCAAACGTTGTTCTGCATCATAGGTGGAATTAAAGGCATCGTCCATAAATCGATAATTAAAGGGCTGGCCAGGGGCTTGTCCTTTCCATAGGCTTTCTATACTTGAAACAACACCTGAATAATCATCGGATTTTAATTTAATGGCCATTGATCCCGATGATTTATTTAAAAAGAGACCCACCGCTCCTATATTTTGATGCATCGATTCATAATGAAAGTTTTTAACGACGCCTATTATAGTATACGGTACAATATCATTAGGCCCGTTAGCCTCTGTGATTCTAGTTCCCAACACCTCTTGGGCATCTAAATTAAGATAAGCCAATACGGACTCATTAATGATGACTGCAGAAGAATCTGCAACCGATTGTTTGTTAAAATCACGACCTGCAATAAGCGTTATACCTAAAGTGCGGAGATAGTCAGTATCAACACCCCATTCTTGCATTTGGATGGCGTTTTGTTGTTCTGAATCTCCTTCCTGAAAAAATGAGCTGTCAGATCGACCGGATGGGGTTGGCAAAAAATTGCTCAACGTGGCATTTTGCACAGCGCTTAACTTGAGGACTTCATCCTTAAAGGCCCTTAACTGATCTCCAGCTGCGTAAGTATCATTGATAAGCAAAACCTGTTCTTTTTCGAAACCAAGATCTTTATTCTGAATAAATTTCAATTGCTCAAATACCACCAAAGTCCCTACAATCAAAATCATAGATACGGCAAATTGAAACACCACCAAAGTGCTTCTAACGGCTCCACCGCCAACGTTATTTTGACTGCCGCCCTTAAGGGTATCAACGGGTTTGAACCTCGACATAAAAAATGCTGGATAACTCCCTGAAAGAAGTCCTAATAATGCTGTTACAGAAATGATGACTAACCAAAATATAGGATTAGCAACTGGCAACGCTATTGATTTACCAGAGAGATCATTAAAAAACGGAAGCGCAATTAATGTGATAATCAAAGCGATAAGCATTGAAAAGAATGAGATAAGTCCTGATTCTGTTAAGAACTGTGCTATCAATTCTTTCTTATTGGAACCTAAGGTTTTACGTATGCCTACTTCTTTAGCTCTTTTCAGAGAATGCGCTGTAGAAAGATTCATGAAATTCACACAGGCCAGAAAAATGAGAAACAGCCCGATGAATGATAAAATGTAAACATTTTGAATACTACTATTTGAACTCATTTCAGTATTACGGTCTGAATATAAATGTATATCAGTAAGTGGCATGGTATAATACCGTACGTAATTACCAGAGGCTTCAAAAGATGCTTTGGTAATTCCTGGAAACACCTTTTGAGCCCATGGCACCATATACTTTTCAAACATACCATCAAGCTGTACTTGAAAATTATCGAGATCGGTATCAGGTCTTAATTTGACAAACGTAAAAAAGTTGAGACTGCCCCAAATATCTTCTCGAGAAGCTACGTTACCAGCCATTGCCATAAAAACACTATGATCTCTTAAAAATGAGTTTTTAGGTAAATCATCTATGACCCCAGTGACGATGTAGGTATCTTCATTGTTCAACACAACGCTCTTACCAATGGCATTGTCTTTTCCAAAATGTTTTTCTGCTACCATTTTTGTCAGAACCAATGTGTTTGCTTCTTTTAATGCGGTTTCTTTGTCTCCAGAAAGGAGTTCAATCCCGAATACTTTAAAAAAAGTGGAATCAACAAAAGTGGCTCCTCGTTCTTTTGAATTAGTAGATTCTTCACTATTCCTCATCAAGATACTCCCCTGATCCCTAAATCTGACCGTACTTTCAACTTTTGCGAAATCCTGTTCCAACGCAGCAGCCATAGGTGGAGCAGCTTCGGAAGATCTTCTTTCTGAACCCCCAAATTTGATGTCTGTATCAATTCGATAAATACGATCAGCATCTGCAAACATTTTATCATAGCTCAGCTCATCATAGATATACAATGCTATCAATAAGCTGCCAGCCATGCCAATCGCCAAACCAAACATATTGATCATCGTAAAAAATGGCTGTTTTTTCAAACTTCTAAATGCTATTTTGATATAATTTCTGATCATGATTGTTCGTTTTTTGATTGTTCTAAAGACCTAACAAATTTTTGAACTTAGCGAAGCGATCTTACGCTGCGAAGCATGTAAACCTGTTAGGTTTGTGTGATGACCTTACTCTGTCCTCAAACTTGTTACCGGATTCGCAATAGCCGCTTTAATGGCTTGAAAACTGACGGTTGCCAACGCAATAACCTGCGCCATGGCAGCGGCAATAAAAAAAGTCCAATAGTTGATGTCAATACGGTAAGCAAAATCCTGCAACCAATTATTCATTAAAAAATAGCCTGCTGGAATAGCGATTATCATAGCAATCATCACTAGTTTTAAAAAATCTGCGGATAATAATTTTACGATGTTGACAACACTAGAGCCAAGCACCTTGCGTACGCCTATTTCTTTTTTTCGTTGCTCTGCCGTATATGCAGACAGACCAAATAATCCCAAACAAGAAATAATTACTGCAAGTAATGCAAAGACTTGGGAGAGTTTGCCTACCAGGTTTTCGCTTTGAAACTTTGCGTTAAAACTTGAATCTACAAATTCATACTCAGGCGGAAATGCAGGATTATACTTAGCTAAAGTTTCTTCTATCTGATTTATAGCCGCGTTTAGATCTGCGGTTGAATCAACTCTCATGTATAGATAGCGTGCCTCGCTATGATTGTTTATAAACATTACAGGATCACTAGTACCGTACATATCGCCGTACAGATAATCTTCGGCCACGCCCGTAACGGTGTAACTATCACCCCAACGGTTTATAGTTTTACCAATGGCACTGTCGTCGCCCATAAGTTTAGCAAAAGATTCACTAATGATAGCGCTGCTACTATCTTTTGCGATAGTACTGCTAAAATTGCGACCTTCCTTTAATGTAATTCCAACGGTTTCAAAAAAACCATTACTAACGTAGCGGTAGGAAATTAGTATATCTTCAGTATCGATGCCACCTTTCCAAGTCAATCCAGAACCATTATTACCAGCGTTGAGAATCTTAGAATTACTTAATGCCATATGATTCACAGTATGGGTAGCCAGCAAATCCTGCTTTATAGGGCTGAAATTCTTAACAATATCACCCTTCACGGGAATTCTTAATAAATTTTCTTTGTTGTAACCCAATTCTCTGCTTTTCACATATTGAATCTGTTCGTAGACCGTAAATGCACTGATAATAAATACAATAGAGATTACAAATTGCCCAATGACCAATCCTTTTCTTATCAAATTAGCGCTTCGAGAGGTGGTTTTCATGCCTTTCATGACTTCCACAGGATTAAATGAGGACAGATAAAATGCAGGGTAAAGCCCAGCCAAAATGCCCAAACTAAGTGTAATGGTAAACAAACCAAGTAGATGTAGCGGGTCATCCCAACCCATGATGAGTTGTTTTTCAATGAGCATATTAAATTGCGGCAATAGAATGGCAATCAATGCCACGCCCAACAATCCAGCAATTAAGGTGGTCATTACAGATTCAGTAATAAACTGATAGATGAGACTACGTTTATCAGAACCTAGTGCCTTGCGTACACCGACTTCATTGGCTCTTTTTTCGCTTCTTGCGGTTGCCAGGTTCATAAAATTGATACTGGCAATCAATAAAATAAAAAGGGCTATTATAATAAAAAGCTTCACATACTGTATACGTCCCCCAGCCTGTTCGCCGTTTTCAAAATTATCCCTCAAACGCCAGTCCTTCATAGCATGTAGGAAGAAAACGGTATCATCCTCCTCAAATTTGTCCATCACAAAATCCCGAACACCCTGATTAACGGTTTCAAAGTTTGCAGTAGGCGATAGTTTTACAAATGTCGTGGCAAAATTAGCTCCGTATTCCTTAGTCCAAGGATTCTCCAATTCAAAATTCCTAAACGGCACTAGACACTCAAATCCAAAGGTGACGTTGTTAGGCAAATCTTCCACAACACCAGTGACCTTAAACTCTTCAGCATCATTAAGACGGATACTTTGACCCAAAGCAGGAACATTTTTACCAAAAATCTGATTTGCCAGGGTTTGAGTGATTACAATGGATTTTACATCAGTTAATGCATTGTTGGCATTTCCTTCCACAAATTCAAGTTTAAAAATATCCAGATATTCTGGATCTACATACCAACCGGATTTATTGACAGATTTGTCATTGGCGTTAAGCAAAAAGTCACTTTGCCATGTTTTTGCCGAGTGCTCGATTCCTGGAACGGATTCTTTAAGTTCGGCAGCTAGCGGTCCAGGTGTTGCCTGAGTAAAGGTCCGCCATTGCCCATCATATTTTTGGTTGCTAGGAATGGTGTAAATCAAATTGGAGTCAGCAAAATTGGAGTTGTAATTAACCTCGTCCTCAACCCATAAAAAAATTAAGGCGGCGCAGCAAATCCCGATGGCCAAACCGAAAATATTTAGAAAGCTATATCCTTTATTTTTCCATAGGTTCCGCAATGCGATTTTAAGATAGTTGATAAACATGAGTGTTCGTTTTTTGATTGATGATGTTTTATAGACCTGACAGGTTTTGAAACCTTTCACGTCTGGATTGCAACTTATTTTACTTCCGCAGGAGTAAGCGTACCACCTTCGGTGGTTAGGGGCCTTTCTGAACTTTTAAAATCCGCCAAAATATTCTCCGTCACTTTCTGGCCATCTAGCATGCGGATGATGCGGTGGCTGTATTTTGCATCATGTTCACTGTGGGTGACCATTATAATAGTAGTTCCAGCTTCGTTCAGTTCAGTCAATAGACCCATAACTTCATTACCATTACTGCTATCCAAATTCCCTGTAGGCTCATCAGCAAGGATGAGTTTAGGGTTGTTCACTACGGCTCTCGCTACCGCCACTCGCTGTTGCTGACCTCCCGATAATTGTTGTGGAAAATGTTTCCGACGGTGCATGATTTGCATCTTTTCTAAAACTGCGTCCACACGTTCCTTTCTTTCGGCAGATTTGACACCGGTATAAATCAGCGGAAGCTCTACGTTTTCAAACACCGTAAGTTCATCTATAAGATTAAAACTTTGAAAGACGAAACCAATGTTGTGCTTGCGCAGTTCTGCACGCTTCCGTTCATTGAAACCGGACACCTCAATATCGTTGAACATAAAGCTGCCGCCATCAGGATCATCCAAAAGCCCCAAAATATTGAGCAAGGTTGACTTTCCGCAACCAGATGGTCCCATTACGGCTACAAACTCACCTGTTTTTACGCTAAACGACAGTTTGTTTAAGGCAATCGTTCGGACTTCCTCTGTGGCGTAATATTTTTCTAAATCTGTTATTTTTATCATTTTCTTATTGCTTATCGTTGGTATTTGTTTTTTTTGATTCTGAATCCTATTAATCTTTCAACACCAGTTCCTGCACGTCGCCATAATTATCATAGCTACTGGTGATCACTTTATCGCCGGGTTGTAATCCACTCAGGACTTCATAATATTCTGTGTTCTGACTCCCCAAAGTAATATCGACTTTATAGGCCGTATCGCCATTTTCGTTGATCTTAAAAATCCAATTGCCACCAGTCTGCTGAAAAAATCCACCCTTTGGAATCATCACTGCTTGTTTCTCATCGCTTAAAGCAAGTCGGATCTGCAAGGTCTGACCGCGACGGATGCCTTCAGGAACCTCTTCTTCAAACTGCATGTCCACTTGAAAGCGACCATTGGTGACCTGAGTGTACACTTTTTTAATACTCAGACTAAAACTTTTTCCACCTACACTAAACTTTCCTTTTTGTCCGTTATAAATCCTCGTGATATAATGTTCGTCAATATCGGCACGAACTTTAAATCCGCTCAAAACATCGATCTGCCCCAAACGTTCGCCTTTGTTCTTAGATTGACCAATTTCAGCATCCAAAGAGGTTAGCTGCCCATCCACAGGTGCTTTTACCACAAGATCTGCTACTTTTCTGCGCATCAGTTCCAAGGCATTTTGGGTCCGAGCGTAACTGCTTTGCACTTGATTTTGCTCCTGTTTTACGGCAATAGAATCTTGACCCAATATTTGTTTGGAAAGAAGCATCCGCTCTTTTTGATAATTGTATTCATTTTGGGCTTTGATCAAGTCCTGTCTTCCAATGGCTTTCTTTTCGTATAACCTGCTATTAAGATCATAAACCCGCTTTGCTTCAATCAAACCACTTTCCACATCCGTATATTGGTTGAGTTTATTAATGGTATTTTGTCGTGCAGCATTTTGTGAGATCTGCATTTGGGTCAAAAGGTTATAAACCTGAGTTTCTTGATTTATAAGACTCAACTCTAAATCCGTATTGGAGAGTCTCAAAATAGGCTCCCCTTTTTTTAGAATGGCACCATCTTCAACAAATTTCTCTTCCACACGACCACCTTCCAAAGCATCTAAGTAGATGGTTGTAATGGGCAAAACAATGCCGTTGACGGGAATATTTTCCTGAAAAACGCCCTTTTCAACCGTACTAATGCTGATGCGTTCCTTCTCGACGTTCAATTTTGAACCGCCCATAGAGGATAAAATCACAAAAACGATGAGTGCCAACAAAAGAATAACCCCGCCTATAATGAGTAGTTTTTGGTTTGAAAATCGTTTCTTTTCTAATTGGATGTCCATATAATGTCTTGTTTTTCAGTTAATAGATACTGAATATGATGCCAAAACAGCAATTCACTCATTTTCAACATGATAACTATTTTAGTGCAATTGTAAAGTGTTCGGTTTTGAGACACTCTCTGTTCGGTGTTGATACACTTTTATTAATTCACAATTATGGTTTGAGAATCCGCTAATAAAAGACTTGAATTTATTAATATTGTAGTGATGCTACTTCATAATGCCAAAATATTAGTTGTTGATGACGATGAGGATGTCCTTATTGCACTTCGGCTTTTGCTAAAATCAAAAGTCAAAGAAGTGGTTACCAGCAAAAATCCAAATATGATCCTCAGTTTGATACAGGAACATGCATTTGACCTGGTCATCTTGGACATGAATTTTAACGGTTTGGTCAATACGGGCAATGAAGGGATTTTCTGGCTGAATAAAATAAAAAAACAGAAAGCTGAGATTGACGTCATCCTGATTACGGCTTATGGCGACATTGATTTGGCCATACGCTCTTTAAAAGAAGGGGCTTCGGATTTTATTGTCAAGCCATGGCAGAACAATAAAATACTGGAAACCGTTCGCGAACATGTTGAGAAACAGAAAAAAAAGCAACCAAAAAAGCTTCACTTAGATGCTGAGACTCAAATTATAGGTGAAAGCGAACCCATGCAAGACGTGTTTGTCAAACTGAACAAAGTAGCGCCAACCGACGCCAACATCCTAATACTTGGCGAAAACGGCACCGGTAAAGATCTTATTGCCAAAGCGATCCACGACAATTCCCTTCGAAAAAATAAGCCTTTCATAAAAATAGATGTCGGGTCTTTAACGGATTCACTTTTTGAAAGTGAACTTTTCGGATACAAAAAAGGTGCCTTTACAGATGCACGAGAAGATCGAAAAGGCCGATTTGAATCTGCTGAAGGTGGCACTCTTTTTTTGGATGAAATTGGCAATATCACCCTACGGCAACAAGCAAAATTATTAACGGTTCTACAAAATAGGCAAGTCACACCTTTGGGGGCCAATCAACCAATACCAATTGATATCCGCTTAATCTGCGCCACCAATGTGCCGATTAAAGATTTGGCCGATGAAGAACGTTTCAGAAAAGATTTAATCTACCGCATCAATACAGTCGATATCACTATTCCACCTCTGCGTGAAAGAGGCTCAGACATGACACTTCTTGCCAACCATTTTGTTGATTTTTATGCTGAAAAATACGGGAAAAACACTTTTAGTCTTTCTGTAGAATTTCTTAAAAAGCTTAAAAGCCATCATTTTAATGGTAACGTGCGCGAATTGCAATATACTTTAGAGCGCTCAGTTATTATGGCAGAACATCAGACTCTCGAAGCTGAAGATTTAATCTTTTCAGCAATCGAACAACCTCAGTTAAAGGTGAGCCAGAATGAAACAAATCTGGATGCGCTCGAAAAGAATACCATACTTGCGGTAATAGAAAAAAACAACGGAAACATCTCTAAATCCGCTAAGGAATTAGGCATTACTCGCGCCGCACTCTATCGCAGACTCCATAAATATGACCTATAAAAGCTATTTATTTGCACTTACAGTTCGGGTTTTAGGACTGTTAATAGCCTTAACGCTCTTGGCTTTTGGAATTGTATGGTTTCATACTTATGCGCTTTTGGGCGGGACACTTCTATCTGTTATTGCTGTATATAATTTATATCGGTTTGTAATCAAGCGCTTTTTGGAAGTGGACGACTTTTTTGAATCGGTAAAATATCGCGACTTTTCGAGATGGTTTGTTGAAACCAAGGGTCCACAAGACATACGCCAATTGCACAAAGGTTTTAATCTCGTCAATAAAACAATCAAAGCCATAGACAGTGAACGTCAGGCACAGTTTGTATATCTACAGAAAATATTGGAGATGGTCAACATAGGAATTATTGCCTATAACGTGGAAAGTGGTGATGTGCTTTGGGCAAACGACTCTTTATTAAAGACCTTAGATTTCCCTTCTTTCAAAAACATAAGCTTTGTTGAAAAAAGACGTCCAAAAATTTATGACGAATTGTTTGAGACCTACCATTCCAATACCACCTCTGTGACTTTGGAAATGCGACAAGAAACCTTAAAAGTTTTAATCTCTGATACCGTTTTTGAAATGGCCGAAGATTCGTTTAAGCTCATTGTTCTTCAGAATATAGAAGAAACTTTGAACAGAAACGAAAGCGAGGCCTGGAAAAAACTATTGAGTGTGATGACACATGAAATTATGAACAGCATTGCGCCAATCACTTCCTTGGCCGAAACGCTTCAGAAAAACATTCAGGAATCCATGGAACAACCTCATCCCGAAACATTGGAATTGGAGGATATCAATGCGGGCCTGAACAGTATAAAAAAGCGAAGCGAGGGCTTGATGAAATTCGCAAAAACCTATCGCAGCCTGAACAAAGTTACACACGTCAACAAAACTAAAATAAAAGCTTCCGTTCTGTTCGACAACATAAACGAGCTGATGAAACCATCACTGGAAAATAAAGAAGTAACACTTGTTTTTAAATTGGATGATCCCAATCTGAGCTTTGAGCTTGACGCTTACCTTATAGAACAAGTACTCATCAACCTTATTTTGAACGCTATTGATGCTACAGAAGGTATTCGCCAACCGCAAATTATTGTTTCAGCAGATTTGAGTCACAAGGCTACTGGTCAAATAAAAGTAGCGGACAATGGCAGCGGTATTCCAGCAGAGATCATGGACAGTATTTTTGTGCCCTTTTTCAGTACTAAAAAAACGGGAAGTGGGATCGGTCTGAGTCTTTGCAAACAGATCATGTTATTGCACGGTGGTAAGATTCAATTGCAAAGTTCAGAAAACCAGGGCACGTTGGTGAGTTTACTTTTTTGAATTTACACTTTTAAAAATTCTGATTCATAACTTAGAAACAAAAATTAATATTAGTTATTTTCTATTTTTTCAGTCAAATGGAAAGGAAATAGGCCGAAAAATATATAAAGACAATAATTGACTTGAATCACGTAATACTTGCTTTCAAATCCCACACTATATCAGCTCACCGATGTTCAATTGAATGTTTTGACCCAATCACAGCTTAACAGCCTTCACCTGATCAATTCTGTAACTTAAGAAAGTTATTTCACTATAAAAGAAGTACTACCAAAAGGTTTCAGTCAATGCTAATATCAAGGATTATTCCCAATCATATTTTATCGATTATATACATAATCCATCTCAATAAATTTTCTATTTTAGCCCGATAAAAAACATGATTGAATTTTAAAGTTTATGTATTGTTTTAGGAAACTTTCATTCAATTCTTTATTTATCCACGCTTTAACATTTTATCCAAAGACAATGAAAAATAACACTGTTTTCTTATTCGCTATTATTTCGGTAATAGTATGCAGCTGCGCCACTCAAATGAAAATTAAAGGGACACCATCAGGTGCACTTCAACCTCTTTCTAAGACAGAAAGTGTTGTCATCATTGAAGAAAACGAAAGAATCACACCTCATGAAAACGACATAAAAATCGGGAATTTCGAAATAAAAGACGGAGGGATGAGCTTTGACTGTAGCTATGATAGAGTTAAGAATTTAGCCAAGCAAAAGGCGAGAAGTGTCGGGGGTAATTCCGTGAAAATAACCGAACATAAATTACCAAGCGGCTTATCAGTTTGTCATCGTATAAAGTTTGAAGTCTACAAATTAGAGAATACAGCAGAATTTGAAAAGGAATTGATATGGAGTTCCACTAATAAATTGAAATGGGAATATTTTAAAGATTCACCAAAAATAGATAGGACTTCCTTTTTTTGTGGTTATATAGATGTGCAGTTTAACGACGTAAACTTTTTAAACGGTAAAGGCGAGGTCAATATTTATCCAACATTTCTATTCGAATGTTCATACGTCCAACCATTGAAAATGAGTAAATACTTACTGGAATACAACCAAGTCAAATTTGATCTTTTAGAGATCTATTCAAGAAAAATGAGAAGCGAGTTTGATAAATCAGAAATCAATACCCAAGAAAAATGGACAAAGTTTGCAAAGACTATCTACGATAAAGTCTATAGGGAATATGAAACAGATATTTTCAATCTCGAAACGGAAACAAGCTTTGGCGAAAACGAGTCCGCATTGGTAGGCTGGAAATTTAAAACAGAAACAGGTTTAAAAGAACATACTGAGTTTTCTTCTGAAATATAGCCTTAAATTGCTTGTCCAAATTAGCTATTATTTTGCAACTCCTTATTTAATTAAACATGAAGAAGTCAAAACGTAATTAAGTTTATGAGATATATTTTAATACCCTTATTTATTCTCGGAATAGTTCTAAATGCAAATTCACAAAGTGTCAGTGTTGAAAAATCAACCTTCGGGGTTCAAACTGGCTTCTTAGGAGTTTGGGTGCATAACGAATCAAAACTAACGAATCTTATCTCATTACGAAGTGAAATTGGGCTCGATACAGGAATTTATGGGAGCGATAGCAATAATATTAATGGATTTTTGCTTGCACCCGCAATAACAATAGAACCGAGATGGTACTATAATTTAAACAAACGGAAAAGCAAATCTCGACGAACAGATGGTAACAGCGGCAACTTTATCTCAATAAAGACCACATATCATCCTGATTGGTTTATCATTTCGAATGAAAGCAACCTCAATTTTATTACTGACATCTCTATTGTACCCACTTGGGGAATCAGAAGGAATCTTGGCAACCACTTCACATATGAGGCTGGTTTCGGAGTTGGATACTTACACTACTTTAAAAAAGATAACGTGGTTTTAATAAACGAAGCTGATGTCGCAGTGAATTTACATTTGCGAATTGGGTATCGTTTTTAGAACAAAGCGCTTCACCATCCCTCCTATGGGTATCTTAAAAGCAAATCATAAAGATAACGACTCATACCGGCCATTTAATCTGATACTTTTATAAAAAATTACGGCAGCACCTTTTCACAAATAAAATCAAGCATGAAAAAAATCCTAACACTACTTACTTTATGGATTCCAGTTTTAATGGTCTCCCAAAATCCTTTTGATTTATTAAATGCAGGAAAAAGCATATTTCAAAATTCTATTCCTGATCAAATTCCCAAAGCCTGGTTTTCTAATGTTGAGATTGAATTTGGGGTAAATAGCCAGGTCGAATATGACTATGCTTTGTATGATCGAAATGATAAATTAGTTTCGGGCATGGGAATTAATCTTGAAAGAAAAGTATCGTACGGAATTCTATACAGCATAAATTATCCAGTGTTAAACAAACTAACTATTGGAGCCATGAGTGGAGTCCAATACCAAAGTCAGCAAAAGATATCCGCCTTAAAAATAGGAGGAATTTTACGGTATCATTTTATAAATTATGAAAGTGTGAATATCAATTTAATGACTGCCTATAATATCGCACTAAGTAATAATATAGAAAGTCAAATGGGAAACATTAGATTAGGGCTACAATTTCCCATCACAAAAACGGATGCCTTTAATTTAAACTTAAATGTTTTTGGTGATTATAACTATTATGTTGTTAGAGAAAAAATACTCAATGAATTATACGAAAGCCCAAGAACATTAATCTTCAGGTCCTATGGTTTTAGTCTGGGACTACAATTTTAACACGAAATATCCAACTTAATACATCTCAAAAGTGCTTTCTTGAATTCTCTAAAATAAAGTTGGTAGCTTTACATAGTTCAAGAATAACACTTAATCAATAAATGTATTTTTATGAAAAAGCTGCCTTCCCTACTCATAATCCTTGTTCTCACATTACATCTCTTGTCTTGCAGTAAAAAGGATGACCCTGCAACTTCGGCTTTATGTGATGAATTCGTCATCATTAACAATGATATGTTTAAAAATCGTCTAGACGATGATGGCACCGGAAGAAATGGTTTTGAAATCATCTCGGCAGAAATCATAGAGGACTGCTTGGTCATTGGCATCCTAACAGGCGGTTGCACGGGAGATACCATAGAAATGGACTTGGTAGATGCCGGTAGAGTTTCCGAAACATCAGTCTTACAAAGAGATTTAAAGTTATTTATCGACAACACAGAACTCTGTAACGCCATAGTTGGAAAAACAATGTCATTTGACCTTACGCCTCTAAGAACTCAAAATAAAGAAATAACGTTAAATTTGGAAAGATGGGATGGGCAACTGATCTATGCCTATTAAGTCATCTCCCAAATTTTTTTGAAAACAAAAAAAACATTAAGGTTAAATCCAAAATATAAATATAGGGTCAGCGAGTTTCTAATTCTCTTGAGGTCTCACACCTAATTATTTGCAATGCTCTTGACGCAACCTTTTGTCTGATTTTGCATCTTATAAAAAATCATACACAATCAAACTAACTATGAGCCCAAAGAAAATCATCCTACTACTTTCCACTATGATATTCGGTTTGCTCGTAAGCTGTAGTGACGATGATAAAAATGAGGACTGCATTTCGAACCAAGCTGCGTTTGTCACTTCTGTTGACGCTCCCAAGACAGGAACACTGAATAAAACCCTTAATATCGAAGTAAGTTTTCAGGTCAATAACGGCTGTGGAGGTTTTGGGGATTTTATTGAAAAGAAAGACGGAAACACGCGAGTTATTGAAGTTGAAGCAAAATATGTTGGTTGTATTTGTACAGATAACCTCCCAATACGGACGGTTAATTATGAATTTATCACCAATAAAGCTGGAAATCACGAGTTGAAATTTAAATCAAGTCCAACGGAATTCATCACTATTAATCTAACAGTAAACTAAAACACAACGATTATGAAACCACTTCTTAAAGCTTTCTTATTTCTATTTATTATTATCAATATCGGATGCGAGAATGACAATGACTCCATACTGATTGATGAGTCGGACATACTGATTGGGTATTGGATCAACCCTGTCTATAGCGACTCAGGAACTACATTTGAAAGAGCCAACAGATTCAAAGATGACGGCTATGGCGTGGCATTTTTAACAGAAAACATAAGCTTGGAAAGAAGCTCGGGATGGTGTGGCACTCCGCCGCTAATATTTGCCGATTTTCAAGGAAAATGGAAAAAAAATGATTCCATAATTACCATTACCATTGATAATGGACTGGGTGGCGTAATGGATAACCATTGGAAAATAAAAACATTGGATGAAAAGCATCTCGTCATTGAAAGAATGCCATAATATTACAGTGCACATTAAAGACAGTCAATGTGAGACTTTATGAAGCAAAGATTCAACTTTTTCAATAAAAACTCATCTACTAAGACTACATTAATATGAGAAATTATATTTTATTTCTATTGGTTGTCATATCCTTAATAAGCTGTTCTAATGGTGATGACACTGAAATTAACCAAGGTTCTTGTGATTTTATAAATTTTAAATATTATAACGGAAGCCAGGATTTGTTGGGAGAAATTTCAAACGATTATATTTTAATTGCAGTTGATAGTATTTATCCGGATCATGAAATTAAAAATTTCATTTCAACACTAAACCCTTTTAATCAAAACTACGACTACCAGATTCATAAAGTTGCAAATTATAAGTTTAAAGAAATACCTTTAAAGCTAAACGCTCCCAAAAGTTGTGAAGAAATAACCAAATTAATTTCAGACTTAAATCAAAACCCCATCATCTCATATGCGCACTTTACATTCAAAACAAATAACTGTACGAATCTGATTTGGGAACCCATAGGTAATTTATGTGTTGACAGTTATGGAAGTAATTTTTATGTAAAAGTATTGGATGAAAACGATTTGACAGATCTAAACCAAATGATCGCTCAAACAAACACGGAACTCGTCGGACAAAATCAATTTATGGAAAGATGGTTCGAGTTAAGAGCTACAAAAGAATCCAATGGCGATGGATTGGCAATGGCAAATTTCTTCTATGAATCTGGACTTTTTGAACACAGTGAGCCTGGAATCTCAAAATATCCAGTTGAGTAATTTAAAGTGAATTGACCAAATAATTAATCATTAGCAAATTGAAAAATAGAAACTTAGCCTTGACAAAAATCATCTCTAAATCTCGTACTTTTCTATTAAAGACACTGACGTAGGGTAAAATTTAAATATGAGCGGAAAAAGAATAAAATAATAAGATGTTGAAAGAAAAAAACTAATAACTGTATATTAACACTCACTAAAAGCAGTCATTAGTGCGGAATCCTTATTAAAGGAAACTACCTCATTAGAATAAATTATTTTAATTCAATTTTACATCTGATTAAACTTATTAGCCACATATTGATTCGTTCTCATAAATAAACATTCCCAATTCAATCGTTAAAAGATCTATTACAGATTCACTTTATTAGACGGTCACTCTATAATCAACCTCAATTTCTCCATATCCTGACTCACCTTTTTCTCTACTACTTGTGCATAAATTTGGGTTGTTGCCAATTTCGTATGACCTAATAATTTAGACACTGTTTCAATCGGAACACCATTACTTAAGGTAACGGTCGTAGCAAAAGTATGTCGTGCCATGTGAAACGTAAGGTTCTTTTTGATGCCACAGAGATCTGCTATTTCCTTCAGATAGCTGTTCAGTTTTTGATTGGAAAGTTTGGGCAAAAGGTGATCAGTGTCATAAGTTCTTACGTGCTCACTGTATTTGCCAATTAAATGTCCAGCCTTTGCCAGTAAAGGAATTTTAAAGGGAGTGCCCGTTTTTGTTCTCGTGGCCATTATCCATGGATTACCATCGATTCCGATTGCAATATTTTCGTTTGTCAATTCTATGATATCACTATAGGATATGCCTGTGTAACAACTGAAGACAAATAAATCTCTTACAACGATCAAACGTTCAATTGAGGAAGTGAGATCCTCAACAGCCTGTAATTCTGCCTTTGTAAGGAAAACCCGTTCTTTCTTCTCAATCTTCATTTTAAAATTGACAAAAGGATCCCTGTCAATCCATTCCATACGGTATGCAAGCGTGACCATCCTACGCAGGCGTTTAATATGTTTCATCGCGGTATTGTTACCGATTTTGGATTGCCCTGCTTTAGGAATATAAGAACGTAGAAAATTCTCAAAACCTACGATGAAACTATATTTGAGTTTTGCCAAGGGAATATCATCCATATGGAATTCCTCGGAAATGAACTCCAACATATAACGTTGGCTGGTCTTATATTGGGCCATCGTATTTTTATGCAACTTATGTTGCATTTTTTCATTATAATATACAATTAGGCCCTGAAAGGAAAGATTGTTTTTATCTTCACCCAAAAAACGAGCTTTTATCATCTGGGAATTCAAGCCTATGCCTTCCGACTGAAATTGCTCATATATTCTTTGAATTTTGGTTTGCACCTCATTCAGATACTGATTTAAAATTCGGGCATCTTTTCCCCTTCCGACCGCGCGTTGACACTTTTCATCCCAAGTAGTGATATCAATTTTTCTTTTTAAACTGATGTTCACTCGCTGACCGTCAACAGTAATCCGGACGTAGATATTTGTTTGATTTTTAATTGCCCGTTTAGTGTACACCCAAAACAGGATAGAAAATGTTGAAGAAGTTCGCATAGTTGTCGTCTTTAATAATTATACATTACTTAGACGAAAGTCAAATCAACTAGACTTAGAACATCAAGATACATCTTTTTTAACACAATGTTGACGATTAAAAAATGATGTTGACGATCTGTGACCTTTTAGAATCAAATAAAACCAAATTCTATGAGTGTCCTAAAAAGCTAAAACCCTGTAAATCATAAGATTTACAGGGTTTTGAAAGAATTTGATTTCCTCTTTTGCGGTCTGGACGGGACTCGAACCCGCGACCTCCGCCGTGACAGGGCGGCATTCTAACCAGCTGAACTACCAGACCGTTGCGTTAATGCGAGCCTGCCCGATTAAACTTATCGTTTTCATCGCTCAGGCGGGTGCAAATATACACTGCATTTTCAATATCACAAACAATTTAGAGCATTTTTTACAAAAATATTGCTTACTTAAATTTTCCACGCGCTACCATGTATGTAGTCAGGATTTTATCGAAATCTTTTGTGATGTCTGCTTCTACATATTTAATTTGATATTGACCACATTTAAGCCTTAATTCATTAAAATAAGAACCTACCGCATCTTCATAAGTCTCTTTAATGGTATCTGGATATAAATTAATGTGCTCTCCAGTTTCAACATCTATAAATCGCTTTGGCGTATTTTCAAAATCAAAAGTAAGCTCCTTGTCCTTATCGAATACGTGAAATAGGACCACTTCGTGTTTTTTATGTTTTAAATGCCGTAGTGCTTCAAACAATCTTTCTTGATCTGTAGTGGTCTGAAACATATCCGTAAAAAAGAAAATCAACGATCTCCGATGGATTTTCTCCGCAATTTGATGAAGATAGGTATAAGTTTCCGTTTGCTTATTGACTGGTTTTGAAACTACCGTCTTGCTCAATTCACTCAACAGCATTTGATGATGACGCTCACTGCCTTTTTCAGGCGCGTAATAATCATAAGCATCACTATAAATACTCATACCAACGGCATCGCGTTGTTTTTTAAGAATATGCATTAAACTGGCTGAAGCCAATGCAGAAAATGCTATTTTATTCAGGCTATTAATCGAGAACTCGGTCATTTCAGGATAATGCATCGAACTGCTGTTGTCAATAATCAAGTGGCATCGTAAATTGGTTTCCTCATCATAGCGTTTGGTAAACAGCTTATCCGTTTTTGCGTATAGTTTCCAATCGATATGTTTTGTGCTCTCGCCTTGATTGTAAATCTTATGTTCAGCAAACTCAGCCGAAAATCCGTGAAATGGACTTTTATGCATACCAGCAATAAACCCCTCAACTACTTGTTTGGCGAGAAGCTCGAGGTTTTTAAAACCACCTGTCTTATTGAGTTCTGACTGTAAGTTCATCAATTTAGATATTGGATCGCTTTTTTAGAATTAAGACTGGTGTTTTCATTAATTAAAACTCCATTATCAAAAGAGTCACTCGTCTTAATTCTTGGCACTTAATACATTGTTCTTATTTTATAATTTCATCCACTATGCCATAAGCCACAGATTCCTCTGCACCCATCCAATGGTCGCGGTTAAAATCCTTCATTACTTTTTCAATGGTTTGCCCACAATTTTCGGCCAATAACTGCGCACTCAATTCTTTGGTTTTCAAAATTTCCTGTGCCGTAATTTCAATGTCACTTGCTGGTCCGCGTGCACCGCCACTTGGCTGGTGTATCATCACCCGTGCGTGCGGCTGAATAAAACGCTTTCCTTTTGCGCCTGCTGACAATAGAATAGATCCCATAGAGGCCGCAAAACCTGTACAAATGGTAGACACCTCACTGTTTAAGGATTTCATGCAATCATAAATAGCAAATCCTGCAGTTACATAACCACCGGGACTGTTAATGTATAACTGGATATCCTTGGTTTCTATGGCATCCAAATACATCAAACGGTCAACGACGTGTTTTGCAGATTTATCATCTACTTGCCCCCAAAGGAAGACTTTGCGCTCTTCAATCAATTTACTATCGATTAGATCTTGTACTTTTAATTTATTGCTCATTTTATATAGTTATATTTTTATCTAAAATAAAAAAAGGTTTGCCATTACAACAAACCTTTTATCATATTATCTGAATATTATGCTTTTTTGAAGTCAGATAGCATCTCCCATCACAATTATGTAGTTCTTATTGATTGTAATGCCAGTTGCTTCTCTGAAATTATCGACTATAGAAGCTCATCGATTGCATCAGTATAGGCGTTTTTTGGAGCTACACCAACCTGTCTTCCAACCACTTCTCCGTTTTGAAAAACCAAAACCGTTGGAATATTACGCACACCATACTTGGCAGCAAACTCTTGATTTGCATCAACGTCTACTTTTCCAACTACAGCTTTACCGTCGTACTCTTCGCTGATTTGATCGATGATTGGTCCAACCATTCTACATGGTCCACACCAAGCGGCCCAAAAATCCACGACTACCGGCTTATCACTTTTCAAAACCGTTTCTTCAAAGTTTGCATCTGTTATTTCTAATGCCATATTTTCTATGTTTTAATTGTTGTTTTTTACTTAAAGACACAAAATTAGTCAAAATATTTGCCAATCCTTACACGCTTAACATTTGTTTTGCTTATAACTGGATTTGCGATGGTTATGACCGCTTTTGGAGAAAATGATCCAAATTTTTGATTGACTTGCACCGTTAATAATTGCTCCTGTTGCGTTTTGATTCTGTCCAGCACACAATTATAAAAAAGCTATTGTTGCCCTATACTTAAGGTGATAAATACTAAAACCATTCATCTTAACTTCCAAAAACCTTGACTTTAATCATCCTTATAAGATGCCTGGCAATTTGCGGCAACATCCATCTTTACTTGCTGAATTTAACTAGGTTAAACCTCAAAATTTTCTTCGTGACAGGCATAACCTAATTCAACTTAAAAAAAACATCCTGACCGCTTAGTTCATCAAGCAACTCTTGTGAAATTCTCACTTTTTGTTTTCGACTTGGCATGTGCAATTTCAACTTCTCTTCATTATCATAAACCAAGAAATTCAGCGCATGATTTCCTTCATGCATTCTCAAAATATCCTCTAATGTTTTAATTTTACTCTCCTTCAAGTCTTTTATTTCCAATTGGATGGACAATTTTTTAGCATAGGTATCCATAACATCATGTAGCAATTGAAAACTAGAAAACTGCAACCTTGGATCGGTTCGCTTGCCCGTGTCTTTATTGATCCAGCCTTCTTTGACATACACTCTTACATATACAAATGAGCTTCGGACTAAAAAGTGCCTGAATCTTAAATACTCTTCTCCAAAAATCCGGAACTCAAAACTATCGGTATAATCCTCAATGGTAAACATGGCCCAACCTTTACCCTGTTTACTCACGCGATGCTCCACATTGGTCACAACGCCACCAAAGGTCATTTCACGATTTACGAAAGGTTCCAGATTCGCAAAATGGGCTAAAGTAGCATTGCAGAATGTCTTCATTTCTACCTTAAAGTCGTCAAGTGGATGTCCTGATATATAGATGCCAACAACCTCTCGTTCTTGGGCCAACTTTTCCATAGTGCCCCACTCCTCACATGGTGGAACCAACGGCTCGGGAATTTGTACATCACTAGCATCACCAAATAAACTGACCTGAGCTGAATTTTCATTTTCCTGATGCTTACTGCCATACTTTATGGCCTTTTCCAAAAAGGTTATGCCGTCGCCTTCATCTTGAAAATACTGTGCTCTATGAGTATCAGTAAAACAATCAAATCCGCCTGCTAAAGCCAAATTCTCAAAAGCTTTTTTGTTGGCAGCTCTCAAATCGACGCGTTTTGCAAAATCGAAAATAGATTTATACTGACCATCCTTTTTACGGTTTTCAACGATGGTCATCACGGCACCTCGTCCAACACCTTTGATGGCTCCCATTCCGAATCGTACCGCATAATCTTTATTAACGGAAAACTTATAAAAAGACTCATTGACATCCGGACCCAGAACGTTTAACTTCATACGCTTACATTCTTCCATGAAGAAGGTCACCTGCTTAATGTCGTTCATGTTATTACTCAATACCGCAGCCATATATTCGGCAGGATAATGCGCTTTTAAATAAGCTGTTTGATAGGCAATCCAAGCATAACAAGTGGAGTGCGATTTATTAAATGCATAACTCGCAAAAGCTTCCCAATCTTTCCATATCTTCTCTAGCTTTTTGGCATCATGGCCATTTGCTTCTGCTTGGGCAATGAATTTTGGTTTCATCTTATCCAAAACCGCAATCTGTTTCTTACCCATGGCTTTACGCAGGACGTCAGCTTCACCCTTTGTGAAATCGGCTAACTTCTGAGACAGCAACATCACCTGCTCCTGGTAAACCGTAATGCCATAGGTTTCTTTTAAGTATTCTTCCATCGCAGGAAGATCATAATCTATCTCCTCTTCGCCGTGCTTACGTCTGGTAAAACTCGGAATGTATTCCATTGGTCCTGGTCGATACAAGGCGTTCATCGCAATCAGATCCTCAAAAACGGTAGGCTTTAACTCTTTGAGGTGTTTTTGCATCCCAGGCGACTCATATTGAAATACGCCAACGGTTTCGCCTCTTTGGAACAATTCATAAGTGAGCTTGTCATCTAAAGGGAAACTATCGGGGTCAAGTAAAATATCATGTTTAGCCTTCACGATTTTAACCGTATCCTTAATTAAGGTCAAGGTTTTTAAGCCCAAGAAATCCATCTTCAACAAGCCTGCATCCTCTACCACGGAGTTATCAAACTGGGTCACATATAAATCAGAATCTTTTGCCGTAGCCACCGGAACGAATTTAGTAATATCATCAGGCGTAATGATGACCCCACAGGCGTGGATTCCTGTGTTACGGACAGAACCTTCAAGCGTTCGCGCCAAATTAACCGTTTCAGACTCCAAGCCCGAGCCTTCAGCAATATTGAGAAGCTCGTTTACTTTTTCCAAGTCCTCAGACCTGAAAGCCTTACTGAGCTGCTTTTCGTCATAACCAAAAATTTTGCCCAATTTGGACATGGTCGGGATAAGTTTAGAAATCCTATCCGCATCAAAAAGCGGCAAGTCCAAAACTCTGGCTGTATCTCTAATAGAAGATTTGGCCGCCATGGTACCATAGGTAATGATTTGCGCCACTTGATTACTTCCATATTTTTTGATCACATAATCCATCACTCTACTCCGACCTTCATCATCAAAGTCAATATCAATATCCGGCATGCTGATACGATCCGGATTCAAGAAACGCTCAAAAAGCAGATTGTACATGAGCGGATCAATATTAGTAATCTTCAGGCAATACGCCACTACTGAACCCGCCGCCGAGCCACGCCCTGGCCCTACGGAAACATCCATATTCCTGGCTTCCCTAATAAAATCTTCCACAATCAGGAAATATCCAGGGTAACCGGTATTCTCAATAACACTCAACTCAAAATCGAGACGTTCCTTGATTTCGTCGGTGAGTTCCGGATAGCGTTTCTTGGCGCCTTCATAAGTGATATGACGCAGATAAGCGTTCTCTCCGCGTTTCCCGTTATCAATTAGATCTTCTTCATGCTTAAATTCTTCAGGAATTTCAAACGCAGGCAACAAAACATCCCTTGCCAATTCAAAAGCCTCAACCTTGTCCACCACTTCCTGTATATTGGAAATAGCCTCAGGAATATCCTTAAAGAGCTTTTTCATCTCTTCTGAAGACTTGAAATAATATTCTTGGTTGGGCAACCCGTAACGATAACCCCTTCCACGGCCAATTGGAGTAGACTGCTTCTCGCCGTCTTTTACACACAACAAAATATCGTGTGCATTGGCATCTTCTTTCTTACTATAATAGGTATTATTGGTGGCCACCAACTTGATGTCATGTTTCTTAGCAAAATCAATCAACACCGGATTTACACGATTTTCATCTTCCTGATTATGACGCATCAACTCGATATAAAGATCATCGCCAAACTCTTCTTTCCACCAGAGCAAAGCTTCTTCCGCTTGGTTCTCACCTATATTCAAGATCTTACTCGGGACTTCACCATAAAGATTCCCCGTTAATACAATCAAATCTTCCTTGTATTGTTGGATCAATTTTTTATCAATCCGTGGCAAATAATAAAAGCCATCCACAAAGGCGTGCGATGATAATTTGGACAGGTTGTGATAGCCGTTTTTATTCTTGGCCAAAATGACAATCTGATAGCCATTATCCTTACGTGATTTATCTTTATGGTCTTCACAGACAAAAAATTCGCAGCCAAGGATTGGCTTGATTATTTTTTCAGTTGGGATTTCACCACGTTCTTCCGCAGCTTTATTTTTGGCTTCCACGGTTCTATTATGATTGCCCACTGCCTTTATAAAATGGAAAGCACCCATCATATTGGCATGATCCGTTAAGGCCACAGCAGGCATCTTGTGTTCTGCCGCTGCTGCCACCAATTCTGGAATACTTATAGTAGATTGCAATACAGAGAATTGAGAGTGGTTGTGCAAGTGCACAAACTCCACTTCTTTAAGTTCTTCAATATTCTGGGCAATCTCTTTTTTGGTAGGTTCGTCAGATTCTTGAAGGGCCTCAATCTGCTTTTTGATCTTCGCACTTTCAGCCTTTAGGTTAATGTGCTTTAATCCGATAAGTTGAATGGTTGCCGGATTGGCTTCTTTAAAATTCTCAAAATAGTCTGACGATACATCCAACTGTTCCTGAGTGTACTCCTCACGTCGTATTAATTCTAAAAAGCAACGTGTAGTGGCTTCAACGTCGGCAGTAGCGTTATGGGCTTCGGCAAAGGGTGAATTAAATAGAAACTCATGCAGCTCCGTCAAGGTCGGCAATTTGAACCTTCCATAACGTCCTCCAGGAAGTTGACACAAGTTGGCAGTGTGCTCGGTACAGGTATCCAAAACCGGAAGTTCCTGCAAATTATTGACCACGGCTTCACGATGGAACTCAGCCCCCATAATATTCAGGTCGAAACCAACATTCTGACCGACTACAAATTTAGTTTTTGCCAAAGCAGCATTGAACTTTTCCAATACTTCTGCAAGCGGCACACCTTGTTGCTGGGCCAAATCAGTTGAAATACCGTGGATTTTCTCAGCATCATATGGAATATTAAATCCGTCAGGTTGCACCAAATAGTCCTGATGTTCAATGCAGTTCCCCATACCATCATGCAATTGCCATGCAATCTGTATGCATCTCGGCCAGTTATCTGTATCACTAATGGGTGCATCCCAACGCTTTGGTAATCCTGTAGTTTCAGTATCGAATATTAAATACATAAAAAAATTCTCTTTTAACTTCCCTAAATGGTAAAATATTATGGCTATTACACCGACTTTTTCTCAAATCCACAATAATAAAATCGATTATCAAACACCGTGTGAAACATTTCTATGAGATCATGAGTTTTGACCTTATATAGGAATGTTTGAGCTTGAAATTGCCGAATTGTTGGGTGAATTTCCTTTTCTTAATCAAGTACTGAGCCATTAAAACTAAGACCCTGCAAATAAGCAGGATTATCTCAACAGCTATCGGTTTAAAACTCAATAACCATGACGTTTCACTTCCAGGTTTTGGGTTTCACCAAAAAGTGTTTAAAATTACATATAATTAATGTTTTTCTAAAGCAAAGTTATAAACAGTTGACAAGAAAAAAGTAATCCATTTCATTGTTTCAGTGATTGCTCCTTTAACACTTGGTTAACGCACTGGCACTTTATAGAAAATGCCATCATTAAATCCGACGGAATCCTGTCCATCTGCAGAAAAAGCAATAAATCTAAAGGTCCCAGTGATGGTATTTCCATCAAATTCTGTTATGACCACCTGTCCGATTTCCTGTTCAAAATTATCTTCCGGGTTTTGAAGATTGGCCGTAGAATATGAAATATTTTCTTCATCCAAAAAATCAATCTTAGAATCACTCATTTTAGATAAGCTATACGCTCCTTCTTTAAGCGACACTAACACGATCTCCAATTTTTCTGTTTTGGTTCCGGCATTGATGGTCAGTTGGCCATGTTCAGCAAGCACCGCATCAAAGTAAGTTGCACGCCAAAGTTGATAGTTCTTATTTCCTTGCAATGCAGGAGTATTAAACTGCACCTCATCACCACATCCATAGCATGTGAATAGTATTATTAAAAACAAAGCAACTTTTTTCATGGCAACAAATTTAAATAACTTATTAGAGTACTAATAAACAAAAAACAAGCTATTGAATAACATGAAACCAAAGATTTTTTTAAGAACTCCACCCTATTTATCGAGCCAACCAATTAAGAACGATTTTAAAATTTTAAGATAAAATTTATCTATTCGGCTAAAAGATTTCGTTCCAAACGACACAAATCGCAATGAAACGCTATGTTTAATTCATTCCTTCCTATGAAAACGCTGTTGGATTTTTCAAAAATAAGTAAACAATTGGGGCACAGGACATCAAATGTCTGAGCCATCACTTTATTTACTTTAAATAATTTGAAAATAAAAAAATATTTGTAGTATCTTTGCGCCCGCTTGAATGGCATAAATTGATTATGTCAAGAAGGCACTTATTAATAATAGAGGTCGCGAACCTCACTAATTAATTATTTATGTCAGTTAAAATCAGATTACAAAGACGTGGTAAAAAAGGGAAACCTTACTACTGGATTATTGCAGCTGATGCAAGATCAAAAAGAGATGGTAAATACTTAGAGAAAATCGGTGCTTACGATCCAACAACCAATCCAGCAACTATTGAGTTAGATGTTGATTTGGCTGTAAGTTGGCTTCAAAATGGCGCACAACCTACGGATACGGCAAGAGGAATTTTGTCATATAAAGGTGCCATGCTGAAAAATCATCTTGCAGGTGGAGTTAGAAAAGGTGCTTTAACAGAAGAGCAGGCAGAAGAAAAATTTGCGGCTTGGTTGGAAGAAAAAGCAAGTAAAGTTGACGCCAAAAAAGAAGGTTTAGCAAAAGCCAATGCTGATGCTAAAGCGAAAGCTCTTGAAGCTGAAAAAGAAACAAATGCTAAGCGTGAAGCTGAAGCTGCTCAGGTTATTGCCGACGCAGAAGCTGCTGAAGCTGCTGCAAATGCGCCTGCTGAAGAAGTTACCGAAACTGAAGGTACTACGGATGAAGCCGCTACACAAGATGCTGAAACAAAAACAGAAGAATAAAGAATTTATTTTTTATACTTTTAAACTCCGATATGACCTATCGGAGTTTTTTTGTGAAATAGTATTCTTTTTAAAGCAAAAGAAAGTGTTATTGTAGAGATCTCAACCTTTATCTGGGTCTCACATAACTTGAGTAATATTTCATACATTATAAAAGATTTTAATTAAATTATAGATTAAATAAAAAAAAACCAATGCTAAAAAAAGACTGCTTCTACGTTGGAAAAATTGTAAAAAAATACAGTTTTAAAGGTGAATTGTTGATAAAGCTGGACACGGATGAACCCGAGATGTTCGAAGATATGGAATCTATTTTTGTGGATCTTCGGAATAATTTGGTACCATTTTTTATTGAGTCTTCACAATTGCATAAATCAGAATTGCTGCGCATAAAATTTGAAGATGTAGACACCGAACAGGATGCCGACGCCTTACTTAAGTCTGAGCTCTACCTGCCTTTGGAGTTTTTACCTAAGCTTGATGACGATAAATTTTATTTTCATGAAATTATCGGATTTACAGTCGAAGATGTCAATTTCGGAAAGGTTGGCACCGTAAAATCGGTCAATGACTCGACGGCCCAGGCTCTTTTTGAGATTGATCGAGATGGGATTGAAATCTTGATTCCGATGAATGATGATTTTATCAAAAAAGTGGATAAAAAGAAAAAAATGATTACGGTTGATACGCCGGAAGGACTGATTGAATTGTACCTACAATAAATGTGCTGTCTACCAAATAGACAGATAATAATGTAAGTACAAAATTCCAATTAACAGCTCCAAAGTACTGATAGAGCCAAAATTATAGCCTCAACTCTTGAAGGCTATGGAGAAGACATACCGCTATGAATTGCAAGAAAGGAAACCAAGGAATCAATATTATTGCCAAAATTTTAAAAGGATTTAAATGAGTTAATTGAATTAAGGATGACCTCAACTTACAGACGAAGCGGAAGAATTATGTGAAATTTCATCGGCAATCATAAACAAAACCTAATTATTATTTTTACTTTGGAATTTGGAATTTTAAAAATCTGGTGCTTTAAATGAAACCTTTTAACTTCAAGCAATTTACAATAAAACAAGACCGATGCGCCATGAAAATTGGTACCGATTCGGTATTGCTCGGTGCATGGACCTCGTTGGATTCAAATCCTTATTCTATTCTGGATATTGGTGCAGGCACTGGGATTTTGGCCTTAATGCTAGCACAACGTAGCGGTGCAGTAGCCATGTCTGCCGAAATTATTGATGCCATTGAAATTGATGATGCTGCCTACGAACAATGTGTTGAAAACTTTGAGGCGTCACCTTGGGGAGATCGGCTTTTTTGCTATCATGCCGCTTTGGAGGAGTTTGTGAAGGAACATTCTGATGACGAATCGGATTCAGAAAAATATGACTTGATTGTCTCCAATCCGCCATTTTTTCTAAACACTTACAAAAGTGACAATGAGCAACGTGATTTGGCACGATTTGTTGATGCCATGCCGTTCAGACAGCTTGTTGAAAGTGTTTCAAAATTACTTTCGCCACAAGGAAGTTTTTCCGTGGTCATTCCGTTTTCGGAAGAAAAAGAATTTATCGTTTTGGCCTCTAAAGAGCATCTTTATCCTAATCAAATTCTGAGGGTCAAGGGAACGCCGCAGTCAGAAATCAAACGAAGTTTAATTCAATTCTCCTTTCAGGAAACCTCAGTCCAGCCAAAAGAACTTATCATCGAGACTGCACGACACCACTACACTGAAGATTATATTGCTTTGACCAAAGATTTCTACCTCAAAATGTAGTTTTAAATTGTTCCCTGAAAACGTTTTCGTTACTTTTGTATTTCAATAATTTAAATCCAAAAGAATGAAGCCAGATTTGTTTCAAGCCCCTGATTATTATAATATTGATGAGTTACTAAATGACGAGCATCGTTTGGTACGTGATGCCGCAAGAGAATGGGTAAAACGTGAAGTTTCCCCTATTATTGAAGATTACGCACAACGCGCAGAGTTCCCGAAACAGATCATCGACGGCCTTGCCGAAATTGGTGCTTTTGGGCCTTATATTCCTGCTGAATATGGTGGTGCCGGACTCGATCAGATTTCCTATGGATTGATCATGCAGGAGATTGAACGTGGCGATTCTGGCGTTAGAAGTACGGCGTCCGTACAATCATCATTAGTAATGTATCCTATCTGGAAATACGGCAACGAAGCACAACGACAAAAATACCTTCCAAAACTTGCCAGTGGTGAATGGATGGGAAGTTTCGGACTGACGGAACCTGATTATGGTAGTGATCCGGGAGGAATGACCACAAACTTTAAGGATAAAGGCGATCATTATCTATTAAATGGTGCCAAAATGTGGATTTCAAATGCACCTTTCTGTCAAGTAGCCATTGTATGGGCAAAAAATGAAGAGGGTCGAATCCATGGTCTAATCGTAGAACGCGGGATGGAAGGATTTTCAACCCCTGAAACTCATAACAAATGGTCCTTGAGAGCTTCGGCCACTGGGGAACTTATTTTTGATAATGTTAAAGTGCCTAAGGAAAACTTGTTGCCTAACAAATCTGGATTGGGCGCACCGCTTGGGTGCTTAGATTCGGCTCGTTACGGCATTGCATGGGGCGCCATTGGAGCCGCTATGGATTGTTACGACACCGCTTTACGCTATAGCAAGGAGCGTATTCAGTTTGGAAAACCAATTGGACAGTTCCAATTGCAGCAAAAGAAATTAGCCGAAATGATTACTGAAATTACCAAAGCGCAATTATTGGCGTGGCGACTTGGTGTTATGAGAGAAAATGGAACCGCAACTTCAGCGCAAATTTCAATGGCCAAGCGTAATAATGTGGATATGGCGATTACCATTGCACGTGATGCACGTCAAATGTTAGGCGGCATGGGGATTACGGGCGAATACAGTATTATGAGACATTCCATGAATTTGGAAAGCGTCATCACCTATGAAGGCACACATGACATCCACTTGCTGATTACAGGATTGGACATCACTGGCTTAAATGCTTTTAAATAATGTTCTTGCGCAGGTAGGAGTCTTTTAGGCACCACTTAATTTATCTTTTGATAGTGCTTAAATTTTGAGCTTTATGGCTTTTCAAAACAAAAAAATGCTTCCCTATCGAGAAGCATTTTTTTGTACTTTTAAGTAAAATATTCATATGTCCTCAAAAAAAAGGTTCGATCGTGCTTATCAAAACGCAAAAGTCATCCCTTTTGATGACCATAGTAAATTCATATTATTTAGTGATTGCCATCGAGGAGATAATAGTTTCGCTGACGATTTCGCAAACAACCGCAACATTTATTTTCATGCTCTAAAACATTATTATGCCAAAGGTTTCCATTATTGTGAACTTGGTGATGGTGATGAGTTATGGGAAAATTTATCTATAGAACCCATTTTGGAAGCCCATAAAAACGTCTATCTCTTAATGAAGTCATTTTTTGATGAGAACAGACTTCACCTGATATGGGGCAATCATGACATGGCTTATAAAGACTCCGATTATGTCAAAAAAAATCTTTACACATATTTTGATAAACGCTTAGGAGCTGATGTTGATCTTTTTCCAGGAATTGAATACCACGAAGGCATTCGATTAAAACACACTGAAACCCAACAAGAAATTTTCTTGGTCCACGGACATCAAGCCGATTGGTGGAATTATACCTTCTGGAAATGGAGTCGGTTTTTGGTCAGAGTCCTATGGAAACCCTTAAATGTTATGGGGATTGCTGATCCAACGACACCGGCTAAAAACTATACAGAACTGATAAAGGTTGAAAGTCGTACAAAGAATTGGATCATGGCAAACCATAACCTCATTACTATTGCGGGCCATACGCACCGACCACGGTTTCCAGAGCCGGGGGATATAGCGTTTTTTAACGACGGCAGCTGCGTCCACCCAAGATGTATCACTGGTTTGGAAATTGAAAACGGAGAAATCTCCTTGATCAAATGGCTGATTGCCACAAATGATGATGGAGTATTACAAATTGTGAGAGTCCTATTGGAAGGGCCAAAGAAATTAGCAGAATATAAAACGGTTTAAGACGAGAAAGACCACACAAATTTTATCCTGATTGCTATCAGAACGTGCGCTGTTTTTTGATTAAGATTCAGGGGCTAATTCAACCTCCAAGCCCTCTAATTCAGGAGTAATAGGAATTTGACAGCTCAATCGGGAGTTTTCTTTTACAAAAAAAGCTTCAGATAACATCGCTTCTTCTTCATCTTCCATTTCTGGAAGCGGTGTCCCGTTTATAACATAACATTGGCAGGAAGCACACATGGCCATACCACCACAGGTACCAATGGTACCTTCTGGTGCAAGTTCATAACTTCTTACAACTTCCATTAAGTTCATGGCCATATCTGTTGGTGCCATAACCTCATGGGCGACTCCCTCTCTATCTGTTATTGTGATCTTTACATCTTGTTCCATGAAGTAATCTTTAATTCGGGTACTTTTATATTTTAGACCTACAAGGTGTTAAAACCTTGCAGGTAGTTTAAGTATTCATGCAGAATTTTTTGTTCATCCACGGCAGCTACTTTTTTCCTTTATCAGCCTACTGCCCCCTGTTCACAATATTAATCTATGGTTTTCACAACTTGCTTAGGCGCTTCTTTTCGCGTTCCATCAAATCCATTAACCCCGCTGACTGTCGTATATTTTAGAACATAGCGTTTTCCAGGGTTTAGTATCTGGTAAGCCGCTTGACACATCAAGGTTGCTTCATGGAAGCCACACAAAATAAGTTTTAATTTACCAGGATAGGTATTCACATCACCTATGGCAAAAATTCCTGGAATATTGGTTTGATAATCTAAGGCATTGTTAACAACAATAGCATTTTTTTCGATTTCGAGTCCCCATTTCGCAATAGGCCCAAGTTTAGGAGATAGTCCAAACAGTGGAATAAAATGGTCACACTCAATCTCAAACTCCTTTTCGATATTTTGGGCTTGCGAAACCACTACGGCCTCCACTTTATGGTCACCAACAATATTAATGACCTCTGCCGGTGTTACTAGGTTTATTTTGCCAGCATCCTTTAACTCTTGGACTTTATCCACAGAATCCAAAGCGCCTCTAAATTCATTGCGCCTGTGGATTAAGGTCACTTCAGAAGCAATGTCAGAAAGGTAAATACTCCAATCCAAAGCAGAGTCACCTCCGCCGGAAATAACGACACGTTTGTTTCTATAAATTTCCGGATCTTTTATAAAGTATTCGACACCTTTATCTTCAAAGTAGCCAATATTGGCAATTTGAGGTTTACGCGGCTCAAAACTCCCTAAACCACCAGCAATGGCAATTACCGGTGCTTGATGTTTGGTTCCTTTATTGGTGGTGACAATAAAACTGCCATCCTCTTGTTTTTCGATGGTATCCGCACGCTCGCCCAAGGTAAACCCAGGCTCAAATTGTTTACATTGTTCCAAAAGATTTTTGGTTAAATCGCCCGCTAAGATTTCAGGAAATCCAGGAATATCATAGATGGGTTTTTTAGGGTAAAGCTCCGTGCATTGACCGCCAGGCTGTGGCAAAGCGTCAATAAGGTGGCATTTCATTTTTAACAATCCGGCTTCGAACACAGCAAAAAGTCCTGCAGGACCTGCGCCGATGATAAGTATATCTGTTTTAATCATATAGTGGCCACTAACCTGTCTGTCAACAGACCTAAGTGGTATTTCATTTAATTCAACTTTGTTTTATAACGCAAATTTTCAAATTATAAAATTAAAATCTTATGATATTTGTCATTTGCGGTAAGAATTAGGTTTTGATGTTTTCAAAGCTAAAGCCGAGAAACACCTTTAACAAAAACCTAAACGATAGCTATCGGAAATATAACCTCACTCTGCTTTAGTTGCATCAACATTGATAACATGTTCAATTTGTGGCGCATATTTTTTAATGGTCATTTCAACTCCCGATTTTAAGGTCATTTGATTGACTGAACATCCTACACAAGCGCCTTCTAATTGGACCCTTACTAAATTGTCATTTTCAATGGACAATAAAGAAATGTCTCCACCGTCACTTTGCAAAAATGGACGGATTTCATCAAGTGCTTTCTCAACATTTAATCTAAGTTCATCAGTTGTCATATTACTTATTTAAAGGTGTTGGCAATACCAATTGGCATTGTTATTTATTTTTTAACTGCTGAACAACCAGCCATCGTTGTAATCTTAATAGCTTCTGTAGGTGGCAAGGCGTCATTACGTCTGACCACTTCTTCCACTACGTTTTGGGTTAATTTTTCAAAAGCTTTTTCTGACGCAGTCGCTGTCTGAAGTGCTGCAGGCCGCCCTACATCTCCAGCTTCGCGGATACTTTGCACCAATGGAATCTCACCTAAAAATGGAACATCTAAATCTTGGGCGAGGTGTTTTGCGCCTTCTTTTCCAAAAATATAATACTTGTTATCTGGTAATTCAGCTGGTGTAAAATAGGCCATATTTTCAATAATACCTAACACCGGAACGTTTATGCTTTCTTGCTGAAACATAGCAACACCTTTCTTGGCATCAGCTAAGGCCACATTTTGCGGGGTGCTGACAATAACAGCTCCTGTGATAGGCAAAGACTGCATGATACTTAAATGAATATCTCCAGTTCCAGGCGGTAAATCGATGAGCATAAAATCCAACTCCCCCCAATGGGCATCAAAAATCATTTGATTGAGTGCTTTTGCTGCCATTGGACCACGCCAAACCACAGCTTGATTTGGTTGGGTAAAAAACCCGATGGACAATATTTTAACCCCGTAGCTTTCTATTGGTTTCATTTTGGATTTTCCATCAACATTTATGGCTATAGGCTTCTCCAACTCCACATCAAACATGATAGGTGCAGATGGACCATAAATATCTGCATCTAAAATACCAACCTTAAATCCCATTTTAGCCAAAGTAACAGCTAAATTTGCGGTAATCGTTGATTTCCCGACACCTCCTTTACCCGAAGCTACGGCTATAATATTTTGAATGCCCGGGATGGATTTCCCTTTAATGGTATTAGCAGCCGATTTTGGTGGCGCATCCACCTTAATATTGACGGTAACTTTTGCTTTCTCATAAACCTTATCATGGATGGTTTTCATGATTTCAACTTCAGTTTTCTTCTTTGCTTGAAGCGTCGGATTGGAAATAGTAATGTCCACGATAACTTCGTCAGCAAAAGTAACGACGTTTTTTACCGCACCACTGTCTACCATATTTTTACCTTCGCCAGGCACTGAGATGCTCTCAAGCGCTTTAAGAATATCTTGTTTATGTAATTTCATTGTGATAAGATGCTAAAAGACAAAGATAAAAGAAGGTCAAAAAAGTCCATCTTAAAATCTTTGCTTGGTTTTATTAAGAATGATTCTAAAGTGCAAATATAATTAATATAGATGGAAGTAGGAAGCTGGAAGCATTAAGATTTAAATGACAGGATAGATGCAGTCTATCCCTATTTTTTATGAGATCAATTTGAAATTCTCAAAACATAAGGACCTGTCGTGACGCATTCAAAAAGTGACTAATCAGCACCAAATCTTTCGGTTTTGAACTCCTAAATTTACAGTTCCTTACTGGGGTCCCAAAAGACCTTATCAAAATTTACTACCTGATTATCCTCTATAATAACGCCTTCACTCTCCAAAAGTTGCTGCATTAAATTAGTGCCTTCAAAATGATGTTTACCAGTAAGCAAGCCTTTTCTATTGACAACGCGATGTGCCGGAACATCCTTACCAACCGAACCGTTTAAAGCATAGCCCACCATTCGGGCACTTCTGGCTGCACCCAGAAAATTTGCAATGGCACCAAAACTGGTCACCCGTCCGTAGGGAATTTGCTTAGCAACCTCATATACTTTATCAAAAAAACTGAGCGTTTCTGGTTTCATAGGTCAGCTATAATATTGACCAAAGTGACGATGGCAATAATGCCTGTTATAGAACCAATTATGTAATTCATATTTCTCTGAGAGGTAAGATTTTTATTTTTGATTTTGTCGAAAAAGAAAATATACATATATAACATGACGAAAGTCCCAGTTACGGCACCGCCCACATAAGAAATAATCATGGGTCGGTTAAATTCCAGCCATCCAAATGATGCTAAGGTAACGGTCATATAGGCTTGATATGGAATTGGGAATACATTTATGGCCGACAAAAACATGCCATGAAAAAACCGGCTGTGTTTGCTTCTGGATTGCGGATCAATTTCAGTTTTAGAGGTTGCCTTTGCGATGAGGAGATAATAAACGGTAATCAGCACAAATATTACAAATGCCACACGTTGCAATACCATAACTACATCTGGGTGGTTGGTTAAATACCTCGCAAACATGGCCGCTATATAGGTTTGTAAAAATACGACAACACAAACCCCAATGGAAAACATAATGCCCCTTACATGGCCTTCTTTCAAGCTTATTTTGGCCGCTGTCATATTTAATAATCCAGGTGGAATGACCCCCACAAGGGCGATAATCATTCCGAGTAAAAATATGACCGTAATGCTCAAAATTATTTAATTTTAAATCTAATATAGGTAATTGCTTTGTTTTTTTCTAAATACTGACCCTCATAATAGGTCTGAATTTCTGTAACTTCCGCTGGACTTCCTTCTTGCTTGTACACATTATGATTGGCGTATAACACCTCATGCCCCGCACCATGCAAGAGCCCCAACGTATAACCATGCATAAATTCACTATCGGTTTTTAAATGGACCACACCTTCTGGCTTAAGGATGGACTTATAGCGCTCCAGAAAAACGGCGTTGGTCATACGGTGTTTGGTGCGTTTATATTTTATTTGTGGGTCTGGGAAAGTTATCCAAATCTCATCAACTTCGTGCGCCCCGAAGGCATGATCAATAAGCTCAATTTGCGTACGTAGAAAAGCAACATTAGAAATGTTATCTTCCACGGCAGTTTTTGCACCTCGCCAAAATCGAGCGCCTTTTATATCTATTCCAATGAAGTTTTTATTTGGATATCTTTCAGCCAAACCAAGCGTATACTCTCCTTTTCCACAGCCCAGTTCTAAAACTATAGGGTGATCATTTTTAAAAACCTCCGCATTCCAACGTCCCTTTAAATCAAAATTCTCATTAACCAACTCTTCCCGACTTGGTTGATAAACGTTTGAAAAGGTTTCATTTTCCTTAAATCTTTTGAGTTTGTTTTTACTTCCCACAGTTATATTGTATTTTATTTCCCTCTATTGGCAAAGCTAGAGACAGGCAAAACGGGTAAAAGTTACAAGTTGCAGATCTTAGCAGGCTTTTTTTTATAGTTGGCAAAATTAATCAAATATATCTAAGCCTTAAGTTCCTTATCTTTGAATATTAAGAGATTTTTTTGGAATAATAAATTGTGTGAAATATCAAATTGGCACTTTTTTGGTTTTACTAAAGCTGAAAACAGCTCGCCATAGTCTATTTTGCAGGAAAAGTTTAGAGCGGAACCACCGATGCGTATAGAAAAACACAAACCGCTCGTATTGAGAATGCACAAAGAAGTGATCGTACCTTAAAAGTAGAATGAATAAAAAAATACTCGTTGCTCCTTTAAATTGGGGGTTGGGCCATGCCACGCGTTGCATTCCGATCATCCGGGCCTTAATAGCACACAATTTCACTCCAATTCTTGCGAGCGATGGTGCCGCACTAACTCTACTTGTAAAAGAATTCCCTGATTTGGAAGCATTGGCGTTACCATCTTATAATATTACCTATGCCAAAAAAGGCCATTATTTAAAGCTTAAGATTTTCAAAGATTCACCAAAAATTCTAAGAACTATACGTAAGGAGCATAATGAAATCCAAAAAATCGTTAAAACCCACGCTATTGATGGCATCATTTCAGATAACAGATTTGGCATTTTCCATAAAGACGTGCCTTCGGTTTTTATTACCCATCAATTGAGAGTATTAAGCGGTAGTACAACCTGGCTCAGCTCCATGCTACATCAAAAAACCATAAAACGATTTGACGAATGCTGGGTTCCTGATAATTTTGGGCCATATAATTTGAGCGGAAAAATGGGACATATTGATGACTCTAAGCTTAATATAAAATATATTGGGATTTTAAGTAGGTTTGAAAAGAAATCATCCGAAATAATGTATGACATCATGGTGTTGCTATCCGGTCCGGAGCCACAACGCACAATTTTAGAAAATAAATTATTAGAGGAATTTAAAAAGCATCAAGGTAAAGTACTTTTTGTTAAAGGTGTTGTAGAAGATGAACAAAGAATTGAAGAATCAGGCAATCTCACTATTTATAACTTTATGACGACGGATTTATTGGAGAAATCCATAAATTCAAGTCGTTTAGTCGTTGCACGTTCCGGTTATACCACCATCATGGATTTAGCCAAACTGAAAAAGAAAGCCTTTTTTATTCCGACACCGGGACAATTTGAGCAATATTATTTAGCCAAAAGAATGCAAGACAATCATTTGGCACCATTCTGCAAACAGAACGATTTCAATTTAAAAAAACTTGAAGCTATTGATAATTACAAAGGTCTAAGCATTATTGAGAACTCTTCTAATTTTAAAGAACTATTTCACCTTTTCGAGCGTAAATGAGAATTCACTACCTACGCTCAATTCACTTTCAATATAAATTTTCTCATCATGAGCTTCAATAATATGTTTTACAATAGATAACCCCAGTCCGGAACCACCTTCCTTTCGGGAGCCACTTTTATCAATTCTGTAAAAACGCTCAAAAAGTCGGGGGATATTAGCTTTAGCAATACCTTCACCATTGTCAGTAACCCGTACAATCACCTTGTTTTTTATTAAATTCTCAATACTGATTTCGGTAGTTCCCTTGGTTCGTCCGTATTTAATTGAATTGACCACAAGATTGGTCAGCACCTGTCTGATCCGTTCTTTATCAGCCTTGACCATAATTGGATTAGGGTACTGCATATCAAAAGTCAAGGTAATTTTCTTCTTTGCAGATTTCATTTCGAGTAAATCGAATACGCTCTCCACCAAAGCCACAATATCAAATGGCTCTATATTAAGACTCAAGTCGCCCACTTCCAATCTGGTAATCATATCCAAATCCTGTACAATATAAATCAATCGTTCCACGCCTTTATTTGCTCTTTCGAGATATTTTTTACGAAGACTTTCGTTGTCCATGGCGCCATCCAATAAAGTCAACACATAACCTTGGACCGTAAATAGTGGGGTTTTTAATTCGTGAGAGATGTTCCCCAGAAATTCCTTGCGGTATTCTTCCCTAACTTTTAGGGTTTCAATCTCGAGCTTTTTATCTTGAGCAAATTTTCCAATTTCTTGGGTCAGCGTTGCCATATTGGTCGTTATGGGCTGCTTGCGTATCGTAGCAGACTCCAATAAAGTCAAATCGTCATATATTTTTTTGACTCTTCTATAAATAAACCGCTCGACCCGATATTGAATGATGAAAAATGAAATGACATAAGTAAGAACTGAAAAGCCTAAAATCGCCCAAAGATTAAAGGATTTGGTGAGGACAGAAAACAAAGTAAGCAATATGGTTAAAACCGCAGTAATATAAAGGGTGGTCTTAAAAGCAAACTTATAGGATTTTCTGATTTTTTTTTGCATTAGTCAACAAATTTATAACCTACCCCTTTTACGGTTTTAAAACAATCATCTCCAATTTTTTCACGTAATTTTCTGATGTGGACATCTATGGTCCGACCACCGACAACCACATCATTGCCCCACACTTTATTCAATATTTCTTCGCGTTCAAATACCTTATTGGGTTTGGTGGCTAACAAAGATAATAATTCGAATTCCTTTCTCGGTAAAATGATTTCCTTGCCATGATGCAGAATCTTGTACTCTTCCCTATTAATGATCAACTCACCAATTTTAAGAATATTTTGCGATGGCCGCTCTTCATTTAAGCGCCGCAATAGCGCTTTGACCTTACTGGTCAACACTTTGGGCTTAATAGGTTTGGTAATATAATCGTCAGCACCCGCATCAAAACCGGCCATTTGTGAATAATCCTCACCGCGGGCCGTCAAAAAAGTAATAATGGTATTGCTGAGTTCCGGTATCTTTCGAATTTGTTCACACGCTTCAATACCATCAATTCCAGGCATCATAACATCCATGATAATAAGTTGTGGATGTTCTTTCTTTGCTTTCTTAATGGCCTTATTACCATTTTCTGCCGTAATAATCTGATAACCTTCGACAGAAAGATTGTAACCAATTATTTCTAAAATGTCTGGTTCGTCATCAACCAACAGAATTTTTATATCCTTCTTTCTCATTAGGGTATTTCAATAAGTTATAGTGTAAAGATAAGGTTATAAGCAGATACTTATGAAAAAAGCAGGCGATTGATAACCTTAAGATAACCTGTAGCCAACAATTTTTTAACCTTTTATCGAAAATTTTAATGTTTAACAAATTTTTGGTATGGGATTTGCCATAATATTTAGTACCTTTAATTACAAAAATTCATTTGAAGAAAAACTACTTTTGCATGATGAAAAATTACATTTACATTCTTTTTTTATTCTTCGGGCTCGGTATGGGTATGACAACGGGTTATGCACAAATGAACTCCTCTACAACTACAGTGCCTGCCTCTGATGGGATTGTTGATTTGTCAATTTTCCCAAACCCTGTTAGCACTGGCAAAATCTATATTACCACGAAAGAAAACTTGACCAAAAACATTGAAATATATGATGTGTTGGGTAAAAAAATCCTTGCGACCTCTCTTTTCGGAAAAGAACTGAACATCTCCAAATTGACAGCCGGCATCTATATTTTAAAAATCAAGGAAGGTAACAATTCTGCCACAAGAAAACTGGTGGTCAAGTAAGCTAAGCACTAAGCTACACATATCAATTCTTCTACGGACCAACTATTTTTTATAATTATATGACTGAATAATTCCTTTTGTAGTCGCAAATAGGACTTCGAGTGTTACTTTATTTTGTGATTCACCGCAATTAATCCAATAATTTGTTATTGCGCCAATAATCCATTAAATATTAAAAAAGGCCCGTGATATTTAGTTAAGGCATTTTTTATTTTCTATATTTTTGTGATATGATTACGATGGATTCTATTTTCAATATTCAAACACCGGCCGAGTTTGAATCAGCATGCTTAAAAGTTTTCAAATTTCAGTTTGAGAACAACCCCGTATACCGTTCGTTTTGTGATTTGTTATATATACATTATAGTGATATCAAACGCATTGAAGACATTCCATTTCTCCCCATACAATTCTTTAAATCGCACGATGTCCTGAGCACCACTCAAGCAGTTGAGAAAGTTTTTACGAGTTCTGGCACAACTGGTAATGTAACTAGTAAGCATCAAGTTACGGACATCAACTTTTATGAGGCCAGTTTTAGAAGTGCATTTTCTCATTTTTATGGTGCTATTGAAAACTATGTTGTGTTGGCATTATTGCCTTCGTATTTGGAGCGCCAAGGTTCTTCTCTGATATATATGGTGGACGATATGATCAAACAGTCCGGACATGCCGAAAGCGGGTTCTATCTCGATAATCATTCAGATTTAAAGGATCTTTTAATAACCTTGGATAGTCAAGGCAAAAAAGTACTACTCATTGGGGTGTCTTTCGCACTATTGGACTTGGTTGAATCTTATCAATTTCAATTAAAAAACACCATCATTATGGAAACTGGCGGGATGAAGGGCAGACGAAAAGAAATGGTTAGAGACGCGTTACATGACATTCTTAAACAAGGTTTTGGAGTACAGACTATTCATAGTGAGTATGGGATGACCGAATTATTGAGTCAAGCTTACTCTAAGGGACACGGCATTTTTAAATGTCCCAATTGGATGCGGGTCCTAACCAGAGACACTGAAGATCCTATGGCCATCTTATCCAATTACAAAACAGGTGGGGTCAATATTATTGATTTGGCAAATTATAATTCTTGTTCATTTATTGCTACCCAAGACTTAGGAAAGACCTTACCAGATAACGCTTTTGAGATCATCGGACGCTTTGACAATTCTGATATTCGCGGTTGCAATCTTATGGTGTTATAAATCTATGTTAAAGTCTGATATGCATGTAATTAAACTGCACGTTACACGACCAATTACATACTTAAAAAGCTGACTTTTTGGGAAACCAAAAAAAAGAGTATTCTATAATTGAAAAAGAAAAGTTTTTAAGTTGATTGGTTGGTTTTTTAACGCCTGGCGAAGTTTACTTTGTCAGGCGTTTTTTTTAGTGAAGCAGTCCCGCCAAAAGTGGGACGTAGCTGAACTAATCCCGCTTTTGGGCGGGATCTAATAAATTCAATTTTTTGATTTAATTAAATGAAACAGCTCGTTTCAATGACATTGGAATTGTGATCTATCCCTAACTAAGCTCCCACTTTTATAATATAGGTATTCTTCTTTCCTTTATTGAGGATAATATATTTGTCATTGATCAGGTCATCGGTTGTAATGACATAATCTTCAGCAACTTTTTCCTTGTTCACGGAAATCGAATTCGCTTTTAGAGCACGTCGGGCTTCGCCGTTGGAATTTAAAAAATTGGTCTTGGCAGAGAGTGCGGCAATCATATCAACCCCATTGTCGAACTCAGCTTTAGGGATTTCCGCCAATGGCACACCCTCAAAAACCTCTAAAAACATCGCTTCATCCAAGGTTCCGATATCTTGCTTAAACTGTTTACTGAACAAGATATTAGAGGCTCGCTCAGCATTTTCAAAATCTGCTTTAGAATGTACAAAAGTAGTGACCTCTTCCGCCAATCGTTTTTGCAGGATTCTCAAATGCGGAGCTTCTTGGTGTTCAACAATTAATTTTTCAATCGTTTGTCGATCTAAAAAAGTAAATATTTTAATATACCTAACCGCATCCTCATCGCTTGTATTCAACCAATATTGGTAAAATTTATACACTGAAGTTTTATCAGCATCCAACCAAATATTGCCACCTTCACTCTTGCCAAATTTTGTACCGTCTGCTTTAGTAATCAAGGGACAGGTCATTGCGAAAGCTTTTGCTTCTTGCCCAACATTCATTCGTCTTACCAACTCGGTTCCGGTAGTAATATTTCCCCATTGGTCACTGCCTCCCATTTGCAAAAGAATATTATGGTGCTTGTGCAAATGATAAAAATCGTACCCTTGAATCAATTGGTAGGTAAATTCGGTAAACGACATACCAACACTGCCCTCATCGCCAGAGAAACGCTTCTTGACAGAGTCTTTAGACATCATATAATTGACCGTAATCCGCTTACCTACGTCTCTCGCAAAATCGATGAATGAGAAATCTTTCATCCAATCGTAGTTGTTCACTAAAACCGGCGCATTCTTGGCCGTCGAATTAAAATCCAAAAAACGTGACAATACTGATTTTATACCGGCTACATTCTTTGCCAAAGCAGCCTCATCCAACAAATTGCGCTCATCACTTTTCCCTGAAGGATCGCCAATCATTCCGGTAGCACCACCCACCAAAGCATAGGGTTTATGTCCCGCTCTTTCCAAGTGGACCAATAGAATTATAGGCACTAAACTGCCAATATGTAGTGAATCTGATGTAGGATCAAAGCCAATATAGGCGCTGGTCATTTCTTTACTGAGTTGCTCTTCAGTTCCGGGCATGATATCGTGTACCATTCCTCTCCAACGTAAATCTTCTACAAAAGGGTTTGTCATGAGTTTTGAAATTAATTTTATAAATTTTGTGCAAAGATAAACATCAAAGCAGAAGTTGGGATTAATATCTAATAATTCTTTATTTTAGTCACATGATATTAGTCACAGGAGGCACTGGATTGGTAGGTTCTCATTTATTGTATAATCTGCTAAAAACCAACGATAAGATTAAAGCAATCTATCGAAGACAACACAAATTGGAGTTGGTAAAAAAGGTATTTGCGTACTATTCATCCGATTTTGAATCAATCTATAAAAAGATAGAATGGATAGAAGCTGATCTTATTGATATTCCAGCCCTTCAAATTGCTTTTAAAGATGTCAGTTATGTTTATCATTGTGCTGCATTTGTCAGTTTTGAGCCTGATAAATACCATCAATTGCGAAAAATCAATATTGAAGGCACGGCAAATGTGGTCAATCTATGCATCTCCCATCAGGTTAAAAAACTTTGTTATATCAGTTCTATTGCCACTATAGGCCATCATCAAAATCCACAACAATTAATTACGGAAGATACCATTTGGAATCAAGATGATGACAACAGTGTGTATGCCATTACTAAGTACGGTGCTGAGAACGAGGTATGGAGAGGCACTCAAGAAGGTGTTGATGCCGTTATTGTAAATCCGGGTATTATTATTGGTCCAGGGTTATGGCATAGTGGCGGCAGTAGCAGTTTGATCAAGAAAATATATAAAGGCATGCCTTACTACACTCACGGTGTTACAGCCTATGTGGATGTTGATGATGTGGTTAGGGCGATGGTATCATTAATGCAAAGCACCATTAAAAATGAACGGTTTATTGTCATTTCAGAAAATTTATCGTTTAAGGAGTTTCAAGATTTGACCGCCGCAGCGCTTGGTGTAAAACCAGCAAGTAAAGAAGCCACCTCCATAATATTAGGAATAGGTTGGCGATTGGATTGGTTACGTCGATTGCTGACGGGAAAACGCCGGAGATTTTCCAAGCAGATGACCAAAAGCGCCAAAAGCATTACCAAATATGACGCCTCAAAATTAAAAAATAGGTTGGACTTTGAATTTAAGCCAATGCAGGTTTCCATTAAAGAAACGTGTCAATTATTTTTGGAGGATTTAAATCGAGAGGCTAAAGATCCTTCCGGCCGATAGAGACGGCAAGCCAATCAGACACTAATAAGCACTTGAATTTTTAATCAATGTAAACCTCTGTACATTAAATCACACCGGTAGAACTAAGGATTGCTAATCTACTGATTCGTCTTGTGTGGAGCTTGTGGAATCCTTTACCTTTAATTCCCTACTAACTTTTCTAAGCGAATCATTCATCCGTTGCTCTTCCCTGGTCAGTTTTTCGTATAGTTCTTTGTCCTTTTCTAAATCGGACTTTATTTTTTCTACCAAGGCAGAGTAGGTTTTGGTATCATAAGCATAATAGGTGTTACTTTCAGCAAATTGCAAACTGTCAATATCATATTTTTTGTAAATATACTCTGATGGCATAATCCCATTAAGCTCCAACACCTTTTTATTAACCCCTTTTGCAGCATTAAGAATGTATAAGTCATACATGATGTCAGACATTTTTTCCTTAGCAATTAAGTCTTTAGGCTTTTTAGGTCTGTTAATCTTGTTACACCCAACAAAAGACATTAGGATTAAAATGTAAAAAAAGTGTTTCATCTTTCAAAAGTTAAACGTTTTCCTGCTTTGACATCCAAGGTCTTAAAATTCTTGTAAACCAAAGTACCATTGACAAAAGTATGGGTTATTCTGGACTTGAATGTTACGTTTTCAAAAGGTGACCATCCGCACTTGTATACTATATTATCTTTATTAACCGTCCAAGGGCTATTGATATCCACTATAGCCAAATCAGCGTAATAGCCCGGCTTTATAAAACCACGCTTCTCTATCTGAAATAAAATGGCAGGGTTATGGCACATTTTCTCAGCAATTTTCTCCAAACTGATTTTATCCTTGTGATACGCTTCAATCATAGCCGTCAAAGCATGTTGCACTAAAGGTCCGCCGGATGGCGCATTGGTATAAACATTTTGTTTCTCCTCTAAGGTATGTGGAGCATGATCTGTAGCAACCACATCGATACGGTCATCTAAAAGGGCTTTCCACAAAGCCTCACGATCATCGACCGTCTTTACCGCTGGATTCCATTTAATGAGCGTTCCTTTTTTCTTATAATCCTCATCGCTAAACCACAGGTGGTGAATACAGACTTCTGCCGTAATTTTCTTTTCCTTCAACGGAATCTTATTTGTGAACAACTTGGTCTCCTTTGCCGTGGACACGTGGAATATATGCAGACGAGCACCTGTTTTATTTGCCAATTCAATAGCTTTGGATGATGATATATAACATGCTTCCGCACTTCTAATTTCAGGATGGCATTCTATAGGAATATCATTTCCGTACTTTTGAATATGTGCTTCAAGGTTCTGTTTAATAGTAGCTTCATCTTCACAATGCACGGATATCAATAGATCAGTGCTTTCAAATATTTTTTCAAGAACATCCGTATTGTCTACCAACATATCGCCGGTAGACGATCCTAAAAACAACTTTAATCCCGCCACATTCTTTGAATCCACCTTTAATATCTCGTCTAAATTGGTGTTGGTTCCTCCAAACATAAACGAGTAATTGGCGTAAGATGTATTTGCAGCAATTTCAAATTTCTCCTCAAGTTTTTCTATGGTTGTGGTTTGTGGTGATGTGTTTGGCATTTCAATAAACGACGTAATGCCACCTGCCACTGCAGCTTTAGATTCTGACGCGATGGTTGCCTTATGAGTCAATCCAGGTTCTCTAAAATGCACCTGATCATCAATCACTCCAGGAAAAACATAATTTCCTTCAACATCAACCACCATCACATCGGCAGTTTTGGCACTAATGGAATCAGCAACTTCTTTTATAAATTCTCCTTCTATTAAAATATCACCTTCAAAAATGCGTCCTTCATTGACAATTTTAGCATTTTTAATAAGTACCGTTTTTACTTTCATGTGATTTAATTTATTGATTTTTAATGGACTCATGGTGTTCGCAATTAAGCTTTGTAAAAAGAATTAAAGCTATGAAACGCTCAGATCATGTGATTTAATTTATTGTTTTTAATGGACACATGGTATTCACAATAAACCTTTGTAATAGGATTAATGGTTTTGATATGTTCATTTTTTATTATTTGCCAAAAAGGCTTTTTAATTTCATATTTATAACTCCAAAAACAGCTTCGGAAATAATGCCACCGCTCATTTTTGATTTTCCTTTTGCTCGATCTGTAAAGATGACTGGAACTTCCACAATTTTAAAACCTTTTAAATGGGCTTTAAATTTCATTTCTATTTGAAACGCGTAGCCCACAAATTTTATCGCGTTTAGATCTATGGTTTCCAGTACTTTTCTTTTATAACAAACAAACCCTGCCGTGGTATCCTGAATTTTCATACGTGTAATAAATCGCACATATTTTGAAGCAAAGTACGACAATAGTATCCTGTTCATTGGCCAGTTGACTACATTGACACCAGTGATATATCGTGATCCGATGGCCACATCAGCTCCCTCATTGGCACAGGCATGATAGAGTTTAATCAAATCGTCAGGATTATGCGAAAAATCGGCATCCATTTCAAAAATATAGTCATATTCATTTTTCAAACACCATTTAAAGCCATCAATATAGGCAGTTCCGAGCCCGGTTTTGTTCTTACGTTGCAGCAAAAACAAACGATCAGGAAATTCGGCTTGAAGAAACTTCACCTTTTCTGCCGTTAAATCTGGTGAGTTGTCATCTACCACAAGGACATTGAACGCTTTATCTTGGGCAAAAACCGCAATAATAATAGCTTCAATGTTCTCAATTTCATTGTAAGTTGGAATGATGACAATAGCGTCTTTCATTGGCAAAGATTTTAGCAAAAGTAAGTTTTTTTAAAAGATTAATTTTATTGAAATGGAGAGATAAAATTTTCTTTATAATTTAGCGGCATGATCAGCGAAATAATAACTTACGAATGGTTTACCATTTTCATGGTTTTGGGATTGGTTTTTATATGCCTTGCGAAAGTATTATTTACAAATCGATTTATGGATTTTATTCGTGTTTTTGGGAATTCCAGATATCTTAAAATTTATACCAAAGACCAAAAATTCATTGATATTTTTGACGGCCTCCTATTTTTTAACTTAGTCATTTCTCTGTCCATTTTTGGATACCTATCCTTTCTGACCATACAACCAGATCAAAGTTTTGAACTTGATGTTTTTTTGAAAATTATCCTCGGGATCTCCACACTGGGGATTATAAAAATTTTAATAGAACGACTGATCGGAAGCCTCTTTGAAATTGACAAAATCATTGAATCTTATTTGTTCCAAAAAACAAGTTATAAAAATTTTAGCGGCTTTGTACTCTTACCGCTTAATGCCCTGTTATTATATACCATAAACCCTTCAAAGATTAGTATTCTCATTGTCATTTTGGTTATGATTCTGATAAATCTGATCGGTTTTATAACCTCCTTTAAAATTCATCAAAAAGCAGTCTTAAACAACATATTCTATTTTATTTTGTATCTTTGCGCACTTGAAATTGGGCCTTATCTGATTTTATATAAAATAATTGTAGAATATAAAGCTTAAAACTACCGCAAGCCTATGAAAGTGAGAACAATTTTAGTGTCACAACCTGAACCTAAAATCGAAAATTCGCCTTATTTTGATCTTCAGGAAAAACAAAAAGTTAAAATTGACTTCCGACCATTTATACATGTGGAAGGTGTGGCAGCGAAAGATGTAAGACAACAAAAAGTCGACTTAAATCAATATTCTGCTATCATTTTAACCAGTAGAAATTCTGTTGATCATTTTTTTAGAGTGGCTGATGAGATGCGATTTAAGGTGCCAGATACTCTAAAATATTTTTGTCAAAGCGAAGCAGTAGCTTTTTATCTTCAAAAATATGTAGTTTATAGGAAACGAAGAATTTATGTTGGGAAACGAAATTTTGAAGATCTTTCGCCTTTGATCAAAAAATACAAAGATGAAACGTTTTTATTACCAACTACCGATAAATTAAAAGAAGAAGTTCCGGCACTTCTAAACAGTTTAAATATTAATTGGAAGGAAGCTATCTTCTACAGAACGGTTATTAGCGATTTATCTGACCTTGCCGATGTTTTCTATGATATTTTGGTGTTTTTCAGTCCTTCAGGTATTGAATCCTTATTTCATAATTTCCCAGATTTTAAGCAAAACACTACACGAATTGCCGTGTTTGGTAATACAACGTCAAAAGCCGTTGAAGAACATGGATTGAGGGTTGATATTTTAGCACCGACGCCTGAAACGCCATCAATGACTATGGCTTTGGAAAAATATATTGAAAAAGTAAATAAAGGAAAATAACATCTTTACTTATATAAAATAAAATAGGCGATTCAGAATTCTGAATCGCCTATTTTATTTTACAGGAAGAGTGTTCTAGAACGCGTAACGCTGCGGCCCTCCTCTTCTAATTTCTTCACTGGCAAAGCTTTCAAATTTCTTAAAGTTCTCTCTAAAAGCATTGGTCAATTTAAAAGCCGTTGTGTAATAGGCCTCATCATCGTTCCAAGTGGTACGTGGACTTAACACTTCAGTAGGCACACCAGGGCAAGATCTTGGTTGGGCTACGCCAAACACGGAATGAATGTGGTAATGGTCGTAATCATATAGACCCAAATCGCCGTTCAACACTGCATTGATCATTGCTCTTGTATATTTCAATTTCATTCGGGTACCCACACCGTAAGGGCCTCCTGTCCACCCTGTGTTTACCAACCAAACATTGAGACCGGTTTCTTTCATTTTATCACTTAACATCTCGGCATATTTTGCAGGATGCAAAGGCATAAAAGGTGCACCAAAACAGGCTGAAAAATTAGGAGTAGGCTCTACAACACCAGCTTCAGTACCGGCAACTTTTGCCGTATATCCCGAAATAAAATGATAGGCCGCTTGGCTTGGTGTCAGTTTTGAAATTGGAGGCAGCACGCCAAAGGCATCCGCAGTTAAAAAGAAAATATTCTTAGGGTTTTTGCCAATAGAAGGCACAGCAATATTATCAATATGATCAATTGGATAACTTACACGTGTATTTTGGGTTATGGATACATCATCAAAATCAACATTCCCATCCGCATCCAGGATGACATTTTCTAAAATGGCGCCTTTCTTAATCGCTTTAAAAATATCTGGTTCATTTTCTTCGCAAAGATTGATCACTTTTGCATAGCAACCGCCTTCAAAATTAAATACGGTATTTTCTTTGGTCCAACCATGTTCATCATCACCTATCAATCGTCTTTCAGGATCTGCAGATAAGGTTGTTTTTCCTGTACCTGAAAGTCCGAAAAAGATCGCGGTATCATCATCCTTACCTATATTCGCACTACAATGCATTGGTAGGGTATTCTTAAAAACTGGCAGGATAAAGTTTAAGGCAGAAAAAATTCCCTTTTTAATTTCACCAGTATATCCTGTGCCACCAATAAGGGCAATTTTTCTGGTAAAATCTAAAATAGCAAAGTTATGTTGGCGGGTCCCATCAACTTTTGGATCGGCCATAAAGCCTGGTGCATTGACGATGGTCCATTCAGGAGAAAAATTCTTTAATTCCTCTTCTGTTGGTCTTAAGAACATATTATTGGCAAATTGATTGCTCCAAGGATATTCTGTAATTACTCTAATATTAAGCTTATAGTTTTCATCAGCACACGCATAACTGTCTCTAACAAAAACCTCCTTGCCTGATAGATAATCGGTTACCTTATCATACAGTTTTTGAAAATCGTCGGAATCGAACGGAATGTTGACCTTTCCCCACCAGACCCGGTCTTTGGTGACATCATCTTTAACAATGAATCTATCCATAGGTGACCGTCCTGTGAATTCTCCCGTATTAACGGCAAGAGCGCCAGAAGATGCTTCTACACCTTGCCCTTTTGCAATGGTAATATCATGAAGCTTTTCTGGTGAGAGTTGGTAATGTACTTCGGCATTTTTTATACCGTACTCATTTAACGAAATCGATTTCGTAGCTTGGGTGTTGTTAGCCATAATATATTGTGTTGTTTGTTGTACAAAATTAAACATTATTTTAAAGTAGGCACCTATTTTTAGGAATTATCCCGCTTTAGTTTTAAAAAGTTAAGCAGCATTAAGGTCCAGGAAAGAATAAGTAGCATGCCACCAATTGGGGTTATAAAGCCGATACTTTTAAAATTAATTCCGGTCAGGTCCATTGTGGCGAGACCGTATATTGAACCTGAAAAAAACAAGACTCCTATAAGGACCATATAATAAATAATCTTCTTTGATTTCTCTTTTAGAAAGGTTGTGGTTCCAACAAACAACAACATTATGGCGTGGTACATTTGATACCGAACCCCTGTTTCAAAGGTTTGTTGTGATTCAAAAGTGAGCAACTCTTTTAAACCATGTGCTGCAAAAGCTCCTAACGCAATGGCAATAATTCCCAACACTGCTGCTGAAATCAAGATAATTCTGTTCATTATAATTGTTGTTTTGGCTTCACTAACCGAGAGTTATTTAGTAAATTCGTTCATTCAAAAAACAAAATTACTCAAGAATTCCCATTATGCGAAAGATTCTAGTCATAGGTTCAGGAAAATCCTCATCTTATTTAATTAAATATTTATTGGACAAATCAGAAGAAGAAGATTTGCACATTATTGTTGGCGATATTGACATTAATAATGCTCAGAAGCTTATCAACAATCACGAACATGGGCATGCTATCACCTTGGATGTTTTTAATCATCATTCTCGTAAAGAGGCCATAGAAAATGCCGATATTGTGGTCTCCATGCTTCCAGCACGATATCATATTGAAGTGGCCAGAGATTGTATTACACTTGGAAAAAACATGGTCACTGCTTCTTATGTGAGCAAAGAGATGGAAGACCTTGATACTGCTGCAAAAAATAAAGGCTTGGTCTTTATGAATGAGATTGGCGTAGATCCTGGCATTGACCATATGAGTGCCATGAAAGTTATAGATAGCATCAGAGCAAAAGGTGGCAAGATGATTTTGTTCGAATCTTTTGCTGGCGGCTTAGTGGCTCCCGAAAGCGATAATAATTTATGGAACTATAAATTTACTTGGAATCCGAGAAACGTAGTGGTTGCCGGACAAGGAAGTGCAGCAAAATTTATACAGGAAGGTAATTATAAATACATTCCTTACCACCGATTGTTCAGAAGAACTGAGTTTTTGGAAGTAGATGGTTACGGTCGCTTTGAAGCGTACGCCAATAGAGATTCATTAAAATACCAGAACGCATACGGTTTGGATCAAATTAAAACGCTTTATCGTGGCACCATGCGCCGAGTTGGCTTTAGTAGAGCGTGGAATATCTTTGTTCAATTAGGAATGACTGATGATAGTTATACCATTGATGACAGCGAAAACATGAGCTACCGCGATTTTGTAAATGCATTTTTACCTTATAGTCATACCGATTCAGTAGAGCTTAAATTCAGATTGTCACTTAAAATTGACCAAGATGATATTGTTTGGGAAAAACTTGAAGAATTGGATCTATTTAACGACAAAAAAATGGTTGGACTAAAGAAAGCGACACCGGCTGAGATTCTTCAAAAAATATTGATGGACAGTTGGATGCTTGAATCCCATGAAAAAGATATGATTGTGATGTACCACAAATTCGGATACAAACTGAATGATAAAATGCACCAAATTGAATCTACCATGGTCACTCTTGGTGAAGATCAAACGTATACGGCTATGGCTAAAACGGTTGGACTTCCGGTAGCTATTGCCACATTAGCCATTTTAAATGAAAAAATAACAACACCTGGCGTTCAAATTCCGATAAATAAAGAGGTCTATGGACCTATTCTAAAAGAATTGGAAGCATTTGATATTGTTTTTACTGAAAAAGAAGTACCTTATTTGGGTTACAACCCATTGAACGTATAAGAGGCAATTATAAGCACTAAAGAATTGGAGTAATGCCATAAACCCCACATCAAGTAAGGACACATGCTTGATATTGGAAGTTCATAGTCCGATTTAAAGGATCAATATAAATTCAAGAGATACCCGCTTTCACTGGAAGAAAACATGAAAATAGTCAATCAGAATATACAAATAGATGGCATCGACAAAAAGATACTCCGTGCTTTAATGGCTGATGCCCGTACGCCCATCTTAGAAATTGCGAGGAGTGTTGGTATTTCGGGGGCTGCCATCCACCAACGGCTACGGAAGTTAGAAAAATCGGGATTGATATCAGGATCAAAATTTATCATTAATCCGAAGGTATTGGGCTATACCACCATGGCTTTTATTGGCATTTATTTGGATAAGGCCATGAGTAATCCAGAAGCGGTGAAACAATTGCAAAAGATTCCTGAGGTTTTAGAGTGTCATTACACCACTGGAAATTGGAGCATTTTCATTAAAATTCTCTGTAAGGACAATGAGCATTTGATGCATTTGCTCAACAAGGAAATCCAGTCCATTTCCGGTGTCTCAAGAACGGAAACCTTCATCTCTCTAAATCAACAGATTGACAGACAGATTGAAGTGTAACAACATCAAGATATAAAACAAAAAACTCCTGAAATTATCAGGAGTTTTCTTTATATAATATGTTAATCGCGTGACATAAAGATCTGAAGCACGTACCAGAACAATAACATTAAAGAGGCGAACAACCCTAGTGCTGCCGGGATATAATCGTCAGTTGTATATTTGTTCACAAGGTTGGACGTTTGGTATAAAATAGAACCACCCGCCAAAAGACACATGCCTACGGAAAACCATAGACCCAAGTTAAACCCGAATAATATACCGGCAACTATCAATCCTATAGCAATGAAAAAACCAACGGTCAAGCCTGTTTTAAGGAATGAAAAATCCTTTTTGGTCACAAACACCACGGCAGATAGTCCCGTGAACAAGGCCAAGGTTACAATTGCTGCCTGATTTAAAATCTCAGGACCGGAATCCATATAATAAGCCGCAATATAAATTAAGGGCACAAAAATAAATGCTTGCGCCAAAATATAAAGTCCAAAAGCCAAATACTGCTTATTCTTATCCGGTGATTTCATGGTCATTCTTTCGGCATAATTGGTAATAAACATAAAACCGCCCAACATGATCAGCCATTTGTAACCTTCGGTCATTGACAGCGCAAAACTGACAACGGTTTCACTCTGCAACAATAAATATTCAAAAATGATAAAAATCAAAACTCCGCCAGCAACGTGGCCATAGGTTTTTTTATAAAAATCAACACGCTCTGCATCAGAGGTGTGCGCCAGCAGTTTAGTATCTAAACTGTTAAATGGGTTTTCAGTAGGTTGTTCCATAAAGTAGACAAGCTAAATTAGCGGATAAAAATAAAGAAAATAAGCGTTCATACAACAGCTATACAATTTTTAAGATGTTTATTGTAAAGGCTTGCGTATTTAGACAGTCCATAAGATCCTAAAAATCAGTCAACCATTGACGGAATGTAAATCCGTTAGAACCCCGGAAGAAGACGTCTCCTCAAATCAAGGCGTCAGTATCTATATTGAATTTAAAAATGAATATTAATATAGAAAATGAATGTCGTTTGTTGGACTTTTAAGAAAAAACCCTACTTTAGCCCTGATTCTCAAGCACTGAAGTTTTAGAATACACCCAAATCAACCTAAATGAAAATAGCGCCTTTACTCTAAATCGGCGACGTTTTTGCTGAACTTAAACCTCAATTTATGAAAAACCTACACCTTATTTACATGTTATTGTTCTCAATGGCTCTAATGTCCTGCAGCAGTGATGACACAAATAACGATTCTCCTGAGAACCCCGCTTTCGAAGCTACGATTAATGGTGGCACATTTTCCAATTACGGTTTTAAACTTGGCGCCTATGAAGCGGTCAAGGGTCCTAATGGCACCACCCTAAGAATTACCATGGCCGATAAGAACGGCAAACAGATGACATTGTTTTTGAACAGTACAGGTGGTTTCAATAAAGGCACGGTCAAACAGATGGGAGATGTTGATTCAGATAAGTTTAGAACTTATGTAGAGATTAAGGACAACCAACCAGCAACGCTATATTTTTCACAAAGTGGCAACTTGAAAATCACCAACAACAGAGAACATCCATCAAAGTCAGAAAAAAGCTTGATTTCTGGGGAGTTCAATATTGAAGCAATTACCGTAGATGGCACTAAATCAGTAACGGTAAAAGGCTCTTTTAATGATCTGGAATTTGTGAAATAACCCCCCTACTCTTAATTCGCCAAAAACAAGAAACCGAATTTTACCTATTTAAGGCAAGATTCGGTTTTTATATATTTAGATGAATCTATGGCTTAATCTCTTCCGCCAAAGACTTGCATTGCCCAGTATAACAACGAAGCCAAAGCGCCAATAGCAGCGACCAAATAGGTTCTAGCCGCCCACTTCAGTGCATCTTCCGATCCTTTGTATTCTTCTGGAGTCAGCATGTTTTCTGATTTTAACCAAGCCAATGCTCTATTACTTGCATCATATTCTACCGGTAAAGTAATAAAACTGAATAAGGTAGCAAAGCCCATAAAGACGAGTCCGGCAATAGCAATATAATAGCCAAACCCAGCACCTGCAGCAGCACCAAGAACCAAACCACCAATGACCAACCATTGCGACATTCCTGAGGTCACACTCACTACTGGCACCAATGCCGAACGCATTTTCAATGCACTATACGCTTGAGCATGTTGCACTGCATGACCACACTCGTGCGCCGCAACGGCTGCGGCGGCCGCATTACGCTGTGCGTACACAGATTCACTTAAGTTAACCGTTTTATTTGCCGGATTATAATGGTCCGTCAATTGACCTCTTACCGAGATGACCTCAACGTCAGTAATGCCGTTGTCGGCCAACATTTTTTCAGCAATTTCTTTTCCGCTCATCCCATTTCTTAAATGGACTTGCGAATATTTTTTAAATTTCTGTTTTAATTGATTGCTTACCAGCCAGCTCACCAGCGCGATACCACCAATTAAAATCCAATAGCCCATACCTATTCCTCCCATGTTATTTCTTATTTTAAATTCGAATTAAATATAACAAAAAGTAAGCCAATTTGACATTAGGAAATTTTGTCAGTGCTGTCCTAATTTCCATCACCATAGCAGCCTCAAAAATAGAACACCAGTGAAAAGTCAATTTGACCTATTGACGTGTGTCTGAAGTCGCAACAGCCGACCATATCACCCTACCACATTCACAATTTTTCCAGGAACCACGATCACTTTTTTAGGCGTACGGCCATCCAATTGTGCTATGGTTTTTTCGTGCGCCATCACTTCTTTTTCGATGTCATCTTTAGACATATCCATTGGCAGCTCCATGGTGAACTTTGCTTTTCCATTGAAAGAAATTGGATACATCTTACTACTTTCGACTAAATATTTCGCTTCAAATTTCGGAAATGCTGTAGTCGCTATAGATTCTTTATGACCTAACTGACTCCATAATTCTTCAGCAATATGTGGCGCATAAGGTGACAATAAAATCAACAGAGGCTCCAAGATTTCCTTACTGTTACATTTTTGAGCGGTCAATTCGTTAACTGCTATCATAAATGTGGAAACAGATGTATTGAACGAGAAGCTTTCGATGTCTTCTTCAACCTTTTTAATGGTTTTATGAAGGGTTTTTAAAGATTCTGCTGTTGGTTCAACATTGCTAACCTTTAAACCACTGTCGCCCATATACAGTTTCCAGAGTTTTTTAAGAAATCCGTGCACCCCAGAAATCCCAGCGGTATTCCATGGTTTTGCTTGTTCCAATGGCCCAAGGAACATTTCGTACATACGGAGACTATCAGCACCGTATTGCTCGCATATTGTATCCGGATTAACGACATTCAACTTTGATTTGGACATTTTTTCGACTTCATGACCAACTTTGTATAGGTCATTGTCTCCTTCAATTATATGCCCGTTTTCTCCAATGAAAATGGCATCTCTAAAATCTTTACCAAATTCTTTATCAGCTCTTAATCCTTCGATATTTAATTCATCAGAAGTATTTACGTAATCTACTTTTACGTGAAGCGGTGAAATTTCTATAATGAATGGCTTAGAGAAGTATTCATCCTTCTTTTCGTCAATATAATAATCTCTAATTTGCTGTTTCAATTTCTCAGCAACTCCAGAATCAGAAAGAATTAATTCAGAATATTTTCTTGAAACAATAAAATCGGTATAGATTCTCTCAGTTTCCTCAGACTCACTATTGGCCACGACTCTATATACAAAAGCACTCGTCCCCAAAATCATCCCTTGGTTGATCAGCTTTTTAAAAGGTTCCTCCACACTCACAAAACCTCTGTCTTTTAAGAATTTCACCCAAAAACGGGAGTAGAGCAAATGGCCTGTGGCGTGTTCACTTCCACCAATGTACAAATCGACGTCTTTCCAATAGGCCAACGCTTCCTCACTGGCAAATACCTCATCATTCTGAGCATCCATATATCTGAAGAAATACCAAGAGCTACCCGCCCAACCTGGCATGGTATTCAATTCTAGTGGAAAAACATTCACATTGTCAATATTTTCATTTTTCACCACTTCACCCTTTTTGGTGTCCCATGCCCATACATCGGCACGTCCTAAAGGCGGCTCACCGGTTTCGGTTGGTAAGTATTTTTCAACTTCCGGTAAACGGATTGGCAAATGTTTTTTATCAATCATCTGTGGCATCCCGTTAACATAATACACCGGAAAAGGTTCTCCCCAATAACGTTGACGGGAGAACACCGCGTCACGCAATCGGTAATTTATTTTCCCTTGGCCTTGGCCTAATTTTTCAAGTTCTGAAATGACTTTTTTAGTAGCTTCCTTAAGAGCTAAACCGTTAAGAAAATCAGAATTGGCGATAACCACATTGTCCTTTGACGCATACGCTTCTTCTGAAATATCAATCCCCTCAAAAATATTAGGAATTGGGATGTTGAAATGTTTTGCAAAGTCATAATCACGCTGATCGCCAGAAGGTACAGACATCACTGCGCCGGTTCCGTAGCCCGCCAATACATAATCGCCAATCCAAATTGGAATGGGCTCTTTTGAAAATGGATGTTCGGCATAGGCCCCGGTAAACGCACCTGTAATGGTCTTGACATCTGACATACGGTCGCGTTCACTTCGTTTAGCCGTTGATTTTATATAAGCTTCAACTTCTTCTTTTTGATCATCTGTTACAATTTTTGATACAAGATCGTGTTCTGGCGCCAAGGTCATGAAAGAAACTCCAAAAATAGTATCTGGACGTGTCGTAAATACTTCTATCCTTTGAGATTGCTGCGCTTCGTTCGCAATGACCGGAAAGGTAACGGAAGCTCCAATGGATTTCCCAATCCAATTGCGCTGACTTTCCTTAAGAGAGTCTGTCCAATCAATATCATTTAAGCCTTGTAGTAAACGTTCGGCGTAGGCAGAAATCCGCATGCTCCATTGGGTCATTTTCTTTCTAACCACTGCATGCCCACCACGTTCTGAAACGCCGTTGACAATTTCGTCGTTGGCCAATACGGTTCCCAAAGCTGGACACCAGTTGACTTCAGTTTCAGCCAAATAGGTCAGCCTGTATTTTAAAAGAATTTCTTGTTGTTTTTCTGAGGAGAAAGCGTTCCAATCTGAGGCAGAGAAAATTTCAACATGATCATCACAAACTGCTTCCACAGCCTGGTTTCCTTCTTTAGAAAACACCTCTATTAATTCTGAAATAGGCAATGCCTTGTCAGTGTGTTTACAATACCAGGATTCAAACAATTGGATAAAAATCCACTGTGTCCATTTATAATACGACGGATCAGAAGTTCGGACTTCCCGACTCCAATCAAACGAAAATCCAATTTGATCGAGCTGTCGGCGATAGGTTTTGATATTTTCTTCGGTTGTAATAGCCGGGTGCTGTCCTGTTTGAATAGCGTACTGTTCTGCCGGCAATCCAAAACTGTCATACCCTTGAGGATGCAATACATTATATCCTTTATGACGTTTGTAACGTGCATATATATCGCTGGCAATATAACCTAACGGATGCCCTACATGAAGTCCCGCACCACTTGGGTAAGGGAACATGTCTAAGACATAGTATTTAGGTTTCTCGCTATCATTTTTGGCTTTAAAAGTTTGGTTTTTGGCCCAAAAGTCTTGCCACTTTTTCTCTATCTCATTAAAATTATAAGTCATAAATCTTAGTATCGTTGATCTTACGCAGGGACGAAAAGTCGCGAATCTTATATTAATAGGAAACTTTTCGACTCTGCTCCCGCTAACTATCGGGACTGCGAATATTATTCAGACCGCAAATTTAAACTTATTATAACAATGTTGAAAGTTTAAACGTTGTAAACCTTAACAGATTAGATTTGTTTCATATTTTTACAGCTTCAATCAAAATCCTATGAGTTCATCTTTTGACAGATATCAAAAACGGAAGTTAATTTCGTCTTACTTTTCTGTGGTTATCAGTATCGCTTTAGTCCTTTTTTTATTAGGTTGTTTGGGGCTTTTGGTATTAAATGCCAAAAAAGTTGCTGACCACTTTAAAGAGCAAGTGGTTGTGACCATTTACCTCAACGACTCTGCAAAAGAAGTTGAAGTGAAGCAGCTTGAAAAAAGCCTGGCTATGGCAGCCTACACAAAAAGCACGGAATACGTCTCCAAAGAAGCGGCAGCCGAATCGATGAAAGCAGAAACTGGTGAGGATTTTATGGATTTTGTGGGTTATAATCCGCTACAAAACTCCATTGACGTTCATTTAAAAGCCGATTTTGTTACCACGGAAACCTTGGCTTCTATTACCGAAGAATTGGCTACGAAAAAATTTATTGAAGAAATCCGCTATGACAATGATTTAGTGGAATTGATGAATGACAACGTTAAAAAAATCACTTTTTGGGTTTTGATTATCAGTGCCATCTTTACCTTGATTGCCGTTTTATTGATCAACAGTTCTATCCGATTGGCGGTGTACTCCAAACGATTTATCATCAAAACTATGCAAATGGTGGGTGCAACCAAAAGCTTTATTCGGAGGCCTTTTGTTTATAAAAGTGTACAACTGGGCGTTATCGGAGCCATTATCGCCCTAATTGGCATGGGCATCGTACTTTATTATCTCAATGAAACGTTTGCTGAGTTACAACTGCTCTCCAACCCTGTATTGATTGGTGGTTTATTTGTTGTCATTTTTCTTTTAGGCATTGTTATTACCTGGATCAGTACATTTATTGCCACCCAACGCTTCCTGAATTTGAAGACGGATGCGCTGTATTACTAATGGATAAGTTTGACATCAGAGTAAAGCGAACATGGCATTTAGAATACTGACGGTAAACACATTTGCGTTTATGAATACTGTTCAGCACAACAACTTAACAACAAACCAACGCACATCTTAATGGAGAAATATAAAAGTATTTCGGCCTTTGGCATCCGTTTACTAGCATTGCGGTAAAAAACAGAGTCATTTCCTTTTAAGACATTAATTATAAGTTTTCCTAACATGTACAGAAGAAAAGAGATGTATTGGTTTATCGGGTCAATGGTTCTGATATTAATTTTGAACTTTATTTTTTTTGGAAGTAACGCGTTTAGTACTGATACAACTGTCGATTTAAATATCCATGATACTTATTTTGTAATTGCAAACATCCATTTGGTTGTATCTCTTTCCGTTTTCCTGTTTTTTGGAATTTATCTTATAAGAACACTTTACAGGAGTTTTAAAAATTTGGCAGCAAATATCATTTTGATGATTTCCATCATCCTTCTGATATTGATATTCACTACTACATACTCACTTATTACAGTATTGATTCAACAAAGTGCTGGATGGACCATATATCCACCCTTAAGTGCGGGAGCTATTGAACATGAAATTGAGCCCGCTGAGCATTATTTAGGAGTTCTAAAAAATCTGGTTTATGGGATCCAGATCTTACTTCTGATTTTACTGGCTTTCTGCGGATATAAGACTGGAAGAAATTATAAACAGAGCTAAGTAGACCAATCGAATCAACTTTTTATAAAACCAACTCAAATCGTCAGCAAATTCCAACTATTTAGATACTATTAACGAAAAGGTTTAAATAAATCCGTTAATTTGCAGCCTAATAGTATTTTATTCGTCATGGGAGAGAAAAAACGCAAAGAAAGCGCCAACAACAATTTTATTTTCGGTAAAAAAAACTACAAGTTCATGCTCATTGGTTTGGGTGTTATCGCATTGGGATTCATCTTGATGTCTGGTGGCGGAAGTGACGATCCGAATGTTTTCAATCCTGAAATTTTCAGTTGGAGACGCATCCGTTTGGCCCCCACTTTAGTGCTGATTGGTTTTGGTATTCAAGTGTATGCCATTTTGTTGGATCCTAATAAAACGAAAAGCTCTAAATCTTAACCTCTCTATCTGAGCTTATCAGATTTCTCTAATTTCATTTTGACGTTCTTAAAATTTGAATCTCAATAATTAATTACTCCTATGAATTTAATTGACGCCATAATTTTAGCCATTATTGAAGGCTTGACTGAATATTTACCAGTTTCTTCTACAGGCCACATGATCATCGCTTCATCATTTATGAAAATTGCGTCCGATGATTTTACAAAACTGTTTACCATCGTCATCCAATTGGGGGCTATTTTAGCGGTTGTGGCTTTATATTGGAAACGCTTTTTTCAAAGTTTGGATTTTTACTTCAAGCTATTGGTTGCCCTTTTTCCTGCGGTTGTTTTAGGCTTACTTTTAAGTGATTTTATCGATGACCTTTTAGAAAGTCCACTGACTGTTGCCATTTCCTTAATTATAGGTGGTTTTATTTTACTAAAAGTTGACGATTGGTTTAAATCAAATGAAGTTGTTGATGAGACAAATCCGGACGCACATACCAAAGTTAGCTACGCAACGGCGCTGAAAATTGGGTTTTTCCAATGCCTAGCGATGATTCCCGGCACTTCAAGAAGTGGTGCTTCCATTGTTGGTGGGATGACCCAAAAGTTAAATCGTAAAACGGCAGCAGAATTTTCGTTCTTCCTTGCGGTTCCTACAATGTTCGGTGCCACTGCTAAAAAAACATACGATTATTTTAAAGCAGGGTTTGAACTAAGTAGTGACCAAGTCAATTATCTTATTATTGGAAATGTCATTGCATTTATTGTGGCTTTTATCGCCATTAAATCCTTTATAGAATACCTAAGTAAGCATGGTTTTAAAGTGTTTGGCTATTACAGAATCCTTGTAGGGATTGCACTTATAATCATTCATTATTTCATATATCCTTTAACAACCATCTAATGCAATCAGCCGACGATTATCTTTCTGGTCAAGTTTTATTGATAGACAAACCTTTGCATTGGACCTCTTTTCAGGTGGTGAACAAATTGCGTTGGGAAATACGTCGCGCCTTCAAGATCAAAAAAATAAAAGTTGGGCATGCCGGAACTTTAGATCCTTTGGCCACTGGTTTATTGGTGATTTGCACTGGAAAAATGACAAAAAGGATCGACAGTTTTCAAGCGCAAATCAAAGAATATACGGGCACTTTTGTCTTGGGGAGCTCAACTCCATCCTACGATTTAGAAACTGAAATTGACCATACCTATCCAACTTCACACTTAACCGAGGAATTGATCCGTAATACCACACACCAATTTATTGGTGAAATTTCTCAATTCCCACCCGTATTTTCAGCTCTTAAAAAAGACGGGAAACGCTTGTATGAATTTGCTCGAGCTGGTGAATCTGTAGATATCCCCTCAAGGCAAGTTCATATTTCAGAATTTGAAATCACACGGGTTGAGAATTTAGAAGTTGACTTTAGGGTTGTCTGCAGTAAAGGCACCTATATTAGATCATTGGCCAACGACTTCGGAAAAGCACTAAGTTCTGGAGCGCATTTATCCGTTTTAAGACGGACTAAAATTGGCGATTTTGATGTGGAAAATGCCGTTGGTATCGAAGACTTTATTAAAGCACTTCCTTCGGAATAGTTTTTGATAAAGTAATAGTTCCTAATACTGCTTTATGAAATCAATTGTGCTGAGTTGTGTATTGTGCTGTTCTTTGTTAACACTTTTCGCACAAGAAGATATCAAAACCAATGGTCTGTATTATAAAATTTCAGTAGCCACCACCTTGACCACTAATGAGGAATATACGCTGTTTAATGACCAAGACGAAAGTTTTATTGTATTTAACGCTGTCTTTATAAACAATTCCATAGGCTATCAATTTGATAACCGCACAAGTATGGATCTTAATGTTGAATACGATCATCATAGCCGAAAAAGCTTGAATTTCTTACCCGTATTTTTGGGGTTCAATTACAATATTCTTGACTTTGACGATGTTCTATTTGTAAGAGGTGGCTATGGAAAGCTCATTAATATTGGAAAAAATTTTGAAAATGGGACCATGTATAAAGTGGGAATTGGACTCAGAATATTTGATGAGAATTTTAAAAACTCGGGGTTGATTGGATTGGATTTCAACAGAAAACGCTTCGGTTACAAACAAAAAGATAAGCTTTCAAGTGTATCCATCTTTCTGGAATTTATGGTGTTTTAAACTTTTTTACTTACTTTGACGTATATATTGATGCACAATGCTTTTGGAAATTATTAAATAAATATTTTTTGGAATTTATAGATAAACATAAGGCCTTAATAATTACCGCTTTAATCAGTGGTACTGTGGTGCTTGCTATGTTCGCGCTTGGCATTAAGAAGCAAACCGAGGTTATGGCGGAAAGCTACTATGAGTTACCACCACCTTTAACACCCGAAGAACAGAAAATTCTTGAGGAATTGGCACTGAGTGAGCCCAATATTGCGGAAACCAATAAAGCTTACAACTCCGCAAATGAATTTAAGGAGATGATGAAAAACTTTAAAACCGTCAATTCTGACGATTTCGACCAAAGCGCAAAAGAAACAGCGACCGAGGCCACGGAGGTTCCAGAAGAAGTGACGGATGTAGAAGCTAAATCTGCATCTGAAGATTATGCCCTTAATGAACATGAATTGTCCTCCTATAGCAAGATCAACAATGTGCTTGCCATGCGATCTGCTGAAAAACGACAATCTTCTAAGTCAAACGGCGATAACTCCACCGATAGATTAGCCAATAACTCTGCTCTCAATACTAATAGTAGTGTATCTTATAGCTTGGTCAACAGGAAAGACAAGCATTTACCGCCACCTATCTATCTCTGTGAAGAAAGTGGTAAGATAGTAATCAACATTACCGTAAATAATTTGGGAGAAGTAATTGATGCCTATGTCAACACCTCTTCTACATCAAAAAACGCTTGTCTGATTGAAAGTGCCCTGCAATATGCCAATGAAGCACGGTTTAGTCCTGACGCGTCCAAGTCTAAGCAAATTGGCTCAATTACCTATCATTTTAAAGGGAAGAACTAAAATAGCCCTCCCTTTATTTTATTGTAGTACTCTTATTTAATGGAATTGAAGGTTAATCCTATTGATTTGACCATCATCTTTAGGTGTCTTTAGGAAAGTTCCATAAGCTCCAATAAATCGCCAATTGTATGCTGACCTTTATCTTTGTTATACCATAATTGTAACTTTTCTTTCAATTCTTCCGTAACAACCCCATGTTCAGCTAAATAATCTTGAACAAGTTTTGTAGCCGCAGCTGGTCTTGGACCAAAGGTGCCGAGAACCTCTTCAGAGGTATTGTCAATCATAATTAACTTAGGAATTGACTTTCCACCATTGGTTAAAAATTGCTGCATAAGCGCATCGTTCTCATCTCGTAGTACTAATTTCAAATCAATGTCAGCATTCAATTCTGCTGCCTTATTGATTACAGGAATTACGTGTGCTGCGTCACCGCACCAGCTTTCAGTAAGCACCAACCAGGTGACATCACCTTTATATGACTTAATTTTTTCTTGGGCTTCTTCTGAAACCTTAACCGTCTTATCCCAACGTTTCATGCGCTGCTCATTTAAAACGGTATAAGCAACCATATCAACGCTTTTGTCCAGTCCCGTAGTCGATTGATTTTTAATCAATTCAGCCATTAGTAATCGGTATTCCTTATAGGACATACTGTTGTCCAGGCTTTTTTTAATTATTTTTTTTATTTCGTTGTGTGTGATTGTATCCATAAATATGTTTTTTACAAATTTAACCCTATTTTATGTATTATTGGGTAACCCTAGTTACATTAGTGGTTCAAATCAAAACGATCTAAGATGGAAAAACAGAAATGTGCATGGTGCAAAGGTGATGCCCTCTACGAGCAGTATCACGATAGCGAATGGGGTGTTCCGGTAAAAGATGACGCCACGCTTTTTGAGTTTTTAGTTTTGGAAACTTTTCAGGCAGGATTGAGCTGGATTACCATCTTGCGCAAGCGCGAGAATTTTAGAGAGGCATTTGATAGCTTTGACTATAGGAAAATAGCACACTACAACCAAGATAAAATTGACAGCTTGCTCCAAGATGCTGGCATTGTCAGAAATAAACTAAAAGTTCAGGCAGCGGTTACCAATGCGCAACGCTTTATGGAAGTTCAAGAGGAATTTGGTTCCTTTTCAAAATATATTTGGGGTTTTGTGGATGGCAAGCCAATTAAAAATAAAGTTGAGAACTATAAAGAAGCACCTTCAACTACAGCCGAGAGTGATGCTCTGAGCAAAGATTTAAAAAAACGAGGTTTTAAGTTTGTAGGTTCTACGGTTATGTATGCCTATATGCAAGCTGTAGGCATGGTCAATGATCATGAAGTGGATTGTTTTAGAAATGAGGAGATTTAAAAAGGTCGATGATGATTTTTGATTGAAGATTGAGGATCTACGAATGCCGATTTATGAAATAAAAAAGCTGTTGTACACAATTTAAACGCAACCTTTTAGAAAAAAATTCATCTATATATAAAAATATAAAAGATGGTAAAAACAATCAAATTTGGAATAATTAGTCTAATCATCATTATGCTATCAGGATGTAATAATAGTGATGACGAAATAAAAACTGAACAGTCTATAATTGGAAATTGGAAATTAATAGAAGTTTATAGTGACGTCGGAGATGGTTCTGGAGATTGGAATCCTGTTGAAAACGGATATACATATTCTTTCTCTTCAAATGGAGAATTTTCTTCTACTCGATTTCCGGAATGTAGTTCTGGAACTTATACTATAAATTCTAATGAACTGACTTTGGTTTTCGATTGTAATGGATTTACAACTGGAATTGAAAATCCAGAAGGAACATTTGTTGAAAATTACACTTTTGAATCTAATACAGTAATTTTAGTTCCAACTTATATGATTTGTGACGAAGGTTGTGGTTGGAAATTTAAAAAAATGAATTAATAATAACTGTGGGCAAGCGGTGTATAATTAATGGCTAGTTCTTGCCTACTTACGAATCCCGATAGCTATATATATGCAGATTTTCTACCTACCGACAGGTTTATTTATTTGCTAAATTTAGTGCTTGAAACACGGCAATATTACACAAACACGCTCCAGAAAGATGTACAAAGCAGCACTAAGTTCCACAAAGGTTAAAATAAGATAAATAGCAACTTAGGACTGTAGATTGCTGATTGTAGATTGCTGATTGTAGACTGCTGACTGCTCACTGCTGACTAAAAAGAAGGTATTTCAAAAAGGTTTTTGTCAAAATCCCCCTTTGTGTTTTTTGTGACTTCCCTACCTGTCGGCAGACAAGTTTCTGTCTTTTGTGAAATAACCATTAAACCAGAAATTTTAAATTCTAACCCTCTTTCAAGTATTCCAAAAACTCATCCCTTCCAATTTCTTCCGCTCCCAAACTCGCCAAATGTTTGGTGTACACCTGACAATCGATAAGTTTATAGTTGGTGTTTTGAAGAAAAGTGATGAAAGCCACTTTACTTGCGTTACTCACTTTAGCAAACATACTCTCTCCGCAGAATACGCCATTTCCTAAATCAACGCCGTATAAACCACCTACTAATGAGTCCTCTTGCCATACCTCAACGGAGGTGGCATAACCCAAATGGTGAAGTTTTGTATAGGCTTTAGTCATTTCGTTAGTAATCCAAGTGCCTGCCTGCCCTTTACGCTTAGCCTCGGCACACTCTGATATGACTGATTCAAAATCCTTATTGACCGTGACTACAAAATCGTTATTTCGAAGTGTCTGGGCCATACTCTTAGATATTTTCAAACGTTCAGGAAACAGGACAAATCGCGGATTTGGTGACCACCACAAAATCAGGTCATTATCATCATTAAACCACGGAAAAACTCCATTTTTGTAAGCTAAGAGCAATCGCTCCACAGACAAATCGCCACCAAGAGCCAGCAAGCCATCTGGACTGGCATTTGTTGGGTTTGGGAATTCAATTTTATCTGTTAAAAGAATCATGACTAGATTATTAATCATTATCAAATATCACAAAAAAACCTCAATGCTATATACATTGAGGCTCTTTAGTAGCACTTTCATATTTAAACATTTTGGCAAGCATCATGTTCAAAAAGCTGAAAATTCTGTTTTCTTAAAACGGTAGATCGTCGTGATCGTCCTCTTTTAAATCGTTTGCAGGTTGAAAGGCTTCAGCCGGTGCAGCTGGAGGCATATTACCTGCAGCGCCCTCTTGTAAACTTTCAATACGCCATCCTTGGATTGAGTTAAAATATTTGGTTTCGCCTTGTGGATTAACCCATTCTCTTCCTCTCAAATTGATGTTGATCTTCACATTTTGACCCACTTGGTAACTGTTCAACAAATCGGTCTTATCCTGTACAAACTCAACCATAATATGTTGAGGATATTGCTCTTCTGTAGTCACTACCACTTCTCTTTTTCTAAACCCATTACTTCCAAAAGTTTGGGTTTCTCCTATCATTTTGATTTTTCCTTGTACTTCCATTTGACTATTTTTATTATTCCTATTTATAATTATTCTTTTTCTTTTTTTGATACTCTTTAATCTCTCAAACTCAAATTTTGAATCTTAAGCTCAACATTTAAGACAGTAACAACTTCCATGCACTATCAACATCGCCATAGCTCAGGTAATTTCTTGCTAATTTGTGTTTTTCACGATGGCTCATTTCCTTAATATTCGCATGATGTTCAGCAATACTACTTACAAATTCGGCAATGGCTTCATCCGTCGGGAAGGATTCGATATTGCCTAACATCCCTAAATCATTACCAGTAAAAATCATACTGTTTTTTATAGCTTCCGGCATTGCATCAATCCCAATTCCAACGGTCCGTAACGGTTTTGGCACTTTAAAGAAACCTTTTTTAGCGCGGCTATAATGATCGCCACCAGCTCTGGCTACCAAATCCAACTTTTCTTGATCAATCATTTCATTAGCATCCAAAACTTCCGGCGCAATATGAATTTTTAAAACCTGGCAAATAACCAAGTTTCCAGCACCGCCTTCGGTACCCAACTTTATAATTTCATTGACCTTGCATTCCAATTGTATTGGTGATTCTGCCACCCTAAAAGGTTTTACAATATCTGATTTTAGCATGGTCAAACCTGCTTTATCAAATTCATTGATGTCTTTATCGTACTCCGTACTACTTAATGATGCTTGGTGCACCAAATCATAGTTGACTACATTAATTACAACTTCCTTGGTAGCTTCTACATTCTCTAAGGTATGTTTCACACTATTGTTTCTAACCCGTCTTGCTGGCGAAAAAACCAGAATTGGAGGATTGGCGCTAAACACATTAAAGAAACTAAAAGGTGATAAATTAGGGTTTCCATCAGCATCCACAGTACTTGCAAATGCAATTGGTCGTGGAGCCACAGCACTCAATAAATAACCATGTAATCTACCTGTAGACAGGTCTTTAGAATCAAAACTTACCATTTAAAAAAATTGTTAATTGCAAATGTAACCATATTGTTAAACCTATAAAAATGAATTAGAATAAGAATCAAACAATAATATCAACATTATGGCATTAGTTAAATAGGGCCAAAAAATTATCGTTATAAAGATATTCAGTTTCCTAAATTCTTTAAGTATATTTAAAATCACAACTGTATTGATGTCTTACGCTATGAACCGAAATATTTTACGGTGGATCATTATTGCTTCGTCTTTTATCATCATCTCTTTAATTTTATGGAATACGTATATTTTCTTTCAGAATTTTAAGGCTGAAGAACGTATCAAAATGCAAAACTGGTCATTTGCCCAATCAGAATTATTGAAATCTGATGCTGACGAGAATGTGGAACTTACCCTAAAAATCTTAGAAAGTAATCATACCACGCCGATGTTGGCCATCAATAAGGATGGAAGTTTAGGCACCTTCAAAAACATTGATCCGAAGAAAGTAAATGACGCGCTCTCTGTTAATAATCTTATGGCTAAATTTGAGAGCGAAAACAAGCCCATTGAGGTATTTTATAACAATGAAATCTATTATACAATTTATTATGGCAATTCGCCTTTAATCAATAAGCTCAAGTATTATCCACTAGCACTTCTTCTTATTATTGTACTTTTTGCTGCAGTGGTTTATTTTTTCTACCGCAGTTCAAAAATCGCAGCCCAAAATAAATTATGGACGGGAATGGCCAAGGAAACTGCGCACCAAATTGGTACACCGCTTTCATCGCTAATCGGATGGACTGAGATTTTACGTTCTGAAGAGGTCAATCCGTCGTATCTTTTGGAAATTGAAAAAGACATCTCACGCTTGCAAACCATTACCGACCGATTTAGTAAAATTGGTTCGGTACCAACTTTGGAGCGCTCAGATATTGTTAAGGAAACAGTCGATTCTTACGAGTATCTCAAAGCGCGATCAAGCAAACTGATTAACTTTACGATCAATGCACCTGACCATCCTATTTACGTGCAATTAAATCAGCAACTTTATAGTTGGACGATTGAAAACTTAGTAAAAAACGCCATTGATGCCATGCGTGGGAAAGGCCATTTGAAACTGACCCTTATTGAAGGCGATAAGGAGGTTAAAATTACAGTTTCAGATTCGGGCAAAGGCCTACCCAAAAGTTTATACAACAAAATTTTTGAACCTGGTTTTACCAGTAAGAAACGTGGTTGGGGCTTGGGGCTTTCATTGGCCAAACGGATTGTTGAAGATTATCACAATGGTAAGATAAAGGTGTTACATTCAGAAATTGACAAAGGAACGACCCTACAAATATCATTAAAAATAATTCCGTAAATTTGGAATATGGCGAACAAGTTTTTCACTTTAAGAGAAATCGAGTTAAATAACAATTGCCCTGAATGCTATTCAAGAGACGGGTTGCAATTGACGTTTAAGCAGCGCTTTATTGAAAACTTTTTTTACAAAGCCATTTCATCAGAAACCGCCCACTCATTATTTTGTAAAGTTTGCGAAACCATGATTTTCCCTGTACGGTGGACGGACGATATCGATAGGGTTTTTGAATACCAACAACGGGCCACACCACCAAAACCAACCTCTTTTAAATTGAAAGCTTCATCTTGGGTATTAATGGTCGTAATATTCGCTACCCTAACCGCCGCCACACTTTTATTGCTATAAATTTTTGATTTAGATTTACAATCGGTCTGAAATACGTTTAGCAATGGCTTCAAATTCTTCCTTTTCCAAGCTTACCTTGTTCGTAAATCGGATATCATCCATGCTATGCAACGGGATCAGATGCACATGAACATGTGGAACTTCCAGGCCAACAACAGACATGCCCACTCGCTTACAAGGCACTGCTTTTTTTAAAGCGATTGCCACACTTCTGGAAAACTCCATTAATCCCACATAGGTAGTCTCGTCCAAATCAAAAAGTTGATCCACTTCAATTTTGGGAATACACAGGGTGTGACCTTCTGTATTGGGATTTACATCTAAAAATGCCAAAAAATCTTTTGTTTCAGCAACTTTATAACTTGGAATTTCACCATTGACGATTTTAGTAAATATGGATGCCATTTTATTTGTGTTTCTTAGTTGTTTTTGTTTTCCGCCGTTGTTTTGTTACAAACGGGCAGGCCTGTTTCTTGCTTCTTGCTTCTTGTTTCTTGTTTCTTGTTTCTTGTTTCTTGTTTCTTGTTTCTTGTTTCTTGTTTCTTGTTTCTTGTTTCTTGTTTCTTGTTTCTTAAAGCATAGTTTTTTCTTGGACTCCGAACTCTATAAATATAAAAAGAAAATTCCTGTTAGAATTGATCTTAACAGGAATGTTGTGTTTTTTATTAAAAAGGATCTAAGCCGGACTATCTCGAAATTTCCAAGATGTCAAACTTTAAAATGCCGTTAGGCACTTCAATATCTGCAACTTCACCTACTCTTTTACCCAATAGGCCTCTTCCAATAGGAGAGTTGACTGAGATTTTACCGGATGCCAAGTCTGCCTCACCATCGGCTACCAAAGTATAGGTCATTTCCATACCGTTGGTTTGGTTTTTTATTTTCACGGTAGAAAGCACTAAAACCTTGGAGCTATCCAATTGCGATTCATCAATCAATCGGGCATTAGCCAGGGTTTCCTCTAATTTGGATATTTTCATCTCCAGCATGCCCTGTGCTTCTTTGGCTGCATCATATTCAGCATTTTCACTTAAGTCGCCTTTATCCCTTGCCTCACCGATAGCTCGTGAAGCATTTGGGCGTTCAACATCCTTTAAGTAACTGAGTTCTTCCCTTAATTTTTTTAAACCTTCCGCAGTATAATAAGATACTTTACTCATAATTCATCGTTTTACTATATATAAAATATGCTGAAACCCCGTTTTGGAGAACAGCATAAAAAAATCCCGCTTTCACGAGATATGAAACAAATATACAAAATATTTACCACAACTTTGAGATTGTTGTAAATTGCATGACAATTTAAACCTGATGAAACAGATTTTTTTATTAATTAGCCTACTTTTTTTAACTGCCTGCAGCAGAAACAATAACGATGAAAACTGCAAATTCCTCGTCAATGCCGCGGTCAATGTTACCATCAATATGAATTTACCGCAATACAACCAATTGCAATTTACCAGCAATTCAGTTTATATTGCCAACCAAGGCAATAAAGGCGTGATTTTAATCAATGTTGGGAGTGGTTACCGCGCTTGGGACGCTGCAGATCCCAACCATGAACAAAGATCATGCTCACTACTAACAATTAATGGCGCCAACGCCATTTGTGGTTGCGTTGACGCCAATAATTATAGCTTATTTACAGGAGGTTCCGTCGGAAAACAGTTGCTTTGTGGACTTAAGGAATACCGTGTAACCGTATCTGGAAGCTCGCTCCATATTACCAATTAGAATTTCAAAGTAGCTCCAACTAAAAAGTTGGTAGTGGCTTGTGGAAAATATCCTGCACCTTCAATAGTAGTCACTTGGTTTGGATCCGTCCAATTATCGTCATAAGTGTAGTAAAATCCATTGGATATGTATTTCTTATTGAAAATATTATTTACCAATCCCGAGAATAAAACCGATTTGAGGAAAGGCTTTTTCTGAGTGTCAACATTAGACTTCAAATGCCATTCATAGGTAACATTTATATCGTTCACAAAATAAGCATCCAATTTAGAGGCTTGCGAATCGGTATTGCCCATAAACTGTTCGCCGACATACTTACTCAACAAGCTGATTTGAAAATCTTCTTGGGGCTGATACACTAAGGCATTTGAAGCTACGAGCTCTGGTGAAAACGAAATGTTTGTCTTACCTAAATCCACTAACTCGCCATCGCGTTCAATAACCGTCTTTTTATTTTTATTTGAGCTCAGCGTCACACTAGGCTGTAACGTCCATTGCGAGGTCAATCTCAGTGCCGCTTCAATTTCCAAACCTAAGCGGTAACTGTCGCCACTATTGGTTCGGATTGGATTTCCAGTGGTATCAAGTTCTCCTGTCAATACCAGCTGTTCATTGTACATCATATAATAGGCATTAGCATTGATGCGGAACGCAGGATCATCATAGCGCCATCCCAGCTCAAAATCATTAAGTTGCTCAGGTTTGACGTCGGCATTATTTTGGAAATCTTTACGGCTCGGCTCTCTATTGGCTCTTGCATAAGAAAAATACAAAGCATTTGCTGCGTTAAATTGGTAGTTAAAACCTGCTTTTGGATTAAAGAAATTAAAGGTTTCGTCAATTTCCATGAGATCCATATCTGAGTTTGTTCCTGTCGTGGAATAGTCCACATTACGATACTGCAAATCGCCATAAAAACTCAATTGTTCATCAAACTGATAGGTGGCTTTTGCAAACACATTGGCATCGGTTTTCTTCCCGTTACCATCATAATAACGATGTCCTTTAGGTGTGTTTCCTGCATATTGCGCCCAAATCACCTCGCCATAATGATCGCCACTATACGTACTGTAAGAGGTTCCGAAGGAAAGGTCTAAATTGTTCTTTTTATAATTGGCGTTGGCATTGATCACATAAAAGTGATTATCCAACCATCGGCGGCGCACCAAGTCAGTATCCGTAATACTCTCACCTCCCAGTTCAATATTTTCCATACCGTATTTTATTAAGTTCTGATCTTCTTTGTATTGCTCAAAAAAGCCCAAACCTCGTGTATAGTTCAATCCCAAATTTGTAGACCATTGGTTATTGATGCGCTCATTCCAATGTAGTTGGTAGTGATCCTGCTTATAGTCGTCAATTTCATTATCATAAAATTGAATATTTCCGTCAGCATCAGTGTACATTCCGGCGGTATTAAAAGTTCTATGATTTTCCAATAGATCCAAATCTTCCAATCCATTCCAGGCTTGATAAGTGATTTCTTGGCCTCCAAAAACAACCGCTTTGATCAGGCGATTGGTATCAACATAGGCACCTTGCAAGAAATATGATTTTAGATCTGAACTCGCTCGATCAATATAACCATCCGACTTAATATTAGACAGACGTCCTGAAACTTCGAAGTGGTCATTTAAGCGTCCGGTACTAAACTTAAGTGTGTGTTTGTGGGTGTTATAACTCCCAAAAGAATTTGCTATTTCAGCACTCGCTTCATTAGACACGCTTTCCGTAAGCACATTTATACTTGCGCCAAAAGCACCAGAACCATTTGTTGATGTGCCGACACCACGTTGCAATTGCATGCTCTCTGTGGATGAAGCAAAATCGCTCAGATTGACCCAAAAGGTGCCCATAGATTCCGGATCGTTATACGGGATGCCATTTATGGTAATGTTGGTAGATTGCGCATTAATTCCGCGCACTCTAATGCCTGTATAGCCCACTCCTGCTCCAGCATCTGTCGTGGTGACCACTGATGGTAAAAAATTAAGAAGCATCGGAATGTCCTGGCCTAAATTACGTTTCTCCAGATCCTCCTTTGATATATTGGAGTGTGTAATGGGTGAGCTTGAACCAACGCGCACGGCGTTGACCAATACTTCGTCCAATACCTCAGCCGTTTCGTTAATCACGATATTAAGCACTAAATCAGCAGTGAGTTCAAAGGTTTTCTCGATTGGTTTTGCTGTTAGATAGCGGATTTCTAAAGTGTGTGTTCCTTGGGGCAAGTCCAAAGCATAGTGCCCGTTGATATCCGTTTGGGTCCAGGTCTCGCTATGTTTCAGTTGTATACTGACCCCTGCCAGTGGTTCGGAATTTTGTTGAGTGACAAGGCCAGAAACACGATAGTTTTGTGCAAAAGCCGTCAGGCTCGATAAGAGCAAAAAACAGGTTAAAATGAAATAAAAAGATGGTTTAAATCGACCTTTAGCCGGTACATTTTTGAATGTGAACAAAGATTTCATTCGAATAAATAAATTTAGACGAATAAAAAGAGGTAATTATTCTTAGTTAAAAATTATATGATTGTTTTAAGCTTTAAAATTTAGCGGTATCTTATTAAGAATTTTGCCGGCAACCGTTAATTAAGTCTTGAGACCTATTTTAAAACTTATATTCCTAAACGGCATTATCCGTTCTAGGTTCAATGGGTATGATCTCAGCCGATTCGATTGTAAATTTTTGATTTTTGATATCTGATTTTTGAATCTTTTCTATTCAACAATCATCAATCTTCAATCTCCCATTATCAATCTATCAAGCACCCCTTTTTTGAGAACGGTGCAAAGATAAGAATGAATTAAGAATTAAAAAATAAGAATGACTAATTATTTAACCAACATCAATAGAAGTTGAAGTACTCCGAGAAATGTACGAAAAACTTTGTTTTAGAGAACCTGAGACGCAGAAGGAAAACCTTCATATTGCGCTTCTCGATTGATATTCAAATTATACTAATGAATGCCATTGCATACTATTGACTGCCGACTGCCAACCGTTAACTGTGCACTACTCTATATCCGGCGGCCTCCGATTAGCCTTTTTATCGGAGATTTTCCGTTTCGCCTTCAATCGTTTTCTAACCACTGATCTTGGTATTTTTGTGGCAATACGTTTTTTGGGAATAATCAATCCTTCCTTGATGAGATCGAAAAAGCGTTGCACGACAAGCGTTTTGTTTTTATGCTGACTTCTGCTCTCTTCGCATTGAAGCATGAGAACATTTTCTTTGGTGAGTCGGTTTTTGAGGTTTTGCTGCAATAATACTTTTTCATCGTCGGTCAATCCATTTGAAGCTTCCAAATCGAAAATGAGTTCCACTTTTGAGGCTACTTTATTGACATTCTGGCCCCCTGCGCCTGAGCTCCTCACCGCTTTAAAATCTAATTCTGATTGCAAAATTTCTTTGTTCATGGACAAGGTTATAGACACGGATTTCACGGATTAACACCGATTTTAAACTCAAATATAAACGAAAATTTTGCAGTTCTTTACTGCCAACTGAGGCCTAAAGACTAGCAACTGAGCACTACTCATTTTGATGCGTCGGTTTCAGCAAGTCGGTGACTGTTTTTACTGGATTAAAAGTAATTAATGGCACTTCAACAAAAACAGTATTCCATCCGGCCATACTGCCATTCCAAAGTCCGGGCAATTCCAATGCCATCAAATCTTTTCCGGCTTTAGTTTTCTTGGTGATAAAGGCGGTTTTTGGATCGACAAAATCTTGTAGGTCAAAAACCTCACCTTTGTAATTTTTGATGCCACAGACCAAATCGACAGGATTGAAATGTGTAGCGTTCATTAAAATTTCATTTTGCTTTTTATTGTCTTTATCAATTTGTGCCGACTCTACAATTTGAAGTGAGATTTGCCCTTTTTCGTCCTTTACCCAAAATGGGCCACCTCCAGGTTCTCCTTCGTTTTTGACCATCCCACATATACGGATGGGTCTGTTCAATCTGTCAACTAAATATTCAATTTTATATTTTGTGGAAAACTTCTCGAACTCAGAGCTGATGACCACATTCAATTTATTAACTAAAAACTCAGAAATTTTTAGAATATCGTCTTCTGAAACTTCTCCTTTTTCAAGATGCTTCAAATGTTCAAAAACCTCCTGCTGAATTTCCAATAACATGCCGGCCAACATTTTTTTATACTCGGCCACTTCATCCTCATATTTATAAACGACAACATTATCAATATTCTTTATAAAAATGACATCTGTGTCCAATTGGTTCAAGTTGTCCAGCAGCGCCCCATGACCTGACGGTCTAAAAGTCAATTGTCCATCATCATCTCGGAAAAGCTCGTTTTGGGGAGTCACCGCAATGGTATCGGTTGAGGCCTTTTGATACGAAAAGGCAATAGTGAACTTGGTATTTGTTTTGCGCTCTACAATGTCCTGAATTCGGGCAAATTCGTCATCAAACATTTTTTTATAGACTTCGGAAATTGTAAAATGCAGATATGCCAAATTATTTGTGGATGCATATAAGGCTGCTTCAAATAAATGCTCCTCAAAAGCGGTTGCCAGATGATTTTTATATTTATGAAATGGCAGCAGCCCTTTTGGATAGAAGCCATAATTCATTTTATCCACATCCATCATTGTTTTAACGAATAACAATTTTTGCTTGTCCTTACAGAACGAAGCATGATCAGGATAGAAAACATGAAGCTGTTCCATTACCCTATTATAAAACGGTAACTTTTCCATACCCATAAAAAACAAGGACAAATCCGTATCGTTATGTTTATTGATAAAGGAATTTATCGTTTCGTCTTCTGGAGCGTATTCTTCAATAAACCTAAACAAGGTTTTAAACATTCGTGTAGCTGCTCCTGAGGCAGGAACGAATTTAGCCAGCGAGACTCCATCTCTTTCATTCTCAAAGAAGTTGATATAATATGTTTTCGTTTCTTCAGAACATTTGACGATACCGTTATCTATGGTAGCCGCCGAACTAAGGTTCACAAAAGGCACACCCGATTTAAAAAGCTCAAGTTGCGCTTGGACCTGCTCTAAAGTCAAACCTTTACCTTTAATTTGCTGAAGATCAATATCTGTAAATTTCACGCTTTCGTTTTTATAAGTTCATCAATTTGATCAACCGCGAGCTGAAATCGCTCAGCAATAGATCCTTTCAATAAAATATAGGGTTTATTATATTTAATTAAGACGTCTTCAAAGGCTTTAAACATAGCTTCCCTATCATGGGGCCGATCTCTTAGATGGTCAGCTACCCATGGAAAATCAATATAAGTCAAAAAATAGAAATCGTAGCTGTTTTCTATAGCATATTTTTCAAGAACCGGGTCACAGACCCCATTGTAATAAGCTTCAGAATAAACTTTTGTTTCCAATAAATCCGTATCACAAATAAGTACTTTGTTTGCTTTTGGAGCCAGTTTATTTTCCAATCGCATTTGCCCCTCAGCAATCGGCAGGACATCATTTATTGTTAGTGTTTTTCCGAAACGTAATTTTTCTTCAGCATAAATACGAGAATATTCAGGCACAAATACCGTTTGATAATGCTGTGCCAACTGCTTGGCTAACGTACTTTTCCCGGTTGATTCTGGACCAAATAAAACTACTTTTATGCAATCTGAGGCGTCTTGTCTAAGCTTTTCTTCCATGCTATATATCCGTAAATTGCTATAAATGTAAATCCAAAATATTGAATGCTGGTAAATGTGAATCCTTTGTAGAAATAGAGAGGAATGGAAATGAGGTCTCCTATAATCCAGTAAATCCAGTTTTCCACTTTTCGACGTGCCATAAGCCACATCCCTACAAAGAAAATTGCGGTTGTGAACGTGTCAACATAAGCCACCCAACTGGTCCATTTATCAAAGCCTTTATATACAATGAATACAAAGCCAATGGTTGCCAAAAATATTAAAAGACTGATTTTATGCTCCCGAGCGGTCGTTCTTGCAATAGGCGTAACATGAGTGCTGTCTACTTTTCTGGTCCAAATATACCACCCATAAACACTCATAGCGAAATAATACCCATTGATCATCATATCCCCCAAAAGCTCCCATTTTAAGAGTAGGTACACAAAAATCCCCGTGCTGATCATTCCTGTAGGAAAGACCCAAATATTATTTTGTTTAGAACTCCAAACTGAAAGAAATCCGAAGATAACGGCTACAATTTCTAAAACAATATCTGTGGTTTCATAGCCTGAATATTGTCCGAAAAGGAAATCAAAAATGTGGCTCATATTCGTTTCTATCAGATTTGACAATTTTTATATAAACCAATCCACGTTCCACCAAGGTGAATGCTTCTTTAATTTCAGTGGTCAGAAGTTGCATAACCACGTCATAATCGCCATAAACCTGTGTACTCAAAGGATTTTCCAAGACCGTTAGTCCTGAAGCTCTTAATTTTTTGATAAAATGGATGATGCTTGGCTCATAATCATCATGCAAAGGCGTCAAGGTTAATTCTACTGATATTTTCATAACATTTCCTGTGTATCCCGATAACTACGGGAAAGAATCTCATTTTAGTTAAACTTATCTCTATATTCCCTCTTTTGTGGGAATCTTTAAATATTACTTCTCTTCTTTGGACAAATGTTCAAAAGTCATTGCTACATTTAATTCTTCAAAAAACAATTCATTTTCTTCAAATGCGGTTCCGATCACCATCAAATCTGCTCCGGAATCATAGGCAGCATCCAATTGTTTTTTAGATCTAATACCACCGCCAACAATAAGCGGAATGCCCACATCATTTCTTACCGCTTGAATAATTTCAGAATTTATAGGATCAATCGCACCACTTCCTGCCTCGAGATAAATACATTGCATCCCTAAAAGCTCTGCTGCTTTTGCGGTATCGACAATAGCCTGAATATTTTGTCTATTCAAAGGTTGGGTGTTAGTTACACGTTCCACAGCGGTTTCCTTTCCGTTTTCGATTAAGAGATAACCCGTAGGAATAATTTCAAGTTCCATAGTCCTTAACACTGAAACAGCTTCAACCTGTTTACCGATTAGATAATCAGGATTTCTCCCCGAGACCAATGACAAAAACAACAAGCCATCAGCTTTTGACGATAACTGTGAAACATCTCCGGGAAAAATTAGGATGGGTAAATGGGTCCATCGTTTTAACTCTCTAATCAACAAATCCGTTTGACCTGTTTCAACCGTACTGCCACCAACAAAAATATGAGTGACCAATGAACCATTCAGTTGGGGCACAAATTTTGGGACGACCTCCAACTTCATTTTGTCAGGATCAATCAAGACGGCCAAAAGCTTTTCCTTTAAAGAAATTGCAGTTAATAAATCTTGATATAAATTCTTCTGTTTAGCCACGACTGTTTTGCTATAAATCTGTTTAAAACTTTTCTACTTGAAATTTTGATATTATCCTTTCTGCTTAGTCATGCACCCTTTGCTATCGGGAGCACGAATGTATTTTATAATTTCATTACCCTGAATTCAGAACTCTGAACTCATACCACCACACCTCACCCTTCGTAGGCATAAGCACATGAAAAGCCTTCAAATTCAAAAAAGTGCGTATTATATCTGTATTTCCTATCTTCATAATCAATCCAAGCTACCGTCTCTTCATCTTTAATCATGAATGGAATTACTAAAAAATGGTGTTTAAACATCATGCCCGGCGTTGCAAACAATTTGTACAAAGATTCTTTGATACACCAGATTACGGTTAGTTTGTTAATATAATCGTCAGCAGTAGCTACTAAATAATCTGCTTCATAACCAATAAATTTATGGGCGATGACCGCTATTTTCTCACGCTGTTTTTCAATGTCTATTCCAACCTTTTGATCACTGACAATAACTCCTGAAAATGTAAATGAATGGGTAATGGAGATATGTTTGCCGTCTTTTAGGTGAGGTTTGCCATTTTCGTCATAATACAAATCATGGTCGGTGTAACCAAATTCCGCCAACAGATGGCGTACACTTAAAAATCCGCGCTGGTGAAGTTCACTTTTCATCCCCAAAACTCTGGTCATGCATTCATCTCTTAGGGTGATGGGCTGCATGAGTGCTTCATAGGATTCTGTAATCTGCCAGATTTTAACAGTAGTTTGTGAGTTTGGGGTAATGGTTTTATATAATGGCATTTAAGTTTCTCGAAGTTATTAATTATCTTTGCAGTCGCATAATAAAATTATAGAAACAAATATACAATTATGTAATTCGCTATACAACCTCGCTTGTTTAGAAAACATAATATTACAAGATTGTATATTTTCTATTGAAGAACACTTAAAAAATAACAGATGAATACAAAAACATTGCCTTACGTACCTTATAAAGTAAAAGACATATCGCTTGCGGAATGGGGAAGAAAAGAAATCGAATTGGCTGAAGCTGAAATGCCAGGATTAATGAGCCTTCGTGAAGAATATGGCGACTCGCAACCATTGAAAGGTGCGCGTATTGCAGGATGTTTGCACATGACCATTCAAACGGCGGTGTTGATTGAAACCTTAATCGCTCTTGGTGCAGATGTCACTTGGAGTTCTTGTAATATTTTCTCTACCCAAGATCAAGCGGCAGCTGCCATTGCTGCTGCTGGGATTCCGGTGTACGCATGGAAAGGAATGACCGAAGAGGAATTTAATTGGTGTATTGAACAAACCTTATTTTTTGGTGAAGACAGACAACCATTGAACATGATTTTGGATGATGGTGGCGATTTGACCAATATGGTTTTTGATAAATATCCAGAGTTAATGGCTGGAATCAACGGACTTTCTGAAGAAACAACCACAGGTGTCCACAGACTTTATGAGCGTATGAAAAACGGCACATTATCCATGCCTGCCATCAACGTGAATGATTCTGTAACCAAATCGAAATTTGATAACAAATACGGCTGTAAAGAAAGTGCAGTTGATGCTGTACGTCGTGCTACGGATGTTATGTTAGCCGGGAAACGTGTTGTGGTTTGTGGTTATGGTGATGTTGGTAAAGGTACAGCGGCGTCATTTAAAGGTGCTGGAAGTATCGTAACGGTTACTGAAATCGATCCAATTTGTGCATTACAAGCTGCCATGGACGGTTTTGAAGTGAAACGTCTTGAAACTGTTGTAGGAAATGCGGATATCGTCATTACCACTACTGGAAATAAAGACATTGTTCGTGCTGAACATTTTGAAGCCATGAAGGACAAAACTATCGTTTGTAATATTGGTCACTTTGATAATGAAATTCAAGTGGATTGGTTGAACACTACCCATGGTGCTTCAAAAGTTGAAATCAAACCTCAGGTTGATAAATACACCATTGATGGTAAAGATATTATCCTTTTAGCTGAAGGCCGTTTGGTCAACTTAGGCTGTGCTACTGGCCACCCAAGTTTTGTGATGAGTAATTCATTTACCAACCAAACTTTGGCTCAGATAGAGCTGTGGACCAATAGAGATGCTTATAAAAATGAAGTGTATATGTTGCCGAAACATTTGGACGAAAAAGTAGCCAAATTGCACTTGGAGAAAATTGGTGTAGAACTCACTGAACTTAAAGAAGATCAAGCAGAATACATTGGTGTTGCGGTAGAAGGACCTTACAAACCGGAATATTATCGTTATTAACCAATTCCTGCGCAAGCAGGAATCTCGTGCTGAAACTATAAAACCAAGATCCCAAGCAATTACTGTTTGGGATTTTTTGTTTTCTATAGTTTAAATTAAAGATTGTATCAAAATTATTTCTATTTTAATAGTTTCTGAAAAGAGTCAACAGATTAAAGACGAAGTTAATTTTTACATTTTCTCATAAATGGAATAATTAATCTCCGACGCGATGGAGAATAAAAGTTATTGAAACATCATCGTTTTTTAATTAAACAGAAAATACGACCGTTTACAATAAAAACATAATTAAAATAATCTTATAAATGACGAAACCAATTTAGAAAAGATTTTATTTAGGTCTCGTAGTAATTCATGAAGAAAAAAGTAGATCGAAAAACAAATCTCTCAAATTAGTAATTCAAGTAGCAATTAAAATAAGTCCAATTTTAGTCAGCAAAAACCTGATAGTTTAAGTGCAGGAGAAAACATTGCACTTTATGCAAGAGATATAGCCGACGCAGTTGAAAGCGTAATGAGAGGAGAATATTAAAGTATGCCAATATATTTCGTCTATGGCAATTTCCAAAAACTTAAATAATGAAGGAAACAATGAATTTTAAAGCTTTCAATTTCTCTCCAATAATTTGGTGGAAAATCTTAGATAAATCAATTTACCTTTGTAATGCTTTTGGAAAAGAAATAAAACCAAATTTTAGTTTTATCGAATGGTTAAATTCAGAAGTCATCCAAAATGAAAGTATTGACTTAATTAACAATGAAATTAATTTCACTACAGATAAGAGATATTATAACGTAAGAAAAAATGAGTACTTTTTTAGAGTTAAAGGAATTAATACTTATGGTTGTGAAGTTTCTGAAGTCACTGAATATGATTTATTCATAAAACATAAAATTGATAAAAACAGACCCCTAACATATACTTTTAGAATTTTCGATTTAAACCATTTAGCTTTAATGCATTTATATAAATGGTTGGTTTTCAACAGTAATTATGAATGGGTTAGATGGGAAATGTATTTTCAATTTATAATTTCTAAATTAAAAACGACTGAAAGAAAATTATTTATATATATGTGGTATATCACATTAAATGAAATAAATATTCAAGATCATTTTTTTAAAGACGTTGCTCAATATAAGGTGTTTAAAGTCAAATATGAAGAACTTTCAAAACAAGCTAAATATATAAATGACAAAATAGATAAATTAAGAAAAAAGACAAACAAACAATAACAATCAATTAAAAATCAATTCTGCCACTTTTTCCTCGAATTGCAAATATTCATAAAACAAACCTCCATCTTTATTCAAAATATAATTATGAAAAAAAATATTGGATTTTTAATTTTTGCTTTTACTATTTTTCAAAATTCATATTCACAAAAGTTATATGTTTGGTGTCAAAAAGAACAAATACCGGTACCGAGAATTGAATTTCTGACAAACTCAGAAATTGATTTAGTTGTTTTCGACGGAAGAATATTAACTAAAAACAGCAAAATTGAATGTGATAGTCAAACAATAATTAACAGTTTAGCAGACCTTATTAAATCGACTTATCCATCAGCACGAATTAATCTATTAGAAACAGATAAATATTTCAGAAACTCCGAGAAAAATAAAATTACGATTAAAATTATGATTTCGGCTTATCATGCAGCTTTTGGTGGAGATGTAAAGATCGGGATTGGAAATGTTGCGGGTCAATTTAGCTGGGGAGTTTTTCCTGAAGGAAAATGGAATGCTACTACAGGGTATTCTATAAAAATCTATGACTACAGAAATAATGAGGAAAATAAATTTTCGAAAGAAATAGGGAAAATTGTTTCAAGACCAAATACTGGCGGATATAGAACTGCAAAAAACATTTTGAACAATTCTTATATTCAAGCAAACCAAGAACTTCTCTTTTTCATTGATAATAGTTTAATGGAATGATTTGTTTTTCAAAGAACACAAAGTCTTTAATTTACAAGCCATAGCGTTGCTATAAGATGCCGCAAAAAACAGGTTCCTATAAAAGCCAGAAGTCCCGTCGAGCACATTTATTTTGAGTAGCAGGGAGAATATCTTACAACATGTTAAATAATGTATCTGCATTTTCAACGTTTTGTTAAACCTCCAAAAATCTTTCTATTTAAATTGGAAATTTTCTAATTTAGAGAGCATCATGACTTACAATGAACCCAACATCATCGTCCCAAGATTTAACGAGGAATCAGGTTTTTACACCACCAAAAAACGCTCAAAAATGATGAGCAAGATTCGTGGAAAGAATACTAAACCCGAGCTTTTGTTCAGGAAAGCCTTATGGCGAAAAAACGTCCGCTACCGAGTAGATAGCAAACAACTACCAGGAAAACCCGATATCTCTATTAAAAAATACAAGCTCGCTATTTTTATTGACGGGGAGTTTTGGCATGGCTATAATTGGGACGAACGTAAAGACGCCATAAAAAGCAATCGTAAGTTTTGGCTCCCTAAGATTGAACGCAACATGCAACGCGACCGACAAGTCAATCAAGAGCTTTCTGAAAGAGGTTTTACGGTTTTTAGATTTTGGTCCAAAGAAATCCTTAACGATTTGGATCAATGCATTAATGATGTTCTTATGTTTATAGCCACTGGAGAAAACACCTAAGTCAAGCTTGTCCACAAAAAAACCCTTCCAAAGTGAAATGAAAGGGTTTTGTATTAAATTAACAATCTAATTATTTTTTGACCTTGGTCTTCTTAGTCTTCTTAGTCTTCTTGGTTTGTGTATTTCCTGATTTTGGACGCACCAAACTCATTTCATCAATCAAATGCTGTGCACCCGCATATTTATCAATGATGAATAGGATGTAGCGCGCATCCACCATAATATTTCTACAAATCTCAGGGTCGTAATATATGTCGCTCATGGTGCCTTCCCAGACCCGGTCAAAATTCAATCCCACTAAGTTCCCATAGGCATCAATAGCTGGGCTTCCCGAATTTCCACCAGTGGTATGATTCGTTCCTAAGAAGCAAACAGGCACTTTTCCTGTGGCATCCGTATATTGTCCGTAATCTTTATTAGCATACAATTCTTGTAGCTTTTCCGGGACATCAAACTCATAATCGCCCGGAATATATTTTTCCATCACCCCGTCCAAATAGGTCAAAGGCTCGTAATAGACCGCATCTCTTGGCTCATAGCCTTTCACCTTACCATAAGTAACACGCAAAGTACCATTGGCATCTGGGAAGTAACGTTGTTCTGGCAAAACCTCCATCAAAGCTGTCATATATTGCTGTTCAAGATTATTTATCTGAGGATTCAACGCTTGGAATCGAGGCTCTACCTCTGTATAAAATGCTATGATAAACGGTTTAATATATTGGTAGGCGGCATCTTTATTCAGTTTTTCCACCACCTCACTCGAATTGCCTTCCAATACCTTTAGAGCACTTTCCAAATTGGTAAAGGCCGTTTTATCATAAATGGAAGCATCAACTTCATCTGTATATAACGGCATGACCGCCTCAAAAACCTCTCTATCTACCTTGGCATTATAATTTTTATAAACGCCTTTCATACGAGCAATATTGGCATCTCTTTGCTTTTCAAAAGCCTCTTCACTGTTGGCTGCAGCACCTTCCAATTGCGCAAGACCAAAGATCATTGGTGTCAATTCGTTGGTTCTTAAAAAGACTTCCATAAAGCTGGTACGCTTTACGTTGATCTCTTCTATTTCATTATAAAGTCGCTCCAGCTCTGGCAACACATTCCCGTATTTACTTTCCAGTCCTTTAGCTTTTAACTGTTTTGTAAATTCAGCTTCTTGTGCTTTTTTTATGCCGATGGCACCACTTTTTTCAATACCTAAATTCTCACCTTGCCATTTTTTCCAGGCGTTGGCAATGCGCGCTTGTTTGGAAGCATATTGGATTCTGATCTGATCATCCGCTTTCATATGAGCGTCGATCACTTTTAACGCCGCTTCCCTGATGGCAATTGCTCGTGGGTTAATTTTCTCTACAGTTTGTGCTATTGCAGCTGCCGGAAGATACTCATCAGTAGTACCCGGAAAACCAAATACCAATGTAAAATCATCCTCGCTCACACCATCTAATGATATTGGTAAGTAGTGTTTTGGTGTAAACGGAACATTATCTTCAGAGTAAGCTGCCGGACGGTTATTTTTATCAGCATAAATTCTGAATAAGGCAAAATCGCCCGTGTGACGTGGCCAGACCCAATTGTCGGTATCACTACCAAACTTTCCAATACTGGAAGGTGGTGCGCCAACCAATCTGATATCAGTATAACGTTCAGTCACAAAAAGAAAATATTGATTGCCTTTATAGAACGCTTTGATCCTCGTGTCCTGCCAATCTTCTTTTTTAGCGGCTTTTTCAATGGCAGTACTGTTACGTCCTCTTATGGATTGCTGCTCTCTATCCGACATAGCATCAGTAACACCTTCCAAAACCTGTTCGGTAACATCTTCTATTCTGACAATAAATTCAATATACAGACTGTTATTTGGCAACTCTTCTTTGAAGTTTTTTGCCCAGAATCCGTCCTTCAAATAGTCGTTTTCCAAAGAGGAATGCGACTGGATTTGACTGAATCCACAGTGATGGTTAGTTAAAATCAAGCCTTTATCGGAAATCACCTCAGAGGTACAGCCTCCATTAAAATGACCAATGGCATCTTTTAAACTCGAATTATTAACGTCATAAATGTCTTGAGCTGATAATTTACTACCCAAACTTTGCATTTCGTCTTCGTTCATACCTTGAAGCAATGACGGAATCCACATACCACCTTGTTGGGCAGATACCTGAACTGCAATAAAAAGAAATAAAATTCTGAAAATTTTCATATCTAAAATGATTTTAAAAAAGTACCCAAAGATAAGAAAGCCACCACTAAGTTTAAACTATTTATTGATGTATGTTGGCTAAAAGAATCAAGACCGCTTCGCTTTTAGAGTCAAGAACAAAGACTTGAATCGTCAAAATTCGAAAAACTGTATTCTCAATCAAAATTCAGAACAAAGTAAACAGTCTTGTAAATGACTTTAAACATAGAATGTACATAACCTAGAAAACTTAATCGACTGAATAGATGAAAGTTGAAATCAGCATAAATTGGATGATGATAATATGTAGCTAAGACTGAGTTATCATTTAATCAACTATGACATGCCAAACAAAAGTCGATTAAAGTAGTCAAATATTTTGTTTATATTATCTTTAAACAAGAAACTCGATGCAAGTCTCGGGATATTAAAAACCCACTAATGGGAATAAACCTAAAACATCATATAATGCAATACCAATCAAAACTCCCTAATGTCGGTACTACAATCTTTACGGTCATGGGAAACTTGGCTCAAAACCATAAAGCCCTCAATCTATCTCAAGGATTTCCTAATTTTAAAAGTGATCAAAAATTGATTGATTTGGTTACCAATGCCATGAATTCTGGCTATAACCAATACGCTCCAATGGCGGGGAATTTAGAATTACGTGTTGCGATTACCAATAAATTTGAAAAACTCTATAATAGCTCCTACCATCCCGATTCAGAAATTACAATGACTGCGGGTGCTACCCAGGCCATTTTCACCATAATTTCTACTTTTATAAAACCAGAGGACGAGGTTCTTATTTTCAGACCGGCTTATGATTGTTATGAACCGGCCATAGAATTGAATGGTGGGAAAACAATTTCCGTACAATTGGAAGCACCACACTACGCGGTTGATTGGGCTGCTGTTTCGAAAAAAATCAATTCGAAAACTAAAATGGTGATTATCAATACACCTCAAAATCCAAGTGGGACCGTGTTCTCGAAAGCGGACATGCTGCAGCTCCAAGACTTATTAAAAGGTACAGACATTATTTTGCTGAGCGATGAAGTTTACGAACATATCATTTTTGACGATAAAAAGCACCAGAGTGCCTGCCTGTTTCCTGATCTGAAATCGCGAAGTTTTGTAGTGGCATCCTTTGGAAAAACCTTCCACAATACAGGTTGGAAATTGGGGTATTGCTGTGCGCCAAAAGCTTTGATGGCCGAATTTCAAAAAGTGCATCAATTTAATGTGTTTTGTGTGAATCATCCGATGCAAAAAGCCTTGGCAGATTACCTACAGGAACCTGAGCATTATTTAAAATTATCAGCCTTCTATCAGCGTAAGCGCGACTTGTTTTTGAGTTTGATCAAAGATTCTCGATTCAAATTTACGCCGGCCCAAGGTGCTTACTTCCAGATTTTGGATTACTCAAATATCAATATGGAAAATGACTTAGATTTTGCCAAGCGATTGACCATTGATCATAAAATTGCTGCGATTCCGCTCTCGGTTTTCAACGCCGATAATTTAGATCATAAAGTGCTAAGATTCTGTTTTGCCAAAACCGATGACACCTTAAAAAAAGCCGCTGACATTTTGAATTCTATTTAAAAAACGAATCCCCAATACCTTGTTAAAAGTTAAATTTTGACCTTAAAAATTGCTATTTTTGCATACCCAAAAACGCTATAGCCTCACTGGCTATCAAGAGGTTTTAGGGATCTGAATAAAGAAAAAAAACAATGTTATGAAAAACTGGATATTTATATTTTTTATGAGCCTTGGCATCATGGCTAATGCCCAACACGTTATTAGCGAAGGTGTAGCTTATGAAGTTAAGGGGAAGTCTATTTTTAAAGAGGGTATTGATATTACACACACTCTTGACAAAAGCAAAAAAGACAAAATTATCAAGACCCACAAGAATAAATTAAGGGCGGATAAAAGAGCTGAGAAAGCAAGAAAAAAGCAAGAAAAAGCCCGTAAAAAAGCTGCAAAAGACTTAAAGAAAAAGCAAAAGGCCCAAGACAGGTATCTAAAGGCCACCAAAAGATTGGAACAAAATCAGGCAAAGTACAACAGACTTAAGGAAAGAGGAAGGCTCTCTCCTAAGGATGAAGAAAAATGGCTCAAAAAATTAGATCGGTATAAAAAGGATGTTGAAAAAAGAAGAAAAAAGCTATAATGTCTGAAAATTTAAATATCGCTTTAATTCAAACGGAATTGGTTTGGGAGCAGCCTGAACAAAACAGAACAGATCTGTCAAAAAAAATAGATGCCCTAAAGAGTCCTGTGGATATTATTGTGTTGCCTGAGATGTTTACCTCAGGTTTTACCATGAATCCGTCTCATGTTTTTGAAACCATGCAAGGGGAAACCGTTGATTGGTTAAAATCAGTGGCCGCCAAAAAACAAGCTGCCATCACCGGCAGTATGGTCATCAAAGAAGATGGACATTATTATAATCGTATGCTATTTGTCCATCCAGATGGGGCGATAGACCAATATGATAAACGTCATACTTTTACCTTTGCGGGTGAAGATAAAGTCTATTCGTCAGGTACTAAAAAGATCACTGTGGATTATAAAGGATGGACAATCTGTCCGTTAATTTGCTACGACCTTAGGTTTCCCGTTTGGGCAAGAAATGTGGAGAATTATGATGTGTTGATTTATGTTGCCAATTGGCCTGCTTCGCGCATGGTGGCATGGGATACCTTATTAAAAGCCCGTGCCATTGAAAACATGAGCTACTGTGTGGGTGTCAACCGAGTTGGCAAAGACGATAATAATCATGACTATTCAGGACATTCAGCTGTGTATGATGTGTTGGGAAATCGGATAGATACTATTCCTCTTGAAAAAGAAGCGGTTGAAATTGTGAGCCTTAAAAAAGAACACATCCAACAGAATAGGTCCAAATTTAATTTTTTGGCAGATCAGGATCAGTTTTCAATAAGGTAAATTCTTCTACCAAATCCCAACCTGTTCTTGCATCGATAATTTTGGAATAATAACTAATGCGCTCAGGCTGAACCTTCTTGAGATAGTTTCCTGTATCCCATTTTCTATTCCCGTTGGCATCATAAATAACTCGCAAATAATAAGTGCCTGGATTAATATGCCTGAAATCAAACATGCGTGGGGCATCTGCAAACTGTTCGTATTTAACCTTGCCACTATTATCCGTTAATTGTACGATTACCGGATATTCTGCATCAATTAAACTGACACGTACATCGGATAGATCAGAGAATTTCTTGGTTTTGATGGTATAGTTTAGCGTATCATTGACTTTTCCAAAGAAATCTGTTACCGCTTCCGGCAAGAATTGAATTTGATAAGTATTAGCTTCGGTTTTCTCAAATTTAAATCGGTAGGTGTTTCTTAAGGTATCAAATTCTGTTTTAAAATCCACTTTTATAGAATCTCTATCCATAATAGTAATTCTATCGAGATCAAGCTGCTCAAAGGGCACATTACCGGCAATTGAAAAATCTTTATCAAAATCAATGGTTCCTGTTCCTGATGGTTTGATAATTAGTGAGTCAACTTTTAAGTCCCGAAAACGGTGCTTTAAGGTATCAACGTAAGCTTTATTTCTGACCACAAATAACGTGGTATCCAACTCAATATTCGGTTTATACCAATAATATAAAGTATCTCTTTGTTCATCTTTCACAATACGGTATTCAAAACCTTCGGGTTTCTCTTCCAGCATTTCAATGGATAGCTCTTTGGCATCGCCGCGATAACCGAATTGTATTTTCTGCTTTGCAACCTGGGTGGGACGTTCTACATAAAAATCAGCCACCTCCTTAAATAGTTTTATTTCGTAAAAAGAATCGGTTGGCACAGTAATTTCCTTATCATAAAATCCAATTTTATCAGATTTCTGCTGATAGGTATAATTGGCGTTTTCATCTTTTAATGCTACCAAACGATATTTCCCAGCTTTAATATTATCAATACTAAACGTGCTGACGCTATCCAAAGTATTGGTCACATATTTAGGTCTGGATTTATAAATCGTCGAATCGTTATAAATAGAATCCACTTCGTACAACATTACCGAAACAAACTTTTCCGGTTCTCGTTTTTCAGCATCAACTATTGCACCTCTTACAGAAAGAGAGTCAATATAATCACCGGTAGAAAAAACATATTTATAATATGAAAAGGGGTTTTCCTCATTATTATCTACAATGCTTTGACCAAAATTAAAAGCATAAGTGGTGTTGGGCTGTAAAGTATCGTTAATCTTAATTGTGATGTATTTGCTTGCGCTGCCCAATGGCGTGATGTCTGGAGCTGGCTCCATTGGCGGGGAGATAATCAGCTGTTTTTGGGCGTTTTTTATTTTGACATATTCATCAAAATAAATCTCAATCTCATTACTGTTAAAATTTGTAGTGAAGTTATCGGGTGTTGAGTATCTTATTTTAGGTGGCTCAGTATCTTTCTCACCACCGGAGGGCATGCCTCTATTGGCACAATTGACGAGCATTGCAAGAATGCTAAAAAAGAGAAACAGTTTATAATAGGATTTAAACATCACCACACACAAATTTCAGCAAATTAACGATATATTATTTTAAACGAAAAAATTATTCCGCAATTGCCATAGTGGCGATACTTATAGTGGTTCCTTCAATTTTGGAAAGCGCATTGGCACAGGTCTCGATTGTTGCACCTGTTGTAATAATATCATCCACCAAAAGAATGTGTTTTCCTTTTAAAGATTCAAATTCGGTCACCATGAACAAGGCATCATCATTAACCCAGCGCCTGATCCGATCTTTGAAAACTTGGGTCGTTGTAGCTTTGGATTTCTGTAAGACCTCTGTATTGAATTCGCATCCCAAAGCCGCGGCAAGCTGTTCTCCAAACTTATGCACCTGATTATACCCACGTTGCCTTAACCGTTTGGTATGCAATGGCACCGGAACAACCACATCAATTGTCTTAAATCCATCACGTTGGCGCAAGTCTTCACCAAGCCATTTTCCAAGAAATTCACCAATCTCTTCATGGCCCTTGTATTTGAGATTATGAAGTAAGCGTTGCACCATTCCTTTCTTCGAAAACCATAAAAGTGCGGTGGCGTTTTTCAATAATACACGACCATATAACATTTTGGTCAGTGGATTTTCTGTTGTGCTTTCAAAATTTGTTAAAGGAAAATCATGTCTGCAAACCGTGCAAACATAACGTTCATTGATGTCCAAATGATGGTCACACGACAGACAAACCATTGGAAAGAACAAGTTTAACAAATTTTTCATCATTTTATCGATTAAAATCAGCCATCACAAACTTAATATATATTTTCGCTCCAATTAATTAAATAATCCCTATCCCTTTTTAATAATTAATTATGATAGTTAACCCTCAGTTTTTTAACTACAAAATTATTATTGGCTCTTTGATTATTGGCATAACTGCTTTAGGCATTGTAAGTTTCAATAGTTATGAATCTAGTAAGTCACAACAACGCTTTGTGGATCAAGAAAAAAAACTTGTTGAAAATGAATTGTCTGATATGATTTCAAGATATGACACTTTGAACCTCAACAACACGCTCTTATCTGAACAGCTTGATAGCGCCAAGAAATCCACTGAATCAGTCTTAGAACAATTAAGACTGATGGAAGGCGATATTGCAGTTTTGACGAAAGTTAAATCTGAACTTTCCAATATTAAAGCTAAAAACCATGCTCTATTCACGACTGTAGATTCTATCAACTTGTTAAATAAGCGCTTAGAGAGTGAGAAAGCGATAGCTTATACGGAGTTAAATGTGCAACAAAAGGTCAATTCTAAGCTTAAAAAAATTAATAAATCTTTAAATAGCACGATTGAAAAAGGCGCCTTATTGACCGCAAATTCTTTTTCAGCCAAAGCCTTTGGAACTGGCATCAATGCAGCTTCAACAACTAAAGCCGCACATGCCAATCGGATTGACGTTTGTTTTACATTAGCAGAAAACACCTTAACTGAAAAAGGGATGAAAGACATTTACATCCAAATATTAGATCCATTAAACAATGTTATTGGCGATAAAGGTTCGGTTGAATTTGGGAAGTTTCTACTTTTTTACAGCCATAAACAACACATCCAATACAACAATGACGTCATTGATGTTTGCACTATCGTTCAAGCTCAGAAAAATGACAAACCGCTTGCTAAAGGCACCTACTATGTCTCAGTTTTTCACAAAGAAAGGAAGCTTGGAGGCACACAAATTGAATTAAATTAAGCCCATAAAATATATTCATACAAACCGTTCCTTTAATGGGAAGGGTTTTCTATTTTTGCAGCATGACAAATCAGGACGACCAATTTAAGAAAGTGATATCTCACGCTAAGGAATATGGCTACGTATTTCAGAGCAGTGAAATATATGATGGCCTAAGTGCAGTTTATGACTATGCACAAAATGGCGCTGAGTTAAAGAAAAATATTCGTGACTACTGGTGGACCGCCATGGTACAAATACACGATAATATTGTAGGCATTGATTCCTCTATTTTCATGCATCCAACCACCTGGAAAGCTTCTGGACACGTTGATGCGTTTAACGACCCCTTAATTGACAATAAGGATTCCAAAAAACGCTACCGTGCCGATGTTTTAATTGAAGACTACTGCGCTAAGATTGAGACTAAGATTGACAAGGAAATCAAGAAAGCGGAAAAACGTTTTGGAGATGCGTTCAACAAGGAAGAATTCATTACTACCAATCCAAGAGTTGTTGGGTACTACGAAAACATAAAAACTATCCTTTCAAGAATGGGTAGGTCTTTGGAAAACGAAGATTTAGCTGATGTAAAAGCACTCATCGAGGAATTGGAAATTGCCGATCCTGTAACGGGAAGCAGAAACTGGACTGAGGTAAAACAGTTTAACTTGATGTTCGGCACCAAATTAGGTGCTTCAGCAGAAAGTGCGATGGATTTATACCTGCGTCCAGAAACGGCACAAGGTATTTTTGCGAATTTCCTCAACGTCCAAAAATCAGGACGTATGAAGATTCCTTTCGGAATAGCCCAAACCGGAAAGGCATTTAGAAATGAAATTGTCGCACGACAATTCATCTTTAGAATGCGCGAGTTTGAGCAAATGGAAATGCAATTTTTCATTAAGCCGGGTACTCAAAAAGAATGGTTTGAACATTGGAAAGAAGAACGCTTAAAATGGCATTTATCACTAGGCATGGGTGAGGAGAATTACCGTTTCCATGACCATGAGAAGATGGCACATTATGCAGATGCTGCAACAGACATAGAATTCAAATTCCCATTTGGATTTAAAGAACTTGAAGGCATCCATTCCAGAACGGATTTCGACTTAAAGCAGCACGAAGAATATTCAGGTAAAAAACTTCAGTATTTCGACCATGAAACGAAGGAAAGCTACACGCCATATGTATTGGAAACCTCAATTGGTTTGGACCGTATGTTTTTGGCTGTTTTCTCCAATTCATTGGTAGAAGAGGAATTGGACAACAATACCACAAGAACGGTCTTAAAATTACCTTCAGTATTGGCACCGGTAAAAGCTGCTATTTTACCCTTGGTGAAAAAAGATGGCTTACCAGAGATTGCACAGCAAATTCAGGATGATCTGAAATGGGATTTTAACGTGGTTTATGACGACAAAGATGCTGTAGGAAGACGCTATAGAAGACAGGACGCCAACGGGACGCCGTTTTGTATCACTGTTGATCATGATACTTTAGAAGACAACACGGTAACCATCAGACATAGAGACACTATGGAACAGACCCGCGTAAAAATTGAAGATCTGAGCAAGATCATCAAGAACGAAGTAGATATCAAGTCCTGGTTGAAGAAAATGTAGAAAACTACAGATTATAAATTATAAATCCCAAGTTCCAATGTCACAATATTGGAATTTGGGATTTTTTATGTATTGACCTTAAAACCTGAACCCTAGGTTAAAACCAAATTTCCCGACTATGGGCGAATAATTGTAATAATCGTCGTTGCTTTTTGTAAACAAGTTTCTACCTATACCACCAGTGACTTCAAAAACAAAACCACCTCTTGTCATCCATTTACCACCCAATCCAAAGCCTAAGGCAAAATCGGTGACATCCTCTTCCCAATACTTATAATTTCCTTCTTGCGAATGGTCATAATGCTCACGATCGGAAGAGTTCAACATCGCAAATCCTTCCAAGAAAAAACCGGCAGCGTATTTCTGACCAAAGAAAATTCGGTAATAAGGAGAAATATAGTAATTCGTACTGACATCAAAATTCTCATCATCAAACGGAATAAACAATGACACTCCAACAGACGAACTTTCTGACAGATTATACTCATAACTCGGCTCGAAAGACCCAAGTAAAAGCATGATGGCGTTTAATTTGATCTCATTGTTGCCAAATTCCCTATTTGAAATACTGTCGTTCTGAGCTTGAGAGGCTAGGACTGCAAAGAACAACAAACAGGCGCATCCATAATTCTTCATATAATAGTGGTTTAAAAAAGTTAGCGGTTACTTTTTTAAGATGCCATTATAAATAAATGGTTGCGTAGTGAGCGTTTAATTTTAGTTTTCCATCGGTAATTCTAATACCGCATGAATAAAAACTTGTTGCTATGATTACTATTATTTCTCATTGTAAGCCAGCAATCGCAGGGCATTAAGAACAACCACCAAGGTTGAGCCTTCATGGAAAACAACGGCCAATCCAATGCCCGTAAAACCAAATATGGTTGCTGGCACCAATAAGGCCACAACGCCCATACTGATCCAGATATTTTGGGTAATAATTCGTTTAGACGCTCTACTCAAACCTATGGCAAAGGGTAACATTTGTATTTTATCAGACATCAATGCCACATCTGCGGTTTCCAAAGCTACATCACTACCGGCAGCTCCCATGGCTACACTAACCGTGCTATATGCCATTGCTGGCGCATCGTTGACCCCGTCACCTACCATCGCGATTTTCCCATCACGCTCCATAAGTTTCTTGATCGCTTCTACTTTATCTTCGGGCAACAAATTACCTTTGGCCTCTGTCAATCCAATTTGTTTGGCTATGGCATCGCCCACATTTTGATGATCGCCCGTAAGCATGATCATTCGTTTAATACCAATCTTCTCCAATCGTTTTAAGGTCTCAACTGCTGTTTTTCTTGGAAGATCCATCACGCTCATTAATCCGATAACCCTACCATTATGGGCGACCAACATAGCAGTATGCCCCTCTTGCAGCAAGCCATCCATCTTTAAACGTAACTCAGCGGGAATAGCCATCCCCTCATCTGTCATCAACTTTTCATTTCCAATAAAAACAGATTTATCCTGATAAGTTGCGCTGATGCCTTTACCTTGTATAGCATTGACATTGGACGCTAAGTTTTTGTGCTGCATGCCATATTTAAATTGGACATCTTTAACAATAGCTCTTGCCAAGGGATGATTGCTCAAACTTTCCACTTCCAAAACAAGTCGCGCCAAATCTTCTTCGGAATAATCATTATGCGGTATCATGTTGGTGAGCTTTGGCTTTCCTTCAGTCAAGGTTCCTGTTTTATCAAAAGCAATCGTTTTAATAGAGCCCAGATCTTCTAAAGCCTTTCCGCCTTTGATCAACACCCCTTTTTGAGCGGCTCTTGCAATCCCACTCAATACGGCACTCGGTGTTGAAATTGCCAAGGCACATGGGCTGGCCGCTACCAAAACCGTAATAGCACGATATAAACTATCCTCAAAAGGCTCATCGATCACCAAGAAAGCAAAACACAGCGCAAACACCACCAAAATTACAATGGGTACGTACTTCTCCTCAAACTTCTTCGTCATCCGTTGGGTAGGCGATTTCTGTGTTTCTACATCACTTACCATTTTAATCAGTCGCGCAACCGTAGAATCTTTACTCAATTTCAGAACCAAAACCTCAATGCTTCCATCGCCATTAATGGTTCCCGTATATACAACATGGGATGTATCAATATCATTAAAACTTGGAAGCTTGTCCACTGAGGAAATGGCAGTTTTATCAATAGGCATACTTTCTCCTGTAATAGGAGCCTGATCAATGGAACTACTGCCTTTGATGATAACTCCATCGGCTGCAATTTTAGAGTTTGGTCTCACTACAATAACATCATTGATTTTCAAATCATCAACGCTAACTTCTTCAACTTTACCGTTTCTTTTAATCAATGCCGTTTTAGGTGTTAATTCCCCTAAAGCCTCAATGGATTTCTTGGCCTTGTCCATGGCATAAGTTTCTAAAGCATGCCCCAAACTGAACAGGAATAAAAGTAAAGCACCCTCTATCCAACTCCCAATATAAGCAGCACCGATAGCTGCTGCAATCATTAAAAAGTCAATTTCAAATTCGCCTTTTTTTATCTTTTCAAATGCTTCAATGCTGATATAATAGCCACCAAATCCGTAAGAAATCAATAAGGGCACCAGATAAAGCCACATAGATTGGGTGTCAGGTCCTAAAATTTTGAATAGGAAACCCATTAGTAGAAATAGCCCACATAGCAATGAAAAATACAACTCCGTACGTGGTCCGAATATACCATCATGGTCGTGATGGCCATGGTCTTCTTTATGATGATCTGTCATAGTTTAATTTTAATGTGAATGCCCGCCCCCTTCTGCTTCATTTAACAACATATAGGTGCCGTTCACTACTATTTTTTGATTCGCTAAGGATGCTGCATTTAAGACTTCAACAACATCTTCGGTTTGCAAACCTATGTCTAATTTTACCTTTGTGAAATAATAGTCATTAGAAGTTTCCTTCTCCAATATTAATGCAAAATAATCATTTTCAACTTGAATTACCGCTGTTTTAGGCAATGCTATTCCGTTTAAAGAACCCACAAAGATATCAGCTTCGGCAAACATTCCAACTATAAATGCGGTATGGTCGTCATCAATATGACCATGGACTACTACTCTTCTATTTGTTGGATCGATGCTAGTACCAACCAAGTGGACTTCTGCCTTAAAAACACTGTCAGAAGCTTCCGGAATTCTAAACTCGATTTTTTGACCTTTTTTTACTTTGAGAATATCCTTTTCAAACACCGACAATTCCAAATGGATATGATGTGTATTTATAATTTCCAAAATAATATCTGCAGGAGACACATAAGTTCCATTACTAACGTTGACCTTGGTCACAAATCCATCAATAGGCGCATAGAGATTAATGGTCGAAGTAATATTGCCATTTTCTACAGATATCGGATTGATATTGAGCATTTGGAGCTTCTTTTTTAGTCCATTATAATGTGCCAAACTGCTCTTATAATCGCTTTCTGCCTTTAAAAAGTTCTTTTCCGAACTGATGTTTTCATCATACAAGGTCTTCTGGCGTATAAACTCAGATTTCAAGAAATTAAGCTGTTGCGCAACTTCCAAATAACGTTGTTGTATTTCAACAAACTCTGTGCTTTCCAAAGTGACCAAAAACTGTCCTTTCTTAACTTCATCTCCAATAAGCATTGGGCTTTTGGTGACATAACCTCCAAGAAAAGTGCTCACACTCGACTGGTTTTGGGTAGGAACTTCAATCTGACCACTCACCTTTACAATGGTATTAAAATCGTGTTCAGAAAGGGTGCCAAATTCCATTTGTTCACTTTTAAACTGCTCCTTGGAGACTACCAATTCGTCTGTTTTCTGCAAATTTTCTTCTGTTTGTTCTTCATTTTTATCATTTCCACAAGCTACCAAAAGCATGAAAACAAATAGTATATATAACTGTTTCATTAGTCTAAAATTAAATAATTGATTGCAATAATAGTTTGATTGTAGGCATTAAGATTATCGAGATAGGTCATTTCAATATCCTTCGAAGTCTCAATGCTCTGAATGTATTGGAAAAAATCAATTTCTCCTTCCTTGAAGGTGCGTTCTGCAGTTTTTATGATTTCTTCGGAAAGACGCCTCCCTTGTGTTTCATAATAAATAACGGCCTCATCATATTGCTCCAGCTTGGCGAGTAAAGCTTCTTTTTCAGCTTGCCATTTTGATTTATAATCTTGTTGTTTTTCCTCAATAATATCCTGTGCGATTTTTGATGCCTTTATTTTAGAAGAATTTCCTCCAAACAACAAGGGGATTTTCAAACCCAATTGGTAACCCACAAAATCCCTGTTCAACCCATCGTTAACGCCATGAAGATATTCAACACTTATATCAGGCATTAAACTTTGATGCTCTTGCCGTAATTTGGCATCGTAAAAGGATTTGGACTGTTCAAAATGGAGCATTCCAACGTTTTCATTAATAGATTCTGAACGAACGGTTAACTTCCCTAATGGCTCATCGGCAATCTCAATATCTTCAACCTGAACAATTTTTTTCAGTAGCGACTGATACATGACCACCTCTTGCTGCGCCTGTCGATAAAAAGTTTCCAACTGTTTCTGCTTAGATTGAGCGGTGATCATTTCTAAATAATTGGTCTCCCCCAATTCAAACCGTCGTTTGGCAGATTGTGCAAAATTTTGATATAAACTATCCAAAAAACGATAAGATTTCGCCTTGTTCTTGGCATAACTCAAATTGTAATACGCTGAATACACCTCCTTTTTCAAGACTTGAAGTTCAATAGTATGAGCTGATTCCTGCAATCTGACTTTCGCTCTGTTGACATTTCTGTCCGCTATATAGGCCGTTGGGAATTTAAAATCTTGAGAAACCCCAAAGACCTTTAAAGGTTCAACCTCATTGGCGTTATTTTCATACTTGTAATAAACAGAGGTTTTATCAAAACTGAAAGCGCTTCCTATTAAGGCATCGGCTTCGTCAATTTGAAGTGATGACGCTTTTAATCCAGCATTGTTTTCAATAGCCAAATTCAAAGTCTCTTCAATCGACATCGGCTTTTCTTGTGCGCTCATCTGAAATGACAGCATGATAAAAGCTAAAGTTACCAGAGCGGTTTTATTAATTTTTAAATCTCGTTTCTTTTCTACCCAAGCGTAAAGCACTGGTAACACCATTAAGGTTAATATGGTAGCACTGATCAATCCACCAATAACCACGGTGGCCAATGGTCGCTGCACCTCAGCCCCAGCATTGGTAGAGATGGCCATAGGCAAAAAACCTAAGGCTGCCGCCGATGCCGTTAACAATACAGGTCTTAATCGCTCATGGGTACCACGCTTGATACGTTCATCTATATTCATAATCCCTTGGTTTTTAAGTTCTTTAAAATGCTCTATCAATACGATCCCATTCAGGACTGCTATTCCGAAAAGGGCAATAAAACCAACACCTGCTGAAATACTGAATGGCAAGTCCCTAATCCATAAAAACAGAATCCCACCCACTGCTGACAGTGGGATGGCAGAGTAGATCAACAAAGCATCTCTGACCGAATGAAACGCAAAGTACAATAGGATGAAAATCAGCACCAGCGCAACAGGAACAGCAACCATTAATCGCGCCTTGGCACTTTGTAAATTTTCAAACTGTCCGCCGTAAGTAATGCTATATCCCGCTGACAGTTGCAAGTTGTTTTCAATCAAATCTTGCACCTCGTCCACCACCGATTGCAAATCCCGATTTCTAACATTAACACCAACCACAATCCGGCGTTTCGTATCATCTCGCGATATTTGCGCTGGTCCTGTGGTATAAGTAATATCCGCCAATTCACTCAACGGAATCTTCCCGCCGCTTGGAATATCCACATACAAGTTTTTCAGATCTTCAATATTCTGTCGCTGTGATTCTTGTAACCTGATGACCAGATCAAATCGCTTTTCACCTTCAAAGACACTACCAACAGTTCGGCCGGCAAATCCTGCAGCAATCAAATCGTTTAAATCGGCAATATTGACGCCATATCGGGCAATTTTACTGCGGTTGAAAGTGACACTCATTTGCGGCAAACCCTCTACTTTTTCAACAATAATATCTGAAGCACCCTCAACGTTTTGGATCAAGTTTTTTATTTCATCCGCTTTTTGCGCCAAGATTGATAAATCTTCACCAAATATCTTAATGGCAAGATCAGCCCTTACCCCGGTAATCAATTCATTGAAACGCATTTCTATGGGCTGTGTGAATTCCACTTCCATTCCTGGGATGACCCGCAACGCTTCTTCAAACATGTCCGCCAATTCATTTTTAGAAGAGGCAGATGTCCATTCCTTCTTTGGTTTCAATTTGATAATGACATCACTTTCTTCCATTGACATCGGATCTGTTGGCACCTCTGCCGCTCCTATTCGTGTCACCACTTGCTCCACTTCAGGAAAATTGTTCAATAGTATTTGTTCAATTTTGGTGGTGACTTCTATCGTTTTGCTCAAGGAGGTTCCCGTCTTCAAGACGGGTTGGATGACAAAATCACCTTCATCCAACGTAGGCACAAACTCACCGCCCATTCTACTGAAAATCCATCCACTTAAAACCAGTAGAACTATGGAAACTCCAACAACGAGGCGCGTATTTAGCAAGGCCCAATTGATTACTGGTCGGTATTGCCTATTTAAAAATCGCATTAAACGGACTGAAATATTAGAATCCTTAGGCTTGGTCGCTTTTAGAAACATTGAGGACGCCACTGGAACGTAGGTGAGACAAAAGATCATAGCTCCGATCAAGGCAAAACTAAAGGTCATGGCCATTGGTTTGAACATCTTTCCTTCTACGCCACTCAATGACAGAATCGGAATAAAAACTATGAGGATAATGAGTTGGCCGAAAATGGCTGAATTCATCATTTTAGAGGCACTTTTCAAAGTGATCTGATCAATTTCAGTCTGCCGATCACCCTTCGAAAGCGCTTTAATTTTGGCACTTTGGGTCACAATCTGATAAGCGATGAATTCTACTATAATGACGGAACCATCAATGATAATTCCAAAATCGATGGCACCAAGACTCATTAAATTGGCATCAACACCAAAAATATTCATTAGAGAAATGGCGAACAGTAAGCTCAGTGGTATCACAGATGCCACAACTAAACCAGAACGCCAATTCCCCAACAATAAAACCACTACAAAAATAACGATTAAGGAACCCAAAATGAGGTTTTCTGACACAGTATAGGTAGTTTTATCAATAAGTTCGGTCCGTTCTAAAAAAGCATTAATATAAACGCCTTCTGGCAAGGTTTGCTCTATAGAAGCCACGCGTTCCTTGACCGCATTAATGATCTTTTTGGAGTTTCCATCCTTAATCATCATAATCTGTCCCATCACCTTCTCACCCTCACCATTACCCGTAATGGCTCCAAAACGGGTCGCACTACCAAAGCCAACTTTTGCAACGTCTTTTACATAAATAGGTACACCATCGTTTCGGATCACAATATTTTCAATGTCCTGAAGTGATTCCACCAAGCCTTCTCCCCGTATAAAAAATGCTTGATTAGCCTTTTCTATGTATCCACCACCGGCTATACTATTGTTTTTTTCGAGCGCCTCATAAATCTCCAGAATGGAAATATTCATGGCATTCAACTGTTTCGGATTGATGGCCACCTCGTATTGCTTTAAAAAACCACCCCAAGTATTCACCTCAACCACACCGGGAATCCCTGAAAGTTGACGCTTGACAATCCAATCCTGAATAGTCCGTAACTCAGTAATACTGTACTTATCCTCATAGCCAGGTTTGACATCAAGGATATACTGATAGATTTCACCTAAACCAGTTGTAATAGGACCCATCTCTGGGGTTCCGAAGTTCTCCGGTATTTTTTCTGATGCCGATTTGATTTTCTCAGCAATGAGCTGCCGTGGCAAATACGTTCCCATCGCATCTTCAAACACAATAGTGACTACGGAAAGTCCAAATTTTGAAGTCGATCGAATTTCAATAACGCCAGGCAGATTGGCCATTTCCAACTCAACAGGATAGGTGATAAATTGCTCAACATCCTGCGTTGACAAATTACGTGACGTAGTAATCACTTGCACCTGGTTATTGGTAACATCAGGCACGGCACCAATGGGGATTTTTGTTAAGGAGTAAATTCCGAAACCGACCACAAACCCCATAAATAAGAGAATAATAAGTTTATTCCTTAAACTGAATTTTATAATATTTTCTAACATAACTCATATGTAAAGCGTTGCAAGCCGTTGAATAAACGACTTATTTAAAATAACTTAAACTAAAATGAATTATGCGAATTTAGGCGGTTGAAACACAGATGGTTTCTCAAATAAGGAGAAGGATTCTTTATAATGAAAATTAAGAGGAATTTCAATAAAAGCCTCGTAAGAATCTATAAACTCAGTGTTTTGAAGTGTAAAAGAGGTGTTTATATGACAACAATTCTGATCATTATGTTTGAAGGGTAAATTTTCGTGCTCTGAATGCTCATTTTCATGTGCCACAGAAGCTTCGCCATAATGCTCAGAAAGGAAGTCAAAAAAAGAATCGCCGTAAGTTTCCTGATGATAGGACGCATGTTCCATAAGCGCACTGAATTTTGACACGTCTTCAAAGCTGATATTCAAACTTTGAAAAAGAATCAAAACAGTATAAAATATGGCAACTAACTTTGACATGTCAGCAAAGCTACGAAAAAATCTTTATACGTTATGTGACATAAGTCACCTTCTAAAAATAAGCTTTCAACTGAATAGTTCCTGTATGGATAGTTTTGGAAGTTTCTGTTTTACGGCCGAAATAATTCAGGTTTAAATCTAAAAATGCGGTCAATTTACGTTGTGCCAACAAAGTCCATGTGAAGTTCTTACCAGGCTGTAAACCTTCCAGCATTTGATACGACACGGGTGTATTTGCATTGCCCTCAAAGCTATTGTCATAAAAATTAATCTCACCGGTAAGCGCCACTTTCTGTGCTCTGTTATAAGTGAAAGACAGGCCGAAGTTATTTTGAAGCAAAGTTTCCATATTGCCGATGGTATTTTCCTTGGAAGTGTATTGGTAAAAGATATCAAAGCGGGCATTTTCATTGAACAGATAAGACAATTTAGGTTGTAAACGAGTTTCATCTATTATATAGTTTCGACTGGCGAAATTCTCACTCAAACTTTGATTTTCCTCTAAACTTGTTTTTAAATTCAAAAGCCAACTTTCAGCAAATTTGTGATTAAAATTGAGTTGATGGCTATTTAGTTTGCTCTCTTGGAATCCGATGGAAAGTAAAGTCTTCGCTGCATTGGTTAAAAATGTGTAGGAGGTTGTGAAGTGCTGTTTGCCCCTGTTAAAAAAAAGGACATTTCTAACACTCTTGTTCAAGGCCAATTGATTCTCATCGTCATTAGCAAACGGATTGAGATCAAAGGCATTATCTTCTCTTTTTAACTTTCGATCTACCAAATAGGAGGTCTGATTGTAAAAATGCGACCAAAATCTCTTGCTACCACTTTCGCTTACCGCCCATTGCTGAGGATTGATGGTTATGGTTTGACTTAGCCTATTCTGATGCGTTTTGACAAATACTTGATTAGGCAGTAACACCCTGATAAATTCACCTTGATCCTGAAACTGTGCAATTTCAAATTCGTTGAGCTCTTGAATGCCATTGTTGTTATAGTCAATCCATGTATAAGCACCTTGGCCAGGCTCCACCTTCACATAGGTGAAATCTTGCTGAGGCAGACTTCCGGCATTGGTTTCAAAAACCGTATTCCATAACACTATTTGGGAAAACAATTGCTGGCTAAAGGTCACTCTCGAATTTAAGGATTTTTCATTTTCAATGGCTTTATCCACCGATTTTAAGGTGCGATAATTGATATAAACCCCTAAATCGGTTGCGGCATTCTGAATGATTTTAGACTTGATATAATAGGTATTGGAGCTGCTCACTTTTTCAACGCTATTCATCCGTAAACTGTCGTTGACACGATGTCGATAACCCACCTCCGCAAAAACATTGGTGCTGTCGCCAATGCCGTAAAATATTTCGGCCGATTTAAAGCGTTGACTCAATGTGGTCAGTTGGTCGGTGGCAATTTCACGTTGCTCATTATCTTCCGCCGCAAGCTTAGTGCCTACCCATTGGTTCTTGAAGTTATAGGTGACCCGATTAAAAGTCCGTAAAAAGGTTGATTCTGAAATATTACTTTCACTATTCAAGATACTGGAATTGGTAAAGAGCTGCCATTTACCAAATTTCAAACTAGCAAACGCACTATGCCGATTGCCGTTGAAATTTTCAGAATAATTAAGATGCTCAAATTTATAACTGGCCATACCGTTTTCTGGGTGATAAAGATCAAGGCCAGCAGTCAGTAAACTTTGATTTCCAAGCGGCATCTCCAAATTCCAATCCCGATTGAACTCCGCATAATACAAACGTTGGATGGATTTAAAATCCTGTTGAATTATATCTGCGTCAAGTATTGCTGACAAATTCCAAAGACTATCACTTTTTATGACCTCCTGTCGTACGCGAAGTTTCCCAGCGAACCCGTCGTTATTGTCATCATCCAAATTTGAAAAGAGGTTCAAATCGTTTTTACTACCGGCGGCTTCAAAATAAATATCGGTTCGTTCAGTAGGCTTATAACTTCCATTGACCACGGCAACCTGCAATTTGGTAGGCGCAATCAATTGGACAATGGCTGCATAATTCCCTTGAGGCACCCCGGAAATTGGTGACACATACTCATATATATTAGAAACCGCATTGCTATTGACCAGCACATAATTCCCTTGATTATCGCCAACCAAACGAAATTTCACACTGTAGAGATCATCTTCAGGATTGTTTGAAAACACATAAGCCTCTGCACCGTCAATAAGTTCCTTTTTGTATAAAATACGGTTTTCATTATACGGCTCGGGTACGCCAGAAGGTGCCACCATCAAGGACTGATCATCGCCGGCATTGGCCAAGATCTGATCCTGTTCAGGGGATAGATTTTGTTGTAATGGTTGGTTTTTAGAATCGACTTCTGAATAGACCGAAGCGCCTATTTTAAATTTTTCGGTTTCTACACTTCCACCGCCATATACTGTAAACCGTGAAAAATTTCGTTCACTAAATTGATAATCTACAGTAATGCGCATTTCAGAAGTTATGGGGAATGTCGAATTGAAGATAATTTCACCCGCATTATAATCGATGATATAATCTTCATTTTCACCACGTTTAATAGGTGTTCCATTCACATAAACCGTTTCACTTCCCGAAACCACCAGCACATACAACTCGTTATTTGGTCCTCTTAACTTGTAAGGACCTTGATTGCCTTCTTGCGCTCTGAATTGGCTGGTTGTAAATTGGCCCCTTACCAAAGCTCCCGCCGCAAATAGATTTGTTTTGGAAGTATCATTGCCCAAATCCACATCCACATTCAGACCCTGAACACGTTTTGTAAAACTGGCAAAATACGAGTCGTTGTTTTGCAAATCAATATCTCCTGCCCTAATGCGCCAGGTGTCGCTAAATAATTCAATAAAAACCTGATCAAACTCATCCAAACGCTGCGAATAACCACTTTCCTGCAACGGGATATTGGCATCTTGGATAGAGGCTCGCAAAGACACCTTATCACTGAGTTTACCAGAAATTTGAAGGTCGAGTTCGCTGTTCAATACCGAATTTTGATTATTGCCAATGGTCACACCTCTTGAAATACTTCCAGAAGTGGTCAATCCATCAAATGGCGTGTAATTTCTGGTCAAGGTAGATTGGCGCATTTTGTACAGCTGCTGCATATTATCGGTATTGTCAACGATGATCTTGTCATCAAGCTGAAAATATTTTCGAGTAATAAAGTTTGGATATCTGAGATAGTCGATGATAACAGAGTCCGTTTCAACAGGTTTTTTAAATGTCAACAGCGCCTTTGAAAAGTCGATTTTATAATAAGAAGTATCAAGGACGACATTTTCTTTAGTTTTAAGACTGAATTGACTAGAGTTGATACTCACCGAGTCAATCTGTATAGAAGCCTTCACCGCCATTTTCTTTGTCCTATAATTGGATGTTGGTTGCTGTGCATACACACAACAACAGGTTAAAAAGAAGATAAGAAGAACAGCAATTTTCATCTAATACATTAACTTCTAAAGACGGATATTATTTTATCGTTAAAATGCCTTTAAAATTATCGTATAAAAGTACAGTATTATTTAAGTTTGTGCGAAATCAAGTTTTAACTTAAAGATTCCCATTTTCAAGGGAAATACATATGAAAATCATCTCCTATAACGTTAATGGGATTCGTGCAGCACTCAAAAAAGGTTTTATAGAGTGGTTAAAAAGTGCCAATCCAGACGTCATTTGCCTTCAAGAGATCAAAGCGATGGAAGAACAATTGGACGTGTCTGTTTTTGAAGAAGCAGGTTATCGTTATCACTATTGGTTCAGCGCGCAAAAGAAAGGCTATAGTGGTGTGGCGATCCTCTGTAAGACCGAACCCAACCACGTTGAATACGGCACAGGAATTGCGTCAATGGATTATGAAGGACGAAACCTGAGGGTGGACTATGACAACGTTTCTATTATGAGTTTATATTTACCGTCTGGCACCAATGACGCCCGCTTGCAGCATAAACTTGACTATATGGATATGTTCCAGGTTTATATTGATGAACTTAAAACACGCATCCCGAATTTGATTATTTTAGGCGATTATAACATTTGCCACGAAGCCATAGACATCCACAACCCAGTAGGACTTTCCAATGTTTCTGGTTTTCTACCTGTGGAGCGCGAATGGATTGGGAATTTTTTAGATCGTGGGTTTATAGATTCGTTCCGACATTTTAATAAAGAACCTGAGCATTATACCTGGTGGAGCTACCGAGCCAATTCAAGAGCAAGAAACAAGGGCTGGCGATTGGATTATGCTTTAGTAAGCGACCCATTACAAGAAAAACTAAAACGCAGCGTTATCTTGTCAGATGCCGTGCATAGCGATCATTGTCCGATATTACTGGAAATTGAGAGATGATGACGGTGGACCGATGACGGAAGTCCGAAGACTGCCGATGTCAAATAAACCTAACAATAAATACTTATAAAAATGATTAAAAAATTGTCCCTTATTGCGTTGACGCTTGTGCTGACCACGTCTTGTGTATCTAAAAAAATCTATACCGATTTAGAAAGTAAATACGCCAACTTAAGAAAAGAGAATCGGGAAATTGCTGATGAAAATGCCAACCTAAAAAAGGATTTAATCCTGGCACAAAATAGATTATCTCAATTACAAAGAGATTACGATGATACCACCGCGAAACGCAATCAGCTTCAAAAGGAGTATGACATTACGAGTACCAATCTTAGAAATCTACAGGAATCGTATCAGGCCTTAGAGAAAAACAGTTCTTCTGCAATTGCCGAAAACTCCAGAAAGAATAGAGAGTTATTAGCACAATTGGACGCAAAAGAGCAAGCTTTAGCCAATGAAAACTCGCGTTTGCAAAAATTAAAAGAAGATATGGAAGCCCGTTCACAACGGATTGCAGAGCTTGAAAGCGTGATTGCCGCGAAAGATGCAGCCATGAACAAACTAAAAAATGCGATTTCTACTGCATTGACCAATTTTGAAGGCAAAGGTCTGACCGTTGAACAGCGTGATGGCAAAGTCTATGTCTCCATGGAAAATAAGTTATTGTTTCAATCAGGCAGTTGGGCCGTGGGCGCTAATGGTAGAGAAGCCGTAAAACAATTGGGAAGCGTATTGGCTCAAAATCCAGATATTGCCATTCTGATAGAAGGCCATACGGACACTGATCCTTATAATGGCACTGGGCCAATGAACAGTAACTGGGATTTATCCACTAAACGAGCTACCGCTATTGTTCAAATTCTAAAAGAGAATCCTGCCATCAATCCAGAGAACCTAACCGCCGCTGGTCGTGGTGAATATGCCCCAATCGCATCCAACGATACGGCTGAAGGCAAAGCCAAAAACAGACGTATTGAAGTTATTCTGACACCTAAATTAGATGAGATTTCGAGATTATTGAATGATTAATTGATCATAGACCAGTCATTCCCGATAGCTATTGGGGCTGACTGGTCTATGTTTAATCAAATATGGAAAAGTTTAACTAACAAGGAAATTCCTCCCCGATAGCTGTCGGGATTCGCAGAGAGTACATATGAAATACACCACACTACCACACACAAATATAAAAATCAGCAAACTGTGTTTGGGCACGATGACTTGGGGACGCCAAAACACCCAAGCTGAAGCTTTTGATCAAATGGATTATGCATTTGATAAAGGCATCAACTTTTTTGACACTGCCGAACTCTATCCTGTTCCTTCAGAACCAAAATCCTATGCAGATACGGAGCGCATAATTGGCAACTGGTTTGAAAAAACAGGACATAGAGACAAGGTTGTATTGGCTTCTAAAATTGCGGGACCGGGAGAATACACAGCCCACATTAGGACCACTGGCTTTAGTCCAGAAGCCATAAAAGATGCAGTCAATAAAAGTTTAAAACGGTTGAAGACCGATTATATAGATTTATACCAACTCCATTGGCCAGAACGCAATACGAATACTTTGGGCCAACGCGATTATAAACATGAAGAGGAGCAATGGCAGGATAATTTCAATGAAATCCTCCATACTTTGGATGGCATCATTACTTCTGGAAAAATTAGACATATAGGAATATCTAATGAAAAAGCCTGGGGAACAATGCGTTATTTGGAAGAATCTAAAGTGCATAAATTACCAAGAATGCTCACTATCCAAAATGCCTATTCTTTGATCAATCGGATTTTTGAAGGTGATATGGCTGAAATCGCCATGAGAGAAAATATTGGACTTTTGGCGTACTCACCGATGGCCTGTGGGGTGCTTTCAGGAAAATATGTAAAAGGTGAGGATACTGAAAATTCAAGATTAAATCTTTTTACCAGATTTGCGAGATATAGCAGTCCGCAATGTACTGAGGCTACCAAAAAATATCTTGCCATAGCAGACCAGCACAATTTGTCTTTGGCACAGATGTCATTAGCGTTTGTTACTCAACAGCCGTTTGTAACCAGTAATATTATTGGAGCTACCAATTTAGATCAACTTAAAGAAAATATTGATAGTATTCATTTGAACTTAAGTCAGGAAGTTTTGGATGCTATTGAAGAAGTGCATAAGGAAATTCCAAATCCCTCAGCATAATTTAATAGGAAACAAAAAAAAGCGAATCGTGTAGGATTCGCTTTTTATATTTTATAGCGTATTTCGACTTATACCGGCTGTTCATCTACCGTAGCCTTTTCAAATGTAAATGTCACCTCGGCTGTTTTCTGAGCGCCATTAACATCTCTAAATTGCAAAATTACGTCGTAAGAATATTGATCCTCCTCTGCATTTGTCTCAATCGAAATTTGCTGAGAAGCACAGTTAGCGACTAAAGTCAAATTATTACCGCTTAGACTCCAGGTGCCATCAAAAGTTAGTTTGTTGTTGCATTCATCAGCTAAATACCCCTGTCTATAAACTAATGTTCTGTCAGCCATAAAGTGATACTCCAAATCTCGATCACAGTCCGAATATTGATTAAAAAGATCTGTGCTTGGATTGTCCTCATCGTCATTGGTAAGATCTAGAGCCACATCGGATTCCATAGCAACAAGATTCCAAGTGCCAGTAAATGCAGTTTCAGTTGCAGATAATTCCCCTGTTAAAGGTTCTGGGCATTTGATTCCATCATCAGAATTACAACTGAAAATTGAAAGTGCACCGATCACAAACAACGATTTGATACTTAAAATTGATTTTTTCATGTTTTTTTGTAGTTTTTGAGTTCATTAAGTAAGATGCTCGATATTTGAAAAGGTTGCTTCTAAAAAATGGAAATTATTAGTTATGTTATAATTTAAGCAAAACAATTCGCTGAAGACCTAATAACCAACGCAGTAATCCTAAAAACTTTTTGCGTTGCAAGCGATAGAAGAAACAGAACCATTTAAAAAGAAAGAACCGAGGTCCCTCAACCTCGGTTCTCCTAATTTGCGTTTTTTATATTGTGTAGATTTAGGGTCACTAAGTCAACAACATATGCAAATATTAATTAATTAATCCATTGAACTAAAACCAAAGTCTCAGTACACTTCAAATGTAAACTAATTATTGAAACAATCAGTTTAAACACATATTAAATCGATGAAATGCACTAAATTTTAACATATATCGACTAAATGATGTATTTCAACGATGAGATACCGTGTCATACGACTGATTTTTTTCGCTTTATGCATATCACTTTTTTAATATTATAACGTTAACTAATAACATGCGTGATGTATCTTCGTTAACAAAATAAAACATTCTATGAGAAATTTAATTCTTCTTTTTAGCCTTTTCACTGGTTTGACGTTTGCTCAAGCCCCTTATTCAGAATCTCAAATCAGCGTTTCAAAATGGATTGACGGCAGTTTGCTGATTCCAACATCAGGATCAAACCATCTGGCCATTATAATTGGTGGTTCCGGTCCAACCGATAGAGATGGCAATCAGAATTTTCTAAAAACCAACAATCTCAAAAAATTGGCGCAAGAGCTTGCCTTAAATGACATTGCAACTTTTAGATATGACAAACGAATTGTCAAACAGATCAAAACGAATGCTGTGGACCCGGACATTAAATTTGATGATTTTGTATCAGATGCCATTGATGTGGTCAATTATTTTAAGACCAAACAAAATTTTGAAAACATCTATATTATAGGTCATAGTCAAGGAAGCTTAATAGGTATGCTAGCTGCAGAGCAAGGTGTCAATGGTGTTATATCGCTGGCCGGTGCGGGACAATCTATTGATGCCGTGGTGATAGAACAAGTGCAAAATACAGCGCCAATGTTCACTGAAGAAACCAAACGGATTTTTGATATCCTAAGATCCGGAAATACAACTACCGATTATCCACCAGCGCTTGGATCAATATTTGATAGCAGCGTACAGGAATTTATGATGAGCTGGATGAAATATGACCCAATCATCGCCATAAAAAAATTAGACATTCCCATCCTAATTATCAATGGCACAAAAGATCTCCAAGTTAGTGTTACTGAAGCTGAAACACTACATAAGGTTTCAGAACAATCAGAACTAAAACTTATTGAGAACATGAACCATGTTTTATATATAATACAAGGAGATGCTCAAGAAAATGCTAAATCGTATAACGACTCTAATAAAAAGGTTTCAGAAGAACTAATAGAGGCCACCGTAAACTTTATTAAAAAGTAAACTTCAGACCATTTTCCATAAAAAAAGCATCTCGAAATCGAGATGCTTTTTTACTAACTAACCAACCAAATTGTAATATTAACGTCTCTAAAGGTTAACTACTCCTTTTTGGTATTGTAGAGCATAATTATTACACTACACCTACTTCCAAATTCCGTGCCAAACATCATTTGTGTGTTAAAAACGTTTTGTATATCTTTATGATATCAATATGATATTATAATAAATAACTACCAGATGAAAGAAGAAAAAATTATAATCCCTGCCAACGGCTATTTAATGCTATTCCTATTCCTTATCCTATTTATTGGTGGCATTGTTGCTATTGCTATCACAAAAAATGCTTTATATGCTTTTGCGGTTTTGGGAGCATTATTTATAGCACCTGGGTTTTTAATGGTGCAGCCCAACAATTCCAGAGTCCTTTTATTATTCGGAAAATATGTAGGAACCGTTAAGAGGAATGGATTTTACTGGGTCATTCCATTTTATACAAAAACTAAAATCTCGTTAAGAGCGAGTAACTTTGACAGTGAACGTTTAAAGGTGAATGACAAATTAGGCAACCCTGTCATGATCAGCACCATTTTGGTCTGGCGTGTAGAGAACACATACAAAGCGGCTTTTGATGTGGATAATTTTCAAGATTTTGTTCGTGTTCAAACCGATGCAGCCGTGAGAAAGTTAGCCAGCATGTATCCCTATGATAATTTTGCAGATGAAGGCTTGATTGAGGATATCACTTTAAGATCAAGTGTAAACGAAGTGAGTGAAGCGCTGGAAAAAGAACTAGAGGAACGCTTAGCCATTGCAGGAATTGAGGTCTTGGAAGCACGAATAGGCTATCTGGCCTACGCTCAGGAAATAGCGAATGCCATGCTCAAGCGTCAACAAGCCACCGCTATTGTTGCAGCACGACATAAAATTGTGCAAGGCGCCGTTAGCATGGTAGAAATGGCTTTGGAAGAATTAAGCAAAAAAGATATCGTGCATTTAGACGAGGAACGCAAGGCGGCCATGGTAAGTAATCTTATGGTGATTTTGTGCAGTGATAAAGACGCTACTCCTGTTGTGAACGCCGGAACATTAAACCATTAATAGAATCAAGAACTTCGGAGCCTATCCAACCTACACGAGCAGACAGGCCCATAAGGCACGAATACCGGATTGTCTTCAAGACAAGCTTCGAAATATTATAACCCACTGGGTTAATCATGATGTGGAATCCAAAAAGACACATAAATTTACCCCCACAAATTGTCCAATTTTTGTTGCTGTTGATTGGTAAGAAAGACATAATTATAACGACAAAACACCCTATAAAAACAGATAGTTGAATGGCCAAAAAAAAAGCCTTTGCACTTCGCATGAATGAAGAAATGCTCAATGCCGTTGAAAAATGGGCTTCTGATGAATTTAGGAGCACCAATGGTCAAATTGAATATATCCTTATGCAAGCTTTAAAGAAAGCGAACCGCCACCCCAGACCATCCAGCAATGATACGCCCGAAGGCGACACCTAAGCCGACATTGATTTTAATTGTCACATAAACACCTCTTACAATACAATATATTCCCACCTCATACCTAATGGAAATCAAGAACCATATTAGTTGTATGACCAACGTAATCGGGCGATATGCTGCTGACTATTAAAACCCACTTCTGCGAATACACACGCTTTTAAAAAAATAAACTGGAATTAAGTGTCGCTTTTTTTAAAACATAAATTGTAGTATTTTGCGGGTCAAACTAACTTACCATGTCGCATTTCCATAAACTTTTAGTGTTTTTAGGTTTAATAATTATTACAACATTTTCTGCTAAAGCTCAAACCCTGACCTTTGATAAAGCCAACGAGAGCTACTCAGAGAATTTCGATATTCCAGTCAGCGTTGATTCCATAAGCTTTAGTCGGTTTCAGATCAACCTCTCTACAAATGACCCATCAATTATCGTCAATCAGGTAGTTTTAAATAAAAAATTCTCAAAAGGAACCTTACAATTTGCTGCTACCGGGTCTAATTATACTATTGAGTATTCAAGTGAAACGCCAATTTCAATATTAAAAAGAGAGAAATTATTCGATTTAAAATTGAATACTAGCAATAGATTCTCCGATGAGAATTTGATTGTTATCAATGAAAGTAATTTTTACAACCAATCAGATCTGCTTTCCGTCAATAATCAGATAAAGCCCTCATCGGTTAACAAATTTGTTCTTTTTAAGAATGACGCCATTGTCTTTGGGCTTTTAATGCTGGCTTTGGGCTTTGTTTTTTATACTGAATCTAAGAAGGACGGTTTCTGGTCAAAGTTTTACAAGTACATTCCAGGACTTTTGATGTGTTATATGATTCCGGCTATATTCAATTCTTTGGGCTTGATTTCCGCCGATGTCTCACAAACCTACTACATTGCGAGTCGCTATTTGCTACCAGCCTCGTTGGTATTACTGACCATTAGCATCGATTTAAAAGCCGTTTTTAACTTAGGATGGAAGGCCTTGGTCATGTTTTTTACTGGAACCATTGGTATTGTCATCGGCGGCCCCATTGCCATTTTGATCATCTCCACCTTCTCACCTGAAACTGTAGGTGGCGCCGGATTTGATGCTGTTTGGAGAGGCTTGGCAACTTTAGCAGGAAGTTGGATTGGCGGGGGTGCCAATCAAGCAGCCATGTTAGAGATTTACGGTTTTAACCAAGAGCTTTACGGAGGTATGGTTTTGGTAGATATTGTAGTAGCCAATATATGGATGGCAGTCCTTTTATTGGGTATTGGCAAGCGCGAGAAAATAGATAATTGGTTAAAAGCAGACAATACAGCAATCAATGCTTTGCAGGAAAAAGTGCAAACATTTAGCGAAAAAATCATCCGTATTCCATCACTGACCGATTTAATGATGATTCTTACCTTTGCCTTTGTTGCGGTAGGGATTGCACATTATGGTGCTGATGTCATTTCCACCTATCTTTCTAACAACTTTGTTGCGGTAAGCGATCCAAGAAGTGCACTCTCCTCATTTGGAAGCCAATTTTTTTGGTTAATTTCCATTTCAACCTTAATCGGAATTTTGTTATCCTTTACAAAAGCCAAGAATTACGAAGGGGCCGGTGCCAGTAAAGTGGGCAGTGTTTTTATCTATATCTTGGTAGCTACCATCGGAATGAAAATGGATTTGGGCAAAATTTTCGAAAATCCAGGACTGATTTTAATTGGTTTGGTATGGATGGGCATTCATGCAGGACTTTTAATCCTAATTGCCAAACTTATTAAGGCACCTTACTTTTTCTTGGCTGTTGGAAGTCAGGCAAACGTTGGCGGTGCAGCTTCTGCTCCTGTCGTTGCAGCAGCCTTCCACCCTTCATTGGCAACGGTTGGTGCGCTTTTAGCTGTTTTCGGATATGTAGTAGGAACTTATGGTGCCCTTTTATGTGCTGAACTCATGAGAATAGTTTCTGTAGGTTAGTTTTAAAAGGAATTTTATAAGATATTTGCCGACCTAAAATTCAGAATTCCCGCCTAAGAAAAAGCTATCTGTTTTTACAAAAGTTTCGGGCAACCGGACGGACAGGGCAAGCAGAGGTTAAAATTCTGAATAGGCCATTGCATTTGTAATTAAACATAAAAAAATAAATGAAAAGAATTGCGTTCATCATCACTTTACTTATTGTATCGTCCTGTGCAAAGGACAACTCAAATTTCACTCTTAAGGGGACCATCAAGGGGTTAAAGAAAGGAACCGTATATCTACAAAAAATAGAGGATAGTGTGCTCGTTTCGGTTGATTCGATTAAAATTATTGGCGACAAGGAATTTCAACTGCAAACGCATTTAGAAGCCCCTGAAGTTTTTTATTTAAAACTGGATAAACAAGGAGAAGAAAATAATCTTATTCCGTTTTTCGCAGCTGAAGGCGTCACAGAAATCAACACCACATTGAAAAACTTCTTTATGGATGCAAAAATCAAAGGGTCCGCGCAACAGGAAAAATTGCAAGAATTCAAATTGATGATGGATAGATTTCAAGATAAAAACCTTGATCTGATAAGAGATAATCTCGAAGCCCAAAGAAACAACGATACCATTCAGATAGATTCGAGTTTAAAGGAATACAACAATTTAATTGTCAGAAAATATCTGTACACTATCAATTTTGCCATCAACAATAAAGACAGTGAGATTGCTCCATATTTGGCAGTATCAGAAATCCCAGACGCTAATCTTAAATATTTAGATACCATTAATCAAGCATTGCCTCCAGAAATTAAGACCTCCAAATACGGAAAGGAATTACAAGGCTTGATTGATGAGCGTAAAAAAGAATAAACCATCTGGTTTGTAGTGGTTTGATGATTAGTGTCGGTATTAATTAAATATTAAATTGAAATACTTCAAACGGATATTCGTTACTTTGTAAAAGACATTTAAAAGTAATGCACATTAATAAAGTCAAGCTCATCAGATGGGCTAAGCGAATCGGCTACGGTTTAGGAATTCTCTTAGCTCTTTTTATTTGTTTTTATGCGAGCATTTATTTTGGTCTCTGGGGAAAAATCCCAGATTCGGAAGAATTGGCGCGCTTAAAACAAAGTCAAGCTACCCAGGTTTTGGATGCCAACGATGATTTGATTGGTAAAATTTATGTTTACGATAGACAATCGATCAAGTATACCGACTTTCCACAACATCTCATTGATGCCCTGATTGCTACGGAAGATGTGCGGTTTTACGAACATAATGGTATAGACAACAAGAGTTTACTCCGTGTTTTCTTTAAAAGTATTTTACTGTCAAATGATTCGTCCGGAGGCGGCAGCACCATTACCCTTCAATTGGCCAAAAACCTATTTGGCAGAAAAGACTATGGTACTTTGGGTATTGTCGTCAACAAAATCAGAGAAAGCATCGTAGCGAGACGTATCGAAAATCTTTATTCAAAAGAAGAAATTCTCACCCTATACCTCAACACAGTTCCTTTTCCAGACAATACTTACGGTATTGAAAGTGCTTCAGAAAAGTTTTTCAACTCCCATACTACAGATTTGACCTTGGTGCAATCAGCTGCTTTGGTAGGATCTCTTAAAGCCAATACAAGTTACAATCCGCGCCGATATCCTGAAAAATCGCATATCAGAAAAAACGTGGTCATCGGTCAAATGGAAAAATACGGCTACCTCACTCCTACTGAAGCCACGCAAGCCAAAACTGATAGCATCAGCATCGACTATCAGAATTATGCACCCAACGAAGGATTAGCTCCGTATTTCAGAGCACAGATCAAAACGCAATTGGACAGTTTGCTCAAACAAAAAAAATATTTGAAACCTGATGGTGAGATGTATAATATTTATCATGATGGTTTAAAAATTTACACCACTTTAGACAATACGATGCAGCGCTATGCAGAGGCAGCAATGAAAGAGCATATGTGCGATTTGCAGCGTCAGTTTGAAAAAGCCTATGGACAAAATGCACCTTGGCTCAAAGGAAAACATGCTTTTGAAGCCGCAAAAAAGCGGTTAAACGTATATAAAAAACTCAAAGCTCAAGGTTTGGATGAAAAAGCCATTGAAGATTCTTTGAGTCAAAAACATCAAACGGATTTGTTTTCATGGGATGAAAACACCGTAAAATCCATGTCCACTCTAGATAGTTTGGAATATTATTCTAAATTCCTCAATGTCGGCCTTCTCTCCTTAGATCCTGCCAACGGTGCCATTAAAGCTTATGTTGGCGGGATTGACTACGGCTTTTTCCAATTTGACCATATTGTACAAAGCAGGCGCCAAGTAGGCTCAACGTTTAAACCTATTGTTTATACCGCAGCTTTGGAGAATGGGATGGATCCGTGCAACTATTTCCCCATAAAAGCCATAACCTATACCGATGTGGATAATTGGCGTCCCACAAATGCTGGAGGTTCTGAGGACGATGACATGAATTATTCATTACAATATGCATTGAGCAATTCCATCAATACCATTGCTGTGAAAGTTCTATATGAAACCGGCATCAACAAAGTTATTGAACAAGCCAAACGAATGGGTATCAAGAGTGACATTCAGCCTGTACCATCCATTGCTTTAGGATCTTCAAACCTTACGGTCTTGGAACTGGCCACAGCATATACCACTTACGTTAATGGAAGCAAACCATCAAACCCAATTTTTATCAGAAAGATAGAAGACAAAGACGGCAATATCATCGCCTCTTATGAGGATTTGTATCCAGACAATGGTTCCAACGCGGAAATGGCTTTCAGTGATGATACCCGGCAAGTGATGTTAGAATTTATGAAAGCTACGGTCAATGAAGGTACTGCCGCTCGGTTAAGATCAAGCTATCAATTACCTAATGCCATTGCCGGAAAAACAGGAACAACCCAAGATAATAAAGATGGCTGGTTTGTTGGGATTATGCCAAAATTAGTTACCGTAACCTGGGTTGGTAATGACAATCAGCAAATAGGTTTCAGCTCTACCGGACTTGGCCAAGGCGCCAATTCGGCATTGCCTATTTTCGCAAAATACATCCAGAAACTAAATGCTGATTCTAAATATAACAGCATTACCAAAGCTACTTTCGAGGCACCTTCCGAAACGGTATTGAATGCTTTGGACTGTGAACCCACAAAAGCTGACGGATTTTTTAAACGTCTTTTCGGAAGTAATAAAGACGAACGCAAATTTGAAAAGAAAGAGAAAAAGAAAGGTGGTGGTATTTTTGGGTGGCTGAAGAAGAAGGAGAAAAAAGAAAAGGAAGAATAGAATACACTGCACTGATAAAATTCATAATCAAACAGATAAAAACAAAAGCACAAAAAAACCCCTCATTTCCAAAGAAATAAGGGGTTTATCAATTAATCGATTTTGTCTCCATTTTTATCAAAAAAATGGTATTCAAGATATGTGTAAGCATCTCTGGGCAGTACTTTTACCCATTTTTTATGTTCTAAAAACCATTTTGACCTGATGGACGGGAATCCTTTGGTCAAAAAGGCTGCTATAAAAGGATGTGTGTTTAAGGTCACCTTTTTGTAGTCTTTTTTGAAAATCCGCTCCATGTCCTGCTGAATGCGTTGAACCACTTTAATTGGTGCTTCAATTTCATCACCGCTGCCATCGGGATTTTCTTCTTTTGTTTCAATATTCCTTTCTGGGCGCACCCGCTGCCTTGTAATTTGGATCAGACCGAATTTGCTAGGAGGTAATATCTTATGCTTTGCTTTATCATCTTTCATTTCGTCACGAAGATGATTGTAAAGTTTTTTCCGATTCTCTGCCTTGGACATGTCAATAAAATCCACCACAATAATGCCTCCCATATCGCGTAAACGCAACTGTCGGGCAATTTCAGTAGCTGAAATTAAATTGACTTCTAAAGCAGTATCCTCTTGATTTTTTTCTTTGTTGGATCTATTGCCACTGTTCACATCAATCACATGGAGTGCTTCAGTGTGCTCTATCACAATATAGGCACCTTTGGCCATGGATACCGTGCGACCGAATGAAGTTTTTATTTGTCGCTCAATACCATGTTTCTCAAAAATGGGCACGCCATTTTGATAATGTTTCACAATTGATTCCTTTTTTGGTGCAATTTGATGCACGTAATCTTTGATCTGCATATAAAGTTCCTCATCATCCACAACAATACTTGAGAATGAATCATTAAAAATGTCCCTCAAAATTGAGGACGCTTTGTTCATTTCTCCAAGTACCTTACTTGGATGGGGCGCTTTGTGGAGTTTTCTACACATTGCGGTCCAACGGCCCAACAAATTCTGCAAATCAGTGTCTATCTCTGCAACTTTTTTACCCTCAGCAACCGTTCGGACAATAACGCCAAAACCTTTCGGAGTAATGCTTTTGACCAATCGTTTTAAACGATCTTTTTCCTGCTTCGATTCTATCTTTTGAGAAATAGAAATTCGGTCAGAAAATGGCACCAAAACAATATACCTCCCGGCAATTGACAACTCGCTACTTAGGCGAGGCCCTTTGGTTGAAATGGGTTCTTTTACAATTTGGACCAAGAGCGATTGATTTGATTTTAAAGCGTCGGCAATACTGCCGTTTTTGTCAATGTCTTTTTCAAATTGAAAGTTTTTGAGTAGAAAATCTGTATGTTTTCCTGTGCTTACACGTTTTACGAATTTTAAAAGTGAAGGTAATTTTGGGCCTAAATCATGATAATGCAAAAATGCATCTTTTTCATAACCTACATTTACAAATGCAGCATTTAGCCCAGGAACAGCCTTTCGGATCTTGGCGATAAACACATCGCCAACCGAAAAGTTGTTATCCTCTTCATCTTTATGCAATTCAATAAGTTTTCCATCTTTTAATAAGGCAAAATCAACAAAATCTGAACTCGAACGAATAATTAATTCTTTATCCATGTTGTTAATTTAAATCCGTTGCAACATACATCACAACAGATGGATTATACTAAATTTTTTGACACAGGATTCCCAATAAAATATCGGGATAATTCCGGTAAACCTATGAAGACCACAACCAGCGGCCAAGCATAAATTTTATATCAAAGAACGTTACTGTAAAACCGAAAAAGTAGTTATAAAACTACTTTTTCTTTTTGTGACGGTTAGCGCGTCTACGTTTTTTACGCTTATGCGTCGCTACCTTATGTCTTTTTCTTTTTTTACCACTTGGCATAAATCAAGTCTTTTTTAGATTAATATTTCTTTTAATGTTGTTACTCTACTTCAACATTCATCTTTACACTTTCCACAAATACTTTTGCAGGTTTAAATGCTGGAATGTTGTGTGCTGGTATTTTAATAGTGGTATTTTTAGAAATGTTTCTACCTGTTTTTTCCGCTCTTGTTTTGATTATAAAGCTTCCGAAACCTCTTAGGTAAACATTATCTCCACCTTCTAAAGAGGTTTTTACTTCGTCCATAAACGTCTCAACGGTTGCTTGAACATCTCCTTTTTCCATTCCTAATCTCTCAGAAATTTTCGCTACTAGATCAGCTTTTGTCATTGTTATTAATTTTAGGGTTTATCTATTAATTATAAGGGACGCAAATATAGGCATTTTAATTTCAATATTTCAAGCCTAATTAATTAAAATTTAACGTTGTAAAGCTTTATTTTTGTTCAGTTTTACAAAAATATATGAATTTCAGCAGAACATTAATCGCTTGGTTTTCAAAGCATAAGCGCGACATGCCTTGGAGGAATACCAAAAACCCTTATTATATCTGGCTGTCAGAAATAATCTTGCAACAGACACAAATAACCCAAGGACAGCCCTATTATGAAGCTTTTGTTAGCAAATATCCAACAGTTTTTGACCTTGCAAATGCGCAAGAAAGCGAGGTTTTAAAACTTTGGCAAGGATTGGGCTATTACTCCAGAGCTCGAAATCTACACGCTTCGGCAAAATATGTGGCCAATCAATACCATGGTATTTTCCCTAACACCTATAAAGACCTTTTAAAATTAAAAGGCGTTGGTGATTATACGGCCAGTGCCATAGCTTCCATATGCTTCAATGCGCCAACAGCAGTGGTTGACGGCAATGTGTATAGAGTCTTGTCGCGGTATTTTGGCATTGATACCCCTATAAATTCCACAAAAGGCATTAAAGAGTTTAAAACACTCGCCACCTCTTTAATAGATCATGAAAATCCGTCAGACCATAATCAGGCCATTATGGAGTTTGGTGCCATTCAATGTAAACCAAAAAACCCATACTGTCATACCTGCCCCTTAAATGAGAGTTGTGTGGCACTTCAAAAGAATATAGTCGATCAATTACCGGTCAAACTAAAAAAGACAAAGATCAGTACCAAGTATTTTAATTTTATCGTGACGCTTTCAACCGATAATAAAACCATATTTCAAAAAAGAACACAAAAAGGTATTTGGCAGAATCTGTATCAATTCCCATTATTGGAATCAGATAAGAAACTTAAAATTGCTGACTTTAAAAAACAGCCTTTTATAAGGTCATATTTTAAGGACACGTCTTTTGAATTTAGCCTTTACAATGATAAAGACATTGTGCATAAACTTTCACACCAGCATTTACATACCAAATTTTGGATTGTAGAAATTGATCAACTCCCCAAAAAAGGCATACCAATTACTGACTTAAAGCGCTACCCAACTTCTATCTTGATTAGTAATTTTATAGATGAGTTTTTTGATGATTAAGCTAAATGTTTTTTTGCACAAACCTTAACCAGAGAAAAACATGTGTTACATAGAGAAGTAACTAACACTCATCATTGCGTTAACATTGAAGGTCATGCCACCATATTAGTATCATTAAAAAATGATAGCAAACAAATTTCCCTTCTAAACTTTTATGTCCCCGTTCTGAAGAATCGCATCAAAAGGATTGTCAATTCAGCTTCACAAATTGAAACGCAAATAATATTAACTCATATTTTTTCATTACTTTTAATAAAATCAATGCAAATGGTTAATTTTGCAATTAAATTCTAATATAATTATGTCAGGCACTTTAAATAAAGTCATGTTAATTGGACACTTGGGCGATGATGTGAAAATGCACTATTTTGATGATAAAAATTGTGTCGGACGGTTCCCATTAGCTACCAACGAGACGTATATCAGTAAGCAAACCAATGAGCGCATCAGCAATACTGAATGGCATAACATTGTGGTGCGCAATAAAGCCGCTGAAGTTTGCGAGAAATATTTAAGTAAAGGCGATCGCGTTTATATTGAGGGCCGCATTAAAACAAGAAAATGGACCGATGACAAGGGCGTTGAGCGTTATTCCACAGAAATCCAATGTACGGATTTCACCTTTTTAACCACTAAAAAAGAAAGCCAGGACAACCCCTCAAGCCAAGAACCTCCTTCATCTCAAGGGCCACCTGCAACAGACCCAACGGTTGCCGAACCCAAACAAGATAAAGATGATTTACCGTTTTAAAAATTCTAACTAATTACTTTTGTATTGGACCCTGAACCCACGCAATTCCTAATTCTTCAATACTCTGAGAACTTCGAGTTTATTATAGGTGTCATTCTAATAGGTGTTCTACTTGCTTGTTCTGCCCTTATTTCAGGTGCTGAAGTAGCTTTTTTCTCTTTAACCCGTTCAGATATTGATCAAGGTTTGGAGGAGAAACCGACCGCCTTCCAGATCATTTCGACACTTTTGGAACGTCCCAAAAAATTATTGGCAACCATTCTTGTGGCAAACAACTTTATCAATATTGCCATTGTCATCTTATTTGCATCCGTCGGAGAATTTGTATTCTACCAAATTTCGATTGGTTGGCTTCGTTTTGCTTTAGAAGTTGTTGTTGTCACTTTCTTGATTCTTCTTTTTGGGGAAATCATCCCTAAGATTTATGCCAATAGAAACCGAATCAAGTTTGCAGTTTTCATGGCATCACCACTCAAATTCTTAGATGTTTTTTTCTCACCAATTAGTTTGCCAATGCGTTCCATTACCCTTGGCATTCATAATAAATTGGGAAAACAGAAATCCAACCTAAGTGTGGACCAATTGTCCCAAGCCTTAGAACTTACTGGCGAACATGAAACGACTATAGAAGAACATAAAATTCTGCAAGGCATAGTTTCTTTTGGCAATACGGATACCAAACAGGTCATGCGCCCGCGTATTGACATCTTTGCTTTGAACACCGAGTTAAAGTATTCTGAAGTCATTCCAGAAATCATCAAAAACGGATATTCCAGAATTCCTATCTACAAAGAAACTATTGATAATGTAGTGGGCATCTTGTACGTTAAAGATCTCTTGCCTTATATTGACCGAAAACAATTTGATTGGACCACCTTGTTACGCGAGCCATTTTTTGTTCCCGAAAATAAAAAGCTTGATGATTTAATGGCTGAGTTCCAGGACAAAAAAGTGCATTTGGCAGTGGTAGTTGATGAATACGGAGGGACTTCAGGCCTAGTATCGCTTGAAGATGTTATTGAAGAAATTGTAGGCGATATCAGTGATGAGTTTGATGATGATGACTTGACTTACAGTAAGATTGATGAGTACAACTATGCGTTTGATGGTAAAACGCCATTAAAAGATTTTTATAAGATTGTCAACCTTGAAGACGAGTCTGATTTTGAAAACAACAAAGGAGAAGCAGAAACTATTGCTGGCTTTGTATTGGAAATTTCTGGAATTTTCCCAAGACGAAACAGTAAAATAAATTTCAAGAATTATGTTTTTACAATTGAAGTTTTAGATAAAAAGCGCATCAAACTTGTAAAATTTACTATTTTAAAATGATGAAATCCAAATACGTTGTTTTTGCCCTATCTGTATTATTCTGCTTTTCCTGTGGTGATGACCCCGTTCCAAAACCAAAAGGGTTTTTAAGATTAGATTATCCGCAAGCAAAATATCAAGAAATTGATGCCGATTTGCCCTTTGTTTTTGAAAAGAACACTCTGGCAGCACCCGTGAAGAAAATTAAAATGGAAAGCAAGAATTTGTCTTACGGTGTCAATATTGACTACCCAACCCTAAAGGGGACCATTTATCTGACTTATATTAAGGTAACTGATGACAATCTTATTCCATTGATTAGAGATTCACAGAATCTCACCCAAGAGCATACCCAAAAAGCCGATGCCATTGAAGGCGATTTTTACGAAAACAGAGACCATCAGGTTTATGGCATGTTCTATGAAATTGGTGGCAATGCTGCATCGCAATCTCAATTTTATGTGACCGATAGTATCAATCATTTTTTAAATGGGTCGCTCTATTTTTATGCGAAACCCAATTATGACTCCATATTACCTGCAGCCGATTATTTAAAAAAAGATATCAAACATATCATGGAAACCTTAAAATGGAAATAAAAAACTTCTACTATTGTAGATTACAATAATCCTTATATTTGCTAAACTTTTCAATACAACAAATGAAATACAAAAGAATCCTTCTCAAGTTATCTGGCGAAGCATTAATGGGAAATCGCCAATATGGAATTGACCCAAAACGATTGGCAGAATACGCCGAAGACATTAAAGACATTACAAATCAAGGCGTTGAAGTAGCCATTGTTATTGGTGGAGGAAATATTTTTAGAGGGGTTGCAGGAGCCAGTCACGGTATGGACCGCGTACAGGGTGACCACATGGGCATGTTAGCAACAGTTATTAACGGTTTGGCCCTTCAAAGCGCCTTAGAAGATGCTGGTATTCCAACACGCCTACAGTCCGCTGTTCATATTGATCAAGTAGCGGAACCATTTATAAGAAGAAAAGCCATGCGCCATTTAGAAAAGGGCCGGGTGGTAATTTTTGGTGGCGGCACCGGAAATCCTTATTTTACAACAGATTCGGCAGCCGTTTTAAGAGCCATTGAAATAGAAGCCGATGTGATCTTAAAAGGAACACGGGTTGATGGCATTTATAACACCGATCCGGAAAAAGACCGGTCTGCAACTAAATTTGATCATATTACTTTTGAGGATGTGTTGCGTAAAGGATTAAAGGTAATGGATACTACGGCCTTTACGTTAAGCCAAGAAAATGAATTACCGATCATTGTATTTGACATGAATAAAAAAGGAAATCTTCTGAAAGTAGTTTCTGGAGAAAAAATTGGAACAAAAGTTAATCTATAGATCAATAAAAGCCGTTTGGCTCAAATTTTGAAATGTTTTAGAAATTAAAAATTTTTAATGATGAACGAAGACATTAATTTTATATTGGACAGTGCAAAAGAAGCGATGGAAAATGCCATTAAGCATCTTGAAAAACAATTCTCAAACATTAGAGCAGGTAAGGCAAGTCCTGCCATGCTCGGAAATGTTACGGTCAATTACTACGGGACCCAAACCCCATTGGCGCAAGTAGCCAACGTTAATACGCCTGACGGCAGGACTATAGCAGTACAGCCATGGGAAAAAAAGATGCTTCAAGAAATTGAAAAAGGCATCCAGATTGCCAACTTAGGGTTCAACCCAATGAACAATGGCGATCTCATCATTATTAATGTACCCCCTTTAACTGAAGAGCGTCGTCGTGAATTGGCAAAGCAAGCTAAAGCGGAAGCGGAAGATGCTAAAATTGGTGTTAGGAGTGCCAGAAAAGATGCCAATACAGAAATCAAAAAACTGGACGACCTCTCTGAAGATCTTCAAAAAGGCATAGAGCAGGATGTACAACAATTAACAGATAAATACGTTAAGAGGATTGATGATGCTTTAGAAATAAAAGAAAAAGAAATCATGACCGTATAAATAAAAGCGACTCACAAGTCGCTTTTTTAGCTTTAACCTAATCATTACCTGTATGCTATATGCCTAAATACTGTGCTTGCTTTCTTTTTATCATTTGTATATGGTCTGCGCAGTCACAAGTTCCCGAAAAAATAGGAGATACGCTCAGTGTTGTTGAACAAGATTCTTTAAAGAGAAGTAAGTTTTTTAAGCAGATTGGCAATGGCTTCTTCCCTACTAAGTATATCGATATAGATTTAAGATACTTGATAAAATTCAATCAGTATGAGGGATTCCGAACAGGTTTGGGCGGTAGGACCAACAATAACCTATCAGAAAAATACCGAATGGTTGGTTATGTCGTCTATGGATTTAAAGACCATCATTTTAAATATAGTATAGGTGGCGGCTTTAGAATCTCAAAAAGTACGGACACTTGGGTTGATTTTTCCTATACTGACGATTTACAGGAAACGGGAAGCTCTACTATTTTAACCGATAAGCGCTTTTTTTCATTTTTTGAACCGCGCTTATTGAATATTAGTCTTTTTCATCACCATATTACCAAAAATGTATCTCTTGAACACCGTCTGACACCTTATCTACTGTCAGAAATTGAACTGTCAAGAAGCAATATCACCCCCACTTACGACTACACTTTTTTTGTAGACGATGATGCGTACAAAGAGTTCCGCATGACAATGGCAAAAATATCATTGCAATGGAACCCCTTTAACACTTTTGAATCTGATGGCGATATTGAAATTGAAAAAGACGGATTCCCTAACTTTACACTACAACTTTCAAAGAGTTTTAAAGATGTATTGGGCAGTAATTTTAATTTTTTCAAAGCCGATTTTAGAACCATATACAAATTTGACATCAACCCCGAGGGCAGTTCTTTTGCAGAAGCTACCTTAACAGGAGGTATTGCTGCCGGAAAAACTCCGTTGACCCATTTATACCATACCTATCCAAACAACCTAGATAAACAGACCATCCTACAACGCTTCTCGGTTGCAGGAATCAACAGTTTTGAAACCATGTATTTCGACGAATTTTTTTCTGATAAATTCGCGACGCTCCAACTTAAATATTACTTAAAGACTTTTGACGTCTCAAAACACATACAGCCACAAATCGTTTTTATTTCACGAATGGCCTTGGGCGAGATGGATCATTTAGAACGTCATCAAGACATTGAATTCAAAACATTGCACAAAGGATATACCGAAGTGGGCATGGAAGTGAATAAGATTCTATTCGGTTTTGGGCTTAGCTTTGCCTACCGCTATGGTGCATATCACTTGCCCGAGTTTGCAGATAATGTTGCTGCGAAGTTTACTTTTAATATTAGTCTGTAAACAAACGATTAAGGTTTTGTTTTTTTACCTTTGTAACAGTAATAAACATTATGTCCAAACTGTCTACAAAAAGCTTCTGGGAAGTTGTAGCGCGATCAATTTTGCGCAACAAGATTATCATCCTCGTCCTTATCGTGTTAGCCACGTTTTTCCTTAGTACCCAATGGAAAAATATGCGTTTTACCTTTACCGAGGCCAATCTTCTCCCTGATGACCACGAGGTCAACATCACTTACAACCAATTCTTAAATATTTTTGGAGAAGAAGGCAACCTTGTTGTTCTTGGCGTCAAGGACCCCTCACTATTTACGGTAGAAAAGTTAAATGCTTGGAACCGTTTGTCAGAAAACTTCAAAAGCTATGACGAAGTTGAGACCGTACTTTCAATAAAGGATTTACAAAAGCTCGTCAAAAACACTGAAAAGCAAAAATTTGATCTACAGCCTTTTATCACGGATTATTTAACAACTTTAGCTGAAATTGACACCCTGCAACAAGAGCTTTTTCAACAGTATCCTTTTTATGACAACTTTCTTTTTAATAAAGAGACACGCACGATAAGAACCGCCATATATCTCAAAAAAGATATTGTAAATACCTCAATAAGAAAAGATTTTATTATAGACATCCTCCAAACCGAGGTTGATAATTTTGAAAGAGATTATGACTTGGATGTCAGGGTTTCAGGAATGCCTTATATCAGAACGCTTAATTCTCAAAATATCGTCGATGAAATTGGCTTGTTTATTGGTGCAGCACTGTTTGTCACCTCCTTTATTTTCTTTCTGTTTTTCAGATCGTTTAGAGCTACCTTGATTGCATTGGTTGTTGTGTCATTTGGCGTAATGTGGACCTTTGGCATCATTGGTCTTTTGGGTTACGAAATAACGGTCTTAACCGCTTTAATTCCCCCTTTGATTATCGTCATCGGGATTCCGAACTGTATTTTCCTAATCAACAAGTATCAACAGGAAGTTAAAGACCACGGGAACAAGGTCAGGTCACTACAACGGGTCATCACCAAAACCGGAAATGCCACCTTAATGACAAATGCTACGACAGCTGTAGGTTTTTCCACCTTTATCTTGACAGAAAGCTCGCTATTAAACGAATTTGGCGTTGTGGCATCTTTAAGTATTATTGCCATTTTTTTGCTATCCATACTTATTATTCCGATAATTTACACCTTTCTCCCCTTCCCAAAAGAACGCCATTTAGAGCATCTTAACCGACGTTGGACCAGTGGATTCGTAAATTGGATGCAGCGGATGGTTAAAGAACGTCGCATCACCATTTACATTACTGCAGTAAGTTTATTGACCGTGAGCTTGATTGGGATTTACCAAATTAAAATTTCGGGAAGCCTTATTGAAGATATGCCTCAAAACACGGAGTTTTTCAATGACATTCGATTTTTTGAAAATGAATTCAATGGTATCATGCCTTTGGAAATCATGGTAGATACCAAACGCAAAAGAGGGGTCATGAAACTGAGTACGCTCAAACGCATGGAGGAGTTGGAAGCGCATATTATTGAAACACCTCAGTTATCACGACCTATTTCTGTAGTGAGTTTGGTTAAATATTCCAAACAAGCGTATTATAATGGTAATCCAAAATACTATCAGTTGCCAACCAGTCAGGAAAATAGTTTTATCCTCTCTTATGCCAAAAACTCCAATACAGAAGCCGATCTTTTACAGAGTTTTGTGGACAGTACAGGACGTTATGCACGTATCACAACGTTTATGAAAGATATTGGTACGGACAAAATGGAACGGATAGAAGAAGACCTTCAAACTGAAATCAATAAACTGTTTCCGGCTGAAAACTATAACGTCATCATGACCGGTAAAGCCTTAGTGTTTCAAAAGGGGACGAATTATTTAGTGAAGAATTTGGCCATTTCCTTATCGCTTGCCATTTTCTTGATTGCCTTATTTATGGCCTATCTTTTCAGATCGTTTAGAATGATTGTCATTTCACTTATCCCCAATCTTTTACCCTTATTGATTACCGCCGGATTGATGGGCTATTTGGGCGTTCCGTTAAAACCTTCTACAATTTTAGTGTTTAGTATTGCTTTTGGAATTTCGGTGGATGACACCATTCACTTTTTGGCAAAATACCGTCAAGAATTACAAGTTAATAAGTGGAAGATCAAAAAATCAGTTTATGGCGCATTGCGGGAAACTGGAGTAAGTATGTTCTACACCTCCATCGTATTATTCTTTGGGTTTTCCGTATTTACGCTTTCCAGTTTTGGAGGCACCGTCGCATTAGGTGCTTTGGTATCCGCCACCTTACTGTTTGCCATGTTGTCCAATTTACTATTGCTGCCATCCTTACTTTTATCCTTAGAAAGAAGTATTGCCAACAAGGAAACATTGAAGAAACCTACCATTAATATTATTCCTGAAGAGGATGACAATGACGAAAATACGAATTAAAAAAAACTCAAATACATACAGTTTGAGTCGCTATTTAGAATTTCAAAGTTTGGCACTTGAAACCTCATAGGCTTTTTTTATCTTTGCACTCTTAAATTTTATGACAATGACATCTAAAACCGTTGCACAACTATTAAAGGCCGATTTCAAATCGGAGGACGTTGACATTAAAGGCTGGGTAAGAACCTTTAGAGCCAATCGATTTATCGCTTTGAATGATGGATCTTCCCTTCAGAACATACAATGTGTTGTGGACTTTGAAAACACCGACGAAAAAACATTGAAGCGTATTACTACTGGTGCTGCAGTCCATATTAAAGGCCAATTGACTGAAAGCCAAGGTAAAGGGCAATCTGTTGAAATTCAAGTAGAAAGCATTGTTATTTTAGGCGATTCTGATCCGGAGACCTTCCCGATCCAACCCAAAAAACACTCTTTTGAATTTTTACGTGAAAACGCGCATTTGCGCACTAGAACCAATACGTTTAGTGCCGTGATGCGACTACGATCTACTTTATCTTTCGCCATTCATAAGTACTTTAATGACAATGGATTTTACTATATGCACACCCCCATAATTACCGGAAGTGACGCTGAAGGTGCGGGTGAAATGTTTCGTGTAAGTGCCTTGGATCCTAAAAATCCACCACTGACAGAGGATGGTGAAGTAGATTATAAACAAGATTTCTTCAGCAAAGAAACCAATCTTACCGTTTCCGGGCAGCTGGAAGCCGAGGCGTATGCCATGTCATTAGGCAAAGTCTACACGTTTGGGCCAACGTTTAGGGCTGAGAACTCCAATACATCTCGCCATTTGGCAGAGTTCTGGATGGTTGAACCAGAAGTTGCCTTTATGGATCTGGCAGGAAATATGGATTTGGCTGAGGACTTCCTCAAATCAGTCCTCAAATATGTTTTGGATCACAACCGTGAGGACTTAGAGTTTTTAGAGCAGCGTTTGTTGGATGAAGAAAAGACAAAACCAAAGGCTGATCGATCAGAGTTGAAACTGATTGACAAGCTGAAGTTTGTGATTGAAAACAACTTTAAGCGGGTAAGTTATACCGAAGCCATCGACATATTGAAGGATTCAAAACCGAATAAGAAGAAACAATTCAAATATACTATTGAAGAATGGGGTGCGGATCTTCAAAGTGAGCACGAGCGATTTTTAGTTGAAAAGCATTTTAAAAGTCCTGTGATTTTATTTGATTATCCAGCCAACATCAAAGCGTTTTATATGCGATTGAATGAAGATGGAAAAACCGTTCGTGCCATGGATATTTTGTTCCCAGGCATTGGTGAAATGGTTGGAGGATCACAACGTGAAGAGCGCTTGGAGGTCCTTAGAGAAAAAATGAAAGCCTTGGACATTAATGAAGAAGAATTATGGTGGTATTTGGAATTACGCAAATACGGTACGGCTGTGCATTCAGGATTCGGACTTGGCTTTGAACGTTTGGTCATGTTCGTTACCGGAATGGGAAATATCCGAGACGTCATTCCTTTTCCAAGAACACCACATAACGCCGACTTTTAGACAGGACACGAGCAACACGAACTTTTACTATCGGAAGTCAGTCGCTGCAAGGTCTGAAAACGTAAATTTTTCACAAAACAATCTGCATTTATTACTTATGTAGATTGTTTTTTCTATTTTTAGAGTAAATCTTTTAATACGCATGCTTAAACAGTATTTACAGTTCAAATTGTCACAAAAGTTGTCGCCGCAACAGATTCAGTTGATGAAACTGATTCAATTGCCTACGCAAGCATTTGAGCAACGTTTAAAACAGGAGATGGAAGAAAATCCTGCTTTGGAAGCTGGTAAGGAAACGGATGAATTTGACAACCAACTGGATGAATTTGACAATACTCAGGATGACTTTGACGAGCATGAGCAAATTGGTGAAGACATCAACGTAGATGAGTACTTAAGTGACGATGATATTCCTGATTACAGGACTCAAGTAAGTAATTATAGTGCAGATGATGAAGATAGGGACATCCCTTTTGCCGCTGGGACGTCTTTTACGCAATATTTGACCAATCAACTTAATACTTTCAGGTTAACTGATGATGAACGAGATATTGCTGAGTTTTTGGTGGGCAGTGTAGATGAAAGCGGCTATATCCGACGATCATTATCTGATATTACTGATGATTTGGCCTTTACTCAAAACGTTTTTACTGATGAAGCGTCGATAGAGAAAGTGCTTCATGTGGTACATCAATTGGATCCTGCGGGCGTAGGCGCCCGAAATTTGCAAGAGTGTTTAAGTATCCAATTACACCGAAAAGAGAAAAATCCGGATGTTGAATTGGCCATTGAGATTATTGATACCGCATTTGATCAATTTACGAAAAAACATTACAAAAAATTGATTCAGAAATTTGACATTAGCGAGCTTCAACTTAAAGATGCTATTGAAGAAATAGAACGTCTGAATCCTAAGCCGGGTGGCTCCTACTCTGGAAATAATAGAATTGTTGAGCATGTTGTTCCTGATTTTGCCATTAAGATTGTGGATGGCGAATTGGAACTGACCTTAAACGGCAGAAATGCACCAGAACTACACGTATCTAGAGAATATAGCAACATGATGAAAGGCTATAGGGAGTCCAAAAACAAATCCAAGTCCCAAAAAGATGCGGTCATGTTTATCAAGCAAAAACTGGATGCTGCCAAATGGTTTATTGAGGCCATTAAACAGCGTCAGCAGACCTTATTTGTAACGATGAGTGCTATTATGCACTATCAGAAGGACTACTTTTTAACTGGCGATGAGCGGAAGCTTAGACCCATGATTTTAAAGGATATTGCTGAAGAAATAGATATGGATGTTTCAACAGTGTCACGCGTGGCAAACAGCAAATATGTAGACACTCCTTACGGCACGAAGTTAATCAAGGAATTTTTCTCAGAATCTATGACCAACGACCAAGGTGAAGAGGTCTCCACACGCGAAATTAAAAAAATTCTCGAAACCGTCATAGAAAATGAAAATAAGAGAAAGCCACTAACCGATGAAAAATTGGCGGCTATCTTATTGGAAAAAGGCTATCCTATCGCGCGACGCACCGTTGCAAAATACAGGGAACAATTAGACATATCTGTAGCGCGATTACGAAAACAATTATGATTCATTACCTTTTAAAAAGCATCTCATATATTTTCCATCCACTACTCATGCCCCTATTGGGTGTGATTTTTTATTTCTCAAAAACACCCCGTTTTATTCCTCTGCCTGTGATAAAAGCGAAGCTGTTTTCGGTAACCATCCTCACCATCATTTTACCAATACTCTTATACTTTTTGCTCAAAACTATTAAGAAAGTGGAATCCTTGGAACTTAAAACGAGCAAAGAGCGCATCACCCCCCTGATACTAAATGTATTGATCATGGTCCTGATCTTAAAAAGGGTCTTGTCTTATGACGAAATACCAGAATTGTACTACTTCTATCTCGGTATCCTCTTCTCTACCTTGACCTGTTTATTCTTGGCCATTTTAAAATTTAGAGCAAGTATCCACATGATTGGCAGTGCAGGATTTTTTATGTTTGCGGTGGCATTGAGCATTCATTTTAAAATCAATATCAATGGTACTATTGCTTTGATGTGTATCATTATGGGTGGCATTGCAACGTCTAGATTGCACCTAAAAGCCCATAACAATGCAGAGCTGTTAGTAGGCTTTTTCGTTGGGTTAGTACCACAATTGGTATTGTTGAATTACTGGCTCTAGAGCCGTTTAAATCACATCTAAGCAGTGTTAGCAACACCGTGCGTATATCCCTGGTTTAAGTAATACTAAAGTATATAAAACATCAAACCAATTTTAATACTATTCATGTCCACGGCCTTTCCGTCCAATTTTGCCGAATCCTTGAAGATGGAGTTTAGCCCGTAGTAGACGTGAAAATTCCAAGTAGAATACCCCGCATTCAAGGTGAGTCCATATTGGAATTTGTTAAAATCATCAATCTCACTCAGCCTGACATCATCAATACTTCCGATAAATTTAGAGGAATTATAAAGAATATACCCAAGTTTTATACCGGAGTATATACGCCAGAATTTATAATCTTGAGCAGTTGAGGTTCGCCATCGGTACTGAAACGGCATCTCAATTAAATAGGTGGTAAATTTATTTCTTTTAATGGTAATCTGACTTTCATCAATAATCTGATAGGTATAGCCGCCATCAGGGTCAGACGAAATCAGCATGTTCTGATTGTAGGAGTTCACAGATAGTCCCAAGCCCACCCCAATAGCCCTATTGCGACGTTGGTTGATGGGCATGTCTTTAATGACTCCAAAATGAATCCCACTAGAAAAGCCACTTTGTTTGATTGCTTTAGGTTTTTTACCTAGCAACTCATAGGTAATTGAAAAGTAAAACTGGTCTTCTTTATACTTATGATCTACAAAAGTGGTATCAACAGATTGTTGCGCAAACAGAATTGATGTGGCACAAGAAAACAGAATAATAAATATAAAGCTTTTCATACTACAAATATAATTGATAATGCGGCGGATTTGAATTGATACCATAAAAAAAGCATCCCATTTTATAAGGATGCTTTATAGACTATTTAACTAATAAACTAATGTTACCTATTCTCAGATATATCACCTTTTTTGGTCGTATAGTTTATTTTTAATGCATTTTCTTTTCTAAGTTCCTGCTTAACGTCACTCACCAGACCCATATTGGCATTTTCATCTACCTTAAGTGCCACGGTTAAAAACGGAACCAGCTCCTCTCTTTTAGAGGCTCTTTCTGACGCAATAAACGCCTTAATATCAACTAAGTCAGCAAACTTGTCATTCAACTGAATTCGCGATTCTGTTCCGAATTGTCCTTGGAAGGCCTCTTGAGGTTTTCCAATATAGATATACATTATCAAATCCTTCTTATCAAGTTTCTCGATTTGGTCAGCATAAGGTAATTTGTTTTCCACCTTCAACGTTGTATCACGCATTGTAGTTGCCACCATAAAAAAGAACAATAGCATAAATACAATGTCGGGTAAGGATGCCGTTGATATTGCCGGTAATTCGCCTGACTTCTTTTTATTAAATTTGGCCATTATTGATGTTTTTCTAAATTATTATTGAACTTCTGACAACTTCTGAGGGTATTCAATTTTAACTCTTTCAATTTTCTCTTTCAGAGCGTCTTTATTCCCTATCCAATTGACATCTTTATAGTTGGCTTCCATTTCCTTTAAAGTGGTTCCATAAAGTTCTGTGGCCCTTCTATCTCTCAATTGATTGTACGCTGCAACTAACTCATTCTGAACGGAGATGTAAGTACCATATTTGGTTTCTCTCTCATTCTTTAACGAAATAATCGCTTTGTCAGGATTGTCCGATGATTTTGGATCCTTCTTCCCTTGGCAATAAGAACATGCTTCTTCTCCTGTGCCACCACCATTGTCCAAAAACTCTACAGCGGCCTGTCTTAAATCTTTAAGCTCCATTAACTCATCTTCAACCATGAGCTGGTTTTTTCCGTTAATTAACACTGTAAAGATGTTCTTTTGCCGAATAATAGGTGGCTCTACCTCTTGATCGTCAATAGGAGGTAATCTTCTATTTAAACCTGTATCAGTTTCAATGGTTGTTGTTACCAAGAAAAAGATAAGAAGTAAGAATGCAATATCAGCCATGGATCCTGCATTAACTTCGGGTGCTGATCTTTTTGCCATAATTACTTAGAGATTTTTTTGATTCCTGATAATAACATTGCTACAGCAGCTCCTATAATAAGAATGTAAAATGCTACCAAGCCTGCACCAACCATGTGTGCCTCACCTTCTGTTGCGGGAACTCCATTATAGAAATAGTCTCCGGCATCAGAGCCACTAGACAATATATAAGATATGATCAGTACTCCTGCAAAGGCTCCTACTCCAATTAACGTACTTTTCAAAGAACCTGTATTTGTAAACAAGTTTTGTAATACGAAAATTAGAACGAGAAGAATGGTCAATGCAAAAATAACATATGTTACATAAAGCATTGGATCAAGAACGGCACTATCGCCATCTGCAGCAGCCGATTGAATTGCCGTATCACCTTTAGAGATCACCATCACTAAAAAGATAATACCTGCAAGCCCCAAAAGTCCCGCTACTATTTTTAATATTCTGTGTAAATTCATAATTTTCTTTTATTGTGCGGTTTATCTTTTGTATCTCACGAGCATATCCATCAAAGTGATAGATGCATCTTCCATGTCATTTACAATACTATCAATCTTAGCGATGATATAGTTGTAAAATACCTGAAGGATAATTGCCACGATAAGACCAAATACCGTTGTTAAAAGTGCAACTTTAATACCACCAGCTACAAGTGAAGGCTGCATATCTCCAGCTGCTTCAATTTTATCAAAGGCCTGGATCATACCAATAACCGTACCCATGAAACCGAGCATTGGTGCCAATGCAATGAACAATGAAATCCAAGACACGTTTTTCTCCAACTGTCCCATTTGTACGCCACCGTAAGCTATAACAGCTTTTTCTGCAGCATCCAAATCTTCATCTGCACGATCCAATCCTTGGTAATATATTGAGGCAACAGGTCCTTTTGTATTTCTACAAACCTCTTTTGCAGCTTCAATACCACCTGATTGTAAAGCATCTTCTACATTTTGTACTAATTTTTTAGTATTTGTAGTTGATAAGTTTAAAAAGATAATTCTTTCAATGGCAATTGCAAGTCCTAAAATCAAACAAAGCAATACGATACCCATAAAGCCAGGGCCACCTTCAATAAAACGTTTCTTTAATTCTTGATGAAACCCAAGTTCTTCTTCTCCAGACGTAGCCGTAGTTTCATCTTCTTGAGTTACTGTTGCAACAGTTGTAGTTGCCATTGACGCTGTAGCCGCATAGTTATTTGCACTTACAGTTCCGAAAGCCATGATTCCTGCAATGGCTAGGGTAGAAAATAGTCTTTTCATTGTTCTGATCTTAATTTTATTAGTTAAAGTGTTAAAGATATAAAAAAATTGCAATTAAAAAATAAAAATACGGGAGAGTATCTCAGATTTAATATTGTGGTTAATCCTTAATCTTACCCATAGATTGCAAAATAAATTTCAATTGAAATTCTGATTCCGCTCGAAATTAAATTGCAGAGAGGAAGGGATTCGAACCCTCGACACCCTTTTGAGGTGTACACACTTTCCAGGCGTGCGCCTTCGACCACTCGGCCACCTCTCTAAAATTTACAGCTCAATTGCTTTGCCAAATAACGAAAAAAAATATTGGCGTAAAAAATTTTATACGTTAATTTTAAAACATTTCCCCTCTTAAGGAGGTTTCAAAGATGGTTTTGAACGTTTTAAGTGAAATTTTCTCTCCTAACATATACATTAATTTGGCCACTGCTGCCTCTGTTGTAATGTCTTTACCTGATATGACACCAATATTTTTGAGCTGTGAACTGGTTTCATACTGTCCCATAATAACACTTCCGCCCGAACATTGTGTCACATTAATGACAGGAATACCCTTTTTTATGGTTTGTTTGATCAGATTAATAAACCAATTGGCTGTGGTTGTATTCCCAGCGCCATAGGTTTCCAAAATGATTCCTTTTATATCAGGTGACGAAAACATACACTCCAACACGGATTTTGAAATCCCAGGAAACATCTTTATTAAGGCGATATTGTTTTCAAGTTTTTTATGAACCTTAAATTTTTTACGGACATTCGGTTTAAAAAGATACTCTTTTGACACTTTTAAATGCACTCCGGATTCTGCTAAATCAGGATAATTTAAAGATTCGAAGGCTTCAAAATGCTCAGCGTTGATTTTTGTGGTCCGATTACCTCTGTATAATTTATATTCAAAATAAAGCCCAACCTCTCTGATTACTGGCCTACCACGATGTCGTAGAGAGGCCATTTGAATAGTGGTAATCAGATTCTCCTTGGCATCCGTACGCAAATCGCCAATAGGCAATTGCGAGCCCGTAAAAATGACCGGTTTGGCTAAATTCTCTAACATAAAACTTAACGCAGAAGCGGTATAACTCATCGTATCACTACCGTGTAAAACAACAAAACCATCGAAATCCTCATAGTAGAGCTCGATAAGCTCGGCTATTTGAACCCAGTAATCGGGATTCATGTCAGAGGAATCAATTGGTTTTTCAAAAGAAACCGTCTTGATTTTACAATCTAAAAGCTTCAATTCGGGTATTTGTTTGAGCAAATTACTAAAATCGAAAGCTTTTAAAGCACCTGTATCGGCATTTTTAATCATACCAATGGTTCCGCCTGTATATATTAATAAAATATTGGGTTTTTGGCTAGACATGTTTAGACTTTAAAAATGGCTTTTGAATTTTCAGTGGTAATTTCGGCAATTTTCTCTTCGGATAGTCCATAGAGCTCAGATACTTTTTCAAGCACATTTATTATGTAGGCACTTTCATTGCGTTTTCCCCTAAATGGTGTTGGCGCCAAATACGGAGAATCTGTCTCCAATACGATGTGCCTCAAATCTATTTGATTTAAAAACTTGTCAATACCACCATTCTTAAATGTAACCACGCCGCCAATACCTAACTTCATATTAAATGAAATAGCGCGCTTTGCCTGTTCCAAGTCACCCGTAAAACAATGAAAGATACCAAATAGATCCTCAGATTTTTCAGTTTCCAAAACCTCAAATATCTCATCAAAAGCATCTCTACAATGGATGACAATGGGCAATTGATACTGTTTTGCCAGACGTATTTGATGTTTGAAAGCGTCTTTCTGGATTTGCAATGTACTTTTGTCCCAATACAAATCGATGCCGATTTCTCCAATGGCGATAAATTTCCTCTGAGAAAGCTGATCTTCAACGTGGTTCAACTCAGCTTTATAGTTTTCCTTGACTGAAGTGGGGTGCAAACCCGTCATCAAATAAACATGATCTGGAAAATCGGCTTCCAATTGAAGCATGGCTTTTGTGTAAGTAGAATCTATGGCAGGAATAAAAAAACGGGTCACATTGGCTTCTATGGCACGTGCCATCATTCCCTTTCGGTCTTCGTCAAAAGCATCACTATATAAATGAGTGTGGGTATCTGTTACAATCATCTTGCAAAAATATAGGTTCTTTTGCAAATAACCTTAATTAACGGCTACAGTGTTAAAAGATCAAATTTCAATCGAATGTACCTTTTAAACCAAGTATAAATGTAATACCGCATTTAAACTTGTTCATAAATTCCATAGCTAAGGCCAAATAGTTCAATCACAGCATCATAGAAAAACACAACAGCGCTTTCTATACAGCGTTTCAAAATTAAATTAGTATTACTGTAACTTTCTTAGAAGCTTCTGTGCACTTTGAAAATCATCAGCGTCTTCAGGAATCGTTTTTAAAACGGCGATACTTGCAGATTCATCTTTCTGTTTCAATTTGCTTAATGCCAAATACCATTTCGCTTTGGTGCTATAAACGGATGGCGATTGAATTACATTTTGATAGAGTTTATCGGCCTCGTCATACCTATTTAATTCCACCAATGAGATGGCCTTATAGAGTTGAAGCTCCAAATTATTCGGATCTTTCTGAAGTAATTGACTAAGATGTTGTTCAGCATCCTTATAATCCTTGTTGTTGAAGGCTTTTTCTGCTTGGTTCTGCAAAGCATTGTCACTGCCCCTAACCGTCAAGCTAATAGTGCCATAATTTGCAAAATCATCATAGGTTGGGCTCGAGAACTGCTGTGCAATCACAACACCAAAAAGCAAAATAACACCGGCTGCAACTGAATAGTACCACGGTTTTATGCGTAACACTTTAGTTTTTCCAGATGCTTTCTTTTCAAAATACCCTGAAGAAATACGCTCTAAGTTCTCTTTAAAGTGCTGTGTTTGTTCTTCGTTCTTGAACTTATGTTCCAAAAAAGCTTCAGCCTGCTGGTAGTCAATAAAAGCCAATTTGAAGTCAGGATCTGTATTAAGCCGATTTTCAAACGCTTGGATACTTTCAGTATCTAAGCTTCCTGAAAGATAATCGTCAAATAATATAAAGTCTTGTTCTTGCATGGTTAGGGTTTTACATGTTGGTATTTTGGCGACGCCTGGACCATTTTAGTAAGCTGGCCTATGCATAGCGATTTCTTTTTTCGCGCATAAGCATAGGTAACTCCAATACTTTCAGCAACTTCTTGCATTGATTTAATTTTAAAAGATGCTTTGAGCAAATCTTTACAAGCCTGTCCTAATTTCTGAAACATGTCTTCAAACAGCTCATGTTGCTGTTCATTTAACCTGGTTTCAAAAACAAGTTCTAAAGCGTCGTCACCATCAGATAGCAATGCTTCATTAATTGTTACCCCTTTTGTATCACTTTTCTTTAAATTATTTAACCATCTCCGTTTACAGAGCAAGAAAAAATAGGCATCAAACGGACATGTTAACTGAAGATTCTTTTCATGTGCCTGATTATAGATGGTCATGATTGTTTCTTGGATCACATCTTTTGCTTGGTCTTCATCACCACTATTTTGCTTGATATAATTGATAACCTTAGGTGCAAATTTCTCATAGATGGATTGAATTACAAAACTGTTGTTTTGCTTTAAACCCTCAACATATTTTTGGTCTTGGTGAATTATTTTTTGGCTCATCAACCCTCGTATTTTCTACTAAAGTAAAAAAAGTTTCAAATATAGGGGTAACAATTCTTAACGGGTTTTGATATAAGGTTGAATCAGCAAAGGAAACGACGCTGAAGAGAATATAAATTAATCCAAAAACTCCTCATTATGAAAAATTCAATCTTAATTATCGCAGCTGCTCTTTTATCATTTTTACAAATGAATGCTTTTAATGATAACGCAAGTCTTAACAATTTTGACAATGACCCTAAGATGACCGTAGATCATCTTATTCAAATCTACGAATGGAACGTAAAAACAAATCACACTTACTATTCCGGAACCTCAACCAGTGCGGCACATGCCACAAAAATGATTGCGCTTGTCAGTACTGGAGAAGTTATTCTTGAAAAGACCATTCAAAGCTACTTTATGCTTGAAACAGATGTCAAACAAAATGCCAAAAGAATTTATTTATGGGAAGTGAGCAGCGCCCATGGTCATGCCCAGGGCTATTCTGCTTCGGAAAATGCGGCGCGTAGAATGATCCATTTAGTTGCACGTGGTGATATTATTACCTCTAAGATCATTAAAAGCGGCCTTTCAGATTAAATATTCCGTAAACAGGGTAACAAAATCGTTGCCCTGTTGATATAAAAATGACAACAATTAAAATCCATTAATTATGAAATATTTAAAAACAATTTTCGGAAAGATAAGCTTAATAGCTTTAGTATTGACCACATTGACTTTGCTCATGCTAACATTAACAAGTTGCAGTCTTAATGACAATGATTATACCGCCCAAATTATGCCGCCCACAGCGCAACAGTTTGCAGGTATCAGAGCCCAAAGTTTAGAAAATATTACGCAACACTTTGAATTTAACGCTGATGACGGCTACATCTCTTTAACCACTAACAATGGAGTGGAAGTCTCCATATATGCCAATTGCCTTTCTAAAGACGGAAACCCGGTCACCGGAGCTGTAGCCTTGGAATACGTTGAGATCTTTGAAAAAGGAAACATGATTACCACAAATAAACCAACCATGGGCCGTATGTCAAACGGTGATAAAGCCATGCTCGTTACGGGAGGTGAATTCTATTTTGAAGCCACTCAAGATGGTATTGCCTTAGAGATTAATTGTCCAATGATAATTAAAGTACCAACAAGTCTAACAGGTGGCGATGATCCTGAAATGATCATGTGGCAAGGCAGTATTGACGATAACGGCGATTTAACCTGGGAAGAAGAAGGTGATGTAGCAGGTGAAGCTGGTTTATTTATTCAAGGTGGAAATTACCTTGCCTTTGTGCAAAATTTTGGATGGACCAATATTGATCGTTTTTATAGTGATCCGCGTCCCAAAACCACCATTAAAATACAGCCACCACTTGGATACACCTATGAAAACAGTGCGGTATATTTATCATATGATGGTGAAGATTCAGGCCTAGCTTTATTGGACACTTTTGACAACGGACTGTTCAGTGAGCATTACGGACAAATACCTATCGGTTTGGATTGCCATATAATTTTCGTCACCGAAGATAATGGTGTTTGGCGCTATGCAACAAAAGCAGTAACAATTGCCGAAAATCAGGTCACCGCCTTTAGCATTGAAGAATCTACAGTAGCTACAGAAGCTGAACTCATATCAATAGTAAATAATTTGCCTTAATTTAACCTGCAGAAAAGCGATGGTTGTCAAGACCATCGCTTTTTGTATTTTAGCAAGGAATCAATGCTTTTAACATGAGAACCTTTTTATCCGTCATTTATTTTTGCTGTTGTGGTCAATGGCTTTTCGCACAAACAGAAGCCTCGCATGACAGCCTCTCTCGTATAGCAACCATAAAGCATGAAGTCCTTGGCAATACCATTCAATTTACGCCACAAACGCCAACATTAGAGCAAATTGCGGGGGCGCCAAAAGCCTTTTACTCTCATTTCTGGGAATTTGGTGACGGCAAGTACAGCAAGGAAGAAAACCCAGAACACACTTATAAATCTGCGGGTGATTACGACGTCAAGCTTTGGGCCACCAATAATTATGACACTGGAAAGCCGCCCACCACCCGTCCTAAAAAAATTAGCGTCAATAACCCCGATCCATCATACCAGGATGAAGCTTCCATGACCGAGGATTTAATGTTAATCCGCAACAGAGAACCCATGCCCCAAGAAGAAATTGTTGTGGTATTAAGCTATAAAAACTACTTAAACTACACCACAAACGGAAAATTATTTATGTTTTATAACGAGCAAAAGTATAAAGCAGATAATTTTGAAGTGGTAGATATTAGAATGTATCACAATGAAAATCAGGTACACGAAACTGATTTTGTCTATACCAATACCACCCATGATTCAGATAGAGATTTTGTCGCTTCCGCAGATAGAAATCAGCAGCATTTAAAAGGTCAGGTCCAAGACACCACCATCAAGACCAATTTACAGTTCACACTTGAGGATGCTAAGGCCGAATATAGAGACTGGGAAACCTTAGAGTTTCAGAATATGGAACCCAACGAAGAACGAAATCTGTTTTTCACCTTAAAAACCCCTCCAGAAATGCTAAAAGATACGAGTGCCATTATTTCGATACGGGGAGTTTATGTGCCTGATGCCAATTTTGACAACCATAAGGTAAAAGATATGGAAATGGAAATTGTCACTTCCCACGACCCCAATAAAATGTCAAGTAACGGCACTTTCATGAACTACCGTACAGTACGTTTTAAGACTTTAAAATACAAAATCAAGTTCCAAAATAATGGCGAAGGGCCAGCAAGGACCATCCGATTGGAAACCGATATTCCTGAAATATTGGACAAACAATCCATCGAGGTCACAGATATGTATCCCAAGTGCGAAATCTGTCCCGATTATGAAGTGCGCTATAGTTGTTTAGACACCGCCTTTACCGATAAGAAAGCTATTTTCACATTTAAAAACATCTACCTCCCTGGCAGTGAACAAAAAAATGTCAAAGATTACGATTCTACCAAAGGCTTTGTAAAATATAACATCAAGTTTGCCAAGGATTTTCATAAGAAGAGCACCAAAAGTCAAACCGCTATTTATTTTGATAAGAACGACCCAATCATCACCAACTACTCAACTACCCGTTTTATTCCCGGACTCTCCATAGGTGCAAAAGTCGGGTACAATGCATATTCAGATTTAAAAAACTCTGAAAGCTACTTTGTAGGCGCTACAATTTCGCCTTACAAATCTTATCGTTGGTATTGGCAAGTAGAATTGTTAAACAGCTTCCATAACTATGACGCCAAGACGCATGTTTTTGATGAAATTATCGACATGGCTCAACAGAGATCATTGCAGCGCACCACCACAAACTCACATTTTCAAAATGTCGATTGGGAAATTCCAGTACTTGTGCGTTACAATATCAATAATTATTTTGGGATTGGCGCCGGATTACAAGGCATGTTTTCTTTGAGTAAAAAACAGGATCAGGAAATTTTGATTGAACAATTTGAAGGTATTACAGATGAATACGTCATGCAGACCCAACTCACAAAAAGTAGTCATAGTAGTGGTTTCAACAATTTCAGAACGGGCTTATTACTTGATGTTACTGGCGGTTTTGCTCGGATTGGCCCCAGTCTTGGCGCAAGATATGTGCTGAATTTAAAGGAAGACTTTAATTATCTTCAGTTTTATGCAATTTGGAAATTTTAAGTCAAATTGATATGACTTTTAAGATCATAGTCGGTATTAAAGAACAAATCGCAATTCAAAATGGTCCATTTTAAAACAATACAATCTTAAGAATGAAAAGCATCTGCTTCATCATCTTTTTTATTAGCGGAGTTACCTTGTCCCAAAATTTGGAGGAGCAGATTTACAGTGCCACTGAAGCATTTATTGCCAACAAAAACGACCACTCTTACCAACGTCTAGTACAGCAGGAAAATAATTTTAAGTCTGAGATTAAAAGTAAGGACGAACAACTTGCACTCGTGTTCTTACAATGCAACAAGGCATTCTACCTCAAAGACACCAATCAGTTAAGAAAAGCCATTTCCACCTACGAAGAGGCTTGGCAACGTTATAGCTACCATGAGCTTTCAATTATATCAGATTTTGATATCATTGAATATTGCTTAAAACCGCTTGGTAATTTATACACAAAGACAAATAATTATACCAATGCCGAAAACACCATTCATCAGTACATTGGATTAGCTGAAAAAAGTAAAAATAAAGCTCAAAATATTGCAGGAATAATCAATTTGTCGGCTTTATACCAAACGCGAGGAATGCATTCATCAGTATTAAAGATGGTGGCAAAAGGAGAGCGTATTTCGGGAGTTAGCAAATTGCAGGAAGAAAAGTTAACCAATTTAAAAGCCTTTAGTGCTTTAGCTCTGAAAAGCCAGATTGATAAAGATATCCCTAAAAACCAGGATATGCCAATTATTGAAAAGCCGTTCGCAAAACACAGATTGGCCTACCAGCTGGCCCTCAAAAACAAGGATCATACTAAGGCATTGGAACATTTCCAACGGTCAAAACAATTCCAGAACAACGAAGAGCTCACCATTAGAGCCATGGCAAAACGGGATATGGAAGAAGCCCAATTGTATTATGTTTTGAATGACTTTGATAACGCAGATTTATTTTTGGAAAATGCTTTAAGATTATTGCTTCCCAATTATCACAATCAAAAACTCCCTGAAGAATCAGATCTTTATGCAGAAAATACCTTAATAGATATTTTTGATCTTAAGGCCCGGTTGCAAACTCAAATTGAGAATGCATTGGCATATTATGACCTGAGCTTTTATGTTACCAATCTACTCACTTCCAGTCTGACCTCTCAGGAATCAAAGTTGGCCAATTTAAATAGCAATAGAAAGCGCAGTGAATGGTGTATTGATTTATTGTTTGACGCATATGAAAAAGACCCAAATCCTAAACTTTTTTATCGCGCATTAAATTATGCTGAAAAAGATAAGGCCGCTGTTTTACATGAAGTGTTTCAGAAAAAGTCATTGCTGTCTAAACATCCCAACGACCGTCTTTTGCTTAAAGAGCAAGAACTTTTGAAAGAACAAGAACGGCTTACCGATGTTTTGATCAAAACCAAGTTGGGGTATCAGTCCTTACAAAACGAGAGTTTAAACAAAGAGTTACTGGAAGTAAGCATTGCATTAAAATCCGTAGCTCAAGCCATTAACGATAAATATGGTGCCACGCAAAATCAGACCATTGATTTTGTAAAGCTATCAAACCAATTGGAGCTTGACCAAGCAGCTCTTGCCGTATATTTTTATGGTAACAAAGCCTTATATAAATTCTCAATTACAGCAGGCACACATCAACTTTCTAAAATTGAATTGAATACGCAGTTTACAAAAGCCATCACTGATTTCATTCATTTATTTGACCATGCATCTGTCATAAACAATAACGTCAATAGCTTCACTTTTCAAGCCTTTGAGCTTTATAAAATCTTAAAACTTGATCAGATAGTCACGCAACCCAATCTTATTATTATTCCCGATGGCCTCTTAAATTTCGTCCCTTTTGAGACTTTGCTTACTGAGTCTACCGAGACTAACAATTTTTCAAAGATGCCATTTCTGGTCACTTCCAACAATGTTGTCTACAACTCTAATATTAATTTTTATCTCCAAGATCGAAAAAAGTCGTCCAACCATCAGATTCTTGGTGTTTTTCCTGTCTTTGAAAATAGCAATCAAGAGCTTCGCTATTCCGTTGACGAAGCGCATTCCATCCAAGAGATTGACGAAGCTAAGGTACTAATGCATACTGAAGCTACTAAAACTGAATTTTTAAAAACCGCTGCAGATTTTGGCATTTTACATTTGTCAACCCATGCCACTGGTGGTGATTTTATAAATCCAGCCAGTATTGCATTTTACGATCAACCCTTAACAGTCAACGAATTATACAGCTTAGATATCCAGCCCGAGCTTGTCATTTTAAGTGCATGCGAAACTGGAATTGGGAAATTACAAAAAGGCGAAGGTGCTATGAGCATTGCACGTGGCTTTCAATATGCAGGTGCCAAAAACCTATTATTCTCACTTTGGCAAATCAACGATGCATCAACAGCAACATTAATGGATTTGTACTACACATCTTTTGAGAAAACAAAATCGGCTCATTTTGCAAACCGGCAATCAAAACTCGATTATTTACAGAACCCATCCATTAGCACTACCAAAAAATCGCCTTACTACTGGGGTGCCTTTGTATATTATGGTAAGATTGAACCTCCCGTTACGCGTGGAAACATCATTTATTATTTCTTTGGGATGATTGCAGTGTTATTTGTTTTATTTTTATGGTTTAAAAATCACAAAACAACTAACTTAAATGATTGATTGCAACGATCTGTCCCTTCAGGATTTTCTTTTGGAAAAAGGCTATGTTAAAGTCAAATTGAAATTGACCAAAACAAATCATTTTGAAATCAAAGCAACCTTAAACGGAGTCAAAGGTCTTTTTATTTTAGATACTGGTGCCTCCAATTCCTGTGTAGGTTTTGAAGCTATTGAAACTTTTAAACTTACCGCAAAGGATTCTGAAGTCAAAGCAGCCGGCGCCGGCGCATCGGATATGTTGACACAGATTTCTAAGAAGAACAAACTCAAAATAGGAAAGTGGAAAAAAGACAAAGTAGCTCTGGTACTTTTCAATTTGACCCACGTCAATACAGCACTTCTAAACTATAATTCAAAGCCTGTAGATGGCATTATAGGTGCCGATATTTTGAAGAAAGCAAAAGCTATTATTGACTATAACAAACGCTATGTGTATTTAAAACTGTAATAATTTTCCTTCGTTTTCAATATATTAGAGTTATATTTAAGTCCCTATACTTATTATTAATAGCACATGGCATCCTCTATCATAATAGCAGACGATCATCCTCTTATCCTTAAAGGTCTGACTGATTTTTTAATTGAAAAGGAATATAATCTTATCGGAAGCGCCGTAAATGGCAGGGACGCCTTTGAAATGATCAAATCCAAGCAGCCAAAAATTGCCATCTTAGATATTCAGATGCCATTTATGACCGGTTTGGAAATTGCAGAAAAATGCAAGGCATTAGAACTTCCCACCAAAATCATTTTGATTACATTTGAAAAGGATGAACAGATTTATAATCAAGCAAAAGCACTGGAGATTTATGGCTATGTACTTAAAGAGTTTGCGTTGGTGGAAATTGAAAATTGTATTGCAGCGGTGTTAGATGGAAAATCCTATTTCAGTCCTGAGCTCATTGAATATTTAGAAATAGTTGAGCCTCCAAAAGAACTTGAATTACTTACTCCCACCGAAATTGAAGTATTGAGACTTATTGCTTTAAATAAAACGGCAAAAGAAATCGGCAGCATTCTTTTTATCTCAAGCAGAACCGTCGAAAAACACAAGAGCCATATTATTAGAAAATTGGATTTAGAGTCCAAAGTTGGCAGTTTAGCCCTTTTCGCTAAGGAAAACGAGGAGTTTCTTGGTAAAAATACGTAGTTCTACGTATTGTTTAGCATTATTATAATCACGACATTTACAGAGCTATTAATCAATTTCTATTTAGGGGAATCAAAAAGCTCTGGATTGTAACTGATCCAGAGCTTTTTTATAAACCGATTGGCATGAAAACATGATTAGTATCTTTTCGATCCTTTTTTTGCTCCCATTTTAAGTGCATCTTCTACTATCTATTTTTCACTTAAAGTTAAGTGATTGTCTAAACAGCGTTTATATTTATTAGGATAAAAGTAGATGTACTTCATCGTCATTTAGTAAGAATACTCTAAGAAAAAGTCAAAATCGATCAAAATATACGTAGAACTACGTATTGTTTGGTGTTATTAAATAGTCGAAATTTACATTGCTATTAATTCTTAGGGGAATTATTTATAAGGCTCTGGATCTTTGCTGATTCAGGGCTTTATTTTTTAAGCACTATCGTTCAAAAATACGTAGAACTACGTATTGTTTAACGTCCGTTTAATGCCGAATTTTACATTTCAATAAGCTTATTGATTTCTGTGAGGGTACACCTCTAAATAAGTTAATAGGAAGAACCTAAATTTCTTAAAACCTATGAAAATCATGAAAAATAATTTCGAAAGTGGCAATCGTTTACTAATCATAGGGCTTATAACGAGTGCTATATTGATAATAACTGCAAATATTCTGGTTAATTTTTGTTGAATTTGAGTTATCCTTCTTAAACATTCAAATCTGTTTGATATAGGACAATAAAAAAGGGCACCTTAATATTTAAGTTGCCCTTTTGTATTTTATTGTCTTTTTTAATTTACAATTCCAATGCTCTCTTAACATCATTATCCATTAAGAGCTCTGTAGGATTTTCAAGCGCCTCTTTGATGGCCACTAAGAATCCAACACTTTCTTTTCCGTCAATAATTCTATGGTCATAAGACACCGCCAAATACATGATTGGTCTAATCTCGACGTGCCCATCTATTGCTACAGGACGTTCCACAATATTGTGCATTCCTAAAATTGCACTTTGTGGCGGGTTGATAATTGGTGTGGACATCATGCTGCCAAAAACACCACCGTTAGAGATTGTAAAGGTACCGCCAGTCATCTCATCTACCGTCAGTTCTCCGTCTCGTGCTCTGATGGCCAAACGTTTTACTTCGTTCTCTACGCCTCTGAAGGATAGGTTTTCAGCATTTCTGATTACTGGAACCATCAGTCCTCGTGGACCTGAAACCGCAATACTAATATCACAAAAATCATAGCTCACCATTTCCTGACCATCAATCATAGAGTTAACTGCCGGATATTCTTTTAAGGCTCTAACAGCAGCTAAGGTAAAGAAACTCATAAAACCTAAGCCAACACCATGTTTGCTTTTGAAAGTTTCCTTATACTCTTCACGTAATTTGAAAATTGCGGTCATATCCACCTCATTAAAGGTGGTTAACATGGCTGTTTCATTTTTGGAAGCTACCAAACGCTCTGCAACTTTACGACGCAACATAGACAGCCTTGAACGTGAAACACCACGATTCCCTCCTGTTGGCGTACCCATTGAAGGGGTTGCCTTTACAGCATCATCCTTGGTGATACGACCATCTTTACCAGTGCCTCGAACATCTGAAGCCGACATGTTTTTCTCTGCCAAAACCTTTTTGGCTGCCGGACTCGCAGCTCCTGAAGCATACGTTTTTTGATCAGGGTTTGGTGCTTTTTCGGAATCCTTCTTATTCGGAGTTTCCTTATGTTCCTTGGAAAGTTCTTTTTCAACATCTTTGTCACCAGAACCCTCATCACCTGTACTCTCAGGCTTAGCATCTGAATCACCTGAAGGTTTTTCGGCAGCGGTGTCAATTAAGCACACCACAGCACCCACGGCAACCGCATCTCCTACTTCTGCCTTCAAGGTAATCGTACCACTAGCTTCTGCTGGAAGCTCCAAGGTAGCTTTGTCGCTATCTACTTCTGCAATGGCTTGGTCTTTTTCTACATAGTCACCATCAGCGACTAACCATTCTGCAATTTCTACTTCTGTAATGGATTCTCCTGGTGAAGGAACTTTCATTTCTAAAATCATCGTATTCTATATTTTAGTATTATTTTTATTTATCGTTGGTTGTTTTTTGTTTTGTCAAACACATAATCAATCACTTCTTTATGACGGCGTTTCGAGCGTGTTGCACTTCCCGCTGCCGGCGCACCATAAGCGCGTCGCGAAGCTAACCTAAAGGATTTGGCCTCTTCAAAATGCATCATCATAAAGCTATACGCCCCCATATTGCGAGGCTCTTCCTGTGCCCAGACAATATCATCGGCATTTTTATATTTTTGCATGATCTCTCTCAACTGTTTTGCAGGTAAAGGAAACAGCTGCTCTATTCTTACTAATGCAACATCCTCTCTTTTCTCTTCTTCCCTAACTTCCAAAAGATCATAATAGAATTTTCCGGTCATAAAAACCAAAGTTTTCACTTTATCCGCCTTAGCTTTTTCATCATCAATGACCATTTGGAAACTTCCATTTGCAAATTCATCGACGGTTGAAACCACTAAAGGATGTCTCAGTAAACTTTTTGGTGTAAAAATAATGAGCGGTTTTCTGAAGTTGGTCTTCATCTGCCTTCTCAACAAATGGTACATATTTGCCGGCGTTGTACAATCGGCCACAAACATATTATCACTGGCACAAAGCTGTAAAAATCGTTCCATACGCCCTGAAGAATGCTCAGCACCTTGACCTTCATAACCATGTGGCAACAACATAACCAAGCCGTTTTGCAATTTCCATTTATCTTCTGCTGCGGAGATGTATTGGTCTATCATAATTTGGGCACCATTTCCAAAATCACCAAATTGCGCCTCCCAGATTGTCAATGTATTCGGACTTGCCATGGCGTAACCATAGTCAAATCCTACAACGCCATATTCAGAAAGCAATGAATTATAAATATAAAATTTACCTTGTTCATCATTAATATGGTTCAACAGAACAATTTCTTCCTCACTGTCTTCCACTTTTATAACGGCATGACGATGTGAGAAGGTGCCGCGTTCAACATCCTGACCCGAGAAACGAACGTCATGACCCTCAGATAATAGTGTCCCGTAGGCCAAATGCTCAGCCATAGCCCAGTCCAACTTATTTTCATCAAACATGGTTTTTCTGGATTGTACAAGACGCTCTATCTTACGTATGAATTTTTTGTCTTCTGGCAGAGTGGAAATAACTTCTGCAATCTTAGATAATTTCTCTTCAGAAACCGTTGTATCTACATCTTGCATCATCATATTAAGATCTGCGTATTCATAGCCAGTCCATTCATCATGCATAAATGCTGTAATGACCGTTTTTTCCTGTTTACGCGAATCCTCTAATTCTTCTTCTAAAGAAGCCTTATAAGTTTCTTCTAATTTTTTGACGTAATCCTTATCTACAAGGCCTTCTTTAATAAGAAGATCAGCATAAATCTCTCTCGGATTTTCATGCTTTGCAATGGCTCTATATAATTTAGGTTGGGTAAAACGAGGCTCGTCACCCTCATTATGTCCGTATTTTCTATACCCTAAGAGATCAATAAATACGTCTCTCTTAAAAGTCATTCTAAAATCTAAGGCAAACAACATGGCATGCACTACGGCTTCAACATCATCAGCGTTAACGTGCAATACTGGTGACAAAGTGACTTTACCCACATCAGTACAGTAAGTACTTGAACGGGCGTCAAGATAATTAGTTGTAAACCCTATTTGATTGTTTATTACTATATGAATGGTACCATTGGTTTTGTACCCTTCCAAATTTACCATCTGAATTACTTCATAAACCAATCCTTGCCCTGCGATAGCAGCATCACCATGAACAATAATAGGCAACACCTGTGATGGGTCGTCAGCATATTTATCGTCCTGTTTGGCTCTAGCAATTCCTTCTACCACGGCACCTACAGTCTCTAAATGAGAAGGGTTCGGCGCAATGTTCAAGTTTATTTTCTTGCCCCCTTTAGATTCTCTATCGCTCGTCCATCCTAAGTGGTACTTTACATCGCCATCAAATACTTCCTGCTCATAATCCTTTCCATCAAATTCGCTAAAAATATTCTTAGCCGATTTTCCAAAAATATTGATCAGCGTACTCAAACGGCCTCTGTGTGCCATGCCCATAACAAATTCTTTCACCCCTATTTCTGCGGCACTTTCAATAAGCGCATCAAGCGCAGGAATCAGAGATTCGCCACCTTCCAATGAAAAGCGTTTTTGTCCTACATACTTAGTATGCAAAAAGCTTTCAAACGTTACGGCTTCATTCAATTTGCTCAGAATATGCTTTTTCTGATCAGCAGAAAAGTTTGGCTGATTATCATTGATATTCAGCTTTTTCTGGATCCATTCAATTTCTTTCGGATTTCTGATGTACATATACTCCAACCCTATGGAAGAACAGTAAATCTTTTCAAGATGCGTAATGATACTTTCCAAGGTCTGAGGTCCAATACCCAAAATTTCACCTGCTGAAAAAACAGTTTTTAAATCTTCTTGAAGAAGTCCAAAGTTTTCAATAGCTAAAGTAGGTTCGTATTTTCTTCGTTCTCTAACCGGATTGGTTTTTGTAAACAAATGGCCTCTATTTCTGTACCCGTCAATTAGTCTTATAACATTGAATTCCTTGTGCATGTGTTCAGGAACTTCAGGCGAAATACAAACAGCGCCATCATCATAGACGGCCTCACTGTTTTCTGATCCAAAGTCAAAACCTTGAAAAAAGGCTCGCCAACTTGGTTCAACGATATCTGGGTTTCGTAAATATTGATCGTATAATTCAGCAAAATAAGCTGAGTGAGCGGCATTTAAAAAGGAATATTTATCCATCATTTTGTAAAACGTTCAGATGTTTTCAGATTTTATTCAAAAATACAACTTTTAGCAAAATAAGAATTGCTTTTAGTATATTTATATGATATAACTGTATCAATAAACAAAATACCAAATTTATGCGATTCTCACTAAATAAAACCTTGTTTTCTTGTATTATTATGATATCATTAACCTTAAACGGCTTGGCACAAATAAATGCAGGTCAATCTTCTACAGATTTCTGGAATCACGTCCGGTTTGGAGGCGGGATTGGATTGAGCTTTGGTGATGGTTTTTTTAGTGGCACATTGGCTCCAAGTGCTATTTACCAATTCAACCCACAGTTTGCACTAGGGGTTGGACTTAATGGCACGTACAACAAACGCAAAAACTATTACAAGTCGACCGTTTTTGGAGGAAGCCTGATTGGCTTGTTCAATCCCATTCCCGAAATTCAATTATCGGCAGAATTTGAAGAGCTCAACGTTAACCGAAAATGGGATGATAGATTGAACATTGCTGATGAAAACTATTGGTACCCCGGATTGTTTTTGGGCGCTGGTTTTAGGTCTCACAATGTGGCGGTTGGGATTAGATATGATGTCTTATACGATAAAGACAAAAGTATCTACGCAGATCCTTGGGCACCGTTTGTAAGGGTTTATTTTTAGGAAAGATGTAAATTGCCGCAATAGGCTCTTCCAAAAATGGCATCAACAGGCAAGCTTCTGATTCTGATTGTATGACACCGCTCCATAAGATTTATACGCTATACATTTATCCATAGTTTTAAATATATGCAAGACTATCATCGCATCAAGCTGGAAAACATAAAACAATAAAAACGGAACACCTTGATTCTTGGGTTTTCAGCCCAGTTGTTTTCAATAATATATTTTGCAGCTCACCTGGTTCATCGTACCTTTGAGACGTTCCAAATAACGAATTTAGGCTTAACATTTTATTTGGTTTAAAGTGACCTAGGGCATGAACTATGTTTTGCACAGCAATGCATAAAACGATGATATGCTCTCTTTAGGGTTTTCACCATACATACTCAAGATTAAAAGCAAATTTATACTCCTTACCCTATTCACTTTAGGCCATACCATTAGACATGTTTGTAGGGAGGGCAGAAAACAAGGTGATGCCCTTAGTGAGATTTGAATTAGGCATTGCATTCGTATAAATAGTCGTTGCATTTGACAACTTGTTTTTAGGGTTTTAATCTCAAACTATTTATAGGATTTCAAAAGACGATTGGATCAAGGTATCATCAGCAATGTTTCTATGATAGGTCATTCCAATACTGAAAAACAACAAGTTGTTTTCATAAATAGCATAAGGTTTGTTAAAAATTTAACTCTAAATTGTAAAAATTAAAATACGAAGCTTTTATTTTCGTTGTAGGTTTGCAGGAGAAATAGCGACCAAATAATTAAATAAATTAATGCCAAGGAAAAAACAGCTACGCTACGACAAGGCGTATTTAAGAATAGCACAGGAATGGGGGAAATTATCCCATTGCAAACGCAAGCAAGTGGGTGCACTTATAGTAAAGGACAGGATGATTATTTCTGATGGTTATAATGGCACACCTACGGGTTTTGAAAACTATTGTGAAGATGATGAAGGTTACACCAAATGGTACGTTCTTCATGCCGAAGCCAATGCTATTTTAAAAGTAGCGGCCTCCACACAATCGTGTAAGGGCGCTACCTTATATATTACATTATCTCCTTGTAAAGAATGCAGCAAATTGATCCATCAAGCTGGCATCATTCGTGTTGTATATCACCAAGGCTATAAAGATGATTCCGGACTTGCATTTTTAGCTAAAGCCGGTATAGAGATCGAACTTATTGAAGAATTATCCGCAGAATGATATCTAAGAAAAAATATATTCCATTACTAATTGGTGTTGCCATTGCAGCAGGCGTCTTTATTGGTGGAAAACTCAATTTCACGGATACTTCTGATCGTTTATTTACCTCTAACAGCAAAAAAGACAAACTTAACAGGCTCATTGATTATATTGATTATGAATACGTTGACGCTGTAAATACTGACAGCATTGTGGATGTTACGGTTAATGGTATTTTAGACAAGCTCGATCCACATTCCGTTTATATTCCGAAAAATGAAATGCAACGGGTCAGCGAAAACATGAAGGGCGATTTTGTTGGAATAGGGGTCAGTTTTTACACTTACAAAGACACCATAGCAGTCATCAGATCACTTCCAGGAGGCCCGAGTGATAAAGCTGGGATTAAAAGTGGTGACCGAATTATCATGGCCGACGGTGATTCTATCTTTGGGCATCAATGGAGCAACGAAGAGATCATTAAGCGCTTAAAAGGTGAAAAAAACTCTAAAATTAATCTAAAAGTTTACCGAAAAGGTGAGAAAGAACTGCTTGACTTCACCTTAAGACGAGCCAGCATCCCTATAAAAAGTGTGGATGCGGCCTATATGATCACAAAAAATCTGGGCTATATTAAAATAAACCGGTTTGCTGAGTCCACATATCGAGAATTTAAAAAGGCCTTGGATAATCTGCAAGACGAAGGGGCTACCAAATTAGTACTTGATTTACGAAATAATCCAGGTGGTTTCTTGGGGATTGCTGAACAAATTGTGGACGAGTTTTTAGAACGTGGTAAATTGATCCTTTTCACAAAAAACAAATCCGGACGGATTGAAAAAAGCTATGCCACCCGAAAAGGCGATTTTGAAGAAGGCGAAATATTTGTTCTGATCAATGAAAATTCTGCTTCTGCCAGCGAAATTATTGCGGGCGCATTACAGGATAATGACAAAGGCACCATTATAGGGCGTAGAAGCTATGGAAAAGGACTTGTACAACGTGAAATGGCACTAGGTGATGGCAGTGCAATACGCTTGACAGTATCTCGCTATTACACCCCAACGGGGCGCTCCATTCAACGGCCTTATGACCATGGCCATAATCAAGAGTACTACAATGATTATTACAAACGTAGAAGCAGCGGAGAGCTTAATGATGAAGTGAACATTCAAGTAGCCGATTCCTTAAAATTTACAACCCCGAAAGGAAAGGTGGTTTATGGCGGCGGTGGCATTATACCTGATGTCTTTGTGCCTTTAGATGTGAGCATCCAGAATGAGACCTTAAATTATATCAAACAAAGTGGTTTAATCAGTTATTTTGTTTTTGAAGAGCTGGATAAAGATCGTGAGAGCTACCGCGGTGTTTCACAACAAGATTTTATTTGCAACTTTGAGGTTAGCGATGATATTGTTATCAAATTCCAAGATTATTTGAATGGAAAACAAAGAGCAAGGGTAACTTTTGTGGCTTACAACAATGAAATGAAACAATTTATCAAAGCTGCATTAGCAGATCAGTTGTATGGCTCTAATGCTTCTGAAGAGATCCTCAATGCTACTGATGATATGATTGAAGAAGTATTAAGAATAATCGAAAACAAATAACGGAACAATTTTTTGTGGATATTTTCACGGGTAGCAATTGATATAGAAACCGCGGTTGGGCACAAAACTTATCGCAAACAAATAGTACCGCTCCTCTTTTAAATTATAACTCCTCCAATATGGATTTCCCACTCAATTAGTCGCCCGAAGCTCATTACCTGTTCTCATGAAGTCTTAGTTTTCCATTTTTGAGCAATTCAGGTTTTGAATAGTAGATTCCAATCATTAATTCTCCTTGGTTATTAACTTGATGATAACGCATTTCAATATGACCACCAGTATGTAATAAACCCATCAAATGGTCTTTTATGATGCGCCCATCTTTATACCAAGAGGAGAAAATATTAGCGGTTTACTTCCACTCAAAAATCGTTTTTTTTCGAAGTTCACCATTTTTCGGAATTTTGAACCGTTCGAAATATTTTGTCGTTGTAGTTCACTTAACTATGCGTACTAATAATATTGACATTTAAAATCACTGCTGATAAGCCAAATACGCATTTTAAGTGCTCTATAGTTGGATTTTATCGTGTACATGGGCATCTTTCCCATCGTTCCAAAGGGTTAGAATATCAGTGGCCACTTGAGCACCACTCCCCGATGCAATGGCAAATTGACTTCTCCAGCCTGCCAGGGTGCCTGCAACATACAAACCTTCGTCTACTAGATGATCAGCGTTTTTCAACCAAATACGTTCTTTAGCCGCAGCAGCTCTTGGATGAGCTTCAATATATGCTTCCAAGCCCTTAATAGTAATCAGTTTGGTATAGCCCACAGCAACAACGACTGTCTTGGAATTATAAGTCTGTTTATTTGTTGTTACCTCAAAACCTTCACCAGTCCTCAAGATGGCCTGGACTTTTTCACGATCAATCTGATCAACGTGTGGATATAATTCGGAGAGTTGTGCTTTACCCTGCAATAGAATATCTGAACCTAAAGTTCCTGAATCAAGGCCCAAAACATTATTGAATTTTGCGGTTTGCAAATGGGATGTTCTTTGGTGCGCAATCAAACCGATGCGCTTATTCTCGGCATATGACTTCGATTTTGCCGATCCTAATACCAAAGCACACGACATTCCAGCCGCTCCTGCTCCAACAATCATAACATCATACATTTCGATTCTGTTTTGAAAGGTTCTCGATGCGTTTTGAAATTCTTAAAATCTGTAATAAAACAATCGCACAAAGGGAAAGGATAATGGTAACTACTGCCACAAAACTTTCTCCCTGCAATAAGCTGTTGAAATTTAGCTTTCCAACATTGAAAGCAATTAATCCCAAGGCGACAACGGTTAAAATTATAGTAGCGATTTTCATATATTAAGTATTGATTCGATTAAGACAATATGAACAATGTCTTGATATTATGGGCAAATAATTTTACAGCAATGGCCAATAAAATCACACCAAATATCTTTCGGATGACATTAATCCCGCTCGGCCCGAGAAAACGTTCTATTCTTGCCGACGTTTTTAAGACGATAAAGATAACAACAACATTTAACAAAACCGCCACAATAATATTTTCAACAGAATATTCTGCTCTTAATGACAATAAAGTGGTCAAACTACCAGGACCTGCAATCAACGGGAATGCCAACGGGAAGACTGTTGCGGTCATACTGCCGCTATCTTCGGTTTTGTACAAGGTAATGCCAAGGGTCATCTCTATAGCAATAAAAAACAGGATAAACGCTCCAGCCACAGCAAAGGAATTGATGTCAATACCAATTAAAGATAAAATATTTTGACCTAAAAATAGAAAAAGAATCAGTATCAAACCTGCTATAATAGAAGCTTTACCACTTTCGATATGGCCAAATTTTTTGCGTAAATCAATAATAATTGGGATGTTCCCAATGATATCAATAACCGCAAAAAGAATCATGAATGCGGTGAAAATTTCTTTCCAATCAAGTTGCATATTATTAAGCTTTAAACTTTTTGCAAAAGTAGATTATTAATACTAATTTATAATATTTATAACTATATATTTTAGCTACTTTTGCAGCCTACATTTTTTATATAATTCAGCTCATTTTTAAGTCCATAGACTATGTTTCAATTAGGAAAAACCATTGTTTCAGAAGACATCCTTGAAAAGGATTTTGTATGCAATTTAGCCGCTTGCAAGGGTGCTTGTTGTATTGACGGCGATGCCGGCGCTCCTTTAGAACTGGAGGAGACCAAAATAATGCAGGCCATTTATCCTAAAATTAAGCCGTTTTTGCGTCAAGAGGGCATTGATGCCATTGAGGCTCAAGGCACATTTATTACGACAGAAGACGGCGAATTTGAAACGCCGTTAATTGATGGTGCAGACTGTGCCTACGTGATTTTTGATAAGAAAGGAACCGCACTTTGCGCTTTTGAGGAGGCCAACAACCAAGGTGAAACTGATTGGAAAAAACCCGTATCTTGCCATTTATATCCTGTGCGTGTTAAGGAGTATTCTGAATTTTCTGCCATTAATTATCATCAGTGGGAAATTTGTGATGACGCCTGTACCTTAGGAAAAGAACTTCAGGTACCCATCTACAAATTTGTTAAGCACGCCCTGATTAGAAAATTTGGCGAAGATTGGTATATGGAACTGGAAAAAGTGGCTGAAAATCAAAAATCTCATTAATACCCTAGCAAGTTAACCAGCGATAAATAACATAAATATCTATTAAACCTTCAAAATCTTTCAGGACCAACACCCAGTTTTGAGTCGCTCACAATTTTTTTTCTATAGACCGAATGGTTTTTTACTGCGTCAGGTTTAAATGTAATAATGGTCCACTCCCTCATCATCAATGGCATTTGACGCAGTCAAACGCTCGTTAGGCACAATCAGCATTGAGAGTTTCAGTCCTTATTTCTATTTTTGAGAACGACAGAACCCTACGACATGAATACTTTTACCTCCATCATTATTGCCTTATACTCTATTACTTCTATATTTTCAGAACGAATTGCAGTCACCATTATTTTTGAAAATTTCAGCGACAAAACTGCCATTTCTGGGGTGTTCTACATTTCAGAAACCAACCAAAGACTTGAAATCAATTCGTTAGAGCCATTCACCATTACACTTCCAAAGAAAGGAAGATACCAATTTGAATTTTATTCTGAAGATGTCAAGGCATTTATCTATTATCCGACTAAAATTACAAAACGGAAAAATACGGTGACCATAAGATTGGAAAATAGAACAAATAACTCTGAAGCTATCTCAGTTCCGATAAAAGATATTTCCAATTTTTCTAATGAGCAAATTGAAGATGGCATAAATAATGGCACAATCAACTTTATTGTTCACGGGTTGACCGCTCTTAGTCCTGATGCTATAAAACTATTTAAAGACGTCTATGGCATTGGATTTATAAGCGAGAACTGTGTTATAGACCCAATGTCATACAGAACCGCAATCAACACCAATAAGAGAATTGAAGCCTACCTGAATTACAAATTTGGAGAGGATTGGCAAAACAAATTGCCCGCACCACCTTTTGGGCTATGACATCCCACTTATTGAGAACAACAGAACGCTCTTCCATTAAAATTTTAAGGGTAATCAAAAACTCTTAGCGAATCAGATTTTACGATAACGTGGTTTTTAATGTTCTACTTAAAACTGAGCGCATACTTAAGCGGACGACTTTAATCTATTGGCTCGCATAGGCACATGCACAATAACCTTAGTGCCCAACGGTCGTTCTTCTGCATCATACAAATCTTCAATATCCATTTTATAATCCGTAGTAAACCGTTTAGAGAAATTGGCCAATCGTGCTCTGGTTATGGCTATGCCAACTGATCTACTTTTAAGCACGCGACCATCGTTTATCTTTTTTGAAGCCTTTCTTCCAATGCCATTGTCAGTAATTGAAATGGTTATAAAATCATCATTGTCCTTGTACACCTTTAATTCTATTTGCTTGTTGGCCTTTTTAGAAGATAGACCGTGCCATAAGGCATTTTCAAGAAATGGCTGCAAAATAAGCGAAGGCACTTTTATAACTGAAGTATTAATCCCAGGCTCAACGTCCACCACGAAGTTAATTTCATTAGAAAACCGGATGTTTTCAATATTCATGTAGAGTTGCATGGTCTCAAGTTCATCTTCTAATGAAATCTCCTTTTCAGTAGAAGCAATCAATATTTTTCTGATGAATTTTGAGAATTTATTCAGATAGTAAACTGCATTTTCCTTTTCGTTATTGATAATATAAAGCTTGATGGAATTCAATGAGTTGAAGATAAAATGCGGATTCATTTGACTCCTCAACATATCTTGCTCTAAAGTCAATATTTGCTTTTCATGGCTCAACTGCCTATTACGGTTAATGGCAATCATAATGCCAGCAACAATGGTCAAAGTTAGAAGTGCCGCCCAAAATATGGTTTGATTACGTTGCAGTTTTGATCTTACCAATTCATTCTCATTGGCGAGTTGTATAATCTGATTGGTCTTGGCTTCATTTTCATATTGAATGATAATATCGCTTACATATTGCATATTACGCTCTGTGAAAATCGTTTTTTCAAGTTCAACAGCTTTCTCATAATGTTTCAACGACGCTTCGTAATCATTCTTTTTCTTATATAACTCTGACAAATGTTTATGCGCATCAACGGTAGAGGTTTTTAATCCGTAGGTTCCTGAAACCTCCAGTCCTTTTTTGAGATTGATTTCGGCCAAATCATCCATCTGTAATTCTTGTTGCACCCAACCCAGATTTATGTAGGCATAAGAAATATAATATTGATCGCCCAGTTTGATTGCTTTCTTCAAACCTTTTTCAATAATAACTTTAGCCTCGTTATACTTTTTTTGTTTGATATATACCTGTCCGATGCTATTATAGCAAATTACCCGGCCAACTTCTGAATCAATCTGCTCATTGTAGTTTAAAGACCGTTTATAGTTTTTAAGCGCAAGATCCAGGAGTCCTTTGGCCTCATCAGCATAACCTATATTGTGGTAATTAATGGCCAATCCTAATCTATTTCCCAATTGATTTTCGATGACCAATGATTTTTCAAATTGTTCAATGGCCAGATCATACTGTTTTAAAGTCAGATAGATGTTTCCCATGCTATTTTGGGAAACCGCGATACTGAGCATCAGTTCATCTGTTGGGTCTTGGACAGATCTTGCAAGGTCCAAGGCTTTTTTATGATAATCGAGTGCAGGTTTTATAAAATCCATCCGGCGGTAAACAACACCTATCATATTCAAACTAACAACTTCCAGTTGTATATTATTGGCGGCTTTTGCCAATTCTTCAGCCTCATGATGGGCTTTTAATGCAGCATCATAAAGTGATTTATTCCTATAGATTTCCCCCAATTTATTCAGGGCATAACTCTCCACTTCCAGCGACTGCGCATCTGAGGCCTTGGTTACCAATCGCTTCAAGACCAAACTGTCCTTTTGAAAATCCGAAAATAAAGAGTGTATTTCGGTATAGTTTTTTGGCCAAGTGGACTCTATTTTTTGCAATACCGATTCTAAATCAGTGGCCTTATCATCTTGAGCATGCACAATTGGCATGGCAAGAAAACAGACCAACGCTATTACATAGGGATATATGTTTACTTTCAAAATGGCTATTAGGTTTAGGAGATATTGCATAGGTCTATAACTTTTCTAAAAAGTCAGATTTTCGTTGTCTTGCTACAGGAATCTTAAAATTTGATATCATGACCACATAGCCTTCACTTTTAATAAATTCCTTGATTTTTTTAAGGTTGATAACGTAGGAATTATGAATTCTAAAAAATTGATTTTCCGGTAAAATATCGTTCACCTCCTTTAACTTCTTTGTAATCACAATTTTTTGAGCATTTTCCATGACGATCGTGCTATAATTCCCATCTGATTCCACGTATTCAATTTCTTCTACATCCAAAAAAATAAGTTTCCCATCCGTATTGATGGTGATTCTTTTTTTATCAAATCTCGCATTAAAATTAAGCAATACCTCCTCAATTTTATTTGAATTCATTAATTTAGAGGTGTGTTTTTTAACCTTCTTTATAGTCTCTTCCAAATCATCAGAATCAATAGGTTTTAATAAATAATCTATAGCTTCATTCTTTAACGCTTTTATGGCAAATTCATTATATGCGGTGGTAATGACCACTGCAAAATCCTTGTTGGTAAGTTTCCCAAGTAACTGAAATCCATCCATTGTTGGCATTTGAATATCCAAAAACAGACAGTCAAGAACATTATTATCTATATACACAATGGCATCTTCAGGGCTTGTGAATGTTTTGACAACCTCTATCTCATCACTAAAGCTCGAAAGCTCCCAAGTGAGGCTTTGTATGGCCTTTGGCTCATCATCAATTATTACAGCTTTTATCATAATTTAAATATAATAATATTAAAGTTGGAACTTTTATAAAATTGTATGCTTAGTAGTATTTAATGTATAGCGAGTCTGTTTTTGACGTTTTTAAAAATCCAATAGCATTATTTTATCATAATTCATGTAAGAATTACCAACTATACATTATTTCATACCAACTATACAAATGTCACTAGGTATATCCTTTAATTTTATGATATTTGAACAAGGGATTTATTTATTACCCAATTACAAAAAGTGATCGTGGGGATTCACTTTTAGATTAAATGCTATTAATCAAATAAAAAGTCAGGGTTCGTCCCTGGCTTTTTCAATAAAACCCCAGATTTAAACAATTATCTTAGTTAGTTTAGTTAATTTTTAGGAAAAGCATCTTTTTCTCCATTTTGAAAGCGATGCTTTTCTTGTTAAGGCAAGAATACGCTTTTAAACCATCTTCATTCCTAATCAAGTTACAGCCTTATTGTTCTTTCAAATAGTGATTCAACCATTATATTTTCTACTTAGGCGAATATAGTAGGAATTACCAATCTAACCAACGCTATAATAGACTTAACACTGAGCAATGCTCTATTTTAAACGCATTCTCTCAAAGCCATTCTTTATAAATCAATGGCGCAGATTAAGGAAAGGAGCCTACAATTGTAAATGAGCTGGAAATAATAGACCAAATGAGGAGGCAAACACCCTAATTATCAGATATTGACAAAACGCCAACAATTGTTTTCTCTTTTTATTTATTACTCACATAACTTCATTAAATTTGCACTTCAATTTTTCATACTATGTACAGAAGTCACAACTGTGGTGAGTTAAGAGCATCACATATCGATAAAGAAGTAACACTTTCAGGTTGGGTTCAGAAGGTGCGCGATAAAGGATTCATGCTTTGGGTAGATTTGCGTGATCGTTACGGCATTACACAACTTGTTTTTGATGATGAGCGCAGCTCAAAAACCTTAATGGATCAAGCCCAGAGTTTAGGCCGTGAATACGTTATTCAGGTCAAAGGTAAAGTCATTGAACGTGCTTCCAAAAATACTAATATTCCAACGGGGGACATTGAAATATTAGTTTCTGAGTTGACCGTCTTAAATACCGCAATTCTTCCACCTTTTACCATTGAAGACCATACTGATGGTGGCGAAGAATTACGCATGAAATACCGCTATTTGGACATCCGTAGAAATCCTGTAAAAAACAGTTTGATTTTCAGAGCCAAAGTAACACAGGAGGTCCGCAACTACTTATCGAGCGAAGGTTTTGTAGAGGTTGAAACACCGTATTTAATAAAGTCCACACCAGAAGGCGCACGCGATTTTGTGGTACCAAGCCGTATGAATGAAGGGCAATTTTATGCGCTTCCACAAAGTCCACAAACCTTTAAGCAATTGTTAATGGTTGGTGGCATGGACAAATATTTTCAGATTGTGAAATGTTTCAGGGATGAGGATTTACGTGCGGACAGACAACCGGAATTCACACAAATAGATTGTGAAATGGCTTTTGTGGAGCAAGAAGATATTTTAAATGCTTTTGAAGGCTTGACTCGTCATTTATTAAAGGAAGTCAATGGAGTTGAGATTGACAAATTTCCACGGATGACCTATGACGAAGCCATGCAGAAATACGGAAATGATAAGCCTGACATCCGTTTTGGGATGGAATTTGGTGAATTGAATGAAGTCACTCAACATAAAGATTTTGGTGTATTCAACAGCGCAGAATTGGTGATTGGTATTGCCGTTCCGGGTGGCAATACGTACACTCGTAAAGAAATTGATCAATTGATTAAATGGGTTAAACGTCCTCAAATTGGGGCTTCGGGCATGATTTATGCGCGTTATAATGACGATGGCACCTTTAAATCGTCTGTTGACAAATTTTATGATCAAGAAGATCTGGCAAAATGGGCAGAATTGACTGATGCCAAACCTGGAGATTTAATCTGTGTACTTTCAGGAGACATCCATAAAGTAAGACCGCAATTAAGCGCCCTACGCATGGAATTGGCAACACGCTTAGGATTGCGAGATCCTAAAGTTTTTGCACCATTATGGGTGGTCGATTTTCCATTATTGGAATGGGATGAAGACACCCAACGTTACCACGCCATGCACCATCCGTTCACAGCTCCAAAACCTGGCCAATTGGAGTTATTGGATACTGATCCGGGCGCAGTAAAAGCCAATGCCTACGATTTGGTGTTGAATGGAAATGAAATTGGTGGCGGATCCATCCGAATCCACGATAAGAAAACCCAAGCTTTAATGTTTGACTACTTAGGATTTACGCCAGAAGAAGCCAATGCACAATTCGGGTTTTTAATGGTTGCTTTCCAATATGGAGCACCTCCACATGGTGGGTTGGCCTTTGGATTGGATAGATTGGTGGCCATTTTAGGTGGACAGGAAACCATTCGTGATTTCATTGCATTTCCAAAAAACAATTCTGGTCGCGATGTCATGATTGATGCTCCAGCACCAATAGACGACAAACAACTTGAAGAATTAAGTTTAAAACTTAACATAAAGCCATAATAATATACGTCCTGCTCAATGCAGGACGTTTTGAATACAACAATGCCAAAACATAAATCGCTAAAACGTTTTTTAATTCTGAGATATAAGTATATCTCACAGAAAAACTATGTTTACTTATTATGTATTGTGGTAGGCTTAATGGTTGGTCTCGCATCTGTGGCATTAAAAAACATCACATTTGCCATAGAGAAAGTATTGGAACAGGGCATTGTTGTTTCAGAAAACCAATTATATTTTATTTTACCTTTTATAGGACTGTTCCTCGTATATCTCTTTAGAAAATATCTCATTAGATCAGAGCTTGTTCCTTCGGTACCATCATTTTTAAAACGGGCCATCCCATCATTACTGTATTCTCTATTAAGACAAAAAGGGCTATTGTCTTATAAACTTATTTATCACCCACTAATTTTGGCGCCACTAACCGTAGGCTTTGGTGGTTCTGTCGGGTTATTAGGTCCAGCCATTACGTCAGGTTCTGCTTTAAGCTCCAATTTAAGCAGATTGCTACATGTGGATAAAAAAACGCGAACCTTACTTATTGCCTGCGCAACGGCAGGAGCCATGGCATCCATGTTTAAATCGCCCATAGCAGGAATTGTTTTTGCCATTGAAGTGTTTAGTCTCGATCTTACCTTCGTATCATTATTGCCCCTATTAATCGCTTCAATTTGTTCAATCTTAACTTCATACTTTTTTTTAGGTGATGAAGTCCTGTTCAATTTTTCGGTTTCAGATAATTTCTCGATTTCTGACACACCATTTTATATCATTTTAGGCATCGGAACGGGGATTGCTTCATTGTATTTTACGAAGATCTACTTTGCGATTTACGCTTTTTTTGACCGATTTAAAACCCGATTTGTAAAGTTGCTGGTTGGCGGTTTAGCCATTGGGATTATGCTCTATTTCATTCCACCGCTTTATGGGGAAGGCTTAAGTTTTACCCGTGATTTGTTCAGTGGGGATTATTTGAGTGCCTTGGGCGCCAATCCGTTTGATCAATATCTTAATAATGTTTGGGTGGTCATTGTCCTTCTGCTCGGCTTTTCACTTTTTAAGGTCATTGCTATGACCACCACCTTTGCTGCTGGTGGCGTGGGCGGTGTTATCGTACCAACTATGGTAATGGGAAGCGCTTTGGGGAATGTAATTGCAAAAACCTTAAATAGCTTGGGCTTAGGGCTTACAGTGTCTGAAGCCAATTTCACTTTGGTAGGCATGGCAGGATTGATTGCAGGAGTCATTCATGCACCGTTGACCGCTATATTTTTAATTGCCGAAATTACCGGTGGGTATGCGCTATTTGTGCCTTTAATGATTACTGTTGCCATTTCATATATGATCACCAAAAACTATATGGAACACACAATTTATACACGCGAATTGGCGGAGCGCGGCGATTTGTTAACACATGACCGAGATAAAAATGTGCTCACCCTCATGCGACTTGAAAGTGTGATTGAAAGAAACTTTATTCCGTTGCACCCAAAAATGACTTTTGGTGAAATGCTTCACGAAGGGGTTTCAAAATCAACCCGAAATTTGTTCCCAGTAACAGACTCCGACAATCAATTTTTAGGAATAATTTTGTTGGATGATATCAGGGAGTTGCTATTTGATCAGAAGTTATATGATACTACTTTTGTTGAAGATTATTTACATAATCCTCCAAATGTCATTAATTTTGATGAAGATAGCATGCAAACCGTTATGGACAAATTCCAAAGTTCAGGAGCTTGGAACCTTCCCGTCCTAAAAAACGGAAAATACGATGGCTTTGTATCAAAATCTAAACTATTGACAGCGTATAGACGTCAATTGATTAACTTTAACAAATAATGAAATATCTAATAATCATTCTTACTATTGCGGCGGTGGGCAGTATTGCCGCAGGACTTATTTTCGAGACTGAATATTCCCAAAAATTTATTGGTTTCGGAACCATGGGTCTATTTGTCTTGGTGTTTCCACTATTTGCCTATTACCGATGGAAAGATAAAGACTTTAGGGATTATATGTTGACCAAAGAAAATCTTGATAAGATGCGGGATAAGGAAAAACACAACTTTTAATTCAGATTCCGTTTTTCAATAAAAAATCGTTTTAAGAGTTGGGAAGATTCTTCCGCCAAAACACCACCAATAACGACAGTTTTTGGATGTAGTCTCGTGTTCAGGGTAGTACAGCCTCTTTCCTCATCTCTTGCGCCATAAACAATCTTGCTAATTTGACTCCAATACAGTGCACCGGCACACATTTGGCAGGGTTCTAAGGTGACATACAAGGTACAGTTGTGCAAGTATTTACCGCCTAAAAAATGAGATGCCGCCGTAATGGCCTGCATTTCAGCATGAGCTGTTACATCAACAAGGAGTTCGGTCAGGTTATGCGCTCTTGCGATAACTCTGTTATCAATCACAATTAGTGCTCCCACAGGTATTTCACCTTTTTCAAAAGCAGTCTCAGCTTCCTGCAAAGCTTTTTTCATAAAATAAACATCATCAAAAGGATTCTCCACAAGGCAATCTTCAAGGGTTAAAAATCAAAAATACAATTTCAAATGCTACATTTGTACTCTGATGAAAAAATTATTGGAACATATCAATTCACCTTCCGATTTAAGAGCCTTAAATCAAACGGATTTACCGCAACTTGCCAAAGAATTGCGCGAGTTTATTATTGATATTGTCGCCACTAAAGAAGGGCATTTAGGCGCGAGTCTTGGAGTAGTAGAACTGACGCTTGCACTCCATTATGTCTATAATACACCTGAAGATTTGTTGGTTTGGGATGTTGGCCATCAGGCTTACGGACATAAAATTTTGACGGGAAGAAAATCTATTTTTCATACCAATAGACAGCTCCATGGTATCAGTGGTTTTCCTAAACGGGATGAAAGCAATTATGATACGTTTGGTGTTGGACACTCCTCTACCTCTATTTCTGCAGCGTTGGGAATGGCTATTGCCTCTCAGTTAAAAGGCGAACACAAGCATCATGTTGCCATTATTGGCGACGCATCCATTGCCAGCGGAATGGCCTTTGAAGGTCTCAATCATGCAGGTGTTACGGATGCTGATGTATTGGTCATCCTTAATGATAATGCTATTGGGATTGATCCGAGTGTGGGTGCTTTAAAACAATATCTGACCAACGTCAAAAAAGGTACTGAAAAACAAGACAATATTTTTGAAGCTCTAAATTTTGATTATACCGGTCCTATTGATGGGCATGATTTAGATGCGATCATCAAGGAACTTAACCGTCTCAAAACCGTAACAGGTCCGAAATTTTTGCACGTCATAACTACCAAAGGTAAAGGCTTGAGACAGGCTGAAGAAAATCAAGTTACCTATCATGCGCCAGGGAAATTTGATTCCATTACTGGAGAGTTAGCTATAAAATCAGCGTCTACACTCACTAAGTTCCAAGATGTTTTCGGCCTGACCATTGTTGAATTGGCTGAGCAAAACCCGAAGATTGTAGGCATAACTCCTGCCATGCCAACCGGAAGTTCTTTAAAATATATGATGGACCTAATGCCGGATCGAGCTTTTGATGTGGGCATTGCAGAACAACATGCCGTCACACTTTCCGCAGGAATGGCGACCCAAGATATGTTGGTTTTTTGTAATATTTATTCTACGTTTTTACAGCGTGCCTATGACCAAGTCATTCATGATGTTGCCTTACAAAATTTACCGGTCGTATTTTGTTTGGATCGTGCGGGTTTGGTGGGTGAAGATGGTGCCACACACCACGGTGTTTTTGATTTGGCCTATCTGAGATGTATTCCCAACCTCATCATTTTCGCACCACGGAACGAAATTGAATTGCGCAACATCATGTACACAGCACAATTGGGACTTCAGCATCCTATCGCCATAAGATATCCTCGTGGTTATGGGGCCATTCCGGATTGGAAACAACCTTTTAAAAAATTGGAGATTGGAAAAGGTGAATTACTTACAGAAGGACGTGATATCGCCATATTAACCATCGGATTTATTGCGGAAAACGCCAAGGAGGCCATTTCAAATTTAAGCACTAAAAACAAAGTTGCCCACTACGATATGCGTTTTGTAAAGCCGTTGGACGAAACTCTTTTACATGAGATTTTCAAAAAATATGCATATATCATTACCATTGAAGATGGTACGATCAAAGGCGGATTTGGATCAGCAGTCTTAGAGTTTGCCGCAGAGCACAACTATTTCATTCCCGTTAAAACATTAGGTGTACCAGATACTTTTATGGAACACGGTAGTGTTACACAATTACAAAAACTGGCAAATGTAGATGCCTACCACATTCTTAAAACCATTGAAGCTGGTTTAGTGTTCCTCAAAACCCACTAAATCTAATTGCTTATGTGTTTTAGGAGTGTTGGCTTGCGATGACTGTTCTTTCGTATGTGAAAGATCATTGACTACAAATAAAAAAGCGACAGTTATTAATAAGATAACAATGGCGGTAAACGCATTCTTTTTCATAATAATTAAGTTAGGAATCCATCAAATATACATAAATATCGTTTAAATGCAAATTTATCCGATAAAAAGCAATTAAAAGTGGGTTCCTTTTAGTTTTTTATGAGTTAAAATAGCTTTACTATCAGAAAATTTGGCCACATAATTGCAAATACCCAATAAGCTGTCGTATAAGTTTTCTTGATCGAGATCTAAAGATTTCGGGAAGATTTTAAGTATCAATTTATGATAGTTGCTCAAGGTACCTTGATGATGATTACTGATAGCATCTGTAAATACATCTAAAATGCCGTCAATGATTTTAAAACCTGCTATTTCCTTGTCCACAACTTCTTCCGACTGATATACTTTTTCAACACTTAACTTGATAATATCATCTATCTGTGCTTGATATTTAGAAAGATCCAATAAAGCCTTATCGAAACTGCCGTTGAGAATAGCTTCCTCATGGGTCATAAATAGCTCAACAGCTTCATTGATTAAGGTACTAATTGCCAAGGCGCGTAAATAACTGACACGATCCTCGGTGTTGGATAAGGCATGGTAATTTTTTGAGTTAATGTTGTTTTTGACCAGTTTGATGAGATATTCCAAGGCAAATTCCTCCTCAATCAAACCTAAATTGATGCCATCTTCAAAATCAATTATAGTGTAACAGATATCATCAGCAGCTTCTACAAGAAAAGCCAAGGGGTGTCTGGAGTAGCTCAAATCTTCAGGGTTTCCTCGATTGATGAGTCCGAGTTCTTGCGCTACGTCTGTAAAGGCCTCCTTTTCACTTTGAAAAAATCCGTATTTCTTATCGGCGATATTAGTCGTCGGTTTTTTAGGCAAGGACTCTTTTGGATATTTCATAAAAGCCCCGAGTGTTGCGTAACTCAATCGCAAACCGCCCATCCTTCCCATACGGCTTTCAGTCAATATTTTAAAACCATTAGCATTGCCCTCAAAATCGCATAAATCTTGATATTCCTTATCCGTTAAAAACTCTTTAAAACGTTTACCATTACCATTTTTAAAAAATTCGCCAATAGCTTTTTCGCCAGAGTGACCAAACGGCGGATTTCCAATATCATGAGCTAAGGCTGCCGCGGCAACAATGGCCCCAAAATCGTTGGTCTGATAGCCATGGATATTTTGAAGATGCGGATATTTTGCCAATATTTCTTGACCTACGCGCCTACCAAGACTTCTTCCTACAACACTTACCTCCAAACTATGGGTCAATCGGGTATGGACAAAATCAGTTTGCGACAACGGAATGACTTGGGTTTTATCCTGAAGGCTTCTAAACTCAGACGAAAAAATGATGCGATCATAATCCACTTCAAAGCCCAAACGAGTTTCATCCTGTTCTTTTCTAATCCGTTTATTCGAATCTCCAAATCGTTTTAATGACAATAATTGTTCCCAGTTCATAGTAAGATTTTATGCGTCTGCAAGATACATTTTTCAATGTTAAATTAAAATGTCCATTTTGTAATAATTTACCTAAAGCTAACATTCACCTAACTTTTTTATGACTTAGGTTTCATCTTGACTTAACCTCTCACTTGCACATCATGGCTTTCTTTGCAGTGAATATTTATAACCAACAAATGAAGAGTATTTTAATTGCATTATCATTTCTTTTTTCCACAATTCTTACTGCACAATCTACAGCATCCATCGCCGGAAAATTGATTGACAAAGAATTTAACAATGAGCCTTTGGCCTTCGGAAACGTGCTGATAAAAGGCACCACGATTGGAACCACATCGGATATGGACGGCGTGTACGTTTTTAACAATTTAAATGAAGGACATTACACGCTCATCTACAGCTATATTGGCTATGAAACTAAAGAGTTGGATGTGGCATTGGAAGCAGGAAAGATAGTGAGTATTGATGTTGATATGGTCGCTAGCGCCGCAAGTTTAGATGAAGTACTCATTACTGCAACCACCCGAAAAATAAGTGAAACTGCTTTATTGTTGGACCAAAAAAACGCCGTGGAGATCAAGCAAAGTATTGGCATAGAAGAATTGTCAAGAAAAGGCGTGAGTGATGTTGCTACTGCAGTATCAAAGACGACTGGAGTTTCAAAACAAGATGGATCAAATACAATCTATGTACGAGGATTGGGAGATCGGTATAATTCAACCTCTATTAATGGTCTTCCCGTAACCTCAAATGATCCTGAAAAGAAAAACATCGATCTTGATCTCTTTTCGACAGATATTGTAGAATATATAGCCATCGATAAGGTTTATAGTCCGAGAACATCAGGAGATTTTGTTGGTGGAAACGTAGACATTACTTCCGTAAACTATAAAGGCAAAGGCATGTTTGAGCTTTCGTTAGGCTCTACCATTGGGACAAATTCACTGACAAAATTCAACGATTTCAAATTACAGGATGGTCCAAATAGATCCGGCTTTTCTTCATATGGCGTTCCCAATAATCCGCTAAGCGGTTATCATTTTGAAAATAGCTTAGCACCGATAAAGGAAAAGCCATTGGGAAGCAATATCGGATTAAAAGCGGGCAAATCGTTCGAGATTGGAAAAGAAAGCAGGCTTAACTTATTTGCCACCGTCAGTTTTAACAACACCTTTGAAACTCGAGAAGGCATTAACCAAAGCGTCAATGCGCAAGGTGCAAAACTTAAGTCTTTTCAACAAGAACGATTTTCTTACAATACCAATACTACAGGCATGTTTAATGCCAATTATCGAATTAATTCCATGCATAAGCTATCCTATAACTTTTTAATGGTAAACTCTTCAAATCAAAACAGAGATACTTACCAAGGGTTTATTCGTGATAGTGCTGAAGATGATAATGGACTCATACAACGTAGCACTTACATTCAAAATACCTTATTGATGCATCAACTGTTGGGAAATCATAAGCTGTCTGATAAATTCAATTTAGATTGGGCAACTTCTTACAATAAGGTAGAAGGCGACATGCCAGATAGAAGTCAAAACACCTTAAAGTATTCGGACGAGGTCAATGGTTATGTTTTTGCGCAAAACACCATTACCGACAATCACCGGTATTATCAAAATTTAATTGAAGATGAATTGGCCGCCAACCTCTCAGTAAGTTATAAATTAAATGAAGATGTAGACGGCAATTCCAAAGGCCAAGTGACCTTAGGCTATAACGGGAGATTTAAAAAACGTGATTTTGAAGCCATCCAATTTAACTTCAGAATTTCAGGATCTCAATTGAATACGCCGATTGACCCTAATAAGTTAGACCTGTTCTTAAACCAACAGAATTTTGACGATGGTCTATTTAGTATTGAATCCTTTGCTGGTTTAACTCCTCAAACTTATGATGGTGACCAAACTATTCACGCTGGTTATGCAAGTTTGGAATATCAACTTTCAAAGAGACTGAGCGCACTCGTAGGTTTGCGCTTTGAAAAAGTAGAACAGACCGTATCCTGGAGAACACAACTCGACGCCTCAGGAAAAAGCAACACCTTCAATAGACATGAGTTCTTGCCAAGTGTTATTTTAAAGTATGAATTAAATGACCAACAAAACTTACGTTTAGGCGCGAGTAAAACCTATACACTCCCACAATTTAAGGAGAGAGCACTATTTATTTATGAGGATGTCACAGAGGTCAAAGTTGGAAACCCTGACCTCTATCCTTCACAAAACTATAATCTCGATTTAAAATGGGAAGTTTTCCCTAAAAGTTCAGGGCTTTTTTCCGTCACAGCCTTTGGAAAATACATTTTGGACCCGATCAACGAAATCACTTTAGCCTCTTCTACCAATGATATCTCATTTATAAACACAGGCGATGCGGGGTATGTTTACGGTGCTGAAATCGAACTCAGAAAAGACGTTTTCAACTTTGATGGGGCATATTCCAACAAACTATCTGCAGGCATGAATGCCACTTTTATGCAAACTACTCAAGATTTGGATTCTGAAAAGGTAAGGCAAGAAACAAATTACAATACCAATCTAACACATGATACCTCAGGCTTTACTGGTGCTTCTGATTTTTTGTTGAACGCAGATTTATCATATCTCACCAATTTTAGTGATGACGCGAACCTGATGACCACCTTGGCCTATGCCCATACTTCAGATAGACTTTATGCCCTTGGCGTAGAAACCAAAGGAAATCTGGTCGATAAAGGTGTGGGCACTTTGGATTTTATATTAAAAACAAAAATAAATAAGCATCTGAGTTTTGATTTCTCCATCAAGAATCTGCTTGATCCAACCATAAAAAGAGTTCAAAAAAATGCATCAGAAAATATCACGGTACTGTCTTACAAGCGTGGTGCTTTTTTCAAATTAGGATTGCGTTACAAAATATAACATCTCAATAATTATAAATTAAATAACCAAAATCAATTAACAAGTAACATTATGAAAAAAACAATTTCAAAACTTTTAGGAACAGCATTTTTATTTGCTTTACTATTTACCACGGCCTGTTCAAGTGATGATGACAGCCCGTCGGATAATGATGGTGGCACTACATTTGTCTTAGATCGTGAAAATCTTAAAGGAGAGATCAATGAAGGTGAAGTCATTTTGGAGTCAGGAACTTATAAATTAACCGGAAAATTAATTGTAAACGCTGGAGCCAAACTGACGATTAAAAGCGGCGTTAAAATAGAAGCTACCGCTGCTAACAGTGGTGATTTTGCCGCAGTACGCTATATTGCTGTTGCACAAAATGGTAAAATTGATGTCCAAGGCACATCTTCCAACCCGGTGGTCATGACCTCTACCACTCTTGCCCCTGGCGCTTGGGGAGGATTGGTATTATGCGGAAATGCTCCAATAAATAAAGGCACGACCGCCTCTGCCGAAGTATCCGATTTAACTTACGGCGGTGGAGATGTTAATGACAGCTCAGGGTCACTTAAATATCTGAGGATTGAATATTCTGGATTTGCCTACAATTCAGATAAAGAATTCAATGGTCTCTCACTTTTTGGCGTGGGCAGTGGCACCACCATAGAATATGTTCAAGTTCATGAAGGCTCAGATGACGGTTTTGAGTTTTTTGGAGGAACAGCCCAAGCTAAATATTTAGTAGTAAGTAACTTTTCTGAAGATGTAGGTGATGATTTGTTTGATTGGACTGAAGGTTGGTCAGGAACTGGTGAGAACTGGTATGGCATCAGAACCAATGCGGGCAATAGAGGCATTGAAGCCGATAACAACTCCAACAACCATTTGGCTACACCAATCTCTAACCCAACCATTAAAAACCTCACCTTAGTTGGTTTGGGAGCTGCTGATACAAGTTCTGAAACACAAGCCATCAAGTTGAGAGTGGGTACTCAAGCACAATTTGACAATGTGGTTCTGAGCAATTGGAAAACTGGCTTCGACATTCAGCATGATGAGAGTGTGGGCTATGTCACTGCAGGCAGTTTAGCAGCAACCAACGTCAAGTTTGACAATGTCACCACACTGTCAGTTGGTAAAAATACCGCAGGCGAAGCTGTTGATGTATCGGGAGTGTATAGCATTAATGAAAATGCTACGGGCGCAGGTAACGGCAGTGCAAAACCTGATTGGGCAATTGGATGGACCATAGGTTTATAAAATCAAGAACTTCAGGAACCGTCCGACTGGCATCGCTCGGCGAACCTCAAGGTGTTAATTAGAAGATACATGAATGCAAGTTAAAAGTTGAGTTAGTCTTTAAGTTGCAACAGACCTTTTCAATCTTATGAAAGGGTCTTTTTTTGTTTAATATTAAAATATGAGAAACAATGCAGCTCTATGATTTTAAATAATTACTGAATTGTACTAACTACAGTTTCTAAAAGTTATAAAAAAACCGTCTCAATTAAGTAATTGAGACGGTTTTAGTATTTCACTATGTGTTCTTTAATGAACTATAATCTTTTTTGTAACCGATTTTAATCCGTCCGAGATATTGATTAAATACATTCCGGATTCTGCATGATCCAATTGGATGATTTCTCTAAAGTTAGAAGTGTTTTTAAATCGATTTTCTAACACCTTTCTCCCTCTGATATCGTAAAGGACTACGTTTATGTCTAATCCAGAATGAGATTGCAGCTTGATAGTGAAATCCCCGTTATTCGGATTCGGGAAAATCGCAAAGGCGTCGAAATTGTTTTCCTCAACAGATAAGGGCTGTGATAGGCAAAGCTCTAAAGTAAATTCATCTAAGCTTCCACCATCACCATCAAAAAGATCCGTGACTTCAAGCGTCCAATTTCCCGCAGACATTTCGCCATAAATTACTGACAAATCTTCCTCGGGAATAAAAGAACCCGTAAAAGGTGCCTCTTCACCAACAATAGAATTTGTAGCTTCTTGATCAAACACGGTGTTGGTATAATTTTGTGTTGCATCCGCTCCATTATTGTTAGATAAGACAACCCGTGTACCTGTTGGGCTGATCAAAACCATTTTTATATCTCTAACCCAAGCATGGGTGATGTTAACTTTCACATTCACATCGGTCACAGGCAAATCTTCTGTGACTGTAATGACAGAGTTATAGACATTTGAACCTGTTGCCGAGATTACAATTGGTGTATCAGATGCTGTCAGCACACCCTCACATGTCGATACTCCAGTACCAAAGCTACTTATTGAAGATGTCGTTCCTATTGAGCATCGATTAGACCCTGTAACTCTCCAATAATAAACCGTTTCTAATGCCAAATTTGCGGCGTAAGAATTGGATGTGATTGTCTGCGAGTCCACGATATCGCTAAAATTACTGTCCGTTGCGATCTCAATTAAATAATTTTCCACATTAGCATCTATTTCCCAGCTCAGCTCTACATCACTGTAAAGCCCAGCCGTTCCATTAGCAGGTGTACTTAATGTTGGCGGATCAATGGTATTGCTGAAAACACTAAGTGTCACCGTAGAGCTGTTTGTAACGCTCCCCGAAGTTCCTACTGCTGAGATGTCATAATCTCCAAGCAAAGCACCGCTAACACCAGTCAGGGTCATCGTTACCGGAGTGTTATTCGCACTTGCAGAGCTTGGACTGAATGTTGCGGTGGTCCCTGCTGGTAAATTCACTGCCGAAAAGGTGGTATTCTGAGCATAACCCCCATAGGTATTATAGACAAAATCATAGACCGCAATATCATCAGGTTGACACACAGTAACTGAAGTTGTAGAAAAGTTTAAAAGGTAATCAACGGTAACAATTTCAAAATTAGAAACATTTACATTGTAGAATATATTGCCTACACTTTCCACCATAACTCTTGCCTCAGTGGTATTGGCCACTTGAGGAACCAGAACCTCATATGCTCCATTGTTAGGAACATTTGAAGCCAACGTATGAGGAAAAGTTGCTCCTCCATCTACAGATAATTTGATGTTGACATTGGTTGTATTAATAGGTGCAATATTGGTATTGGCCACATCCCAGGTCACTGTTTTGGTGGCTCCAATTTCCCAAGTAACATTTGAAGCTTGAGATGTGACCTTAAACGGGCCTCCAGTAGCAACAGTCGTCACTGCCATATTATCAACAGCCGTTTGTCCTCCCCGAACATCATTGTCTCTTACCGTTAAAACAAAATTAAGAATGCGTGATACTGAAGGTAATTTTTCCCATGTTGTTGAACTGCCGCCATTGGCAAGAACATCTTGGAGTCTCGGTATATATCTCACCGGATTTGGCGTTCCTAAAAAAGAACGTACCACAGGAGCAAATTCGGTTGTTTCTGTTGGCATCCCAGCAGAGCCTAAATCAAACTGCTCCCAGGTAAAAGTATGGGTTGCAGTCCCATCTATATCTGCTGATGACCCCGTCAACCTAAATGGGGTAGAAACTGGTATCTGATACGATGCACCAGCATCAGCGGTAGGCGCTGTATTTCCAGTAGCTGATAAGACTCCACACGAACCGGCTCCTGTAGTAATGTAAGTCCAAATTTGTCTCAAACTGGCCTGATGGAAATAATCACTACTATTGTTTTGAACATTTTGAGACCCACAAATACCGGCGTAACTCAAAATTGTAGAGCCACTTCCTGGTTCATAAGCCGTCGCAGTTGTTCTATTCCCTGCACCACAATTACCTGCAGACCCATTAAAAGTATGGCTAGCACCAAACTGATGTGCAATTTCATGCGACACATAATCAATGGCAAATGGGTCTCCTGTTGGACTTGTTAAACCTGTGGTTCCGCCACCTTTGTTAGCGCTACAAACACTACCTAAATAAGCCGCTCCTCCTGACCCTGTCGTGAATGTATGTCCAATATCATAATTGTCAGCGCCAATAAGTCCATTAAAAGTAGTGGTAAGTGATGAAACACTTTCAGCATTGGGAAAAATACTATTGCCTGTGGTGGAAATCAAAAGGTCATTATTGGCAATTAAAGTCATCCTGATGGACAGTTCTCGGTCATAAATACCATTTACTCGGGTCATTGTTGTATTAATTGCTGCCATAGCAGACGCTACTGAACCACCGTGAAAATTAGTGTATTCTATACTTGTGCCAACGGCCAACCTGAATGTTCGTCTCGTACCATCATTGGCGTTTCTTGCCGCTACACCGCCCAAGTTTAATGTTAAGTTATTTGGAAGACCATCATCCACAACACCACATTCAAAAAGACTTTGTGCCATTGTAAGGCTGTTCTTTGAAAACACCTCATAGGTTCCATCTGTAGCATAAGGGTTAATAAACTCTGTTCCCCGATCAACAGACATGGTCATGGTGTGCACATTATCTGGAGAAACACTAAAATAGATTACTGTAGATGAATTTTTTAAACCATATCCAACATAAGAGCGAATGTCAGGGAATTTTGCTTGGAGCTCAGGATGCATTACTGTATATTTCATAACCCTAAAAGTTTCCATATCGCCTTCAGAATTTGGAAAATCAATTAATGTACGTGATGATGAAGCTGAATCCCTTTCTGGAGCATTTTTCAATCTGGACTTCAAACCCTCCATATTTAACTGATAGTACTGGGCTTTTGTGGGAGTGGAATTCTGAGGCAGTAATCGTTGCTGAGAAACACTAGTCTTTGTTGTTTTTGTCCAAAGCGATTCACTTTTTTGTCCATAGGTCATGGAGAAAGTAAGAATCACAATTAAAAACAAACTAAACTTTAAGTAGTTATTTTTCATATAGTTTATAGAAATTTATTGATATCATATATAGTCGTCTGAAAGTTACATTCAAATTAAAGAAATCACAAAACAAACCGATATTGTTTTCAAGAATCCATGGCTTTAGCTATCATTTCAAATAACCATAATCTTAATTCGTTATCATAAAACCATAAGTATAAATAATTAATTACTATATAATGACCTAAAAATGAATGCAATCTTTTTCAGGTATGTATGTACAATTAAACTGTGCACACTTTTTTTTTAAGCCGAAAAGGCTATGGGTTGCAACTTAAATTTAAACCTATTTTAAGTCTAAGCCCCTTCTGATTAATAAGACCCCAGATTCAATTCGTAAATAGTAATTTTTTTTAAACCCTTAAATAGCTATTTTTACAAAAAAATCAATTGAAAGTACTCACCGCATCGCACAGTTCCATCCCGCAAACACCATCGGTTGTTACCATTGGCACCTTTGATGGCGTCCATATTGGACATCAACAAATCATCAAAAAACTGACAAAAAGAGCTTCCGAAAAAAATTTAATTTCTGTCGTTCTTACTTTTTTTCCCCATCCAAGGATGGTTTTGCAGCAAAACCCAAACATTGAACTGCTAAATACCATTGCTGAACGTAAAGAAATTTTATCGGCCTTGGGTTTGGACTTTATTTACGTAAAAGAGTTCACTAAGGTTTTTGCCGAACTCTCCGCGCGTGATTTCGTCAAAACGATTCTGGTGGACACCCTGCATGTTAAACATGTGATAATTGGCTATGATCATCAATTTGGAAAAAACCGAAGTGCCAATATTGACGATTTGAAACGGTTTGGTAAAGAATTCGGGTTTGAAGTTGAAGAAATCTCCGCCCAAGATGTAGAAGATGTTGCCGTGAGTTCAACAAAAATAAGAACCGCCCTCAGGTCTGGCGATATCAAAACCGCCAATGCCTTTTTAGGCTATAATTACTACTTAAATGGTACCGTTGTGAGAGGAAAAGGATTTGGTAAAAAAATGGAGTTTCCTACCGCCAACATAAACGTACCGGACGCCTACAAGCTGATTCCTAAGAATGGTGTTTACGTGATATCCTCAATCCATAATGATAAAACCATTTATGGCATGATGAACATTGGGGTCAACCCTACTTTTAATGCCGACAAAAAAACCATTGAGGCCCATTTTTTTAATTTTGACCAAAACCTCTACAATCAAGATTTAAGAATAGTTTTCTTGGACCGATTAAGAGATGAGTATAAATTTGAATCAGTTGAAGCACTTATCGCCCAATTGAGACAAGATCAAAAAAACGCCCAACAGGTTATTGCAGCGCTCAATGCATAAGCTACTCTTTAAACATATAGACAATAGCGCCCTAATTGTATTCCGGATTATTTTTGGGTTTCTCATTTTTATGGAAAGTGTTGGTTCAATCTATACAGGTTGGATCCGGCGCACGCTCATGGAGCCACAACAAACCTTTTCGTTTATTGGATTTGAATGGCTCCAACCCTTACCAGGAAATTGGATGTATGTGTATTATGGCGTGATGGGGCTTTGTGGGCTCATGGTCATGGTGGGCTACAAGTACAGATGGAGCATTGTTGCTTTTACCCTACTTTGGACGTGCACTTATTTGATGCAGAAGTCATCGTACAATAATCACTATTATCTTTTGATTTTATTGAGCAGCATCATGGTGTTTCAACCTGCTCATAAATACCTATCCATTGACGCGCGGTTGAACCCGAAAATTAAAATGATTTCAATGCCACGTTGGTGTGCCTTGGCATTTATCTTTCAGATGTTTATTGTATACACTTACGGGGCAGTAGCTAAAATTTATCCCGATTGGCTGGATGCAACAGTGGCCGAAGTCTTGATGAGAGGCAAAAAGGACCTCTTTTTAGTGGGAGAGATTCTGCAACAAAAATGGACGCATTACGCCATTGCCTATGTGGGCATTATATTTGACGCTCTGATAATTCCATTATTGTTATGGAAACCCACCCGAAAAATCGCTTTTTTCGCCTCTATTTTCTTTCATTTGTTTAATTCGTTCGTATTCCAGATTGGTATTTTTCCTTACCTCTCCTTAGCCTTGGTGCTCTTCTTTTTTCCCACTAAAACAATTCATCGGATTTTCCTAAAAAAGAAACCTTTTTATGATCAGGAAGAAGTGATTGTTCCAAATTACCATAAACCCTTTGTTGTGGTATTCGTCATCTACTTTATGGTTCAAATTGGATTGCCTTTGCGCCATTGGTTTTTTAAGGATGATGTACTCTGGACAGAAGAAGGCCATCGTTTATCTTGGCGAATGATGCTTCGTGCCAAGAGCGGGCGGACCACATTTAAGGTTATTGATGCTAAAACCAATGTGGAAATTCCGATACAGATTGAAGATTATCTCAGCAGAAAACAACAACGCACCGTGAGCACCAAACCCGATGTGATTTGGCAATTTGCCCAACGGTTAAAAAAGATGTTTGCAGAGAAAGATCAAGACGTAAAAATCTATGTCAATTCGTATATTCGTGTGAATGGCGGCGAACTCAGACAGCTCATTGATCCTGATGTAGATTTGGGCAGCGTAAAATGGCATCCACTAAAACACAGCGATTGGCTTAGACCTTCCAAACAAGAAAACACTTCAAATAAATCAGAAGAAAACAATTATTACGATTGAAGTTCAAAGACTTCGAACAGACGCTTAAAATTTCCTTATTTTTGACATCAAATTAAAAATTATGTTACAAGTACCATTTATTAGAGATCACCGTGATAAAGTGATTGAGGGTTTGAAAAAAAGAAACCTTGATGCTGCGCAAATGATTGATAAAGTCATTGCTCTTGACGAAGACCGACGCCGTCAACAAACGGAATTGGATAATACCCTTGCCGAGTCCAACAGCTTATCTAAAGAAATCGGGAACTTGTACAAATCTGGACAAGCCGATAAAGCCAATGCGCTGAAAGAAAAAACAGGGGCATTAAAGGAGTCTTCAAAAACCTTAGGAGACGACCTAAATGCCACGATAGAAGCATTGAATCAATTGCTATATAAACTTCCTAACGTTCCTCATCAAAGTGTACCGGCGGGGAGTACTGAAGATGATAATGAAGAGGTATTTAGAAAAGGAGATATTCCAACCTTACATAACAAAGCATTGCCGCATTGGGAACTGGCAAAGAAACATGATATCATTAATTTTGAACTGGGAAATAAAATCACCGGTGCAGGATTTCCTGTTTATAAAGGTAAAGGAGCCAAGTTACAACGTGCCCTCATTTCTTACTTTTTAGATAAAAATACTGCTGCAGGATATACGGAGTATCAATTACCACTTTTGGTCAATGAAGCGTCAGGTTTTGGTACTGGGCAATTACCGGACAAAGAAGGCCAAATGTATCATGTTACAGAAGACAATCTTTATTTAATTCCCACTTCTGAAGTTCCAGGCACTAATATCTTTAGAGACGAGCTTCTCAATGAGTCTGATCTGCCAATCGGAATTACGGGGTACACACCTTGTTTTAGACGCGAGGCAGGAAGTTACGGCGCTCATGTAAGAGGTCTAAATCGTTTGCATCAATTTGATAAGGTAGAAATTTTACGGGTAGAACACCCTGACAATTCCTATAAGGCGTTGGATGGCATGGTTGAGCATGTCAAGGAAATCTTGGATGAACTCAAGTTACCCTATCGTATTTTGCGCTTGTGTGGCGGCGATCTTGGATTTACTTCAGCATTGACCTACGATTTTGAAGTGTTTTCTACGGCACAGGATCGTTGGCTCGAAATCTCTTCAGTTTCAAATTTTGAGACCTTTCAGGCCAATCGTTTAAAGTTGCGATTTAGAAATTCTGAAGGCCAAAATGAACTTGCACATACACTTAACGGAAGTGCATTGGCTTTACCTAGGGTTTTGGCTGGAATTTTGGAAAATTATCAAACTGAAAATGGGATTGATATCCCCGAAGTTTTGATTCCATATACAGGATTTGAGAACATTTAATTTGAGAGAAAAAACATACAAAATTCGATGAAATGCTAAATATTTACGTTGTTCAACGAATATTTGGCATTTTTTTTTGTTATTGTCTAAAAAATTTCCAAGTTAGTAGTCCCAAATTAAAATGACCTCGTAATGAAAAATTTTGTACGCATTTTTATTATAATATCCTTAGTGATATTATTGATTAAAGTTATGTTTTAAAAAATAGCAATTTGCTCAAAAAATATTTACAATACCAAAACAGGATATTTGAATCATTTTATAAGTAATGGTTAATAGCACATTTATTTTGATGGTAATGCCTAAACTCACGTTTAGGCATTTTTTTTATAAAAACATTCACAATACCTCCGCCCATAAGTGGTTATATTTACATAAATTAGTTTCATGAAGCAGTTTGTTTGTTTACTTTTTCTACTTTTTGGATGTTTTTCCTTTTCGCAAAGCGACCAAGAACAGTTGGCTGCAGATTATTATAAACGTGGCGAATTTGAGAAAGCACTAATTTCTTATCAAAAGTTGTATGAAGAGCAACCTAATAACTACAACTATATTTTCCATTTGATTAAAACCTATCAGGAGTTGGAGCAATTTGGTGCTGCAGAAGCGCTCATCAAATCAAAAATGACCATGTACCGTAATCCGTCATTGGTGATTGAGTTAGGGTATAATTATCAGTTGCAGGGCGACATGGACCAGGCCAATGACCGTTATGAAGAAGCCATCTCAACACTTGAAGAGCGTCCAAGTTATGCCCCACTTATTGGTAGACAATTTGAACAACATGCGCTGTTAGATTATGCCATTAAAACCTATGAGCAAGGGATGGCGCTCGATCCACAGTTAAATTATAACCGAGAATTAGCCAATATTTACGGCGAACAAGGTAATATTGAAATGCTCTTTACCAATTATATGGCCTATATTGAGGTCAGACCAGAATATTTAAACAGTGCCAAAAGAGCATTTAGCGACTTTATTTCGGAAAATAAAGACAACGAAAACAATACAATTTTACGAAGGTTGCTTCTCAAAAAAATTCAGATCCAACCAGACACCTATTGGTATGAAATGCTCAGTTGGTTGTTTATTCAAGAGAAAGCCTATGATAAAGCCTTTACTCAAGAAAAAGCGCTGTATTTGCGTCAGCGTGAAAGCCTGAACCGTATTATTGAACTGGCCTTAACGGCTCTTAGTGAAAAGGAAAGTGACATCGCTACAGAGATTTTCAGCTATGTTTTGAAACAGACCCAAAACATTGGAACCATTTTAACCGCTAACCAATATCTTTTAGACATTGAAACAACTAATGCTACTTCTAAAGATTTGCCCAGAATAGAAGAAAAATACAAGAAACTTTTCTCAGATTATGGTATTTCCGAACAAACTTTGGGCCTTCAAATAGCGTATGGCAACTTTCTCGCATTTTATTTAGACAGGCCAGAAGAGGCAAGTGATTTTTTAAAGGAAAGTTTAAAACTCAATATTTCAGCGTTCCAACAAGCGACAGTCAAAATGAAATTAGCCGACATTTTAGTGTTTCAGGAAAAATTTAATGAAGGTCTGATTTATTATACTCAAATCCAATCCAGTGTAAAAAATAGTGTCCTCGCACAAGAAGCCCGATTTAAAGTAGCAAAAACAAGCTATTACAAAGGCGATTTTGAATGGGCAGAGTCCCAATTGAAAATATTAAAAGCCTCCACCTCCCAATTGATTGCCAATGATGCCTTAGATTTAAAACTGCTCATATCTGATAATAAATACGAAGACTCGCTCCATGTGGCCTTAAAACTATACGCCAAGGCCGATTTGATGGCTTTTCAAAATAAAACGGATGATGCCATTTCGCTTTTAGATAAAGTATTGACCGAGCATAAAGGCGAAAGCATTGAAGACCAAGCAATGTTTAAACAAGCAGAGCTCTTTGTGAAAAAAAAGCAATATGAAAAAGCTGTCTTAAATTACCAATCCATTATAACCCATTACAATGATGGTATATTAGCCGATGATGCCTACTATTATTTGGCTGAATTGTACAATAACATTCTTTCGGAACCTGAGAAAGCCAAAGCCTTATACGAGAAAATAATATTTAACCATCAAGACAGTATTTATTTTGTGGACGCACGGAAAAAGTTTAGGATGTTGCGAGGGGATGCGATAAATTAGCTGACAGTTACCACTATTACAGCAGGGATCATATTTATAAATAATTGTATTTTTGGAATAGCAGTTTAGCTATAATGAATATCGATAAAATAATCGCGCTTTGTGAAGTATATAAAGTGTTTAAATTATTTGTTTGGATCTATACTGCATGGTCATTTTAAAAACGTAAGTGGCATTGATTTATTAGTTGATTACTGAGATGTTGACCTATACAATTATACCGACAACTATTTCGATTTTAATATTGAGTATTGCAACAACTCATTCGCCAAAACTAAAAATTGAAAGGTCAGAGTTTTTAAACGAATAAATCTCTTACCAAACAATGTTCATGCACAGCGTTCAATTGGCCTCTATTTATTTTTAGGCTACAGAATTTCCTTTGTTTGACTAAGGAAACAACTTAAACCCTTCGTCGGAATGCTAAAAAGTTCCGTTATTTGCAAAGTCTTAGAGCACAAAATTTTTATTTTATGATTATATACAACGTCACCTCCAACATAGATGCCAGCATCCACAATCAGTGGCTTGTTTGGATCAAAGAACACATTACACACGTTTTAGCCACCGGTCATTTTACGGAAGCAAAATTGACCAAGGTTTTGGTCGAAGATCAAACGGAAAGCGTCACTTACTCTGTTCAATATAGAGCAAAATCACGTGAAGCACTCAGCAATTACTACACTAATGATGCTGCCAAACTACGTCAAGACGCATTGGCCCAATTTGGTGATAAAGTTATGGCATTCCGTACGGAATTGGAGGTCATTGATGAATATAGTGTGAAGATGGATTGATGTTCATGATGAAGTTTTAGAACTCTTATGCTGTTAAAACCCCGCTTTTCTGATGCACTGCATCATTGCTTGATGCTGCCACAAACTTTGGAATCATAAAGCCGAACTGCGAGAACCGATAAAAATAATTTAAACTTCACATCTCCAAAAATTATTCTCACTAACTTCGCACTTCAAGTGTAAAGCTTCCATCCTTTTAAAAAATCACCATAAATCTGTGTCAAAAGATCATCAAGTCAGAGCAAAAAAACATCTTGGTCAGCATTTTCTAACCGATGAAAATATCGCTGAAAGGATTGCAAATACCCTTTCTTATAATGGGTATGACCATGTGTTGGAAATTGGTCCGGGCATGGGTGTTCTGACGAAATATTTGTTAAAAAAAGATATCACCACGCATGTTATTGAAATTGATACTGAATCTGTAGCATATCTTAAAAACAACTACCTCAATCTTGCCAATCGGATTATTGAAAAAGATTTTTTAAAGTACAACTTAAAAGAAGTTTTTGAAGATCAACCTTTCGCCATCATCGGAAACTTTCCTTATAATATCTCGTCACAGATCCTTTTTAAAACTTTGGAAATGCGCGATCAGATACCTGAATTTTCCGGAATGTTTCAAAAGGAAGTAGCACTTCGAATTTGCTCTAAAGAGGGTAGCAAGGTTTATGGCATTCTTTCAGTATTAACGCAAGCTTTTTACGACGCACAATACCTTTTTACGGTACCGCCATCGGTATTCAATCCGCCACCAAAAGTAGATTCGGGTGTCTTACTATTGAAACGAAAGGACAATTACCAATTACCATGTGATGAAAAGCTTTTTTTTAGAGTGGTAAAGACAGGGTTCCAACAGCGGCGTAAAACACTGCGAAACAGCTTAAAATCATTTGATTTGTCCGATAAATTAAAATCAAATCTTATCTTTGACCAACGTCCAGAACAATTGAGCGTGCAGGAGTTTATAGCACTGACCCAACTTATAGAAAACGACAATTAATTATTAAAAACGTCCCATTTGCAAGACAAAAGAGAGAACATACAATTTGAGCTTACTGACGAACTTATTGAACAAGTCCAGCACCTTATCAGCGCTAAAAATGATAAAGAGCTCAACCGACTTCTAAATGAATTCCATTATGCTGATATTGCCGAAATTCTAGATGAAGTCAATCTGGAAGAGGCCATGTATGTGATCAAACTTTTGGATTCTGAGACCACATCAGAAGTGTTGATGGAGTTGGATGAAGACAATCGTCAAAAAGTCTTACAAAATCTTTCGTCTAAGGAAATTGCAGATGAAGTTGAAGAGCTCGATACTGATGATGCAGCCGATATTATTGCAGAACTCTCTATAGAACGGCAACGTGAGGTCATCCATCATATTGAGGATAAAGGGCACCGCGCTGAAATTACCGAATTATTAGCATACGACGAAGATACTGCAGGAGGTCTTATGGCCAAAGAGTTGGTCAAAGTCTATGAAACGTGGACTGTTGCAGGGTGTTTGCGCCGAATCAGAGGACAGGCTAAAGATGTAACGAGAGTCCACTCTATTTATGTAGTCAACAAACAAAATAAACTCATTGGTCGGCTGTCTTTAAAAGACCTGATTGTTGCCAAAAGTGAAGAGAAAATTGCGGACATCTATATTAAGAATGTCGATTATGTTAAAGTAGACGAAGACCCTGAAGAGGTGGCCAAAATCATGGCTAAGTATGATTTGGAAGCTATTCCGGTGGTTGATGATGACATGGTCTTGTTAGGTCGAATTACGATTGACGATATTGTGGATGTTTTGATTGAGGAAGCCGACAAAGATTATCAGTTGGCTGCTGGTATTACTACCGATGTTGAAGCCGATGATAGCATCTGGCAACTCACAGTGGCACGTTTGCCTTGGCTTTTTATTGGTATGTTTGGTGGCATTGGGGCAGCAAGTATTATTAATGGTTTTAGTGATGCCATGCTACAATTTCCGGCCCTATTGCTGTTTATTCCATTGGTTCAGGCAACTGCAGGAAATGTTGGAGTACAGTCCTCAGCTATTGTGGTAAAAGGATTAGCAAACAACACTATTGATGGCAATATTGTAGGAAGGCTATTTAAAGAAATGCTGTTGGGTTTGGTCAACGGACTTGCTATCGCATTTGTGGTGCTTATCATTAGCCATTTTGGATTCAATACAACCTATATGGAATCGCTTACCATATGTGTTGCCTTGGTCACGGTTATTATCATGGCTGCACTAATTGGCACTTTTATTCCAATATTCTTAGACAGACGCGGCATAGATGCCGCCGTAGCTACCGGACCATTTATAACTACAAGCAATGATATTTTTGGAATTCTGACCTATTTTATCGTTGCGAAATTGATTTTAGGGTTTTAGGATTTTATAGCATCGAGGCTTCCGTTTTAAATTACGTTTTCTATTCCAATTTCTTAAAACTGTGAATTTCTAACACATCCCAATATTTCATAATTTGCATATCCGCCTTTAGTCTTAAAAATTCAAGTTTCAAAATCCCGTCCCTTTTACCAAGGGAAGCTGGATTTAAACTCAGAAAAGGGTTTAAAGCACTGTCGACAGGCAGGCGGAAGGGTTTTATATTAGAAATGTTTCTCTCTATTTATATGTTTAACTCTATTTCCTTAATTTTGAGATTATGAACCTTTAAAATTGAGATTCCTGCTTTCGCAGGAAGTAAACATGAAAATCCTCCATCTCGATACCAATCACCCACTCCTTATCAATCAACTCAGTGTTTTGGGTTTTGACAACGATGAAGATTACACCTCTTCAAAAGAAGCTATTGAAACTAAAATCCACCACTATGATGGGATCATCATAAGAAGCCGGTTTAGTATTGACCGTCAATTCTTGGACGCCGCCAAAAAACTTATATTTATAGGGCGTGTGGGCGCAGGATTGGAAAATATTGATGGTGATTATGCACAAAAAAAAGGCGTCCATCTCATTGCAGCACCAGAAGGCAATAGGAATGCCGTGGGAGAACACGCATTAGGCATGTTGCTGTCTTTATTTAACAAACTTAATAAAGCCGATCAGGAAGTGCGCTCGGGACAATGGTTTCGTGAGGCCAACAGAGGGATTGAACTGGATGGAAAAACCGTTGGCCTTATTGGTTATGGGAATATGGGGAAAGCCTTTGCCAAAAAATTGCGCGGATTTGATACGGAAGTTTTATGCTACGACATTAAGACCAATGTGGGAGATGAGAATGCACGTCAAGTATCACTCAAAGAATTTCAGGAATCAACGGATGTCGTAAGTCTGCACACGCCACAAACCCCACTGACTTTAGGCATGGTCAACACTGATTTTATCGATGCCTTTTCAAAACCATTTTGGTTGATCAATACCGCTCGCGGGAAAAGTGTCGTCACTAAAGATTTGGTAGTAGCTTTAAAATCAGGTAAAGTTCTTGGCGCTGGTTTGGACGTCTTAGAATATGAAAAATCATCTTTTGAAGCCTTATTTACCTCTGAAATTCCAGAAGCCTTCCAATATCTCATCAATGCGGAGAATGTGCTTCTCACACCACATGTTGCCGGCTGGACGGTTGAAAGCAAAGAGAAATTGGCGCAGACAATTGTTGATAAGATAGAAGCATTGTCAAAGTCGGTGGCCCAACAACACCCCATGATTTAACACAAATTTACCTCAATGTTGAGCCAAGGCGTAGTGATCAATTTACCATATTAACGTGAGATTTTTACGTCACAACGATGAACTTATCTTTATTGTCGAATCAAAGGTTTTTTTATTATCTTTAAACTTCTAACTTTAAAAACATTACAACAAAATGGCTGATAATAAAAACTTAGGCGACGATCTAAACAATATGATAGACGACACCAAAAATAACACTACAGATTTCACCGACAGTACTCAACAAAAAACTGATGCATTTTCTGAAGATGCAAAACGATCCGCCCATGATATTGAAAGCGATGTGAACGCGGTGTCGAAAGATGGCAAGAACATTGCCCTCATTGCGCATCTTACTTTAATTGGTTGGATCATTGCCTTCGTGATGAACAATAACACGAAAAGTGAATTTGGTTCATTTTATATCCGACAGGTTTTGGGATTGGGTCTCTGCGGACTTGTACTAAGTTTCATACCACTTTTGGGATGGATTGTTAGCTTATTGATTTTAGTTCTTTGGATCATGAGCCTTATTGGCGCACTTAATGGTGAGAAGAAATTAACGCCTGTCTTGGGAGAGTATTTTCAGGACTGGTTTAAGTCCTTATAGGATTCTAATTTAAAATAATCTAAAAGAGCTAAATTGAAGATAATTTGGCTCTTTTTTTATGTTACCATAGAATACATCTTCTTGATTATTCAAACCTATTGATATTCAGAAACTCCAACGTCAAACAGACTTTATCCACACCTAAAAACTAAAGTCAATTCCTAAAAGAAGGATTCTTGGCATTAATCTATAGGATGTGCTAAACGTACCAATATCTGATATAAAACGCTCCCTGAATGTTTTAACGTTTAACAAGTTCTTTCCGGTCAATGTAAAGGTTACATTCCTTTTCTTTATTTTATATTTCGTCTCAAAGTCTAAAAAATAATAGGATTTGTCTGTATTAAAATTCCCAAAATAATACCTTTCAGATTGAATTTCCGCATTGAAGTTCTGATTGAAATTAAAGTTTAGATCAAGAAAACTTGTATTGTTGGTATTAGAAAACTTGGAAGTTGTCTTTACAACGCTGCTATTCCATTTGGTGCCTAGATTATAATTAAATAATCCATCAAAAGCTGAACGCAGCTCAAATCCATATTCATAACTTGTGTTTTGTACTAACCTCAGCTCTGAATTATTCACACTGTTTTTAAAATCAGACTTGAAAAAACTAAATTTCAATTTTAAGTTGCTGGTCATAAACTTTAAATATCTATCAATATTTACATCGCCTATTAAAGTTTCAGAGTCATTAATACGAATGATATTAGTCAACGTATAATCGGGATCAATTATAGTATTAGTTGAGAAAAAATCATGACTCTTAAGATAGGAAACTCTGGCAGTTGCAAAAAAGCTTTTGGTCCACCTTCCCAAACTATAGCCTAAAGTTAATCCACTCGAATTAACTTGATTTAACCCTGCGCCTCCTCTTAAAAAATCTTTGTTATTTGTCAGCACATAATCATCAAACACCTGAAGCAGCGAAGCATTTGTAAAATTATTATTATAACTCAAACTCAATTTGTTGTTCTCATTAATTTCATAACTCAAAGAAAGAGAGGGGCTCACAAACAGTGGAGATTGTGATTCTTCATTTCCATAACTTTCAAAGTTATTGAACAATTGATTAAAGTCCAATTTAGCATTTAGGGCATAGTTCCCAAATTTAATCTTGTATTTGGCATTAGCATACAATTTACCAACAGTATATTTTAAGTCATTTTTGAAATCTGAAGTGACCTCATCTCCATAGAAATCAATCAAATCTAAATGAGATTTCAAAAAATCGATTCTATTTGTAAAACCAATTTTCAGTTCCAACAAGTCATCTTTTTTCTTTCGATCCAATAAATGCGCTTCAAATCCTGTAAAGTACATTTGGTTATTGCTAAACTGACTTGCTGAGGTTACATCGACATCAGGAAATAAATCACCAAAAACAACTGTGTCTAATGTATAGTTTTGAGGTTTTTTTTCATAAATATAAACTCCAGATAAAGCTAAAACTTTTTTGGCAGCTAACTTATTAGTATAAATTGTTTTGTACGTAAAACGCTCATTATGGTCAGACAAAAATTGATGTATTGGAACGCTATTAAATTCGAGTTGACTATTTGAGTTTTCATCTCCACGTTTGTAGGTAGCATCTATTTCCAACAATTCTTTTTGTGAGATATCGTAATCAAAATCAATGGCACCAGAGCCAGAAAACATAGTTTTATTGACCTGATTTGATTCTCTATTTGTAAAACTTACGGATGAAGTGCTATAATTTTGAATACTTTGCTGTACAAAAGCCTTCTCGTCCCAATTAAATAGACCATTGGTTATAATTTTTATCTTTTCATTAATTTTAAAGATGGAATTAAGAGACAACAGCTCTTGATTATTCAGATTGAATCGACTTTTCTTTAAAGACAACTCATAAGCATCCAAACAAATAAGACTACGCGCCATTTCCCTATTACCAATGGCACCAACCTCATTGAGATCCGACGCTGAAATGTATATTGAAGACTCTCCTCCGGAGGACTCTCCAATATTGTTCAAATTGGTTAGGAAGTAGTGTTTCCCTACCTCTCCAAAGCGCATGGCGTTTGCTCTTACTTGGTATCTGTTTGCCGTTGTAAGCCCGTAAGCGAGACTCGCGTTGCCAAACCAATCAATCTTTCTATCTTTTTTAAGTTTCAAGTTGACAGCAACTTTATGACTCTCTTCAATATCCTTTAAAAGTCTGTTATTGGAATACTTTTGATAGATTTCAACTTTCTCAACCAGATCTGCATTTAGGTTTTTGGTCAATAGCTGATATCGTTTTTTAAAAAAGTCATCGCCATCAACCATAACCTTTTCAATTTCTTGATTGCCAATTTTTACCGTACCATCAGCTGCGACATTAAAGCCTGGAAGATTCTTGAGTAAATCTTCAACTGTGGTTTCGTTTCCTTTAAGAAATGCACCAACAGTTAAAATAACAGTGTCCTTTTTGACGACTATAGCCTTTTCGGTCTGAATTATAACTTCATTGAGTTCAGTAGCTTGCTCTTGTAGCGTGACATTCCATGTTAGGTTATAATTTTCGAATATGATTTTTTCAGACTTCGGTTGATACGATAACGCGTTAAAACTTATGACATATTCCCCAGCTTCTTTTACTGTAATCTCATATCTTCCCTGTTCATCGGTAGTAGTGTAGTTAATGATTTGTTTGTTCAATGAATCTCTAAGAATGACATTGACATAGACAATGGGGTTTTTTAATGTATCGGAGACTTGTCCTTTTATTGTTTGGGCATACATAAAATTGCCTAATAGCAAGAGAACTATTAGGCAATAGAATTTTTGTGATTTTAACAAGAGTATCTTCATTAATTTTTCTTATCCTCGTCAAGTTCCCATTCATAAACCAATTCAATACCTTTATTTTCATTTTTGCTCTCAACAATACGTGTTCCTTTTGGCAACTTAGAGAGTCTCATCTTTTCATCTTCAGTTCTTTTCTCAGATTGTCTTTTGAGATAGTCTCTTAAAGACATGACTTTAAAATTAGCACCCGAATGTACTGCATCTAAGGTTTTGTCAATTTGAATAGGGTATTGAATTTTTGTTGCGCTCCATTCAAATAAATTGTCCACATCATGTACTTGCAAAATTAACCCTGGCAAGTCATGAAATTTCCACGGTCCAAATGAAACTGGAATATCCGTAGTAAACCAAACAATATACTGTCTACCTCGGAAGTCCACTGTGGCTTTTGTACATTTAAAATTTTGGATGGTTTTAGTTTCATCGGAAAGTTTCCAATCAAATTTTACACCATTATCTTCAATAACGATAGGCTTCCCATTGTCCAACAAATTTAGAGAAATACGATTGTCAATCTTATTATAAATAAGTGTGCTTGAATCCCCAACATCCACAGAAGTAAATACGTGAAATGAAGATTCATCATTTTGATTTTTTACAACCTTAGAAATATTCTTGAACTTATCATTGTTGAAAAAAACGGTGTAATGAGATAAATTGTCTTCAGCAACCAAAATGGCATTCATTTTAAAAGAACCCGTTTCCTTGACTACATTAACGGTATGCTCATACTCAACATATAAATATTGACCGAAAATTGGAGCTATTATTAAACCAAATAATATGGATAGAAATTTGTTCTTCATATTAATAATATTAAAAAAAAGCTATAGCCGGAATTGACATAATCAAACGTGGTGACATCATTAAGAATATTTCAATGTACACGTTATCAAGACACAGCTAAACGCTATAAATTTACAATAAAGAAAAACAGATATCTAAACTTCTAGATAAGAAAGAGCGAAATTCACCGTCTAAACCAAAGAATCCGAAGGCTGTGCTATACTTGAATAGTACGGGAAATCCGTAACTAAATTAAGCTTCACAAGAAAGTTTTAACTTTTTATTATCAATTAAGAAAGGTGATTTTAAGCAGTCAGTCAGCATTATCTTTAATCCTCAGACGCATCCCCATTCTCCGCAAATTTCCGCTCCATCTCGGCTTGGAATTCTTCCATCACAGGTTTGACGGTGCTTTCGGGCAAATCGGCTATCCGGATATACATTAAGCCATCCACTGCGTTATTAAATAGTGGATCGACGTTAAAGGCCACTACTTTTGCATTTTGTTTAATATACTTTTTTATAAGAATCGGTAGACGCAAGGTCCCTGGCTCAAGTTCATCAATAATTCTATCAAATTTCACCAAGTCAGCTTCTGTTTCGTCAAATACAAAATCTTTGTCGGCATCTTTTAATTTGACTTTAAACTCTTTTTTAGGATGCACATATTGCGCGATATAGGGATCGTAATAATTGGATTTCATGAACTCAATCATCAGCGATTTAGAAAAACTGGTGAATTTATCGCTTATGGTCACGCCGCCAATTAAATACTTGTGTTCTGGATAGCGCAAAGTGGTGTGGACAATACCTTTCCACAACAGAAACAACGGCATCGGTTTGAGTTGGTAATCTTTAATGATAAAAGCACGGCCCATTTCAATGGACTCGCTCATCATTTTATAAAGTTCGGGTTCAAATCGGAATAAGTCCTGAAGGTAAAAGCCGTCAATCCCATGTTCGGCAAAAATCTTGGAACCCAAACCCATCCTATAGGCCCCTGCTACCATATTGGTAGTATTGTCCCATAAGAACATGTGGTGGTAATAGTTATCAAACTGGTCTAAATCTATAGCCTCATTGGTGCCCTCGCCTACTTCTCTAAAGGTAATTTCGCGCAGACGGCCTATTTCACGCAGAATATTGGGAATGCTTTGCGCATCAGCAAAAAACACTTCGTAATTTTTGCTTTCCAATAGTCGCCCGTCATTATCACGTAAAAAATCGACCTCCTTCTGCATACTTTCCAAACATACTGGGGTCACAATATTCTTGATTGATTTTCGAACTTTTAAGGTCGATGAGATATTGCTGAGAATGTTCCCTTTCTGATCAAAAGAATTGGATAACATATAGGTTTTCTTTCTCAGAAATTCTGAAAACTCTTTCAAGGTCGTATGTTCCTTTTGGTCGGCAACAGAAATTGGCCGCCCAATTCGCACCTTTATAACGCGCCGCTTTTGGGTCAGCAATTCTGATGGTAACTTAGCGGTCCTGAACGTATCACTGATCTTGGATAACTTATAAAAAAGTTTGCTGTTCTTGGCATGAAAATAAATCGGAACTACAGGAACTTCAGCTTTCTGAACAAGTTTCATGGCAGCTTCTTCCCAAGGACGGTCAATGACCAATTTACCGTCTTTATAGGTCGATACTTCACCTGCAGGAAAAATGCCCAACGGATGACCATCACGCAAATGTGAAATAGCGTTTTTAAACCCAGCAATACTCGATTTAACATCCTTCCTATCCTCAAACGGATTAACGGGCATGATAAAAGGTTTCATCGGCTCGATCCGGTGTAAAAGGAAATTGGCAATAATCTTGAAATCTTCACGCTGCTCCAACATCAATTTCAACAATAAAATACCATCAATACCACCCAGCGGATGGTTGGACAAGGTTATATAGGCACCATCTTTTGGCAAACGTTTCAGGTCGTCTTCAGGAATCTCAAATCGGATTTGGAAATCTTCTAAAATAGCATCCAAAAACTCGACATTTTTCAAATGCTTGTTGCGATCATAAATTTTGTTAAGCGTAGATATCTTAAGCAACTTCATGAGCAGCCAACCAGTAAATGTACCAAAGGCACCATACTTGTCTAAGTGTATAGCCTTAGCGACTTCTTTTGCATTTACTAATCCTGTTTCCTGCTGTTTGGTCATGGTTACAAACCTAATCATTTTTTTTAATAAATCACTTTGATGATTTCTCTCAAAGCCACAACTTAAAGAACAATAATACTCCTAAAACTATTGCGCTACCAATTGCACTGTTTCCTGTGTCAACTGCTTTAAAAGTATGGTTTTATCTAGCTCCAACTGCGCTATCGAATCGTAATTATAATGCCGTATCGTATATAAAGATACGTTTTCATGGCAGGTGATTTTAAATTTCGCCTTTAAATGAAGCAATAAGTTAGGCAGATTGTTGTAAAGATTATCTACACATACAGAAAAGCTAATGGCTGAATTCTGAATCACATCCACCTTCATTTTATACAAATGCAAGAGTTTGAAAATCTCACTGATGTTTTCTTCTACAATGTATGAAAAATCTAAGGACGATAAGCTGATTAACACCTGTTTTTTCTTAACGATAAAACATGGGATCATCGGGTCAATACCAGGCTCTTTGCCAACCATGGTTCCCGGTTGTTCGGGATCCATAAACGATTTAACAAAAAGCGGAATCTCCTTTTGTTGTAAGGGCTGCAAGGTTTTAGGATGGATTACGGAAGCACCGTAAAACGCCAGTTCTATAGCTTCACGATACGAAATCTTTCGGAGCAATTGCGGATTTTCAAAATAACGCGGATCAGCATTTAAGACACCCGGAACATCCTTCCATATTGTCACATCTTTAGCATTCAGACAATAGGCAAAAATGGCGGCAGAGTAGTCACTGCCCTCCCTTCCTAAAGTGGTGGTAAAATTGTTGTCGTCACTTCCTAAGAACCCTTGGGTAATATTTAAAACAGAAGAATCAAATTTATTGGTAATAATGGCTTGGGTAGCATTCCAATTGACGTTTGCACGGCGGTAGTAGTTATCAGTTTTGATATATTCTCTGACGTCCAGCCACTTGTTTTTGATACTGACCTGATTGAGATATGCACTAATTATCATTGTAGATACCAACTCTCCATAGCTAATTACCTGATCGTAAACAAAATTATAATCAGGTGATTTATTTCGATCCAAAAAGCTGCGCAACTCATCAAATAAAGACGTCACTTTATTGAAGATTGGATGGGTCTCTTCATTATTGGAATCGAAAAGGTCTAATAGAATAGCATTATGGTATTTTTTGACCTCCTGAAGTGAACTTTGCAATTCATTTTTATTATGAAAGTAATGATCAAGAACCATTTCCAAGGCGTTGGTCGTTTTTCCCATGGCAGAAACCACGATTAAGGTATTTTCAAAACCAACTTTTCGCAGTACGGCCTCCAGGTTCTTTACACCTTGGGCATCTTTGACAGAGGCACCTCCAAATTTAAATACGTGCATCTTCTAGTTTTGCTATATAATTTTTAATTCCTGCTTCATTGAGATGTACCACATCCCAATCGCGCTTGACGTCAGCACCTTTCTTTTCATAAAATTTTATTGCCGGCTCATTCCAGTCAATGACTTCCCAACAAATACGCTTCACTCCCAATTGATGTCCATAAACCACGACCTCATCCAACAACGCCGTCCCGAGTCCACTGCCACGCATTTTTTGGCTCACAATCAAATCTTCTAAATGTAAAACCTTGCCTTTCCATGTAGAATAGCGGCCATAAAACAAGGCAATGCCTTCAATACGACCTTTAACTTCTGCAACAAAACAGTCAAACGCCGAATATTGTCCAAAGCCATCCGTTTGCAGATCTGAAACTGTAATTTCAACGGCATCCGGTTCTTCTTCAAAAATGGCTAATTCTGTAATTAATTCGAGTACTCGTGGCATATCCTGAGGGACTGCCTTTCTTATTTTGAAATCCATTATTTAATAATTGGGTTCAAATATAACCCAAACCAAGAAAATTAAAATCATTAAGTCTCAACGAAAACGTTGTAGTTTGGTAAAATATGCGATATTTGCAAAAACAAATCCAAAAAAATTCCATGCTTCGAAAACATCAAACTTTAGGTGAATTTATTATTGAAAATCAAGCTTCATTTAAATACTCTTCAGGCGAACTGTCCAGTCTTATCAATTCTATACGGCTTGCGGCAAAAGTAGTTAACTATGAGGTCAACAAAGCTGGCTTGGTTGATATTCTTGGTGCGGCAGGCGATACCAACGTACAGGGTGAGGACCAACAAAAATTAGATGTCTACGCCAATGAAAAATTCATCCAAACCATGACCAACCGGAATATTGTTTGTGGGATTGCCAGTGAAGAGGAGGATCATTTTATTGCCATTAACAGTCAGGATGAGAATAATCAAAATAAATACGTGGTACTGATTGATCCATTGGACGGCTCGTCAAACATTGATGTTAACGTATCTGTAGGAACTATTTTCTCAATTTACAGACGTGTCACCCCAATTGGGACACCCGTCACACTTGATGATTTCTTACAACCGGGGCATTTACAAGTTGCTGCTGGATATGTAGTTTATGGCACCTCAACCATGTTGGTCTATACCACTGGAGATGGTGTTAACGGATTTACACTTAACCCTGCCATTGGCACGTTTTATTTGTCGCATCCCAATATGAAATTTCCCGAGGACGGCCGCATCTATTCCGTCAACGAAGGCAACTATATTCATTTCCCGCAAGGGGTAAAAAACTATATCAAATACTGCCAAATGGAGGAAGGGGACCGACCTTATACTTCTCGATATATTGGTTCTTTAGTCTCCGATTTTCACAGAAATATGATCAAGGGCGGTATTTACATTTACCCAAAAAGCTCACTAAATTCTAATGGAAAATTACGGTTGTTGTATGAATGCAATCCTATGGCATTCCTAGCAGAACAAGCCAATGGGAAAGCTAGTAATGGTTTTCAGCGTATTTTAGATATTCATCCTACTGAACTTCATGAACGGGTACCATTTATTTGTGGTAGTAAAAACATGGTGGAGAAATGTGAGGAGTTTATGCGAAATGCCCAATAGAAACTCCAATTATGGATGTATCAAATTCCAATGAAGCTATCAAACAATAATAAAATAACATTTGTGGAGTTGCCAAAAGCATCTTAAAAAACATACGCACCAAATCCCATAAGACAAATATATCTTATTTGTTAGAATCCAAAGTCTTGATCCCTGTTTGGGCTGTCCAAATTCCTACGAAATTTCTAAGACTATTTGTAAAATTCGAGTCTTTTGAAAAACATCGATAAACGGTACCATAAAAAAATCCTGCCTCAATGCCGAACTAATATCGGGAGAGGCAGGATTATATGTCAATGATTAATAGCACTGTAAAGATGCTAATTTTTTCTGAAAGCTCTGACAAAAAACTACAATTGGTCAATAAATCTGTATGAATGGTAGGTAGGTTCAAAAAAAGTCGATGAAATGCACTGTTCCAATAAACCATTTTCCTTAATTATATTTCACCTTTCTTAAAATACGCAAGGTTTCCTTATAACTTTTATAGACTTCATCGCTATACGCTTTTAAGTAGGGTTTGGCCTCAGTAAGTTTATCAACAGCATCGTGAAATAAGTTGAAGTAGCAAATGAGATAGGTCGCGGGAAGATTTTTTAGATCCTTTTCTTCGCTCGCGTTCAAACGCAATCCTTTTTTTAGTTTTTCTAAAATGGTATTGTTTGTATTGTAAATATGATGTAATACTTTCTTATCGTACTGTGGCGCATGGAAAAGTAATTTGGTTTCGATCTGATAGTTGGCGTTATTTCCAAAAGTAATCCGTGTTTCCTCCAATGGATAATATTGATAGGCATTTTGCAGCCCAAGAGTTACATACTCAACAATCTTAAATGAGTCTTCGTCATAACTGACAGTCACATCATCCAAGGTTGAAAAAAACAATCTTACCTGCTCATTGATAAGTTCAATATCTACCCTGCTATAGAAGATTTCTTCATTGATTACTTTTTTCTGACCCGCCCAGCAAAGCACAAAATACTCTTTAAAAACGATGTATTGTGGATGAAAATCCTTTCGTTTATTTAAAAAATCATACACACCATCAAGCGTATGCTGAATGTTATTTTGTGAGTGATTTTCAATTGCCGCAACAATTTTTGAATTGACATCTTTGATCGCGCTATTAAAAACCTTAGGCATACTTATACTCCCATCTCTAAAAAAAACGGATCCCCCATAATATTTCCAAATATTCTTCCTTAATGACGTCAAGCCATCAATGGGCCTGATGGTTACCAAACCCACCACCTTATCATCCGGCAAATGTGGAAACGGAATATTTTCATATTGCACAATCGGTGGGTTCGTCAAATAGGCATTAATAAGATTTTGTATTTTACTATCATCAAAAAAATCCACTCCACTGATGCTATTATCTTCATCTTCAACACCAATAACGATATATGAATTGTTCTTTGGATTGCTATTGGATAAGGCACAAATATGTTTTAAAAACTTGGCCTTCCCTTCTTTTTCGCCAATATCCACCTGACGCTTTTTATCATAGAAGCTGTTCTCATCGTTGTGAGCCAAAAGGTTTTTTATGAGAAGGCGTTTATTGATCATGGCCCTATTCCTGCGAAAGCAAGATTCTTAAAATTAAATAGAATATACAAAATCGACAGAACAAGAGATAGTTCTTATATTATTTTTTGACAATTGTAGACGACGCCTGGGCTGTCGGAAACACCAGCAAATCCGCAATGTTAACGTGTGCAGGTCTGGAAACTGCAAAATAAATAATTTCGGCAACATCTTCTGGTTGTAATGCCTTATAACCTTCATACACCTTATCGGCAACGGAGTTATCACCTTTAAAACGTACTTGAGAAAATTCGGTTTCTACCAATCCTGGATTAATGGCACTTACTTTTATACCAAATGGATTCAAATCAATCCGCATGCCTTCAGTAATGGCCAAGACGGCATGCTTACTGGCGCAGTATACGTTGCCTTTCGGATAGACTTCCTTGCCTGCGGAAGACCCGATGTTGATAATGTGGCCTGATTGCCGCTCAGTCATCTGCGGAATGATTGCTTTACTGACGTACAACAAACCTTTCACATTAATATCCATCATGGCATCCCAATCGTCAGGGTTACCATCTTGGATAGGGTCCAATCCATGTGCATTCCCGGCGTTATTAATTAAAATATCTATTTTACTGAACTCCTCAGGAAGCGATGCCAAGGCTTCAAATGTGGCCGACTTATCTCGAACATCAAAGTTCAAGGTATAGACATCCGTCGTCCTTCCGAACGCTTTTTTAATGGTATCCAGACGCTCCTGACGTCTGCCGCATAAGATTAAATTAATGTCATGCTTTGCGAATTCGTGCGCTATGGCTCGTCCAATACCGCTGGTGGCACCGGTTATTAAAGCTGTTTTTCTCATATCCTATAGTCCCGTGAAAACAGGAACCTTATTGTTTGGTTAATATTAAAGTTTTGTTTTTTTAACCTGGGGTTTCTTGCGGTTAAGCCGTTGCATATTATTTATAACTTAACTGTCCGCAGAAACTATCCCCTAAAAGTACTTAAAACAGAGCATTTTTAAAGGCATCGTCCAATAATGATCACATTTTATTCCCACCAGTGGGTTTTAATACCCCGAAGCTTGCTTCTATCAAAATGCATTTTCCCGATTTAGACCTCACGGCCAGCCCCGTATTTCTATATTTTAATTAAAATTAAAGAGCTTTAATAGGCCTATTAGAGGTCTTAAATTGATATTACTATCTCAGCACCCACAATGGTGAAGTTTCCATGGTATAAATTAAATTCTAAGCAAAAGGCTTTTTCATGTCTTAAATTAATACTAAAACTGCAGCGGTATGCGAGTACGACTCATTTTTTAACCAATCCTTAACAGCAATCCAATAAAAATTTTAACAATTTGCACTACTTAAAAATTCAGACCTTATTTTGAGCCTAAATTAAATTCTAAATATGATGGAAGATACTGTTGATATCAAAAGCATTAACGAGAAAATTGAAAGAGAAAGTGCCTTTGTTGACTTACTTACTTTTGAAATGAACAAGGTCATTGTTGGCCAAAAATACATGGTAGAACGCTTGCTGATTGGCTTGCTTGGTCAAGGTCATATTTTATTGGAAGGGGTACCTGGTTTGGCAAAAACCTTAGCCATTAACACCTTGTCTCAAGCTATCGAATCAAGTTTTAGCAGGATTCAATTTACACCAGATCTATTGCCGGCAGATGTTATTGGAACCCTGATCTACAATATGAAAGTCAATGACTTTACCATCAAAAAGGGGCCGATTTTTGCAAATTTCGTACTCGCTGATGAGATCAACAGAGCTCCAGCCAAAGTACAATCGGCATTATTGGAAGCCATGCAGGAAAAGCAAGTGACCATTGGGGAAGAAACCTTTAAACTTGACCGACCGTTTCTGGTCATGGCCACTCAAAACCCGATTGAGCAAGAAGGAACCTATCCATTGCCTGAGGCACAAGTTGACCGTTTTATGCTAAAAACAGTTATCGACTATCCAAAAATTGACGAAGAACAACTTATTGTTCGCGCCAATCTTAAAGGTGCTTTTGACAAAGTGAATGCCGTTGTTTCTACCGATCAAATTTTAAGGGCCCAAGAGTCTGTTCGTGAGGTATATATGGATGAAAAAATTGAAAAATACATTCTCGATATCATCTTCGCCACACGATATCCTGAAAAATATAAACTTGCCGATCTTAAACCGTTGATTTCATTCGGAGCTTCACCACGTGGTAGTATCAATTTGGCGGTAGCTGCCAAATGCTATGCCTTTATCAAACGACGTGGCTATGTTATTCCTGAAGATGTCCGCGCCGTTGTACATGATGTGCTCAGACATAGAATAGGCATCACTTACGAAGCCGAGGCAGAAAATGTCACGTCTGTGGACATTATCAATAAAATCGTAAATCAAATTGAAGTACCATAAATTAGTCCGCAGTATTCAGTATGCAGTCGGCAGTAATATGACAGCTCATTTCTGAATTTTAACGACTGAAAACTGAAGACTGCCAACTGCAGACTCAAAAATAAATGGATACAAAAGAACTTTTAAAAAAAGTACGAAAAATTGAGATTAAGACACGGCGCTTGTCTAATCATATCTTTGGAGGAGAATACCATTCTGCCTTCAAGGGGCGTGGTATGACCTTTAGCGAAGTGCGCCAATACCAATATGGCGATGATGTGCGGAATATAGATTGGAATGTTACCGCGCGTTACAATGAACCTCATATAAAAATATTTGAAGAAGAACGGGAGCTTACCATGATGTTGATGGTAGATGTCTCTGGTTCGGAATGGTTTGGAACGGACACCCAGTTTAAAAATGAAGTGATTACCGAAATTGCGGCTACCTTAGCGTTTTCTGCCACCCAAAATAATGATAAAATTGGTTTGATCCTTTTTACGGATGCCATTGAATTATATATCCCCCCTAAAAAAGGACGGTTTCACGTGTTGCGCATCATTCGTGAGCTGATAGAGTTTAAGCCTAAAAGCACAAAAACAGATATTACCCAGGCCATAAAGTTTTTATCGAGCGTAATGAAGAAGAAGGTTATTGTTTTTATACTTTCTGATTTTATTGCCGATGGCTACAAGCAGACGTTAAAAATTGCGGCCAATAAACATGACGTCACCGGAATAAGGGTTTACGATAAAAGGGAAGAAACCATACCTAATTTAGGCATGGTACAAATGAAAGATGCAGAAACTGGTGAAAATATGTTAGTGCATACGGGCTCCAAAAGAATGCGGACCGATTATGGTAAATATTATAACGAGCGCGTCAACTATTTCAAGGAAACATTTACAAAATCAGGGGCTGGTGCAATTGACTGCCGTGTTGACGAGAGCTATGTCACAAAATTATTGGGTTATTTTAAACGCAGAGGGTAACGGTTTTTAGGATTTACGAATTATGAATTACGATTTACGACATTTTTCTAATAAAACTTCACGCTTTGAGCTCCGTGCTTCGAGCGTTCTGTCTGTTTTCTTTTTTCTTTTTTCTATTTTCTCCTTCGCCCAAGTCAAATCGTCCATCGATTCAACACAGATCAAGATTGGAGAACAGATCACCTATAAGATTGAAGTTGAAGCGGACACTACTGATTTAGTTATATTTCCAGAAGGTCAAACCTTTATGCCTTTGGAAATGATTGAATCCTACAAAGCGGATACTACCATAAACAACGCCAAATACAACCTGATCAAAAAATATGGTCTGACCCAATTTGACTCAGGCAGTTATACCATTCCACGGCAAAAGATTCTTATTGGCACCAAAGAATATTTTACTGATTCTTTAAAAGTGGAGGTGAATAACGTTCTTGTAGATTCTACAAAACAGGGACTATACGATATTAAACCTTTTATAAAAGTTGAGAAAAGCCGTAGCGACTGGTGGAAGACAGCGCTCATTATCATTGCCATTCTTGCGTTGGTGGCCTTCTTAATGTACTGGTTTATTTGGCGTAAAAAACCGCTGACCGAGGCAGAAGAAATCGCCTTGCTACCTCCTTATGAACGTGCTAAAAAAGCCTTAAAAAAGCTGGACGAATCAGATTATTTACAGCAAGCCGAGCTTAAGGGTTATTATTCGGAATTGACATTCATTATCCGGCGCTACTTAGATGAACAAGTTTATGATCGTGCCCTGGAAAGCACCACAGACGAATTGGTCAATCGCCTAAATTTGCTTAAGGATGGCAATCAGATTGAGTTGAGCAAAAACGATATCAGAAATATCGAAACGATATTAAAACGTGCCGATTTGGTGAAATTTGCTAAAGTGACCCCAGATATTGAATTGGCTAAAATTGACAGAAATACCATTGATCTCGAAATTGACAATGTCAAACAGGCCCTGCCAGAACCTACAGAAGAAGAAAAACTGCTCGATCAACAATATAAAGAACAGCAAGAACGTAAAAAGAAACGTCGTAAAGTGATTATCACCGTGGCTGCTTCCTTGTTTTTGATTTTAGCAACCTTTATTGGTTTTTCCGTAAAATACGGGTTTAATTATGTTAAAGACACCATTATCGGTCATGAGAGCAAAGCCTTATTGGAAGGGGTCTGGGTGACAAGCGATTACGGTGTGCCACCAATTTACATTTCCACTCCTGCTGTCTTAGAACGTGTAGAGCCTAAAGCTATTGACACCATTTCCGGTGCCAAAACAACCATGTTTAGTTATGGCACCCTATTGAGTTCATTAAATATAGCAGTCAGCACTTCAAGGCTGAATATTCCCGATACAACAACAGTCAATTTGAACCAAGCCATTGAAGGAAGTCTGCAAATGCTGGAACAAAACAATGTGAAGGACATCATTACCAAGCGAGAAAAATTTGTGACTCCTAATGCTGCAGAAGGCTTGAAAGTTTTTGGAACGGCCTCGTTTCCGGGTCTCATACCTGACCAATATCGAAAAGGGAAGTATGTTTTTCTGGCCTTCACTGCCCAAAATATATTACAACAGATTATTTTGGTTTGGGATGCGGACGATCAGTACGCTGAAGAGATTATGGAGCGCGTTTTAAACTCCGTTGAACTTAAAAAAGTAGAATGATGCTGGGAGGAATTGAATTTGTAAACAAAGAGTTTTTTTGGCTGTTTCTACTGCTACCGCTGCTTATTTTATGGTATGTGGTAAAACACAAAAAGCAAACGGCAGAACTCCATATTTCAACAATTAAAGGGTTTAAGCTAACCAAGTCATGGTTGCCAAAAACAAAACATGCGCTATTTGTCATGAGATTGTTAGCCTTATCTTTGGTGATAGTCGCCTTGGCACGACCAAGAACGGTAGATGTTTCCACAAGGACAAAAACCACAAGAGGTATCGATATTGTCATCGCTATTGATGTTTCGGCCAGTATGTTGGCCAAGGATTTATCGCCCAACCGATTGGAAGCGCTAAAAGTTGTGGCCTCAGAATTTATAAAAAGCAGGCCGAATGACCGTATCGGCATTGTGGAATATGCAGGAGAAGCCTATACCAAAACACCTATTACCAGTGACAAGGCCATTGTATTGCGCGCTCTTAATGATATTAGGTACAATACCGTTATTGAAGGCGGAACAGCTATAGGTTCAGGATTGGCAACCGCTGTTAATAGAATCAAGGATAGCAGGGCAAAAAGTAAAGTTATTATTTTATTGACAGATGGGGTCAACAATAGTGGCTTTATAGACCCAAAAACGGCCAGTGAACTTGCAGTAGCATACGATATTAAAGTGTACACTATAGGCATTGGAACCAACGGCATGGCCTTGTCTCCGGTTGGTATTTTACCCAATGGCAATTTTCAATATGAACGTCAATTGGTTGAAATTGACGAAGAATTAATGAAGGACATTGCAAAAGCTACCGGTGGCAAGTATTTTAGAGCGGATAACAACAAAAAGTTAGAAGCTATTTATGACGAAATCAACAAATTGGAACGAACTGAAGTGGAGGAATTTAAATATTCAAAATATGAAGAAAAATATCGCCCGTTAATTTTAATCGCGTTTGGATTATTGTTATTTGAGTTTTTATTGCGATCCACCTTATTCAGAAGTTTTAATTAATATAAGATACTAAATAGAACACATTAAAGTATTTGCGGCACATCAGTGCCAACAAAATACCATCAGGACCTCCACAGTGTTTGCGGAGGCAGGAATACAGAATTAAAAACATGCAATTAGAAGAGAAAATATGGTTTTGGGGATTAATGGTCATCCCATTAATTGTGCTTATATTTTTGCTATTGCAGTGGTGGAAACACCGTATGCAGCGTAAATTTGCCAGAAAACCTTTATTAAAGAGACTAAGTCCAAACACATCCATCTTTAAATCCATTTTGAAAATTGTTGTGCTATGTCTTGCTTTTGCCTGCTTGGTGTTAGCTCTGGTGAATCCTAAAATTGGCACAAAGCTTGAGACCGTAAAGCGCGAAGGTGTTGATATTGTATTTGCTATTGACGTTTCAAAAAGTATGTTGGCTGAGGATATCGCACCAAACCGATTGGAAAAATCAAAGCAATTGGTCACACAAATCATCAATAATTTGGCGAGTGACCGTGTGGGTATTATCGCTTATGCCGGAAAGGCATTCCCTCAATTGCCGATTACAACCGATTATGGATCAGCAAAAATGTTCCTCCAAAGCATGAACACAGACATGCTTTCATCTCAAGGCACTGCAATCCATGAAGCCATTGAACTGGCCAAAGATTATTATGACGATGACCAAGACACAAACCGTATTCTCATCATCATTTCTGACGGCGAAGACCATGGTAATTTGGCAACACAAGTAGCACGGGAAGCTTATGAAGAGGGTATCAGAATTTTCACCATTGGTGTTGGAGATGCCAAGGGTGGCCCCATCCCAGAGAAACGGAATGGCATCATTGTCAACTATAAAAAAGATAGACAGGGTGAAACCGTCATTACTCGAATGGACGAAAGTACGTTAAAGAGTATTGCCCAAGAAGCTCATGGCTCTTATATCAACGGAAGAAATACAACGGAAGTGGTTGATCACATCCGGGATATTTTAAACAAGATGGACAAAACGGAGTTTGAAGCCAAGCAATTTGCCGATTTTGAATCGCAATTCCAATGGTTTTTAGGTGCGGCACTTTTCTTTCTGATAATTGATGTTTTGTTGCTTGAAAGACGGACCTCATGGTTAAAACGTTTAAATTTATTTAACGAAAACGCTACATAACTTTAAGAAAAAATTATCATTGTGCTACTAATAGTTTATTTAGATTTATGAACTGTTTAAAAATGAGGAAGATAAATTGTGATTTTGTTTGAATTGGACTCCTGATGCACATCACGTCAGTTTTTAAAAGAGTTCATAATGAATTAGAAAAATGAAAAACCTTACACTTCTAATAGTATTTTTTACATGTTTCGCTTTTTCTCAAAACAAAGAGAATGAGAAGGAACAATTATTGGCGGAAAGGAAATCGAACGATTTAGTTTACGAAGCCAATGCCCTTATGGATGATAATAATTTCATTTCTGCCGAGAAGGAATATCGAAAAGCCATTTCCAAACAACCATCTTCAGTAGCAGGAACTTATAATTTAGGTAATTCTTATTATAAAAAAGGCAACTACGAAGAAGCACTTTACAGACAGCAACAAGCCGCTAAAAACGCTACTGAAAAATCTCAGAAGCATAAGGCCTTCCATAATATTGGTAATATCCTAATGCAGAATAAACAATGTAAAGAAGCGGTGGAAGCTTATAAGAGTGCCTTAAGAAATGATCCTACGGACGACGAAACACGGTATAATCTTGGTTTAGCCAAAGAATGTGCTGAACAGCAGAAAGACGATCAACCTGACGAAAATCAAGATAAGGATAAGGACAAACAAGACGAAAACCAAGATCAAGACGATCAAGACAAGGACAATCAGGACCAAGATCAGGATAATCAGGATAATAAAGAAAATAAAGATGATCCAGGTGATCAGGACAAGAAGGATGGCGACGATAAAAAAGATGAGGACAAGCCAAAAGATGAAAACGATCAAAAGAATCAGGAAAAGAAGCCACAACCCGGTCAACTATCTCCTCAACAAATAAAGAACTTATTGGAAGCTATGAATATGCAGGAACAAAAAGTTCAAGAAAAAGTAAATGCCGATAAACAAAAGGGCGTTAAAGTCAAAACGGACAAAGACTGGTAAATAAATTTCTGATTTTTGAATTACGAGTAACGAATTATGATGTAAGATTGATAAGACGACAAATGATTTAGAAACACGCGTTATTGATTTTGTAGTGTTAATAAGCAAAATATCTTAAATGTTTTAGATGAGAATAATTAACTTATTTCAATTTTTGTCGCAAGTATTAAAACCTCTAAAAACAACAATTCAAGAATCGCAAATCGTTGTTTGTTAATTTTTAGGTAATTAAATGAAATTAAAAGCATACATATCATTATTTTTAATTGTAGTAAGTACGAGTTTTGTTGCCGCCCAAGTAAAGTTTGAGGCTAAAGTCAGTAAAACCAAACTTGGCATCAATGAGCGTTTACGCATAGATTTTGAAATGAACACGGATGGTGACAATTTTAGTCCGCCATCGTTTAGCGACTTTACAGTGGTTGGTGGACCAAACCAATCTGTTAGTCATTCATGGGTGAATGGTGTTCGCTCGTTCACAAAAACCTACAGTTATTTCTTAGCACCAAAAAAGACAGGGTCAATTACAATTAATCAAGCAACCATTGAAATTGAAGATGAAATTTATAAAACCTCGCCAGTAACCGTTCAAATTACCTCTGCAGTCAGCAGACCAAATGACCCTGATAATGCTGAAAGTGTTGCAGATGACAACCTCCATCTCATTGCAGAAATATCAAAAGGAAATCCATATCTTAACGAAGCTGTTACTGTAGTATACAAATTATATGTTTCTGAAGATATTGGGGTGAGTACCTTTAGAGAGATTGACAGCCCTAAGTATAATGATTTTTGGAGCCAGAACATTAATCTGAAGGGCAATAAAATTCAAAACACTCAATTTAATGGCCGTCCCTACCGCTATTTAGTGATAAAACAAGTGGTTTTATACCCTCAAAAAACAGGGAAACTGGAAATTGAACCATTAAGCTTGGATGTTACCGTTGAAGTTCCCTCTAATAGACGTGACTTTTTTGGTGGACGGATGATGTCTCAAGTGCATAAAACGGTATCTGCAGGAAGTAAATCACTTCAAGTAAAACCGCTTCCAGAACATGGAAAACCAGAAAACTTTGCCGGAGCAGTGGGTAATTTCGATTTTAAGATGACCACTTCCAAAACCGAATTAAATGCCACCGAATCATTACAAGCTCGATTGGAAGTTAAAGGTAATGGTAATCTCAAATTATTTCAATTGCCAAAATTAACCTTACCAAGTGCTTTAGAGGTTTATGAACCCGAACATACTCAAAATATAAGAACCACTATCGACGGCATGCAAGGTGGTATTGCAGACAGCTATACAATTGTCCCTCAGTTTAAGGGTAAATACCCTATTCCGAACGTGGAGTTTTCGTATTTCGATTTAAAAACAGAGTCGTATAAAACCATTTCTTCAGGCGATTTGGTAATTGATGTTCTTGAAGGTCCCACCAACAGCACGCCTACCGATAGCAATATCGCTACCGTTGGAGAAGGAAAACAGCGTGTGATTATGAATAATGATCAGTTTGCATTTGTAAAAAGTGACGCCAATCTGAAACCAATTACATCCAAACCCTTCTTCAATTCCTCATGGTATTGGAGCTCATTATTACTACCTCTTTTGGCCATTCCATTGGCTATGGTTTTCCGTAAGAAAAAAGCAGAACGTCGCGCTGACGTCCAAGGAAATAGAATACGCAAGGCAGATAAACTTGCAAGAAGATACTTGAGTGAAGCTCGAAAATCATTGGGTCAAAAAGAAGCGTTTTATATTGCTCTTGAAAAGGCCCTTCACAATTATCTCAAAGCTAAATTACATATTGAGACCAGCGATTTCAGCAAGGATCGTATTAAAGAATTACTCTTAAAACGTCAAGTGGAAGAGTCCGTAATAAACGATTTTGTCACTATTTTAGACAGTTGTGAACTGGCACGATATACACCTTTCTCTGAAGTTACCATGCAACATGATTATGATAAGGCCGCCAAAACTATTTCCATAATTGATAAACAGATTCGATAAAATGAAGCATTTTATTTACATACTGGCCATTTTAATTAGCAGCTTAGGATTTAGTCAAAACGAACAGCTTTTTCAACAAGCCAATGACTTGTACAACAAAGGCGATTTTGAAGAAGCTATTTCTAAATACCAAAATATTATTGAGTCCGGCGAGCATTCGGCGTCCTTGTATTTTAATTTGGCCAATGCGCATTATAAGCTCAATCATATTGCGCCAAGTATTTATTATTATGAGAAGGCTTTGAAATTAGCACCAAATGATAAAGAGATCCAAAATAATATTGCCTTTGCCCGCAATATGACCATTGACGCCATTGACCAAACACCGGAATTTGGATTTGCAAAATTTTCAAAGCGTGTCACCAATTGGCTCACCTTTGATAATTGGGCAAAATTATCTGTTCTACTCATGGTGCTTTTCGTGGTATTTTATCTCGTTTATTATTTTAATTATGGTGCTACTAAAAAACGTTTGGCATTCATTGCTGCCATGACTTTTTTAATTCTTGCCTGTGGCTCGGTGGCCTTAGCTTTTAATAATTACCATCTTGTAGAAAACGATCAGCCTGCCATTGTTTTTGCGAAAGAAAGCCAGGTAAAAAGTGAACCCAACCTTAGAAGTCCTGAATCTTTTAAGCTTCATGAAGGCACCAAAGTTCAGATTTTAGATACGGTCAACAATTGGAAAAAAATTAAACTTGCCGATGGTAAAACTGGTTGGATCGCTACAGAGGCCATAAAAGCGCTATAGACTTCAAAAGCTCACAAAACACTTTCAAAAATGGCCTTTTAGTCGCTATGGGCTTGATCTCGCGACTGAGCATTTCCCAAATACTTTAGTTTCAATAAATTTTTAAAGCAAATTTTTATTCACCTTAAAGCCTGATTAATCACAGATTTACGCCTTTATTTCACAGCGGATCCAGAAGGCAGAAAGCTTATTGGTGATTACCATAGCTCACTAATATCTATTTATTGTTTCAGATTCGAGTAAAAAAGTCATTTTATTATTACTTTTAAACCTTTAATTAGGACATAAAAAGGACGTATAAAATAGATTTAAATAATACTGATTAGGAATTACAATAGCACATAAACATTCCTTAAAATCGAAATCGGCATTATACTTAATAGACATAAACACGACATTATAAATTAAATTGGTAGACTATGGATTTAAATAAGGTATTTGCAAACAATAAAAATTGGATCAAAGAAAGGTTGGCTACAGATCCAAATTTCTTTGAAAGCTTAGGCAAAGGACAAAAACCCGAATTACTTTTTATTGGATGTTCTGACAGTCGTGTTGCTGCAGAAGAACTCATGGGTCTGGGGCCAGGCGAGGTTTTTGTACACCGCAACATTGCCAACATGGTTATTAGTATAGATCTTAATGTGATGTCTGTGGTTAACTATGCAGTCAATCAGTTACAGGTTAAGGATGTAATTGTCTGTGGGCATTATGCTTGTGGTGGCGTCAAGGCAGCCATGCAGTCGGCTGATTTGGGGATTTTAAATCCGTGGCTACGTAATATACGGGATGTCTATCGCATCCATCGCTCTGAATTGAATGCAATTTCAGATGAAGAAAAAAGATACGACCGATTGGTAGAACTCAACGTTCAGGAACAATGTGTCAATCTGATAAAAACCGCCGCTGTTCAAAAAGCCAATAGAGATAGAGGTTTAAAAGTACACGGTTGGGTATTTGATGTAAAAACGGGGAAACTGATCGACTTAAAAATTGATTTTGATAAATATCTCAGTAAAATTATGGAGATTTATCACTTAGAATAATCAAGAGGTTTAAGAGCTGTACTCAATATATACGCAATGCCTGTATCAAATACGAAATGACAAGGACTTATTATTGGTCCGTTTGTTCGGTTTCAATAGCCTCCGTCTCTAAATTCTCCTCCAATTCCTTTTTCTTTTCCAAGATCAATGGAAAAATCATTGGCACCAAGGATTTTACAGGAGAATACAGTGCAGAGTCTTCAACAGTCTTTTCATCTGTCATAGGAATAGCACGATTCATACTATCAAAAATGTTGAGTACTACGCTCAATATGAGTGCTATCTTTAAAGCCCCAAAAAGGCCTCCAAGGAGTTTATTGACAATCCCCAAGGCGGCAAAGTCTGCAAGCTTTGTCAAGGCTTTGCCAGCCAACGCTATAGCTAAGACAATAATAAGGAAGGTTACGGCAAAGGCTACTATATTGACCGTCTTCTCATCCCATTGCGAATTTTCATCGATAAAGGTTTCGGCAAAATTGCTGAAATGTATAGCACCATACACGCCCGCAATCAGAGCGATGACCGAAGCAATTTCCACAAAAAAGCCTTTCATCAGGCCGCGCACCAAACCAAGACCGATAAAAGCAATTAAAACAATATCGAAAACATTCATAAGCTATTATGTTTTGGCAAACCTACATAAATTTCAGATTTTTAGACTTATAAATTCTAAACAGAATACAGAGTTTGTTAACTTTGCCCAAAGTTTTGGGTTAATGCTTTTACCAAATGATACGCTAAACCAAAACGAACTTAAGAGTCAATTATAATACTAACTAAAAATATTCCTGCCTAAGCAGGAAGTGATTATGTCAAGAGACGAACAATTAAAAGAACGCTGGGAGCTCGTCGTCCATAAACTTTCCACCCAGTTTGCCGACGGCGATATTTTAGATTTGGATGCCATTATCTATTTGATTGGTGTGCAAGAATTAGGACAACTCCATAGAAGGTTTAAGAAAGACCACAAATTAGATTTGATGCACATTGCCATCTGTCGATTATTGGAACCTTATGGCTATTACGAATTTGATTATTTTGACGAAGATAAATGGCCGCATTATATCGTAAAAGAACAACTACCACCTTTAAAAGCTGGAGAACAGAGTGTTTTAATGAAGGAAGCCATTGTCAATTATTTTGTTGAGACCGAATATATAAAGTAATTCCATTTTTCGACCTTTCCGGTTTTTAAATCCTGGAAGGTCTTTAAGGTTTATAAAATCTTGTAGGTTTTCAACCTAAAAACCTTAAATTTGCCATTCATTTTTTTGATTTATGATAGACAAGATTAAAGAACTCATTGCTGAAGCTGAAGCTTTTCAAGCCCAATCAAAGGAGGAGGTCGAAGCATTTCGCATTAAATACTTAGGAAAAAAGGGCGTCTTAAACGCCTATTTTGCCGAATTTAAAAATGTTGCCAACGATCAGAAGAAAGAATTTGGACAGGCCATCAATCAATTAAAAAAAACTGCTGAAGATAAAGTCATTGCACTAAAGGAAGAATTAGAAAGCAAGGAAGAGATCAAGGGCGTTTTTGGCGATTTATCACGACCTGGCGAACCTATTGCCATTGGTGCACGTCATCCTATTTCAATCGTGAAAAACCAAATTATTGAGATCTTTTCACGCGTCGGATTCAACGTTAGCGAAGGACCGGAAATTGAAGATGACTGGCATAATTTTACAGCATTGAATTTACCAGAATACCATCCGGCAAGAGATATGCAGGACACGTTTTTTATACAAACCAATCCTGATATTTTATTACGTACACACACAAGTTCTGTGCAAGTACGTTATATGGAGACCAACAAACCACCAATCCGAACCATTTCTCCAGGACGGGTGTTTAGAAATGAAGCCATATCTTCACGATCACACTGTTTCTTCCATCAAGTGGAAGGCCTATATATTGATAAAGACGTGAGTTTTGCCGATTTAAAACAAACCCTGCAGTATTTTACGACAGAAATGTTCGGGAAAAGTAAAATTCGCTTGCGTCCCTCCTATTTCCCATTTACGGAACCAAGTGCAGAAGTAGATGTGTATTGGGGACTGGAAACTGAAATTGACCATCGCATCACCAAAGGAACAGGATGGTTGGAAATCATGGGCTGCGGAATGGTAGATCCGAACGTTCTAGAAAATTGTGGCATCGATTCAAAAGTCTATTCTGGATTTGCTTTCGGGATGGGAATTGATCGGATTGCCATGCTTTTGCATCAAATTGGTGACATCCGATTATTGAGCGAAAATGATGTGCGATTTTTGGAGCAGTTTAAATCGTCTTTATAAATCCCTAAGGACCATCACGATAACCGACACGATTTCGTCGGTTTTTTTATTTAACATTTTTTTAACTTCGATTGGTTCGGATTGTTCCGAACCCGACTTATCTTTGCACGAAATTCGTAAAAACATGTTGAGTAAAATGCGTAATGACAAAGAGCACTTGGTCGAAAGGTTAGGCGTCTTTATGGAAAAGCAGGAGCAACTTGCTCCAGTGGCTGCCCGTATTCTATCCTATATCATTTTGACCGGAAAATCAGGAACTACTTTTGAAGATTTAGTAAGAGATTTATGTGCCAGCAAAAGCACTATCTCCACTCATTTAAATCATTTAACCGATCTCAAGAGGATTCTTTACTTCACCAAAACTGGCGATCGGAAAAAGTATTACACCATCAATGAAGATAGTATTCTGCAAAGTATTGATGCGCTGACAGAATCCTGGATTTTCCAAAGAGAACTGCATTTAGAAATTCGAGAATATAAAGAAAAAACCAATCAATTGAGCAATGATAATGATTCAAGGTTCAATTTAGACTTCCATGATAATTACATTGAATTTTTAGATGAAGTCACCAAATCAGTATCCACATTAAAATCAAAAATTTTAGAAAAAACACTAAACTGTAATCAATGAAAACAATTAAACTTCCATTAGTCATCTCCATAAGTTTTTTAGCTCTTTTTTTGAGCTGTGGAGAAAAAGAACAAGCACCACAAGGCCCACAAGGACCGATGCCATTTCAAGTGACTACGATTCCACAAAAGACGGTAACAGGATATACAACGTATCCAACGAGTATTGAAGGCGTCAATAACAGTGAGGTGCGCCCGAAAATATCAGGCTATATTACAGAGGTGTTGGTTGACGAAGGTCAAAAAGTAAGAAAAGGACAGACCCTTTTCCGATTAGAGACCCAGACCCTCAGCCAGGATGCTGCTGGAGCAAAAGCAAATGTCAACGCTGCCCAAGTGGAGGTTGATAAGCTTAAACCTTTAGTTGAAAAAAATATTATCAGTAGCGTTCAATTGGAAACCGCAAAAGCAAAACTATTGCAAGCACAAAGTGCCTATAACAGTATTGGTGCAAACATTGATTATGCCAATATTAAAAGTCCAGTAGATGGCTATGTTGGCTCAATCAGGCTCCGTAAAGGAACTTTGGTCAGTCCGACAAGTCCAGAGCCTTTAACCACCGTTTCTGACATTAGTAAAGTCTATGCTTATTTTTCAATGAATGAAAAGGAGTATCTCGATTTTATTCAAAACGCCAATGGAGAAAATATTAAGGAAAAGATTAAGAATTTCCCAGAAGTGACCTTGATTTTAGCCAATGGAAGCACTTACGATCAAAAAGGCACCATTGAAACCATTAATTCTCAAGTCAATGCCAAAACAGGTTCTATTTCATTTCGTGCCGTTTTTAATAACGACTCAAGATTATTGACCAATGGAAACAGTGGAAAAATCAGAGTTCCAAAAACCTATTCAAATGTTGTGGTGGTACCTAAAGAGTCTACCTACGAGCAGCAAGGCAGTTATTACGTTTATAAATTAACCGAAGGTGATATGGCAGCTTCCACACGTATTGCCGTAATTGCGGATGTTGAGAACGTTTACGTTGTTTCTGAAGGGCTTCAAGAAGGCGATAAAATTGTCGCAAAAGGCGTTGCAAAACTACGAGGGGATACACAGATAAAACCTATGGAAGTACCTTTTGATACTATTGCGAAACCAATCGAAAAAGTTTTCAGATAATAAAACCAAGATAAGAAGTTATGATAAAAATATTTATAGAAAGGCCAGTACTTTCAACGGTCGTCTCCATCATCATTGTGATTTTGGGTATTCTTGGTCTTACCACATTACCAATTACGCAATATCCTGATATTGCCCCACCAACTATTTCAGTAAACGCCAATTATCCTGGTGCAAATGCTGAAACCATCTTGGAAAGTGTCATCATTCCCATTGAAGAACAGATAAATGGCGTGGAAGGAATGACCTATATTACCTCTAGTGCGTCTAATACCGGAACCGCTACCATAACTGTGTTCTTTGATCAAGAGGTCGATCCTGATATTGCCGCTGTAAACGTTCAAAACCGTGTGGCACGTGCCAATTCGCAATTGCCACAAGCTGTTTTACAAACCGGGGTAACCACCTCAAAGCAGCAAACCAGTGCTTTGATGTTTACATCATTCTACAGTACCAATCCTGATTATGATGCGACATTTTTACAGAATTACTTAAAAATTAATGTCATTCCGGAATTACAAAGGGTAGATGGTGTTGGTGATGTCAACGTATTTGGTACTAAAGATTATGCCATGCGTATATGGTTGCGTCCAGAGAAAATGGCGGCTTATGGCGTTATTCCTACAGATGTTACCGCAGCTTTACGTGAACAAAGTTTGGAAGCAGCGGCAGGATCATTGGGTGAGAATTATGGAGAGGCTTTTAGTTATGTCATCAAATATGGCGGACGGTTTAAAACTGAAGCACAGTATAGTGATATCATCATTAAGGCTTTAGGCAACGGACAATTCTTGAGATTATCTGATGTGGCCGATATTGAATTGGGTGCACAATCGTATGCCGGAGGTTCTATTACAAATGGATTACCAGCAGTAAACATGGGTATTTTCCAAACCAAAGGCTCTAATGCACGTGATATTATTATTGAAATTGAGCAGAAACTGGAAGATATCAAAGCCGATTTACCTAAAGGGGTTGAGGTATTCATTCCTTATAATACCAATACCTTCTTAAACGCTTCTATTGAAAAAGTAGTAAAAACTTTAGCCGAAGCCTTTTTACTTGTATTCGTGGTAGTGTTTATTTTCTTACAGGATTTTAGATCTACGCTTATTCCTGCCATTGCCGTACCGGTATCTATTATTGGTACTTTCTTCTTCCTGAATCTATTTGGGTATTCCATCAACCTATTAACACTTTTCGCCTTAGTATTGGCTATTGGTATTGTGGTTGATGATGCCATTGTTGTGGTTGAAGCGGTGCATGCCAAAATTGATGAAGGTGAACCCGATCCGAAAAAAGCGACGCATGATGCCATGCAGGAAATTACTGGTGCTATTGTTTCCATTACATTGGTAATGGCGGCAGTATTTGTGCCTGTAACATTTATTCAAGGTCCTACAGGGGTTTTCTATGAGCAGTTTGGTGTAACGCTAATTGTAGCAATTATCATTTCAGCAGTTAACGCACTAACCTTGAGCCCTGCCTTATGTGCCCTGTTTTTAAAAGGTCATGACGATAAGCAGAATAAAAAGAAGAAAGGCTTTCTTGGCCGCTTTTTTGACGGTTTTAACCGAGGCTTTAATGCCACCGTTACCAAATACGGAAAATCGGTTCATTTTCTGTACCGACACAAATGGATTACCGTATTTGCCCTAATTCTATCCGTAGTGGCCATCTGGTGGTCGTCTTCTGTATTGCCAACCGGATTTGTTCCTGATGAAGATAGAGGTATTGTGTTCGTAAATATAGAACTTCCTCCAGGATCTTCTATAGACAGAACACATCAAGTAAATGCCGATTTATATAAAAAATTAATCCAAATTCCTGGAGTTAAAGGCGGATCGATTATTGAAGGAAGTAGCTTCTTAGGAGGTGCAGGTAGTAACTTCGGACTGGGCTTTATCCGTTTGGATGATATTGAAGACCGTCAAGACGACGCACTTTCTGCACAAAGCATCGTTGGACAAATGTTTGGCGTTGCGGCACAGATTCCAGAAGCCAATATCATATTCTTTTCACCACCAAGTATACCAGGATTCGGAAACTCGGCGGGAATTGAGGTCAACCTTTTAGACCGTTCTGGAGGAAGTTTTACAGATTTGGATCAAGTGACTCAGGATTTTGCAGGCAAACTTTCCCAACGCCCAGAAATTCAATACGCACAGTCCTCATTTAATACCAAGTATCCGCAATATGAGATTGACCTCAACGCAGAATTGGCTAAAGAATTAGGTGTACCTATTAGTGATATCTTTTCTACACTTCAAGGATATATTGGAAGTATTTTTGCTGCCGATTTCTCCAGATTTGGTAAACAATACCGAGTTTATGTACAATCCTTACCTCAGGATCGTGCTGAAGAAAGTGATTTGGGCAAACTTTATGTGCGTACAGGTACAGGTGAAATGACCCCAATTACAACCTTTGTAAATTTAAATAGAGTTTACGGGCCACAGTCGGTAACACGTTTTAACTTGTTTAATTCTGTAACCTTAAATGCGGCTATAGCACCTGGATATAGTTCTGGTGATGCCATTAAGGCGGTGGACGAAGTCTCACAAACCTTACCGGCCAATTACACCACGGCATATTCCGGATTGACCCGTGAGGAAGTGAACGCAGGAAACCAAACAACTACAATTTTTATATTATCTTTAGTGTTTGTTTATTTCTTATTGGCGGCGCAGTACGAAAGTTATTTAATTCCTTTCTCTGTTCTTCTATCCTTACCCTTAGGAGTTTTTGGAGCGTATTTTACGACCCAAGTAACGGGCCTACAAAATAATATTTATTTCCAGATTGCATTGATTATGCTGCTTGGACTCTTGGCGAAGAACGCCATCTTAATTGTGGAGTTTGCACTACAAAGACGACGACGAGGTGAATCTATTCTGGCTGCTGCCGTACACGGTGCTGAAGCGCGTTTACGTCCTATTTTAATGACCTCCTTTGCTTTTATCTTCGGATTATCGCCATTGGTGTTTGCAAGTGGCGTTGGTGCCGCAGGAAACCGATCCATTGGTACCGGTGCCGTTGGTGGGGTGCTGATAGGAACCATTCTTGGGGTGTTCGTTATCCCAATTTTGTTCATGTTTTTCCAATGGATTCAAGAGAAAATATCAGGAGCACCGCAACGTGTATTGGAGCTTGAAGCGGAAGCCAATCAACAATCAATAGAACTTAACGACGATCAAAATCATGATAACAATGCTTAAAACTCGTACAGTAAAATATATGGTCATGCTGACTGTTTCAGCATTCACCCTTCAAAGTTGTTTTGTAGCAAAGGACTATGACCGGCCGCAAATTGAAGAAACCCAGAATCTGTTCAGAACGGATGCTTTGACAACTGATACACTCTCCATGGCCGATTTGTCCTGGAAAGAATTGTTCACTGATCCGTACTTGGTACAGTACATTGAACAAGGTCTTCAAAATAACATCGACATCCGTGTGGCCATGCAACAAGTATTGGCTGCAGAAGCTTATGTAAAGCAAGGAAAGGCTTCGTATTTTCCATCTATAAATGCGAATGCTTCGGTGACCCATCAAGAGATGTCCAAGAACAGCCAATTAGGCTCTTTTTTAACGAGCCGATCTTCAGATCAATTTGATTTGACGGCAAACCTGTCTTGGGAAGCTGATATCTGGGGGAAAATTCGAAGCAATAAACGAGCCTCCGAAGCCGACTATTTGCGAATTGTCGCCGCACATCAAGCCATAAAATCTCGTTTGGTGTCTGACATAGCAGCAACGTATTATCAATTGCTTGCATTGGATGCCCAATTGAAAATTACTAATAAAACCATCATGGTCAGAGATAGTAGCATTAGTACCATTCAAGCTCTAAAAGATGCAGGTAACGTTAACCAAGTGGCCGTAGATCAAAACATTGCTCAGTACAATCAAGCCAGAGCATTGAAAGTAGATTTAGAGACCGCCATATTTCAGACTGAAAATGTCATGAGTATTTTATTGGGGCAACAACCGCAAAACTATGAGCGCACTGTTTTAGATCAGCAAAACTTACAATCTGATTTAAAGTTAGGGGTACCATCAACCCTGTTGCGAAATAGACCTGACGTGATTGCTGCAGAATACAACTTGGTCCGAGCTTTTGAAATGACCAATGTTGCTCGGAGTAATTTTTATCCGTCTTTGACCATATCAGCGGCAGGAGGTTTCCAAAGTTTGGAGTTGGACCAATTATTAAACACAAACTCATTATTTGCAAATATTGTTGGCGGTTTGGCACAGCCGATCTTCAATCAGCGTAAAATAAGAACGCAAAAAGAAGTAGCCGATGCTCAGCAAGAGCAAGCCTTATTAGAATTTAAACGTTCTTTGTTGATTGCAGGAAATGAGGTTTCTAATGCTTTATATGCCTACAACGCCGAAACAGAGAAGTTTGAGTATAGAACTTTAGAAGTTGAAGCCCTGCGAAATGCAGAACGAAATTCTAATGAATTATTGAAAAGTGGTTTCGCCAATTACTTGGATTTATTAACCGCAAGACAAAGTGCCTTAAGCGCTGAATTAAGTGTTATTGACGGCAAATTACAACAATTACTCTCTATCGTTGACTTGTACCAAGCGCTTGGTGGTGGTTGGAAATAATATGACATAGTCTTAATCCAAAACTATAATTTTACAAAGAAGGCTTTTAATACGTAAGTATTTTAAGCCTTCTTTCTTTTCATATCAAAAAAATTTTTTAAGAATGATGCTAGAACTGCTTGAATTTAAGACTACATTACTCTCGTTTTATGGTTTAATTAGCGTTTTAGATAGTGACTTATAACTGGTTCAGCCCTGCTTATCTTTGTCACGAATCAATTTTTGGCAACAAACTATTTTTATAGTTGTATTACTACAAAAATAGTTGTAGGTTTGTTTTTCTATGATGCCATTGACTAACTTATGAAAAAATAAACCCCAACTTTTCTAAATGAAATCCAACTTTTTATTTCTTCTTCTTACTTTTTACTATTTAGGCAGTCAAGCCCAAATAGAAGTTACTGGAACAATCATAGATGCCGAAACTAAGAAAAACTTGGGAAGCACCTCCATAGTGGTTTCTCCTAAAGGAAAATCCAATATTCTGGGATACGCCATTTCTGATAGTGAAGGAAAATTTAAAATTAAAATCACAACTACGGTCGATAGTTTGAGTCTTAAAGTATCCTCTCTTGCCTATATACCTTTCAAGAAAGATATCCTTACTAAAAATCAAGATATTACAGTCTTATTAGAGCCTGCTATAGAAACGCTCGATGAAATCTTTTTAAGAAAACCGCCCATCCGTCAGCGGGGTGATACTTTAATTTTTGATCCGGCAGCTTTTAAAAGCAATAAAGACAGAAGTATTCAGGATGTTTTATCCAAAATGCCTGGAATTGACATTGATCCCTCGGGCGCAATTAAATATCAAGGAAAACCGATTAACAAATTTTATGTTGAAGGTTTGGATTTAATGGGCGGTCAATATGGAATGGTCAGCAACAATCTAAATGCAGATAAAGTGAGTGCCGTTGAAATATTAGAAAACCATCAACCCTTAAAAGTATTGGACAGTTTGGTACCGTCGGAACAAGCAGCGATTAATATTAAATTAAAAAATAAAGTTACGGTATCGGGAAACATCGAAATGGGATTGGGTGCTGCCCCTACTTTGTATTTCGGAAAAGCCAGCCCTATGCTTTTTACGAAGAACTTTCAAACCTTGGTCACCTATCAAGCCAATAATAATGGCACGGATATTACACAGGATTTTTCAAGGTTTTCCTATACTTCATTTCGGTTTGGGAGAAGTGGCGACACCAAAAATGACTGGCTATCATTAGCTTCTGTAAATCCTCCGCCATTTTCGAAGAAACGTTGGTTGGACAATCAGGCGCAAGCTGCATCAACAAATGCCTTGGTTAAAAATAAGAAGGATGTTGAATTCAAAGTTAACGCTTCATATATCAATAATCTTATAAAAAAAGAAGGTGGACATCGGACGACTTATTTCTTGCCAGAAGGAAATACAACTATCGAAAACCTCACAGAAAACAATACCAGAGATGAGTCTATGGATGTTTCCTTAAGTATTGAGCGCAATAAAAACAAGAATTTATTTAGGGAGAGCTTGAGTTTTAAGAAAGAATGGGATCGTGGCTCAGCTTTTTTAACTGAAAACCAGGATTCTCAATATCAAAGATTAAGTGCGCCTTTTACAGATTTAAAAAATAATTTTGAGATCATATTTCCATTGGGAAAACAATTGATAACTTTTAATTCCAATATCCAATACCATGAAACACCACAAGAACTGAGCATCAGTCCAGGTGTTTTCACTGAAATCCTTTCGCCCAACCAACCCGTAGATGAAGTAAATCAGCAGCTATTCGATAAAACATTCATCGCAAATCACTCTTTGGACTTTACGAAGCGATTTGGAAATTTCAGTTTGAGCTTACAACCTGGTGTAGATTTCAAACTTCAAAACATGCATTCTCAAATTCTATTGGATGGCATTCCGAAATCAGATCCAGATTTTAAAAACGATATGAAGTGGCGTGAAGTTTCCACCTATGCGCGCACTGGATTAAACTATCGAACAGATAAATTAAGAATTTCCTTACGATTGCCTTTTGAGATTACCCATTATGAAATTGACGATCAGGTTACAAATAAAAATCAAACTAAAAATCCATTTACTTTAAATCCTTCATTATGGAGCGAATATAAGTTTTGGAATTACTGGAAAACTAATGTAAGTGCGCGCTACAGTAAAAATTACGGTCCATTAAACGAAACATATTCGGGCTATTTACTATCGTATTATCGTAATTTGGCCAGGCATAATGTGCCGTTAATGGAGAGGTCTTCACAATCCATTTCTTTCGGGTTGGAGTATAGAAATCCAATTAATACTTGGTTTGGTCGTATTAACTTTTCCTATTCCGATGGCAAAAACGATCAAATATTCAATATGATTACCCAACCCAATGGTTCAACTGTAGTAGAAGCTTTAGATTTAATCAATAAAGATAATCGGAAATCACTTGGTGCTTCCGCAAGTAAATTGATTTCTCCAATAAAAACGACTTTTAAGTTGAACTCAAACTACACCTACAGCAACCGCGATATCCTACTGAATGGTGAACTGATGAAAAACACCACGGAAAGTTGGCAAAATTCTATCAATCTCAACGGCGATTTTGTAAATTGGATGACCATAGAGTACGATGGAAGTGTCCGATTAAGTCAAACAGAAAACACCATCCAAGACTTACGCAGAGTCAGGAATCAAAACCATAAGTTGGGTCTGTATTTCTACTTCTTAAAACATCATACCTTGAGTTTTTCAGGAGAATGGGTACAGTCAAAATTAGAGAATGATTCTTGGGATGATTTTTTTGGTGATATTTTATACAGATTTACACTGTCGGAAAAACGAAAAATAGATTTTGAACTGTCTCTGATCAATTTGTTTAACAAAAATATCTATCAAAATATATCTGTTGGTGACTATACCATTACCGAATCTAAATATGTGTTGCGTCCGAGACAGGTTATGGCGAAAGTGCGAATTCCTTTGTAAAATACATTTAATTCCAAATAACTATGAAACCATTTATTTTAAGTTTAGTGCTACTATCTGTAGTCCAAACAAGTGTTTTTGCTCAAGATGAATATGCCACGGATTACAAAGTACATTATGAATTGGCTTTTCATATAGATTCGCTGAATTTAGATCAAAAGGATACTTCTAACCTATATTTATTTACCAACCCTGAATTTGGAATATTTTTAAATCAAAGCCGCGTAGATGCTGATGTACGCTTGGAAAAAATAAGACAAAGACTTGGTGCTGACGTGCAAGTCAAAATAAGTACCAACTCTAATAAAAGTCAAGATTTAAACAAAGTCGTATTTACGAACCATCAAAATGGTGAGGTAAGGGTGCTTCAGAATCTTGGTGATATAGATTATATTTATTTTGAGCCTACAAAAATGGATGCCTGGGAAATCAGTGAAGAGACCAAGGAATTTATGGGCTACTCGGTTCAAAAAGCAACGATAGATTTTGCAGGTCGATCTTATGAGGCGTGGTTTACCATGGAAATCCCTATTCCTAATGGCCCTTATGTGTTTCATGGACTTCCAGGATTGATTGTTGAAATTTATGACACCCAAAATCATTATCATTTTACGATGTTGGGGCTCGAGAAATTAGAAACACCAAAAGTCTGGAAATTTCCGAAAGCCGAAGAGGCCACCAAAGAAAAAGTCAATGAGATACAAAAAAGACTTAATGACAATGCTTTAAACGGATCTGATTATCAATATATGATGGGTAAAACTCCAGGAGTTAGCGGTAGCATTTCAGTATCTGACGGACAAGAACCAATAATGGAACTTAAAAATAAATCAGGACAGGAAATTACAAAAGAGGATTTGAAAAGGATGTTTAAATCTAATCTTGAAAACAAGAATAACCCGATTGAGTTGGAGTAGAATTCTACTTACTTTTTATGAATCAAGAACCTCGGTAAAAGCCCAGAAGTTATAAAATAACAAATTGTTTATTCGTTCGAAGCTAACCTTGGCGCACCAAAACCCACTGATGGGATAAAAATCTAAAAACACTATGAAACTATCTAATTTAATTGCCTTTATTTTATGTATTACCACTTACAGCGCTTTCGCTCAAAAAGAATATCCTACCGAATATGAAGTTCAATATGAAGTTGGCTTTAGTCTTGATTCCACCAATCTGGAAAACAAATCTATAGAAACTCTTTATTTGTACACTGGCCCTAAGTATGGTGTTTTCATGAGTTATAAAGAAGCCTTTAAAGAGGAGATTAGGGCCAATTTAGAACATCAACTTAAAACCACAGGAGAGCTTAAGATTTCCAAGGATATGACTTCCAGTTTCCCGAAAATATTCTATAAAGACCATCAAAACTCCCAAGTACAGACCGAAGAAAAAATTGACCGAAAACTCTATAGCTATCAAGAGCCCAATATTCCTTTAGAGTGGAAAATAGAAGAAGATTCTAAAGAAATAATGGGATATGCCGCTCAGAAAGCTACCACACATTTTGCTGGTAGAGATTATATTGCTTGGTTTACCTTAGAGGTTCCAATTCCGGATGGTCCTTATGTGTTCTCTGGTTTACCTGGGCTTATCATTGAACTTTATGATACGGAAGATCATTATCATTTCACATTAAAAACAATGAGCAAGCTGGAAGAAGCCAGGGTTTTTGAAATTAAAAACTCTGAAGACATTGCTAAAGCCGATTTCTTGGAGTTAAAAGAAAAGGCGCTTAAAAATAGAGACCACACTATTTTTAATCAAGGTAATTTCCAGATAAGTTTGGGTACAAGCCCACAAATGAGCCAAGAAAGCAAAATGGAAAATCAAGAATTTAAAAGGAAACTCAAAGAAAACCGGGCAAGAAAAAACAATTTAATTGAGAGGTTTTAGTAGAGATTTTGTGGAATTTTCGTCAAGCTGGTCCATAATTGGTTTGGACAGACTAAGTTTATAGTGATTCCATTGTATTTATAACTGAAACCACATTAAAAACCATAATTGGGTATAAAATAATAACTTTGTAGATCAGTAAATATCCCATTAAAAAGATCCCTGCCTTAACAGGGCATAATTATGAAAAAAGACATCCAAATTCCTAAAGTTGAAGGTGTGTATTTAGCCATCGTCAATGAATATAACGACATCTATAAAACCCACGATTGGAATGCCTATATCATCAATGACAAGGAAGTCGATTTAGAGGTTGTTTTGATTGTTACCAGTGGTTATTCTGAGAAGAATGTAACGGCAACCTTTCGTAAAAAACTGGATGTGCTGCCTAAAAAGAGTTATGCCAAAATAGAATTTATTCCAGAAGAACTGTTCGCATTAAACAACGAATTTAAAGTGACTTTCTTCGAGGGGAATACCATGTTTGAAAAAAACTTTGTTTTTCGGAAGAATACCATTAACGAAAAAGCCTTTCAGAAAATTCCCTTGATGGAAATGAAAGGAATATTGGTGAAATAACAAAATCCTGAGTAAGCTGCAGATCAAACATTCAGCACAGCTAATCCCATAATTAAAACTTCTATACTCAGGTCGGTTTCACCACCTCTATTGAATTGTAAATACGGGATTCCTGCCTCCGCAGGAATTGGTTAATCCAGTTTCTCTGTAAGTTTCTGAAATATCCTTTTAGGATCTTTGCCTTCATACAGAATTGCATACGCTGCAGTAATTATTGGCAACTTATCCTTTCTTTCATTTTTTTCAATAAGGTCGTAAGCACTTTTTGTGGCATAATATCCTTCAGCCACCATGTTCATTTCCATTTGTGCGGATTTAACGGTGTAGCCTTTACCAATCATATTTCCAAACATTCTATTTCTGGAAAAAATGGAATAGCCCGTAACCAATAAATCGCCGAGATACGCCGAATCATTGATATTGCGTTTCATCTTATGTCGTTTTTTAATAAAACGTTTCATTTCTCGTATGGCGTTGCTCATCAACACGCTTTGAAAATTATCGCCATAACCCAATCCATGGGCTATACCCGCGGCAATAGCATAAATGTTTTTGAGCATGACAGCGTATTCAATACCTATCACATCATCGCTCGTAGAAGTTTTAATATAATTACTGGCCAAAGCTCTAGCTATTTGCTTGGCTTTAGCTTCATCGGCACAAGCTATCGTTAAATAGGATAAACGCTCCAACGCCACTTCTTCGGCATGACAAGGTCCTGCAATGACAGCAATATTTTCAAAAGTGATATTATAAACATCATGAAAATGCTCGCCCACTAGTTTGCCCGTTTCAGGCATGATACCTTTAACAGCAGATACGATAGTTTTACCCTTCAAATCAACCTCAAGTTTGAGCAATTCGTCATGAATAAATGCCGACGGAATTACAAAAATCAATACATCCGCATAGGTTGCCATCCCATTGATGTCATTACTAATTTTCAATTGTGAGGTATTGAACTCAACGGAGCTTAAGTAACTGGGATTGTGTTGCTCTTTCAGCAAGTGTTCTTTAATATAAACACTACGCATATACCAACCTACTTCTTCAAGATTTTCGCAAAGCATTTTTACAATCGCCGTTGCCCAGCTTCCTGATCCAAAAACGGCATATTTTATTGGTGCACTCATAAATATATTAAAGTTGATACAGTCCAAAAGTACACAAAAAATTACGGTTATTCCACTTCAAAATCAACTGAACCTTCTTTTTTGGCACGTGTTTTGAATTCTAACCACTATAATCTTTGAAATGTTGAATTGTGGAAAATGTAAATTGATTTCAAGTTGTTTTGCTAATTTCAATACGCTGTCCAAAAACAGATCAAATCAATATTTTGAAATAAAATTAAACGGATGAAAACTCTAAAATTACTTTTCGGATTTGCCTTAGCTGCAACTATACTGACATCTTGTAGTACTAATACTGTTTATGAAGAGCCTCCCATTTCATTGAATCAACTATTGGGTTCTTATGATCTGTGGTATGTTGACATCAATCAAACTGCAGGTTATGGAGAAACACCTTTTCTACAAATTGCATTTACCCTCTCTTTTAGAAATGGCGTTGTGTATGCCAATAATAATTTGGTTGGTTTTGGCCCCAACGGTCAAGGCAATGGTTACGGAATAGACGTTGGCGAGTATGATGCTTATGATATGGTCTTGGATGTTTACCATGATCTTGACGGCTTTCAAACATTTGATGTTTATCAAGTAGATTTTGACACCATTGAGTTATACAATCCTAATAATGATACCTCATACTTTTTGCATGGGTATCAAAAGTCAACGTTCGATTACGATTTTGTGTTTTATGATAACATCCACTATTTCATGCAAGAATATAACGCTTGGGAAAAAACTTATACCAGTCAAATGGGTGCGATAAATGAATTTGACAGTGAGAACTACTTACAGTTTTTGTCTGGAGGTAATGATTCTGAATTTAGAAGTTCGCAAGACCAGAACATCGCAAATCCGAATGCTATTTATTGGGATTATACTGGGGTTTATGGTGTAGGTAATATCACCGGAAACACCCATCTCAAAACATTAACATTAGATTATGATTATTTTGATAATGAATTCTTTGAATTGAGCGTTATCAATGATCAAGTGATAGAGCTTTACCACGCCAATTCTGGTACAACGTACGAGTTTACAGGACGTGGTTACATCCAATACATGAGGAATGCCGAAGCTAAAGGCACCGAGAACGGTAGTAAAGTAAAACCAGTTGAATTGGTTAAAAAACGTAAGCAGAAAACTGCTAAGAAAGATAACCCTAGGGTAAGTAAAAGAAACTAAATTTTGGTTGGTTATTTAGTTTCTAGAAGCGCTCATCTGATGTATTTCAGATGAGCGTTCTCTTTTTATAAAACAACATATTTAGTCATATCAGCAACAAACTTTCAATCAGTTGTTGTAAATTACCTCTCAAATCATTAATTCATACCGATTAAACATTTATATGTCATTGGTAAAACTCTTAAAAACATAAATTAATATGGGACTATTTTCATTTATTAAAAACGCTGGCGCCAAGGTCTTTGGTGTCGGAAAAACTGATGCGGAAGAAAAAGCGGAGGCTCAAGCCGCCGCAAATAGGAAATCTGCAGCAGACGAACTTAAAGCCAACGAAGCAGGAGCCAGAAAACTCGAAGAAACCATAAGGGACCTAAAACTTGAAGTTGAGGATCTAAAAATAAAAATTGAGGACGATATGGCGGTAGTTTCAGGAAAGGCACATGACCAATCCACAAAAGAAAAAGTGGTTTTAGTTATTGGCAACACTAACGGAATTGCATCTGTGGACGATCAGATGAGTGTTGAGCACGCCGAACCTGAAGCACAATTTCACACGGTTGTCAAAGGCGATACCTTAGGAAAAATTGCCAAAACATATTATGGGAATGCCATGAAATATCCGTTGATATTTGATGCCAATAAGCCTATGCTAAAAGATCCTGATAAGATTTATCCTGGCCAAGTTTTGAGAATTCCAAGCTTGTCGTAAGAAACAAAAAAGAGGCTGTTTTTAAAAACAGCCTCTTTCTTTACAAGTCATTTAAAAGGGTTTGTAGCTCCTCCAAACTATCTGGTTTAGCCATAATTTTTTTGTCTTTATCCAATATAAAATAAGTTGGTGTACTTTCTACACCATATTCACTGCTCACAAATCGTCTTGGCGACCCTGAATCAATAACATGAATAAAGTTAGGATAGTTTAGAATTTCTCTATCCCACGCAACATCTTCACCCTGCGTACCATAAGCAATCACTTTTAAAGTTTTGGCATCTAATTGATCAACCGTTTTTCTGACTTCAGGTAATTGCTCTAAACAATGGGAGCACCCACTATTCCAAAAAATTAGCAAGTAATTATCGGCCATCTTTAAGTCATGTAGTGTAGTAGTTATTTCTTTGCCATCAACTTCTGAGTTAATAGGAAAATCTATTGCCGTAGACCCCACCGAATTGTTTTTAAAAATGGTCAAGACGTTAACTAACATCGTATGATCTGCTTCTTTTGCAAGCGCTAATAGATAGGTGTCGGAAATATAATTTGCAACGCTGTCCATTTCTATTTGCACCATATTTGACCATATGGCCTGTAACAAAGCCATTTTTATTTCTGAATTGTCTTCTCCAATATAATTGACTAGATTATCAATTTGATGTTTATAGAAATCTTCGGTGGCATCTGCCGACATTCCGAAAATATAAGCTCTAACCCGATCAGTTAAAAACTCGGAACTTTGCAATAATGGATTGCCAAAATCAACATTGGCAAGGTAGGTCTCCTTAAGGTTTTTGGAATAGGTGGAAATGTCTTCATAAGATTCTGGAATATAAGGCTTATTTGCTTTAATAAACACCGAAACCATAGAACCTTTTGAGGCCAACTCAAATGCATCCTGTGTTTCTTTCAAGGTTTTAAAGATGTCTTTAAAAGTTGCTTTATCATCACTTTTATGCGTGTAAAAATTGCTGATAGCTCTGTTGATCATTTCAATGCTGTTGGTGTAAGACGCCCATAATTTATTTTCATTAGACTCCTTAAACTCCAAACCTTCAGTTAAACTAAATTGCAATACAACATCTTCTTTGCCATTATAGATTAAGTCAAAATTGTTAGTTTCCTGAGGCACGCCGTAGACAATTTTATAAATCCCAATAGCTTCTGTAGTATCCATTTCAATTTTGAATTGGCCTTTTTCATTTACTTTGGCTCTATCAACATACGAAGCACCGCTTGGACTTGATTTATAGAGAAACGCATAGGTGAAATCTTCAGCTGGCGAAAAAGTGCCCTCAATAGCATGTTGGGCCATTAGAAAAGAGGGTATGAATAAAAAAAGTATAATTAGGTTTCTCATACGTTAACTATTTTAGTTTTTATAAATCTACTCATTATAGTACTTCTGGATTTAAAATTTAATGTCTCAAAAATCAAGCCGCTATAGGTTTCAGTACCGACAAGGCTTGTTCAACTGTTTTAATGTGTTCAAAGGTAAGCAATAAACGCAGCCCTGATCTTGTTGGCTTTTCTTTCATTTTCCCTGCTCCAGGGTGGGTTTGTACATATTGGATGACCTTGTTAAAACCGGCACTTTGGTAAAATGCACTTTGCTGATCGCTAATAAAATAGCCTATCAGCCTCCCTCTTTTCATGACCACTTTTTCTAAGCCAATTTTTGTTGCCACCCATTTAATCCGGACGCTGTTTAATAAATCAACCACCTGTTTTGGCATTTCACCAAAACGATCAATGATTTCGATTTCAAACTTTTGTAGTTCCTCTTCCGTTTTGATCTCATTTAATTTGGTGTACAAATTTAAACGCTCTGCAATATTATTCACATAATCATCTGGAAACAATAACTCAAAATCTGTATCGATAGTGATGTCCTTAACATAATCTCTGTCTACCAGCTCATCTTGATATAGATCTTTGAATTCATTTTCCTTTAATTCTTCAATAGCCTCATTTAATATTTTCTGATAGGTATCAAAGCCAATATCATTGATAAAACCGCTTTGTTCACCACCAAGTAAGTCGCCGGCACCTCTGATTTCCAAATCTTTCATGGCAATATTAAAACCACTCCCCAATTCGGTAAATTGTTCCAGAGCAGTTATCCGTTTCCTGGCATCTTCAGTCATAGACGAATAATCTGGGGTGATAAAATAACAGAATGCTTTTTTATTGCTCCGTCCTACCCGACCGCGCATTTGGTGCAAATCACTCAAGCCAAAATTATTTGCATTGTTGATAAAAATCGTATTGGCATTTGCCACATCCAAACCACTTTCTACGATGGTGGTACTGACCAAGACGTCAAATTCGCCATTCATAAAGTCCAACATCAACTGCTCTAATTTCTTACCCTCCAATTGTCCGTGTCCAATGCCAATTTTAGCATCGGGTACCAAGCGTTGGATCATCCCGGCAACCTCTTGGATGTTTTCTATCCGATTATGGATAAAAAAGACTTGTCCGCCACGTTGAATTTCGTATACCACGGCATCACGGATGGTTTCCTCACTAAACCGAATGACATGGCTTTCTATAGGATAACGGTTGGGTGGCGGGGTGGTAATAACCGATAAATCACGAGCGGCCATCAAGCTAAACTGCAAAGTTCGTGGAATAGGGGTTGCAGTCAAGGTCAATACGTCCACATTATCTTTGAGGGTCTTTAATTTCTCTTTTACTGCCACCCCAAATTTCTGCTCCTCATCAACAATCAAAAGTCCTAAATCTTTGAATTTTACATTCTTGTTGACCAGTTGATGGGTTCCTATAATAATATCCAAGTTGCCACTTTCAAGGCGTTCCAGCGTTTCTCGTTTTTCTTTTGCCGTTCTAAATCTGTTCAAATAATCAACGGTTACTGGAAAATCCTTCAGACGCTCTGTAAAAGTTCTGGAGTGTTGATAGGCCAAAACGGTAGTCGGTACCAAAACCGCCACTTGCTTGCCATTATCTACCGCTTTGAAGGCTGCTCTTATTGCGACTTCGGTTTTACCGAAGCCTACATCGCCACAAATTAAACGGTCCATTGGTCGTTCGCTTTCCATATCCGATTTTATATCTTCGGTAGCTGAGCTCTGATCAGGCGTGTCTTCATAAATAAATGAAGCTTCCAGCTCCAATTGCATAGCGCTATCAGGTTGGTATTGATACCCCTTTTCCAATTTGCGTTTGGCATACAACTGAATCAAATTGAAAGCGATTTCCTTAACTCTTGTTTTGGTCTTTTGCTTTAATTTTTTCCAAGCATTACTGCCTAGTTTATACACCTTTGGCGGTTTGCCATCTTTCCCGTTAAATTTGGATATTTTATGAAGTGAGTGGATGCTCAAATAAAGCACATCACGTTCGCCATAAATCAACTTGATGGCCTCTTGCATTTTACCTTCCACATCAATCTTCTGCAATCCTCCAAACCGTCCAATGCCATGATCAATATGGGTGACGTAATCACCAATATCAAGATTGGTCAATTCCTTCAAACTAATTGCCTGCTTTTTTGCGTAGCCATTTTTAAGATGGAATTTATGGTATCGCTCAAAAATCTGGTGATCGGTATAACAGGTAATTTTATTATCGTGATCAATAAATCCCTGATACAAAGACAGTACAATGGTTTTATAATGCACACCAATTTCTAATGCCCTATGACGCTCCGAACTAACATCTTCAAAAATGTCGTGAAAGCGCTTGGCTTGTTGTTCGCTGGCACAAGCAATATAATTGGTGTAACCTTTATCGTGATTGCTATTTAAGTTTTCAATCAGTAAATCAAATTGCTTATTAAAGGATGGTTGCGGCGTGGTATGAAATTCAACCAAGTCCTTGCTCAAAACGGACGAAGAACCAAATTCAACCAAAGTAAAATCCAGCAATTGTTTTTTTAGAAATTCTGAACTGCAGAATAACGTGTCGGGAGAGGCACGTTTGATTTCCTGAGACAGGGCATTAAAAGCAACTTCCGCTTTCTGATAAAAATCGTCTATTCTTGAAAAGAATAAATCCAAATTTTTTGTAAAAACAACCGTTTTTGAAGCTATATATTTCAAGAAACTCTCTCGAGTTTCATTTGAAAATTTATTTTCAACGTTGGGGATAACGTTAATTTTTTTGATTTTATCAGTCGATAATTGTGTTTCAACATCAAAGGTTCTGATGCTATCCACCTCATCTCCAAAGAACTCAATCCGGTAGGGTTCGTCGTTGGAGAATGAAAATACGTCAACAATTCCACCACGCACCGAAAACTCACCTGGTTCCGTTACAAAATCCACCCGTTTAAATTGATATTCAAAAAGCACCTCGTTTACAAAATCAATGGAAAGATTATCATTGACAGAAATCTTTAAAGTATTACTTTCCAATTCCTTTCGTGTAACAACTTTCTCAAAAAGTGCATCAGGATAGGTGACAATAATCGCTGGTTTCTTACGAGAATTGATTCGGTTCAATACCTCTGCACGCAAAAGCACGTTGGCATTATCTGTTTCTTCAATTTCATAAGGTCTCCTGTAACTCCCAGGATAAAAAAGCACGTCCTTGTCATTGATCAATAACTCGAGATCATTAAGATAAAAAGCAGCCTCTTCCTTGTCATTAAAAACCAGTAAAAAAGGCAATTCAGATGTTTTGAAAGTTTCTGATATGACAAAGCTCAACGAAGACCCTATCAGTCCTTTTAAATGTGTTTTACTTTCGTTTATGGCAATAGCAGCTTGCAGATTCTGCGTTTGCAAAGTCTGTGCATAAGCTTGCGAGAGATGTGATTTACTCAAGGCAATTTATTTTAGACAAATATAAAGGTTAGTATTAATATGCACCATATTACAGTTGTGAATTTAATCTTAAAAGAAACCAGTTAACCGGATGTTTTTCTTCAGGACAAAAAAAGAGATTGAAAGTCTTTTTTTCATTATAATTTTTTTAGGCCATTAATAAAAAAAATATGTAGTTTTGAATGCTACAAAACGTGGCAATTAAAACGAAACAAGTATGTCAATTTCAGATTTATTCGATAGTGGATTTAAAAAGCGTAATGAAGATCATTTTGCTTCAATTGTTAGACTGGCCATGGATGATGGTGTTATAACCGACGATGAAAGAGCGTTTTTAGATCGCTTAGCACATAGTTTGAACATTAGTGAGGGCGATTATAAAAACATTCTAAAAGATTACCAATCACATCCCATAAATCCACCAACTTCTTATGATCGACGCTTAGAGCGTTTATTTGATTTGGCTCGTATGGTGCATGTAGATCATATTCAAGGTGACGGAGAAGAGGTATTGTTGAAGAAAATTGCTATTGGTTTAGGCTTTAGAGCAGATAATGTCAAATACATTGTGGACAAAGCCCTGACATTGGTAGCTAATGGAGTTGATATTGATACCTTCATTGACGAAATGAAGAACATGAATAGATAAACCCAGAGCAAAGACCGCTTTACTTAGGCTCCCCTCAACACATAGGTGCTCTTAGTTTAAGGTCGATTAGCGTCTTAAAAATTACAAATACATTCTATTGAAATAGATTTTTTCAAAAAAAAACCAGAGTTCTTAGCTCTGGTTTTTTTATGAATTGGAATTTAAAATGATTTGTTAGAACCAAGTATTCCACGGAATTTTTGCCAAGACACAAATAAGTGCCAAGGTGTAAAAAATGGCCAAGGTTTTAAATTTTGGTACCGAAGTTAATTTCTTTTTGTGCTTAGAATAACCGATTGTAATTAAAACAACCGCAATAAGCATCATCAGAGGATGTTCGACAACATTAGATCTTATAACGCTATTTCCCATAATTTCTTTCATGCCCATACCGGAAATCACGTCCAGATAAGCAAAGAGTAAGACGATGCCAATAAGCAACTGAATATGAGTTACGATAAGGGTAAATAACGAAATTCTAAAATCCAAAGGATGGAATTCCTTTTTCCCAAAATATTTAAACAAAGCGTTTAAAGTAGCAATTACAAGCAATAAAAGGGCTAAATAGGCCCAATAAGAATGTAACATTTTCACTGTTTCGTACATGGTTTTTTGTTTGAAAGGTTAAAAACAAAAATAGTCATTTTATCTTTTGATTTAGTTGCATTATTCTGAAATTATAATCCAACGCTTACTTTCATTGCCAAATGCATCAACCACAGTAATCAAATGTTCGCCCTGTTTTGGCTGCACGGCGAATTCATGGATGTCTGTGGTGCTCCCTAAATAACGTTCGTTCAAATACCAAAACACCAAAGTTTCCGGTTTGGAGTGGGCCACTTTCAAGATCAGATCATTGGTTTGTCCGTCAAAATCTTTCGGTAAAAAAATGATGTTATTTTCCTTCGGATATATGAATTCCATAACAATGGCGCTCTCCCCCAGACAATCCTCTCTAAATGGTGGTAACGGTTTATAGAACGGATTTTGGGCTTTGTAATAATATTCCATTAATGGTGGCAGAACAAACCACGATTTGTGAATCATATTGTCTATATTTTCACAAGATGAATTGACTTGGTATTGCTCATTTTTGTCCAAGTGTACCAAGATATGATAAGGACAGGGCGCCGTTTTTAATCCAGATATCTGAATGTATTTTTGTTCTTTGCTTTCACAGTTTGGCGATGCGCGATGGCCTGATTGTGAGCAAATCTCGACTTCCCGCATTTCATCGAAAGGTTTGGAAAACCAATCACTTTTGGGCAAAACGTCAAACACATCAAACAAAATTGGTGCGGCGGTTTGCACACCCACCAAACCTGGTCTGCCTTCGCCATCCGCATTTCCAACCCAAACGCCCACCACATAATCTTTGGTGGTACCGATGGCCCAAGCATCCCTGAATCCAAAGCTTGTACCTGTTTTCCAGGCAATCTGCTTGGAACTGTCGTAAAACTCCCAGTTTTCATTGCCTTCTGGCCGATTGACTTCTTTTAAACTTTCAAAGGTCAAATAAATGGATGCCGCATCAAATAAGGTTTTATCTGATGTCCTTTTGCCGAAGTCTATTATTTCTTCTTTTAGAAATGTTGGCTCACAGAATTCATTGCTGAAATACTCGCTGGAGGTCTCATTAAAATGATTAAGTGTCGACGATAAGGATGCATAGCTTTTGCATAAATCCCACAGATTACTTTCGGCCCCACCAAGAATGAGCGACAGACCATAATGATTGGCATTGTATTGTAAATCTTTTAATTGCAAAGCCTTTAAATAATGATGAAACCGATCCAATCCAAATTCCTGTAGCATCCTTACAGATGGTATATTCAACGACCGTGACAAGGCGCGGCTTGCAGGAACTGCACCATCATATTGTTTGTCATAATTCTCAGGATTGTAACTTCCGTATTGCGTGGGTACATCAGCCACCAAAGTATTCGGCAAAAAATCTCCGGCATCCAGCATAGCGGCGTACAAAAATGGTTTTAAAATGCTGCCGGTACTTCGTGGTTTGTCAATGACATCTACGTCTTTTTCGTGTTCCTTATCGGTGGGCGTATTGCCTACGTAAGCTAAAACATGCCGAGTTTTGACATCTAAAACTAAAACAGCAGCATTGTAAATTTCGTTCTGCCTTAAATTGTTATAATGATTTGAGACGATTCTATTAACCTGCTCCTGAATCGGTTTTTTAACAGTGGTCTGTACATATTGTCCAAAATGCGTTTGGGTCACTTTTTGAAGTAAATGCGGTGCAATTTGTGGTAGTGGATACGGTTTTTGCGGTAATCCTTCAGCTATAGATAATTGATAGGTCAAGGTGTCGATAATTCCATGAGCCATCAATTTCCCTAATAACCGATTGCGTTTTTTGAACAGTTGTTCTTGGTTTTTACCGGGATAGATTAAACTTGGTGCATTTGGCAAAACGGCTAAAGTGGCGCTTTCTGCCCAAGACAATTGTGAGGCATCTCTATTAAAATACCGCCATGAGGCTGCATCCAGTCCTACAACATTTCCTCCAAAAGGTGCGTTACTGCTGTAATAGGAGAGAATTTTTTCTTTGGAAGTTCTCAATTCCAATCGGGTGGCGAATATAATTTCCTTTATTTTTTCAAAATAGGTTCTGGGCTGTCCTTTTCGGGATAGGCGGATGACTTGTTGCGTGATGGTGCTGCCGCCTCTTTTCACGCCACCCGAACTTAAGTTTTCTTTTAAGGCTTTAAAAATTGACACGGGATTGAATCCTGGATGCCGATAAAAATAGGCATCTTCAAACTGAAGAATACAGATTTTGAATTTTTCTGGAACGGTGTCATTTTGAGGAAATCGCCATTGTCCATCTTCGGCAATCATAGCTCCTAAAAGCTCGTTGTTAGAACTGGTAATGACGGTGGCGGTAGGATCTTTGAACAATTGGCGCGGCAAACAAAAATAATAGACCACCAAGACTATAAAAATAATGGCAGCCTTGAACTTGTGGCGTTTTATGTAGGTTAACAGTTTGTTCATGGCTTAAGACCTCACAGGTTTTATCCCGATAGCAATCGGGGCTGCGAGGTCTAAGTGTAATTTTTATTTTTTATTAGGATTTAACCCTTCCGTATTTAAGCGCTCTCCGGAGCTTAAAGCCATCCCGAAAAAAATCGGGACAAGCCCTTCCCAAAAATGGGAAGGAAGTTTTTGCTTCGGCATTATTTAAAAACGTATGCGCAATTTTAAATCGAATGATAAACTCAAATTCCCCTCCTTTTAAAGAAAGAGTGGCTTCAACACGAGAAAACGGGATGAAGGCCTAACTGCCGGCAGGCAGGCGAGGTGATTGTTAAAATGCACAAATTACCCTTTAGCAAAAACTTATCTCCAATAATTATTCGCGGCCGCAATAGTTGCAAATTCTGTGGCAACTGTTTGACCTACTGCAATCAGCATTGCCGCATCTTCAGCATATACGGGACGAAGCCTTTCTCTTACCGCAGCATCAGGCTGGGTGACTTTTATGATAAGTCTTGCCATTTTTACGGCTAATTGTCTGCCTTCTTCTGGCGTTTTTGTGATTAAAGAATTGTTAGGTACTAACTGAACTTGTTCTGACATGTCTATTACTTTTTAATGGTTACTATTTGTTTATTGTTGTTTGTATGTATAACTAAACTATTATTAGTTAGAAATTAAAATTGATAAACTTCTCCTTTTAAATTCTCACAGGTTTTAAAAGCTCTAAGATCCCTGCTTTCGCAGGAATTTTACTGATTGACTTCAATCCATCTGCCCTTAGTCCGCACTAAAAACTCATTATCATACATGGCCTCCGCTTGAACACCCGGCAAATAATAAGTGCCTAAATAAGATGCATTCAACATAACGGTAAATGTTTTACTATCATGTTTCCCACGTTTTGGCAAATCAAAATAAAAGTTCACCCGATCATCTCTGATATCCGTATATCTCGCCTGACTTGTGGTGGTATCTCCAAAATCGGTAAAACGAGTGTTCACAATTTCCCACCCCGATGGAAAGATCTGGGTTAATGCCACATCATTTACATCTTGATTCTTCAAATTGCTGACCTTAACCACCGCCACAAAATCCTGACCTTGGTTTAACTTCCCAATGTCTATCACATTGCCATTTAAATCTTTATAAACCACAGAAACACTCAATCCGCGTTGTTCTGATACCTCCTCACCTAACGGCAGTTTACCGGAATTCAGAACGCGAACATAGATCACATTGGCTTGGTTGTTTTTAAAACTGAAGGTATTGCTGCCCTCTTTAACTAGTAATTCGCGTTGTGCAATTGCACTCTTGGTATCAATAGTTTCTGATTTACCATTGAGGGTGTATTCCACTTTTAATGCTTTTCCGCCGTTTGCTTCCACCATTTTTGCCATCGCCAATAAGCTATAGGCCGTAGTTTGCGTACTCATCCATCTATTGCTGGAAAGATCTTTGGCGAGATCCTGAGCCAATTCACGCATTTTAGGATTTTTGGTCAACACCATAGTTTCTAAAGCCATCGCTCTATTTCTATCTACTGAACCGTAAGTATAATAATTATATTTTGGAGGTACAAAGTTGATATTTGCCGTACTCGCAATTTTATCGCTCGCTTCTTTTTGTCCCGCCAAAGCATAGGCCGCAGCCAGTCGCCATTTGGCTTCATTTGAAATCTCACTAAACTCACGCAAACGGTTCATGGCTGCCAAATCAGGGCTTCCAGCCAAAGCTAAGGTGTAGAGACGATAAGCTTGGGCTAAATCAGTATTTGCTGTTCTATAACTTGGGCGCCAATTGCTTGCAGCCTGTTTTTGGTAACGCAACCAATTGCTTTTAAATGTCAATGGCAACACAAAACCTTTCTTTTCAGCTTCCAACATAAAGTGACCGGTATAGGTTGTACTCCAATCATTAGCAGTGTTCTCTCCCATCCAATAGCTCATCCCACCTGATGCCAATTGAAAATTACCCAAGCGCTTGATCCCGCTTTCAATATTCTTTTGGATTTCCTGTTTCTTCTGAGCGGTCAAATCGAAGATATCGGTCAAATACAATTGTGGAAACACTCCAGACGTGGTTTGTTCCAAACAGCCATGTGGATATTGCACTAAAAACTGTAAACGTCTTGAGAAATCCATGGGTGGCAAAGTCGAAAACTCAACGGTTGCACTATTCGTACCCATTTCACCAAAGGTTGAGAAATCCATCGTTTTTGAAGCGTTGGCTTCCAAAGTTTCATCCAATGCTTTTGAGCTGATTGGATTGGGATTGTAAACATCAATTTCTACTTTGTAAGTTGATTTCTCGCCATTTCCATTGGCAATCACTTCTACTGTATTGAAGCCTTTTGCCTTACTGACATCCAATTCAAAATAAGCCATTTGCTCGTCTGGTCGCGCAAAAATCAGTGATTTTGATTGGTCTCCAACAACTGAAATACCATCACTAAGCTTTAAACTAATATTGACATTTTTCACTTTAGACTCCATGGCAAATACCGTAACCGGTAAGGTTACTTTTTCTCCCGGACTCAATTTTCTTGGCAAGCTAGCTAAGACCATCAACGGTTTTTTGACCTGTACCGATTTATCAACACTGCCATAAGCCTCGGTTTTCGCATCTCCAGCAACTACCATCGCCCGAACGGCACCTATATAGTTTGGCATTCTTATTTTATGCGATTTCTTTTCGCCTGCACCCAAATTAAAAGGCCCTAAATATTTGACCACTGGCTTAAATCGGTTGGCCTTTTTGTTTTTGCCTGCAGCGGCATTGGCATCCCCACCAATGGCAAATACCTGATCAATACTGCCACTGTAAGCGCCAATCACATCATCAAAAACATCCCATGTTTTTACCCCCAAAGCTTCCCGCGCAAAAAACTCATCCCAGGCATTTGGTGTTTTAAATCGGGTGAGATCCAGCAAGCCCTCCTCTACAATTGCGAGGGTGTAGGTCATTGATTTTTTATTCTTTTCGCTGACCACCACTTCAAACTCTTGTTCCGGCTGAAGGACATTTGGCATCTTGATCTCCGGGTACAGTTTGGTGGCAGGGTTTTCAACCATTATTGGGATCACTCCAAATAAACGAATCGGTAAATCATTGGCCGTGATAGCATGCGGTTGCAATAACGAGATGTTGACAAATACATTGGGCGCCATTTCAGCAGTGATTGGAATATTGACCGTTGTTTCGCCTTGCGTGGTCATCACCCATTTGTAGGACAACACTTCTGATCCATTTTCAATACTGACAAGCGCTCTGCCTTGAGTTCCTGATGGAAATGTAATCTTTGCGGTTTCCCCAACATTATAATTTTCTTTATCCGCCGCAAAAACCAACATTTTTGCCGCTTCCTTATCGGTGTCTGCCGAATTTTGATACCAGTTCTTATAGAAATAGGCCGTTCTTCCCGTAGCATGACCACTTTCTGGATCTGTAATCCTGATCAAATACCGTCCGCGTTCATTTTCTGGAATATTTAGTGTGAATTTCCCTTTACCGTTGGCATCGGTCGTCACTTTTTTGTCCAGATAAGAACGATGGTAATTACTCGAGACATAACTGGATAGGTTATCATAAGATGAATTCCACCACCAACGCCATTCAATCTTATAGACTTTGACTTCAAGATTTTCGCGCTTTATGGGATTGCCTTTTGCGTCCACAGTAACCACGTCAAAAGTTTGGTTTTCATCCGTAAAGAACGAGCCGTAACGGTTCCCTTCCGGGGATTTCAATCCGACAAAAGAACTGTAAGGTGCATAAGTTTTCGTAAACGCATCCAATGAAAAATCGCCGCCATTTTCAAAAGCTCTGACCAAAAACTGAACGTTCAATAATCCCGGAGCATTTTTGCCAACATTTAAAGACTTATTGACTTTTGCGATGCCTTCTTCGTTCAAATTCCCCTCAAAAACATTCATCTCTTCCGAAGAAAACGATCGTGTTGGATCCACAAATTCATAATCCTTATAATTTTTGAAGCCTTCGTAAGAGGTGCTGAATTTGGCTTTTATCTCAGCTTTTAAATTCTTTGCAGGAGCGCCATGCAACCATTTGACATCCAAAGTGCCATTTAAAGGGGCATTGCTCGAAAGCACTTCATCTTCAAAATCTATTTTAATTTTTAATCGGTTGGGCTTTACCGTTTCGACACGTAAACTCTTGTAAAACGAAGCGCCACCAACAGAAACCTTGGCACTATAATTTCCCGTTTTGTCCTCACTGTGGGTTGGCACGGTAAAGCGGTAGAAATTATTGATATTTTCTGTATTGATATTTTTGTAAATCAGTTTACCACTGGGGTCGGTGATTTCCATCTTAACAGGATGTCCTTTTGGTAATTTGTTGTCGTTATCATTCAGCATAAAGGTCAAGAACAAGGAATCTCCTGGACGCCAAACCCCACGTTCGCCATAGATATATCCTTTAAGTCCACGTTGTAAGCTATTTCCAGACACATCAAATTTGCTTAACGACAACGAGTTGCCATCTACCAATTTGATATAAGTGGTGTTTTTTCCTTTGGTAACAATGGCGAAAGTTGCATATTTATTAGTTTTGAATGTGGTCAAGCCTTCACTATCGGTTGTGGCTCTTCCAACTTCCTGTTGTTGGAAATTGAACAAACGCACCATAGCTCCTGCTTCTGGACTGGTGTCTAAAATATTAGTGACCGCAAAATAATAGGTATTGTTCGCACCTTGTTTGGCAATAACGCCCAAATTGGATGCGAGCAAGTTTTGTGAAACGATACGATTTTCATTGTAGTAGGCCTCATGGCAGGGATTGTTACGTTCATTCCAATTGTAGTTGGTGTTTCGGTAACTGTAGATTAAATTATCCCAATACTCTTCTTCACGAAGATCTTCATCTTCAGTGGTACTATCATTGTAATTCTCTTCATAATAATCGTTGTAATAATAATCGTCATAATAATCACCATCTGAATTTTCAACATTGGCGTAATTATCACAATTGAACAATGAATATTCCTTTTTAATACTCAATTCGACACGATAAATCGCACCTGCATCGGCATTAAAGAATTTAGAAAGATCAATACTGTAGGCTTTCCACTTGCCGTCATTTTCAACCGCGTCATTTTGCAAGGTTATGGTCTGTTTGGCAATCCGTCTTCCCACGCGCTTAATAGCCGATTGATTATTGCTTTGCAGTTGGTTATCTTGAAGAAACTGCAGCACATTATCTTCAAATATTTTAATGATGCGCACGTCAACCGCCTTTAAATTGACAGCTTCAAAATTAAATTTCAGTTCGTTGGAATTAGGTAAAATTGTTCCATTACTGATCAACCTTACTTGTGGTTTTAATTCTTCAAAAGAAATGGTTTCAGAGAATGGCTTCTTTAGCTTATAACCGTCTGTATTAGATATTCCTTGAAAAACGTCAACTAAAACATTTCCCACCAATTTTGAGCTTGGATATACTTTCAATACGTTGCCATCCACAATAAATTTTGGGTTTTTGGAATTCTGAATGGTGACCAGTCCATCAAAGTTTTGCTGCTTTTTTAAGGGATCAGAAAAGTTTAGTGACAAGTATTGCTCTGGTGTTTGAACCACTTCAACATTAACAATGATAAAATTATTGATACCTGGAATACTGAATCTATTCACTCCCGAATTATCTGCTTTTATAGCTTTACCATTCCATTTGACCAAGATTTCGCTGTCCTCGATAAGTCGGTTGATACTGTCGATTTTGAACTCAAAAACTTTAGATTTCTCAATGGATTCATTCCATTGCAACTTAAGCTTCTTACCGTTTTGTGAAGCCGCCACAAGTTGTTTGGCATCATTAATGTCGATAATATCTGCCGATTTCAAAGCCGCTTCCAAGTACTGCCAATCTTTGCTGTAAGACTGTAAGTTATTAGTCACTATAGTAAAATTGGGTGCAATCGTTTTGAATTGAAACGTATAGGTACTAAAGTCTTTCGGTTGATTTTTATAAATCTTATCCAACTTAACCGTTACACTGTATTCCGTATCCGGTTGAAGCGTTTCGTCTGGTTTAAAAACCAAGGCGTGTGCATTTTCCACCAATAATTTTCCTTGAACCTGAGGTTTTATAGTGACAATCTTTTCGGAAATTTCCTGCCCAATAGTCCAGCCTTCCACATCATTGGTCAGATTGATTATAATAGGATCGGCAATAGATACACGACCCGCAGTGGTGTAACTTATATAATCACGGAATTTGAAAAGATTATCGGTTTCTTCATTTGAAGGGCTGTCCTTTTTACAAGAAACCACAAAAAGCAATGCAAAAACCCAGGTGAAAATATTTTTAGAAGACATACAGTTGATGGTGTTAAATGGCGATTTCGAAATTAAAGGCTTTTGTAAACATAGTGATATTTCAACTTAAATTAATCCTTGTAAATACCAATAGTTAGATTACCGGAAGCATCCATTGACGCTCTATACATGCCTTCAGTATTGAATTCCATTACCATATTTCCATCTTTATCTACTGCAATAATTCCACCGTCGCCACCCAAATCTGGCACTTTTTTCTGAATGACCTCTTTGGCGGCTTCCTGCAGACTAAGTCCTTTATAATCCATCAAGGCCGAAATATCATGAGCAACCATAGCACGGATAAAGTATTCACCCCAACCCGTACTACTTACCGCGCAGGTGGCGTTATTGGCGTAAGTCCCAGCTCCGATAATTGGCGCATCGCCAATACGTCCCCAACGTTTATTGGTCATTCCTCCAGTAGAAGTACCTGCAGCAAGATTTCCGTTTTTATCTAATGCTACACAACCCACGGTTCCAAATTTTGAATCTCTAATTGTGGGGTCATAAAATGCCGACTTATCCCTAACTGCTTCACTTTCTTCAGAAGCCTTTACCCTTTCTAACGCTTTGAAACGTGCTTCGGTATAAAAATAAGAGGGATCAACAATTTCCAAACCTTGATCTTTTGCGAACTGCTCTGCACCTTCTCCAGACAACATGACATGAGGAGATTTTTCCATGACCGCTCGTGCTAAGTTAATGGGGTTTTTTACTGTTTTTGTTCCAGCAGAGGCTCCTGCATCCAGATTTTTACCGTCCATTATGGAAGCATCCAACTCGTTTGTACCAGCATTTGTAAATACTGCACCTTTTCCCGCATTAAACAAAGGTGAGTTTTCCATAACATTGATGGTTTTTTCAACGGCATCTAAACTTGAACCACCATTTTTTAAAATATCATAACCCACTCTAATGGCTTCCTCCAACTTCGCGTTATAGGCATTTTCGTCTTCTGCCGACATGTTTTTCCTCAAAATTGTTCCGGCGCCTCCATGGATGACAATGGCGAACTCGTTTGTGTTTTTTGTTGTGGCAGAATCAACATCCTCAATGGTGTCCGTATTTAATTCTGCATTAGAAGATTTTTGATCGTCTTTACAGTTTAAAAACAAAAGCATCAAAAGTGGAAAATAAATCAGGTTTTTCATAGGATTCAAATTGAAAATCAGCCTTAAAGTTAGCATTTTTTTAAGAAGCTCTCGCTTCAAAAAGCGACATTTTATTGCTATCTTCGCAATTATCACTAATTAATTAAAAAAGACATATATGCAAGCAGTTGCTACAGATTTTGGAATTGAAAAAGCCCTAAAGGAATTAGGCGTTAAGGATATAAATGATGGCACCTCAACAGGCTCAAATAATTTTTCTAACGGCGAGGTTATTGAAAGCTATTCACCAGTAGATGGAAAACTGATTGGCAAGGTAAAAACGACCAGCAAAGAGGATTATGAAAAGGTTATGGAAGCTTCAACATCGGCTTTTAAAGCTTGGAGAGATATTCCTGCACCTCAACGTGGCGAAATTGTACGTCAATTTGGTAATAAATTAAGAGAATTAAAAGAACCATTAGGTAAGCTCGTGTCTTATGAAATGGGTAAATCATTACAAGAAGGGTACGGCGAAGTTCAGGAAATGATTGATATCTGTGATTTTGCAGTAGGATTATCACGTCAATTAAACGGTCAAACCATTCCTTCTGAGCGTCCAGGGCACGTCATGAGAGAACAATGGCACCCTATTGGTGTAGTTGGCATTATCTCAGCATTTAATTTCCCAGTGGCCGTATGGGCTTGGAACACAGCACTTGCTTGGGTTTGTGGAGATGTTTGTGTATGGAAAGGTTCAGAAAAAACACCTTTATGCTCTATAGCATGTCAAAACATCATTGCAGGTGTTTTAAAGGACAATGACTTACCAGAAGGAATTTCATGTATCATCAATGGCGACTATAAAGTTGGCGAGTTTATGACTAAAGACCCTAAAATTGCTTTAGTTTCTGCAACAGGCTCAACCCGAATGGGACGCATAGTTGGCACAACCGTTGCCGAGCGTTTTGGTAAATCTCTATTAGAATTAGGAGGCAACAATGCCATTATCATTACCCCAACGGCCGATCTTAAAGTCGTGGTTCCTGGTGCTGTATTTGGTGCTGTAGGTACTGCAGGACAACGTTGTACCTCAACCCGCCGTTTAATTATTCACGAATCGGTTTATGATAAAGTAAGAGATGCCATTGTTGGTGCTTACGGGCAAATTAAAATTGGTAATCCGTTAGATGAAAACAATCATGTAGGACCAGTAATTGACAAAGATTCTGTAAAAACTTATTTGGCCGCTATTGAAAAAGCAAAAGCTGAAGGTGGTAAAGTTTTAGTTGAAGGCGGTGTTTTAGAAGGCGAAGGTTTTGAGAGCGGCTGCTACATTAAGCCAGCAATTATCGAGGCCGAGAATCATTTTAAAATTGTACAGCAGGAAACTTTTGCGCCTATTTTATACATTATGAAATATTCTGGGAGTGTTGAGAATGCTATTGATCAACAGAATGGTGTTGCTCAAGGTCTATCTTCAGCAATAATGACCAACGAACTGAAAGAGGCTGAAAAGTTTTTATCATACGCTGGTTCAGATTGTGGAATTGCAAACGTCAACATCGGAACGTCAGGTGCTGAAATTGGTGGCGCCTTTGGTGGTGAAAAAGAAACAGGTGGTGGACGCGAGTCTGGGTCTGATGCATGGAAAGTGTATATGAGACGACAAACAAATACCATCAATTATTCAGATGAATTGCCGTTGGCACAAGGAATCAAGTTTGATTTGTAATCTATTAATAAAAAGTATTTCAAAAGCCACTCTTTTTTAGGGTGGCTTTTTTTTGTATAAACCAGACTTAACACCAGTTTATAATTTAAAAACTTCCTAATTCTTACAATATAAACGACGGTTAAGATGTCGCTCCTACGGAGCTTGGGTTTTTAGAAGTTATGTTTTTTACAAAGATGTCATCCCTTTGGAATTTTATCGGCTTCATCCGAGAGAAATTTAAGTAATAATAATTAAAGATTTCAGTCTTAAGATTCGCATGAACTCGTATGTGGTTGGGTTCAAATTGCATAAAGTCCATGATCCTTCTTGGTGAATTCAGCTAAATATGAACGGTTTTACTCAACTACCTTAATCAAGTAAATATATACCGGAAAGTGGTCGCTGAACCCCCCGGTAAATCCACCATCGGCAAAACTTCTAAACGGATAGCCTTTCCATCGGCCTCGTTTTGTGGTCAAATAATTTTTGTTGTAGATAAAGGCTTTATAAAATCGGAATGAAGAATAATCTTTTTCCAATAGTGGTTGTGTCATCATAATTTGATCAAACAAGCTCCAGGCATCCCGCCAAGCATTGGTACCCAATCCATTTTTATAAAAATTCTCGTAAGGGTTATAAACACCTTTAAATTCAACATCCTTTTGTTCAGCTTTAGCATTTAAGATCTCTTTGACACTGACATTGATAGGGTCATCATTTAAATCGCCCATAACAATAATCTTAGCGTAGGGATCAATGATCTGTAGGGAATCGATAATTCGCCTATTGAGTTTGGCCGCTCCAACACGCTTGCTTCTGCTGCGTTCTTCTCCTCCACTGCGAGAGGGCCAGTGATTGACAATAAGGTGTATCAAATCACCTTCCAACAATCCACTAACCAAAAGTTGATCTCTGGTATACACACGGTTTCTGGTGATATCATCGTAAATATATAAGGTATGGCTACTGGTTTGTATCGGTTGAAATATTCTTTTCTGATAGATCATACCCACGTCAATACCCCGTTTGTCCGGAGATTCGTAATGAACAATCCCATAATCAAACCCTATTAAGAGCGAATCATTGAGTACATCAACCAAAACATTGCGATTCTCAATTTCTGCAACACCCAAAATCGCAGGCGCATTTCCTGCTCCATCAGCACCAATATCTACTATAACTCGTGCCATATTGTGCACCTTTTTTTTATACACTTCTGACCGCCCCGTATTCAATTCCATTATCGGACTTGCCTCATCAAATTTGGTAGGATCATTAATCGTGTCGAACAAATTCTCCAAATTATAAAAAGCAACGGTATGGATCTTAAACTTCTTGGTTTCTTGAGACCAAAGAATAGTCACACAAACCAAAAAAATCAATGTCAATATCAATTTCCTAAACTTCATCTGTAACTTCTTTTTAAAACGCCACTAAAGAATATTCCAAATCTAAAACTTTATGATAAACATAACATATTTTGACTATCTTAAATGCCTAATAATTAGACAGTAAAGAAAATGAGACGATTTTAATCAGATTTAGGTGAAACTAAGTTTCTCGCTATAACCATAACGCTAATTTTTGACCAAATATGGTGGCAACAATGGCAGATACTTCTTTAAACTGAAATCAAAAACCTCGATTTTTTTCAATTGGCACGGACGGTCACGACAATGAGGTATCAATAAAGATTGTCTTTTCGACGGAGGCAGGCCTCTGGGTATTAAAAACCCCACTGGTGGGAATAAAAAAATGTTCTTATGAAAAAAAGTTCAATTTTCTTATTTGGAATCTTTTCTGTCTTAACAGGTGCAGCGCAAGAAACTATCGTCAAAGGAAGTGTTATTGATGGCATCACTTATGCTCCGATTCCTAACGTGTCCATCACCATTGAAGAAACCCTTCAAACGACACTTACTGATCCCGAAGGAGAATTCATATTGACCTCTAATCTCCCTCTTGGAGAACACATACTCAAGGTTGAAAAAACAGGTTACCTAACCAAGCGCTTCCCAATTATTATTAACGACGGACAAACTTTGGATATCAGAGATATGATGCTTGATATTGATGTGGCTGATTCCGTCGATCTTTATACCATTACTTTGTCTGAAGACGAATTAAATGATGATAGCACTGGTGGCGCGGACAATATTTCCGGACTTTTGCAATCCTCCTTAGATGTTTTCCAACGTACAGTCGCATTTGAGTTCAGTTCATCATTCTTTAAACTTAGAGGCCTGGATTCCGAAAATAGCGTGGTGTTGATCAATGGCATCGAGATGAATAAATTATTCCATGGAAGGCCAGAATGGAGTAATTGGGGTGGTTTAAATGATGTTTTCCGCAATCAAGAATTATCACCCAACCTGTCTCCATCCAATTATACGTTTGGTGGCGCTTTAGGCTCCACCCACATCACTACCCGAGCATCAGAGTACAGAAAAGGCGGTCGTATCACCTACTCATCTTCTGACAGAAGTTATACCCAACGTGTTATTGCAAGCTACGCCACCGGACTGATGGAAGGCGGTTGGTCTGCTTCTCTGGCCATTGGAGGTCGCTGGGGCGAAGAAGGTTTTCAGGAGGCTACAAGTTATGTGTCCAATTCTTTTTTCGCCTCAATTGAGAAGAAAATCAACGACAAGCATCATCTAAATTTCACCTCATTTTATGCACCCCACCGACGCGGGAAATCCTCTCCAAATACCCAAGAGGTTTTCGATTTAAAAGGCATCAAATACAATGAATATTGGGGTTATCAAAATGGCAAAAAACGTAATTCACGTGTCAAAGAAGTGAGCGAGCCGATCTTTATGATGAATCACTATTGGGACATCAGCAATAAAACCACTTTCAATACGAACCTTGCCTATCAATTTGGTAAAGTAGGAAACAGCCGACTAGACTATCCTGGTGGTGGCAACCCAAGCCCTGCCTATTATCAAAAACTGCCGAGTTATGCTTTGGCCGATAAAAATGGTCCAGATTACGCCAAGGCCTATCAATTGGAACAAGACTTTTTAAAAGATGGTCAAATTGATTGGAATAGAATCTATGACGCCAATATCACCAATAATAGCAGTGGTTTAAACGCAGCCTATTCTCTATATGAGGACAGAAATGACGACACTCAATTCACTGTAAACGCCATCCTTACTTCTGATATTTCTGATCATATGACCCTAAATGGCACCATCAATTATCGCCATTTAAAGTCTGAAAATTTCGCAGAAGTCAAGGACCTATTGGGTGCTTCAGGTGTGTTGAATGTTGATTCATTTGACAATATTCAATACGATTTACAACATCCAAATAAAATTGTTGGTGAAGGCGATCGGTTTAGATACAATTACAACTTGTATGCGAATGTAATTTCCGGATTTGCCCAAGCCCAATTCAAGTACAAAAAAGTCGATTATTATACTGCATTAAGTGTTTCCAACACGACCTACCAGCGTGAAGGACTTTATCAACATGAAATCTACGCGACCAATTCGCTCGGAAAAGGCGAAAAACTCAGTTTTTCAGGTTTGGGGGCAAAAGCTGGATTGACCTATAAAATTACTGGAAAACATCTATTGGATTTCAACGCGGGATATCTTTCAAAAGCACCAACACTTAGAAATACCTATACCAACGCTCGGGAGAATCATAACGTGGTGAAAAACATTTCAGAAGAAAAAATCACTTCAGTGGATGCCAGTTATATCTATCGATCTTCTATTGTAAAAGCAAAATTGACGGGTTATTATTCAAAAATTGAGAATGCCAATAAAATCTCATTTTACTACGCCGATGGACTGAGCAGTTTTGAAATCTCCGAAAACCAGACCTCAGCATTCGTTCAAGAGATTTCACAAGGTATTGACAAAAAGCATTTTGGCGGAGAACTTGGCATTGAAGCACAAGTAACCCCTTCAATAAAACTAAAAGGTGTCGCTTCTATAGGCCAATTCATCTATGACAACAACCCAAATCTATATTTGACTTCTTCGAGTTTTACCAATCCTGATGGGATTGACTTCGGAAAAGCGAACCTTAAAAACTACAAACTTGCCAGCGGGCCTCAAACCGCATACTCCGTAGGTTTTGAATATCGTGATCCAGATTATTGGTGGTTTGGGGCAACCGCAAACTTTTTTGATAAGGCATACGTTGATATCAGTCCGCTAATTAGAACACGCAATTTCTATACGGATGCTGATGGCTTGCCTTTTAACGATTATGATCCTGAGGTTGCAAAACAACTTTTGAAACAGGAGAAATTTGATGAGTATATGATCGTAAATCTTGTAGGTGGAAAATCATGGCGGATCAACAGGTATTTTGTGGGATTTTTTGCCAGTGTCAACAACATTCTTGATGTTGCACATAAGACAGGTGGCTTCGGGCAAGGTAGGAATGCTAATTATAGGATGCTGAAGAAAGACGCCAGCAATGAAATTCCGGTATTTGGATCAAAATATTGGTATGGACGTGGAACGACATACTTTTTGAACCTGAACCTGCGATTCTGAAAATGAACAGAAAAAACTATAAAATTATGTTTAAGATTAATAGAATTTTAGCGATTTTCATCATGATACTTGTGTATATCATGACATCTTCTTGTGTAAAAGACGATGATTTCAAGGTTCCGAATGATCTGGGCAATGAAGAGAACAAAGGCTTGGAAGCGCTTTTGGCCAGTGATGCCATTGAAGTTTCAATGGGAGAATTGAAGTTGAAATATGCCAATAATTATAGAAAGCCGGTGTTAATTGAAACGGATATTTATATAAAAGGCTACGTGAGTTCATCAGATAAAGAAGGCAATTTTTTTAAAGAAGTATTTCTTCAAAATACGCCAGAAAACCCTACTGCTGGCATTAAAGTCATCCTCAATCAGGTGGAGACTTATAACCAATATAATTTCGGAAGAGAAGTTTACATCAAATTGAAAGGTCTTTTTATAGGAGAGGAGCGCATTGGAAATGGGGTTATTACTATTGGTGGAGAAACGGCCACTGATCAATATGGAACTACCGTCCAACGTTTGACCGAAAACCAACGAGCACAGCATATATTCCGTTCCAAAAACACTTTAGAATTGACACCACTAGTACTTACTTTCTCGGAAGTTAGTCCTGATCATTTAGGGCTTTATGTACAGTTCAATAATGTTGAATTCGCTGAAAATTTAGAAGGCGAACGCTATTATGATCCCATTCAGGATTTTGATACGCTCAGGGAGATGCAAGCTTGCACAAATGATATTGGCTATTCTAAATTCTCTTTGGAAACGAGTTCTTTCGCAACCTTTAAAGATATATTGCTTCCTCTCGGAAATGGAACGATCAAAGGAGTCATTACAAAAACATTTGATGGCAGTACGATAGTGCTGGCACTGAATAATCTGAGTGGTGTAAAAATGGATGACAGTAGATGTACCCCATTGAGCATCGAAGATTTTGGCATTTTATTTAAAGAGGATTTTGATTTGGCAATTGACGACACGGATTTGGATTTTGATGGCTGGACCAATTTTGCCCAAGCAGGAAAAGTGTTGTGGAAGGAAAGCAGCTCTGATGGTAACGGATATGCTGAATTTAATCCTCTCGGGTCTGGAAATGCTTCCAATATTGGATGGCTGATTACCCCGAGAATTACTCGAGATTCGCATTCTTACACCTACCTCAATTTTAAAGCAGCCCAAAACGAAGTCAGATCGGCCAGCAACACCTTGGAGGTATTGATATCCACTGATTTTGACGGCAGCAATGTACTATCTGCAACATGGCATCCCTTAGACGCTTTTTTACCGTCACAAACCACCCCATCGAATGAATTCGTGGATTCTGGTTTAATTGATCTCTCGTCTTATGGAGGAATTTTGTACATTGCCTTTAAAGTGAAGGGCAACGGAAGATCAACCTCATTGTCCGGCGCTTATCTAATTGATGATGTTTTCATTTTTGAGAAGGAATAAACCTTAATGACACCAACGTTTTATGACCCTATTTGACCAACTATTCTTTAATAGTTTTAACCATTATAAAAATGGAACCTATAGAAAAAAGGCCAACACTATTGCTATAGTTTACATTACCATAGTCCAAGCCTCATTTTTGTTGGTTTTAGGAGTGTTCTTTGCTGAGTTTTTCCAACAGATGCGCGTAGCAACCATGTCGGCAACAAAAGCTTGGGTATTGTTTGTCTTAGCTTGTTTGCTTCTTTATTTTATCAATTGGATCCAATACAGCGGTAAAAAACGAAAGATTATGAATGCCAATCAAAAAAAGAAATCGAACTATGGTCTTTTTACATTGTGGTTAATTCCTGTAGTGGCCTTGTTTTTGGCGCTGCTGTTTTTGAAAGTTTTTTGATGGGTAAATTATAAATAAGTTACCTGCAAGCTGAACAAACCTATGAACTTCGATTTAGAAGATAAACTTAACGAATATGTAAAGCGGAACGATTTAGATTCTGCAATTCGAATTGCGGAATCCGAATTAAGCAAGATTCCCGAAACGGAATTCCATCAATTGATTGGAATGAATCTCCTACATTTGGAATCGAAATTGGACAAGTATATTTCCAATTTTTATTCAAGTGTCAAATTAAAATACGCTTTGAGTTTTGGAAAAAATCTAAAGGCATTATACTGCGAAATGAACGGATTCACAATAAACTATGACCGTTGGTTTATAGACTTGTTTTCATTTAGCGAAATTGCACAAGAAGATTACGAATGGTTAGCGGATTATGACCATTTGACAAAAAATGATTTGACATTAACTGGGTTTGAGAACCTACAAAAAGTTTATGAAGACGTTTATAAAAATAAAAAATACGAAATACCTGAAATCGAACAAGCATATGAAGTTGCCGAATTATTAATAATTTTAAGATTACAAGAACTTTTTAGGGAAACTTATAAAAATGCTAAATCGAACGGAAAAAAGTGGACTGAATTTCCAATGTTTGTGACAGCACACGATTACGAAATGATTTATAAAACGGAATAAAAAAAAGCCTGCAGTAACACTGTATATAAGCTATGGCTTGGTCTGTCCTCACTTGGAAAATCCTGCGGATTTTCCAAAGTTAGTTTATATTTGGAGAGGTTCGTGCCGAGATACGCCACAGTGCATATACCAAACGTTATACTTCAAAATAGAGTTTGCCCCAATCGATTTTTAAGAAAAACATATTATTATAGCACCTCCTTTCTCAACTGAATATACACGGGGAAATGATCACTGAAGCCGCCCTTATATTTTTTACCTACATAAGTTCTAAAAGGCTGTCCCTTATATTTACCATCGTAATGCGTCAGGATTTTTCATCAAAAATATCTGCTTTTATAAACTTTAGGCCTTCTTTGTCTAGTTTCAAAAAATTTTTGGTCATCAAAATTTGATCAAATAAAATCCATTTGGAGTTATGATTCGCGCTTCCCCTGGTGTAAGACATAAGCTTTTCCATAGGATTGAATAGTGATTTTGTATTTTTCAAAAATTGGATACTTTCATTCCTCGGATTATCATTAAAATCGCCCATAATAATCACCTTTGCCTCAGCATCTTCTTTTAGGATCCCATCAATAAGAGCAACTACTTTCTGAGATGCATGCATCCGTTTATATCCAGTTGTGTCAGATCCTTCGTGTCTTGAAGGCCAATGATTGATAAGAAGATGGATTTTTTCACCATCCAAATAACCACAAATCTTGAGAATATCCCTAGTATAATCTCTTACGCCGAGTTCGCTCTTAATATCAAGCGTAATATTCTCTGAATTTTCAAGAGTAAAGCTGTACGTATCATATAATAAAGCGACATCAATGCCCCTTTCGTCTGGCGAGTCATAACGTACAAAACCATAATTGTAATCTTTTAGGTGGGCGCTTTTCACCAAAGCGTTTAAGACCCTATCGTTTTCCACTTCAGCCAAACCAATTAATGTTGGTGGTTTTTGAAGATCATCAAATCCAATTTTTGAAATGGCCATCCCCGTTTTATAGATTTTATTTTGATATCGTTCTTTGTTCCAGTTTTTATTTGATGTTTCTAAAAAATCAATATCCTTGATCAATGGATCATCTATATAATCAAATAAGTTTTCAGTATTATAGAATGCAACGGTATAGGTCTCAGAGATGGAAGTTGGAAGATTCACTTTACAAATTTAAGTTTTAAAAATACTAAATGATAGCCAATCAATTATGTAACTTTGTGTTTTAAATACATCTATGTTAGAAAAATCAGATATTAAATTAGAAAGAGCCGTATTAATCGGTGTTATTACCAAGGAACAAGACGAACTACAAGCTAAAGAATATTTAGATGAATTAGAATTCTTAACCTTTACAGCAGGTGGTGAAGCGGTTAAACGCTTCACGCAAAAAATGGACACTCCCAACCCAAAAACATTTATAGGGACAGGAAAGCTGCAAGATGTTTTAAATTTTATCAAAGAAAATGAAATTGACACCGCCATTTTTGATGATGAACTATCAGCAGCACAAGAACGGAATATCAGTAAGATTTTAAATTGTAAAGTACTGGATAGAACCAATCTTATCCTTGATATTTTTGCTCAACGCGCACAAACAAGTTATGCCAGAACGCAAGTTGAATTGGCACAATGTGAGTATTTGCTGCCACGATTGAAAGGGATGTGGACCCACTTGGAACGTCAACGAGGAGGTATTGGTATGCGTGGTCCAGGAGAGCGCGAAATTGAAACTGACCGTCGAATTGTTAGAGACCGGATCACACTCTTAAAGGATAAACTAAAAGTCATTGACAAACAACAGGCCATTCAACGTGGGAATAGAGGCCATTTGGTCCGTGTTGCTTTGGTGGGCTATACAAACGTAGGTAAATCGACCTTAATGAACGTTATTAGCAATAGTGAGGTTTTTGTAGAAGACAAACTGTTTGCCACCCTTGATACCACGGTAAGAAAAGTGGTGATTGGCAATCTGCCATTTTTGGTGAGTGATACCGTTGGGTTTATCAGAAAATTACCGACACAGCTTGTTGAATCTTTTAAAAGCACTTTGGATGAAGTCAGGGAAGCCGATTTATTGCTTCATGTGGTTGATATTTCGCACCACAATTTTGAAGAGCAGATAGAATCCGTTCGTAAAATATTGAATGAAATTGACAGTGGACATAAGCCAACAATTATGGTTTTCAATAAAATTGATGCTTATGAGCCGGCACCTTTTGACAATGAAGATTTAATTGCCGTTAAAACCAAGGATCATTATACCCTTGAAGAATGGAAAAAAACTTGGATGAACAAAATTGGAGATGACGCTATTTTCATTTCAGCGCTGAACAAGAAAAATTTAGAAAGTTTTAAAAAGCGTGTTTATGAGGAGGTGAGAAATATTCACGTGACCCGCTTCCCGTATAACGATTTTCTCTATCCAGATTATGAAGCCGGGGAAGAAGAGTGAGCCAATCTTAATTTAAAAAAAAATGCTACCTTTTTCGGGTAGCATTTTTTTTAAAATCTTAAGTGATTTTAGAATTTATAGGTTAAACCAACTGTATAATAGGTTTGTAAATCATTGTCAACCGTTCCAAAAGTAGGCTCATCTCCTACTGGTCCACCATAATTGGCAAGCGCATAATTTAGAGCTTCCTGCTTGTTGCTTCTCAGAGCAAAATCAAATCCTACACCTATCTGCTTCCAAAGCGTATAACTGAAATTGTTGGTCCAAGTCCAGTTGGACAGATCAGAGTCTTTATAACTATAAAATGCAGATAAATTAGACTTGAAGTCAATGGCTCCAATTTTTCTGGTATAATCCGCCATAACTTTCGCCCCTAAAGACGATTCAAATATGGTATCGCTATCGGCAAATACAAAGTTGTAGTTTAACGGATGGATCACAACAATCAAATTGTTAAGTGGGGTCCAGGTAAAACCTACACCCAAATCTAAGTATCCAGGATCGTTAAAATTGTTTAAAATAGTGGTTCTATATTCGCCCAATGCAGAAGCCGCCCATTTTTCGCTTAGTTTTTGGCCATATAATGACGAAATATTAAACACATCAGTCGTGGGTTTAAAGCTGTCATTATCATTAGGATCATCTTTATCGTCTAATTTAACCCACGCTAGATTTACCGTTAAGGAGTTTCTCCAAAAATAGTTGTCTTCCAATTTATTGGCATAGGCATTAAAGTTAATCCCAATATTCCCAGAGCTATTGTTTGGGGCCCCTTGAGCATACCAGTTATTGAAGTGTGATAAACTTCCGCCAATGACTCCAAAGGCACCTTTTTTCCAGCCTGGAAGGGCATCTATTTGTGCTTGGATAGCATTTGCTTCAGCCTGTGCGGCATCAGCTACAGCTTGTTTTTCCGATTTTTGTGCTTGTAATTCTTCTTTGGTTTGTGCAAAACCAATTGATAATGATAACATGAAGATGAAGCTTAAAATGATTTTACTTTTCATAATTTACTGTTTTAAATTCTTTATGGATTAATTTAAAAAACGTGCAAAGATAAGGTTTAATCAATAACACTTCAAAACTTGATTTATCTTCTTTTATATAAAGGTACTGAGGAACAAGCCTCTCCATACATAATAGATCGCGCCAATGGTTTTAGTTTCTGGGACAACATGATATAGGCATTGGCAGGAACCGGTTTATTGGTGCAACCTTTAATAATCAGCGGCTGATCAACAAAAGCTTCAGTATCGAGATTTTGAATAATATCCTGATATATTGAAGTTTCTAGTTGTTCTAAATCGCCAATAACAATTTTTTTGGCATAGGGTTGTAAATGCATAGTCAACAGCATATAAGCCCATGCAGGCACAATAGCGTCTGTAGTACAAGTTAATGCCACATAGTGATCTTGATATTGTGTCCAATTATGTGATTTAGCAGATGCTCTAAAATCCTTTTCGCGAAGCACCAATTCCTGAAATAACCAATCTTTGATATCAATTACGGTACGCTCACCTTTTGGATAATAATCCTCTAAGTTAACAACTACCAATTTACTATTGGCCACTCTGTTAATAATTTCATTTTCCATATTGCAAAATTAAGTGTTTTATTAGTGAAACCCTATTTTGACAAGCACGTAGTACGCAGACAAAATAGATGGTTGTCCCGATAGCAATCGGGATAATCCCGAATTTGGGCGGGATCTCGAATTTCTCCAAATTTATGGACAATTGCTTTTAAATAATACATTAAAAATTTATTGTGGCTCAGGCCTGGCTGCTTATATCTGCTTTATCTTTTTTTAAAGAAAAAACCGGCTTTTATTGGTATCCTTCCGCTTGTAGTTGAAAGAGTTGCGCATACAGTGCTTCATTTTCCATTAACTCATCGTGCGTTCCTACCTCTAATACTTTTCCATCATCCAACACAAGAATCCTATCGGCTTGTCTGACCGTACTGAATCTATGAGAAATGATAATGCTCGTTTTACCTTTGGTCAACGCAATAAAGCGTTTAAAAACGTCGCTTTCTGCCTTGGCATCCAATGCTGAAGTTGGCTCGTCCAAAATCATAACTTCTGCATCTTTCATATATGCTCTTGCCAAAGCTATTTTTTGCCACTGCCCACCAGAGAGTTCCTGTCCTTTATAAAAGCGTTTACCGAGTTGCTGATCATAACCTTTTTTTAACTCTGAAATAACTTCATTGGCTAAGCTCAATTGGGCGGCATTTTCAATTTTTTCTTGATTCTCCAACGCGTCGATATCGCCAATAGCAATATTTTCTCTGACCGTAAATTCATAACGGAAAAAATCTTGGAAAATTACTCCAAAAAACTTCTGATAATCATTCTGTTTAAATCGATTGATATTGATACCATCAAGCAATATCTCACCGGATGTAGGTTCATAAAACCGCAACATCAATTTGGTCAATGTTGTTTTTCCTGCACCATTTTGACCAACAAAAGCCATCTTCTCTCCGGCAGATATAGTAAAACTTACACCTTTGAGAATTTCAGTATCAGAATCAGGATATGAAAAATGGACATTTCGAAATTCAAATCCTGTTGTTATCTTTTCGGGTAGAATCTGATCTTCGAGATGGTTTGGAGCAATTTTGAGGTCAATAAACTCAAAATAATCCTTCAAGTAAAGTGCACTTTCAGTAATCCTGGTGAATTTAGAAAAGAAATCCTGAAGGTTCCGAGTCAATCTATTAAAAGAACCGGATAAAAATGTCAATTCACCCAGAGTAATTACTCCAGAGATAACACGGTAAATAATAAATATATAAGCGCCATAATAACTCAGCGTTCCCAAAACATTAAATACAAATCCTAATCCTGTGCGTTTGATTGCCAATTTTTTATTGAGCTCGAAATATTCTTGGGAAAGGTTTTTAAACCGATCAACAATAAAATCCGTCAAGCCGAAGAGTTTAATTTCTTTTGCCGTAATATTATTTGCGCCGATAAATCTGAGATAATCCAATTCTCGCCGCTCGGCCGTCCAACCTCGTGCCAAAGAATATTGCTGCTGACTGAACCAAATTTCATTAATAAAAGAAGGAATTATACTCAACACCAACAGAATAATCAGATAGGGTTCAAAATAGATCAAGCCTGCTACGAGTGTTGTAATGGAAATCAAGCTCTGAACCTCACCCAAAGCATTGGATAAAAGTCCGACACGGCCCGAGGTTTGCATTCTGGCGCGTTCCAGTTTATCATAGAATTCAGAGTCTTCCAAGAGACTGATATCTATCTGATTGGTTTTCTTTATTATCGTAACTGAAGATTCTATAGCGTAAGCATCACCCAAAAGTCCGTCGGTTAGAGATATTGCGCGACTCATGAGGTCGGAGAGAACAACCAGACCCAGTTCAATGCCAACGTAGGTCCACAGCTGCGTCAAATCAGAGACCTCAAGCTGGGTTTGAAGAATGATCTCATCAATAATGAGTTTTCCAACCCACAGGATGATCACTGGTAAAATAGCGCCAATAAGTCGGCATAATGCCGATAAAAGAAACAACTTTTTATTGGTCCGCCAAATTTCCTTAAAGAAACGCGGGATAAATACCAAGGCACTAAAAGACTTCCGAAGACTGGTTTTGTCTTTATCTTTTAATGATTTAGGACGTCGTCGTGCCATTGGTTAAGGTGGGTGTAAGATGTAGTTTTTATGAAGAACAATTGAAGGTCCGTATCAAGACAGGCAACCCCGCCAATTACGGATTGCCTAATGTAGACTGACAACTGATCAATCTTACTGAATACGACCTACTGAAGATTAAAGCATCCCCAATTCCAACTTCGCTTCTTCACTCATTAAATCTTGACTCCACGGTGGATCAAACGTCATTTCGACTATTGCAGATTTGACCTCGTCAATTGATTTTACGCGCTCCTCAACTTCCAATGGCAAGCTTTCAGCTACTGGACAATTTGGTGTTGTTAAGGTCATAAGGATCTTAACATCATAATCTTCATTGACAAAAACATCATAAATCAATCCCAATTCATAAATATCAACTGGAATTTCAGGGTCATAAACAGTTTTTATAACGTTTACTATTTTTTCGCCTAGAGCGAATGTATCTATTTCTTTACTCATCATTTAAAAATTTAGTGTTAAAGAGTTTAGGATAAATACCGCAACTATTCAACGCATCAACATAATTCAATTGTACTGTGTTTGTAAAAAATCTATTTTCTAATCAGAAATATTCAAGCTTTATCCTACTATAACCATCTGTTTCGAAATAGCAATTCCGAGATTCCTGCTTTCAGGAATTTAGTTAAGCTGTGTTTGGTATGCAATAGCATACATTTTTAATTGTTTGATCATACTCACCAATCCGTTGGCACGTGTTGGTGATAGATGCTCCTTTAGACCAATGGCATCGATAAAATCAGTATTGGCATCAATAATATCCTGGGGATTTTGATTTGAAAACACACGAATTAATATTGCAATTATACCTTTGGTGATAATAGCATCACTATCGGCCGTAAATACAACTTTGTCATCCTTCATTTCGGCATGTACCCAAACTTTACTTTGGCAGCCTTTAATGATATTTTCCTGCGTTTTATATTGCTCGTCAATCAGAGGTAAAGTTTTGCCTAAATCAATCATATATTGATAGCGCTCTTCCCAATCTTCAAACATTGAAAACTCATCGATAAGGTCTTCTTGTATCGCTTTTATAGTCATTCTGAAATTTTATACAAAGTTACAATTTATCTCTTCAAAACACGAAATTTAACCATGGATATCAAGCGGTTAATTCCGAAGGACTACTCTGATTTTAAATAGGTGCATTCAATGAGCAGCTCCTTATTTATATCCAATAACTGAAGTTTGTCATTCTTTAAAGTATATGACGCAATGCGTGCCATGGCATCAAGAAACAGTGTTTCGACTTCAATATCCCTACACATCATTTCCGTTGAAGACAACTCAGTGATGTCAACCTGATTGTCGGTAACCTCAATATTTGCCGAAAACCGGTTACAGCTGGTATTACCGTTGATTACATTTTGTGACAGATCAATTTTAATAAACGGGTTTCTAGCAAAACTGTCTCTATCCTTTACCCGGGTTACCAACCACGAACCCTGATCTATGTTTAAAGGTGCTCTTGATTTTTCTAAAATTTCAACCAAATAATACTTTAAGGACGACCCATCTGCTGGTGGGTTTTCCACTTCCGAAACGTTAACTTTTAATCTATAATAGAAGCCTTCAACATAGTCAAAGCCTTCAATATCACTATAAAGGTAGGTCCAATCAATTTCACCTTCATTTTTAATTTGGAGACACTTTTGAGGTGCTACGCCTGTACAATTTGCTTTTTTATTGGCAATTAGTAGGATTTTATCATTAGGGGAACATGACAGAAATAATAGGACCAATGAATTAATGGCGAAAAACTTTAAACTCATAAATTTAATTTTGAAACCTGACGCTTAAGACAGCATCATTTGGGCTTTTTTAACCCCTTCCACCAACACATCAATTTCCTGCTTGGTATTATAAAAAGCAAAAGATGCCCTTATCGTCCCCGGAATTTTAAAATAATCCATGATCGGTTGTGCGCAATGGTGTCCCGTACGGACCGCTACCCCCATTTTATCGAGTAAAGTTCCAACATCATAAGGATGAATACCATCGAGATTGAAGGAAATTACTGAAGTTTTATGTTCTGAAGTGCCATAGATTTTCAAGCCTTCAATTTCTAATAGTTTCTTTGTACCGTATTCTAAAAGTTCCTGCTCATAGGCATCAATCTTTTCAAAACCAATTTGATTCATATAATCAATGGCCGCACCAAAAGCAATGCCACCACAAATATTGGGAGTGCCTGCTTCAAATTTATGAGGTAGTCCGGCATAAGTAGTTTTTTCGAATGAAACCTCGGCAATCATTTCCCCACCGCCCTGATAAGGTGGTAATTTGTTGAGCCATTCTTCCTTTCCGTAAAGTATTCCAACCCCAGTTGGACCACACATTTTATGCGCGGAAACGACGTAAAAATCAACATCCAGAGCTTGTACATCCGCCTTTATGTGAGGACAAGCCTGTGCCCCATCAACCAAAACTGCTGCTCCAACGGCATGTGCTTTCTTGATCATGCTCTCAATAGGATTAATCGTCCCTAAGGCATTGGAAATATGGTTGACAAAAACGAGTTTTGTATTATCAGAAAGAAGCGCATCGTATGCCGATAAAATCAGCTCACCTTCGTCATTCATCGGAATGACTTTTAATTCCGCACCACTCCGTTCACAAAGCATTTGCCAAGGCACAATATTACTGTGATGTTCTAATGCGGATACGATGACTTCATCACCTTTTTTTAAGAGCGTTGTAAAACCACTGGCTACTAAATTGATACCATGGGTTGTGCCAGCCGTCATGATGATTTCATGCGATGCTCTTGCATTGAAATGTTTTTGTATTTTTAAACGTGCTTCTTCATACTTATCTGTTGCCTCTTGACTCAAACTATGAACGCCTCTATGGATATTGGCATTGTAGTTTGAATAATAATCCACAATGGCATCCATAACTTGTTGCGGCGTTTGAGACGTAGCGGCATTATCAAAATAAACCAATGGTTTCCCATTGACTTGTCTTTGAAGTATTGGAAAATCTTTTCGTATTTTTTCGACTGGAAACATGCTCTAAATTTTGAAGTTTGGAATCATTGCGTGGCCCGCAGACCTGCCCCTCCGTTCAGACGGGTGAAGCTGATTGTTTATGATAACCACAAATCTTAGTATATCAGAAACAGATAATAGAAAAATGATAATCAGCGTCAATCTGCCAGTTCTGTGTTACTTACCTTTTTGGTAGGCGGACCTGTATGCTAACTATAGATCAAATCCAATATTGACCCCAAGTTTCTTAGCGATAATATTCGTAATTCGTTGTTTAATCTCTGGAATTTTAACCGAACTTAATACGTTATTACTAAAGGCATACATCAACAAAGCTTTTGCTTCTTTTTCTGGAATTCCTCTTGATCGCAAATAAAACATAGCACTTTCATCCAATTGACCAATGGTACATCCGTGCGAACACTTCACATCGTCAGCAAAAATTTCCAATTGTGGTTTGGTGTTGATACTTGCCTTATCACCAATTAGAATATTGTTATTGGCCTGAAAGGCATTGGTTTTTTGAGCTTCTCTGTTAACCAATACTTTTCCGTTGAAAACACCCGTCGCATTGTCATCAAAAATACCTTTGTAGTCTTGATGGCTTTCGCAATTTGGTTCAATATGATGCACCAAAGTGTTATGATCAACATGCTGTCTGTTGCCAATAATGGTTGCCCCTTTTAAAGTAGAGTCAATTCGCTCTCCGTTTTGGTAAAAATTAAGATTGTTACGGGTTAATTTACCCCCAAAGGAAAACGTATGTACACTGGCAAAACTTTCTTGTTTTTGATTGATAAACGTACTGTCAATCAATGAAGCGTTTTCGTTGTCATTTTGAATTTTATAATAATCCACAATGGCGCGCTTATCTGCAAAAATCTCAGTAACCGTATTGGTCAACACAGGATTTTCGGTCAAACTTTGATGGCGCTCAATAATCTGGACATGTGAATTTTCATCCACCACAATCAAATTTCGAGGTTGTAGCATTAATGATGATTCATTACCTGTTGAGAAATGAACAATCTGAATAGGTTTTGCCACCGATTTGTTCTTAGGAATATGAATGTAAGCACCTTCTTGAGAAAATGCAGTGTTCAATGAGGTCAACCCATCTTTAGTTGCCACTTTATTGAAATAGTTTTCAATTACTGGTCGGTATTTTGGTTTTGACAATGCCGATGACATCAAACAAATGTCCACCCCATCATGGGTAGTCTCAGAGAGATGTGATGAATATTTTCCATCGACAAAAACTATTTTATAAGTGTCAATATCGTGGATAAAGTATTTCTTGATATCGTTGTAATCGATGCGGTTTTCTTTCTTCGGAAACACACTATAATCGTGTTTTAAAATACTGTTTAACGAGGTGTATTTCCAAGCTTCGTCCCTTCTTGACGGGAAGCCTTGTGCTTCAAATTCTTTAATTGCTTCACTTCGCACGTCGTGAACTGGCGCATCAACATCCACCAAGTTTTCGAATGCCATAAATGAGGCTATGAGTTTTTCTTTTAGTTCCATTCTGTAAGTTTCAAGTTTCTTTTGTTTCTTGTTTCAAGGGATTACGGTTCCGTAATCACCTGAATTTGTTCCCTTTGAAATCTTGTTTGTTTAAATATATTATGTAATTGGCTATTCGTTTACTTAATTGTTCGTATTCTTCAACCAATTTCTCTAACTTCTCTTTTTCTATATATCCATAATCAGACTCTATAATAATTGAGATCTTGATTCACCTGCCGATCCTTTTGCAACGGATAAGAACTGTCTGAATTCAATATTCCCATCGTACTCAAATCCCTCGGCAATATTGTCCATTACTAAACCTGAGGATCATTTGATTTGATTTCTCAGTCTAAAATCATTTTTTAGTTCAGATTTTAAAGTGATTTCTTAATCTCATTTGAAAGTCTTCGAGCTTCCTGCCAGATTTCTAAATCTTCAAATTTCTCAATGGTTGCGATAACTTGAAACTTTAAACAAGAAACCCTTCAAACCAAACTAAGCGTTCACTTCTTCCTTAATCCAGTCGTAGCCTTTTTCTTCAAGCTCGTGGGCCAATTCCTTACCACCAGATTTCACAATGCGTCCTTCAAACATGACATGTACAAAATCAGGGACAATATAGTCTAACAAACGCTGGTAGTGGGTAATGATGATGACGGCATTATCGTCACTTTTCAGTTTATTAACGCCGTTTGCCACAATACGAAGTGCATCAATATCCAAACCTGAATCGGTTTCGTCAAGGATAGCCAATTTTGGTTCCAACATGGCCAATTGAAAGATTTCATTTCGCTTCTTCTCACCACCTGAAAAGCCTTCATTTAAAGACCGGGATAGAAATTTCCGATCAATTTCGAGCATTTCTGATTTCTCACGAATCATTTTCAGCATTTCATTAGCTGGCATATCACCAAGTCCTCTCGCCTTTCGGGTTTCATTGATGGCCGTTTTCATGAAATTGGTTACGGAAACACCAGGAATCTCAGTAGGATATTGAAAGGATAAGAAAACTCCTTTATGGGCGCGCTCTTCAGGTGCCAATTCGTTGATGCTCTCCTCTTCAAAAACGATATCTCCTTGAGTAACCTCATAGTCTTCCTTTCCGGCTATAACAGAAGCTAAAGTACTTTTACCAGAACCATTTGGCCCCATAATGGCATGTACCTCACCTGCATTTATCTCTAAATCAATGCCTTTTAAAATGGCTTTATCTTCAACACTTGCGTGTAAATCAATAATTTTTAACATACGGTTTTACTTAAATTTAACGTACAAATTCTAATGTTATCGGTCAGAATTTGCTATTCTATAATTCTATTCTTGTGCTCTTATCTTAATGACATTATTATTTTTTTCGGCTACTTCAGACACGGATATAATATCAATAATCTCTACTCTGTTATCCCAACCTTCTTCATGCTTTTGCTTTTTAATGACCTTTACTTTCAACGTCACTTTCACTTCATCTGTCGGTTGATTCTTCAAGGGCGTCGCCCTTTCTATCAATTCTTTGGCATTTTCGTCTTCTATAACACCAAACAGCTCACTTTCTGTTTGCAAAACACCTGCATTGTCATAGTAAATAAAATTTCCCGTCAGCTCTCTAACCTTCAGTTGATCCTGGTCTTCAATATTACCAACTGTAGACTTTGAGTCATTTTTACAGCCCACAAAAGCCATTAGCGTAAAAACAAGAAAAATTGTTCTTTTCATATATTGTGCATTGTCGGCGATAGGAACTTTAGGCTCTTAAACCTTCAAGGTTTCTAAAGCCTAGCAAGTTGTTTATACAGATCTTGCAGGATATTGAACGTGCAAATTTTACAGGTTCAATTTAATTACTATCCAACTGAGCCTTCTAAACTTATTTCCAATAATTTTTGTGCTTCCACTGCAAACTCCATCGGTAATTTATTCAACACCTCTTTACTAAAACCATTTACAATAAGCGCAATGGCTTTTTCAGTATCAATCCCCCGCTGGTTACAGTAAAAAATTTGGTCTTCTCCAATTTTACTCGTTGTGGCTTCGTGCTCTATTATTGCCGATTTATTTTTTACTTCAATGTACGGGAAAGTGTGTGCCCCACAATCGTTACCCATCAATAAACTATCACATTCCGAAAAGTTACGGGCATTTTCTGCCCTAGGACCTATCTGTACCAAACCTCTATAGGAGTTTTGGGCTTTCCCCGCTGAAATTCCTTTAGAAATAATTGTCGACTTGGTGTTTTTACCCAAATGAATCATTTTAGTTCCGGTATCGGCTTGTTGGTGATGATTGGTTACGGCAATTGAATAAAATTCACCTACTGAATTATCACCTTTAAGGATACAACTTGGGTATTTCCAAGTCACGGCCGAACCTGTCTCTACCTGTGTCCAAGAAATTTTGGCGTTATCCTCACAGATCCCTCGTTTGGTTACAAAATTGAAAACGCCACCTTTGCCCTCAGCAGTTCCAGGAAACCAGTTTTGAACCGTTGAATATTTAATTTCCGCGCTGTCCATAGCAATCAATTCCACTACCGCAGCATGCATTTGATTCTCATCGCGGCTTGGTGCCGTACAGCCTTCTAAGTAACTCACATAACTATCTTCATCAGCAATTAGGAGCGTTCTCTCAAACTGTCCGGTACCTCCTTGGTTGATACGGAAATAAGTAGATAGCTCCATTGGGCAACGAACGCCTTTTGGTATATAGCAAAAACTGCCATCACTGAACACTGCTGAATTTAACGCCGCATAGAAGTTATCCGTGCGTGGCACCACCGTTCCGATATATTTCTTCACCAATTCAGGATGCTCTTGAATGGCTTCACTGATGGAACAAAAAATAATTCCTTTTTCGTCCAATGACTTCTTAAAGGTTGTGGCTACTGAAACGGAATCAATTACAACATCCATGGCAACACCGGCCAGCATTTTCTGCTCGTCCAAAGAAATCCCTAGCTTGTCAAAAGTTTCCAGCAATTGCGGATCCACCTCATCTAAACTATCATATTTAGGTTTGGTATTTGGTGCTGAATAATAGGATATAGCTTGAAAATCTGGTTTTTCGTAAGTGACATTTGCCCATTCCGGCTCTTCCATCTTCTCCCATGCCCGAAAAGCCTCCAAACGCCATTCGGTCATCCATTCCGGCTCATTTTTCTTTAAAGAAATGGCACGGACAACATCTTCATTTAAACCAGGCTCGAACGTATCAGACTCAATGTCAGTAAAAAATCCATATTCGTATTCCTTGGTCTTTAATTCTTCTCTTAAATCGTCTTCTGTATATTTCATCTTGTCATTTACATTTATTTGTTCAATTCCTTCCTTTTTGGGAAGGTTGGGATGGATTTATAGAGAAAATGACTCTCCACATCCACAAGTGCGATTGGCGTTTGGATTATTAAATACAAACCCAGCACCATTTAAGCCACCTGAATATTCAAGGGTAGTACCAATAAGGTATAAAAAGCTTTTTTTGTCAATAACAATTCTGACACCATTATCTTCAAAGACCTTATCCTCATCTTTTTGTGATTTATCAAATTTTAAATCATATGATAAACCCGAACAACCACCACTTTTCACACCAACGCGTATAAAGTCGGTTGCATAGTCAAAGCCATCCTCACTCATGAGCTCCATGACCTTTTTTTTAGCTGTTTCAGATACTTTTATCATTCGTTATTAAGATTATTTCTAAATAGAGGACAAATATACAATATAAGAAGGGTTTTTCCATAGAACTTCACATTATATTCTTAAATGGACCTATTCGTCTTTTTTATGTCATTCACCTTCCAATAATTCAGCTAAAATGATTCGTATTTTCTATCCGATATCCCTAAATTTGCATCATGATAGAAGATAAAAATCAATCGCGAACGCCTATTAGTGACTTAGGTGAATTTGGTCTCATTGACCATCTGACCAAGCATTTTAAGGTCACCCAGAAATCTACAGTAAAGAGCATTGGCGACGATGCTGCTGTGTTGGATTTTAAGTCGAAACAAGCTGTAATTACCACCGATATTTTGGTGGAACATGTGCACTTTGATTTAAGCTATATGCCTTTAAAACATTTGGGCTATAAAGCAATGATTGCGAATTTATCTGATGTGTATGCCATGAATGCCACTGCTACACAAGTAACAATTGCCATTGCTATTTCCAACCGATTCCCTTTGGAAGCATTAGAAGAACTTTACGCTGGTATTGAAACGGCTTCAAAGATTTATGGCGTGGATGTGGTAGGCGGCGACACAACTTCATCTACAACAGGATTGATCATCTCCATAACTGCAGTTGGCGAAGTGGACAAAAAAGATGTTGTTTACAGAAGCGGTGCAAAACCCAATGATTTGCTGGTTGTAACTGGCGATTTGGGTGCTGCTTATATGGGACTTCAAGTTTTGGAACGTGAAAAAGAAGTCTTTAAGGTTAACCCCAATAACCAACCCGATTTAGAGCCTTATACCTATATTGTGGAACGCCAATTGAAACCAGAAGCACGAAAGGATATTGTTAAACTTTTAAAAGATTTAGAGGTTAAACCTACGTCCATGATCGATATTAGTGATGGTTTGTCTTCTGAAATCATTCATCTATGCAAACAAAGTGATGTAGGTGCTGTTTTGTATGAAAATAAAATTCCACTCGATCCACAAGTCATTTCTACTTGCGAGGAATTTAAAATTGATAGCACGACAATTGCTTTAAACGGAGGAGAGGATTACGAATTGCTCATGACGGTCTCACAAGACGATTTCCCAAAAATTAAGGGGAATCCTAATTTAACTGTGATTGGTTATATGACCGAAAAAGAACAAGGCATGCATTTGATTACACGTGGAGATACACTTATTCCTTTAATTGCCAAAGGATGGAACGCCTTGAAAGATCAATAAACTTTTTGTTTTAATTTTCGTCTTTTATTGTAGAGTGTCTTTAACACTTTATTGATTTCCTTTCGTCTCTCAGTCAATGGAATAAGCTCCCCTTTATCGCTCGTGGTTAATTGCATCCCACAGCGCAAACACTTGTACTCCTTGACAAATTGGGTGATTTCGTTTTTCACAATAAAATCGTGGCTAAATAATCGGCAATATAAATTTTTCAAAACTCAAGATTTTAGGACAGCTCATATGGTAATCAAAACGAATTACAAAGGAGAAGATTATCTGTTAAGATTTTAATAAAAACTATTTGGTATGGAAAATGGCATTCTATCCGTCTATGAATGGTGACGGGATGGAACATGGTGATATAATTTAAAAGCTCAAGCTTGTCATCTTATAAACATGTCCAAGGCAGACATATTTAACAGACTTCAAACACGATAAGTTACATTTGATACTCTGCCAACATTATAATTAACATCAGCTATTAATGCTCAAAAATAAGCAGGCCTTCCAATCTTTTAAATCTTCGTCTTTTATGAATTCGCTCAAGGACAGAATTTATTTCCCTGAACTTCGGAGTCAACGGTGTTAATTCGCCGTTGCTGTTTGTGGTCATTTGTGCACGGCAATGGGTACATTTATACTCATTAACGTGAAAGGTTATTTTTTTGGAAACAACATAGTTGTGTCCAAAAACAGAGCAGTAAACAGTTTTCACTTGGTTATTGGTTTTAATTATTATTTTAGAGGATACCTAAATATATAAAAATCAAAACAATAAGTCCTTCTCGAAATCTAATATATCGACGAACTGAGCGCTTTCTCCCTTGAACGGTGTGTTCTACGCAGGTACATCTCTTCCAAAATAGAATTGATTTCTTTAAATTTAGGCGTCAACTCTGTAAGAGCACCATTACTATTGGTGGTTAGTTGTTTTTTACAACACTTGCAGGTATATTCTTTTACGTGTGAAGTCACTTTTTTAGAAACCTGATAATTGTGACCAAAAAGGTTGCAATAAAGCTTCATTGGGGCTGGGGCATTACTGGTTTTTTTCATGGCTGTTATAGTTAGAGTTGCCTAACTTAAAAAAAATAACTCATATTAACGTTAAAACACGTTAATTTTCGATGAAACGCTTTATATTGTAAGTATAATCTGATTTATTTTCAATATGCGACATGTGACCTCCAGATAATTCGACGAGTTCAACCTCAATTTCAGCAAGTTGTGGTTTTAAAGCAGTAAAATCCAAAATAGGATCTTGACGTCCTAAAACAATCATTTTTTTTGCGGTCAATTGTTGCAAGACAACGCTTCTATCTTTTCTGATTTTCATGCCTTCCAAAGCAGCAATAATTCCTTGTACAGGCATCTCCATAGCTTCCAATTTTATGGATTCAATTTCTTCTACAAATTGTCCTCTATTGTCAGGGCTGAACAAATTTGAAATGGACATGCTTATAAAATTGTTAGGATTCTGTTTTACCACTTTAATAGCACGATCTCTATTGATTTGTCGTTCCGGACTATCTGCATACGGAGTGGAGTTAGTCAAACACATGCCATAAAATCGTTCAGGATATGCTTCAGCAATTGCCAAAGCCACATAACCACCCATAGAATGTCCGATAAAGAACGATTTTGAAATCTTTAATTGCCCCAAGACAAACACGACGGCATCGGCCATCATTTCCATGGTATGGACGTAACCCCAACAACCAGTTTTTCCGTGGCCCAATAAATCGATGGAAATAATGCGATGGGTAGCTTTAATTTCAGCGGTTAAGTCTTTCCACATGGTCGAATTTTCCATAAATCCATGCAGTAAAACTACAACTCTACCTTCGCCTTCGTCGGTATAAAAGATTGGGCTATTTTTGTACTCTAAAATCATATTTGAACTATATTCGGCAAAGATATAAAGACTTTGAGGGAAGAAGCTCTTAGCATTGACTATAAAATGAATAAAATTAAAGACATACTTATTACCGGCTTCGCATTATTTTCGATGTTTTTTGGGGCTGGAAATTTGATATTACCACCATTTCTGGGCTTTAACGCAGGTCCGGATTGGTTTTTGGTTACCATCGGATTTGTGATTACAGCAGTAGTTATTCCAATTTTAGGCATTATAGCCCACGCCAAATTACAGGGTACTATGTACGATTTTGGAAAAAAAGTATCGCCAATTTTTAGTATCATTTTTTGCATATTGGTCTATGCTATTTGCATCATATTGCCTGCGCCAAGGACGGCATCTGTAACCCACGAAATGGCTATTGCTCCATTTTTTGATACCAGTGGTCTCCTTACCAGCAGTATCTATTTTCTCTTAGTGTTTATTTTTGTGATGAACCGCTCCAAGGTTTTGGACCTCTTGGGCAAATACCTCACGCCTATTATTATTGTTATACTATTAGCTATTATAGGTGTCGCCATTTTTTTACCCGCTGAAGCCATGCTGCCCTCAAAATTAAAAACACCTGTGGTAGATGGCCTTATGGAAGGTTACCAAACCTTTGATGCACTTGCGGCCATGGTAGTTGGTGCCGTTTTAATCATTTCCATTAACCTCAACAGCACGCAATCTTTTGCCGAAAAAAGACAGTTGATTTTCAAAGCTGGATTGGTAGCTGGCTTTGGTTTGTTCGTGATTTATACCGGCCTTATTTTAAGTGGATCAGTACATAACACAGAATTCCCGGCTCATATCACTAGACCCGAATTACTTTTAGCATTAGGCAATAAGACATTAGGTAGTGCAGGTGCAACCTTATTGAGCATATTAATTGCTTTAGCTTGCTTTACGACTGCTGTGGGCATTATTACTGGTACTGCCGACTACTTTAAAGGCTTATTCAACAACTCTGAACAAGCCTATACACTAACCGCAATCATAGGCAGTTTATTAGGGGTTGTGATGGGACAATTTGAGGTTGGTTTTATTATTGACATCGCCATTCCGGCCCTTATGTTCATCTACCCAATAACCATTATTTTAATTTTGCTCAATACCCTTCCAGATCAATGGGCATCATCTTTAGTCTTTAGAGGTGTCGTCATTACAGCTTTCATATTCAGTATTCCTGATTTCCTGAAAATCTTGATGCCTTCGGACAACTTGACTGCTGTTATCGATGTCATCCCTTTAGGTCAATTTAATTTGGGGTGGCTGATACCGTCACTAGTGATATTTTGCTTCCTAAACATTTTTAAATATTTTAATCCTTCAACCGCTTCATAACCGAAAACGCTTTATCCACCACTTCATCTTCCACCAAGATGGTAAATTCATTGGTAGTAGAAACAACTTCATAAAGCGCAATCCCTTCCCAGGCTAATCGCTTGAAAATCTGATAATAAAGACCTGTGACTTTCGAATTATCAGAAGGCAAGCTGATGGTGATGGCAGATAATTCGGCTCTTTCCCCTAGCAAAATCTCATCTTGAAAATGCTTTAAAATATTGTGTTTTTGCGATGTTGAGATGATGATATTGCTCTCATAAACTCCTCGTGTAAATGCGTAAAACACATTAGAATAATTATCCATTTGCTCCAGAATTTTGGAGTGGCTATAGCTCAAAGTTTTTGAATTTTGAAAGGTAAAATCTGTTAAATTGGACCTGACGGTAATGTCGCCCAGATTTTGGATAACCCGCTTAAGTTTTAGTGAATTTCCAAAATCCATTGGCGTTTGGTATCTCCGTAGCGCCATCATGACAGCACCGGATTTTATCGGTTTTTTTAACATCTCACTTATGGGAACCACCAATTCTTCAGCCAAAGCAGAATAGTTGATGATACCCCGTGACAATGCTTCTTCTAAAAAAGGTTGAGCAATTAAAATCTCATTGACACAAGCAGTAATCGTTCGCATTTGTTAACTATTTAACATTTTGTGTAAAATTAGTCAAATTTTTTAATTTTCATTGTTGACAGAGAGGTTACACCTATTTTCGTGCGATAAAATTTAAAATTATGCTTGTATTAAAATTTGGAGGTACATCAGTCGGGTCTATAGAAAACATGACCAATGTCAAAAACATTATTAATGATGGCCAACGTAAAGTCGTGGTATTATCTGCTATGTCAGGTACCACTAATGCGCTGGTCACAATTTCAGAATGTATAAAATATAAGGAAATAGAAAACGCGTTAGAGTTGATTTCCGATCTTCATAAAACTTATACACAAACGGTGAATCAATTAATTCATCAACCTAATCTAAGAGAGGAAGCGCACTCATATGTCAATTCTATCTTTGACACACTTAAAGCTACGGTCAACGTCAATTATTCGCCCGTTCTATCCAATAAAATTGTGGCCCAGGGAGAACTGTTGTCCACATTTATATTCAGTCGGTTTTTACTGCAAGAGGGCCTCAATGCCCAGTTATTACCAGCATTGGATTTTATGCGGATTGACAAGTTCAATGAACCCGATAGCTTTTATATACGTCAAAACTTCAATCGCATCATTAATGAACTTCCTGAAGCTGACATTTATATTACCCAAGGGTTCATCTGTTTGGATGCCGAAGGACAGATTGGCAACTTACAACGTGGTGGAAGCGATTATACCGCAACCATTATTGGCGCCGCTTTACATGCTCAAGAAGTTCAAATCTGGACGGATATTGATGGTTTCCACAATAATGATCCACGTTTTGTCCCAGAAACCCATGCCATTTCCAACTTGTCATTTGATGAGGCCGCCGAATTGGCGTATTTTGGTGCGAAAATCTTACATCCACAAACTGTCACCCCAGTAAGGGACTTAGACATTCCGGTACGTTTAAAAGATACCAGCTCACCCACTGCACATGGCACATTAATTACTAATAACATTCATGGCGAAGGCATCAAAGCTATTGCCGCCAAAGACGGCATTACCGCTATAAAGATTAAATCGGCCCGCATGCTATTGGCGCACGGGTTCTTAAAAAAAGTCTTTGAGATTTTTGAGAAATACGAAACGTCCATTGACATGATTACCACTTCAGAGATTGCCATTTCACTCACTATTGATGACACCAAAAACCTGTCTGAAATTGTAACCGAATTGGAGAAATTTGCGAAGGTAGACGTCGATGATTTTAGAACGATTGTGTGCCTTGTCGGCCACCATATTGTCTATCACCCCGATACACCAAAATTATTCCAGATCCTACAAGATGTTAACGTCAGAATGATTTCTTATGGTGGCAGCAGCAATAATATTTCTTTATTGATCAATACCAGCGACAAGATTGAAACGTTGAGAAAGCTCAATCGGTATGTGTTTGATTTGGTGCCGGCTTTTTGAAAAAACCTGATTAGTGTTTATCATATTCTTTGGCGGAAACCAATTAGGCCAGGATTATAGTAGAGGCTCTTTGCAAAGAGCCTCTACCATTCTTTATGCATTCATGATCTCTTCAATCTCATCTGCTTCAATAGGGATATTACCCATCAAGTTAAATGGCGCTCCTTTTTTCTGAATCACCAAATCATCTTCCAGTCGAATGCCAAAGCCTTCTTCAGGAATATAAATTCCGGGCTCAACGGTAAACACCATATTAGCTTGCATCGGTTCGGTTAAAATTCCGTAATCGTGCGTATCCAATCCGATATTATGACTGGTGCCGTGCATAAAATATTTCTTGTAAGCCGGCCAATCTTTGTCTTCATTTTGAACATCGGCTTTGTCCAATAATTTCAAACCTAACAATTCAGACGTCATTATTTTTCCAACCTCTACGTGATAGTCCGCCCAAATCGTTCCAGGCACCAACATTTTTTGAGCCTCCTTTTTCACACGGTTAACTGCATTATATACCTCTTTTTGACGCTTCGAAAATTTCCCAGACACAGGAATGGTTCGCGTCATATCACTTGCATAATTGGCATACTCTGCACCAACATCCAATAAAATCAAATCGCCGGCCTTACATTGCTGGTTATTGACCACATAATGTAGCACGTTGGCATTATTACCAGCTGCTATAATTGGGGTGTAAGCAAATCCTCTTGAACGATTTCTCAAAAACTCATGCATCAGTTCTGCTTCAATTTCATACTCCCAAACCCCCGGTTTTACAAAATTTAAAAGTCGTCTAAAGCCTTTTTCGGTAATGTTACAGGCTTTTTGCATTAAATCAATTTCTATTGGATCTTTCACAGATCGTAAACGTTGCAAAATAGGATTGCTTTTGGCTACAGAATGCGCAGGGTATTTTTCTTTAAGCCATTTGGTGTAACGGTCTTCACGAGTCTCCGTTTCTACATTCGCACGATAATGCTCGTTGGTGTTGATATAAACGGTGTCACATTGCGACATCAATTCAAACATTATTTTCTCCATGTCCTGCAACCAATAAACGGTTTTAACACCTGAGGTCTCAAAAGCAGCTTCCTTGGTCAGCTTCTCGCCTTCCCAAACGGCAATATGATCGTTGGTTTCTTTCAAGAATAAAATTTCGCGATGCTTTTCATTCGGACAATCAGGAAAAAGCACCAAAATACTTTCTTCCTGATCCACACCACTCAGATAAAAAATATCCCGATGTTGCTGAAATGGCATAGTACTGTCGGCACTGATTGGATAAATATCATTGGAATTAAAAACCGCCAAACTATTTGACTTCATCTGAGCCATAAAATTTTTTCGGTTTTTAATAAAAAGTTTAGCGTCTATTCTGTCGTATTTCATGGTATTGTCGTTTTTTCAAAATTACAGATTTGGCCGAGGTTAAAAAAATCTCATTTCTTTTTATGAAACATTTAACCACAGATTTTGCTGGCATTTTCATTATGTTTACATTTAGATGAACAAACCAAATGGATGCACAGCTTCCTATGATTTTCAAAACAGACAGATCCTTCTCTTTAATTAAAATCATTCCAAATAAGTATAATTAAATCTATTTCTTGTCATTCAATCGTTTGAAGCGTATCTTTGTGTCACATTAAACTAACTACAAATATGGGCGGAATTTTTAATTCTTCAGTTGGAAGAAAGTTTGCCATGGCGCTTTCGGCATTCTTTCTCATGATCTTCTTAGTACAGCATTTTGCAATTAACATCCTTTCTGTGTTCAGTGCCGACATATTTAACGAGGCTTCACATTTTATGGGTACCTTTTGGGTTGTGCAATATATTTTTCAACCAATTTTAATTTTTGGCGTCATTTTTCATTTCGTCATGGGCATGGTGCTGGAAATAAGAAATAGAAACGCAAGAAGCATTGGGTATGTCAAATATAATGGCAATGCCAATTCTACTTGGATGAGTAGAAACATGATTTACACAGGAGCGGTCATCTTACTCTTCCTTGGACTTCACTTTTACGATTTTTGGTTTCCAGAAATTCAAGTAAAATTCATTGATGGAGATATGTCAGGATTGCTTGACAATGGCGAGTATCGCTATTTTGAACATTTACAGCACAAATTTGTGGACGGATGGCGCGTAGCACTGTACTGTTTGGCATTTGTGTTTTTGGCATTGCATTTATTACATGGGTTCAGTTCCGCATTTCAGTCGGTGGGCGCCAATAATAAATACACCAGAGGATTAAGAGGATTTGGTAAGGCTTATGCCATAATCATCCCTTTAGGATTTATTTTCATTGCTCTTTATCATCACTTCAACTAAAAAACATCTAATATGGCTTTAGATTCAAAAATACCAAAAGGGCCACTTGCCGATAAGTGGACTAATTATAAAAATAATATTAACCTTGTCAACCCAGCTAACAAGCGTAACATTGATGTAATAGTTGTGGGTACTGGATTGGCCGGTGGGTCTGCGGCAGCAACCTTAGCCGAACTTGGTTATAACGTAAAAGCATTTTGTTTTCAAGATTCGCCACGACGTGCACACTCTATCGCCGCACAAGGTGGTATCAACGCTGCAAAAAACTATCAAGGTGATGGTGATTCTACCTACAGATTATTTTATGATACTGTAAAAGGTGGCGATTACCGTTCTCGTGAAGCAAACGTTTATAGATTGGCAGAAGTTTCGGCCAATATCATTGACCAATGCGTAGCGCAAGGAGTTCCTTTTGCTCGTGAATATGGTGGCTATCTAGATAACCGTTCTTTTGGTGGTGTATTGGTATCACGTACATTCTATGCGGCAGGACAAACAGGACAACAATTATTATTGGGTGCTTACTCAGCAATGAACCGTCAGATTGGCCGTGGAAAAATTACGATGTACAACCGTCATGAAATGTTGGATGTAGTGGTAGTTGGCGGTAAAGCTCGAGGCATTATTGCAAGAAACTTAGTCACTGGAGAAGTGGAACGTCATTCCGCTCACGCCGTTGTTTTGGGTACTGGAGGTTACGGAAACGTCTTTTTCTTATCCACCAATGCCATGGGAAGTAACGTAACTGCCGCCTGGAAAGCGCACAAGCGTGGCGCGTTCTTTGCAAATCCGTGTTATACACAAATTCACCCAACCTGTATTCCTGTTTCTGGTGAGCATCAATCTAAATTGACCTTGATGTCTGAATCGCTTCGTAATGACGGACGTATTTGGGTACCAAAAAATATGGATGATGTGTTGGCCATTAGAGAAGGCAAATTAAAACCTACAGATATACCTGCAGAAAATAGAGATTATTACTTAGAGCGTCGCTATCCAGCTTTCGGAAACCTAGTACCTCGTGATGTGGCCTCTCGGGCTGCGAAGGAGCGTTGTGACGCTGGTTACGGTGTCAATAAGACTGGTGAAGCTGTGTTTTTGGACTTCGCTTCCGCCATTGAACGCTACGGAAAAGAACGTGCTCACGTAAGAGGTTATGATGAAAACGACCCTAAAGTAGTCAAAAAATTTGGACAGGAAGTCATCAAAGAAAAGTATGGCAACCTCTTTCAGATGTACGAAAAGATTGTTGATCAGAATCCGTATGAAACACCAATGATGATTTACCCAGCGGTGCATTATACCATGGGTGGTCTTTGGGTGGATTATAATTTAATGACCAATGTTCCAGGATTGTATTGCATTGGCGAAGCTAATTTCTCTGATCACGGTGCTAACCGCCTCGGTGCGTCAGCATTGATGCAAGGATTGGCAGATGGCTATTTTGTCCTACCTTACACCATTGGTGATTATCTGGCCCAGGATATCAGAACAGGAAAAATTCCAACGGATACACCAGAATTTGATGAGGCTGAAAAAAGTGTTAAGGATAACTTGGAGCATTTAATCAATAATAATGGAACTCATTCTGTTGATCATTTCCATAAGCGTCTTGGTAAGATTATGTGGAATAAATGCGGAATGGCCAGGAATGCTCAAGGCTTGAGAGAGGCAATTGTTGAAATTGCAGAACTTCGTGAAGAGTTTTGGAAAGATGTAAGGGTTCCAGGAATTCAAAATGAATATAATGAAGAGTTGGCAAAAGCCATGCGAGTAGCTGACTACTTAGAACTGGGTGAACTTTTTGCAAAGGATGCTCTTGAAAGAGAGGAATCTGCAGGAGGTCATTTTAGAGAAGAATTTCAAACTGAAGAAGGGGAAGCTTTAAGACGTCCAGAATTCCAATATGTCGCAGCATGGGAATTTAAAGGCGCGCCAAAAGATGCCGTTCTTCATAAAGAGGAATTGGAGTTTGAGAATATTGAAGTGAAAGAAAGAAGTTATAAATAAGAAGGAACGTTATGAAATTAACTTTAAAAATATGGCGTCAAAAAAACGCCGATACAAAAGGAAAGATAGTCGAATATCCAATCGATGGCATTGATGGCGATATGTCCTTCTTGGAAATGTTGGACATTTTAAACGAAGACTTAATCAATAAGGGCGAAGAGCCTGTGGCATTTGACCATGACTGTCGTGAAGGCATTTGTGGCATGTGCTCACTCCATATTAATGGTGAGCCACACGGACCTGATAAAGGCATTACGACCTGTCAATTACACATGCGTATGTTTAAGGACGGAGACACCATTTTTATTGAACCCTTTAGAGCCAATGCATTTCCGGTGATCAAAGATTTGGTTGTTGATAGAAGTTCATTTGAACGGATTCAACATGCTGGTGGATTTATTTCAGTAAATACTTCTGGAAATACGATTGACGCCAATGCAATTCCGGTGAACAAACACGATGCTGATGAGGCATTTGAAGCTGCAACCTGTATTGGATGTGGGGCCTGTGTAGCGAGTTGTAAAAACTCTTCGGCCATGCTGTTCGTGGCGGCTAAAGTCTCACAATATGCCTTATTACCACAAGGTAAGGTTGAAGCCACCGAGCGGGTTCTTAACATGGTAAAACAAATGGATGAAGAAGGGTTTGGTAACTGTACCAACACTGGAGCCTGTGAAATGGAATGCCCTAAAGGCATTTCGCTGGAATACATTGCACGCATGAATCGTGAATATATGGCAGCAAGCTTAAAAGGCTAATTACCACCTATCCTTCCGAAAACGAAGGCATTAATAACTTAAAAAATCCCAATGACACATTGGGATTTTTTGTTTCTTTGACTCTCAAATTTTAATCATGCAAAACCCAGATTTATATTATCAAGAACATTTTAAGCTCTATCAATCAGAAGCAGATGCACTCTATAAGAAAATGACCTTATACAGCATATTGCGCATAATGGTATTTTTAGCAACGCTTCTTGGCATCTATTTAACCTTTTCAAATTGGCAAATTGCAGCAGGTCTGGCCGTGGCTGGAATCTTAATTTTCATCTTTTTATTATCCAAGTACACCGATATTAAAGCGCAAAGACAATTAAAATTGGCTTTGACAGAGATCAATAATTCGGAACTGGAAATCAGTTCGGGTAAGTTTCATGACCGAGAGTCGGGCCTCGCTTTTCAAGACCCCTTACATTTTTACAGTTTGGATATCGACTTGTTTGGACGCGGCTCCTTCTTTCAACACCTAAATAGAACTGTGATCAATGAGGGCACCCAGCAACTTGCCGAGGCTTTAAAAGCAAACAAGACGGAGGCTATTGAAAAACGTCAAGAGGCCATTAAAGAACTGGCTTCAAAACCTGAATGGCGTCAGCTCTATTCTGCTACCGCTAGCTTGATAAAGGTTGAGACCCCAGCCATAACTATCATCAGTTGGCTTAAAACCCATAATTCATTCATGCCAAAGATCATGAAGTGGTTGCCTTATGCATTTTTGGCTGGCACCATCATCATGTTCTCACTGGTTTTTTTAGAAGTCTTAAGTCTAGGTTTTTTGGGATATTGGCTAATTTTAGGCTTAGGTATTACAGGTATTTATTTAAAGAAAGTCAACGCACTATCTTTCCATACTGAAAAAATTAAAGAAACCTTCAAGCAATACACCTTGCTATTGAAACAAATTGAAGACGAGGATTTCAAATCCGAATTGCTATCTGACAAGCAAAAATATATTCAATCCGAATCGGAAAGAGCATCAGCCATTTTCACAAAACTATCCAAAGCATTAGATGCCTTGGATAATCGGAATAATTTTATTTCGGCCATATTTGGAAATGGTTTCTTTCTGACCGATTTAAAAAACAGCTATAAGGTGGAGCAATGGTTATCTGAATACAAAGACAAAGTTGAGGATTGGTTTGAGGTTGTCTCATTATTTGATGCTTACAACAGCTTGGGGAATTATGCGTTTAACCACCCTCAGTATGTTTTTCCAGAAATTACCACAGGCGAACACGTTATTAAGGCCACACAACTTGGGCATCCTCTGTTAAAAACCAAAAAACGCGTCGATAATGATTTAACCATTGCCAACGAACAATTTTTTATTGTGACAGGGGCTAATATGGCTGGCAAGAGCACCTTCTTAAGAACGGTTTCGCTACATATAGTTATGGCCAATGTTGGACTACCCGTTTGTGCAACCGCAAGTGTGTACAATCCCGTTAAATTGATTACAAGCATGCGCACCAGCGATTCATTGACGGATGACAGTTCCTATTTCTTTTCAGAATTGACACGCTTAAAATTCATCGTGGACGCCATTCAAGAAGAGTCTTATTTTATCATTTTAGATGAAATTCTAAAAGGTACAAATAGTACGGACAAAGCTATTGGTTCGCGTAAATTTGTCGAAAAACTGGTGGCTTCAAACGCTACGGGCATTATTGCCACCCACGATTTGAGTTTGTGTGAAATTGAAAATGAACTTGAAGAAGTAAAAAACTACTATTTTGATGCAGAAATTATCAATGACGAACTCTATTTTGATTATACATTTAAAACAGGAGTTTGTAAAAATATGAATGCCAGTTTTTTACTGAAGAAGATGGAGATTATATAGTATGCAAAAATCCAGTCTCAGATCTCATTTGCGACAGTAAACTACTATAAATCAAAAACCCTTTCTGCTAACAGAAAGGGTTTTTAGATATGAAAAGAAATCTATAACGATTAAACCTCAAACGGTTCAATTGATACATAAGACCTATTGTCTTTTTTCTTTGTGAATTTCACAAGACCATCAACTTGTGCATGCAAAGTGTGATCTTTTCCACCATACACATTTTCACCTGGGTGATGTGTATAGCCTCTTTGTCTTACGATGATATTTCCGGCAACAGCAGCTTGACCGCCATAAATCTTCACACCAAGGCGTTTCGATTCTGAATCTCTACCGTTTTTAGAACTACCAACTCCTTTTTTATGAGCCATTGTCTTAAGGTTTTAAATATCTGCTAGTTCAGCAGACAGGTTATTATATTATTTTTTGTCTTTCAACAAAGCTTTTGCTTGTTTTACCCACTCATCAGATTCGATTTTCTCACGAGTGATACCGTCGATTGCTGAAAGTTCATCTCTATCAGCAGCTTTCAACTTGCTGATTTGCTCAAAGGTATAAATACCTAGTTCATTGAGCTTTTCTTCGTAAACAGGACCTATGCCATTGATTAATTTCAAATCATCAGCATCTGCTTTTAACGCAGTTCCGATACTGTGAAGCACTTTATCAATGTTGATTTCAACGTTCGCATCTTCCGCTCTGTGCTCTGCACGAGTTACTAAATTCTCACTGACTTCAACTTCTTTTTTAGCAGCTTTCTTAGGTTCTGCTTTCTTAGCCTCTTGAACTGGCGCAGCCTTTTCTGCCTTAGCAGGTTTAGCTTTTACAGTTTTGTCGGTTTTAGCAGCTCCTTTGCTTTCAGCTTTGGTCGCTTTAACAGCTCCTTTGCTTTCAGCTTTGATCGCTTTAACAGCTCCAGAAGCAACAATGCTTTCAATAACGATTTCAGTAAGAGCTTGACGGTGTCCCTTTTTTACACGGTAACCTTTACGTCTTTTCTTTTTGAAAACGATAACTTTATCACCTTTAAGGTGACTTAAGACTTTTGCTCCTACTTGAGCTCCGTCTATAGCCGGGGCGCCTAAAGTAAATTTATCACCATCACCAATCAAAAGAACATTATCGAAAGACACAGTCTCTCCCTCTTCTGTTGCTAAACGATGAACAAACACTTTCTGGTCTTTTTCAACTTTGAATTGTTGCCCTGCTATCTCTACAATTGCGTACATAGCGTAACGTTTAAAATTAGTTAATTTTTATTTTAAAATGGGTGCAAATATACATCTAAATAATTAAACTACAAACGTTTTTTAACGCCAGAACCGAATAATTGCTCTAACTTGAAGAAAGAGGACGGATTTTTATCCTATAGACCTGAGGAATCGAAGCTAACGAAAATAATAATCAACTTTAAAAACCCACTTATTCCTCAGGTTTTATCCGCCCAATTGAGCCATCATTAGTAGGCATCAATTCATAAATATGTGACGGCGCCAACGAATTTTCAATGGTATGAGAGACATAAATGATTGCGATTTCGGAATATTCCACCAGGCCATTGATCAATTGAGACACCAAAGCGGTGTTTTCAGGATCTAAACCTTCAAAAGGTTCGTCCAAAATTAATAAGGGTGGCTGTTTAATTACAGCTCTTATAATTAAAACCAAGCGTTGCTGCCCCAAACTCAATCTATTGAAATAGGCATCTTTTAAATGCCTCATCTCAATAACATCAAGCCATTGTAAGGCTTTCTGCTGTTGCATCGCACTGGGTTTTACATATAATCCAACGGAATCAAAAAAACCTGATAAAACCATCTGCCCAACTGTATGGTTCCTTTCGAACAATTCGGTCAGATGCGTAGAGAAATACCCGATATTTTTTTTGATGTCCCAAACACTTTCACCACTTCCTTTTTTTCTATCAAAGATGGTGATGTCTTGTCCAAAGGCTTTCGGATTATCGCCAGTAATTAAAGCTAACAGCGTACTTTTTCCTGAGCCATTGGGCCCAATTAATTGCCAAAACTCGCCATGTTTAATCTCCCATGAAATATTTTTGACGATGGACTGCTCCCCATAGTTAACAGAAACCTTATAGAATTTAACGAGAACGTTATAAGTATTAGTGAAGGTGACCAGTGCACTCGGCAAAACAGGTTTTAATTGAGTAGTTTGCGGTTGAGTTTTGGTATCTGATTCGGAAACAACGAGGCAAGTTCCAGAGACGAAGCTTGTTTTTTTAATGAATGGCATCAGATCCCTTTCGTGATGCACTAATTGAAGTATGGAAATGGAATGTGATAACTTTAAAAGCTGATTGTACAAAGCCATTCTTGATGCCTGATCCAGATGATCAAAAGGATTATCAAAAATGATATAGTCTGGATTTTTAGATAAGCAGTATTCTAAAAAAAGTTTTCGTCGTTCGCCTGAAGAAAAAGTGTGCAACGGTCTGTTTTTTGGCGTTGTGATTTCAATGGTGTGATGTTTGTGCTCCTTTTCTATAAGCTCTGCAATGGCTAAATCAGAAAACAAAACGCCATCCAATTCATTAAAAACACGCAGCGCACCTGTACTTTTCTTGGACAAAAGATGGTGTGTGAAGGCTTTTTTATCAAGAGAATTGGATACAACGATGCCGTAATGAATAAGGCTTTGACTCAAGGTTCTGAATGTCTAATTGACGTTAATACAAAGCTAATCTTAGCGTTTGTCTTTCTGGGAGTCATCACCAATATGCTCCTGCTGACCCACGTGTTGGCTTTTCTTAAAGATTTGCATCCAAGTTAAGGTTAATACAGCTGTTGAGGCGAGTCCTTCCATTAAGATGATAATAATTAAGATGCCACCGCCACGCTCCGCATTATCAAACCAGCTTTTTAAAATGGTATCTGGAAACTCCGTATCGAGATGGAACATATAAACAGCCATAAATACAATAAACACTCCTGTGGCAATAAAACCAGTAAGAAGCCCGGTTTTAAAACCATCTACATAGGTGAATTCTGCACTGTGTTTAAACTTGTAAGTCTTGATGGCAAAATAAATCCCCGCGGCCATAAACAGTCCATTAGCTAAACGTAGCCAAGGTTGATCATGCAAATGAAACAATTTCAAAATCAAGAAATAAGCTATTAGGCTACCGGCAACAAACAGCCCATACTTTAAGGCCACTGATAAGGATCTGTTCATAAAATGCATGTTTTTAACTTTCAAATATTAAAATTCGTAAAAAAATCCTTATTAAAACAATTTTTCAGACTTATTTTTTGTCTCGCTTACGCAATTGGCATAATCATTTCTTATTTTTGTTGACACTTGTAACAAATGTTCACCTAAGGTTACTTATAGTATACGATAACTAATATTTAAAAAACACACAATGAAAAAATTCTTATTCTCTTTGACCTCATTGCTGCTTCTTGGCACCCTTGCCAATGCACAACAGGTTGAATTTGAGGAGTTTGATTTAGACAACGGTTTACACGTCATTCTTCATCAAGACAATTCAGCTCCCGTAGTAATTACCTCAGTCATGTATGACGTTGGAGGGAAAGATTATGAACCCGGTCGTACTGGCTTCGCACATTTTTTTGAACATTTATTGTTTGAAGGGACCAAAAACATTGGTCGTGGCGAGTGGTTTACCATTGTTTCCTCAAATGGCGGTTCCAACAATGCCAATACGTCTCAGGACCGCACCTACTATTATGAAATCTTCCCATCCAACAATTTAGAATTGGGTTTATGGATGGAGTCTGAGCGTTTGATGCACCCTATTATCAATCAAATTGGTGTAGATACTCAAAATGAAGTGGTGAAAGAAGAAAAAAGATTGCGTTTTGATAACGCTCCTTATGGCGGATTTTTAGCTGCAATTGGAGAAAATTTATTCAAAGTACATCCTTACAAAGAGAAGCTTATTGGTGAAATGGAAGACCTGGATGCGGCTACTTTAGAGGAGTTTGAAGTTTATTTCAAAAAATACTATGTGCCAAACAATGCGGTGTTAGTCGTTGCAGGTGATATAGATGTCGCAAAGACCAAAAAAATGGTAAAGGATTATTTTGGTCCCATCCCAAGAGGTGCTGATGTCGTGAGAAATTTTCCAGAAGAAACGCCTATTACCGAAACGATCAAAGCCAATTATTACGATGACAACATTCAAATACCAGCGGTCATTGCAGCTTACCGTACACCAGGATTTAAAGAACGTGAATCGTATATCTTAGATATGATTTCAAGCTACCTAAGTGGCGGTAAAAGTTCAGTACTTTACAAAAAAATGGTCGATGAGAAGAAAATGGCACTTCAAGCGCAAGCTATTAATGTGGGCCAAATGGACTACAGTATATTTGCAATCTTAGCATTGCCTTTAGGCGATGTGTCTCTGGACAGCTTACTGGCTGAAATGGATGAGGAGATTGTAAAACTCCAAAATGAGCTCATCTCTGAAAGAGATTACCAAAAACTTAAAAATCAATTTGAAAATCAATATGTGAACTCCAACGCGAGCATTGCAGGTATTGCTTCTAATTTGGCAACCAACTACCTCTTAAAAGGTGACGTAAACCTTATTAACAGTGAAATTGATATCTATCGTTCTGTCACAAGAGAGGAAATCAGAGATGTGGCCAAAAAGTATTTGAGTTCAAACCAACGTCTTGAGCTTGACTATCTTCCAAAAAAAGATAACCAATAATTAAATTTAAACAAACATTGTACTATATGAAAACTTATATATCAGGGTTCTTAATGGTGTTTTTTATGGCTTTTTCTGCTCATGCACAAATTGATCGTTCAAAACAACCGCAACCAGGTCCTGCACCAAAGATCGATTTAAAATCACCGCAAGAATTCACCCTTAAAAATGGAATGAAAGTGATGGTTGTTGAAAACCATAAACTTCCGAGGGTCTCATTTAATCTGACCATAGACAACAAACCAAAAACAGAAGGCGCTAAAGCTGGAGTTTCAAGTATTGTTGGTGCTATGTTAGGCAACGGAACAACGTCAATCTCCAAAGAGGAGTTCAATGAAGAAATTGATTTCATGGGCGCACGCTTAAGTTTTGGATCTTCAAGTGCCTTTGCTAGTGGCCTAATTCAATATGCAGATAGAATTTTAGAATTAATGGCTCAAGCGGCCATCCACCCATTGTTAGTTGAGGAGGAATTTATCAAAGAGAAAGAACGGCTTATTGAAGGTTTAAAGACACAGGAAAAAAGTGTTGATGCTGTCGCTTCGCGTGTAGGAGGGGCTTTATCTTATGGCGTCAATCATCCTTATGGCGAATTTACTACCACTGAAACGGTCAATAATATCACCTTTGAAGATGTAAAGGGGTTTTATGAAGAAAGCTTCAATCCTAATCACGCCTATTTAGTGGTTGTGGGGGATGTCGATTTTAAAACCATTAAATCTCAAATCGAAAAACGTTTTGGTAACTGGACTAAATCTGTCGATATCCAAACTAATGTTCCAGAGGCCATGCCAAATGCACAATACACACAAATCAATTTTGTGGATATGCCAAATGCGGTGCAATCAAACATTGTATTGACCAACAACGTCAATTTAAAAATGAGCGATCCGGATTACCATGCCGTATTGATTGCCAATAAGATTTTGGGTGGTGGCTTTGACAGTTACCTCAATATGAATTTACGCGAGAAGCATGCCTACACTTATGGCGCAGGATCTAACGTGAGTGCCGATAAATATATTGGTCGTTTTAGAACCAGTACGGCAGTCAGAAACGCAGTAACCGATAGTGCGGTAGTACAAACGCTAAAAGAAGTTAAACGTATTAAATCAGAGCCTGTAGATCCTGTGGCGCTTAAAAATGCAAAGGCAAAGTATGTAGGCGATTTTGTATTGGCTTTAGAAAATCCTCAAACGGTGGCCCGCTATGCTTTAAACATTAAGTTAAATAATTTGCCAAAAGACTTTTACGAAACGTTCTTACAGAAAATAAATGCCGTTACTGCTGAAGATGTTGAGCGTGTTGCCAACAAGTATTTCAAACCTGAAAACGCCCGGATTATTATTGTAGGAAAAGGTGCTGAAGTTTTAGAAAACTTAGAAAAAACAGGAATTCCAATTATGTATTTTGACACCTTTGGTAACCCTGTGGATAAGCCTAAGTTTTCAAAACCAATTCCAGATGGCGTGACTGTACAAACCGTGATGGACGCTTATTTTGAAGCCGTTGGAGGCAAGGACAACGCGAAAGACGTCAAAACCGTTTGGACCGATGCCAATGTGACCATTGAAGGCATGCCCTTTTCTCCGGTGGGTGAAATGAAAGCAATGACACCAAATAAAACCTCTTTGGAAATGTCCATTGAAGGCATGGGTGTCATCATGAAACAAAAATTCAATGGCACTACTGGTTATATTGAACAACAAGGTGCCAAGTTGGAATTAACAGAAGATCAGATTGCTGACCAAAAAGCTGAAAATTCCATTTTCCCTGAATTGTATTATGAGCCAAGTGCTACCGCTTTAGAGAGTGTCATCAGTATTGATGGAAAAGATGCTTATAAAGTTAAAGTTACTTTAAATGGCAAAGATTCATTCCGTTACTACGACGTGGCGTCAGGGTACTTGGTGAGAGTTGAAAAAACAACAGAAGCGCAAGGACAGACCTTTACAACGGTTGAAGATTATGGCAATTATTCGCCAGTAAAAGGAATGATGTATCCTTATAGCATATCAATAACTACAGGGCCGCAAGTCATTAAAATGAACGTGACCAACCACAGAGTTAATGAAGGTGTCACTGAGGCAGATTTCAATTAACAGTTCCTTTTGAGGGTAAATATAAAAGTCTGAAGCATAAAACTTCAGACTTTTTTTGCTTTATATTCAAGCTAATCAAGTACTTTGGGAGCATAAAATACCACTGATAATAGTAATAACATATAATTTGTTTATCTTTCCTATCTTAGTTCTCTGAAGAGTTAATTGTTTGATTTTATGGAATAAACCTTAACTTTTCTTAATTTTGATCTTTATCAGCATCTAAAACCTTAACTCCATTGGAGTTCTAATTATTATACACTATGAAAACATTCAAAACACTTGCATTGCTTACCGTCTTGGCAATCTTTTCAGTAAGTTGTAAAGAAGCTCAGCCAGAAGTAAAAACAGTCGACACGGCACAGCCAGAAAAGGTCACTGAGAACCAATTGGATCCTAACGCCACCTACGCCAAAGCAGAATTTGGTATTGATGGGATGACCTGCGCCATGGGCTGTGCTAAAATGATTGAAAAGAAAATAGCAAATATGGAAGGTGTAAAATCAGCCACTGTCGATTTTGATACGCGTTTAGCAATGGTGGAGTATGATAACGCCAAAGTAACCCCAACATCACTTGAAGAAGCCGTGGTATCGGTTTCAGATAGCTATAGCGTCAATGAAATGAAAACCGTGGACGTGTTTTCTAAAGACCATAACTGTGACGACGATTGTAAAATGGCTTGTTGTGCAGATAAAAATATGGGAGAAGAGCAAGCGTCTGCTGACAAAAAACCATGTAAAGACGACTGTAAAATGGCATGTTGCGCTAAAAAAGAAAAAGCATAACGCTTTTAATATATTCAGTTATACAAACCACTGTTATATGTTGTATAAACAGTGGTTTTTTATTTACCTTAACTATTTACCTTAATGCATATCCTTTAGGAGCCCACCAAGGATGAATTTCGATGGCTAAGCTTCCAGCCTGAACCATAGGATCAGCATTTGCCAGGCTATCTGCCATTTTTAAGGTTGGTACGTTATAAATGGTAATTCCGGTAATATCTCCAACATCACCGAACGGTCCAGAAATATCGGCATAACCTAAATCGTACATTTTCTTTAAATGGGCTAAATGTTCCTTTAATAATCGTTTTGACTCCTCTTCATTCTGAATTTTATTAGGCCCGTTTTTTAAAAAAGCAATAAAATATTGCTGCATGATAATAGTATCCTTGGTTTTCTCATCAATCACATCAAATATTTGATAGCCTTTAGTCAGCAATTCTTCCCTCACTTCCGTTTGGGATTTGGGTGCCGCGACAATTGTATCCAAACGTTCTGAACTGACCGTCACATCATCTTTGTCAATTTTTCTATACTTCTCATTACAGGACGTCAATAAAAACACTGTACCTATCACCCAAACTAAATTTCTCATCATGCTTAACTTTAATTAATTTTTTTACTGATTCCAACTTTTATAGGGATGTTTTAACAACTGTGCGTTAAAATATTTTGGTTGCCCAGTCACCTCTTTACCCAACCATTTTGGTTTTAAAAAGGGTTCAGAACTTTCACTAAGCTCAACCTCAGCAACAATCAGTCCGTCGTTGTCTCCAAAAAACTCATCCACTTCGAAAACATGGGCGCCAGATTTCACTTCGTATCTGATTTTATCAATAACCCCCTCCTCACACAACTTCAACAGCGCCTTGGCATCTGATTTGGAAATTTGTTTCTCCCATTCAAATCGCGATACACCATCGGTTGAAGGTTCGCCCTTAATGGTTAAAAACCCTTCCTCGCCACTTATTCTCACTCTAACAATTCGCCTTTTATCAGAGTTTAAAAAAGCTTGTACAATCTGAGTTCGTTTATAGGCCTCTGATTTGAAAGCATCGGAAACCACTAAAAACTTTCGTTCAATTTCAATTAATTCACTCACCTAATTCGTGTATTTTTTCTGATTCTATTCGCCCTGAATCATAGTTATTATTTGTCAGCCATATCATACATTTTGCAATAGTTTCGGGGGCAATCGGTTTATATCGTTTAAGACTTCCGAATTTGAACAGTGGTTTAAATAAACTCATAACCGCATTAAACAGGTATTCACCCAATCGAAACTCCTTGCGCTTCCCACTAATTAATGAGGGTTTCAAAATATAGGTATTTTCAATTTGTTGCTCCAATACCACTGCTTCCATTTTCCCTTTGGTTCTATTGTAAAAAACCCTACTATTTTTTTTGGCTCCCAAGGCTGAAATAACCACATAAGTTTTAATGTCGTTCTCTCTACAGAGTTTTGCCGCTGCCACGGGAATGCCAAAATCAATTTTAGTGTAAATTTCTTTATTTGAGGTTTTTGCTTTTGTAGTTCCGATACAACAAAACACCTCATCGGCATTAAACTTATTGCTGTAATGCGCCAATTCAAATAAATCAATGATATATTCTTCTAATTTTGGATGCTTAATATTACAGCTGTTTCTTCCAAAAACCCTGATCTGACCATAGCGGTCATCTTCCAAGAGCATTTTCAGCAAGATGTTTCCTGTAAACCCGGTTGCGCCCAATACAATAGCAGTTTTTGCCATCTTTAATAATTTCTGTTTCGGATTAGATGTTATAAATTTACGGCATGCCAAACGATTTACCAATAAGAAAGATCATTCATGTAGATATGGACGCGTTTTACGCATCTGTTGAGCAAATGGATCATCCTGAATTAAAAGGGAAAGCATTGGCCGTTGGGGGTAGTGAAAAACGAGGTGTAGTAGCCGCCGCAAGTTATGAGGCACGAAAATTTGGAGTTAGGAGTGCCATGAGCGGAATGCAAGCCAAACGCAATTGTCCGGAATTGATTTTTGTACGGCCACGATTTGACCGATATAGAGAAATTTCTAACCAGGTGAGAGCCATATTTTATGATTATACCGATTTGGTCGAGCCACTTTCTTTGGATGAAGCCTATTTGGATGTGACCGAAAACAAAAAGGGAAATCCCAGTGCTTCTTTAATTGCCCAAGAAATTAGAGAACGCATTTATAAGGAAGTTGGGCTAACCGCTTCTGCTGGAATATCCATTAATAAATTTGTAGCGAAAATTGCCAGTGATTACAACAAACCCAACGGACAAAAAACGGTTAATCCGGAAGATGTACTGGACTTTCTTAAGACTTTGGATATCAGAAAATTTCACGGTGTCGGAAAGGTAACTGCAGATAAAATGTACCAATTGGGCATTTTCACGGGTGAAGATCTAAAATCAAGAACCTTGGATTATCTTGAGCAGCATTTTGGCAAATCAGGAAGCTACTATTACTATTTGGTTAGAGGCATTCATAACAGTCAGGTAAAGCCCAATCGAATCCGAAAATCCTTGGCTGCGGAACGTACATTTAATGAAAATTTATCGAGTGAGATTTTCATGCTTGAAAAACTTGAAAAAATCGCCAAAGAAGTAGCCAAGCGCTTGGATCAAAATAAGGTAGCAGGTAAAACGGTTACCTTAAAAATTAAATACAGCGATTTTACACTACAGACCAGGAGCAAGACCCTACCCTATTTTATAAGTGATAAAAAAATCATTCTTGACACCGCTAAGGATCTATTATATCAAGAAAAAATGAGCAATTCGGTAAGATTATTGGGTATATCCATGTCCAATCTAAATACTGAAGAAAAAAAGACGACCTCTACCAATACCCTTGAACAAAGCGTGAACGTACAATTGAAATTTGGGTTTTAAATCCAATTTCCCCTGCTAATTTTGATCCATACTAATTTCAGCCCTATAATCATCCGGATTGACTGGTTGGTCAGCTGTTGGATACGGCGTTACTTGAAGCAATTTGACCACAATACCTTCAATGAGAGTGTCATTTTGATACCGTTTATTAGCGTGTAGATTAAAGCGCTTGACCGTATTTGCTTTCCTCAAGGTGAAAGCAGCTAGGGCATCGCCCTCCCAGACACAAACCAAACCTGTAGGACATCTGGAATCATCAAATATGGAGTCCAAACATATTTCGATACCACTTTCAAATTTATCAAAACACCCATTCACTTCTAAATTAAGGACCTTTGGATTCCTGTCGTCGGTATCGGCGCAGCTAAAACCTAAGCACACCAATAAAAGTAGAACTACTGTTTTCATTAGAGTTTTGTTTTAATTATCCGAATGTCTATAAAGCACCCTTATAGACACTTTAATAATAGATGCGTTTTCAGCCTAATAGTTGCGTAAGTAATCCAGAAAATACGAATCTACACAAATCTAATTCTTTTTTTCACCATTCCACATATATCACAAAAACCTCAAAGACATAAGTGTTCTTTGAGGTTTTTAGATTTAAAAGCTTGTGGTGTAAAGATCTCTAAAAATTACAATTGGCAATTTCAGTAACCCTTAAGGTATTTACCATTCCTTTTTCCTGTATTGGCATGGCTGCTAAACTTACTAACATATCACCAATTTCAAGATAACCCTCCTTACACGCTATAGCGTTCACATCTTCAATGGTTTCATCGGTACTTACAAATTTATCGTAGAAAAAAGCTTTAACGCCCCACAGCATACTAAGTTGGGTCAAAATGCGACGGTTGGAAGTAAATACCAAAATATGCGCGCTTGGACGCCATGCCGAAATTTGAAAGGCGGTATAGCCACTATTGGTCAATGTTGAAATTGCCCTTGCATTAATTTCATTAGCCATGTTTGCGGCGTGGAAGCATATAGATTTTGTAATGTAACGTTTTGTGCGAATGTGGGGAGGCGATTGCGGCACTTTAATTAACGGGGAGTCCTCAACACTTTTGACAATATTGCTCATTTGTCTGATGACCTGCACTGGGTATTGCCCCACAGAAGTTTCGCCAGAAAGCATTACCGCATCAGCACCATCCATAACGGAGTTGGCTACGTCATTAACCTCTGCTCGGGTTGGCGTCAGACTGGAAATCATCGTTTCCATCATTTGTGTGGCAATAATTACTGGAATACGAGCGCGTTTTGCTCTTAAAACCAATTGCTTTTGGATTAAAGGAACCTCCTCTGCAGGAATTTCCACACCCAAATCGCCACGTGCCACCATCAAACCGTCACAATAGGCAACAATTTTGTCAATATTTTCAACGGCTTCCGGCTTTTCAATTTTAGCAATGATCGGAATTTTATGATCACTATGTTTTTTGATCAGTTCTTCAAGCTCCATTAGGTCTTCCGCATGACGCACAAAAGACAAAGCCATCCAGTCCACTTGCATCTTGACCGCAAAAATGGCATCTTCAACATCTTTTTCGGTCAATGCCGGCTGTGAAATATTCGTATTTGGTAAGTTGACGCCTTTCTTCGATTTTAATGGGCCACCCTGAATGACACGGGCCTTAACTTCAGATTTCTTATCTGTAGACACCACTTCAAAAATCAATTTGCCATCATCAAGCAAAATACGTTCACCTGGCTTTGCATCCTGTGGAAATTTATCATAGGTCATATAAACACGTTCTTTTGTGCCTACAAACTTTTTACCGGTTGCAAAAATAATTTCATCACCTGCATTTACCACTACTTCACCTTTCATCACACCAACGCGTAGTTTGGGCCCTTGCAAATCGCCCAAAATTGCCGCATTATATCCAAACTCCTCATTGAGTTCACGAATCATTTTGATGCGTTCTTCAACATCAGTGTAATCAGCATGTGAGAAATTGATTCTAAAGACATCCACACCCTCATCAAGCATACCTTTAAGTATGGCTTTAGTGCTTGTAGCTGGTCCTAACGTAGCTACTATTTTTGTTTTTTTTCGTTTCTGCATTAATCAAAAAATTAAATTATCTCGAGACCTTAGTTGGTCTACATCAATAGCGTAGGTTGTTATTACTTGAGGTATGTTCTGAATTTTATCTACCATCCGCTTTTCGTCCAAATACCGATCATCATTTGTGATTTTAATCAAGAAATCCACATTCTTAAGTTCGGGCAGCAAATGATAGGTTTTCAATACTTTTTCGTTCGCTAAAAATAACGAACCAGAACTTTGCAGACTGTCCTCCTCTCGTTTACAAACGTTTGACACCATGTTCCAAGTTGTGAAAAGCTCTTCATCAAACCATTCATAAATAGGATAAGAAGCAGCAAAATATTTGTAGTCTAAATCTTGAGGTTGACGTTTCAGGTTCAGATTCAAATATTTATTTAGAAGATACGCTAATCTGTAATCTTCCAATCTACAATGTACGGCTAAAAGTGAGTAGGATGCGTCATAAAAATCATCTACAAGTAGTTTGTGTAACGCCATAGCGATAATAACATGAGCTGTAAAGATAATACTTTATCTCCACTGTAATATCAAGTTTGGATTATTCTTAACAGGCGTAGCAAGCGAAATCGTTATAGTTAGTAACTTTTATGGCCACTTGTTGTTTTCATGATTGAAAGCAAACTTCTATTCTTTAAAAGAGCGGTTGATCTTGTTTTGGAAAGCAAAAAATGCACGTTTTGAAGCTTTTTCTTCGGCCTTTTTTTTGGAGGTTGCCCTTCCTTTTGACACTACCTTGCCATCAATGGAAAGTTTGACCGAAAAATGCTTAAGATTGTCATTTCCCGAATCTTCATAAACATTATAGTCAAAGGTTTTCTTTTCTTTCTGACACCACTCAATCAACAAGCTTTTATAACTGATTACCTTACCTTCTAACGTCTCAATATCGACATGTTTATTAATGACATTTTTATGGATAAACTTCTCACATTGCTTATAACCTTTGTCTAAAAACACAGCACCAACAAGCGCTTCAAATAAGTTGCCATGAATGTTACTGCCAAAATTATTTTTAGGAATTTTTGATTCTACAAAATCAATCAATTTCAGCTCCTTGCCTAATTCATTAAGGTGCTCTCTACTGACCACTTTAGAGCGCATTTTTGTCAAATAACCTTCATCGCCTTCCGGCACTTCCTCATAAAGATAGGCAGCAATCACAAGGCCAAGCATGGCATCTCCAACAAACTCAAGTCTTTCGTAGTTGAGCGCTATCCCATTTTTATCCTTGACGTTCATGGAGCGATGGGTAAAGGCTTTGATGTAAAAACTCTTATTTTTAGGCTTATAACCTAAGATTTTCTGAAGTTCTAAAAAAAAATTCCCGTCATTTTTAGAACGGGAATTTAATATGTTACGAATGTAATTCATTCGGGATTTAATCTAATTTCTTGAATAATACACAAGCGTTATGACCGCCAAATCCAAAAGTATTACTCATGGCCACTTTAACCTCTCTCTTTTGAGCTTTGTTAAATGTTAAGTTTAATTGCGGATCAATATTTTCATCAACGACTGAATGGTTAATTGTTGGTGGCACAACGCCATGTTCCATGGCAAGGATAGAGGCAATGGCCTCAATAGCACCTGCGGCACCCAACAAGTGACCCGTCATTGATTTTGTTGAATTGATATTGATGCTCTTGGCATGTTCACCAAAAACTTCCGTAATAGCTTTAAGTTCGGCAACATCACCTAAAGGTGTGGATGTACCATGTGTGTTGATATGATCAACATCTTCTGGTTTCAATCCAGCATTTTCCAAACAATTTCTCATTACGGAAATAACTCCTATTCCCTCAGGATGTGGGGCCGTCATATGATAAGCATCCGATGACAGTCCGCCACCTACTACCTCAGCATATATCTTGGCGCCTCTTGCCTTTGCGTGCTCATATTCTTCCAAAATAATTGCCCCCGCACCTTCACCCAAAACAAAACCATCTCTGGTAGCGTCAAATGGTCGTGAAGCTGTTTCTGGACTTTCATTTCGTGTTGATAGGGCATGCATAGCATTAAAGCCACCCATTCCTGCTATGGTAACCGCTGCTTCACTACCGCCAGTAACTACAACGTCACAATAACCCAAACGAATATAGTTTAAGGCATCAATCATTGCGTTGGCAGCAGAGGCACAGGCCGAAACCGTGGTATAGTTAGGTCCCATAAATCCATGTTTAATGGAAATGTTACCTGGAGCTATATCTGCAATCATTTTTGGAATAAAGAAAGGATTGAAACGTGGTGTTCCATCTCCTGCGGCAAAATTTAGTACTTCTTCTTGAAAAGTTTCCAACCCTCCAATTCCAGCTCCCCAGATCACACCAACACGAAGCTTATCAACAACACTTAGGTCCAAATTAGCATCTGCAATGGCTTCATCTGAAGCTACCATGGCATACTGCGTAAATTTGTCCATTCTGTTGACTAGCTTTCGCTCAATGAAATCAGTGGGCACAAAGTTTTTTAATTCGCACGCGAATTTAGTCTTGAACTTTTCAGTATCAAAATACGTTATTGGCGCAGCACCACTTTTACCACTAACCAGAGCGTTCCAATATTCATCTTTGGTATTCCCGATTGGTGTAAGAGCACCTAACCCTGTAACTACAACTCGCCTCAATTCCATAAAGTCTGTTACTTATTTTGCTGCTTCTATATAAGAGATAGCTTGACCAACTGTAGCGATGTTCTCTGCTTGATCATCTGGAATTTGGATATCAAATTCTTTTTCGAATTCCATGATCAATTCCACAGTATCCAAAGAATCTGCTCCTAAATCGTTTGTGAAGCTTGCTTCAGTGACAACTTCGTTCTCGTCAACACCTAGTTTGTCTACTATAATCGCTTTTACTCTTGATGCAATGTCTGACATAATCTTTAATTTTAAGTTTTATTAATTGGCAAAAATAAAAAACTTTAGTTTAAAACCCATTTTTATTTCTACAATGTGTTTCTAATTTAGCAAAAATACAGCTAAGTATTTCTATTTTACCTCCTAATTGTTAATATTTATTCTTTTTTTTGCTTTTGATTTGAAAGCTAATATCTGTAAATGAAATGAGATTATGGAATTTTGCTGAACATTTTTTAATTTGATAGTGAATTGCACCTGCGTTTTGACAGACAGGTCTGACAATAATTTAAAATTATAGAGTAGCAGATGAAGCGTATCGTAATTTTTGCGTCCGGAAGTGGTACTAATGCTGAAAATTTAATCAAGTATTTCAACAACAGAGCTATAGCTTCTGTTATTCTGGTATTGACTAACAATCCTCATGCCAAAGTTTTAGACCGCTGTAAAAACCTCAAAGTGAGCGCTCTGTCTTTTAACAGGACAGCATTTTTCCAAAGCAATGACGTTCTGAATATCTTAAAGGCATCACAACCTGATTTGATTGTATTGGCGGGCTTTTTATGGAAGTTTCCAGATTTTATACTGCATGAGTTCCCAGATAAAGTCATTAATATCCATCCTGCCTTGCTTCCTAAATACGGCGGAAAAGGAATGTACGGCAGTTATGTTCATGATGCGGTTGTGGCCAATAAAGAAACCGAAACAGGCATTACCATTCATTATGTGAATGAGCATTATGATGAAGGCGCAATTATCTTTCAGGCGAAATGTGAGGTAAAACCATCAGATACTGCAGAAATGGTTGCTGCAAAAATACACGAGCTTGAGATGGAACACTTTCCGAAGGTGGTGGAGGAGTTGCTGCAAGCTCAAGAGACAATTTCCTAAAAGAAATCCGTATAAATCCGTGTAATCCGTGTCTAAAATTTAATTAGAGTCCTGACATAGAAGGACTTAATCCGCCTTCGCGGGAAGCAAATATGAGCAAGAAGAAAAAATACTACGTTGTTTGGAAAGGTCACAAAACCGGAGTCTTTGATAAGTGGAACGATTGCAAAGCCCAAATCAAAGATTACCAAGGTGCGCAGTACAAATCATTTGAAACTTTTGAGGCTGCAAAAAAGGCCTTAGAAGGCAATTATTTTGATTATATCGGAAAATCCAAGAGTTTTAAAAGCGATTTGTCTCAAGCACAACTCAAAAAAATAGGACAGCCCAACTACAATTCCATTTCGGTGGACGCTGCTTCAAGTGGCAATCCCGGTATTATGGAATATAGAGGCGTGGATACCAAAACTAAAAAACAACTGTTCATCCAAGGTCCATTTCCTGAGGGTACGAATAATATTGGCGAGTTTTTGGCACTTGTCCATGGACTGGCCTTTCTTAAAAACAATGATAGCCAGCGGATTATTTACACAGATTCAAAAATTGCCATGAGTTGGGTCAAGAAGAAAGCTTGTAATACCAAACTGGCACGAAACTCGAAAAACGAAAAACTTTTTGAGTTGGTTGATCGCGCGGTCAACTGGCTTAAAACAAATACTTACACGACGACCATAGTTAAATGGGAAACGAAAGCTTGGGGAGAGATCCCGGCGGATTTTGGGAGGAAGTAATGATTATTTAAACAACCGTTTCTGGTGCATGATCCTCTGAATAAAAACTGTATTGCCTTCAAATAAATAATGAATGCCAAATGGAAACATCTTGGTAAAAACAATTTTGATATTGCGATAGCGTTTTTGAAAATGCTCGAGGTTCTTAGCGATTCTATCAATGATTTCGCTCATTTCAAGTTTGAATTTGGCGGATAACTCCTTAGAGACTGCCAAATAATAGGTGTTGGCTTCTGTCAAGTCCAATTTCGATTCGTTACTGAATTTTATCAAAAAAAACATTAAAACAGTTCTTTTCTAACCTCTTCCCACGATGTATAATTTGTTTTTCCAGTTTGATGATTGTCAATCATTTTGTCCATCATCGTTTTATAGGCCAATGAAGGCTCAAAGGCATAAGCGTTTTCTCGCAACACAAATTCCATATAATTCTTTAAATTTCGACCTTGGGCTTTTGCCTTTTCTTCAAGAACTGATAGCGTTTCTTCATCTAAAACAACTTCTTTACGCTTTTTTTTGAAATTCCATGGTTAGTAATTTATACGATAAATATACGTAACTCATACGTAAAATGTTAATTCTCCTCGAAATCAAGTTTATAAAAAAAAGGAAAGTTTTTATCCTAAACGTATTTGTAAGAATGCGTATTATTATGTCACATACGTTTATCACGAGGTTAAAAATTTTATTCATTTCTTATTCTCTAATATGGAAGAATTAAAATATGTATCTTGATATAGAGAAACATCTTATTCTTTTTTTTATAAAAACAATGTCCTACCTATCTTCCATACATATCGCAACCAACAGAACTCATCCTTTTCCGTATGATATTCCCGCGATCAAATACGCCAAAAACATTGATGTATCCAACCCAATCACGTTTTTGGTTGGAGAAAATGGTTCAGGAAAATCGACTTTGCTGGAAACACTGGCATGTAGACTACAGTTGCCACACATGGATGGCGCCGATTACAACAAACCTAGTTTTGATGCGGCAAAAAGACTACTGCCCTATTTGGAGCTCACTTGGACTATTGATCGTCCTACAGGATTTTTCTTTCGGGCCGAAGATTTTGGCGATTATTTGAACAGTGTCAATAGAACAGATGCCCAGATTCAAAATAAATTTTCTGATTTAGAAGGCAAAGTTCCGGATCACATCATCAGTCAAATGAAAGAAAATGCCAATTACCAATTGCGCTATATGCGAAAAAACTATGGTCAGGAATTAGATGCCTTTTCCCATGGGGAAGCCTACCTTCATATCATGGAGCAAATGATAAAGTCGCCAGGTATTTATCTATTGGATGAGCCCGAAGCAGCACTTTCTCCATCAAAACAATTGTCTTTTATTTATTTTCTCCATAACCACTTGCAAAATCATTTATCCCAGTTCATCATTGCCACACATTCCCCAATGTTGATGGCTTATCCTGGTGCCACCATATATGAGATTACCAATGAAGCAATGCAGGCAACACCACTCGAAAACACGGATCATTATTCGGTTACAAAGTCGTTTTTAAATGACCCCAATGCCTTTTTGCGACATTTCAATGCCGAATAAGCACACATAAATTCCTCGAAAATAGTGCTTAATTCGAAGCTAAAAAGCCTTATCTTTGCACCAAATTTTGAAACCGCAATATGAGCAAATTAGTAATTGTAGGTACCGTTGCCTTTGACGCTATCGAAACACCTTTTGGAAAAACTGATAAGATCTTGGGTGGTGCTGCAACCTTTATAGGCTTGGCTGCATCCCAATTTAATGTAGATGCCGCAGTCGTTTCTGTTGTTGGCGGAGATTTTCCTAACGAATACTTAGACTTATTATCAAATAAAAATCTTGATATCTCTGGTGTTGAAATTGTAAAAGAGGGCAAAACCTTCTTTTGGAGTGGCAAATATCATAATGATATGAACACTCGTGATACTTTGGCAACAGAGCTTAACGTCCTTGCCGATTTCAATCCCGTGGTTCCGGAAGATTATAAAAACGCAGAGGTAGTCATGCTTGGCAACCTACATCCATTGGTACAAATGAGTGTTTTGGAACAAATGAACAAAAAACCAAAAATGGTCATTTTAGATACCATGAATTTTTGGATGGACTGTGCTTTGGACGAATTAAAAGCAGTCATCAATAAAGTGGATGTTATCACTATTAACGATGAAGAGGCCCGTCAGTTGACCGGAGAATACTCGCTTGTAGTGGCCGCACAAAAAATCCATAAGATGGGTCCAAAATATGTGGTTATTAAAAAAGGTGAGCATGGGGCCTTATTATTCCATAACGAAAACGTATTTTTTGCACCCGCCTTACCTTTGAAAGAGGTATTTGATCCAACTGGTGCCGGCGACACATTTGCTGGTGGATTTGCTGGATATTTGACAAAAACAGCGGATTATTCTTTTGAGAATATGAAAACTGCCGTTATTTACGGCTCTACTTTAGCGTCGTTTTGTGTCGAGAAATTCGGAACTGAGCGCATGCTACAACTCCAAGATAGAGAGGTATACCAACGATTGAATCAGTTTAAACAATTGACTAAATTTGAAATCATCCTTGAATAAGCAATAAGCTTGTAAAGAACGAATCGTCTAAACTAAAAATAAACAATTTTAATATGTCTTTTAATACCCCTTCTTGGAAACAAATAAAATTGAATTGACATAAAACCAACGCGCTCAAAATGAAGCGCGTTTTTTAATAACTTTAGTTTGTAATAATTTTTAACTTATTAAGACTAACCCTCAATAATCAGTAGCAAATTTAAAATTGAAAAAACCCAATGAGCGATGCGATTAAACATGAGTGCGGTATTGCACTCATCAGACTTTTAAAGCCTTTAGAATTTTATAAGGAAAAATACGGCAGTGCATTTTATGGTGTGAATAAAATGTATTTGATGATGGAAAAACAGCACAATCGCGGGCAGGATGGCGCTGGTTTTGCCAGTATCAAACTCGATACCGCACCAGGGGAACGATATATCAGTCGTGTACGCTCGATCGCCCAACAGCCCATTCAGGATATTTTTGGGCAAATCAATGAGCGCATCAATAAAGAGCTTACCGAGCATCCTGAATACACAGATGATGTAGCCCTACAAAAAAAGAACATCCCATACATAGGAGAGGTACTTTTGGGGCACGTACGCTACGGAACTTTCGGTAAAAATAGTGTTGAGAACGTCCATCCTTTTCTAAGACAGAACAACTGGATGCACAGAAACTTGATTGTTGCCGGAAACTTTAACATGACCAACGTGAATGAACTTTTTGAAGGTTTGGTTAGAATAGGGCAGCATCCGAAGGAAAAGGCGGACACTGTTACTATAATGGAGAAAATTGGTCATTTTTTGGATGATGCGGTAGCCAAAAAATACAAGCAATTGAAGCGTGAAGGATACAACAAAAACGAATGTTCACCATTGATTGCTGATCGACTCAACGTGGGTAAAATCTTGAAACGTTCTGCAAAAGATTGGGACGGTGGTTATGCCATAGCAGGACTTTTAGGACATGGCGACTCTTTTGTACTTCGTGATCCTGCCGGAATCAGACCTGCCTACTATTATAAAGACGATGAAATTGTGGTGGTTGCCTCTGAACGACCGGTCATCCAAACCGTATTTGATGTCAATTTTGAAGATGTAAAAGAATTAACACCTGGTCATGCCATTATCACCAAAAAATCAGGAGAAACAAGTATTAAGAAAATAGTTGAGCCCACTGAGCGCAAGGCCTGTTCTTTTGAACGGATCTATTTTTCACGAGGTAGTGATGCTGAAATTTATCAAGAACGAAAAACATTAGGCAAACTGCTCATGCCAAAAGTTTTGGAAGCTATCGATTTCGACACTAAAAACACGGTGTTTTCATATATTCCAAATACGGCTGAAACCTCCTTTTTTGGAATGATTGAAACTGTTGAAGACCATCTCAACAAAAAGAAAACTGAAGCCATTTTAAATGGTAACGGTGAGCTTTCTGCAGAAAAAGTTACACAAATCCTATCAGAGCGCCCTCGAATTGAGAAAATTGCGATTAAAGACGTTAAGCTTAGAACGTTTATTACAGAAGACAGTAGTAGAGATGATCTCGTGGCCCATGTTTATGATGTTACTTATGGCGTTATAAAGCAAACGGACAATTTGGTTATCATTGATGATAGTATTGTGCGTGGTACCACTTTAAGAAAGAGTATTATTAAAATGTTGGAAAGACTACACCCTAAGAAAATAATTGTAGTTTCTTCCGCCCCTCAAATCCGTTATCCCGATTGCTATGGTATTGATATGGCGAAACTTGAAGACCTCATTGCCTTTAGAGCCATGCTTGAATTATTGAAAGAAAACGATAAATATCATCTTATAGACGAGGTCTATAAAAAATGTTTAGAGCAGGTACATTTGGAAGACAAAGAGGTTAGAAATTTTGTGAAAGAACTCTATAACCAATTTACTGCTGAACAAATTTCAGACAAGATTGGTATGCTTATTTGTGATGACAGTGTCAAAACAGAAGTGAAGGCGATTTTTCAAACCATTGAAAACCTACATGTGGCGTGTCCTAAAAATTTGGGGGATTGGTATTTTACGGGAAACTATCCTACCGCTGGAGGAAATCGTGTTGTGAATAGAGCATTTATTAACTTTTACGAAGGAAATAATAAGCGTGCTTATTAGGTTTAAAAGAAGAGATCTAACCACTTTAGCTTGCAAAAAGCCGTTTTATCGGATATTTTGGTAATTCGTCTAAATTATATATCAAGTTGTTGAAATTCAATATACTTTAGTATCACCATAACATAAGTAGGTTAAGTTCATGGTAGATTTGGGGCAAAAAAAGGTAAACAACTGTTTACCTTTTTTTATGCCCTTTTTTATTTGGTATAAAGTTGAGCTTTAAGTTTATAGTAGGTCTCAATCAATTAAACACTTCAACTAACTGGATCCTATTTTAAGCATATTTTAGACGTAATTTACCCAAAGTTATCATTCAGCCCAATTTATTCGTAGTTTATCTAATAAATTGAACTATTCCATTGTAGTCGGCTTATATTTGTTCCACCATAACATAAGTAGGTTAAGTTTATGGTAGATTTGGGGCAAAAAAGGTGGACACTCGTCCACCTTTTTTCATTAATACCTGCGAAGGCAAGTACTTCGTATATCAATTGCCACCATAAAGTTCTCAAAAAACCACATTTCCAAATAAAAAAAAGCGAACCTTTTCAGATTCGCTTATATTGCTATAGTATTAAAAAACCTACAAGGTTTTGCAAAACCTTGCAGATTGATTTTCCTTTTGCAAGGAAGTTTTAAGTCTTATTTCGCTTCTGCGTAACGTCTTTCAACCTCATTCCAATTGATCACATTAAAAAATGCATCGATATAATCAGGTCGTCTATTTTGATATTTCAAATAGTAGGCGTGCTCCCACACATCCAATCCTAAAATTGGTGTTCCACCGCAACCAACTCCTGGCATCAACGGATTATCTTGGTTTGGTGTTGAGCAGATTTCTACTTTGCCCCCTTTGTGTACACATAGCCAAGCCCATCCTGAGCCAAATTGCGTTGCAGCAGCCTTACTGAACTCATCTTTAAAAGCGTCAACTGAATCATACGCTGATTCAATAGCATCTTTTAACTCTCCAGACAAACGTCCTTTGTCTTCTGGATTCATTATTTCCCAGAATAAGGAATGATTGTAAAATCCGCCGCCATTATTTCTGACGGCTTTTTTATCCATGTCTAAATTGATCAAGATATTCTCAATAGTTTTTCCTGCCAAATCAGTTCCTTCAATAGCATTATTTAAATTATTGGTGTATCCCTGATGATGTTTTGAGTGATGGATCTCCATTGTTTTAGCGTCAATATGAGGCTCTAAAGCATCATATGCATATTTTAATTTCGGTAATTCGAAAGCCATAGTGTTTTTTGTTTTTAAGTGTTAATATTTATTCAACCCAAATTTAAGCATAAAACCGTGCATTAAAAAATATTAAATGCTTCGTGTTTAAGCGTTAAGAAAAGTTTAACGTTGGATGGGAGTCGTTACTAAATATGGAGGATCTTTGAAAAGAACAAATTATCCTAATTAAATCAGGGATAGTTTTTATCTTGTATAAAAAAATGAAATAATAATGGAAGTCAAACATCCTTTCTTGATATATAATGCTTCAGCAGGTAGCGGTAAAACCTTCACATTAGTAAAAGTGTATTTAAAAATACTGTTCACCTCCAATCAGCAAAATGGATTTAAAAACATTTTGGCTCTAACTTTTACCAATAAGGCCGTGGCTGAAATGAAAGAACGTATTGTAGAAATGCTAATTGTCTTTTCTAATCCAGATATTTTAGAAAACCCAACACCAATGTTCGGGATGCTTACTGAAGAGCTACAAATGGATTCTAAAATACTACACCAAAAGTCGCAACACATTCTAAATACTATTGCCCATAATTATGCGGCATTTGATATTTCTACAATTGATAAATTCAACCATCGCCTTATAAGAACTTTTGCCCATGACTTGAAGCTTCCCCTTAATTTTGAGGTCGAATTGGACACCAAAACAATTCTTGCAAAAGCGGTCGATCAACTTATTGATAAAGCCGGAACCGAAAAAGAGCTCACTAAAATACTCGTTGATTTTGCCATCGAAAAGGCTGATGACGATAAAAGCTGGGATGTATCCTTCGATTTTAATCAAATAGCACAACTGCTCATCAATGAAAATGATATTCCATATTTTGAAGATTTAAAGGATAAGTCTATTGAAGATTTCAAAGCACTAAAAGCACAACTTCTCAAACAAATTGTTCTTATAGAAACTGATATAAGTAAAAAAGGACAGGAGGCATTAGACCTTATTGTGCAAAACGGCTTGGAATTCAACAATTTTTCAAGCAGCTATTTACCTAAACATTTTTTAAAATTAGCCGAAGGCAACTCCAATGTCAATCTCGATCAGCTCACCTGGCAAAAAGATTTATTGGAAGGAAATCCGCTCTATCCCAAGCGCGTGGACACCCTTAAAATGACGCTTATAGACCGTCTTCAGCCAATATTAAGTACCTTGTTTCAAAAGAGCAAAGAAAGCATTGTTCAATTTAGATTTCTTAAAAATGTTCTTAACAATATAACACCACTATCTGTTTTAAATGCCATTTACAACAGCCTTCAAGACATAAAAATTGACGAAGATCTCGTCCTAATCTCAGAATTCAATTCTCTTATAAATACTGAAATAAAGCTGCAGCCCGCCCCATTTATCTACGAACGGATTGGCGAAAAATACAGACATTATTTTATTGATGAATTTCAGGACACATCGGTAAAACAATGGGAAAACCTTATTCCATTAATCGACAATGCCCTATCAGCCCAAAATTTAAAAGGTGAAGCGGGCACAACAATGCTGGTGGGCGACGCCAAACAAGCTATTTACCGATGGCGTGGCGGAAAAGCCGAACAATTCATAGACCTATACACCAAACGGACACAACCATTTCACATTGAACAGCAGATTGATAATTTACCTACTAATTACAGAAGCCTAGAGACAATTGTAAAATTCAACAACAATTTCTTTAAACACCTCTCTACTTTTGCTTTTTCCAATCCATCACACCAAAAAATCTATGAGGCCAGTCATCAAAACCTTCATTTGACAGGTGACGGCTATGTTGAACTTTCATTTTTAGAATTTGAATCTGAGGATAAGGATGACACTTACGGTCAAAAAGTTTTGGAAGCGATTCAAAAAGCCCTGGAAAACTCGTTTGAGCTTCGGGATATTTGCATCATTGCCCGAAAATCAAAAGAAGGTATTGCACTTGCTGAATACTTGAGCAAGAAAGGGATACCTATTATATCTTCAGAATCTCTTTTACTTAAGAATTCACCTGAGGTACAGTTTCTAACCAGTATCATTGCATTAGCATCCCAACCCTATAATCAGATGTTGAAGATAGAAGCTTTGAGTTATTTGGCTGAACATCACTTTCAATTGGAAGATAAACATCAGTTTTTTCAAAATCTTGTTCATTTGGACGCTTTTGAAATGTTCAAAGGACTGAATAGATACGACTTGTTTTTCGATTTTAATCAATTCTTACAACAGCCTTTTTACGAAGCTGTGGAAAGTGCGGTTAGGCAATTCAATTTAAATAAGACCTCAAATGCCTACATTCAATTTTTTCTGGATGAAGTTTTAGATTATTCGCAGAGGTATAACGCAGGATTTTCAGATTTCACCTCGCATTGGGACATCAAAAAGGAAAAACTTTCCATCACCTCTCCAAAAGGCAATAACGCCGTACAGATTATGACCATCCATAAATCTAAAGGCCTAGAATTTCCAGTTGTAATTTTTCCTTATGCCAACCAGAATATTTATTTTGATATGTCTCCAAAATTGTGGTTTCCCGTGCATTCGGAGTCCTTCCATGGCTTTTCAAATGTGTTTATCAATGTCAATAAAGATTTGGAAGACTTAGGAACCTTAGGTCAAACTATGTACGCCGACTACAAAGCACAATTAGAATTGGACAGCATGAACCTCTTATATGTAGTCCTCACCCGTGCTGTGGAACAGCTCTATATTGTATCAGAATATGATGTGGATAAAAAAAACAATGAAAAGCTAAGTGCATATTCGGGCTTGTTTATCAATTATCTGAAATCGGTAGGGCTGTATACTGACTCAGAAAAGACCTATTCTTTTGGGCAGCCAACTCGGGTACTTCCAGCTGAGCCAGTTGAAAAAGCTAATATTCAAGAGCGCTTTATTTCTGTCGCCAAAGAAAATCATGATCTCCACATCGTTACCAATGCCGGTTACCTATGGGATACAGAGCAAGAAGCTGCTATTGAAAAAGGAAATTTAGTGCATTTAATTCTGTCTAAGGTTAAAACCAAAGACGACCTTGACTTGGTTTTTGAAGATTTTGAAAATTCTGGAGATCTTAATTCGCAACAAAGCGCTGAACTTAAACCTATAATAAACAATATTGTCCATCATGAGCAACTAAAGGCATTTTTCATGCCCGGGCTTACCGTTTATAACGAAAGAGATATTTTAACATCAGGGGGGCTAATATCCAGACCAGACCGGATAGTGCTCAATAATCAAAATGAAGCTGTTATTATAGATTACAAAACAGGTTCAGAACGGCCAACCCATCAAAACCAAATTATGGCCTATCAGGTTATTCTTGAAGAAATGGGCTATAATATCGTCAAAAGAATACTTGTCTACATTAATAGCGACATTCACATAAAAGAATTTTAACTTTGTATAAAACTCAAATTATTATGTACGGTAAAATACAACAACATTTACAAAAAGAACTTGAAGACATTAAAGAAGCGGGGCTTTATAAAGAAGAGCGCATCATCACGTCACCTCAAGGTGCGGAAATAACCCTTAGCACAGGGCAAACTGTTCTAAACTTTTGTGCTAATAATTATTTAGGGCTTTCTTCCCATCCTGAGGTGGTTCAAGCCGCTAAGGACACTTTAGATAGTCATGGATTTGGCATGTCTTCAGTACGATTTATTTGTGGTACTCAAGACATCCATAAAACATTGGAGGAGAAAATAGCTGAATTTTATGGCACAGAAGATACCATACTCTACGCCGCGGCTTTTGATGCCAACGGTGGTGTTTTTGAACCTCTATTGGGCGCCGAAGATGCTATTATATCCGATTCTTTAAATCACGCCTCTATTATTGATGGTGTTAGATTATGTAAGGCGGCACGTTATCGTTACCAAAACAACGATATGGACGATCTGGAAAAGCAACTTATTGCTGCCAATGAGAATGGTGCACGCTTTAAAATTATAGTAACCGATGGTGTGTTTTCTATGGACGGATTGTTAGCGCCTTTAGATGAGATTTGCGATTTGGCTGATAAATATGACGCCATGGTCATGATTGACGAATGCCACGCCACTGGATTTATTGGAGAAACAGGACGTGGTACCTTAGAGGAAAAAGGCGTGATGGATCGTATAGACATTATTACGGGAACATTAGGCAAAGCTATGGGCGGTGCCATGGGTGGTTATACTACAGGAAAAAAGGAAATCATCCAAATGCTACGTCAGCGCTCACGACCTTATCTGTTTTCAAACTCGCTTGCGCCAGCCATTGTAGGTGCATCTATTAAAGTGTTTGAAATGCTGACCAACGACACTTCGTTAAAAGATCAGCTGACCAAAAACACCAAGTATTTCAAAGAGGCCATGCAGAAAGCCGGATTTGATATTATTGATGGTGATTCAGCCATAGTTCCGGTGATGCTTTACGACGCCAAATTATCCCAGAAAATGGCAGAAATGCTCCTTGAGGAAGATATTTATGTCATCGGATTCTTTTTTCCTGTTGTACCCAAGGATAAAGCCCGAATTAGAGTGCAATTATCAGCAGCGCACACTCAAGAACATTTGGACAAGGCCATCGCTGCTTTCATTAAAGTTGGAAAAGCGTTGAATATTATTTAAAATAAGTTCAAACACGCCTATTTTAAGGCAATTATTCAATATTTTTATACATTTGTCTTTGTTAATAACGTTTAACAACTTATTTTTGCTCTTAATTAACACTTAAAAATTAAATTATTAGAATATGAAAAATCTTAGCAGATTATTTTTCGCTATGTTGCTTCTATTTAGCTTTAGCAACGCCAACGCACAAGACGAAAACAACCCTTGGGCAATTGGGGTTGGCGTAAACGCAGTTGACTTTTACCCAACGGGTGAAGACGGACAAGGTGGTATCTTTGATCAGTATTTCAATTTTGGAGATCATTACAACGTCTTACCTTCATTATCTTCAATTTCTGTTTCTCGATACTTATCAGACGGGTTTTCATTGACTGCTGCTGGTACTATCAACGAAATTAGCAAAATAGGTGATACTTCAGCTGATGATTTATCTTACTACGCTTTAGACGGTACAGTAAAATATAGCTTTGCTAATGCAATTAACTCAAAAGTAATTGAGCCTTACTTAGGTGTAGGTGGTGGTTACACTTGGGTTGACGACATTGGAGCTGGTACCTTAAACGGAACCTTAGGTTTCAATTTATGGTTTTCTGATAACATTGGTGTAACAGTTCAATCTGCTTACAAACATGCTTTTGAAGATTACTTAGCGACACATTTCCAACACACAGTTGGTTTAGCACTTAAATTTGGTGGCGTAGACACTGATGGAGATGGCATTTACGATAAAGATGATGCTTGTCCAGACGTTCCTGGTTTACCAGAATTCAATGGTTGTCCTGATTCTGACGGTGATGGTATCGAAGATTCAAAAGATGACTGTCCAGACGTTCCTGGTTTAGCTGAATTCAACGGCTGTCCTGATACTGATGGTGACGGTGTTCCAGATCATTTAGATGACTGTCCAGATGTTGCTGGTTTAAAATCATTGAAAGGCTGTCCTGATGCTGATGGTGACGGTGTTCCAGATCATTTAGACGAGTGTCCTAACGAAGCTGGTCCTGCCGCTAACAAAGGATGCCCATGGCCAGATAGAGATGGAGACGGTGTGTTAGACAAAGATGATAAGTGTCCAGATGTTCCTGGTACTGTTGCAAACCACGGTTGTCCTGAGGTGAAGCCTACAGAAGAGCACATGAAGCAATTGAATGAGTATGCAAGAACTATCTTATTTGATACTGGTAAAGCTACTTTCAAGAAAGAGTCTCAACAGACTTTAGAAGCTATGAACGCTATCTTCAAAGAGTTCCCAGAAGCTACTTTCGTACTTGAAGGATATACTGACAGTACAGGTAACAAGAGATCAAACCAATTGTTGTCAGAGAGAAGAGCTAATGCTGTAAAAGATTGGTTAATCGCTAACGGCATTAACAGAGATCGTTTGACTTCTAAAGGATACGGTGTAGAAAATCCAATTGACACTAACAAAACTGCTGCTGGTAGAGCCAACAACAGACGTGTTGAAGTAAAACTTACAAACTAAGTTTTATAAACTATAAATATTTTATAAAAACGCTCCGATATTCGGGGCGTTTTTTATTTTTATACCATGAGGAGTTTTTTACAAGAAGTTATAGACGACATCCAAAAGAAAGAGCAGGATATTTCGCAGCTCACTTTTATTCTACCAAGCAAAAGAGCAGGTACATTTTTAAAGGACATCCTTTCCCATAGCATTAAACAAACGCTATTTGCACCCGATATTTTATCTATTGAAGAATTTGTTGAAGGTCTTTCTCATTTGAGTTATGCCAGTAATACAGAACTTCTTTTTGAATTTTACCTCGTTTACAAAAAGCTCACTTCAGAACCTCAACAAGAAACTTTTGATCAGTTCTCAAAATGGGGACAGCTGCTGCTTCAGGATTTCAATGAAATAGATCGGTACCTAATAGATCCAGATCATATCTTTGATTATCTGAAATCCATTAAAGAAATCAATCATTGGTCTTTATCCGAAGAGCAAACCCCATATATCAAAAACTATTTAGCCTTCTGGAATCGTCTTAAAGTATATTATAAAGCATTCCGGGAAGCCCTAATTCAGAATAAAAAAGGATATCAAGGCTTGGTCTATAAAGAAGCTGTTAATGGCGTTACACCTTACGTATTGTCCAACCCAGGTAAAAAACATATTTTTATTGGTTTTAATGCCCTAAATAAGGCTGAAGAGCATATTATCCAAGAATTACTGCAACAGGATCTTGCAAGCATCTATTGGGATATTGATACAACTTTTATAAACAATCCAATTCACGATGCAGGTTTATTTATTAGGCAGCATCTAAAGTCTTGGCGGTATTTTGAAACCAATGACATGCGTTGGATTGGCGATAATTATCGTACTGAAAAGAACATCCATACCATTGCCGTTCCAAAAAACATTGGTCAAGTAAAGTATATTGGACAATTATTGGACAGCTTGCCCATGTCTGATTTGAAGAAAACAGCGGTTGTTTTAGGTGATGAAACGCTTTTAATGCCTTTACTCAACTCAATTCCTCAAAAAGTGGAAGCCATTAATATTACCATGGGGCTACCACTTAAATCAGTACCGTTGGCTTCGTTATTTGACTTAGTGTTCAAGATTCAGAAAAACCACGACAACAGATTATATTATAAAGACGTTGTAGCAGTTTTATCACACGCCTCCATTCAGTCCGTTTTAACCGATGAGACGATCAATTATGGCAATCAGATTATAAATCATATCCAGAGCAACAATATTGTCACTATATCGGTTGAAAAACTGAAAGCCCTTGCAGGGACAAAGCACGAGATTGTGGGCCTTCTTTTCCAATCGTGGGAAAATAATTCTGATAAGGCTTTCACTAATCTCCTTCAGCTCATTTTAACCCTAAAGGCACATCTGGATATAGAAAAAACTAAAAACCTCTTAGCGCTTGAATATCTTTATAGGTTCAATCAAATATTCAACGAATTACAACACTATAACACTAAATACAACTTCATCAGCAATAGCACTACCCTTTACCACCTCTATAAAGAGTTATTGGGTAATGAAACTTTAGATTTTAAAGGCGAACCTCTACAAGGACTTCAAATTATGGGCATGTTGGAGTCTCGTGTATTGGACTTTGAAACCGTCATTATCTCATCCGTTAATGAAGGTATTCTTCCGGCAGGTAAAAGCTCTAATTCCTTTATCCCTTATGATGTGAAGCTTGAAAACGGTCTCCCCACCTTTAAAGAAAAGGATGCCGTTTATACTTATCACTTTTACCGACTGTTGCAGCGGGCAAAAAATGTTTATGTCATTTATAACACAGAGCCTGATGTACTAAATGGTGGCGAAAAAAGTCGTTTTATAACCCAACTTCAGGTTGAAAATCTCCATAATATAAAACATAGCATCATCGTACCGAAAGTTGAGGTTGCCCAAAAGCTACCTAAGGTTATAAAGAAAACGGCGGGGATCATGACCAGGCTGCAAGAGATTGCCAACTCCGGATTTTCACCTTCATCATTAACGAATTACATCAGAAATCCGTTAGATTTCTACTATCAAAAGGTTTTGAGAATTCAGAGTTTTGAGGATGTTGAAGAAACTGTAGCCGCAAATACTATGGGGAGTGTCATCCATCAGACCTTAGAGGATTTCTATACCCCATATAAAGGACAGCTGTTGACCGAAGCAGATTTAGAGAAAATGAAAACGCTCATTAATGGCAGCGTCACGCATCATTTTAAGGAGTTTTATAAGGAAGGTGATATGACCAAAGGCAAGAACCTCATTATTCTTGAAGTTGCCAAACGTTATATTTCAAATTTCATCAATAAGGAACTAGAAACCTTGAAAGCAGGACATGAAATTAAGATTATAGATTTGGAGAAAGAACTCGACATCGCAGTAGAGGTTCCTGAATTGGATTTTAAGGTACGTTTAAAGGGCACCGTAGATCGAATTGATGAATTTAATGGTACCCTCAGGATTATTGATTATAAAACAGGTAAAGTTAACCAGGGACAGGTAGAGATTGTAGATTGGGAAGACATTACCTTAGATTATAATAAGTACAGTAAAAGTTTTCAGGTTTTGGCCTATGCCTACATGCTAAGTGAGACAGAGCATTTATCGAACCCCGTTGAAGCCGGTGTTATTTCTTTTAAGAATCTTCAAGGTGATTATTTTTTAAAGTTTGGTAAAAAATCCGCAGCGAGAAGTAGAGATAAAGATCAAACAATCACGAAAGACACCTTGGACCATTTTTACGAAGAGCTTAAAAAATTGATTTTGGAAATTTGCGACCCTGAAATCGATTTTATCGAAAAGGATGTGGATTAACAAAGTCATTTGAAAAATTACTATTTTCAAAACTTATAAAATCAAAAAAGCAACGCTTTCGCATTGCTTTTTTTGTGGAGAAGATCGGGCTCGAACCGACGACCTCTTGGCTGCCAGCCAAGCGCTCTAGCCAACTGAGCTACATCCCCAAATTATTTTTACGCCACTTCCTTCCTGCAGAAGATTTGGAGTTTTTTAGTATACTTTTACTAAGTGGCAAACTTAAAATATTTTTTTCTTTTTTAACAACTTTTCTGATACTATATTTCTATCCGTTCAGTCTTCTTGATGAAATCCATTTAAAATCAACTATTCATTCTAAATAATCTTCTCTATTTTTGCCAATTCTTAAGCATTGTTAACATTATCTCCCTCTAATTAAATTCAAAGTTTATCAAGAATGATTCGCAAGGCCACCTCATCAGACATCGAAGCTATTTTATTATTGACAAAGGCTTGTGCCCAGTTCATGATATCCAAAGGCATCTATCAATGGAATGAACATTATCCAAATGCCTCAGCCTTTCAAAAAGATATCGCAAGAGACGAACTCTTTGTCATGATTGATGGTAACGTCATTATTGGTACGATTGTGATTTCTTCGTTTATGGACGAAGAATATCACGCTGTAAAATGGCTCACACCTAATAATAACAATCTATATATTCATCGATTGGCCATACACCCTGACCATCAAGGACGCGGATTTGCACAAAAATTAATGCAATTTGCTGAAAGCTATGGAAGAACCGAAGGCTACGATTCCATCAGGTTGGATACTTTTTCTCAAAATCAGAGAAATCAAACTTTTTATGAACGTCGCCATTACACCCGTGTAGGAGCCATTTATTTTCCTATGCAAAGTGAACATCCGTTTTACTGTTACGAACTTCTCTTATGAATTTAACAATCCATTTAAACAAAATCAATCATATCCTATTTTCCCCTTGAAATGTCCGAGCTAAAATTGTAAGCTAGTTTTATCCTGTTTACTTTATGGATAACTGCCAAAGGTTTGCCACTGATCATAAAATTCAGATAACTTTTCTTGCCATCCGAACAAAACGTTTAACTTTGGCAGTACCTATCGCGATAACATTTATGGAAGTACTCGAATTTTTAAGTGGTAACGGCTTATTTCTAATATTAGCCATTGTATTGGTTGTCATTTATGTCTACAACCGACGAAAAAACAAGTAATTTATCGGGTTTTTAACCAACCGGTAATACTCAATCTTTCGGTATTGACCGGTTTAACCTCATGTTCAATAATCTGACTTTCAAAAATAACCACACGACCTGGAAAAGGATAAATAACCTTCTCCATCTCCTTGCCATCACCATCCAAATACAACACCAATTCGCCACCATTTTCTGGCAGCCACCCCGATTCATTCAAATAACACACAAATGAAAGCTTGCGTCTATCATCATTATTGAACGTGTCAATATGACGTTTATAAAAAGTACCTGTCGGATATAGCGCATAGTGAAATTCCTTATGAAGAATTCCTAAAAAACAAGTTTTGTTAAGATAATCGACCAGGCTATTAATTTTATCAAAAAATAGTTTTTCAGCACTATTGGCTTGGGACTCATCAATCCATAAAATAACATCGCCTCGAATGGATTTTACAATAACTTCATTGACCCTATTCCCTATTGCCGCTTTTTTAAAAGCATTCTCCTCATGCTTATCCACTAATGATTGTCTAAGCACTTCAACCTCATCATCATTAAAGAAATCTTCAACAATGGCATACTTGTGCGTAACGATATCGTCAATAATCCTTTCATATAAAGGATTTTCAACAAAAGGAATGTCCTGAAAAATAGAGTTCATCATATATTGGAATTAAGAGTTTGAGGCACAAATGAATACAAGCAATAATTGGCCAAATATAGTCTAAAAAGGGATTCCTTTTTACAAATTGAATATCTTTGCGCTAAATTGAGGGTATATGAGCAAAATTCGAATTACAAAACAATTTTCTTTTGAAACAGGTCACGCCTTATATGGCTATGACGGCAAATGTAAAAATGTTCATGGACACAGTTATAAGCTGTCTGTTACGGTTATTGGAACTCCAATCAGCAATGTTGAAAATGCTAAGTTCGGAATGGTGATTGATTTTTCAGATTTGAAAAAAATTGTAAAGGACGAAATCGTTGATGTTTTTGACCATGCCACGGTATTCAATAAAAATACGCCTCATGTAGAGTTGGCCGAAATGTTAAAAGTTAGAGGCCACAGCGTGCTTTTGGTAGACTATCAACCAACCAGTGAAATGATGGTGATTGATTTTGCCGAAAAAATTAAAAAACATTTACCAGATGCCATTCAACTTCATTCCTTAAAACTTCAGGAAACTGACACTAGTTTTGCGGAATGGTATGCGAGTGATAATTAGACAGTGGTAGTTAATAGGTAGGAAATTATTTCTATGAGAATATGATTTCTGTTTTAATGAAAAAATTTTTAAGTAGACATGCTTCCACCAGACCCGTTTTTAAATCGTGAGATGGACTTAGTTAAACCTAAAGGTTTCCTGCCTGCGCAGAAATTTAAAATAGCTGATTAATGAATATTCCAAAAGGGAAAAAAGTATATTTTGCTTCTGACAACCATTTAGGAGCTCCTACAAAAGAAGAATCGTTTCCGAGAGAAAAGAAATTCGTAGCTTGGCTTGATGAAATCAAACACGATGCCGCGGCCATATTTCTGCTGGGAGATCTGTTTGATTTTTGGTTTGAATACAAAACCGTTGTGCCAAAAGGATTTACAAGAACCTTAGGCAAGCTTGCTGAAATAAGTGATTCTGGAATTCCCATTTACTATTTTGTGGGCAATCATGATTTATGGATGCACGGCTACTTTGAAGAAGAACTTAATATTGATGTTTTTCATAAACCGAAAGAGTTTACCTTTAACGATAAGTCTTTTTTTATTGGGCATGGTGATGGTTTGGGGCCACATGACAAGGGCTACAAGCGCATGAAAAAAATATTTACCAATCCGTTTTTTAAGTGGTGTTTCAGATGGCTGCATCCCGATTTAGGGGTCAAGCTTGCCCAATATATGTCGGTCAAAAACAAATTGATCTCGGGCGATGACGATGCCAAATTTTTAGGTGAGGACAAAGAATGGCTGGTACAGTATGCCAAACGGAAGTTAGAAGAAAAGCACCGCGACTATTTTATATTTGGTCATCGACATCTTCCATTGGAGGTTAAATTAAATGACCACTCCTCCTATATCAATCTTGGTGATTGGATTCAATATTATACTTACGGAGTTTTTAATGGGGAGAACATGGAGTTGAAGAGGTATTAATTTTCTTTTCCATGCGCTTCTATATCCTTACGTAAATCTAATTTTCTAAACGATGGGGAGACAAGACCTGTGGTCACCACCGTTAAGATGGTCATTGTACCTCCAAAAACAACGGCTGTCACGGTTCCCATAAGCTTTGCTGTCAAACCGCTTTCAAAAGCTCCAAGTTCATTGGAGGAGCCTACAAATATCGAATTTACAGATGCCACACGTCCACGCATATGATCTGGTGTTTTCAATTGTAAAATAGTTTGGCGGATGACCATTGATACGCCATCCGTAACACCACTAAAGAAAAGCGCTGTTACGGATATCCAGAATACAGAAGATAAGCCAAACACAATGATACTCACTCCAAAACCAAAAATGGCCATCAATAGTTTCATACCAGCATTTTTACTGATTGGGATATAAGCCGTAATCAACATGGTTAAAAACGCACCAACCGCAGGGGCCGCCCTTAACACCCCAAAACCTTCCGAGCCCACTTTTAGGATATCCTGTGCAAATATGGGCAACAGAGCTACAGCGCCTCCAAAAAGCACGGCCACCATGTCTAAGGTCAAGGCGCCTAATATTGCTTTGGTTTTGAATACAAATCTGACACCTTCCTTAAGGCTATCCATAACGGGTTCGCCAATTTTTGGATTTAAGATTGGTTTCCTTGAAATACGAAGTAAATTGATTAAAGCCAAGAGTGCAAAGGCCATGATTAAGCACATAGACCAATGGACGCCAATCCAACTGATACTGAAACCTGCCAAAGCGGGGCCAAGAACAGATGCCATTTGCCATGTTGAGCTACTCCAGGTGGCAGCATTTGGATATAATTGTTTTGGAACAATCAAGGCAATCAACGAAAATACGGTTGGTCCTATAAACGCTCTGACCAGTCCGCCGCAAAACACCAAGAAGTAAATACTATAAAGGATTTGATTGGTGGACCAGTCTCCTACAATCCTTGGCCAGGTCAGTAGAAACAATCCAAGGCTGATGACTGAAAACCCTAAAATACATTTGATAAGAAGTCCTCTTTTTTCTTTTTGGTCAACAATATGCCCAGCAAATAGCGCAATTCCTACAGCTGGAATAATTTCCATCAAACCAATTAATCCAAGGGACCATGGATCTTTAGTTATGGAATATACCTCCCATTCAATGACGATAAATTGCATGGACCACGCAAAAACCAACGCGAAACGTACCACTAAGAAAATATTGAACTCCTTAATCCGAAGTGCAGCGTAGGGATCTTTTTTGATTGGTTTTTGTGGCATAGATATCAGGCCCTTATGAGTAGTGTATGGTTAATCTTAAAAAAGATTTAATTTGAATACAAATGTAAAGCATCAGGCGTTTTTATTTTAGATTTTTCTTAAATTCTAAAATGACAGATATCCTAATTAGGGATTTTTGAAATCAAACCTGCAAGTTGTCAGACTTAAAAGGTTTCATACCTACAGGCAGGTCGGGAAAATATCATATTTTGTGCAGATTATGCTTTGATATCCCTTAATTTCAATTGTAGACTTACCCGACCTTGCCAATGGTTTTCATCAATGGAATAGACGGCTTTAAATGGTTTTTTGTCAGCAATCAAATCATATTTATCACCAAGATTAAAACCAATACCCACCATATTCTGTGAATTACCTTGTCTGGCCGTAATTCTTAAATGTTTGTCTTCGGCACCCACACATTTTCCATATCCAGTATCCTGCAAGTTCTCGGTCATAAAAACGGGTGCCATATTACCCGGCCCAAAAGGAGCAAACTGTTTCAGAATCCGGTAAAATCTTGGAGTAATGTCTTTAAAATCTATTTGACTATCCACTCGGATCTCTGGAGTCAATAAAGATCGATCTATCGTTTTTGACACCTCATCTTCAAAGGCCTGTTTAAAGGCTTCATAATTTTCTTCTTTAAGCGTTAAACCCGCGGCGTATTTATGTCCTCCAAACTGTTCAATATGCGCACTGCACGCTTCCAAGGCATTGTACACATCAAACCCAGATACCGATCGAGCCGAGGCTGCCAACCAATCTCCACTTCTAGTAAATACCAAGGTTGGCCTATAATACGTTTCAATCAATCGTGACGCCACAATACCAATAACACCTTTATGCCACGAGTCATGATAAACCACTGAAGTAAGTCGGTCTTGCTCCTTGAATACCTCAATTTGTTGCAAAGCTTCTTGGGTTATTCGTTGATCGGCTTCTTTTCTATCGGTGTTGAACTGCTCGATTTCTTGGGCGTAAGTTTGCGCAAGCACTTTATCATCTTCCGTTAATAAAGTCACAGCGTGATTGCCGTGCTTCATACGGCCTGCCGCATTGATCCGTGGTGCTATGATAAAAACCACGTCGGTAATGGTCAATTCGGATTTCTTGGTTTGCTCGATAATCGCTTTAATTCCAGCACGCGGATTTCCATTAATCACTTGCAATCCAAAATACGCCAAGGTTCTATTTTCACCTGTAATAGGAACAATATCAGCGCCAATAGCCGTAGCCACTAAATCAAGATATTCGGTTAAGTCTTCAATGGATTTACCTTCTCTGGAAGCCAAGGCTTGAATCAATTTAAAACCCACGCCACAGCCGCACAATTCGTCATAAGGATACGCACAATCCGTACGTTTTGGATCTAAAACAGCAACGGCAGCCGGAAGTTCAGCACCCGGTCGATGGTGGTCGCATATAATAAAATCAATGCGTTTATCTTTTGCGTAGGCAACCTTATCAACTGCCTTTATTCCACAATCGAGCGCTATGATCAGCGTAAAATCGTTGTCATGAGCAAAGTCTATTCCCTTTATAGATACGCCATAACCTTCATCATAACGATCAGGAATATACGTGGCAACCGTATCTGTTCTTGTTTTTAGATAAGAAGACATCAAGGCTACCGCCGTTGTACCATCTACATCATAATCGCCAAAAACCAAAATATTCTCGCCATCATTGATTGCTTTTTCAATACGATGGACTGCCTTGTCCATATCCTTCATTAAAAAAGGATTATGCAGCTCATCCAAACGCGGTCTAAAAAACCGCCTGGCCTCCTCAAAAGTCTCAATACCACGTTGAAGCAACAACGAGGCGATAGAAGGCTCCACCTGAAGGGCTTCAGATAATTGCTTTATTTTGGATGGCTCTGGTTTTGGTTTTAGTGTCCAACGCATTTTATACTTTCGTGTATCAGGTTAAACATATTTCAGATTTGAAAGGGTCTCAGACCTGACAGTCCCGATATCTGTCAGGGTTATCAAGTCTTTATTCAATTTTACTTATTGTGATAATGGATCGAAGTATTTACTTTGGCAAATCTTCTAAACATTTCCATGACACCGCAGTATTTTTCTATGGATAAATCAACCGCCTTTTTAATTTTGCCCTCATCTAAGTTTTTTCCATAAAAATGATATTCTACAGACACTGTATGATAATATCTTGGGTGTTCTTCGGTCAATTCGCCATAAGTATCCATCCTGAAGTCAGAAACAGTAACTTTCATTTTATTGAGGACAGACACCACATCAAGCCCTGAACAGCCAGCAAGTGACGCAAGCATCATCGCTTTTGGGCGCAGCCCCGAATTATAGCCGCCATGTTCTGCGGAGGTATCCATAAGCAGGGTTTTTCCGCTAGGGTTATCAGATTCAAATTGTGAATTTCCTTTCCAATGCGTGATGACTTTATCTTCCATTTTTTATCAATTTTAAATTAGGAAATATTCCAAAATTAGACATACTTCCTCGGTTATATTCATTCACCCAAAAATACTATTAAATATCAAGATTACCCCTTAAGAATATTGAGATATCAAGACCATCAAAAAACAATGGCATATTACCAAAAGCTATACAAACAATTCGAAAAACAACCTAAGAGGTTCTTCTAACAAAGCATAGATTTATAATCAGATAAGAGTGGCGCAGATTTAAAAGGTATGAATCTCAAATTATTTATGAGCCAATGCTGTGTATTCAGGATGCATTAAGTTAACAGGACTAAGTATTAAGTCCAACTCCTGTTCTGACAGTAACTCTTTTTCAAGAACAATTTGGCGTATGGTTTTACCTGTTGCTATGGCCTCCTTTCCAATTAAGTCACCCATATGGTGTCCAATATATGGGCATAGAAATGTAATCAATCCTACCGAATTATAGACCATTTCTTTTGTTTTGGCCTCGTTTGCCGTGATTCCTGAAATACAGTTATCAGCAAGCGAAACACAAGCATTGGAGAGCAGCTCTATAGATTCAAAAACGCATTGTGCAATAACAGGCTCCATGACATTTAATTGCAATTGCCCAGCTTCTGCTGCAAAAGATACGGTCACATCATTTCCAATGACTTTAAAACAGATCTGATTGACCACTTCTGGAATAACCGGATTGACTTTGGCTGGCATGATAGATGATCCTGCCTGCATTTCCGGCAAATTGATCTCTTGAAAACCACAGCGAGGGCCTGAAGACATCAGTCTTAAATCATTGCAAATTTTAGACAACTTAACTGCTGTTCTTTTTAACCCTCCAGAAATCATCACATAGTCGCCACAGTCAAAAGAGGCTTCAATTAAATTTTCGGCCTCAACAAAACTTGCCTTGGTAAATTTAGCCAAATAGCCAACAGAAAGTTTGGAGAAACCATTTGGAGCGTTGACCCGTGTACCAATCGCCGTCCCTCCCAAGTTTACCGGCAGAATGATGTCGCGGCACATTTTCAACATTTTGGTTTCCTCTTTTAAATTTGCAGCCCATGCCGAAAACTCATCCCCTAAAGACATGGGTACGGCGTCCTGTAGTTGAGTCCTGCCCATTTTTAAAACTTTCTTGAACTCGGTCCCTTTAATGTCTAAACGCGTCGTAAGAAGATTGATTTTTTCCAATAAATGGTTCATATAGTAATATATGGCAACTCTGAGACCTGTAGGATACGCGCAGTTGGTAGATTGTGATTTGTTGACATGATCATTTGGATGTAAAACATCATAACGGCCTTTATCATAGCCATTCATTTCAAGAGCTACATTGGCAATGACTTCATTAGCGTTCATATTCACCGACGTACCAGCACCGCCTTGAAACATATCGGTAGGAAAATATTTTGTATAGGAATCTAAGTTGGCCAAAATTTCATCACAGGCATCAATTATCATATCCGCTTTGTCAGCAGCTATTGTTCCAATCTCCTTATTGGCGTAAGCACTGGCTTTTTTTGTTACAATCAAACCTTTAATAAATAAAGGGTAATCGAAAATTTTAGATTTTGAAATCTTAAAATTATTGATGGCTCTTTGGGTATGAATTCCATAATATAGGTCATCATTAATTTCTAATTCACCAATTAAATCCTCTTCTATTCTGGTTTTCATTATATTCTGTATTATCATATTTTTACTATGGTTTTCAGTCAAAAGCGCAATAAACACTATTCATCTCACTGCCAATCAATTACACATAGCCTGACTTACTTTAAACGCTATTAATCAAGTTTTTATATTTGTATTTTCAATCATATATACAGTGACGAAAAACAAAGAAAACGCTAAAACTACTGAATAAAACTCAATTCACAATACTGATTGAACAAAGGAAAATATGCCAAATGGACCGAGATTTAGCAATCCTCATTTATCAATATTCAAACTGTTAATTTTAAAAATGAAGGAGCCAATTATATGTTTTTGACAATTTCTTAGGGTTTTTGACACAAAGATTTAGTGAAAATGAAATGAAGACAAAAAAAAACGCTTTAAGGAAGGATTAATTTGGAAATTTAGCCCCTAATAAAGACTGTTTTTTCCTGGACTATATAAAGGTGTAGATAATTAATAGAATAATAAATATGCACCATGGTATTACTGAGAAACTTATAAAAAGCTAAGACTTTTATTGACTTTAAATAGCAATCTTATTTATTCAAGATCGTTTTTATGGAGTTTTGCAGCTGAGACACAACCTCCTCTTCAAACCAAGGGTTTCGGGTCAACCAAAACCGATTGCGAGGTGATGGGTGTGGTAATGGAAAATATTTGGGCAAGTACTCCTGATAATTTGCAACGGTTTCGGTCAGGGTTTTCTTGGCCTCTTTCTTTAAATAGTACTTTTGAGCATACATCCCTATTAAAAGCAGCAATTCCACATTTGGCATAAATTCCAGAAGTTGATCGTGCCATTGCGGTGCGCATTCTGGTCGCGGTGGCAAATCGCCACCTTTACCTCTCCCAGGATAACAAAATCCCATCGGCATAATGGCAAAGTTTTTTTCGTCATAAAACTCTTCAACACTTACATCCAGCCATTTACGTAATTGTTTACCACTGGCATCATCCCAGGGTATTCCAGAAGCGTGAACCTTTGTACCCGGCGCTTGACCAATAATTATGATTTTTGAATCTTGATGTGCAGTGACTACAGGTCTTGGTCCTAATGGCAGATGAGCTTTGCAGATACTGCAGTCTCTTATGGTGTGAAGTAAATCTTGCATTGCCATGTAATTACTGTTATTTATTTTCCATCATCTTCTTAAAATCCATACCATAAGAAGGATAGGTCAACATCATACGCTTAAATTCCTTAACGGTCATCTTATTATATATGGCTGTTGCAAAAACATTGATACTTTCGTTAGCTTTAGAACTCAAAATATGTGCACCTACAATTTCATCGGTACGCTCATTGACTAAAATTGTGTAAGCATACGTGTCTTCATTTTCACGTTTCGCATGGTACCAATCACGACAATCTCCTTGATACACCTTGACGTTTTTATAACGCATCTTGGCTTCAGATTCGCCATAACCAACTGAAGCTAAATTTGGGGTGGTAAATACCGTAGAAGGCACACAAGGCACATCTAAAGATTTTGATTTTTCTTTGACCACATTGTTCCCAGCAATATACCCCTGAAGGCCCGAAAGCGGTGTAAGGGACGGCGATTTATTTGAAACATCACCACAAGCGTAAACGTTGGGGTGCGATTTACTCTGCAAATAATCATTGACCACGATGCCTTTCTTATCCACTTCTATTCCCGCTTTATCAAGTTCTAAAGCTTCAATAGCCGGAACTCTTCCAGTGGCATTAACTACTTTTCTGGATTTATGGGTTTTTGATTTACCGTTGTGGGTGTAAGCCACTTTTAAATTCTTTTTCAGTTTCTTAACGCCAGTGACATCGGCATTAAAAACAAATTTAACGCCCAGGCTTTCCAGTTTAGCTATTAATTTTTCTACTAAATAGTCATCAAATTTAGCCAGAGAAGTTTTGTCCCGTTCCAAAATGGTCACGTTGCAGCCTAATGTTGCGAGCATGCAGGCAAATTCCATCGCAATATAACCTGAGCCGATGAAAGTGATAGATTTCGGGATTTTTTTGAAATTCAGCACATCTTCGCTCACTTTCAAGAGTTCATTACCGTCAATATCAAGTTCTCTCGGGTGATTTCCTGTGGCAATTATAAAATAATCGGCAGAAACTAACTTTCCCTCTACCTCAACTTCATTCTCACTTATGAATTTTGGCGACTGATGATAGAGTGATATGCCTAAATCTTTTAGCTTCTGTTCTGTATTTGGTGGAATTGGGTCAGAAAATGATCGTTTAAACTTTTGGACTTTCTTCCAATTAAGCTTTGGCAGCTTTTTAACACCGCTGCCTTTAAGATTTCTACTTTGATAAACCAGTTGCGAAAACTGAAGTAGTATTTTTTTGGAATCGCAACCTCTATTGGCGCAAGTTCCGCCAAATTCCCGATTATCAGCAATGGCCACGCTTAATTTTTGTTCTCTACAAATCTCTGCAGCGGTTTGTCCTGCAACCCCACTACCTATGACGAACACGTCATAATGTGTTTTTTTGGTGTTTTTCATAATAGGATTAAGATACCGAAACTTCCGATAAGATATGTTATGGAAAAACTAAAGTTTAGAAATTATTCGAAAAATAAATAAGGATCTTTATGTTATAAAGAAAGTTACATGTAATTTAAAAACTCAGTGTTACCTATCAGATATGGTATTTTCCTAATGGGTTGGTGTATGCTCAAAATAAGCTTTGCTGTTTGTAAGGACTTTCGTGTTCCAATAACCATTGTTTACGATGCAATCCACCGGCGTAACCCGTCAAGCTTCCATCACTTCCAATAACACGGTGACAAGGCACAACAATCCACAATGGATTTTTACCATTGGCATTGGCAACCGCTCTTATGGCTTTGGCATCACCCAATTGCTGAGACAAATCTAAATAAGAACAGGTTTTTCCGTAAGGTATGGTTTGGAGTGCGTCCCATACCTTTTTCTGAAAGCTGGTACCTTCAGGGTTTAACAACAGATCAAACTGCGTACGTTTGCCCTCAAAGTATTCATTAAGCTGATGGGCACAATCTTCAAGCTCTTTAGGAATTACATCAGTCACTCTTTCATCAGAATTAAGTATAGAAATGGAAGTAATCCCGTATTCATCACCACTGATTTTCGTGAACCCCAAAGGCGATTTGATGATGCACGATTCCATTACTGATTGTTTTCGGGGTTGTCAGTGTTGTTGTGCGCATTATCTTCTGGTTCATCCTGAATCATTCCCAACCGCTTAGCACGCGCTTCCCAACTTTTTCGAGCCTGTTTTTGAAGGTCTGCAACATTATCGCTCTCATCCATAATTTCAAGCCCCAATAGTGTTTCAATTACGTCTTCCATAGTCACCAATCCAGTAACAGTGCCGTATTCATCAACAACTAAGGCCATATGATTCTTACTCTCCACTAATTTTTCAAATAAGATTGGGATTGGCAAATTGCGTTCAATTATGATAATGTCCCGTTTGATATCGGCCAATGTTTTATCGTCGTTATCAAGAGCCATTTCTCTGTAGATCTCATCTTTAAGAACCAGTCCTGTAATATTATCAGGGTTTTCTGCATAAATTGGAATTCGCGAGACACGAAGCTCTTGATTCTTATTAAAAAATGTTTTAACCGAGGTCTGTTCATTCTCGGAAACCATTATGGTTCTTGGCGTCATGATGTCCTTTGCCAAAATCTTTTTAAAGTTGATAAGGTTTTTAATCACTTTACTTTCTGATGCCTGAAACACCCCTTCCTCATGGGCAATGTCTGCCATGGCCAAAAAACTATCTCTACTAACAGTGCTAACATGGGCGTTTTTACCACCAATCAATTTGGTTGTCAATTGTAAAAGCCATAAAATACCTGTGTATTTTAAAGGAAAAATAAGAATATTAAGTCCTTTTGAAGTGAAATTAGCCAAGTTTTTCCAATAGGTGGCACCTATGGTTTTTGGTATGATTTCAGAAAGTATTAAAATAAGCAAGGTCATTACTGTAGAAACTATTAAAATGGAGTTGTCGCCATTGCCAAATACTTTTTCAGCCTGGACACCCACTAAAATAGCACCTACAGTATGTGCTATAGTATTAAGTGTTAAAATAGCAATGAGTGGTTGATCGACATCCTTTTTTAACATTTCCAAACTATCTGCGTAACTTTTGCCTTCCTTCTTCTTGATATTAATAAACGTGGGCGTGATGCTCAATAGAACCGCCTCTAATATGGAACATAGAAAGGAAAAGAAAATGGAAATAAATGCATAAAGAATTAATAGGGTCATTTATGGTCATTGATTTTAGAGATTACTGCTAATTTAAGAATATTCTTAGTTTCTTTATTTATGTTTTGCAAAAAACAATGGGGGTGATAGCACTTAACTCTCTAAAATGATGCTGGTAGTAGGGATTCCATACTGCGAAATGCGTTCAATAAAAGTGATCAAGTCTTGATTATTTTTAAAATATCCAAGAATGCATAAACTGTCCTCGCCGGTAATCCGGTCGCAACGCTGCACTTGCTCTTGATGGTAAATTTGATTGTAGGCTGTTCTTAACGTGCTTGATTGGTGGATTCTTAGATTAATATAAGCCTTAGTGGCAACGCCAAGTTTTTCGTGATTTATTTTTAATGAATATCCTAAGATAATTCCCTTTTCCTCCAACAGTTTAACACGTTTCCCCACGGCAGGCGCTGAAAGTTCTACTTTTTTGCCAATGGCCGCAAAAGATTCACGTGAATTTCGGCGCAGCATTTGAAGGATTTCTGTGTCTATATTATCCATTTGAATCATAAATATATAAAGTGATAATGTAATCAATCGAAATTAAATATATGAAATTAATTTTGATTGTTAATTAAAACCTAGATCTTGACATATTACAGACAATAAATGAATTTTAGACTTTTACTCGTTTTTAGCTAAAAAGCATACTAGCCTTAAATGAAGTTATTTGTTCAAAAATCGAACTACATCCTTCGCAAAGTAAGAAGCAATTACATCCGCTCCAGCACGTTTGATGGCGGTAATCTGTTCCATCATTACAGCATCATGATTTAACCAGCCCTTTTCAGAAGCTGCTTTTAACATGGCGTATTCTCCAGAAACCTGATATACAGCAACCGGAACATCTACGGCATTTTTGATTTCGCGTACAATATCCAAATAACATAATCCAGGTTTTATCATGACAATATCCGCACCTTCATCTATATCCATTTTGGTTTCTCTGATGGCTTCAATCCGATTTCCAAAATCCATTTGATAAGTATTTTTATCCTTCGGAACGTTTTTCATATCCACCGGGGCAGAATCCAAGGCATCACGGAAAGGTCCGTAAAATGCGGAAGCATATTTAGCCGAATAGCTCATAAGCCCGGTTTCTGTAAAACCTTCATCCTCCAAAGCTTCACGTATGGCCAGAATTCGACCATCCATCATATCACTGGGTGCAACAAAATCGGCACCAGCCTGAGCATGAGACACGCTCATTTCTGCTAACAGATTAACGGATTCATCGTTCAGAATCATACCATCTTGTACAATGCCATCGTGTCCGTAGGCGGAATAAGGATCAAACGCCACGTCCGTCATAACCAACATTTCCGGGCAAGTATTCTTAACCGTTTGGATGGCACGTTGCATTAATCCGTTAGGGTTGATGGCTTCCTTACCTTGATTGTCTTTTAAATTATCAGGAACCTTTACGAAAAGTAAAACCGATTTTAAGCCCATGCTCCAAAGTTCTTTAACTTCTTTTTCCAAAAGATCCAGACTGTAGCGAAAGTAATTTGGCATAGAAGCGATTTCTTCTTTAACATTTTGCCCTTCTACGACAAAAAGTGGCACCAAAAAATCATTTGGCGAAATAATGGTTTCTCTCACTAATGAGCGGATTGCTTCATTGGCTCTTAATCTTCTGTTTCTTCTTAATGGATACATGATTCTATGTTAAATGTGAAGGTAAAAGTTGAGGGCATCCTATTTCAATGTCAATTGAATGTCTCTCTAAAATGGGATGGAGAACGCTCATTGCTTTAACCGTTTATTTCTTATTTTTAGCTTTTGCAAATTTAAAAATTTAAACCCACTTAAACTTGAATAACCGCTTCAGAGATTTGCAATTTGTGTTCACTTGGAGAAATTATCAACAGATTCTTTTAGAAAATTTTGAACGACATCTTTCAGACCGTCATTTTCATGTGGTAGCACCACCAGGATCTGGTAAAACGATTCTTGGCATTGAGATTATCAGAAAAATTGGCAAGAAAACATTGGTTCTTGCACCTACCCTAACTATCAGAAACCAATGGGAAAAGAGACTGCAGGAATTTTTTACGAAATATCAAGATTTTAAGAACTTTTCATTCAACATTAAGGAACCATCTGACATTACCTTTGTCACCTATCAATCGTTGCACGCATGGCATAAATCTTTTGAAAGTTTAGAGGACTTCACCATGTTTTTTGAAAAGCATCAAATTGAAGTTCTGGTTTTAGATGAAGCACACCATTTAAAAAACAGTTGGTGGCAAACGCTCATGGATTTGAAAAACACCATCAATCCTTATGTTGTGGCACTTACAGCAACGCCTCCTTATGACAGTGACCGAACCGAAATTTCTAAATACTTTACTCTCTGCGGCCCAATTGATGATGAAATAGCGGTGCCAGACCTTGTAAAAGCGACTGATTTATCCCCACATCAGGATTTTGTTTATTTGTCAAAGCCCGACGATTTAGAAATCAATTTCATTGTAGCTTACCGACAACGAATTGCTGATTTTGTTGATGCACTTTTAGTTGATGAAACGTTTAAAGCGTTATTGGTACAACACCGATTTTATTGCCATACCTCTGAAAATCTGGAGGACTTATATGATAATGTGGCGTACTTTTCGTCCATCCTGATTTTTCTTAATAAATGTGGAGTAAGAATTCCGAATGAAACGTTGAAAATTTTAGGTTTTGCGAAGAATGAGACTATCACATTTCCTGATTTGACTTTGGAGTGGGTCCAAAGTTTGTTGCAAAACATCCTTGTAAACGACCGCTTAACGTTTGAATATCAAGAATCTTACTTAAAATCATTGGAAAATGAATTGAAGCGGATAAATGGGTTTAAGAACGGTAAAATCGATTTTATAGGTGATACTTTGCTGTATAAATCCTTGACCAAAAGCCCCAGTAAGCTCAAAAGTATTGCAGCTGTGGTGAGATCAGAATATGAACAACTTAATGGCGATTTAAGATGTGTCATTCTTACCGATTATATCAGGAAGGAATTTTGTAGCATCCCAAACGATCAAATACCAACCATTGATAAAATAGGTGTGATTCCCATTTTTCAATATTTACGATATCATTTTGCCGATAATCAGCATTTGGCAGTGCTTTCTGGTAGTATTGTGGTTGTTCATCAATCTCTTAAAGCCACAGTGGAGCATATTACTGGGGCAGAAACTTTTTTATTTTCTGAATTTCCATCAGATGTTGAGTTTTTAATGCTTAGCCCTAAAAGCGGCACGTTAAAATCTACGGTTGAGATACTGACTATGCTTTTTGAACAAGGAGACATCAAAATTTTAGTTGGCACAAAATCGTTATTGGGGGAAGGATGGGATGCACCATCTATAAATAGTTTGATTTTGGCTTCATTTGTAGGCGCCTTTGTGTCGAGCAATCAAATGCGTGGTCGTGCTATTCGAAAAAACCCGTTAAATCCGCATAAAGTGGGAAATATTTGGCATCTCGCCTGTATTGATCCAACCGCGTCCAATGGCGGTAAAGATATAGAAACACTACAACGCCGATTTCAAGCCTTTATGGGGGTTTCCAATGATACCTTCCCTGTTATTGAAAATGGAATGGATCGATTAAAAATTCCAAAAGAAATCGGCACAGAAGATGTTGAAGCTTTAAATAAAATCACACTACAAAACTCCAAGAATCGAAAAAACACTACTAATAGTTGGCAGGTGGCGATTAATTCGGGTAGTCATTTGACAAGAGAAGTTAAACTTATGGATCTGGATGAAATTCCATATAAACAACAAAAAAGTATCTATTATAAAGATATGGTACTCTATTTTATTTTAGAATTGCTACTGGGATTGGGTCTATTTTTTATTGAATATTTCGTCAAGAGCATCCAGGTTATATTGAGTAGAGGTATCTATTATTTTTTAAACTCCTTGATTATTGCTTTAATGCTCTCGTTTGGATATCGGTTTTACAAGGCGTTTCAACTTTATTCGCAACATGGCTTTTTGTTCTTGCGGATTGAAAAAATGGGACATGCTATTTTGGACACCCTTTATGAGTTAGGTCACATGACCACCAAAAGAGATCATATTTCATTGATTTCAGAGTTTTCTGTTCAAGGACAACTGATTTGTTGCCTAAATAATGCGTCCAGATTAGAAGATGCCTTATTTGCGCGTGCTTTAAGCCAACTGTTGGCGCCTATTGAAACCCCGCGCTATTTGATCATAAGAACCAGCTTTTTTAAACGCCGTCTGGCTATTGAAAATTTTTATGCAGTTCCTGAAATATTTGGTAATCATAAAAAAAGAGCTTTGACTTTTCAAAAGCATTGGAACCATCATCTTGGTAAATCAAAATTGATTTATACAAGACATTTGGAGGGTAGAAAACTCCTGCTGAAAGCACGCCTGCTTCACATTTCTAATAAATTTAGAGAAGTGAGCAGAGAGGTGATGGTATGGAAATAATTAAGCCCAAAAAAGAGCATTGAAATTTGAACTTGCTATCTACAATTTTAAATTGATGATATCTTGGCACTTTGGAACGTAAGCCAATGTTTGCCTTTTAATGTACAAAACTGAATCTGCTGACTTTATTTTTAACTTCCATTTGATCGTGCTATCCAATTTACTGGATGTTTTAATACTTTTAACAATCGGTCTTCTTCACTATTTTTTTCAGGATGATGATCGTACGCCCACTGTACATGAGGTGGCAAACTCATTAGGATGCTTTCAATACGACCATTGGTTTTCAATCCAAATAAAGTGCCTTTGTCGTGTACCAGGTTGAATTCGACATAACGGCCACGACGGATTTCCTGCCAGGTTCGTTGTTCATCTGTATAGGGAGTTTCTTTTCGTCTTTCAACAATAGGCACATAACCGTCTAAAAAGCTATCGCCAACTTCGGTAACAAAATTGTACCAATCAGTCATGGACATGTCATCTTTTGACTTGCAATAATCAAAAAACAAACCACCAACACCACGTGCTTCATTCCGATGTGAGTTCCAGAAATAATCATCACATCTTTTTTTGTAAAGCTCATAAAAATCTGGATGATGTTTATCGCACACCGTTTTACAGACTTGGTGGAAATGAATTGCATCTTCATCAAATAAGTAGTAAGGCGTTAAATCTTGTCCACCACCAAACCATGAATCTACAATATTCCCCTCTTGATCGTACATTTCGAAATAACGCCAATTGGCATGTACGGTAGGCACCATCGGGTTCTTAGGATGGAGTACCAAACTCAAACCACAGGCGAAAAAATCGGCATCTTTTACACCAAAATACTGCTGCATGCTTTCTGGCAATTCACCATGAACTGCGGAGATATTGACGCCACCTTTTTCAAAGACCTTACCATTTTCTATAACTCTTGTGCGGCCGCCGCCACCTTCAGGACGTTTCCAAAGGTCTTCCTGAAACTTGGCTTTGCCATCTATGGCTTCAAGTTTTGAAGTGATGGTATCTTGGAGGGTTAAGATGTAATTGTAGAATTTATCTTTGGTGGAAGAACCTGTCAGGTTTTTAAAACCTGACAGGTCTGAATTATCGATTTTTGATTGTTTATGAACAAATGTGAAATTTTCCAAATCTGAGAATAAGTTTATAACGTAGTTTTTTTGGTTTGAAATTAGGCTCTTTTCACTATGCATGAAGTGATTAAAAGAAGAAAATTGATAATCCGAAAAATTTTGAACTACGCCGTGATTTTGTGGGTTCTTATGAATATATAGGATGAGGTTTTTTAGATAAGCTTCATCTGTTAATGCAACTCTTTTGAAGGGTCTTTCGAATAAAGTCCCCGTTCTTGAATTCTGTTTGTTAAATGCTTTTGAATAGGCGTTAAATAAATTTGAAAAAGCTTGGGAAGCTTCCTTTTCATCGGAAATTATTTGGACCACCATATGAAAATGATTATCCAATAAGCAATAGCATAGAATCTCCACCTTTGACGCCAAATGTTTGTCAACTAACTTGAGGAAATATTGCATATTATCTTCATTTTTAAAAAGAAGTTCACTGTTTATACCTCGATTAAAAATGTGATAATAATGTTCTTTTTTTAATGTCTCCATTTTAATTTTTAGATCTTTTCAGACCTGACAGGTTTTAGAAACCTGTCAGGTCTCGTAAATTCAAAAACAACAATCTTAATACATTTAACTTATAGATTAGGCCGCTATCAATACCGCGATTGTAAATATAATAACAGTGGCCTTTTCTAATTTTCATGTTTTATAAATCGTTTTGCATTAGACCTATAAGGTTTTATAAATCATGCAGGTCAGCTCGAGCTCGAAAACTCAAAAAGCTCCATATCCAAAGGAGTTCCGTTTAAGGGTTTAAACTCATCTTTTAATGTGCACTGCCATTTAAAACCCGCCTTTATAGCTGTATTAACACTTGGAAAATTAGTTTTATGCGAAAGGATTTGAAGGGTTTCTAAGCCTAAGTTTTTAATAACATAGTTGGAAGTTGCCCTTATAGCATCGCTCATAAAACCTTTACCCTTAAAGCGATTTCCAATGCAGTAGGCAAATTCACCTTGTTTTGCATCCCAATCTAAATTCTTTAAAATGATCATTCCAATGATATCTTTACTATGATTGTCATGAATGATAAAAACAAACTCTTTCCTTTTCTCAGCCGAAGTAACTTTTCGTTGGATATAGTTTCGCGTACTCTCCAAAGTCCTATTTTCCGCCAGTGTTTTAGGTAAGAATCGTATAAATCGATCGGTATTCGAAACCAGTAATTTATTAAGCTGCAAGGCATCTTTGGGCTTTAAATGTGATATACTGAAATGTTCCGAACTATAAATCATTAGATTTTAATCTGTTTTGTGATTTAAGCAAAGCTACAGTTTCTGTTGATGCCGCAGTTACCGACAATGGCAGCACAAAAATAATTCCGATAACGGGAATCAGTAAGAATAACATAAAAACAATACCGTTCCCGATGGCCAATCCACGATGCTGTTTTACAAATTTAATGCTTTCGGCGTATTTAAAATGCCTTTCCAAGGTATAATCCATATTTCCAAAGCCGGCATAATAGGCTTGTACCAAGAACAATACAATGCTGGAGAAAATACCGATTATGGGCACAAAGCCGATAAGTATTATTGGGATGGTCAATAACAACTCCATCATTAAGTTTCTGATATTTATCTTTATGCCACGCCACAATTGCTCAGAAAACGAGGTATCTCTATGTTGGTGTCTTTCCACGCCCAATAAATAGGCTTCGATTTTTTCCGATACCGGACTCATAAAAGGCGCCGACAATGCCATGACAATATGCTTATAAAGTATAAAGCCCAGCACAAGAATTAAAATTCCGCTAAGAATTTCACTGACCACGAAAAAGGTTTCACTTCCCCATTCCCAAACCCAAAGTTTAGATATATAAAAAGCGAAATTATCCGAAAAACTATAAGCAGAAACTATAATTGCCGATGCCACTAAAAAACTGATCAGCATAGGAATACCAAAAAACTTCCAAAGTTTGAGTTTGGAAATTAATTTGAAAGTTCCTGTGTAGGCTTTAATGCCTTTTAAAATGCTGCCAATCATCCTACTCCTACCCTTTCCAAAGGAAAAGGAATTTAATTATGAACGTATTCGAGATTCGTTTTTAGAATTATGAATACGCTCTTTTTTAAGAATTTAGACACCTCCAAGAATTGTAAATCCATGTAGGATCTCAGGTAAAACTTAATTGTTTTAAGCAATTTCACAACCGGTCCTTACCGTCGGTACGCTTAGGATGAAACTTCATACTCCTTTACCGCATCAATAAAGGCTTTGGCATTATCCAAAGGGATATTTGGTAAAATCCCGTGACCTAAATTCACGATATATTTATCTTTCCCAAACTCGTCAATCATTTGTTTTACCATTTTCTTGATTTCTGCCGGTGGCGAAAACAGTCTTGAAGGATCAAAATTACCTTGTAAGGTGATATTTCCTCCAGTTAAATAACGAGCATTTCTTGGCGAACAGGTCCAATCAACACCTAAAGCTGTAGCATTTGATCTCGCCATATCGCCAAGGGCGAACCAACAACCTTTTCCAAAAGCGATGACTGGCGCATGATCTTTTAAAGCCTCAATAATCTGATTGATATATTGCCAGGAAAATTCATGATAATCGGATGGCGCCAACATACCGCCCCACGAATCAAAAATCTGTACAGCATTACATCCCGCTGCAACTTTTGCCTGCAAATAGGTAATGGTGGTATCTGTTATTTTTTGTAACAATTGATGTGCAGCAACTGGATTTGTAAAGCAAAACTGCTTGGCTTTATCAAAATTCTTACTGCCTTGACCTTGTACGCAATAGCATAAAATGGTCCAGGGAGATCCTGCAAAGCCTATTAAAGGCACCTCGTCATCTAGCATCTCTTTGGTCATTTTAATGGCCTGCATAACATAGTCCAGCTCTACCCCTACATCCGGAACAATGGCATTGTCCACATCTTGAGACGTACGAATCGGGTTTGGTAAGTAGGGCCCAAAATCAGGTTTCATTTGTACCTCAATATTCATGGCTTGCGGAATGACCAAGATGTCACTGAATAAAATAGCGGCATCCATTCCGTATCGACGGATAGGCTGCACGGTAATTTCACTCGCCAATTCTGGAGTTCTACAACGGGTAAAGAAATCGTATTTTGCTTTTATTTCTTGAAATTCCGGCAAATACCGCCCAGCTTGACGCATCATCCAAACTGGTGGACGGTCTACAGTCTCACCTTTTAATGCTCTTAAGTATAAATCGTTTTTTATCATCTTACCAATACCTGAAATTATCTGTCAGCAGACAAGAAATCAGGAATCTCATTTTTTAAGTTAAATTTTCGTTTCTCTAATACTAGTTCAGATCTCAAAACCTTAATGGTTTTGCTCATTCGGCGGTCAGCTTGAAATCTTGAAGGTTACATCTGTTTTATGAGGAGTAATTCTCATTCACCAAATCAATTACGCTCTCAACTGTTGGAATTCGGGCAACCCGCACATCGTCAAAATGCTTATTGGCTTCGGCCGCCGTCGTATCGCCTATGCAGTAGGCAATTTTACCTTCGGCATGGTTATTAATCATATAACTCTCAACGGTTGATGGACTATAAAACATAATACCTTCAATATTGGGATCTATTTTTTCCGAATCCAAAATCGTTTTGTATGCCTCAACCTCATTGACCTTGATATGGTTTTTTTCTAAAGTCTGAGACAATTCATCCAACCTTATATTGCTACAAAAATGGGTGACTTCTGTGCCATCGATAAAATCCACCAAATAGGCAGCAAGAGCTTTGGCATAGTTTTCAGAGTGCTTGACCTTGCCAATCTTCTTTTCTATTAACCTTTTAGTGCGTCTTCCAACACAATAAATATTTTTAAATTGCAATTCCTCCTTCGGAACACTGGCCACAATTGCTTCTACAGCATTTTGACTCGTGATAACAACGTTTTCAATGGGCGACTTTAAAATGGGTTTTGCAATCCTATTAAAGCTTATTTTCAAGAAATCGGTACTTTCTACAGCAACATTTTTAAATCGCTGGCGCTGCAATTCGGATAAATTCCGAGTAGAGAATACCTGTATGGCCCTATCGGTCTCATTGAGCTCATTCATCACACGATTTCCACCACGCTCCAATATATAATCTGCTGCAAACTGAGCAATATTATGGTGGTTTCCGAGTTTTTCCGTTCGTGTAACTTCAATTTTTTTGGTGCCATCCAAGCTCAACAAAACACCATGAAAGTTAACTTCTTCATCTTTGATAAATGCCAAAGCCCCAATTGGAGCAGAACAACCGCCTTCCAAAAGATTTAAAAAGCGACGCTCAATCGTGGTACAGATTTCAGTTTCTTCGTGATTGATTTCTTTGCAAACAGCTAAGATGTCTTCGTCTTCTTCTCGTGCAGTAATCATAATGGCGCCTTGTGCCGGAGCAGGGACCATCCAATCTAAATTGATGGCATCTTGTGGGCGTACACCAATTCTGCCAATTCCAGCAGCTGCAAAAATGGCCGCATTCCAATCCTCATTGTCCTTCAGTTTTTGAAGTCTCGTGTTAACATTGCCTCGCAAACCAACTATGGTATGCGTTGGATAGCGATTGAGCCATTGGGCTTTACGCCTTAAACTTCCAGTGGCTATCACCGCCTCTCTTTGCGATAAGAATTCCTCGTTTTTTTTAAAGACCAAAGTGTCCCTGACATTGCCACGCTTTAACACGGCTGCTTGAACAATGCCTTGAGGTAAAAGTGTCGGGACATCTTTAAGGGAGTGTACGGCAATATCAATCTCGTTGTTGAGCATTGCTGCATCTAAAATTCGAGTAAATACGCCCACAATACCCATTTCATAAATGGGTTTATCAAGCACCATATCGCCCGTAGACTTTACCGGAATTAATTGCGTACTATACCCTAAACCCTCAAGTTGTTGTTGTACAGTTTTGGCTTGCCATAACGCTAATTCGCTATCGCGAGTACCAATTCTTATTATTTTAGACATTTGTAGTGGATTCTAACTGGAACACTCTTCTGATAAGCTCAATACTTTCATCAGTTGAGCTAGCATCATCAGTTTTAAGATGATACGCAAAATGATTGGTTATTTTTTGAATGATATTATTACTGATCAATTCAGCTTGCGCCTCATTAAAATCAGCATGCTTTTTACGTTGGGTGTCCAATTCCGCATTTTTTAAATCGAGCAATTTATGCTTCAATGCGTTAATGGTAGGTGCAAATTTACGAGTTTCCATCCAACTGTTAAAATCCTGTTTGACTTCTTCTAAGATATTTTCCGCCAATGGAATAAATGTTTTTCTACGTTCCAAGGTATCGTCTGTCATTTGCGATAAATCGTCGAGATGGATCAAGGACACATTAGGCAATTCGGTCACATCTGGATTCACATTCCGTGGAATGGACAAGTCTAAAATCAATAACGGTTTTTTAGATTGGATGTGGGGTTTATCAACCGTAGGATTAAGAGCGCCCGTAGCAACAATTAAGATGTCAGAGACATTAATTTCTTCTTGAAGATTGGTAAAATCCTTAACAATGAGATTGAATTTCCCCGCCACTTCTTGCGCCTTGGTCTTTGTTCTGTTGATTAAGGTGATATGTTCGTTTTTGGTATGTTTCACCAAATTCTCACAGGTGTTTCTACCGATTTTCCCGGTACCAAAAAGCAAAATATTTTTATCCGAAACGTTTTCAATCGTTTTTAAGATATATTGAACCGAAGCGAAAGATACAGATGTTGCCCCTGAGGAAATTTCCGTTTCGTTTTTAATGCGTTTACTTGCTCGGATAACAGCGTTTAACAACCGCTCAGTAAATGCGTTGAGCAATCCCATTTTCTTTGAGGCTCTTGCCGATGTTTTAAGCTGGCTTATGATTTCAAAATCACCTAAAATTTGACTATCCAGGCCCGAACCCACACGGAACATGTGTGCAATGGCTTCTTGATTCTTATGAATATAGGCCACGTGTTGGAACTCCTCAAGCGTACCTTTGGAATTTTCACAAAGTAATTTGATGAGTTGGTAAGGGTGCTCTGCAAAACCATAAAGTTCGGTTCTGTTGCAAGTAGAATTGACAATTAAGCTCTCAATACCTATTTCCTTCGATTGACGCAGTAAGTTTTGTTTAGACGTATCGTCCAAACTAAAACGACCTCTAATATCTGCATCGGCTTTTTTATAGCTCAATCCGATTGCATAAAAATAAGTAGTTTTCAACATAAGATAGATCTCAATACTGGCGTTAGAAATTCGATAGCCGAAGATTAAAGACAAAAGTAGATATGTGATTGGAATATAAACAACGCTCAAAGGACTATAAATGTCGTTCGATGTTTTTTACTCTTTTATTTTATATAAGTGTTTTAAATACCATACTTTTGCAGCAGTATCAACGCCTAAGAAAGGTTTAGTTTAGAATGAGTCTAAATAAGAAAGAATGGATATTAAAACAATGGGGTTAAAAAATGTCGTTAAAGGTTCCATAGATGAAACAGAGATCGATGAGGGGTTCTTGGTTATAACCTATCAAAATGAAAGCAATAATATTGAGCGGATTGAACGCGCCATAGACAGTAGTTTTATCCAATTTCACTTTTGTTTGAAAGGTCTTAGTAAGTTCATTTTCAATGACGGACGTTATACTTTGGATATATTAGAGGACAACTCACTTTTACTGTACAATCCACAACGTGATTTACCGATGCATTTGGAAATGCAGCCTAATTCGTGGTTGGTTTCTATTGTTATTTCTATCAAAAAATTTCACGGATTGTTTTCTCAAGAAGCAGGATATATTACATTTTTGAGCAATGACAATAAGGATAAGAAATATTATAAGGATGGGAAAATATCACCATCCATGGCCATTGGTTTGACACAATTGATACATTATAATTTGAATTCATCCATCAAAAATCTTTATTTTAAAGGTAAAGCCTATGAAATTTTAAGTCTGTATTTTAACAGAAGTGAGGATGCCAATATAGAGCAATGTCCTTTTTTGGTTGATGATAGCAATGTCATGAAAATCAGAAAAGCCAAGGATATTGTAATTTCAAGAATGGCTGAGCCTCCAACTTTGCAAGAGCTTTCGGAAGAGATCGGATTGAACATCAAGAAGCTTAAAGAAGGTTTTAAGCAAATTTATGGAGATACGGTTTATAGCTTTCTATTCGATTACAAGATGGAAGTAGCCAGAAAGCTATTGGAGTCTAATGACTATAATGTGAATGAGGTAGGTTTGAAGGTTGGCTATAGCACATCGAGTCACTTTATAGTGGCATTTAAAAAGAAATATGGCACGACCCCAAAAAAATATTTAATGTCGTTATCTTCGTAAATTGATTATTTAAAGATGATCATTCCGGAAACTTCCGAGATTTGAAGATCAATATTAATTGAAATATAATTAAAAAAAGAGATTCCTGCTTTCGCAGGGGTAAATTATGAAAAAAGGAGTTTTACTAGTTAATCTCGGTTCGCCCGACAGCCCAACCCCAGAAGATGTCAAACCATATTTAAGTGAATTTTTAATGGACGAACGTGTCATTGACGTTCCGCTTTGGTTAAGGACTTTTATCGTCAAAGGGATCATTTTAAATACACGCCCAAAAGCCTCTGCAGAAGCCTACCAGAAAATATGGTGGGAGGAAGGCTCGCCGTTAATCGTAATTTCTGAGCGCCTTCAGAAAAAAATACAGCAAAACACTGATCTTCCAGTGGCTTTGGCCATGCGTTACGGAAGTATGACCATACAAAAAGGGCTTCAGGAGTTGGTGGACAAAGGAGTTGAAGAGGTCTTTTTAATGCCACTTTATCCGCAATTTGCCATGGCAACTACAGAGACCATTTTGGTATTGGCCGAAGACATACGAAAAGAACATTTCCCACATCTCAAAATATCAGATTTGAAAGCATTTTATAATCGTGAAGATTATATTGATGTGCTATCCAATTCTATAGCGCGACATTTGAAAGGTAAGCCTTATGATCATTTGTTGTTTTCCTATCATGGGGTTCCGGAGCGACACATTAGAAAGCGAGATATCACAAAATCGCATTGCAAAATCGACAAAAGCTGTTGCGTAACACCATCTCCAGCGCACGAATATTGCTACCGTCATCAATGCTTGGAAGTTACCCGCTTGGTGGCCGAAAAACTGAATTTGAAAGAAGGTACTTATTCTTCTTCGTTTCAATCACGATTAGGTATTGATCCTTGGTTGCAACCACCAACAGATTTGACCATAGAGCGTATGGGCAAAAATGGCGTTCAGAATTTGGCTGTTGTAACCCCTGCATTTGTGAGTGATTGTTTAGAGACCTTAGAAGAAATTGCAATGGAAGGCCAAGAGATTTTCCATGAAGTGGGTGGAAAGGAATTTACAACCGTTCCTTGTTTAAATGACGATGATGAGTTTGTAGAGATACTTTCCAATTGGATCAATGATTGGGCAACTTTGCAAGCCGTTCCCGTCTAATGGCTAAAGTCTCCGCTCAAGATTTAGGCACACAACCCATCAGCAAGCTCTTGATTAAGCAAGCTGTACCTGCGTCCATAGGCATTTTGGTGATGTCGCTAAACATCTTGGTGGATACTATTTTTGTTGGCAATTGGATCGGTCCTACAGCCATAGCTGCCATAAATGTTGTTTTGCCGGTATCGTTTTTTATTGCTGCTTTAGGGATGGCCATCGGTATTGGAGGATCGTCTATTATTTCAAGAGCCCTTGGTGCCAATAACTATAAAAAGGCACTAAAAACTTTTGGCAACCAAATTACCTTAACCTTAGTGCTGACACTGTCCATGATTACTGTGGGTCTGCTTTTTGCAGATAGTATCATTGAGTCGTTTGGTGGAAAAGGTTCCATTTTTGAACCCGCTAAAATCTATTATGAAATCGTGCTTTATGGGGTGCCGCTTTTGGCACTTTGTATGATGGCAAATACGGTTATCCGAGCAGAAGGAAAACCTAAGTTTGCCATGTATGCCATGATGATTCCGTCGGTAAGTAATCTTATCATGGATTATATTTTTATCTATGTTATGGATTTCGGCATGGCCGGTGCTGCATGGGCCACTACGCTTTCATACTTGATCTGCCTACTCTTTATTATGTGGTTTTTTTGGTCAAAACGATCAGAATTGAAAATTGATTTTGCACATTTGGGATTGAATTTTCCAATTGTTAAAGAAATCACCTCTTTAGGTTTTGTTACATTATCGCGTCAAGCGGTAGTGAGCGTTACCTATTTATTTATGAACAATATTCTGTTTGATCTGGGGGGAGAAACTTCGGTAACTTCCTATGCTATTGCCGGAAGAATGTTGATGTTTGCCATGTTTCCTGTTCTTGGGGTTACCCAAGGGTTTTTACCCATTGCCGGCTTTAATTACGGGGCTGAAAATTACCAACGCGTGAAAGAAACGCTAAGTACAGCTATCAAATATGCTGCATTACTGGCGTCTATAGTCTTTATTGTATTGATGATCTTTCCAGAAAGCATCATCAAGATGTTCACCACCGATGTTGATGTGGTCCATCAAGGACCAAATAATATGCGGTGGGTGTTTGCCGCAACTCCAATTATTGCATGGCAACTTATTGGTGCCGCTTACTTTCAGGCCATCGGGAAAGCAGTGCCCGCATTATTATTGACCCTATCCAGGCAAGGACTCTTTTTTATTCCGTTAATCTTGATTCTACCAGAGTTTTATGGTGAATTTGGAGTTTGGATTTCATTTCCAATTTCAGATGTATTGGCAACTATCGTAACCGCTTTCTTTTTGAAACGCGAGGTACGGAAGAATTTGACTCCTAAAAATGTTTAATTTAATTATCCAGCCATGGAATACTACCACTATATAAAAGCTTTACACCTTATCTTCGTCATCACTTGGTTTGCAGGCTTATTCTATATTCCGAGATTGTTTGTCTATCAAATTGAGGCATTTCATAAACCATCGCCAGACAAGGAGATTTTAGGAAAGCAACTCAAATTGATGGCCAAGCGCTTGTGGCATATCATCACTTGGCCTTCGGCAATTTTAGCGACTCTCTTTGCCGTTTGGTTGCTTATTTTAATGCCGTCTTGGCTTCAGCAAGGATGGATGCACGTAAAATTGGCATTCGTTATCTTACTCATCTTCTATCATTTAAAAACCCATCAGTATTACAAACAGTTGCAGCGCGATGAGGTCAGAAAGACCTCTAATTTTATGCGTTTATGGAATGAAGGCGCCACATTTATCCTATTTTCAGTCGTATTTTTGGTCATCCTCAAAAATTCATTCAACTGGATTTTTGGTGTGGTGGGCATCGTGGTTTTAGGCGTTTTATTGATGTTGGGTTTTAAATTATATAAAAACATCAGAAACCGAAATCCCAATGCTTAAGAGCCCAGGCCCTAAGCTTCAAGGCTCAGGGTGATTGCTACACACATCATCAATCAGCAGACGCTCTTCTCTCTAATTTTTCATCGCAGCCGTTTTTGGAGTGATTATTGCTATATTTATCGAGCCACTATTAATTAAATGAAAACAAGACGACTTTCCTTACGCGTACGCATCTTTTTTGCTATGATTCTGTTGGTGCTCATTGCCTCCATTTTAATTGCCGCAGTCTCTATTTATCAATACAACGAGGAGGCACAAGATTACCATAGAAATCGGTTAGAGCGCAAGGAGGACAATATAAAACGTCATATCGATTTTGTAATCCGTGAAACGTCTTGGGAAATTACTACTGAAAAAGTACCATTAATATTTAGGGAAGAAATTTATAAAATTGCGGATATCCATCAATTACAGGTTAATCTGTTTGATCTTGAAGGCTCCTTACTAAAATCATCAAAGTCCAGTATTGAAGGTGATACACTTTCAAGCTGTTTGAGCGCCGATATTTTAAATGCACTTTCCAACACCTCCAGACATCGCTATGTTGAAAAAATGGTACTCAATGATCAGACGTTTCAATCATCGTTCACTTATATCACCGATAAAAAGTTTAAACCAATAGCAATTTTAAACCTCCACTATATTCAAAATGATGATATTTTAAATAAGGAATTGAAGGAGTTCTTGGAGCGTTTGGGTTATGCATATTTTGTGATGCTGATCTTGGCTATTTTGTTGGCATATTTCCTTTCAAAATACATTACGAAATCGCTTAAGACCATCAGTGATAAAATCAATTCAACTCGACTGGGCAAACAAAACCAACGTATTGAAATTGAATCCTCCAGTGAGGAGATTGGCACTTTGGTAAACTCCTACAATAGCATGATTGACCAATTGCAGGAAAGCGCCGTTAAGTTGGCTACTTCAGAAAGAGAACAAGCCTGGCGGGAGATGGCAAAGCAGGTAGCGCACGAAATTAAGAATCCACTAACACCTATGCGTCTAAGTGTGCAAAGCTTTCAGCGCAAATTTGATCCCAAAGATCCTGATATTCATCAAAAAGTGGAGGAATACAGTAAAACACTGATTCAGCAAATTGATACCATGAGTTCCATTGCCTCTGCCTTTTCAAATTTCGCCAAAATGCCTGCGCAACAAAATGAAACGCTTAATGTGGTACAAATTGTGAAATTGGCCTTGGATATTTTCAGTGAAGATTATATTGTTTTCGTAGCCGATGAAAAGGAAATTATTTCGCAATTGGATCGGACACAATTGATACGCGTGATTACCAATTTGGTCAAAAATGCCACCCAAGCTGTAGCCGATGATAAAGATCCAAAAGTGGTAGTTAGTGTGCTGTCTGAAAATGATATGGTAAAAATTTCGGTTTCTGATAATGGAAAAGGTATTACTGAAGAAAATATTGTAAGAATATTTGAGCCTAAATTCACCACTAAGTCCAGCGGAATGGGTCTTGGTCTGGCCATGGTTAAAAACATTGTGGAAACCTACAACGGAACGATTAGTTTTACTTCTCAAAATGGAAAAGGAACGACCTTTACCGTGACATTTCCTAAGGAATAAAATCACGTCAAAAGCAGGAATCTCATAAAATATTGCTTAATTTTCAGCTTCACTCTCTTCAAATTGAATAGAGAAAATAAATTTATTTAAATAATATAAGATTTCCGTATTACTGTCTTGCAATAGACAGTCATGGAGATAAAAAATGTATGTCTATGTCTTACGAAAACATCCTATCAGAAAGAATCGACGGGATTACAACCATTACCATCAACCGTCCTAATAAATTAAACGCCTTAAACAAGGCGACAATTAATGAGCTTAATCAGGCTTTTAAGGTGGCGGACCGAGATAAACACACCAAGGTGATCATTATTACCGGAAGTGGCGAAAAAGCCTTTGTTGCCGGTGCGGATATTAGCGAATTTGCACATTTCGACGTCAAGGAAGGTGGGAAATTGGCGGCTAAAGGTCAAGAGTTGTTGTTTGATTATATTGAAAACCTTTCCACACCAGTGATTGCGGCGGTCAACGGATTTGCCCTTGGTGGCGGGTTAGAATTGGCCATGGCCTGTCATTTTAGGATTGCGAGTGACAATGCCAAAATGGGTTTGCCAGAAACCTCATTGGGAGTAATCCCAGGATATGGTGGCACCCAACGTTTACCACAGTTAGTTGGAAAAGGCCGCGCTATGGAAATGGTCATGACCGCAGGTATGATTGATGCCGAAACAGCAAAAGCTTATGGATTGGTCAATCACGTGACCACACAAGATGAGCTGATTCAATTATGTGAAAAAATAGCAGGGAAAATCATGCGTAATTCTACAGTAGCCATTAAAGGCGCTATAAAAGCCATTAACGCCAATTATAAAGACGGTGTTGATGGGTATAAAGAAGAAATCAAGCAGTTTGGAAAATGCTTTGGCACTGACGATTTTACCGAAGGCACGACAGCGTTTTTGGAAAAGCGGAAGGCGGAGTTTCCGGGGAAATAGAACGCGGATAACACGGATTGAGCGGATTTTCACTGATTTGATTGTGAATATTAAATAACGATTGTAGACAAGATCAGTGCAAATCATAAAAAATCAGCGTTATCTGTATTCTATATTTTGAAGTTGATATCACTGAAACATAAATAAACTTGAATAAAAAAATGCGAACCAGTTCATCCAGTTCGCATTTTTTTTCAAATTCTGGTATTGCTTTAGAGTCAAAGAAAGAATCGGTCTATGATCTATGATGAAAAAACGCTTAGATCATATGCAATACAAAAAGTACTATTAAAAGCATTTTCAGCATATAAATTGGCAGAACAAATCAAAAATAAAGTGAAGTTCACTGAATTAGCCACACTTTTCCCTTTGGAGGTTTCATTTTGTTCGAATCATATTTAATCTTCTTTTTGCGCGATGTCGTAACACTTCCATTTTTATTTTTAATCGTAAAATATTTGGGTTTTACTTTTCCATTTTGATAATAGGGAAACCTGCAGAATGTTATATGATCATTCAATTTCAAAATATCATCAAATCAGGACGTTATAAGTGCTTGTGTATATTTTATTACCCACTTCCCATCAATCTTTTCTAAGATATACAAACTAATCCCATTACCAATGCGTTCAAAATAATCACCCACCACTACTGCAGCTCTTGTCAAATCCTCATTAAACGAAACCTTTGAAAAACTGATAACTCCTGAAATGTCATGCTCATTTTTTTCTTCAATGGTTATCATTTCTTTGTCCCAAAAAACCAAATTTTCTCCGAGTAAGGCCTCTAGTTTGGATGTGTTTATTTTTTCATTTTTTTCAAATTCTGACAATCCTGCAATTAACTTCATGTAGGAAAAATCTAAGACTTTCTCCTCAAAAAGGTCTTTTGACTTATAAACCTGAAACCTATTGGGAATGTCGTAAATATAATCAAAGTCAAAATCAACAAAATTCTCATTAATAACATAATTAAAGTTAAGTGGTTCAAGATTTAAATAGTCGATATCATTTTCTTCTTCATCCTCACTATTGGGTGGTGGTATTGCTTTAGGGATGCTTTCATAAACAGTAGCAATGACGTCCAGTTGCTCATAACTGGAAGTTTGTTTCGAAGAACAACCAATGGTGAGAATACAAAGTGTTATTATAATTAATCGCATGACAAACTAGTATTAGATTCAACTATTTTTCTATATTTTTCAAATTCGGCCGACTGCTCAATTCCTAATAAAGAAGGAACATCCCAGTTTCGTAATCCATCCCAAGCGAAAGATTTATAATAATCCAGTGGGTACTTATTTCCGTCTAATTGTCTCAACGCAGATGCAATTGGATTTATATAATTCAAGGTCATATAGGGATGATCTAAATGGTGTGACGGAACGCCTGATTCTTGATAAAACTTATATAATTGAAACATTCTCGCTCTGTTGTTAGAGTCCTCTCCTGTCGTATGTCTTTGAACATATCGAGCGATCTCAGCATGAATACCCTCATGTAAAATCATTGCTGCGTTTTCTAAGACACTTCCAGATAATTGTTCTATGGTAATAACAACATTACCCGTAAGACTTATTTCTTGAGAATTTGTACAACCTGCAGCGCCACCAAGATTACATTTTCCATTTTTGAAGATTAAATTATATCTTGGATCATCAATAAATTTTCCTATTGTTTCTTGAAATAATTTACTATTAGATTTTTCTAATTTTTCATATACACATTTAGCTTTCCCTGTTAAGTTATTTATAATTACAACCTCCTCCACGACACATTCATAGCCATTATCCACCATACCAGCAGGACACTCCCACGCTTTGGTTCTGGGGTTATAGACTTTGCTCCCTCCGCAATCCCATACCTCTTTTTCATTGCCATCATTGTAACCGCTGTTGCCGCCCCCGCGACTGCCATAGTCCCATTCCAATCCGGTATTTTGAATGGCACTAAGAGGCCCGTTGCTGCCGCCATAATAGATGTCCATTATGGGGAAATAGTTCGCGTTACCACCTCCGGTGTTGGTGTCCCGATCGTTCGAAACAATAAGAATCTCGTCAAGCTCCTGGATGCATATAACACAATCTGTATTTGGTGTACATTCCCCATGGGTGGGGCAGGTAAGTTTAGCCATCCTATTGGCTGCGCCATCACTGGTTTCGACAAGTCTTGCCGTAAACTGTGCCACAGATACACCGCTACTTACCCGATACCCTTTCAAAAAATGACCCTCCATATCTGTGACCATGATCTCTCCAGAAAAAACTTCATTGGTAGCATCTTTTGAAGGATACAAGCTAAAGACCGCACTCTGTATCGCGCCATCTACCTTTAACAGCAGGATCCGGCTATAGTGTGCTTGGTAAACTGTGGTGGCCGGGGCAACCGTGAGCAGCTCGTTGCTGTTAGTAATTTCCTCATGGAGAATGCCCTCCATCGAAAACCACATAACCTGGGGATGTCCCTCTGGAAAACACATTTTTGGAACTTAAAAAATCGATGGCCTCATTGACACCGACGGTTTCAAGGGAGGTCTGTTTTAAGTCTTCTAAAGGTCTTTCTTTTCACAATTGATCAAGAGAATAAAAAGAACGATAAATAAATAGTTTTTTTCATATCAAATCTCATTACTTTGCTTACTGTCAATGGGTTAAGTTAATTTAAAGATTTGTGGATAAATGTTAATGATATGTTAAAAAACCAGTGTTTGTAGCTGTATTTATTACGGTTTTACCGTAAAATCCAATGTTAAGAAAGGTTGTGTGATGATGAAACAACGTGTGAAAATGTGTTTGATTTGATCTAAGTAGTTTGCTCAAACCATTATCCTCAATTTCTTGATAAAAATGGAGGGAAGTCGCTTTTTTATTCTGATCCTGATTGGAATGGAAGGCGTAATCCCCATATCCTAAGTCATTACCTATCCTTTCATCCCATAAAAAAAATGCGAACCAAATATTTAGTTCGCATTTTTAATTCTATCTGATTTGTTCGGTCACCCGTCATCCGTCAGAGAAGTTTCACCACTCCCCTCTAAAAGCGAAGCGCTCTCACCACTAACTACGACTTCCCACCAACAATCGTCAATTCATCAACAATATGTTTGGCATTTGAATATTTGTCGATCAACCAAAGAACATATCTGATATCGACATTAATCGTTCGTTGTAAATCCGCATCAAAAATCACATCACCTGCCATTGCTTCAATGTTTCCATCAAAAGCCAAACCAATCAATTCACCTTTTCCATTGATTACAGGAGATCCTGAGTTTCCACCGGTAATATCATTGTCTGATAAAAAGTTAACTGAAAGTTCACCTTTCTCATTAGCATAACGTCCATAATCTTTTTTGGCATAAGCATCCAACATGGGTTGTTGCAAGTCAAATTCATCATCATTTGGAACATATTTAGCAACCATCCCTTTTAAGGTCGTGTAGTTGTTAAACTCAGCATCATTCTGCTCACCTTCCTTTCGAGGTAAGGCTCTCACTTTTCCGTAACTTAAACGCAAGGTTGAGTTGGCATCAGGATATTGAATGTTGCTCAATCCAGATTCACGTAATCCAGCCACTAACTTTCTAAAAGCCGCTTGAAAATCGTTTTCTGGCTGCACTAAGTGCTCAGGTTGTTCTCTGTATTTTGTCAATAACTGACCAGATAATTTATACAATTGATCGTTTTCTAACTTTGAAACATCAGGGTTTTGTAAAAATGCCTCCACGCTTTCTTTTGAATTAAAAATACTTGCATCAAAAGCAGCATCTACAAAAGCGGTAAAGTTGTTGTTGTTTTTATCACCAACTTCTTTGACCAATTCAGGAAGTGGGTAATTCGCTTTAGACGCATATAAACCTAATTGCTTGGCAAGAAGCTCTTTTTCCAAAGGCAAATGATAATCTTTATAAGAGCTTTCTATAAACGACTGAAGTCTTGGAAGCATGTTCTCACGCGCAGCTTCATTTGCCGAAGCATATTGTTCTAAAGCGCCACCAATTCTGTATGGTAACACAGCAAACTTGCTACCACGTAAAATTCCGGTTAAGTAGTTGTCGTGCTGTGCTTTTTGATTGGTCAATTTGTAATAGGCGTTGATATCTGAAATCACATTGCCATATTGAGCCTTATTGTTCTTTTTGTTGGCCCATTTATCAAAAGCGTCCTCAACTTTCGTTTTTGTAGCTACTGTATTATGATCAGTTAAAGCTTCAATCATACCACCACGGTTTTTCCAATAGTTGGCAATACTTGCATAAGAAGAGGCATACATCAAGTTGATAGCTTCATCATTATCCATATATTTTTTCATGACATCCATGCTTGTTTTTGAGCCTTCAACCCAAGCAGGATAAGCAAATTTTACATTTTGTTCAACTCCTTGTGCTGGCATCCAACGGTTGGTTCTTCCTGGATAGCCCAAGATCATAGCAAAATCGTCCTCCTTAACGCCATCAATACTTACCGGAAGATGGTATTTAGATTTTAAAGGCACGTTAGCAGTAGAATATTCTGCCGGATTTCCGTCTTGATCAGCATAGACTCTGAACAATGCAAAATCGCCGGTATGTCTTGGCCATTCCCAGTTGTCAGTATCACCACCGTATTTTCCAACACTTTCTGGAGGTGTTCCTACCAAACGTACATCAGTGTAATCTTCATAAACAAAATAGTAGAACTCGTTACCTTGGTAGAAGGAGCGAACAGAAACGGTGTACTTACCGCCCTCGTTATTTTCTTTTTCAATTTTAGCAACCTCTTTATTGATGGCAGCTTCGCGTTCTTTTTCAGACATCGTCTCATTGACTTGCGATAAGATACGCTTTGAAACATCATCCATTCTAACAAAGAATCTAACGTATAAGCTTTCTGGCTTTAATTCAGCGTCAAGTGATTTTGCCCAATAGCCATCCTTAAGATGATTTCGGTCTGCAGAGGATAACTCTGCAATCGCATTGTAACCACAGTGATGGTTGGTCAACACCAAACCGCTATCTGAAACAATACTGGCAGTACACCCACCATTAAATTGTACGATGGCGTCTTTTAAACTTCTATTGTTGATGCTGTATATTTCTTCAGCAGTCAATTGAAGCCCCATTTTTTGCATATCTCTTTGGTTGAGACGTTCAATATGCATTAAAAACCACATGCCTTCATCTGCTTTCAGGGCGGATGAAAAGGTCATCATAAAAATGGTGAGGGAGAGCAATATTTTTTTCATGTTCTTAAATTATTTGTGAGTGCCAAAAATATTGAATTTTTACATGGTTTAATGATTTAAAAACTGTTAAAACCTTGTTATTTTTTATGATAAGAAAGAGGCTGTCAAAAATATATACCTTTAATAATGAGCAATTAAGATAAATTTCTACATTCTGTAGCCATCAAATAGCTGGTTTTGATTGTAACTTTATACGCTCGTCCAATTCGACAGCAACCATCAATAAATTATTAAAAATGGACCCAAATCCTACCTTAAAAGGTCGAGGTGCACAAATTAACGTGCCCAATCGATTCTTTGAATTGAGTCACGACATACGTGATGATTTTCTTGAGTATTGCGCCAAGGAAGGTGAAAGCGCCGATAAAAACAAGACACTCTTCCTCGATGTTTTCCCAAAAACAATTGTCAATAAAGTTAAAAGCCCTGATGTGGGCATGGGCTATTCCATGAACATGTATCAAGGTTGTGAGCACGGATGCATCTACTGTTATGCGCGAAACACCCACGAATTTTGGGGCTATAGCGCTGGCTTGGATTTTGAACGGCGGATTTTGGTGAAAAAAGAAGCGCCACTATTGTTGGAAAAATTCATCAAAAGAAAAAGTTGGGAGGCCCATCCTATCGTCATGTCTGGAAACACCGATTGTTATCAGCCTGCGGAAAAGCAATATGAAATCACTCGGAGATGTTTGGAAGTCTTCTTAAAATACAAACATCCGGTTGGTATTATTACTAAAAATGCCTTGATCCTTCGCGATTTGGATCTACTAAAAGAACTGGCCAAAGATAATTTGATAACCGTAAATATATCCGTCACCTCGCTTTCTGAAGACACGCGACGCGTTTTGGAACCCAGGACGGCGACCATCAAAAAACGATTGGAAACGGTAAAGGTCTTATCAGAACATGGTATTCCCGTCAACGTCATGATGGCACCCATAATCCCTTCTATTAACAGTCACGAGGTCTTGGCACTGGCAAAGAAAGTCTCAGAATTGGGTGCTTTGAGTATGGGTCATACCATTGTGAGATTGAACGGTGCTATTGGTGAAATTTTCACAGATTGGATTAAAAAAACCATGCCCGATCGCGCCGATAAAGTGCTCAACCAAATTGAAAGTTGCCACGGTGGGAGTTTAAATGATTCCAGAATTGGAACTCGTATGCGTGGTGAAGGTGAGATTGCCAAGCAAATCAACGACATGGTCAAACTGGCCAAGCTCAAATATTTTAAGAATAAATCAATGCCAAAACTGAATACGTCGCTCCACGAACAGTATAAAGATGGACAGCTCAAGTTATTTTAATCCTTATATTTGGCGACACTTATCAGATTTATGAGGATTATTATTATCCGCTTATTTAGTTTTTGAATTTTAGAACGCTTCCATGCCAATTATGAACAGACTTGTAAAAAGTATCCTAACCACCCTTTTGAGTTTCTTGTCGGTAACAATGATTTCTCAAGAAAACGATAATACAAACCTTTGGAAAATTGAAGGTGATGAGATCAAAACTTCTTATCTTTTTGGCACCATGCACCTTATTCCGCAAAAAGACTTTGTGTTGAAGGACAAAGTAAAAAGAGCTTTTGATTCTTCTGCGCTCGTGGTACTGGAATTAGATATGTCGGATCCTGGTTTTATGCAAGATATGATGGCTCATGCATATTTAGAAGAAGGAACGGAATTGAAATCGTTTATGGATGACAATGAGTATGAGTTATTGGATAATTTCTTAAAGGACAAAACCGGAATTGGTATGCAGATGTATAATACCATGAAACCTTTCATGCTCATGTCTGTTATTTTAATGGGATCAGTGGATGAGCCTTTGGCAAGTTTTGAAGTGACCTTGATGCAAATGGCAAAGGAGTCGGATAAACAAATTAAGGGTTTAGAAACGATAGCAACTCAAGTTGGTGTTTTTGATGCAACTCCTTATGAAAGGCAATTGGACGATCTGCTTGACATGATTAAAAACTTAGATGAGAGCACAGCATTATTCAACACCATGGCTCAACTCTACATTTCCGAGGATATAGACGCCTTATACGATTATATGGATGACTATATGAATGGCGATATGGAAATGATGGCGCGCTTTTTAGATGACAGAAATAACAATTGGATTCCGGAAATTACAAAATTATCTAAAGAGGCCTCTACATTTTATGGCGTTGGAGCCGCGCATCTGGCAGGCGATCAGGGCCTCATCAAGTTGTTGAGAAAAGCGGGTTACACAGTGACGCCAGTGATGGATTAAGATTAAATAATAACAACTTATAAATTAGTTATTTATCAGACCTAACAGTCCCGATAGCTATCGGGACTGTTAGGTCTTTTATTTTTCGCCATCCCACTCCGCATAAAATTGCTCAAGAAATTGCACCATAAATTGGTGCCGCTCTAAGGCAATTTCACGCCCTGTTTTGGTGTTCATCATGTCTTTTAACAACAATAACTTTTCATAAAAATGATTGAGCGTTGGTGTACTGGAAGCTTTATATTCTTCTTTGGACATGTTTAAGTTTGGAAGTATTGACGGATCGTAAAGGGTTCTGTTTTTAAAGCCACCATAATTGAACGTTCGTGCAATCCCGATGGCACCTAAGGCATCCAATCGGTCGGCATCTTGGACGACATCAAGTTCTGGAGAATGGAATTTTTGAAGTTCATTGCCACCACCAAAGGAGATGTTTTTAATGATATTGATAACGTGTTTGATAACTGCAGCATCCACACCAATATTCGATAAAAGCTCACCTGCCACTTTCGGACCTATGGTTTCATCGCCATCATGGAATTTACTATCGGCAATATCATGAAGCAGCGCTCCGAGCTGAACCACAAAAAGATCAACGTCTTCATTTTGAGCAATCAATTGCGCATTTTTATAAACACGCTCAATATGGAACCAGTCGTGGCCACCTTCGGCACTCTTTAATTGTTCTTTTACGAAAGTGATGGTTTGTGAGATTTGATTTTCTTTGATGCTCATAATAATAGAACGCTGATGACGCGGATTTTTTATGATTTTCATTGATGAAAGTTTGATATAATAATAGGATTATATATTTATCGTCTAAAATTTAAATGAACCTCTTGTTAAAATCAGTGTAAATCTGCTTTTATCAGTGACAACTGCGTTCTAATTTAAAAATCTAAAGTCTTATTGATTAGAATAAATCTTTCTTTTTATTTGAGGTTTTTTTCCGAAGTTAAGTAAGTGACCTACTCCAATATCGGTTGCTTTGTGGTAATTGATGAGTTGAAATTCGTGCTCTTCACAAAGTGTTTCAGCTGCTTTTATTTCTATAATCACAGATTCAGATACTATGAGGTCGGCGTAGTATTTGCCAACTTGTTGTTCCTTGTAGTAAACACTAATTGGTTTTTGATGTTCTACAAAAAGACCTGAATTTTTCAGTTCGATGAACATAGATTTTTCATATACTTTTTCCAAAAAACCGTAGCCTAATTGATTATAGACATTGTAAAAGCACTTAATAATTAAGTCTGTGGTTTCTGAATTCTTATAGTTTTCCATGAATCAAACGTGCTAAGTAAAATAAATAAAAATCAGCGTTATCAGTGTTCCAACTTATTTCAAGCTCGAGGATTCCATCTACTCAAAATGATAAGAGTTGATAATTAAGTCTGTGGCTTCAAAATGCTGATGGTTTTCCATAAATCAAACGTGCCATTTAAAACACATAGAAATCAGTGAATATCAGCTCAATCAGCATTATCCGTGTTCTATCTATTTTAACCTCGCCGGCTCAACCCATTTAAACTGATAAGAGTTTTCTGGAATTTTCATTCGATCAGCCAAACGTTTCATTCGGTCGGGAAGTTTCATGAGATAGTCTCTTGCCTTTTCAGCATCGTCAGAAAGATTCTTGATATTTCCTATTTCCCAACGGTTGATCAGTTTTTCTAGAATGTCCACATAATCAGCCGATGTATAGACGCCAATCCGCTGTGCCGTATTTGAAAATTCTTCAAATGCAGTACCAATCTGATCTCCGGATTCTCTTAGGAAATGCGCAGGCATGGTAATTTTTTGCTTCATCATGGTTTGAAACGCAATCATCATTTGGTTAGGATCTACCGCAAAAATACGCTCCACAAATTCAGAATAAGCATGGTGATGACGCATCTCATCACCAGCAATAATATTACACATTTTCGCAAGTGACCTGTTGCCTTTTTCTTTGGCAATTTTCCCAACACGATTATGGGAAACATAAGTGGCCAGTTCTTGAAAGCTGGTATAAACAAAATTCTTATAAGGATCTCTATCCGTACCTATGTCAAATCCGTCGGCAATTAAATGTTGGGTCGTTTTTTCGATTTCTCTCATATTGACGCGACCAGACAGATAGAGGTATTTATTGAGCACATCACCATGCCTGTTTTCTTCGGCAGTCCAATGGCGTACCCATTTTCCCCATGAATTCCGTCCTACCTGATCCACGCCTTCTACATCCATCAGCCAGGATTCGTAAGTTGGCAAGGCTTCTTCCGTGATCATATCGCCAACTAAAACCACCCAAAAATCATAGGGTAAGTCTTTGGATAATTCTCGTATCTCCCGAACCTCATCATAAAACGACTCGCTTTCTGAGTCCGGTAAGAAATCAGTAGGTTGCCAAATTTTATCTATCGGAATTAAATATTTTTCTATTAGTGATTCGACGTCTTTTTCCAAGTGTTCCATCACTTCCAATCGCACATTTTTTAAAGACATAATCTTATAATTTAAGGATGAATATTTGAAGAAATCGTCTCTTCAACAGATCGGATTAATTCTTGCTTATCTACAAAGGTAGCAATTTTGATAGGTTGATGTACGGTGAATTTCAAATGATTTCCTATTCCCATAGGAAATTTCCCATAGCGCAACATTTTCCAAGAGTTGTTGATACTGATAGGTACAATGGTAGCTGATGGCACTTTTCTGATCATCATTTCCAATCCTTTTGTTTGAAAAGGCTTCGGAACACCAGTTTTGCTTCTCGTGCCTTCAGGAAAAATAACGGCCGCCCGTTTGTTCTTTTCGATATATTCGCCAAACTTCATAATAGCAGGAAGCGCCTGTCTCGGATTTTTACGATCGATCAATACAGAACCGCCATGGCGTAAGTTGTAAGACACACTCGGAATACCTCTGCCCAACTCTTTTTTTGAGATAAATTTTGGATGGTGTTTACGCATATACCACATAATAGGTGAAATATCGTACATACTCTGATGGTTGGCCACAATAATCAGCGGCTGGTCTGTATCAATATCATAAGGATTGGTAAAAGTGAATCGGGTGCCCAAAACATTAAGGGAACGCATCAAAAAAAACTGAAGCCAATCGACACTGATTTTATGCGCTTGATAACCAAATACATTGAAGCAAATCCATTGAATGGGATGAAATACAACAAGTGTAATTCCGAAACAAACGAAATACAACACAGTTAAAGGGTATGCCAATATTTTTCTCATGCTACAAAATTAAGAAAAACTCGACCTAAAAACCTATTAATAAATGGCAATGCATTTATTGTCCTCACATTCTATCCGAAGCGGCGGTTTTACCATCATGCAATCTGAATATTGTTGACATGCAGTGTTGTATTCGCGTTCTAATTTATTATGCGCCTCAACCAGATTGTGGAGCGTCAACGTGTCAATAGACGTAGAATAGACCAAGTAACTCCATGGTCCGCCGCAAGGCTTACTACCAAGCGCAATTGAACGGCATTCAAAGTTTTTATCGCAAACAGACGCTTCTCCAAGGTCTTTAATCTCCGCTTTCATTTGCTCTAATTTTGAAATGTAATCGTCACAAGATCGAGAATTAGAATCCTGGTCATCACATTTAAAGGCGGTCAATAATAAAAATAGGAAAACCAGTTTTATAATGAATGTTGATGCTTTCATAACAAAGTACTTTTAAGATAGATACATTTTATTCTCATTGGTTGCGTACCAACAAAAAAAACCACGATAAGTTACCGTGGTTTTTCAAATGTTCAATCCAAAAACTTGAAGCTTCGTGCTTCAAGCTTTTTAGCAATGCTGATTGTAGGCATCTACAAGGTTTTCTGCAATCAACTCTGCAGGTCTTCCTTCAATATGATGACGCTCTAACATGTGCACCAATTCGCCATCTTTAAACAGGGCGATGGATGGTGAGCTTGGAGGAAATGGCACCATATGCTCTCTTGCTTTGTCTACTGCTTCTTTATCTACGCCTGCAAACACAGTAACGGTATGGTCTGGATGTTTTTCGTTCTGTAAGCTCATTCGCGCGCCCGGACGTGCATTTGCTGCCGCACAGCCACAAACTGAATTAACAACTACTAGGGTTGTGCCCTTTTTAGCTAAGGCGTTGTCAACATCTTGAGCGCTATGCAATTCTTCAAAACCAACTTTGGTCAAGTCTTCTCGCATTGGTTTTACTAATTCTGCTGGATACATATATTTTAATATTTAAAAAATTAATAATTTATCCCGAAGTTCGGGACTGCAAAGATACTAAAAAATAGCCTGATTACATTGGTTGTAAGTTGCTACTTTGAATGCTGGCATTTCTGTTATCAATGGAAATTTAAATAGTAATTTTAGGGCTTAAAAAGACGAACTATAGTATCTTTGATCTTATTAAAATATATAAATAGATGAGTTTTTCAAAATGGATAGGTGCAGGATTAGGTTGGTCTTTTGGCGGGCCAATTGGAGCTATTATTGGATTGGTATTGGGTAGTATTATAGATTCTGTGTCAGATAGTGGCACACCACTTTTGGGCGACTGGCAGACCAAACAGAAAAATCAGCCAACCTATAGAAGACAGGCGCGGCCTCAAACGCAGCCGGGCGACTTTGAAGTAAGCCTGTTGATCTTGGCCTCTGTGGTGATTAAGGCAGACGGACATCAAGACCAACGTGAATTGGATTATGTGCGTCAGCAATTTGTCAATATGTACGGACAGGAGCGGGCCAATAAAGCTTTTAGACTATTTAAAGGGATCAATCAACAACAAATTCCGGTACGTCAAGTATGCATGCAAATCCAACAAATGATGGATCATGCCTCACGCTTACAATTACTGCATTTCCTGTTTGGGATTGCTAAAGCAGATGGAATGGTGACGGATCCGGAGGTGAATCAAATACATACCATTTCAGGATACTTAGGCATCAGTTCCCGAGACTTTGAAAGTATCAAGGCTATGTTTTATGATAGTAGTGACAATGCCTATAAAATACTTGAAATCACAAAAGAAGCCACGGTGGATGAAATTAAGGCTGCTTACAGAAAAATGGCAAAAAAATACCATCCTGATCGTGTGGCCCATTTAGGTGAAGCGCACCAAAAAGGTGCAGTGGACAAATTTAGACAAGTACAGGAAGCTTATGAGAAGTTACAAAAGGAGCGCCGATTTTGAGTGGTCTATAGCTTAATTGCTTCTAAATTCAATTAAATAATCTGTCATCATCTGTGGTTTTACCTATAAAAGTCCTCAGTACTTATTTCAAGGGAATTATTCTTTTATACCGATGCAATCCATTATAAATTCATTAATTTAGTTGATTGTTTACATCTAATTTAAGGATATTTTAATCACTCATACTAACGAATTAAATTTTATACGATGCAATTGATATTAAGACCTCAAACGTTAAAACTGAAACACACCTTTACTATTTCAAGAGAGTCTCGAGACGAGCAGCCTTCATTGATTGTTGAATTAAAAAAAGATGGTAAATCTGGATTTGGGGAAGCTACTTCAAATCCATATTACAACGTAAGCATCAAAGGAATGATGAATGATTTGAAGCAATTGGAACCGCTCATCGCAGATTCATCTGACATGGCCCCTGAAGAGTTTTGGGAGAAAATGAAATCGCAATTATCGCATAATATGTTTGCTCTCTGTGCTTTGGATTTGGCCTATAATGATCTTTATGCAAGACTAGAAGATAAAAAATTATATGAACTTTGGGATTATGATATCAGTCATAACCCGTTAACCAATTATACCATCGGGATTGATACCATTGAAAAAATGGTCTCTAAAATGAAAGAATTGCCATGGCCAATTTATAAAATTAAACTTGGATCAGATCGGGATATTGAAATCATTACTGAATTACGTAAGCATACCGACGCAGTTTTCAGAGTAGATGCCAACTGTGGTTGGACCGCTGATGAAACTATTGTCAATGCAAAAGCCTTAAAAGAATTGGGGGTTGAATTTATAGAACAACCTTTGCCTGCAGACGATTGGGAAGGTCATAAAAAGGTTTTTGAACAGTCGGTATTGCCTATTATAGCCGACGAAAGCTGTCAAGTAGAAGCTGATGTTGATAAGTGCTACCAACATTTTCACGGGGTTAATGTCAAGTTGACTAAATGTGGCGGGCTAACTCCAGCACGACGGATGTTAGTAAAAGCAAGACAATTGGGGATGAAAACTATGGTGGGCTGTATGACCGAATCTACAGTTGGTATTTCAGCAATTGCACATTTATTGCCACTTTTGGATTATGTAGATATGGATGGCGCTCTATTACTAGCCAGCGATATTGCTACTGGAGTACGTATAGAAAATGGTGAGGTTTTTTACAGTGATTTAAATGGGACTGGCGTGACCTTAACCTCATAATCAATGACTGTTGACCAATTTCCGGATCGAACCATTTGTGTTGATGGTGAGACCTATCTTTATTTCGGCGGCACTTCTTATCTAGGGATGGCTACCAATGCTGAGTTTCAAAACCTACTTTTTGAAAGTATCAAAATATGGGGTACATCTTATGGAAGTTCACGGAACTCAAATATTCAATTAAAAATTTACCAAGAAGCAGAGGACTTGTTTTCCAAAAACTGTGAAGCTGAGGCGGCACTTACCGTTTCCTCAGGCACTTTGGCAGGAAGGCTCGTGTTGGATTATTTGGCAAAAACACACCAACATTTTTATCATTACCCAAAAACTCATCCCGCCATTCTTGAACATTCAAGCAAACCATTATTTGTTGATGGAGCCTTGCATCCAAGATTGACAGATGAGGTGAAAGAATCCGTGGTAATTACTGCAGATGCGCTCTTATCCTTAGCGGTCCAACCCACAGACTTTGATTTCTTGGACGATATTTCTTCCAGTAAAACCATCACTTTATTAATCGATGAATCCCATAGTTTGGGTATTGTTGGTAAGGATGGAACAGGTGTTTTTAAAACAATTAACCATCCGAGTATTTCGCAAAAAATAATGATCAGCTCTTTAACCAAAGCTTATGGATGTTCTGGAGGTGTTATTGTTGGGAACAAAAACCTTATTGACAGTATTAGAAATGTCGTGGTGTTCATCTCGGCAGCAGGAATGAACCCAATCTTCTTACAAACCTTTGTAAAAGGACAGGAGGTCATACAGAATCAGCTTAAAAAATTACGTGAAAACCTAACGTTTGTATATGGTGATGAGCGTTTGCCTCAACAATTTTACTATGCTCACGATTACCCCGTAATCTATTGCCATAGCAACGTTATTTTTGACTATTTAAAATCTAAGGGGATCATTATCACTAATTTTAAATATCCCAATTATGATGCTTTGATGAACCGGATTGTGATTACGGCCAACCATACCCAACAGGATTTAGAGCAACTGAAATCTGCTTTGGCGGCATTTTAAACAAAATAAAACCCTTCACTAAGATTAATGAAGGGTTTTTAAATATTGTAATAGATTTTTAATTTTGTGCATCCCACCAGACTGGTGTCACTGGGGTTTTCTTGTTAGCCTCAACGGCTGCTCTGTTTCGTGTCTCCTCTGTTGAAGGGTAGTTTGCACGTCTAAACCATTCCCCTGGATAGTCTCCGCTAGAGTCGATTTCTTCACGTATGGTTAGACCAACAAAAACATCGTCTGAAAAATCATATCGTCTGAAATCCACAAAGGTTTCCGGATTCAGGAAGTTGTGAATGTATTTTTCTTTCATGATGTGATTCAGTTGCAATCCAGCCTCTCCTACAGCAATTGCAGGATCTGCTAAATAATCACTACCGTCAACATCATATTTCTCCATACTGGCGGCAATACCTTCAAGATAGGCATTATAGGCAAGCGCATCAGAGCCAGTAGAAGTGGTTGTACCTCCATTTGCCAAAAATGCAGCTTCCGCTTTAATAAACAAGGCTTCTCCGTAAGTAATAACTGCAATTGGAGAATCAATGGAGGTATAATAACCGTCCGTTCGGAATCTGGCATTGGCAGGAGTCCCATCAGGGCTTTTACCGCCACCACCGCTGACAAAACCTTTCCATTCCGTACTATTTTGGTCCAATTCTCCGTAAACCATTAGCCTCGGATCAATATCCAATGCTGAGGACTGAAATGGATAATAATCTCCGTTCATGGAGCTTATCAACTGACTCGCCAAGTTATTATGAGGATTTCCTTGACCTCTTGCAATAACCTCTTGGGCATAAACAGGATTGATATCCCTGTCAGTATAATTCATTTGAAAATCATCCGCATTAGATGTAAAGCCTTTACTTATTGTAGCCAATACATCATTTGCCGAAACGGTACCAGCACTGACCAAATGCAATTGATAGCGTGCTTTAATAGTATATGCAGCTCTTAGCCACTTGTCCATATCACCTTGATAGATAAGATCGTCATTAGACAACGTATAGATTGAGTTGTCTGGTGCTTCCAGTAAAGTAATGGCATTATCCAAAAGTTCAAAGATACTCGCGTAAATGGCTTGTTGGTCGTCAAAACTCGGTGTCGTATTGTTCACCCCAGTCGCGGCTTCAGAATAAGGAATATTGTCCCAAGTATCTGTAGCGATTCCTAAATTGATGGCTGTTAAAATATCTGCAACTGCCGTATATCTGTTTGCGCCTAATGCGGCTGCCTTTTCCTTTATAGTCCGAATATTAGGCAAGGCATACAGGTAAAAATTAGTCCATAAACCGTTTACTGAGGTTTCTCCGGTGGCGTTTCCTGCTTGAAACACGAAATATTGGGTATAATTCCCAAAAGAGGTCTCCGCGGAATATTGGCCCTGGATGGTTCTATAAATAACCGGTGCCATCAAGTCTTTCATTCGGAGTTGTTCTTCTTGGGCTGCACCGGAAGGCGTGTTCACGTCAAAATAATCATCGCTACATGAGCCTGTGCCCAATAGAAGCAATGCTATAAATGTTGTTTTTAGTATATTTTTCATCTTCATTTTTTTTAAAATCCTAATTTAATTCCTAAAGAATAGCTCTCGCTCAACGGGGTGCCTAAGCCTGTAAACCCATAAACATTACTACCGGCACTGTACTGATTCCCTTCAGGATCATACCCATCATAAGGTGTCCATAGTAAAATGTTGTGTGCGCTTGCAGACACGCTTAAATTATCTACATTCAAAGCCTTCAATACATTTGCCCCAAAATTATAGGACAATCCAATATTTCGTAATTTAACCCATGATGCATCCTGCACCAATATTTCTGAGGCTCGGTTGTAGCGGCCAGAATCACGATAGTAATTCTGATCAACAAGACCAGGCGTGGTGTTTGTTACATAACCACCGCTGCCATCATCCATAACCCCGTCCATCACTATAGATTCATCTCTAACAATTGTGGTTTGAAGTATTCCATTTCTGATGGCATTACGTCTTCCGGCATCGTATAGGTCGCCGCCTTTTTTCCACTCTAAAAGAAAGTTAAAGCTGAGACTCTTATATTTAAACATATTATTGATAGAGGTTATAAAATCAGGAAATGCATTACCAATTTTCACACGTTCATCGGTGTTTACTCTTGGTAGACCATCTGCTCCAATGTATCTCTTACCGTTTTCATATCGCCATTTATAGCCATATAATTCTCCCATTTTATCGCCATCTCTAATTTCAGAGGTCACCCCTGCAAAACCAGAGTCAGCAAAAATCAGTTCACTAATATCTTCTGGAAGAGATAAAACTTTCCCTTCGTTTGTGCTCCAATTGAAAATGGCTTCCCACTTAAAATCGTCTGTTTTTATGATATCGTAAGAAATTAATAGTTCGTGGCCCGAAGTCTCAAAATCTCCTGCGTTTCTAACAATTCCTGAGAGCCCTGAAGAATAAGCAGTACCTACGGTAAAAATTTGGTTTTTTACACGTGTTTTGTAATAGGCATAATCAAAACGCAATCTGTTATTAAAGAAACGGAAGTCAGCCCCCACTTCAATAGATCTGTTTTTTTCAGGAACGATAAACTCATCTCCAATAACGGTATTGGCTCTATAGCCACCTGCACCGTTGAACGGAAAATTACCATCTTTTACAAAATAAGTTCCAGTTTCTCCAAATCCTGGCCCCTTACCAACTTCAGCCCAAGAACCTCTTATCTTTCCAAAAGTAAAAACATCACTGTCCTTAACAAAAAGCTCATGCATATCATAGGCTAAACTCACGGATGGATAGAAAAAAGATCGATTATTTTTATCTAAGGTTGATGACCAGTCATTACGTCCTGTTACGGTTAGAAATAACTGATTTTTATAGTCGGCTTTAAGTTCTCCAAACACCCCTACATTTCTAATCTGGGTAACGGTTTTATCAGCAAAAATATTGATTGTATTGGCGATATCGTTAATGCCAGGAACGTTTAAGGTTTCACCTCTGATCATTGAGTAATCTCTTTTCGAATCTGAGATCTGATTTCCCAAGGTTAGAGAAGTACCAAAATCGTCTGACCATCTTTTGTTGAGAGTAACCAATAAGTTGGATTCTAAACCTGTAAAATTGATGTTCTGGTTGACTATAAATCCACCCACCGCTGCACCTGCATCAAGGTCTGGAGCCACAAAACGATTTCTCATGTCTGAATAATTGTCCACTTGAGCAGCGTAGGTAATATTGATCCAATCTTTTGGAGCCCAATTAAGCGTTATATTTCCAATCCATCTGTTCACATCATCCGTCAAAGGACTCGTTTCTAATAAATACCGTGGATTATCAATAATGCCATTTGAGTAATTTCTTTGGGTACCATCTTCATTGAGATAATCGTTAATCGGGAAAGTTCCAGAATAATAAGACAAGGAACTGAATACTGATTTATCACCACCACTACCTCGTTTACCACCAGCTTTAGTGTATCCTATAGAAGTGTTAATATTAAATTTATCACTAACCTGATAGCCAGATTTAAATCTTAAAGTTGTTTTATCATAGTCTGTATTTGGAAGCACTCCCCTTTCATTATCATTTCCTACAGAAAAATAATAATCTAGTTTTTCAGAAGCACCACTGATGTTAAAGTCAACTTGCGTATTAATTCCTGTGCGAAAGAGTTCGTAAGGATCATAAAAACGATCTCCTGTTAAATCGATGGTATTTCCATCTACAATAGCGCTATCTGCACTGTATTCCGGTCCCCACGATTGGAATGGCGTACTGGTTCCGGTTCTAGTAAAACCTGAATCTGTTTCTGGAGTGTATAAAGCTCTTGGCAAACCATTAAGTCCTTCTCTATATTTGGTTTGCAATTCTGGTGTGGTATTTATATTTCTAAACGTGGTAGAGGCCGAGACATTAACTTTGGCCTTCCCTATTTTTCCTCGCTTCGTAGTGATAATAATAGCACCGTTTGCTGCTCTTACACCGTATAGTGCTGTGGCCGCTGCGCCTTTTAAGACGTTATAACTTTCAATATCTTCTGGATTTATATCTGCAGCTCTATTGGTAAAGGAAAATTGTTCTGAACTGCTGGGAGAGTTTGATCCCGCACTTGGCAATACATTACCTGAAAACGTATCATTATCCAAAGCTAATCCGTCAATGATTATTAAAGGTTGGTTGCTTCGGTTTGGATTTACAGAGGTAATCCCTCTAATTAAAATGTCAACGCCACCACCAGATGATCCTGATGTTTGGCTGACTTGAACCCCAGCAACACGCCCTTGTAATGACGCTAACGCATTGGTCTGACCGGTGAGATCTACATCTTCCGTTTTGACTTGGGTAACAGAGTAACCCAATTCTCGTGTTTCTCTTTTAATACCAAAAGCCGTCACCACAACCTCATCTAAAGCACTCGCGTCTTCCTCAAGGGTAACATTGATTACGGATGTTGAAACAGTTCGTTCTAATTTTTTAAATCCGACGTAGGAGAAAATTAAAACATCTCCTGTGGACGCCGTGATGGAATAATCACCATCAAAATTTGTTGTTGCACCTTTAGTGGTGCCTTTTACTTGAATATTTACACCAGGCATTGGGACATTATTCGCATCAGTAACTACACCAGTAACGGTAATAGTTTGAGCGTATAACATCAAAAACGCAGAAGTAACAAAACCAAGTAAGGTGAGGGTAGTCTTTTTTTGCATAATTTGAATCATTTTTATTAAAATAGCTCGGTGAATTTAATGAATTAAATAGCATTTGGCGTATTGTTCAATTATTTAGAGAGATTATAAATAAATGAGCAATAGAGAAGGGTTTATATTGATTTTTTTTATGGATTTCATTTTTTTCCATATTTATCAAGTAACTTTCGGAATCTTTATGTTTAAGTTTATTTTAAAATGAGAAAGTCCTTTATTTTTAAGAGTTTCAGAAACGTAAAATCCAATCCCGTGGTACGTTTAGGTTTTATTATGTTGTTTACATTACTACTTACCAATTGTAAATCGGCTAAAATTCCCAAACATTTGGAAAAATCGTTGAGCGCAAGGTTCTACGAGCCTCAGTTTACCGGCCTGATGGTTTACAATCCAAGAACCAAGGACACCGTTTTTAATTATAATGCCGAACGTTATTTCACACCGGCAAGCAATACCAAAATCTTTACTTTATTTACAGCTTTACAATATCTACCTGAAAAGATCCCAGCCTTTAAATACACGGTGCAGCAAGACACCCTGATTGTCCAAGGTACTGGAGATCCCAGCTTTTTACACCCCTATTTTAAGGACAGCACGGCTTTGGAGTTTATGAAAAATTATAAGGCTATAAAATTGGTGACGGATAATTACAGTAATGAGAAATTTGGTCCAGGTTGGGCTTGGGAAGATTACGACACCTATTTCAGTCCTGAACGAAGTGCATTTCCATTGTACGGTAATGTGGTATCTATTTCAAATACGGATGATCTAAAAACGTATCCGGAGTTTTTAAAATCGCAAACCACATATACATTGATGGGTAAACGCCGTGATTTTAATGCGAATAATTTCTATCTTAAGCTGACCAGAAAGAGTCCAACTGAAGTGCCGTTTGTTTTAGATACAACTATGGTGAAAGCACTTTGGAATGATCTGCTACCCGGTAAAGTAGAATTAATTCCTTCTACAACAGCCAAGACCGATCAGATACTCTATAGTATTCCGTCAGATAGCTTATATAAACGTATGATGCATGTCAGTGATAATTTTTTGGCTGAACAGATTTTGATTTTAGCTTCCTCAACAGTTTCTGACACCTTGGATGCCGATACCATTCGTAAATCCATTCTCGATAATCAGCTTAACGATTTAAAACAAAAACCAAAATGGCGAGATGGCTCAGGTTTGAGCAATTACAATCTTTTTACACCATTATCTTTTGTTCAGGTTTTGGAAAAGCTTTACGCCGAAATTCCAAGAGAGCGTCTGTTCAATTTCTTTCCTGCCGGTGGAGTTAGCGGAACTCTGAAAAATTGGTACGCCGGAGAAAATGGCCCATACGTGTTTGCCAAAACAGGCACATTATCTAGCGCGAGTACCTTAAGCGGCTATTTGTTGACCAATTCTGGAGAAGTTTTGATATTTAGTTTTATGAACAATAATTACAATACATCTACCAATAAGGTCAAAGAACATATGCAGGCTATTCTTGAATATTTAAGAGATAATTATTAGAGGCTATTATTTACCATAATAAATGGCATTCTTAAAATTAGTCTCTTTAGTATTTAAGTTGATCAGGAATCCGTTAACCACAGCATAATCTACGCTGCCATCTTTTTGAAGGATAAAATTGGGAGTGTTCCCAATATTCACATAAAAACCTGGTACCTTTTGATCTTTGCCCAAGATATTTATTGGGACCGAAACGTCTTTGTCTGTTGCCGAAAACTCCGCCAATCTCACATAAGTGTATCCCGATTTTAAAAGCCCGTAGATATCCATGGCTTCCAGATCTTTTCGGGTTTCAATGATTTCTGGATACACTTTTCCTTCAATCAGCCTATAACCAGTAGCATCTACAGTATCGTAGCCATAAAAGGTAGAGAGATCGCCTTTTTCAACGATTCTGCCCACATTATAAAAGGTTTCGTGATTTTCATCTTCAACTTCCAAATGGTTGATGCCGATGTCTAAAATATAATCCTTTCCCAAAAGGTTATGAGTGAAACGTTCTATTTTCAAATCAAATAGTTTCCGATCGTTTTGCGGGATTTTCTCGTAATCTTCAATTGGAATATTTTTATAATCGCCATTGGCAATTGTATAACATGCCGATAGAATAGATACAAAATTGAGTTTCCTGATTTCCTGTTTTTCGACGTCATTCTTAAACCCACCCGACTCGATTAGAATAGCACTGGTTCCCCATTTTTGAATGTTATCTCCAAAGGCACGTGGCTCAAAATCGTCGTTGTAGAGCCCGACTTGTCCTGGGGCATATTTTTGGATGATGCGGTTCATAAAAACAATAACCTTCATCGCGTTACCACGCACGTCATTGATGTCCTTTTCATAATTATAGGCTGGTGCCAAATAAGAAATAGTGGCTGGTTTAGATGTACGTTCCGCATTATAATAGGTGCTTTGATCGTGAAGATTGAAGCCGAAATCGGCATCCAAACTATCGCGTATGCGTTTTAATGTCTGACCTTCTGGCGATTGTAGCATAAGCGCATCTCTATTGATATCGATTCCCAATGCGTTACGTCTTGAAAATACTTCTGCGCCATCCGGATTGAGCATCGGCATAAAGTGGAGCGTCAATTTGCTTAACAGCTCTTTTTTTTCTGCTTTAAAATCGTCACTGTTCAAAAAGTTGAAAATGTCAAAAATCGCTTGCGTTGCGGTAGGCTCATCACCATGCATTTGAGACCATAAAAAGACGTTGATGTCTCCGGTTCCAATGCTGATCAAACTGATATTTTTACCTTTAATACTCTTTCCTACTTTTTGAACGGTATAAGCTGGATTACTTTTGAGTTTGAAAATTAAGGGCTGGATGTCTTTATGCTTGATCCGGCGTTTGTCCAAGCTCGGCTCTTTATATTTTGAATAGCTGTCATATAAACTTGTGGTCATATCGCCTACTTGCCCCATACCGGAAAATGATATAATGGTGGCTATTAAAAAGAATATAGATCTCATGGTTTATCTTTTGTGTTTGTTAAATCAATGTACGTTGGTTAATTCAGTGACGCATGACCATTTAAGGATTTGTCGGGAGCTGGTTTTAGATTGAGTTTTTTTGTCCGTTTTCTGACTGCTTCCATAAAATGATCTCCGGGATCTGATTTTTTTGTTCTATAGCCATCGTCTGTTTCTAACCAGAACTCATGATCTTCAAATTGAGTGTATTCAGAATGGCCAATAAGATATTCAATGGGATACTTTTCAGTCAAATATTTCACCAACCAAGCATTCGCTCTTATTTGGGCTTTGGTCAGCGGCACATCTTTTGTTCCTCCCACATTTTCCACGCCAATAGCTACGTGGTTTAGACCGATGACGTGTCTTGCCATATAGGTTTCCGGCATTAGTCGGTATATAGTTCCGTCGAGATCCACCAAAAATTGTGAGGACACATTCAGTGCGCTTGCGGTGGCAATATCAGGTCTGCTTGGAAGTTGTGGCTGATTGAATGCGTCAAAAGTTTTTTCCATGGTTGGAATAACTGTATAATGCAGAACAATCATTTTGGGTTCAATTTGAGGAGTGTCTTGCTCTAAACCATAACGCTTAGCTAAGTATTCTTTGGTAAGCTGAATGCGCTCGTCATTAAAAACAATTGGTTTGTCAACTATGTCTTTTGAAGTGCCACAGGCATAGAACAAAAATAAACTGATACAAAAGACGGCGTATTTCATTTTTATAAGTTAGATGAATTTCAAATTTAGCGAAATTATTTGTTACCTAAGCTAAATGACCCATGCAAGCCATAAACAAGTGTTAGATTAAACTTTAATGTCGAGCCGAACTTATAATTTTGGGAAGTTTTACATCTACTAACCAATTCGCCTTGCTGTCATAAATCACGAGGTCTAAGGCCGATTAAAACATTTATACAGGTGTTTAAAAAAATTACCCTCTGAACAGAAAAAAATGCTTCTTCATGTCTTCAATCTGTGCGTCTTCATTAGTAATGATATAATCAATGGCCTGGGAGGTGAATTCATCACCTTTTTCAGTAAGCGATACGATTTTATCATTAATAAGAATCATGTTGTTTTTAAGCGCTAAATCCAACACGGTCTTACTTTTCACTTTTTGCCAATTGATATGTTCGTTGAGGTGGTTGACATGGCGCTCTTCCACTTCATTATGATTTTTTAAATGGAGTAAAAAGGTCAGCAATAAGACTTCAGTACGTTGTCGTCTTTCTCGGTACATCACGGCAATCAAACCTTTGCTCGGAGCGAATAAATAGACAAGAAAAAACACAATCCCAAGCATGGTGGCTATGGAACCTGCAATGGACGCATCGAGCCAATGGGCCACCCAGTATCCAGTAATAGCTCCAAAAACGCCGAAAAATATGGCGAGTCCGAGCATTTTTTTAAGATCTGTGGTCAGTAAATAAGCACAAGCAGCGGGTGCAATCATCAGTGCCACAACCAAAATGGCACCAACAGCATCAAAAGCACCAACCGTCGTTATGGATGCCATGGTCATGAGTCCGTAATGGATGACTACCGGTGAGAATCCTAAAGAGGCCGCTAAGCCGGCATCAAATGTACTCACCTTTAATTCCTTAAAAAAAGCGATTAAAAGTCCGATGGTTATCAGCAAAATAATTCCAATAACCCATAATGATTTTGGTCCTATATCGGTACCACCAATCGTAATTCTATCAAAAGGAGCAAATGCCAATTCGCCCAACAATACCGCATCCACATCCAAATGGACATCATTGGCGTTTTTTGCAATCATGATCACACCAATACTAAATAAGGCAGGAAACACCAATCCAATAGCGGTATCCTCTTTTACCAAACCTGTTTTTTGGATGCGTTCAACTAAAATAACGGTAATCACCCCTGAAAGTGCAGCCAATAAAATGAGCAGAGGCGAGTTGAGATCCTGTGTAATAAAAAAACCAACAACAAGGCCTGGTAAGATAGAGTGACTAATGGCGTCACTGATCATCGCCATTTTACGCAGCACTAAAAACGTTCCTGGAATGGCACAGGCGATGGCAACCAAACTTGCAATGAGCTGTATTTCAAATTGGGCGTTACTCATGTTTCTTGAAATTTTGGTTGTATAAATTGGCTGCGGTTTCAAAACCTTCTTCCGTTAAACTCCACATGGCACCATCTAAGGTTACATAATTTTTATCGACCAATTTTTGCAGTGTCTTTCGTGTAAACCCTTGAAAATTATTTAGAATTTTAATGGTATGCGGGTGCGAAATATCCTCGTGGGTTTCTGCAATATGATACATAAAAGCGAGTGTTTTTTGCAATTCCAAATCTCTTCTGTTTTTTATAAATCGGATTTGACGGAACAACAAACCCCTACCCGGGGAGAAAATAAAAGAGAAAACCACAAATACAGAGGCAACGATAACGATGACCGGTCCAGTGGAAAGGTTGTCTTGACTGGCACTGATAGCGGTTCCGAAAACGCCTGAGAAGGCACCGAAAATAGCAGCCAAAAACACCATTTTCCCCAAACTATTGGTCCATTGACGTGCTGCTGCTGCTGGTGCCAATAACATAGCGCTCATAAGCACAACGCCAACCGTCTGTAAGCCCAAGACAATAGCCAACACAATAAAAGTAGTGATTAAAACATCTATGAATTTAGTATTGAAACCCAAAGTTTTAGTATAATCTGCGTCAAAAAGTAGAAGTTTAAATTCCTTCCAAAACAACAGCATAACGATTAAGCAGATGCTGGTGATAATGGCCATTAACCACACATCACTCTCCACCAAAGTGGCGGCTTGGCCAAATAAATACTTATCCAATCCCGCTTGATTGGCATTAGGTTGCTTCTGGATGAATGTCAGTAAAAGCATCCCAAATCCGAAGAAAAGTGAAAGAATGAGCCCTAAAGCGGTATCCGATTTGAGATGGGTTTTGGTCACGATACCTCTGATCCAAAAAGTGCCTATGAGTCCGCTGACCAAGGCGCCAAGCAGAAGTGTATTGGTGTCTTTTGCGCCGGTAATGAGAAAAGCTAAGGCAATCCCAGGAAGGGCCGCGTGCGAAATGGCGTCACCAAGCAAACTCTGTTTTCTCAAAACGGCAAAGCTTCCCAGCATTCCTGTGACAGCTCCCAAGATAGCAGTGCCCAAGGTAATGGTACGAAGCGTGTAATCTGTAAAAACTAAAGAAAAATAGTCTTGTAAATTCATAACCTATTCCTGCGCAGGCAGGAATCCTTTTATTATTAGTTCAAATTTTATGCGGTTTTCCCGGTTAGTACAACCGTACTCATGGTTTTATAATATTCTTTCTTCCAAAATTTTAGAAGGAAGTCCAAATCGTTCAAATAGGATTTAAAGGGTTCGATTTTGAAATAGTCCAACCGGTCTTTGTAATGCTCTATAAAATAGTTGGTAAACTCCGTAGAGCAAACTTGGGACATCAATATATGTTGAATATCTTCAAGGCTCTCCCTGACGAAGAACGGATTTTGTTTATCAGGAAAAGCATTAACGATGTCATCATAGAACTCAACTCCAGAATTGGGATTAAAAAAGACGACGAATAGATCTTCGGTATCATCCCATTCCTTGAAACCATTCTCATCACCAAAATAGCCTTCTAATCGTGCTCGTTTGAGGGCTTCCTTTTTTTCTTGATCGGTAAGTTCTAGGGAGTTATTGTAATACGTAAAAAAACCATCTAAGAAAGGATTCAAATCCTGGCTTCTTAAAAATGCAATTAATGAACCCTCATTATAATCCAAAAAGGCTTGTTTTTGTAGAGATAGGATGGATTTAATTTCTTGCTCATCCTCTAAAAAACTGACTTCTGATCTTGCTTCTGTCGAATTTTTTTGATCTAAAATAAGATCTGCATCAAAGGGCTGGGCTGTGAAGTTACCAGAAAACCACCACTCCTCTTTATACTTGACCAATCCAATATAAATGATATTATCTTCGTGCAAATCCTCTACAGGGTCAAATGATTTTTTAGTCATTTTAAACAACATTCCTGAGGCAATATGCTCTAAGCTAACATCGGTCTCAGACTGCGATTTGTATTGAAAAAAGCCTTTTATTTTTGGTGAAATATTGGAAATAGCCTCGTAATCTGCATGTGATGGTCCTAAAGCTGCCTTGGCCCATTCTTGAGCGGTAAGCGCTAAAAGTGAGCTGACCTTGTTGAAGGTATATTCTTCGGTTACTTCCCTTATATAACCCATTATGACATCAGGCTCTTCATCAGTAAACTCATCGACGAAGCTAAGAATTTCTTGATCTAAGCGAGACTTAATGTCGGGATAGAACAAATAAGACTCAAAAAAGAATTTCTGAAGATAATCTCTCGTTTTATAAAATCTATCGGCATCTGCAACTGACTTTGAATTGAAGTCGTAGAATTTCTTAAGCATTTGATTTTCTGGAGCAAATTCATAGTCTTCATCCAATATATCCATGATTTGCACAGCAATCTCGAATATAAACTCATTGAATGGATTAATAAGTTTCTCGCCTTGTACTGTGTTTAGATAATACCATAATAGAAAAGCGACATCCTCCAGATTGATTTCTTCATCAATATAGTTTTCGTCAAGGGTATAAAATGGTAGGGGCTTGTCATAGGCTTCAGCATGGAGTTTTTTAAAGGTCTTCCAGATGTTAGTTTGAGAAATCACATCTTCGTAATAACATGTGATAAAACAACAGAGTTCTATAAGATCATCTTCCTCTATGATTTCAAATAATTTTAATTTTTGTTGGTCATTTATGGAAGAATAGATATCGTTGGCAATGTTCAGATAGTGTATATCTGTTCTTCCACTATAATGTTGCGGTTTTAATTGTAACCAATGCTTTATATAAAATTTCTTCATCTGTTTTTTTTGAAATTTAATGCTCAATTAGTTTCCAGTCGTCGGTCTTCCGTCAAAAACATATTTTCCTAATCCCTAACCTGTCCGTACCGAAAAGGCACGTTGGGGCAGGCCCCTAATTCCTTATGCCTATTTCTGCACACTCACCTTATAATTAATGCCATAAGTCTTGGTCAAATTATCATCATTAAAAATATCTTTTACAGGACCTGTAGCTATTTTTTTAACGTTCAAAAACGTAACCCAATCAAAATATTCTGGAACGGTTTGCAAATCGTGATGCACAACCACCACTGTTTTTCCTGCTTTTCGCAATTCTTTTAAAATATTGATGATGGCAATTTCTGTGGTAGCATCTACGCCTTGAAAGGGCTCGTCCATAAAATAAATGGAGGCATCCTGAACCAAGGCCCTTGCCAAAAAGATGCGCTGCTGCTGACCTCCTGATAGCTGACTAATCTGTCGGTTTTTAAAAGGAAGCATGCCCACTTTTTCCAAAGCTTCCAAAGCTGCTTTTTTTTCTTTAGCTCCCGGACGTTTGATCCATCCTAGGCTACCGTAGGTGCCCATCATGACCACATCTAGTGCAACGGTAGGAAAATCCCAATCTACACTTCCTTTTTGTGGCACATAGGCCACGTGTGAGCGTTGTTTGTGATAAGGTTTGCCAAAAATGGTCACACTGCCAGCAATAGGTTTTAAAATACCTAAAATAGCTTTGATCAAAGTGGATTTTCCTGCTCCATTAGGGCCAACAATGGCCATGAGAACGCCTTCGGGAATCTCAAGATCGATATCCCAAAGTACTGGTTTGTAATTGTAGGCTACGGTTAAGTCGTCTACCTTTACAGCCACAACCCCTGCGCCTGCCTCGTCAGCAGACAGGGAGGCAGGGGTCTCTTTATTGGAATGCGTATTTTTCATGTTATCCATTTCTGAAATTTCATTTAAACTCTTTATTGTTTTAAAGAATTAGTGCTCTCTATGCTATTGAAGTCAAAATTAGAAATTGAACATTCTGGGTTTCTTTGAATATAGAGATTCCATCATATTTGTTCTGATTTTCTCAAGATCAACTATGTTGAACCAAACGGTTTGCCTTCGAAGGAATTAACGCAAAGCATTCACAATCGTATTCACATTATATTTAAACATTCCAATATAAGTCCCTTCAGCAGTGCCCGCATTTCCGAGCGCGTCAGAGTACAACGTGCCTCCAATTTCAACCTGGTGGTTTTTGGAGTTTACCGCGGCCTGAAGTGCTTCAATAGTACGTCTTGGCACAGAACTCTCCACAAATATGGCTTTTATCTGCTTCTCAATAATAAAGTTAGACAAATTTTGAACATCCTGAACACCGGCTTCGGTGGCGGTGGACAAGCCTTGTAAACCAACGACTTCAAAACCATAGGCTTGGCCAAAATAATTGAAGGCATCATGGGCGGTAACCAAGATCCTTTTTTCCTTCGGAAGTGTATTGATAATACCTTTAATCTCCGCATCCAAGACTTTTAACTCCTCGAGATAGGTGGTACCGTTTTCCTTATAAAATTCCGCGTTTTCCGGATCGGCTTCAGAAAGTTTTTGCACCACAAAAGAAGTGATGAGTTCCCAATTATGGACATCAAACCAAATATGAGGGTCATAATTAGAAGCAAAATATTCTGAACCAATCAACGTACTTTTTTCCAAAGCATCTGATACCGCAATGGTTGTGATGTTTTGGCTTTCCATTTTCTCAAAAACATCCACGAGCTTGCCTTCCAAATGTAAACCTCCATAAAAAATCAAATCGGCATTGGCTAATTTGGTGACATCGCCTGCACTGGCTTTATATAAGTGTGGATCCACACCACTTCCCATCAGTCCTTGAATGTTAAGTTGGTCACCGCCAATATGATTCAACAAATCTGTGATTATTGTTGTTGTAGTCACAATATTGAGCTTGCCATTATTTGGTCCAGATTCTTTGCAAGCAGACATGCTTATTAAAGTTAATAAAACGAAAACTATTTTTTTCATGAGCCTAAATATATGTTGCGAAGGTACTAAATTAATGAGGATGCTGTGTTGATTATTAAGGTTTTCTCATGGAAACCGAAGCGGATATCTAATAATTATTGGCGGTATAAAATAAGTATACAACAGGTTGGACTTACAAAACATCAATAAGACCCAACCTGTTGCTGAATAAATACTCACTTAAAAATTCTAATTATTAACGACTTTAGGATGGCAAATTGTCGCATTAGTATTATGCTTGTTTAAACTATCTCTTTGTGTTTTAGAATGACTGCAGTCTCAAGAAATCCTATTATCCAAAGGCGATTCGATTAATGTTAGCACAAATCTAATTAAAAGTTTAGATAAAACTAAATAATCTTTTTGTCTAAAAAAAATTTATATTTGTAGATAATATAATTTTGTATGACACTCGCTGAAGAAAATTACCTCAAAGCCATTTATCATTTAGAAAATCAGTCCTCAAATGATGTATCTACCAATGCCTTAGCCGAAGAGATGCAAACCAAGGCCTCTTCGGTTACTGACATGATCAAAAAATTGGCCGAGAAAGGTATGGTTTCCTATATTCCGTATCAGGGTGTTACCCTTTCTAAGACAGGTCGTGCCTATGCGGTTAAGGTGGTCAGAAAACATCGGCTTTGGGAAGTATTTTTATTAGAAAAATTAAACTTTTCATGGGATGAAGTGCATGACATTGCCGAACAATTGGAGCATATTAAGTCAGAAAAACTAACGGACAAGCTCGATGAGTTTTTAGGGTTTCCTAAAGTAGATCCGCACGGCGATCCGATTCCTGATAAAGATGGTCATTTTGAAAAAATTGATAAAACAAGTCTTGCAGATGCTGAAGAAGGCTCAACCTACCTATGTGTCGGTGTTGATGACAGTTCCAACGATTTTCTAAAATATTTGGATGCTAATCAAATCAGTCTTGGCACCACCATCGAAATCGTCCATAAAGAACCTTTTGACAATTCGGTAAAAATCAAATTTAATGATATTGAATTGGTCGTGTCAGAAAACGTCGCCAACAACTTATTCTTAACCGCTGTTTAGCCATCGTTGTGTTTCTTCTTAGCGAAACTATTCCAGTATAAAACACCGCTTTATTAAAATTAAAATTCAGTAACTTGGGCTTTCAAATTTAATTCTATTTGTATGGTCCGTTTCTTTAGTCTCCTAGTAAGCCTTTTTAGTCTTCAATTTGCCCTTGCGCAAACGCAGAAAATACCTTTTCAGCCCATGGATGTCTTCGCATTGGAGTGGGCTACTGATCCTCAGATTTCTCCTGATGGTACGCAGATTGTTTACAAAAGAAATGGGTTTGACATCATGAAGGATAATGCCAAGGGGAATCTATGGATTCTCAATACTGACGGCACCTCGCATCGTAAATTGACCTCAAGGGAAGTCAGTGAATCACAAGCAAGTTGGTCGCCGACGGGAAATCGTATAGTGTTTTCAAGTACTACAGATGAAGGCTCAGAAATATATATGTATTGGACAGCAACAGGTCAAATTGCAAAAATTTCGCAATTGGAAAAATCGCCAAGTTCCTTAACCTGGTCGCCTGACGGGAAATGGATTGCTTTTACGATGTTCATTGCTGAAAAACCACCTGTTGTAGCCAAATTACCAGAAAAACCAAAAGGTGCCAAATGGGCGGAATCGGCACGAATTACTGACCGACTCAAACATGAAGCTGATGGCAGTGGCTACATGGAACCAGGATTTACCCATGTATTTATAATTCCCTCCGAAGGTGGCACCGCTAGACAATTAACTTCGGACAATTACAATCACCGTGGAAATCTGTCTTTTTCTCCAGATGGGAAAGAGATTTATTTTTCTTCGAACCGGTTTGAAGACTGGGAATACCGATTTAGGAATAGCGAAGTTTATAAAGTGAGTGTTGATACCCAACAAATAACCGCATTGACCTCTCAAGATGGACCGGATCATTCGCCGCAGGTATCGCCTGACGGAAAAACGGTTGCTTATCTTGGGTTTGAAGATCGTGTTCAGGACCATCAAAACACCTTATTGCATTTGATGAATAGCGACGGCAGCAATAAACGCATCATTTCTTCAAATTTTGATAATAGTGTTTCTGATATTACTTGGGGTTCAAATGGCAAAGGCCTGTATTTTATGTATGACGAAAAGGGCAATTCTAAAATAGGCCATATTACAACTTCAGGGAAAATCACAAAACTGGCCGACAATGTTGGCGGAACAACCATAGGAAGGCCTTATGCCTCTGGATCCTATTCAGTATCGCAGAATGGGACTTTGGTATACACACAAACCCGTCCAGAATATCCAGCGGAGTTGGCGGTCATCCAGAATAAAAAAGAGTCGCGGTTAATTACCAATTTAAATGCCGATGTGCTTGCATTCCGTGAGTTAGGCAAAACAGAGGAAGTTTGGTACAAATCAACTTTTGATGGCAGGGACATTCAAGGTTGGATTGTCAAGCCTCCCTTTTATGATGCCTCTAAAAAATATCCACTGTTAGTGGAAAATCACGGCGGTCCGATTTTAAATTATGGCGACCGATTTACGGCTGAAATCCAATTGTTTGCTGCTGCAGGCTATGTGGTTTTTTATCCAAACCCACGAGGCAGTACAAGCTACGGTGAGGAATTTGGGAATTTATTAAAGAATAATTATCCGGGGCAGGATTATAATGATGTGATGGATGGTGTAGATTATCTGGTGGAAAAGGGTATTGTAGATAATGATAAATTATACGTGACAGGTGGCAGTGCCGGCGGAATCATGACCACTTGGATGATTGGAAAGAACCATCGCTTTAAAGCTGCCGCAGTAATAAAACCTGTGGTCAATTGGATCAGTAAAACCTTGGTGGCCGACAATTATTATGGCTATGCCGAAAAGCGTTATGAAGGGCAACCTTGGGAGAATTTTGAAACTTATTGGAAATTCTCACCTATTTCATTGGTGGGTAATATAGAAACCCCAACGATGGTTATGGTCGGGATGAACGATTTAAGAACCCCACCAAGTGAATCAAAACAGCTATACCATGCTTTAAAACTCAGAAAAGTAGAGACGGTTTTAGTCGAAATTCCCGAGACCTATCATAATATTGCCCAACGTCCGAGCAATTTAATTAGCAAAGTAGCACATATTTTGGCTTGGTTTGAGAAATATCAATAATTTGTAGACTTACACAACGGTGTGGCGCATAAAAACTCACTCTACTGAAAAACCTATCCGAGCTGAATTTATTCAATTATTTTTCCTAAATTTGTATCCAAGTAGATACAATATTTATGTTTTTTATTGAGAAAACATCTGAATTTGATAAATGGTTAAGAAAGCTAAAAGACTTTAAGGCAAAAGCTAAAATCATATTCAGAATTCAAAAATTGGAAACTGACGAACATTTTGGCGACTGTAAACCAGTTGGAAATGGAATTCGGGAAATGCGAATAAATTTTGCCAAAGGCTATCGTGTTTACTTTAAAGAAAAAAACGGAAAAGTAATCGTTCTGTTAGTTGGCGGAGACAAATCAACTCAACAACAGGACATTGCTAAAGCAAAAGAAATTTGGAAAAAATTAAATAAATAGAAAATGGGAACTTCAAAATTTGAAATAGCCGATTATTTAGACAGTAAAGAAATGATTGCAGAATATCTTAATACTGTTTTAGAAGAAGGAAATAATGCGGATGTGATTAATGCAATTGGACATATTGCGAAAGCAATCGGAATGACAAAAATTGCGGAGGAAACTGGTTTGAGCAGACCAAGTTTATACAAAGCGTTATCTGATGGAGCGAAACCTCAATTTGCAACAATTATGAAAGTATTAAAAGCAATCGGAGGGCAAATACAAGTGAATCCAATCTCAACTTATGAAAATTACGACACCACAACACCGTAATTAATGACTGGTTCTCGCCTACTTACGAAAATCCTCGCAGATTTTCTATTTGGTGTTAATTTGCTAAATTTCGTGCTTGAAACACGGCGCTAATCAATATACAAAACCGATTGTTTATTAAGATGTCAAATTAATGACAACTATTACAATTATGGGCATCACCAAAAGCTTTTTTCTTTTTTGACTTTTTCCAAAAGAACTTTTTAACTAAGAAACTTAGTGCAAGTCCGAGGGCTAAAAAAGCTAATATGTTTTGAATGATATCGTTCATTTTATTCAGTATTCAGTCGCATCCATCGGTCATCGGTCCTCTGTCACCCGTCCTTTAATTACTTCAACACCTGAAATGCAATCAATGCTATAATATACGCAAAAGCGCTCATAATGACAAGCTGTAAGATTGGCCATTTCCACGAATTGGTTTCTCGTTGCACAATGGCTAAGGTGCTCATGCACTGCATGGCAAAGGCGTAAAACAGTAACAACGAAATTCCTGAAGCAAAATTAAATAGTGGACCTCCCAAAATCGGATTCACCTCTCCTGCCATTCTGTTTTTGATGGTTTCTTCGTCATCACTTCCAACGCTATATATGGTCGCCAAGGTGCCTACAAAAACCTCGCGGGCGGCAAACGAGCTCACCAGTGCGATACCAATTTTCCAATCGTATCCCAAAGGTCTGATGGCAGGTTCAATGGCATGCCCTGTAATGCCAAGAAACGAATGCTCCAGTTTTTGGGAGGCCACATGCTGCTCTATTTCATCCTCGGAAAGGTTTTGATTCGCAAATTCCGTGGTGACAATTTCTTCAGCCTTATTGAACTCATCTCCTGGACCATAAGAGGCCAAAAACCAAAGAATGATTGAAATGGCCAAGATGATTTTTCCAGCACCAAAAACGAAGGCTTTGGTTTTTTCAATAACGGTCAGTGCAACGTTCTTTAACAATGGCAACTTGTAATTTGGCATTTCAACCACAAAAAAGGTCTTGCTTCTAATTTTAAGGATTTTGTTTAAGATCATTGCTGATCCCAAGGCAGCACCAAATCCGATAAGATATAAGAGCATTAAAGTCATGGCTTGATAGCCTAATCCAAAGAATCGTTTATCGGGAATAACTAAAGAGATGATAATGAGATATACTGGCAATCTTGCCGAACAGGTGGTGAATGGCGTCACTAAAATGGTGATGAGTCGTTCTTTCCAACTTTCAATATTTCGGGTCGCCATAATTGCGGGAATGGCACAAGCCGTCCCAGAAATTAGAGGGACTACACTTTTTCCACTCAATCCAAAGCGCCGCATGCCTCGATCCATTAAAAAAACCACGCGACTCATATATCCCGTTTCTTCAAGTATTGAAATAAACAGGAATAAAAAGGCAATCTGAGGAATGAAAATGACAATTCCTCCCAATCCAGGAATGATGCCTTCTGCCAATAAATTAGTAAAAGTACCTGCGGGCAGTGCGTTTTTTGTCCATTCGCTCAATGACGCAAATGTGGAATCGATAAAATCCATAGGTACACTAGACCAATCATAAATGGCTTGAAAAATAGTCAATAAGATGAAAAAGAAAATCACATAGCCCCAGACTTTATGGGTTAAAATAAGGTCCAATTTAATCCGGAGGTCTTTGGCCGTGCTTAAATCTATGATTTGGCCTTTTTTAAGCGTTTCGTTAATAAACTGATAGCGCTTAATGGTTTCCTTTTGCTGAAGGCGCTTGAGGTCGGCTCTGGATTTGGTTTTAAAATCAGCAACAGCCTCGATTTCATTTCGGTCCGTCTTACCAAAATTAACGTCTTGGGTAATTACCAGCCATAGCTTATATAATAACTGGTCAGGAAATGCCTTGCGCAAGCCATCAAAATAGTCCTTGTCAATTTCCGAAGCATTCATACACGGAACAGTTGACAGTTCTCTATAATTGGAAATCAATTCCTTTAACTCGTCAATGCCGTAGTTTTTTCTGGTACTTACCAAGGCAATCTTAGTGTTCAACTGTTTTTCTAAATAGGGAATATCCAGAGAAATACCTTTATACCGCATTCTATCCGCCATATTGATGACCAGAATGCTCGGGATTTCTAAGTCTTTGATTTGTGTAAAAAGGAGTAGGTTTCTTTTCAGGTTCTCAACATCGCTAACAACTACGGCAACATCTGGAAAATCCTTATCGTTTTTGTTGAGAAGTAATTCAATGACCACGTTTTCATCCAAAGAAGACGCATTCAAGCTATAAGTTCCTGGCAAGTCAATGATATGCGCTTTCACGCCTCGGGACAACTTGCAGATGCCTTCTTTCTTTTCAACGGTAATACCGGGATAGTTGCCGACCTTTTGGTTCAAGCCGGTAAGCGCGTTAAAAACTGACGTTTTACCTGTGTTTGGATTTCCTATTAGTGCAACATTGATCTGTTTACTCATTAGAGAATATCGATTAAGATGTGGCTTGCCGTCTCCTTTCTGATGGCCAAATGAGTGCCATTGATGTTGAGGTACATCGGGTCAGAAAAATAGGCCACTTGAACAAGCTCAACAAAATTGCCAGGAAGACAACCCATTTCCAACAGTTTAAGTGGGATGTAAATGGATGAAACATCAGTGATAATACCCCGTTGTCCTTTTTTTAGATGTGCGACCGTTGCCTCCAAAGCTTATTTAGATTGATTTTAAAGAAGCAAAAGTAAACGAAAAAATTTTATTGTAAGGTGATTGAAGATAAAAGTTTGGCTTTAAAAATAATCTGTTTTGCTCACCTTAGAGCTTAGTTTTAGGAAGAGCTGTCTTCATTACCAAATTTTACCGAGACTTGCTGTTTGTAAGTAATTGGCCCACTAAATTCATGATTGGTGCGGTATGGATTCTTGATTTTGACATCTGCGCAAATCCGGGTATTCCTGAAATTTATTTGCGTTGGTCTCTACCAATACTTAATAACCTCATCTGTTTTCGTAGAACAAAAAAAGCACCAAAGATTCTATGTTTGGTGCTTTTTCGAGGACTAACTCGTTTATACTATTTTTTAAATTTTCATTCGTAAAATAGAGAACGTGCTAACCTCCATCGGCTCTACAATTACCAATTAAACAGATGGCAATTGAAACGCACAATGTGCTGTTAAAAATAATTTTCTTAAAAAACTTCATCTGTTACATTTTAAAAGTTATTAAAAGTCAGATGAAAATTGCCACTCACAGAAAGTGACACATTTCATAGCAAGATTTTCCAATCCTATAAGGTAGATGCTTAAACTATAAAAAGGTTGCGTCATAAAGATTCTTAAGATGAAAAAAAGTCGTATTTTAGCTTCAATAAAAAACTAGAAAAAGAACAACAAATGAGTAGTGAAAAAGACGCAAAATTAAAAGCCCTAAAACTGACTTTAGATAAGTTGGATAAAGCCTATGGCAAAGGAACTGTTATGAAAATGAGTGACCAAGCTGTGGTGGATGTTGAGGCTATTTCTTCAGGTTCATTAGGTTTGGATATTGCTTTAGGGGTTGGTGGCTATCCACGTGGTCGGGTAATTGAAATATACGGACCTGAATCTTCAGGTAAGACCACCTTAACCTTACACGCCATTGCTGAAGCTCAAAAAGCGGGCGGAATTGCAGCATTTATTGATGCTGAGCACGCTTTTGACAGAACTTATGCTGAAAAACTTGGTGTAGATTTAGAAAACCTGATCATTTCCCAACCTGATAACGGAGAACAAGCATTGGAAATTGCCGATAATTTAATCCGTTCCGGCGCCATTGATATTGTAGTGATAGATTCTGTTGCAGCATTAACACCAAAAAGTGAGATTGAAGGTGAAATGGGTGATTCTAAAATGGGACTGCATGCCCGATTAATGTCGCAAGCTTTAAGAAAACTGACGGGATCCATAAGCAAAACCAATTGTACCGTTATCTTTATTAACCAATTACGTGAAAAGATTGGGGTCATGTTTGGTAATCCTGAAACCACCACTGGTGGTAACGCCTTAAAATTTTATGCTTCTGTAAGATTGGATATCAGACGCTCCACACAAATTAAAGAAACTGATGGCGGCGTGTCTGGTAATAAAACACGTGTAAAAGTGGTAAAAAACAAAGTGGCACCACCATTTAAAATGGCTGAGTTTGATATTATGTATGGTGAAGGAATTTCTAAGGTTGGTGAGATATTGGACATTGCCGTTGATAATGAAGTTGTTAAGAAAAGTGGTTCATGGTTTAGCTATGGAGACACCAAACTGGGCCAAGGTAGAGATGCCGTAAAAACCTTAATCAAAGATAATCCAGAACTCATGGATGAATTGGAAGCTAAGGTTAGAGCCATCGCAAAAGCTGCTACTTCTGGCGACGATTAAATAAATCATTTGAAGCTGTTATGCAGCTTGAGTAAAAAAATCCCTTTTTTGAGGGATTTTTTTATTTTCTGACGCAACCTTTAAGACGAAAATGCATCTACTTAATGAAAAAGAAAATATATCCTAAAATCAAAATTCTTATGAAAAAATTAGTTTTTTTATGTGTAGTTCTATTATCGCTGGCATCCTGTAGCATTGACGATTCCAATGATTTTTATAACGAAATACTTCCAATAGAAAGCGTTGAAATTCCGGAAGAATTTGTTATTGGTGAAGTTTATCCTATTACCGTTAAGTACATCAGGCCGTCCGGTTGTTATGTTTTTTACGATTTTTACTATGAACGCGATTTAAATCAGCGAACCGTTGCGGTTGTCAATTCCGTATTCCCAAATCAAAATTGTGGTATGTCTGAAGATGCTGAAGTTGAAGCCACGTTCAATTTTAAGGTGACCAATAATGGCACTTATATTTTTAAGTTTTGGCAAGGTAAAGATGACACCGGAACAGATTTATATTATATTGTAGAAGTACCAGTTGTGGAACCGGAAGCATAAATCGAACACTAATCCTATAAATGTGGGTTTAGAACAACTCATTATCAATTGTAAAAAAAACGATGCTAAAGCTCAAAGCCAGATATATAAGCTCTTTTCGGGTAAATTGTTTTCGCTTTGTCTTAAGTATTCAAAAAACTATGCAGAAGCACAAGATAATCTGCAAGACTCTTTTGTGACCATTTTTAACAAGATTGATCAGTTTAGCCATAAAGGTTCTTTGGAGGGGTGGATGAAGCGTATAACGATTAACACGGCGCTTCAGCGGTATAGGACTGTAGGTGTTTATGATATTGTCAACGAAGATCAAATTGAAGATGTTGCCATTGAATTGGATGATGAGGACATCGATCTTGATTACTTATTGAGCATCATCCAAGAGTTGCCCGACAGGTACCGATTGGTCTTCAATCTTTACGTTTTAGACGATTATTCACATCAGGAAATAGCCGATATGCTGGGTATTTCAACAGGGACCACAAAATCAAACCTTTATAGGGCACGTATGATTTTAAAAGAGAAAATAGAACAGTACAAAGTGCATAACCATTCGCAAAGTTTATAAATGAATGATAAAAAACATATAGACCGCATTTTTCAGGAGAAATTCAAAAATTTTGAAGCCACTCCAGATCCTGCTGTATGGGAGAATATCCACAATAGCCTGCATAAAGATAAGCGCAAACGACGCGTGGTGCCGTTATGGTGGTTTACCGCAGGGGTTGCCGCTATTTTGGTCGTTTTGTTGACCGTTGGTGACATTTTTAATGGTGGTGAAAATTTTATTAATCCTGAGACTCAAACCGTTGGTTCCGAGCAAACACGAAGTTCAAGCGAACCTTCTGTAGAGTTTGTCAAGGATGATACTGAAATCAAATCAGGAGATATTGAAAATGATACCACCAATGATTTAGTAAATACCGAAAAGCCTGAAATTCATGATGAAAATTCTCCGAAGGATTTGCATAAAAAGAGGATTAACAATACCGATAAAGCAGCTACTCAAATAGCCAATAGCCGTTCAAACAACATCAATCGTACGGATTCTCAAGACAACAGTTATGCTGCTCAAAACAAGACAAGCAAGGTATCAAATGTCGATGAAAATACCATAGCGAACCACACTGGAGAGTCATCTGATCGTATTCAAAAAACTACCGATTCAGATCAGCCAAAGGATAAAGTCAACTTGGACCCTAGGAAAGATCAAACTCGAATGGCCAAGGTCACTGATCAGAACCATTTGAAAGAATCAAAGACCAATAAAGAAAATAACGATCGTATTGCTTTGAATAAAGAGCAAGAAAGTATTGAAGAGGCTATTGCCAAAGCCAATTCGACAAATGAAAAAGAAAAAGAAGAGCAACCAAACAGGTGGAACATTTCCCCAAATGTGGCACCTGTTTATTTTAACACTTTAGGAAAAGGCTCTACTATTTCCAATCAATTTGTAAACAATAGCAAAAGCGGTGAAGTTAATATGAGTTATGGCATTAATGGTAGTTACGCTATCAACGATAAGATAAAAGTTAGAGCTGGCATCAACAAAGTGGCCTTGGGCTATAGTACTGATGGGGTCATGGCGTTAAACACCATAAATGGATTTAATGGCAACTCAGGAAACAACGATTTGCAAAACATCAATTTCAGGAGCCAAAAAGCAGCGGATTCATATATGAGCACTACCAATATCAATTCTTCCTCGGCACCACAGTTTATGGTAGCTAACGTTAATGGGGCCTTAGAACAGCAGTTCGGATATATTGAAGTCCCTTTGGAAGTGGAATATAGCCTCATCAATCGTAAATTTGGTCTGAATGTTATTGGAGGATTTAGTACGCTTTTCCTTAATGACAATGAAGTTTATTCTGTTTTAAATAACGAAAGATCGCTATTGGGCGAAGCAAATAATATCAATAGTACAAGTTATAGTGCCAATTTCGGACTTGGATTGAATTATGATATATCACAAACCCTTAAATTAAATCTTGAACCGATGTTTAAGTATCAATTTAACACATTCACTAATACTTCGGGCGATTTTAGACCTTATTTTATTGGTGTTTATACAGGTTTTAGTTTTAAGTTTTAGATTTTTTAGTTGGTTAGGTAGTTATTGCAGAAGTGCAATAACGATGAAAAAGCTGCTCTGTGCCAGGAGTGGCTTTTTTAGTTTTTATGATAGTCCAACAATTGTGTGAGGATAATTGTTCGTGCTTTGGCATTCAGTGCTTTAGAATCTTTCGAGGTGAGACCCTCTGTACTTATAAACTTATGGACCTTGGCACGCATTTTTCCCGGGCCTCCACTAAAAAAGACATACGAAAAACGTTTTTTATTATCTGCAAAAGTCATGGGTACAATGGGAATTTGGTGATTGATGGCCAATCGGAAGGCACCGTCCTTAAACGCATCCAATATCATGGATGTATCGTCAGGCACACCCCCTTCAGGAAAAATGCAGATACTCAAGCCCTGTTTCAATCGCTTTTGCGCCCTTAAAAAAACAGCTCGTCGACTTTTTTCAGAACTTCGATCCACCAAAATGCAAGTGCGTCTATAAAAAAATCCGAAAATTGGAATTTTGGCCAATTCTGCCTTTCCTACAAATACAAAGGGATTCTTGGCACTTATCAGCATCAACATAATGTCTGCCATTGAGGTGTGATTGGCAATAAACATATAGCTTTTATCTGGGTCAATGGGTTCTTCTCTATTAATGATCCATCTAAAACCCATGCCCACTAAGATGATTTTCGCCCATAACTGGGCCAACTTAAAGAAATAAGGATACCAGGATTCCTTTAAAATTGAGAGTACTAAAATTGGAAACAATAGTAGGATTGGCAGGGTTACTAAAATGTAAAACCAAATGCGATACAGGATCCAGAAGGGGTATTTCAAAAATTTCATCGGCTCAAAACTAATTAATTTAATTGAGCTATTGTTTGAAAAAAACTTTACCCGTACCCTAAAATAAAATCAGGATGAAAAGAGATTCCTGACTGTGCAGGAACTGGATTCACAAATTTCAGCGGCTCAAAACTAATTAATTTAATTGAGCTGTTGTTTGAAAAAACTTCACCCGTACCCTAAAATAAAATCAGGGTGAAAAGAGATTCCTGCCTGCGCAGGAACCGGATTCAAAAAATTTCAGCGGCTCAAAACTAATTAATTTAATTGAGCTATTGTTTGAAAAAAATTACCTTTGCAACTCGTTGAACAATTAAAAAAGATCCCTGATTGCGCAGGGAATGTTATGGCAAGAATACTTACAGGCATACAAAGTACCGGCACACCACATTTAGGAAATATTTTAGGAGCAATCATGCCGGCAATCGACATGGCGAATGACACCAAAAATAATTCGTTTCTATTTATTGCAGATATGCATTCCTTAACTCAAATAAAGGACGCTGATACCCTACGCCACAACACCCATAGTGTTGCTGCAACCTGGTTGGCCTTTGGTTTAGATATAGATAAGGTGGTTTTTTACCGTCAAAGTGACGTGCCTCAAACTACTGAACTCTCTTGGTATTTAAGCTGTTTTTTTCCGTACCAACGGCTAATGCTCGCACATAGTTTTAAGGATAAATCTGACCGACTCGAAGATGTTAATGCTGGGTTGTTTACTTACCCGATGTTGATGGCTGCGGATATCTTATTGTATGATGCCGAAATTATTCCGGTAGGTAAAGATCAATTGCAACATATTGAAATGACTCGTGATGTCGCTTCCCGTTTTCATGCTAAATTGGGCGAAACATTTGTGATGCCAAAAGGCAAAATTCAAGACAATGCTATGCTCGTTCCAGGAACAGATGGTAGTAAAATGAGCAAAAGCAACAACAATTTCATCAATATATTCTTACCTGAAAAGCAATTGCGCAAGCAAATTATGACCATTAAAACGGATAGCACGCCGTTGGAAGATCCAAAAGATTGGAATACCTGTAATTGTTTTGCGCTTTATAGTCTATTGGCTTCTGATGAAGAAACTCAAACCATGAAGCAGAATTATGAGCAAGGCAACTATGGTTACGGACATGCCAAACAGGCTCTATATGAATTGATTCTTACAAAATTTGAATCGCCACGTGAGCGCTATCATTATTATATGAACAATCTGGAAGAGATAGATAAAGCGCTTTCGGTTGGTGCCGAAAAAGCGAAAGTTGTGGCTGACGAGGTATTGGCGAGAGTTCGTAAGAAGTTGGGGTATTAGGTGCTGAGCCTTGTCAGGTTTTTGAAAATTGACAGGTCTTAACTGTTATGTTCTAAACATCAAGATTTCTCCGATAACCTAAAAGGTTTTCTGTCTTCATTTGGAGCAGCTCAATATTATATAGAGTATGAAACTTGAGATTCCTGCCTGCGCGGGATTTATCAAATAACCTCGAACAATTTCCCAGGAAGCGGTCTAATGACCCCTTTAAGTTCCATGTTCAACAGCACACTTGCCACTTTAAAAATAGGCATCTGACATTCTAAAGCAATAATATCCAATAGTTGTGGCTCGATAGGCTGAAGAAAATTATAGATGACTTTTTCATCCTCGTTCAATTCCACAAACAGTTGTTTTTGTATGGCCGGTTTTTTGTCCTCCAATTCCCAATTTAAAATATAAGGCACGTCCATTGGATTGGACAGTAAATGTGCTTTGTTATATTTTATCAAATTATTACAGCCAGAGCTTTGGGAATCTGTGGTTCTCCCAGGAACGGCAAATACATCCCGGTTATAAGAATTGGCTATATCAGCAGTGACCAGACTCCCTCCTCTTTCAGCAGATTCAATTACGATAGTCGCTTCACTAATACCAGCGATGATGCGATTTCGTTTTAAAAAATTTTCGCGTTCGGGATTGGCGCTACTCCAAAACTCCGTTAAGAAGCCACCGTTCTTTTCAATTTCAGCCACATACTTTTTATGCACTTTTGGATAAATTTGGTTCAAACCATGCGCCAAGCAACCTACGGTTTGTAAATTATGCTTCAGGGCCGCTTTCTGAGCGGTAATATCTGTTCCATAAGCAAAACCAGAAATAATGACCGGATTAAAAACCGCCAATTGCTCGATTAACTGTTCACAGAACGCCACTCCTGAAGAGGTAATCTTACGCGTACCAACCACACTGATGAGCCGCTGCCTTTTTAAATCCATATGTCCAGATTGAAATAATAAGATTGGCCCGTCAATACAATGCTTTAATTTTTCAGGGTAATTATTATCCATAAAATACAAGCAGGAAATAGCATTCTCTTTAATGAATTTCAATTCTTCTTCTGCGGCAAGCAAATGGTTTTTGTTATTAACATCTTGCAACATGCTACTCCCAATACCGTCAATTTTGAGGAGAAGATTTCTCTTTTCTTTCAACACTGCTTCAGCAGATCCGCAATGCGCAATCAGTTTTTTAGCAGTAATGTCGCCTATTTTAGGTACATTTTGCAGGGCAAGAATATAAATTAAGTCCTGATCTGACATCTATAAGATTGATTTTGAGTATAAACTGTCTAAACTTAAGCAATGTTAATAAATACTAGGGGTTTAATTTCCACCAAAATCAAAAATTCATAACTTTGTTTAAATGCATATAGAAACTTACATAAGCGATTTACTCTACCGTTACGACTGCGTGACGATTCCGGAATTTGGTGCTTTTTTGACCAAGCGTATCTCGGCAAAGATTGATGAGAGTAACCATACCTTTTTTCCACCAAAAAAGGCCATATCATTTAATGAACAAATACAGCATAATGACGGTTTATTGGCGAGCTATATAGCTGATTCAGAAGGCATTCCTTATGAAGTTGCCGTTCAGAAAATAAGCAAAAAGGTGAAATCAATAAAAGCGTTCTTATCTGAAGGTGAAACGCTTAGCTTTAGTAGTATTGGTGATTTGGTTTTAAATAACGATGGTAAAATTGTTTTTGAGCCTTCTCACAGTAGCAATTACCTCACTGAAGCATTCGGGCTTTCGGAATTTTCATCGTCTAGCGTCAAGCGTGAAGTTTATAGACAACAGGTGGAATCGCTTGAAGATGTCATTCCAATCTCCATCACTCCAGAAAGACGAACAGAATCAAAGACCAAACCTTATCTTAAATATGCTGCGGTAGCACTTATTGCATTGACCATTGGAGGTTTTGCAGCGTCAAACTTTTATAATAATCAGGTAGAAGTCCATAATCAAATGGCTCAAGAAGAAGCCAATGAGCAATTGGATGTTAAAGTTCAAGAAGCTACATTTGTTATTGAAAATCCATTACCTGCCGCAACCTTAAAAGTTGAGAAGCAACAAGGCAAATACCATATTATTGCGGGTGCTTTTAGAATTGAGGAAAACTCTGACAAAAAGGTTGAACAACTCCAAGAACTTGGGTTTAAAGCCAGAAAAATTGGCGTCAATAAATATGGCCTGCACGAAGTAGTCTATTCTAGTTACGAAAATAGCAACGAGGCTTTAGTAGCTTTACGCGATATTCGTCAGAACTACAATAAAGACGCTTGGTTGTTGGTAAGAGATCTAAAATAGATTTACGATATTTTATTGTTGATTTACGATTGTTGATTTTCAACAAGCCCAATCTAAGATTTACGACTGTTGATTTATGAGTTACGATTTTTGATTGGGAGCTGTGGAAAGAAATTTTCTTAGTTTTGATCATCGACTCCAAATTTTAAGTTTCGTGATAGGTAGGGAACGCAAATATCGTAACCAACCTCAACGATAAAGCTGTCCAAACTACGACATTATTATTCGTGCATTCTTGGTAAAAAAATCACAAATCCAACCTATCTTTGCACTTTCATTTCAAAAACACCATCAATGCAACCTAAACATCCAAAGGATTCCGTGTGTATAATGACTGATCTGGTCCTTCCAAGTGAGACCAATCCTCTAAACAACTTATTTGGTGGAGAATTGTTGGCACGTATGGATCGCGCTGCAAGTATTGCGGCAAGACGTCATAGCCGACGTATTGTTGTGACGGCTTCTGTAAATCACGTGGCGTTCAATAGAGTAATTCCGTTAGGTAGTGTTGTTACTGTTGAAGCTAAGGTTTCAAGAGCATTTAAAACCTCTATGGAAGTGTATATTGATGTGTGGATTGAAGACCGCGAATCTGGCGTAAGATCTTTAGCCAACGAGGCCATTTACACCTTTGTTGCTGTGGATGAAACTGGGCGTCCGACCCCAATTGATACAATTGTTCCTGAAACCGACTTGGAAAAAGAACGGTTTGAAGCGGCGCTAAGGCGTAAACAACTGAGTTTGGTATTGGCCGGAAAAATGAAGCCAAATGAAGCTACAGAACTTAAGGCTTTGTTTCAGTAAATAAAAAGAGTGTAAAAAAATTCTTGGTAGAAAAGATCAACAACCCTGTTACATTTTTAAATGTCAAAGGTAACTTCCCGACAAAACGTTTAAAGCTTTATTATTGTCAGATTACCGCACTATCCAAGACGACGGATCCTGAAATTTGGAGTCTTTATAAATATGGAACCACAATAGGCACTCCCCACTGGACGGATCTGTAAACACCTCGCCAATATCTTGATTGGTGGTCACCCTATCGCCTTTAACCACATATACTTTTGATAGGTTTTTATAGACCGTGATATAATTACCATGTTGGATCAAAACCCAAGGATTTCCTGTTTTGGTTCCCTGAACCGCTAAGACATCACCATTGAATACGGCTCTTACCTTCGCATTTTTGTCGGTTGCAATTCTAATTCCGCTACTATTGATACTAACTGTATTATCAATTGACGAGCGTTGTTTACCATAGCGTACCTTGATGACTCCTGTACGCACTGGCCAAGGTAATTTACCTTTATTGGATTCAAATTTGGCTTCCAAAGCTTTGGCTTCTGGGGTCAAAGCAAAACCTCTTGATGTGGTTTCAGATTTTCCTGCTTTTTTATTGGATGCCGCAATGGCCTCTCTAATCAGTCTTTCAATTTCACGGTCAATTCTATCAGCTTCCTGTTGTTTAGCCTTGATTTGCGAAGCGTAGGTACTCATGTTTTTTCTTACGGAGGTCATGAGTTTTTCGTGCTCCTTGATATCGGCTTCCAGTCTTTGTCTGGCCAGTCGGTTTTCTTCTACTAATTTGTCTTTGTCCTTTTTCTGCTGGAGTAAGGTCGTATTTAATTCTTGCAGCTTTTCCGTTTTTCGCTTGATCTCATCGCCTTGCTCCTTTTGGTAGTCTGTATATTGCCGTATATATTGGAGTCGCTTGTAAGCCTGCTTAAAATTCTCTGAGGAGAGCAAAAACATGACGCGACTTTGTTCGGATTTACTTTTATAGGATTTTACTACCATGGCGGCATAATCTTCCTTCAAATATTTTAATTGATCGCGAAGACTGCTTATGTGCTTTTGATTGGCATTGATCTCACGTGTCAGTAGATTGGCTTGGTCGTTAGTGACCTTAATCAGGTTCTTGCGTACATTCACCTTGTAGTTCAAATCTTCAACCGTTGTAATAATAGATCTTTCTTCTTTTTTTTGAGACGCAATCAAATTATTGATTTGTTGAATTTCCTTTAGAATAATCTGGCGCTTTGCTTCCAATTCCTTCTGCTTTTTACTTTGTGCATTCATAGCGAACGTGCACAAACTAAAAAGTAAGATCAAACGGAGTATATTAGGATAGCTACGCATTATTCAAGTTCAATTTCTTTAAATCCTGACGGAATGTTGAATGGGAAACGGACTTCGCCGTTTAGATTTATTGATTTAAAATCGAGATCGATGGTAATTTCATCATTTTTTTCAACTGCAATAATACGAATGTTTTCAGGAAAGATCTGTTTGCTTACCTCTTGATATTTCTTATAATCTATCTGCAGCATTCGTTTCTCTAAAGGTTGATATAACTGTTGTGAGTCCAATTTAAAAAAACCAGGGTTGATCAGGAAAAACAATTCAAACAAAGCGCGTTGATCTTTGGGATGTAATACGTATGATTCGTCGTTGGGAACCGTTACATAGGTGTCCGATTTCAAATCAAAGATAGGTTCTCCAAGGAAAATATTCTGAACCTTATCAAAGTCGATATCAGTGCCCAAAATTTGAGTCAAGAGAGAAAAATCGCCATCAAAATATTGGTTATTGAGTTTCTCATAAAACTTGACGCTATCTTGGGTAATCATCACACGTGCCATTCCCAAAGGCGCGCTCATCCAAATAGTCTTGTCTTTTTCTATCCTTAGGTTAACAGTAGCTCCATTACTTTGATTTCCCTCTGTATAATCAATACGGACCTTAGCCTGTAATGTTTTAAACCGAACATCCTGCTTGGCATTCTCCCTGATAATTTGTTTTGCAGTCATGCTTTTATCAATTTCCGCATTGGAGGTTAAGGTTTTGGTTGATCTACACCCTACACTTAAACCTAATATAAGTAGTAATACGCTTAATTTGTAAATTCTCATTAATCTTGATTTGTTAAAGCGGCTGCCTTTTTTGCAAACGTTTGGGATTTGGAATTATTATTGTCGAGTTTGTAGGCTAGACTGAGTTGCGTGTAAAAATCGGCTTCCATTTTAGGATCATCAATAATATAATCCAATCCAGTTTCTAAACTTTTAATGGCTTTTTTAGCGTGTTGCATTTTGTTATGAGCCACGCCATTGATCAAATATAATATAGGTTGCCCTGGGAACAACTCCAAAGCCTGTTCACTTTTAGCAATGGCCTTTTCTTCTTGGTTTAAATCAATTTGTAGTAACAATGCATCTTTTATGACTGAAAAATTAGTCGGTTCCAACTTTAAGGCATCTTCAAAATACATCAATGCCTTTGGTTTGTCGTCGAGTTTTAGATAGTATTGGGCCAGTTCTACCAAAGTCTGAAAACTCTTGTTTTCATCAATTAGTGCTGTCACATCAACAAGGTCCTTCTCATATTCTGGGTTCTTAGACACAAAATTTATAAAATCGTTCAGCACCTTAGTTTTGGCATCAGCATTAATTTCAGGAGCTGTCAAAACAACTTTCATGGATGCAATAGCTTTTTCAGTTTCATTCTTATCCAAATAAAACTTATACAAAGCCAAATGTACAAGTTTCGATTGGGGATGCACTTCCAACAATTTCTGGGCCGTTTCATAGGCTTTTTCAGTTTCTCCCGTCTCACTAAAGCGATAAATAAGTGCTAAATAATTGGTCTCGTTCTCTGGATTACTATCCAAACGTTCCTTTAAATTTTCAATTCTATCACCGTCCCGTCCAGTGAGGGTATAAATCTGGTCTCTCAAATAGTCCCTATCAGCACTAATTCCAAACTCCTTGTCCAATTCATCCAACAGTTTTAAAGCATCTTTATAATCTTTATTTTTGATGTATAGTTCTGCCAAATCCTGTCTGTAATCAGGGTGATATTTGACCAATTGTTTGACGGTTCTTATGGCTTTTTTAGTATCACCTTGTTGATTGTACACATCATAAAGCTCGTCTAAATACCACTCATTGTCAGGTTCTTTAGAGACAGCCCTTTTTAAGGCATCCTCGGCAGCTCCGAAGTTTTTTAGTTTGTTGTAATTTTTGCCTAATTGATAATAGACCACAGGTTTATCATCCAGTTTTTTACATTTCAAAAGGGCATCAATGGCACGCTCATAGTTTTCAATCCCTTGTTGTTTTAGGGCTTCAAAAAAATGCTCTTGGAATTGGTCTTCAACATTCCCGAGATCATCAGTAGGCTTTTGGTTGAAATCAACTTGGCCATAGGTAGTCTTTGGAAGGATAAGCATTCCGATAAGAAGTATTAATATGTGAAATTTTTTATTCATTTTTTTCTAAATCACGATAATTATCGGGCACACGAATGTTTGACTCTGATTGTTGATTTATTACGAGTTTGTAACTGAGTTTATGGATTTATTTACCAAATTAATTACATTGAACCTAAAGGTTTTCTGTTTGCGCAGGAATTAGGCCAAAACAGAATAATCCCCAATACTAATCGTTTTAAAATGACCATCATAATGCACATGATTGCCAATCATCGCCTCCTCTAAATTAGCGTTTTTTATGACACTGTTTGTCTGTATCAAGCTATTTTTTATGGTGGCATCCGTTACGGTACAATCATTTCCAATGGATACGTTAGGACCGATAGTTGCATTTTTTAAAATGACATTCTGTCCAATAAAACAAGGTTCAATAATCTTTGAGTTTTCTAAGGTTACTGATTCTGCAACCATCTGTTCTTCACCATCGGCTTGCAAAAAGCCCAACATTCTGGTGTTTGTTTCCACGGTAACAGCTTTATTGCCACAATCCATCCATTCTTCCACTTCGCCAGTTTTAAAGACTTTGCCTTTCTTCATCATGCCTTTAATCCCATCATTGATTTGATATTCACCGCCATGGATGATATTGTTGTCCAAAACAACTTGCAGCTCTTGTTTAAGAACGTTCACATCCTTAAAGTAGTATATCCCAATAACAGCTAAATCGCTTACAAAATCCTTAGGTTTTTCTACAAGCTCTACAATTTCCTCTTTCTCATTCAATTTGACCACACCATAAGCTTCCGGTTCATCAACTTGCTTCACCCAAATAACGGCATCAGCTTCCGGATCGAGGTTAAAATCGGCTCTAATCAAAGTATCGGCATAGGCAATAACTGCGGGGCCTGAAAGTGACTCTTTGGCGCACATAATCGCATGACCTGTGCCTAAGGGCTGATCTTGCCGGTAGATAGATGCTTTGGCGCCTAATTCTGCGGCCAATTCAGTTAAACTTTCAACCACATCATCTCCAAAAAAGGCCGGATCACCAAGAACAAAGGCAATCTCTTCGATAGGTTGATTTAAAACTTTGGCAATATCTTTCACCAAACGATGGACAATAGGTTGACCCGCCACCGGTATTAATGGTTTCGGAACTGTTAATGTGTGTGGGCGCAAACGTGAACCACGTCCTGCCATTGGGACTATTATTTTCATACGTAACTACCTGCAAAAACAGGTATCTGATTTTATACCTGCGCAGGCAGGTATCTATTTTGGTTAAACTTAATACCTGCGCTTGCCTGTCCGTAGACAGGAAGGAGGAAATCTCTACATTTTTAATCTATTTATTAAAAGGAAATTTAGGAAGTATGATCTTATATCTACAAGGTTTTAAAAACCTTACAGGATTAAGAAGGCCATTCTTTCCTTCATTTGGTTCCAGTACTCCCAAAACCACCTTCTCCTCTATCTGTTTCAGAAAGCGTTTCAACAGCCACCCATTCCGCACGTTCGTGTTTGGCAATGACCATTTGGGCAATCCGTTCGCCATTAACTATTTCAAAGTCCTCATTGGACAGATTGACTAAGATGACTCCTATTTCGCCTCTATAATCCGCATCAATGGTGCCAGGTGCATTCAAAACGGTAATTCCTTTTTTGGCGGCAAGTCCGCTGCGCGGTCTTATCTGCGCTTCAACTCCAATGGGAAGTTCAATAAATAAACCCGTGCCTACGATGCTTCTTTCTAAAGGTTTTAAAACTCTGGATTCTGATAAATTAGCACGCAGATCCATTCCTGCCGAGGCTATGGTTTCATAGTTGGGCAAAGCGTGATTGGATTTATTGATGATTTTTATTTCCATGTTTGATTTATATTATTTTTTCAATCCTTAAGTCTTTTACTTCATCCTTACGGACTGGTGTATCTTTATATTTTTAAATAGTTCTTAACATGTCGCTAAGTTTATAAAAAACTATTTACTTTTTAAGAGTTGTGCAATTTGATTCTTTTCAAGTATTGCTACTAAAAACAGGAATACAGTCAGAAGGCTGATTCCTACAAAATAGTTCTCTCGATATACATAAAACGAAATTACCGAAAATGCAGACGATACCAAGAGATAGAGTCCCATTTTTTTTAAATTATACGGGATTGGATAGTATTTTTGTCCGTAATAATAAGAGGCTGCCATCATACTGGCATAAGCGACCAAAGTGGCAATTGCCGAACCTCTATATTCCATAATCGGGATCAGCCAAAAGTTAAGTGCCAAGGTAATTACTGCTCCAAAAACAGATATATAGGCTCCAAACTTGGTCCTATCTGTCACTTTATACCATACTGAAAGATTGTGGTAAATACCCAAACAGAGATTGGCAATTAAAATTAAAGGTACAATCCACATGGCTTCCCAATAGTCTTCACTTCTTACAATATAAGGTTTTAAAACATCAGCGAAAACCACTATGGAGAGCAACATTACGGATCCAAAGGCAACAAAAAACTCCAGAATCTTTGCATAATTCTTTTGTGGATTTTCAGTTTTGGCGTGACTGAAAAAATACGGCTCTATCCCCAAACGATAAGCTGTGGCAAATAGGGTCATAAATACCGCCAATTTGTAACATGCCGAATACATGCCTATTTTGGTTTCGGCAATATCTTCGGGCAATAGATAATCCAAGAGGATACGGTCAAAAGTTTCATTGACCGAAAACGCAATCCCAGCAATTAATACTGGAAAAGCATATCGCATCATTTTTTTAAAGAGACCAGAATCAAATCGGTAATTAATCCGAAAGTAAAAACTGAACATCAATACCAAAGTGACCGCGCTAGCTACTAAATTGGAAATGAAAATATAGTTGATCTCAAAGTTTGGAATATAAATCGATTCTAAAACCGCATTCTGATCTGCCCATTTTTTTAAATAAAGTAGGAAGAAAACATTGAGGCCCAAATTGATGGACACACTCACAATTCTTAAAACAGCAAAACGCATGGACTTCCCTTTGGCGCGTAACCAGGCAAATGGGATGATCACTAAAGCATCCAACATCAAAATCCAAATAACCAAAGAGATGTATTCTTCTTTGATATCTGTAATGACCGCAATAGATGATTTAAAGAAAAAAGCCAACAGAAAAAAGCCCAATGAAGAAATTATCAGTGATATTGCTGAAGTCCCGACAACTTTGTCCTGATCTTCTTCTTTATTGAAATATCGAAAAAATGCCGTTTCCATACCGTAGGCAAGAATGACATTGAATATGACAAACCATGAAAAAATAATTGAAACTTTTCCGTATTCACCAACAGATGAAAGCACCCCTTTAGTAGTGTACAAAGGCACCAACAGAAAACTTAACATCCTCGGTAAAACTGTGGCTAAACCATAAATAAAGGTCTGCTTAAAAAGGTTTTTAAATCCGCTCAACGTGGTTTTTTATTTGAGGTCAAAAGTAGCGATTCCCTAAGAGTTAAACAATTCTGACAAGAACTGTCCTTTGAAATTGTACCACTTAAAATGCTGTAGAGTAAAGCTGATGACTATGAATCGTGATCAGATATCCTTCTCTTGATGTTTTCTATCTTAAAATACCGAGTATCACCTTTAAATTTGTAACTCACAATACATTCAGTATCTTCAAGTTTGAACGGTAATTTCTGAGGAACTCGTGGTGGCGTATTCGCCATTTCTTCCATAGGATTGCTACTTATGATGATGTCTTTATTTGCTGCTTTGAGATCATCAAACTCGCCAACATACAGAATCTTTGATCCCTGCGTTTTTCTATCCAATTTTACAATTTGGTCTCTAAAATACACCGAGTCCAAAAGGATGTCCTGCTTTTCTTGGGTATGTACTGGAATGTAAAGGTTGTAACCAGAATCTCCAGACGCATCCTCCGAAGCCTGAGATTCTACATAAACGTCTCCAATAATTGAAGGGGGATTTTTATCCATTTTTTTTGCGTCAGAACATTTAGATGCACTTAAAGACATCATGATAATGGTTGAGAAAAGATATAAGGTTTTCATAATGTTGTTTTTGTTACCTAAAGATAACAAATAACATTCCACAACATAAAATTGACGCTATTTTATGAAAAACTTTAAGGATCTGAACTATAATTTAATTATCATTCCGTTTTAAAGTATATCCCAGACGCCACAACACCTGTGTATTTAATGGCGTGCAGCTTCCATTTCCTTATTTAAAATTTGAGCAACTGCCTGTTTATATTTTATAGGATTAGTGGCCTTTTTAATGGCTTTGTATGTTTTCTGAGGATTTGATGTGGATTGGGAAAAGTACTCCCAAAAACCCAACATCTTTAATTTTATAGGAGTGGGTCCAGACAAATAGGCGTCGTATTGTTGGTAAATAGTGTCGTGAAATTCTGAAAAAATAGCCCATCGGTTTTTGGGATATTCCGTCATGTTGTTTTTGATCATGCTGGGTAAAAAAGGATCGGCAATCAATCCGCGGCCAATCATAAAATGATCAAGGGTTGGAAAGCGTTCTTTAACAGCTTTAAATGCAGAAACACTGGTGATATCGCCGTTATAGTATAACTTGTGTTTGGTGCTCCCAATGCATTTTTCAAAAGCTTCCAAATCTACTGGGCCTTTGTAGAGTTGTTTCCCTATTCTAGCATGAATGGCAATATTTTTTAGCGGATAGTTATCCAAAATAGGAAAAACCTCTAAGATTTCTTCAGCAATCTCATAGCCCATGCGCATTTTCATGGACACTAAAATATCAGTTTCGTTGTGGGCTCTCTGTAAAACCTCATCAATTTTTGTAGGATTGCAGATCAATCCAGAACCCATCCCCGATTTAGCGACCATAGGATATGGGCAGCCCAAATTCCAATTCAATTCTTTATAGCCCAAACTTTGCACGTATTTGGCAACATAGATAAATTCGTCGGCATCGTTGGTAATGATTTGTGGAATCACCTCTAAGCTGAGGTTGTTTTCTGGTAAAATATCGTTTTGATAAGATTGCTTGATCTTCAATTTTCCATTCAGCCTGATGTAGGGGGAATAGAACGTATCAATCCCTCCAAAGTAATGATTGAAGGCATTGCGAAATCTGAAATCTGTAAAACCCTGTAAAGGGGATGAAAGGAGCGTAAGAGCCATCGTATTGTTTAGGGGGGCAAAGATAGAACATTTGGAAGTGATTATTATACCACGAATATTCATTTCGGCATGCAGGTTTTTGAATTGGTTTTATAGTCTAGGTAATGATGAAAGACCTAACAGGTTTCTAAAACCTGTTAGGTCTGATTCTACTTTTAATTAAGTGTATTCAATTAACCCTGCTATAATGCGTATTTTTGCCCCTATCATATTTACAGATGGCTATGCAGCATTATAAAGACACAACTACCAACACTAAAAAAGATAAATCACAGCCTAAGGTCACCATGATTCAGGCCTTCAAAACAATCATTTGGCCGCGACGAAACTTAGTTTTTATAGGTTTGATCTTGATTGTTCTTAGAAGTTTGTCGGGTTTGGTTTTGCCTTGGCAGAGTAAAGTATTGCTTGATGAAGTTGTCCCAAATAAGGATATGTCCCAACTCTATACCCTAATCGTCATAGTCATAAGCGCCATTACAATTCAGGCGACCACCTCATTTTTGTTAACCAGAATTTTAAGCGTACAAGCCCAATATTTAATCAGTGAATTGAGATCTCAAGTACAGAAAAAAGTTCTGTCATTACCGATCAGCTTTTTTGACAATACTAAATCGGGTGCCTTGGTCTCACGAATAATGACAGATGTTGAAGGCGTTAGAAATCTGATAGGTACTGGCTTGGTGCAATTGGTAGGCGGTTCGTTTACGGCGATTGTGTCCTTGATAATTTTGATTAAACTGAATGCCTGGATGACACTTTTTGTCTTATTGCCACTGTCCATATTTGGTCTGGTTGCCTTAAAAGCTTTTAAATATATACGTCCAGTGTTTAGGGCTCGTGGTAAAATAAATGCTGAAGTCACTGGTCGATTAACAGAAACTCTTGCAGGAGTTCGGGTGATTAAAGCCTTTAATGCCGAGGAACAAGAAAATAGTGTTTTCGAAAAAGGGGTTGAGCGCTTATACCAAAATGTTAAAAAGAGCTTGACGGCAACGGCCTTAATGACGAGTTCTTCAACGTTTTTAATTGGCGTAGCGACTACGGGCATTATGGGGATGGGCGGTTATTATATGATGATTGGCGAAATGACCACAGGGGACTTTTTGTTCTTCACCCTCATCCTTGGATTTATGATTGCTCCAATAGTTCAAATGAGCAATATCGGGAGTCAATTGACCGAGGCCTTAGCAGGTTTGGATAGAACTGAGGAACTCATGAATATGACGGCTGAAGAAGACAACCAGGACAGAACCATTGCCTTAGATACTTTAAAAGGCGCTATTGAATTTACGGATGTGTCGTTTTCTTATGAAGAAGGCAAGCAAATTTTGCACAATATTAATTTTAAAGCGCCAGCGGGTTCGGTAACTGCTTTGGTAGGCAGTTCAGGTTCTGGAAAATCAACTATTGCTGGACTTTCGGCTACATTTTTAACCCCGAAAATAGGAAAGGTCACTATTGACCATCATGATTTATCGCAAGTCAAATTAAGCAGCTACCGTCAATATTTAGGCGTGGTCTTGCAAGATGAATTTTTATTTGAAGGCACGATTCGCGAAAACATCATGTTTCCGAGACCAAATGCCACGGAATCAGAATTACTAAATGCGGTAAATGCAGCCTATGTCAACGAATTCACCGACCGTTTTGATGAAGGTTTAGATACTTTAATTGGTGAACGAGGCGTCAAACTTTCTGGCGGGCAACGCCAACGCTTAGCGATTGCTCGGGCTATATTAGCCAACCCCAAAATCATTATTTTAGACGAAGCCACGTCAAGCTTAGACACCCAAAGTGAAGCCTTAATTCAAAAAAGTTTGGCTGAATTGATTAAAGACCGAACGACTATTGTGATTGCCCACCGTTTAAGTACAATTAGAAAAGCCGATCAAATTCTGGTCATTGAAGCAGGACATATTGTTGAACGCGGCACCCATGACCAATTGATTGCCAAAGAAGGCAGGTATTACGAATTGTATACTTATCAGGCGAAGATTTAAGAGATTCCAACTGGGAAGTTTTTTTGAGTTATGTGGCACCCGAACTAAACCCGAAGATAACCCCTGAAGCTTTTGAATATCGAAAGTAGAAGGCTGAACACCGAATATTGAAGTATGGTCTTGGCTGCGGTAAAGGTACGCGATGCAATCGCGCACCTGCGAGATGGAGAAAAATATTCTTACTTTTGAATCGGATAAAAAATGAGCCTCTAATTCATGAGTATAACTCCACCTACTAATCATACCGAAAAAACCATAAGGTCTACAATTGTCAGTAATTCTGCATGGGATTGGTTTCAGAAAGCACTTATATTGACTATTTTCTCTTTAGTGATCAATCATTTAGCAACGCGCGATAGTTTTCCAGGTAGTGAATCTTATAGGTTCCCCATAGAAGGTTTTCTTTCGACTATTGTTTTAAGTATTCTCATTAGTATTATAGCGGATCTTAATTTTAAATTTTACTCGAAAAAGTATTTTTCTAAGAAGGTAGAAGTGGTCACTATCACATGGTTTATGATTTCTACCCTGGGATATATTACAATCCTGTATATTCCTTTAAATATTGTTTTAAATAGCGTTGCAGGTGCACAAACAGATTTTTATAGTTTATTAATTGGGTTGTTAATCACTCTATTATTGAGTGTTGTTCTCATAGCTTTATTGTATGCACGGGACCTATACAATTTATATAAGCTATCTCTAAAAGATGCTGAAATTACAATTGAAAGCGGCGCGAAAATGACGAAGCTTAGCTATGAAAATATTGCGTGCTTTTATAGCGAAAACAGAATTGTGTATGCTGTTCAAAACGACGGCAGAACAATTACCACCGATTTTACATTGAATGCGCTCGAAGAAAAAATAAACGATCAATTGTTTTTTAGAGCCAATCGGCAAATCATCATTCACAAAAATGCTGTAGACCAAATTGAAAAGGTTGAAAATGGCAAGTTGCGCATTCGGTTGAAAGCTTCCATTGACACCGATGCGATTGCTGAAATCACTGTCAGTCGTTACAAGCGAAATGCATTTATGAATTGGTTTGAATAAAAGATACCAATAACTACTGACCATTCAGTTATTAATTTACGACCATTCAGTAAAATCATAAGATTTTCAAAGGATTATGAGCGATTTTCTTCATTTTTTCGATTAACATTTAAATCAAAATATAATGAAGAGCATCAGCTTACCACAAACATTAATTCCTTTAATTACCATTGCAATCATCTGCTTTTTATGGTTTGGACCCATCCGGATTGGTTATATTGAAAATATCATTATATCTATATTAATCATTATAGCGACTTATATAGAATACAAAGAGAAACCATTTTCAGCACTTGGATTTCAACCTGAAAAGTTCACATTCAAAAACATCATTGTATTTGCTCCGTTAGTTGCATTAGGACTCTTCGTGTTATATATCTTTGTATTGGTTCCTGGAATTACACGACTTACAGGCGCTCCTATTGATTATTCAAGTTTTGATCAATTGATAGGTAATCTTCCAGCCTGTTTAATTGCATTGTTGTTAGTATGGGCTACTGCTGGATTTGGAGAAGAAATTATCTTTCGCGGTTATTTTATGCGCCAATTTGTAAAGGTCTTTGGAGAAGGCAAAGTCAGTATTGTGCTTAATATTGTTCTACTGGCTTGCTTTTTTGGTTATATGCACAGTTATCAAGGAATTACTGGGCAGCTTGTTACAGGCATTGTGGGAGCGCTCTTAGCCCTAATATTTTACTTGCGTAATTACGATTTGTGGTTTGTTATTGCTGTGCACGGATTTTTTGACACCATTGCTTTAATTTTTATTTACTTCGGTTTGGCGTAATAATAGCACGACTCCCCGCTCCCGCGCGATTGCATCGCGTGGCACGGTAATTACTTGACTCCGATTGCCCAAATACCTATCTTTAACATATGAGCCGTAACTATAAATTTCACAATCCTGAAGGTTTATATTTTGTAAGCTTCGCAGGTGTGGAATGGCTCGATGTTTTTACCCGCATTGAATATATAGATATTTTATTGCAAAGTCTCACATTTTGCCAGAAGGAGAAAGGGATGGAGATAATTGCTTAGTGCATTATGACCAATCATATGCACTTGGTTTTTAGAAGTATAAAAGGTCAGCATCCCGCACTACTTTTAGGAGATTTTAAACGTTTTACCAGCAAAGCAATAGTGAAAGCCATTCAGCAAAATCCCATAGAGAGTCCAAGGAATTTCTTTTGGCGCAATTTAAAAAAGCTGCGTCAAAAGTATCCAATGTGAAAGGGTATCAATTTTGGAGACACGACAATAGGCCTATTGAGTTATGGAGCAATGCAGTTATTTGGGAAAAAATAAATTATATACACCAGAATCCAATGGTGGCCGGTTTGGTTTATAAAGCACAAGATTATGCTTATAGCAGTGCCACAGATTATGCTGACGAAAAAGGATTATTGGATGATATTGTTGTTTTTCGTTATTATGGTTGAAATTACTTTTTGAATTTAACTTTGGGGAAAGTGAGGAGGACTGGAACGCGATGCAATCGCGCACCAGCGAGGGAGAAACTGATGAGGCCAATAAGCGCTAATACATAAATTTTGATTGTTTTCATGATATACATTTTAATTGATTTTACCTTTAGATTCAAAATCAATAAAATGTTACATGGAGAGTTTTAGGCATAAAAAAAAACCTCACTTTCGGAAAGTAAGGCTTTTAAATTACGAGGTTTCTGCTTGCGCAGGAATCCGTGTTTTAATTATTAAGCGCTTCAGCTCCACCAACAATCTCAAGGATTTCGTTTGTAATGGCAGCTTGACGTGCTTTGTTATAAGTTAACTTTAATTGATCTCTCAATTCTGTGGCGTTATCTGTGGCTTTATGCATCGCAGTCATACGAGCGCCGTGTTCTGAAGCGAAAGAGTCTCTAAGAGCCTTATAAAGCTGTGTCTTTAATGATTTAGGAATTAATTCCTTAACAATTTCTGATTTTGAAGGCTCAAAGATATACTCGGTATCAACTTCTTCAGCGCCTTCCATCGGAACAATTGGCAAAAATTGTTCGTTCATGACTTCTTGAGTCGCCGCATTTTTGAACTTATTGTAAACTAAAACAATCATATCTGTTTTATTAGTCAAGAAATGATCCATCAGTAAATCGGCTATTTCTGCAACATTGTCAAAAGTCAAATCGTCATAAATATCGCTTTTATTGGCAATAACCCGATCGCCTTTCTTAAAAGCATCCGCAGCTTTTTTACCTATTGCAAAAACAGAAACTTCCTTCCCTGCATACTCTTCTCTTATCAAACGATTGGTTTCTTTGATAATATTAGAGTTGAATGCACCAGCTAAACCTCTGTTGGAGGTAATGGATACCAAAGTCACATTTTTGATTTCACGCTGTTCCGCAAATTCACTTCCCGAATCGGCATCTAAAGTTGCGCTTAAGGTTTGTAATAATTCCGTTAATTTATCAGAATACGGACGCATAGCAGTAATCGCATCCTGCGCCTTTTTCAGCTTTGCAGCAGATACCATTTTCATGGCACTGGTAATCTGCATCGTTGAAGACACCGATGATATTCTGTTACGTATTTCTTTTAAGTTTGCCATTTTTGTTAGTATTAAGTATTAAGGTGTTAGCAATAAGACTAACAAAAAAATACTTTCTAATAGTTGACCTTATAAATTAGATTTTGAAGATTCCTCTCCACAATCTTAGTAGTTAATACATAGTACTTAATATTTTGTACTTCGTAGTTAATACTATTTTCTATATTTCGCAGATACCTCCTTAGCCACAGCAACAAGAGTATCAGTAATCTCATCCGTAAGTTTTCCAGCTTTTAAGTCGGCAAGCGTATCACTATGTGTTGCTCTTAAGAACTCTAAATAATCACGTTCAAATTCTCTTACTTTTTCAACAGGTACATCTCTCAATAAGTTTTTAGATCCTGCATAAATGATAGCAATCTGATCTTCAACTTTAAATGGATCGTTTTGAGCTTGTTTCAATATCTCAACGTTACGTCTTCCTTTTTCAATAACGTTTAAAGTCACGGCATCAAGATCAGAACCAAACTTAGCAAAGGCTTCCAGTTCGCGGAATTGCGCTTGGTCTAATTTTAAGGTTCCAGATACTTTTTTCATGGATTTAATCTGTGCGTTACCACCAACACGAGATACCGAAATACCTACGTTAATTGCTGGACGAACTCCAGAGTTAAATAAATCACCATCCAAGAAAATCTGTCCGTCAGTAATAGAAATTACGTTGGTAGGAATATAAGCCGATACGTCACCTGCTTGCGTTTCAATAATTGGTAATGCTGTTAATGAACCACCACCTTTTACCATTGGTTTCAATACATCAGGCAAATCGTTCATTTCTTTGGCGATATCATCGTTATCGATAATCTTAGCTGAACGCTCCAACAACCTTGAGTGAAGGTAGAAAACGTCACCAGGATACGCCTCACGTCCCGGTGGACGACGTAACAATAATGAAATCTCACGGTATGCTACTGCTTGCTTTGATAAGTCATCAAAAACAATCAACGCAGGACGGCCAGTATCTCTAAAGTACTCACCAATAGCAGCACCAGCAAATGGCGCATACACTTGCATGGCAGCAGGATCGGATGCATTGGCGGCAACAATTGTTGTATATGCCATAGCACCTTTTTCTTCCAAGGTTTTTGCAATCAAAGCAACCGTTGACGCTTTTTGTCCAACCGCTACATATATACAATATACAGGTTCACCTGCATCATAAAATTCTTTTTGATTGATAATGGTGTCAATACAAACTGCTGTTTTACCAGTTTGACGGTCACCAATAACCAACTCACGCTGACCCCTACCTACAGGAATCATGGCATCTATAGATTTAATACCTGTCTGTAATGGCTCAGTTACCGGTTCACGATAAATAACACCAGGCGCTTTACGTTCTAATGGCATTTCATAAAGCGATCCACCGATAGGACCTTTTCCATCAATTGGAGTTCCTAAAGTATCCACAACACGTCCAACAATTTCTTCACCAACTTTAAGAGAAGCAATTCTATCTGTACGTTTTACGGTAGAGCCTTCGCTGATACCTGTAGCTGGTCCTAATAAAACAACACCAACGTTATCTTCTTCAAGATTCAGTACGATGCCTTCAAGACCATCTGCAAATTCAACCAATTCACCATATTGAACGTTTGCCAAGCCGTAAACACGGGCAATACCATCTCCAACAGTCAATACTGTTCCTACTTCGTCCAATGAAGCACTTGCTTCAAATCCTGACAATTGTTGCTTTAAGATTGCTGAAATTTCAGCTGGTTTTACTTCTGCCATTTTTATTAGATATTATTTTCATTGATCTTCTTATACCACTTCGACTGCGCTCAGTGTACCAAATCAATAAAACTTTTAGTTTAATGTAAATTCTCTTTTTAACTTATTTAATTTGTTTGCAATACTTGCATCGTACTGAATATCTCCAATACGTAAAATGAAGCCTCCTAAAATAGATTCATCTACAATATTTACAATATCAGCTTCTTTATTGGTAAGCTCTTTAACCTTGGCCAATACTTTTACTTTAAGATCGTCAGTCAACGCGACTGCCGTAGTTACTTTTGCCACTTGTTTACCTTGGCTTTCATTATAAAGTTCGTTATATTTTTGAGCAACTTCACCCAAAATATCAATACGTTTATTGGTAATTAAAGTATCTATCAAACCTGAACTTAAATTATGCAATCCTTTAAAAACGGCCAATAAAGCCGATTTTTTAGTTGCAGCAGGTATGACAGCACTCATAAGCATATTTTTTAACTCTGTACTGGCTTCTACAGCATTTGCAACGGAACTCATGTCAGCATTGACAATTTCTGCCGACTTTTGCTCTTTTGCAAGATCTAAAACTGCTTTTGCGTAACGTAGTGCTGTTCTTGTTTGTGCCATAGTATTCCCTGCCAAGACAGGGATCTTATTTAATTATACTTAATCTCTTAATTCAATTTTGCATCTCCTAACATAGACTCAACCAATTCTAATTGTTTGTCTTTGTTGGATAACTCTTCACGTACCACTTTCTCTGCAATATCAATAGATAAGCTTGCCACGTGATTTTTAAGTTCAGCCATGGCTGATCTTTTTTCGTTCTCAATTGCTTCTTGAGCTTGAGTGATCATTTTAGTTGCCTGTTCTTGGGCTTCTTCTTTGGCATCACTAACCATCTTAGTTTTGATCTCACGCGCCTCTTTCAACATCCCTTCGCGTTCCGCACGGGCTTCGTTAAGGATACGCTCATTATCTGCTTTAAGATTTTCCATCTCCATTCGCGCTTTATCAGCTGCTTCCAGAGCATTTTTGATGCCGTTTTCACGTTCGTCTACCGCTCCTAAAATTGGTTTCCATGCAAACTTTCTCAAAATGACAAGAAGGATGAAAAAGGTAATAATTGACCAAAAAACAAGTCCTAATCCTGGTGTAATTAAATCCATCTATAATAGGTTTTAGTTTTTATAATTTAAATTTTTTTCTTCGACCATGCATCTTCGAAGTGTAATAGAAACACAGAAATAACCAACCGTTATTTCTGTGTTCTTGTAAATGGTTACTTCTTAGCTTACGATGATCGCCGCAACAACACCAAAAAGTGCTACTGCCTCTACGAAAGCCGCTAAAATAAGCGCTGAAGTTTGAAGTTTCCCTTGGATTTCTGGTTGACGAGCCATAGCGTTCATAGCTGACTCACCAATTTTACCAATTCCAATAGCCGCTCCAATAACTGCCATACCAGCTCCTAATGCTGCAATTCCTGTAATAGTCATAATAAAAAATTTAAATTAATTAATGATTGTCTTCTTCCGCGGTGGCCATACCTATATATAGGGCAGATAACACGGTAAATATATATGCTTGAATTGCAACAACTACAATTTCTATGATTAAAATGAACAATGAAAACCCTACCGATACCGGTGCAATAGCGATGCTCTGAAAGGTAAAGATTAGTGACATTAACGATAGGATAATAATATGTCCTGCAGTAATGTTAGCAAACAAACGAATGGTTAATGAAAATGGTTTTACAAACATTCCAATAATCTCAATAGGTGCTAAGAATATTTTCATCGGAACAGGAACACCTGGCATCCAGAAAATATGTTTCCAATAATTTTTGTTACCACTGAACATGGTAATAAAGAAGGTAAACAAGGCCAATGTCAAGGTAAATGCAATATTACCACTCACGTTGGCACCGTTTAAGATAGGAATCAATCCAAAGATATTATTTAGCCAAATAAAGAAAAACACGCTTAACAAGAACGGCATGAATCTTCTGTATTTCTTTTCACCAATCATCGGGATAGCAACCTCATCTCTAATAAAAATCACTAAAGGTTCAACAAAGGACGCTATGCCTCTTGGCACATAATTATTTGCTTTTTTGTATTTACGGGCTGCAGAAATAAATATCAAGAACAATACAAGTACTGACACCCACATCATAAAGACGTTTTTTGTAATAGAGAAATTTAGAGGCTTGCTAGCATTTGTCGGCTCCTCTTCTTCATCAAAGGCCAAAGCATCCACTCCAGCATCCAATTGGTAGATTTTCTCATGGTATTTTACAAAACGCTCACCGTTTTTCTCAACAATTACCGATCCAGAATCGTCATGATGAAACTCGCTTGACATAAACGTAACCAAGCCATTATCCGTATAAAGAATGATAGGTAGCGCTATGCTGATAGGCTCATTATTCCAGTCTACAATATGAAATTCATGGGCATCTTTAACGTGATGCATAATCATTTCAGTGGCATTGAACCCTTCATCTTGATCTTCGTCCTCTTGTGATGCAAAACCAAAATTGGTGATTGCTACAGAAAAAACTAAAAATAATACGGCTCTTAAAGTGTTTAATGTCATTATAAATAGCTTAAAAATACCTTGCTCTAAATTCCGTGCAAATGTACGTACATTATGTTAAATGTCAAACACTTTTTTGTCAATATTAAACCCAAGGTTATCATGAGGGTTTTTGAAGCAATTTTGTAATGGAATAAACTTCAAATGCCAAGTAGATAAAATACGGTATAAAAAAGTTAAAAATATCGGGTTGTTTCTTCTCAAAATCGGCTAAAATAAGAGGTAAAAGAAACAAAATGGCAAGAAACATCTTAATAAAAGTGCTGGACATAAACAGCACAAAAATATCAGTTTTACCCGTTGAAGATTTATAATTTACCGCCGTGTACAACAAAGTTGTGACTATAAAATGAAACAGATAAATCTGCCAAATGGGAAAAAACAAATGCAGCTCCGCTCCAAAATAGGTCAGCACATAACTATGGATGGCGTAAAGCACTAAGCTTAAAACAGCAATGAAAAGTAAAAAACTAACTTGTCTTTTTAGAAAGGTCGGATTCATTAAATAAAGAAAAAAATTATTGACTATTATGTCTAACAACGTTCCGCATGCTTACCAGCAGATTGAAGTTATTTATCATCTTTTGAATTTGCAATAATACGTCTTATTACAAAAAACACCGCAACAACGGTTGAGGTTAAAGATAAAATAATGGTCCAAAGGTTATTCTCATTAGCATAATGAGCATCAATCTTGATTCCTAAAAAACTACCAATCCCGATAATAGCGAACATCTGTATAGCTATACTCGAATATTTGGCGTAGCTATTAAGCGGATTGTTCTTTTTCGGCTGGTTTGGCATTAGGCTTTGATGCTTTTTGATTGCTATTTTGACCAGGCTCCTTTTGACTGCCTTTCATGATACAGGTTGCATTGAATGCTGCGCCAGGCTCAACGGCCAATTTGCCGACTTCCACTTCGCCCTCAACTAAAGCTGAGGATCTTAGTGACAGGGTATCCGTAAGAATCAACTTTCCTGAGAATTGTCCTTCAATATCAGCATTGGCTCCTTTAAGTGTGCCGTTGATAACTCCGGTTTTTCCGAGTACCACCTTACCTGGCGTTTTAACGTTGCCTTGTATGGTGCCCTCAATTCTAAAGTCGCCATCACTAATGATATCTCCCGTAATGGTGGTGCCTTTTGCGATGGTGTTTTGTTGATTAACTGCTTCTGAGGTTGTTTTTCCTTTTTTTGGTTTTTCTGTAAACATAATTACTGGTGGTTTATTGGTTTTCTAGGTAGTCTTTGAGGTTTTTATGTCTTTGCACAATTTCATAGTTAGGTGATGAAATGGCAATATAAGGTCGTGTAATATTAGCTTTGCGCTCTCTAAGCAGGTCGGCAAATCCTCGCGCACCATTGATGCTTTTTAAGCCATGCACCACCACAAAGGTAGTGTTATTATCATAAACATCTTTGGAGACGCTCAAATCAAAGTACCTGATTTTGACGACCTCATCACTCAAGGTCTTTAAAAATGCGTCTATATCCTCATCACTGTTGTTCTCAAACCGATATAATACATTAAATCTAGAGCCAATGGAGTCTTGTTTAAAATTCCTATCGGATAAAGCTGGAATCACATTTTCAACGATTTCTTGAGCGCGTCTGCCTTCTTCTGAATTTGGATAATTCAAAGCGATATAATTAACCCCCTCTTTATAAGCTTCAAAACCATACAAACGCCCTTTTGCCGAGGCTTTTAAAATTTCAAACTTCGGCACAATGGGTTCGCCTTCAAATTCAAGAACATACTTATCGCTCTGCTCGATGACTTCTTGAAAGTTCTGTGCTTCATAACTCGCATAGGTTCGCTCATAGATGCTTTCAGGACTGTTCTCGTCCTTGGACATTTCTGATTTCGGATTTAAAAGAATGGCGGCATAACGCGAGTTTGGATTGTTGTTGATGATATCCTGCTTCATCTGTTCGGCAGCATTGGGCTCATTTAAACGTCCGTATAATTTGTATAGATTATACTTGGTTGGCAATACCAGTCGCTCTTCAGGATTGTTTTCCATTAAAGCTTTGAGCTTATCTTTTGCAAGTTGGTATTCTTGAAATTTTTCTTTGTAGATGACCCCTAATTGATAATAGGCGTAATTTCGGTCTTTTATGATGCTGTCAATCACTTTTTGATCGGACGGAATTTTAGAAATGTAAAACTCAGGGTCGTAACGCTCCTCTTCAGAAACAGCCGTTACCAGATCATTGGATTGAACCGTGAGCTCATTACTGCGCGTACTTGAGAGTCGCCAATTATCCTTGAGCGAACGGTCTCCCCAATTTTTTAAAAATTCATTTTTTCCGTAGGCTACGGTATTGGAATTATAAAAATAGAACGTCGATTTTCCTCCCGGAGGTTGGGCGCCATTATTCGCCAAATTTCCAGAATTCCTAGTATTGCCCATATTATCTGCGCTAACAATACCAGAATTGGCCTTTCGCTGGGCGATTTCTTCCTGCTCTTTCAAATGTTCGGCCTCTGCTTTTAATTTATCGATATACGTTTCAAAAACAGCAACCCTGTCGGCATCCGGTAAATTTACCAAATGTAAGATGCTGTCATTTACTTGAGCAACATTTTCGTAATAGATGACATCTTCTAAATTTTCTCTTTTTCGCTTGATGGTTCTATAAGGCTTGGAGTCCACCACCATATTGGTCAACGTACTGTCATAATAAGCTCCTGCAGTTTTATATTCTGATTTGTCAAAATTCATATCACCCAACGTAACATAGTCAAGTGCTCGTAGATGTTTATCGCCTGAAGTTGACCTTAAAGATTTGTTATAATACGCAACAGCCAATGAATCCCGATTGGCCTGTTTATGGAATTCCGCAATGCGGTAGTAGATTTTATCCAGAAAAGGCCTGTTCTCACGGTCTTCCTCCAATTCGGTCAGGTATTCTTCAAATGCCAAAACATCGCCGATATCAGGATCAAAGTTTGCGGCTTTTGCCAAGTGAGCATTAATATAATAGGCTCGTGGGACTTTCCGGTGCAAATCAATTACCTTATCAAAGGCAATATTCGCACTATCCTTATAACCAAACTCATTATAAATCTGACCTCTGATATAGTTGTAACGTGCTTTCTCCTTGTTTTTCTTGGTATGGGCAGCAGCAATTGCCAATTGGGTCAAGGCGCTGTCTTTTGCATGAATGTTAATGTAGGCCTGTGCTAAAGCAGCGGTGGCATCGGCCATATCCTGATCGCTCAATTCCTCCAATCGCAACAAGCGCTTTATGTTTTTGATGGCAAGCTCATTGTTTTCAAGACGCATATTGGTTTTTTCACGCCAAATTTTTGCTTCATTGATTTTGTCGCTGGCGGCGTACCTGAATAAAATATAGTTAAAGGCTTCCAGTGCAGGAATAAATCGTTGATCAAAATAACGTGCTTTCCCGAGCAACAGATGAGCCTCATCAATTTGCGGATTGTATTCTCTGCCTTTAATGTTCATCCCATGGGTCTGAACGGCCTTGATTGCTTTTTCCTCTGCGCGTTCAAAATCAGAGTTTTTGGACTGGCCGGGCAGCATAAAATCATCTGTGGTTTCCATACGTTCTATAGGGAGTAATTCCCAATAGTTATCGGTAAAGGCGTCATCAACCGTTTCCCTTCCATTTTCCAACGCTATGTTTCCGTTGTAAAGAATGTTATATTTTGTCCCCATAGCATGAAAGTTTCTGTTAATGAAGGTATCCTTCTTGCGCGAACAACTTGTTACCATAAGTGACGCCAAAAACAGAAATAAGATGGATTTGAAAATACTATGCAAGGTGGGTTGTATTTGGTTCATAAGATAACTAAAAACAGGGGCAAATATTATGCAATGCCGTAAAAATAAGCATCTTTTTGAATTATTCGAGGAAAAATTAGTGGAGTTTTCGATGTGGGATTCTTAGATAATTCTCGCAGAGACGCAGAGGCCCGAAGTTATAAATTCCAAAAACAAAAGCACCAAATTTCAACTTACGCTCGTGTCAAAAAACTCATAAAATATCAGTTATAATCAATGACACACGCCTGAACGATCGGGCAAGTCAGCGTTAATTTCACGTACAGAAAAAACGGAAAAGACCTCACAGGTTTCAAAAACCTGTGAGGTCTAAGTGCCTAAGATAACCTATTATTCTCCAGCAAAATGTGCTTCCAATTCTTTCAAGGTAGCGGCGCTGGTTACCAAATCTTTAATAACTTCACCTTTCTCTAAAACCACAATGCGTTCACTCACTTCCGTAACATGCATTAGGTCGTGACTTGATACCAATACAGTAACGCCTTGTTGACTTGCAAGGTTTTTAATGATCTGTTTTAGTCGGATTTGGGTGGTAGGATCCAAATTAGCAAAAGGTTCATCAAGAATAATGACTTCCGGATTTCCAATAAGAGCGGCTATAATGCCCACCTTCTTTTGATTGCCCTTGCTTAAATCTCTCAGATATTTTTTTTGGTTTAATATTTCACCATGGAAAAAATCCTCAAACTGCTTTAATAATGTATCTACATCCGCTTTATTTTGACCCCGTAATTCGCCAATAAAATAGAAGTATTCTTCTGGAGTCAAATAGCCTATTAAAAAGGTTTCGTCAATATATGCTGAAGTGAAAGGCTTCCAGTCTTCACTTTCATCAATTTGAATGTCCTTGCTTTTAATAAAACCTGTGGTTGGTTGAATCAAGTCTAATAACAGACTGAAGAACGTCGTTTTTCCTGCGCCATTATTGCCTACCAATCCAAAGCTCTGCCCCTGTGGAATGTCAAGATTTTCAATGTTTAAAACCGGACTTGAATTATATGCTTTTGATAGATGGGATACTGTTATCATAATTAATTATTTTGTTTGTAAGCGGCTAATGTTTTATATTTTTCTGATTTATAGACTTTTTCTATAATGTTGAACACTTTATTCTTGAATAAAAAACCAGTAAATCCGGCAATGGCCACTAAGGCGAAACCGAAAACTTCTCCAAGTGTAAAATGCCCAACGGCATAAATAGCCATTGGCAATACCAATTTTGGAATGGTCAATAATAAGGTTTTCGCATTAAAGGCCTGTTTGTCTCCAAAGGCTTTTTTACTTGTGGTCAGATCTATGGGAGTTTTGATATATGCGCCACCCCAAAGAACCATATGGCTATTGACTCCAATATTATAAATGGCGCCAACAACAACTGCTGCATAGGCTTGCCACCCCCAATAGAGGTAAAAAACAGAAATAATGGTTGATACTATAGTGGCAATGACCATTAAGTACCATTTGGATGCGATATATTCTTTATACCGAATATTTTGGCTCATCATTAACGGGTAATAAGCACTATCCCAACTTGGTACAAATTGGCCAAATGTAAATAAGAACCCGCCAGATATAAAGATCCCAGCAAAGACCCGCCAGAAAGGACCCTCATAAGCTTCAACGGACCCTGTAAAAAATAGTAACCCATAAAATATAAAGAGTACGCTTATAAGTAAAGTTGTTTTTGAGCGTTTATTGCGCCTTAACAATTTAATATCGTTTTTAAGAAAGGTAGACATGCTTCCAAAACGGTTTAACCAGCTGTAATCTTGGGTTTCAGCGATGTCATGTTTCACGGATAGCCCTGAATCTAAATACAAATTGTTTTTGAAAAAGGTAAATGCCATTTTATAAAAGAACACTGCCAAAAACACTGGCACAAAAGCCAAATAAGGTATGGCATAAAATGCGTTAAAAACGGGGTAGGTAAGCTGTGTAATATCAAAAACACCGAAGTATTGAAGTCCGATCATAGCGCCAATAACACCAATAACCGCGAAGAAAACCACGTCTTTATTATTGACAAAAATATTGATGAAATTATTACAATAAATCCAACCTACTATACCCAGGTTCCATGCCATGACTTGTAAAACAGGGAAACCTTCCATAATGAGCACAATTGAGAAGGGAATAAAGAAAAACGCGTGCAGTACGTTAAAGAATGAGATCATGGTCTTACCGATGGCAAAATTGACAATCGTCTTTCTTTTGATTGGTAAGTACATGAGTGTTTTAATGTTCAGTACCGGCATCTTCTGAAGGAAATACCGGAATACTAAATCAAATGCCATATAATAAATCAGCACTTGATTGACCACTTGAAAAGGCTCCATGTTAAATTGCTCCTCAATGATAAAGTAAACCCCAAAACCCATGAGTAAAAAAGAGGCAATCATCCAAAGAGCACCAAAAACCATCATTATTTTAAGAAAAAGATTGGTTTTAAAAGAGGCTGACCTAATAAAGGATTTCCATTCGAGACTTATAAAATATTTCAACATACTGTTCTGGTTGCGATGTAATCATTGGTAATATTAAATCAATTTTTGTTACAAACAAATTTCAAATAATCTAAACTTTAGAAGCAATTTACCCAAAGACACCCGCTTCATCTCTTATAATTTTGTTAGATAGGTGGCATTTATTACAAGCTTTCGTTACTTTTGATGAAAATTTAAATTATGTCACAATATCATACCCTAACCATAAAAAACATTGAGCGCGTCACTTCAAAATCGGTAACCATTACCTTTGAAGTCCCTCAACATCTTAAAGACGATTTTAAATTCAAGGCAGGCCAGTATATAACTATAAAATCTATGCTTAATGGTACTGAGATAAGACGCGATTACTCTTTGTGTTCTTCTCCAAAGAGTGGCGATCTAAGGGTGGCCGTAAAAGAGGTGAAAGACGGTACTTTTTCCAAGTATGTCAATAACCAATTAAAGGTTGGAGACCAGTTGGAAATTGCGCCACCAAGAGGTCATTTTATTTTTGAACCTAATGACGCCAAGACCAAGCATATTGCCGCATTTGCAGCAGGTAGTGGCATCACCCCAATTTTGAGCATTGTTAAATGCGCTTTGGAAGAAGAAGTCATGAGTAATGTTGTTTTGGTTTATGGTAATAAAACCACGGACGACACGATGTTTATGACCGAATTGCTGCAACTGCAACGGGATTACAGCGATCGGTTGGCCATTCAATTTGTTTTTAGTCAAGCTCAAGAAGATGATTCTATTTTTGGACGTATTGAAAAAAGCACAGTCAATCTCATATTAAAGAACAAGCACAAAGATTTGAGTATTGATGCGTTCTATTTATGTGGACCGGAGGCAATGATACATACTGTAAAGGATGTTCTTTCTGAGCATGAAATTCCTGAAGATCGGGTGTTTTTTGAACTGTTTAAAGCTGCAAAACCTACAGAACGCGACACTGCGACCCTTCCTGATGGACAAACCAAAATTTCAGTTGTTTTAGATGATGACACGACCGAATTTGAAATGTCACAAAAACAGACCATTCTCGAAGCTGCACTAGATAACGATTTAGATGCTCCCTATTCTTGCCAAGGAGGAATTTGCAGTAGTTGCTTGGCACGTGTCATTGAAGGGGAAGCAAAAATGCGTCAAAATAATATTTTGACTGATGGGGAAGTTGCTGAGGGTTTGATCTTAACCTGTCAAGCACATCCTCTAACACCGCATATCAAAATTGATTATGATGATATTTAAATCTTATTAAATTAAATGGACACCAAGGTTTTAATCGTTAAAAACCTTGATTTCGTCGAATAGACAGAAGTAGCACTCTTAATATTATGTTAAATAAGATGAATTTTCTATTTTTATAATTGATTTAATTGTTACTATAAGGTTTATCTATTAACGAAAATTAAATCTCATAACCCTACTTTTCAGTAGGGTTTTTTTAGGATGTTTTCAATCTTTTCAACCACATCTCTCGGATCGATAGTGGCCATACAGTTTTCATAACCCTCAGGAAATTTGTTGCCATAAATGGAGGTTGGAATTTCAGGAAATTTTTTACGATCCGCTAAAAGTGCATTGTTTTCATCCTGATGAAACGGGAAAAACCCTGCATAAGGATGGGTTACGCCCCAAAGCGTCAAAACTTTTACCCCCATCATTGCCGCCAAATGGGCGTTGCCCGAATCCATAGAAAGCATCACATCTAAATTTGAAATCACATCCAATTCTTCATCAAGATTTAACTTTCCAGCAATATTTGTGACATTTTCGTTTTTGATAGAACTCAAGTATGCAGCATCATCTTTACTGCCAAAAAGCAAAATTTTATAGCTTTTTGAAAGATCTTTAATGACTGATTCCATTAAGTCTAAAGGATACATTTTACTCTTATAAGCTGCAAAAGGTGCAATTCCTATCCAGTTTTTAGTATCGCTTCCCATCAAATTGAGTGTTTTAGAATTTAATTGGGCACGTTCCGGAAAAATTGGGTCGGAATCTTTAATCGGAAATCCTAATTTCTCAAAAACATCTTTATAGCGTTGGTGTGTGCTTTTTAATTGCTCAAATATCTTTCCCTTGACTAAAGCTTTCTTTTCAGCCCTTCCTTTGTCCAATTGGATGGGTTTCAAATCTAACAGAAAGATTTTAAGGATATTACTTCGGAGTACATTATGCAAGTCGGCAACAGCATCAATGCCCAGCATCCTCAAGTCTTTTGAAAGTTCTAAGAGACCAAAAAAGCCTTTATGATTTCCTTTTAGATCTGGAGCAAAAACAGATACATTTTCTAAATCACGAAAGAATGGTTTAAAAAATTCTCTGGTTAAGACGGTTAACTTGATCTCTGGATATTGCTCTGTAAAAGCCCTTAGCACCGGGACAGTCATGGCCACGTCTCCCATGGCGGATAGACGGATGACGAGGATGTGTTTAGGTTTGGCTGTGGAATTAGACATTTTACAAAAAATAAACCTGTCAGGTTTTTGAAACGTGACAGGTTGCGTTTAGTTTATTTTTGTCCGCGCAATACAGGGTTTAATTCATCATCATTGTACATTTTCATTTGCTTGTACACTTTCATGTATTTGTCGCCGTTTTTAATATCCGTAAGCAAATCGTCAATGGCTTGGCTTAAATCTTTACGCTGCTCCAATAGCACATTTAGTTTAGTAGTACAATTGAGCTTATGCGATGACGAGGCGTCAGGACGTTCAACCTCTTCGTTCATATGATAGATTTTTAAAGCTAAAATGGAGAGTCTGTCAATGGCCCACGCAGGACTTTCAGTATTGATGGTGGCATTTGGTTTAGGTACAACATCATCATAAAGACTCAAGAAATAACTATCAATATATTCTACCATATCCGTCCTATCTTGGTTGGATGCATCAATTTGACGTTTCAATTTTAAGGCTTCTATAGGATCGATATTCGGATCTCTAATGATGTCTTCATAATGCCATTGCACGGTATCAATCCAACATTTTCTATACAAGAGATGTTCAATGAGCTGTTTGTCTTCGTCATATATATTTTTAAAAACTTGATCCACTGTATTCTTTATATGATACGTATCGATGGCTTTTTGAAAAATTTCATTGGCTTTTGCTGTAAACATAATCTGATGATTTTAAGACGTAAATATACTTCTAATTAATTAACTTTACCATTCAAAATAGAGTTTAAGCCTTATGCACATTCACAACCTAACAGAAAAAAATTCCATTTTAAACACATTTATTTCAGAAATGAGAGATGTGAATATCCAAAGTGACCGGATGCGCTTCCGAAGAAATATTGAACGCATTGGCGAGATTTTAGGCTATGAAATAAGCAAAAAATTAAATTTTAATCCGGCGGTGATTGAAACACCCTTAGGGAGTTGTGAAATGAATATTATGGGAAATGAAATTGTGCTTTGTTCTATTTTGCGAGCTGGCGTGCCTTTGCACAACGGATTATTAAACTATTTTGATGACGCAGAAAATGCATTTATTTCGGCCTATAGGCAACATCATAAAAACCCCGATAGTTTTGAGATTGTTGTTGAGTATTCAGCATGCCCAAGCTTAGAGGGCAAGACGCTTATTTTAGCTGATCCTATGCTAGCTACGGGCCAATCTCTTGTGGCCACTTTTGAAGCTTTAAAGCCTTTTGGAAAACCTAAAGAAATTCATTTAGCTTGCGTCATTGGTGCACAAGATGGTATTGATTATATCAGCAGGCATTTTAGTCCGGATACCCATTTGTGGATTGCTACCGTAGACCCTGATCTCAATGAGAAAGGTTATATCATGCCGGGGTTAGGTGATGCCGGCGATTTAGCCTACGGCGAAAAGCTACAGCATTAAGTTCAACAGGGCGGCACCTATTAAAATAAGGATCAAAACCTCCTTAAACCATTTTTCTGGAATAATTTCTAAATAATTAGACATGATAATCGCCAACGGTGCGAATAGAAAAATAAATTCGCTGCCATCTTTGTAAGGCGACACCAAAATAATGCTCAAGGCAATCAATGACGACACTATAACGATGATAAATGATGGTCTGTAGCTCTTTAATTGCCGTTTAATACTTCTCATAAAATAAAAAGAGGCCCATATTCCGTAAGAAAATAATAAAGTAGCTGCTATGATCATCCGCTTTGAGTTCAAGGATGTAAAATCAAAGCTTACATCAAAAAAACCGTTTAAATAGGGGTCAAAATCTATATCCATTGCAATCATATAAGCAGCAGCAATGACCACAACGCAGAGGACGCCGATAAACGGAATGATCCAATTTTTGATATCTATTATGGAATGCAGAAAGAGTGCGAGAAATATTAAAATATAAAATAAGGAGGCCCAAAAAAACAATAGAGTTGCTAAACTGATCCAAAAGGCAGCATCAAAAAGTTTTTTCTTGATTTCTTTTCGAGATCTCAAGCTAATGATACGTCGTAACGCCAATAAGATAAAAAAATTGGCCACAAGCAGTTTGGAATTGCTTAGCGTTTCTGGTAAGACCGCCACAAACAGACCAAACATTAAAATTTTATAGCTGTTTTTTTTTGTCAGCTTATTTTTACTGGCAAAGAAGTCAAGCACAAATAGTGATGCCAAACATACCCCAAAAAGAAAAGCTTGCTTAAAAAAAAGTTCGACCGAAAAATTACTAGTCAAGGTTGTGAGCTTGGTGACCAAGAAAACAACAAAAAGCATGGCGCTGATGACCAGAAAATGTATAGGTTTTGCTTTACTGAAAAAACTTGAAATCATTTAGAGCTGTGTTCTGGGTTTGCTGCTTAGTCTATACTTCAACGAAAATAAAATTCGCTCTCACTTTATGGAACATTTCAAATAAAAAAAACGTAATTTTGTATTGTAAATATAATATTTATTATCATGACTGAATTTTTTTACGGTATTGCAGCCTTATTTGATTTTTTAATGATCCCTTTTGAAGCTTTAAGAGAACTGGAGCTTGACAGTTGGTGGCTTGCAAATCTTGTCTCTTGGATACTTATAATCATTACTTTCGTGGCATTTGTTTATTGGATGGGAGAATTGAAGAAGTATGACGATAACGACGAAGAGGACAAAAGCATTTCATCCCATTCGTTTTTATAAATCAAAACCAATATCCTTACGGTAATACATCTTATCAAAATGTAGTTTCTCTATATTTTGATAAGATTTTTTTATGGCTTCTTGGTACGTTTCTCCAAAGGCCGTAATAGCCATAACACGACCTCCAGAAGTAACCACCTGATTGTTCCTTAGTGAGGCACCGGCATGAAATGGGATGACCTCTGTTAAATTTGCTAGGCCTGTAATTTCTTTACTTTTCTCATAGCTTTCGGGATAACCACCCGAAACCAGCATGACTGTGGTGGCAGCACGTGAATCAATTTCAATCTCAATACTGTCCAAGGTTTGATCGGCAATAGCTTGGAATATTTCAACTAAGTCATTTTTTACTCGTGGCAAAACTACCTCGGTCTCCGGATCGCCCATCCGCACGTTGTATTCAATAACTTTCGGATCGTCCCCAACTTTAATCAAACCGATAAAAATAAAACCTTTATAGTGCAGGCCATCTTTTTGAAGCCCGGCAACGGTTGGTTGAACAATGCGCTCTTCAATTTTATTTAAAAATGACTCGGTGGCAAAAGGTACGGGAGATACTGCGCCCATCCCACCGGTATTTAATCCAGTATCACCATCGCCAATGCGTTTATAATCCTTTGCCGTTGGCAAAATTTTATAGTTTTTCCCATCGGTAAGCACAAAGCAACTCAACTCAATGCCATCTAAAAACTCTTCAATGACCACTTTAGTGCTGGCTGCGCCAAATTTGGCATCTACAAGCATATGCTTCAGTTCTGCTTTGGCTTCATTGAGATCATTTAAAATCAAAACTCCTTTTCCGGCTGCCAAGCCATCTGCTTTTAACACGTAGGGTGGCTTTAAGGTTTCCAAAAATTGATATCCAGCTTCTAAGGTTGAGGCATCAAAACTCTGATAAGCCGCAGTAGGAATATCATGACGGAACATAAATTCCTTGGCAAATTCCTTACTACCTTCTAATTCTGCCGCAGCTTTTTGAGGACCAATAACGGCAACATGCTTCAACTCCTCATCATCCAAAAAGAAATCGTGAACACCTTTCACCAAAGGATCTTCTGGTCCGACAACAACCATATCGATTTGTTTTTCAAGAACCACTTTTTTTATAGCCTGAAAATCGGTGACGTTAAGATCGATGTTTTCAGCTATTTCAGCGGTTCCAGAATTTCCTGGAGCCACATATAATTTTTGACATAGTGGACTTTGTACAATTTTCCAAGCAAAAGTATGTTCCCTCCCACCGGAACCAAGAATTAAAATGGTCATGTTAGTAATGTTTGATGCAAAAATATAGTTTATGCTATGAAAACAATAATATTTTTGACGATTAAATCGATAATGTAAGATAAAAGAATCAAGAGTAGAGTCTTAACCAGAAAAGTATGAAAAATATTGATTTTGAGGCTTAATATCAGCCGTATCATCATGACTTGCGATGCTTACAAAAATTTAAAAGTGAAGAATGGTGCCAACCTATTGCGTTGTATATTGTGACGAGGCATTGCCCATAGACAATATCTTAGTTAGTTAACTCAAGAGTTCCAATCGAACAAGAAGGGAGTTGAACCTTAAATGTTCAAGATTGAATTTAGTCAAGAGTTTAATTAATTTCTTTACTTTACAATCTCAAAATCAGGTTAACATTGAATTTATTTGATCTATCTTTAAAACTGAACGGGTTTCCAATTAAGGAAGCGCGACCGGTATTGAAAGAAATTCAAATTCTTAACGACGAGAAGTTCAAGAATTACATAGAGAACCAGAGAACAACAATTGTCAACTATCACCTCAAACACAATCCTTTTTACCAGTCTCTTTTTAAAGACGCTCAATTCTCAACTTGGAATGCTGTGCCCATTATGACCAAAAGAGATTTGCAGCACCCTTTGGTCAATCGACTATCGGAAGGTTTTTCGGAGAAAAACGTTTATATCAATAAAACGTCGGGGTCTTCTGGAGACCCTTTTGTTTTTGCCAAGGACAAGTTTTGTCATGCCTTAACCTGGGCGGTTATTCAAGATCGTTTTGGTTGGTTCAACCTCAACTTCAACAGCTCAAAACAAGCCCGATTTTATGGTATTCCTTTAGATAAAAAAGGGTATTATAAAGAACGTTTTAAGGATGTCTTGAGCGGACGCTTCCGTTTTTCGGTCTACGATTTAAGTGATGCTACGCTTGAAAATTATTTAAAAAAGTTCAAAACCACTCGTTTTGATTATATCAACGGTTATACAAGTGCCATTGTTCAATTTGCAAAGTTCTTGGAGCAGCGAAATTTGGTTTTAAAAACAATATGTCCTACCCTTAAAGCCTGTGTTGTGACCTCAGAGATGTTATTTGAAGACGATAAACAGCTAATGGAAAAACAATTTGGTATACCTGTGGTCAATGAATATGGGGCATCGGAATTGGATTTAATCGCTTTCCAAAATCCGCAAGATGAATGGGTTGTGAACAGTGAAACCCTTTTTGTGGAAATCATTGATGCAGATGGTCAAGTATTACCTTACGGTGAAGAAGGGCGGGTAGTCATTACTTCATTATACAATAAAGCACACCCCTTTATTCGCTATGATATTGGCGATATTGGAATTCTTTCTAAAGAAAGTACATTTCAAAAACCGTTGCTTCAAAAATTAATTGGACGCAGCAATGATATCGTCCACTTACCAAGTGGAAAAAAGGCGGCTGGACTTACCTTTTACTATATTACCAAAAGTATTGTTGAAGATGATGGTAACGTGAAAGAATTTATGATTGAGCAATTAGATTTTCAAACCTTTAAAATCATCTATGTCAGCAATCAGGAACTATCAAATCAACAAACTAAAACGATACTTAAAGAAATAGAAAACTACCTTGAAAAAGGACTATACATTATCTTTGAGCGTCAACCACGCTTAAAACGTTCTCAATCAGGAAAGCTGAAACAGTTTTCATCATTATTAAACAAAATATGACCATAACCATTATAGCCGGCGCACGCCCAAACTTCATGAAAATAGCACCTATTATCGATGCTATCAAGCAAAAACAATCAGAAGGTGTTGCAATTAATTATCAGTTGATCCATACGGGTCAGCATTACGATAGGAACTTAAGTGATACTTTTTTTGAAGAATTGAATATTCCGTTTCCAGATATCAATTTGAATGTGCAAAGTGGCACACAAGCAGAACAAACTGGAGCGATTATGATTGGGTTTGAGAAGGTTTTGGCAGAAAACCCAACCGATTTGGTGATGGTGGTTGGTGATGTCACTTCAACTATGGCCTGTACGATAGTCGCCAAAAAAGCAGGTATAAAAGTGGCGCATGTAGAGGCTGGAATCCGTTCAGGTGATATGAATATGCCTGAAGAAATCAATAGAATTGTCACCGATAGCCTAACCGACTATTTTTTCTCCACCACATCTTTAGCTTCAAAAACCCTCGAAGATCTTGGCGTAAATAAAAGCCAAATTTATTTGGTGGGCAATGTGATGATTGATACCCTACGCAAAAATGAGAGCAGACTCAAACAACCTGCACTTTGGAAAGGGTTGCAACTGCAGGAAAAAAAGTATATGGTCATGACTTTGCACAGGCCAAGTAATGTGGATGAAGAAGGACAACTCAAAGCTTTAATTACACAGCTTGCCCAATTAGGAAAGGACTATCCTATTATTTTCCCGGTGCATCCAAGAACCAAAAAGCTGTTGGAAGGATTGAATTTAAATTTTGACAACTTACATTATGTCGCGCCGTTGGGATATTTAGAATTCAATTATCTGGTTAAAAATGCCTTTGCAGTACTGACAGATTCTGGAGGAATCACAGAAGAGACCACGGTCATGAATGTTCCCTGCATCACGTTAAGAGATAGCACAGAACGTCCAGAGACGTGCACAATCGGTACCAATGTTTTGGTGGGAAATGATCCTGATAAAATCGTTCAGGCTTTCGAAAAATTATTTTCTGGGAATTGGAAAAAGGGTGAAATCCCAGAGTTATGGGATGGCCATGCTGCCAAACGTATCGTAAATAATATCGTAGATATCTACAAATTGTAATGAAGGAGATACTGATCATTACCAGTTATTTTCCTCCTGAAATTGGTGCGGCATCCAATAGGATCTTCCATTTGGCTGAAGGCTTAAAAAATCGAAATTTTAGAGTTTCAGTCATTACGCCATTGCCCAATTATCCAACCGGTAAAATTTTTAAATCCTATCGCAGAAAATTCAGTCATTCCTCTAATGAAAATGGGATATTGGTCCATCGTTTATGGATTTACGCTACGGTTTCAAAAAATAAGGTTGTTCGATTGTTTGCGATGCTATCCTACAGTTTAAGTCTCATTTGGTATTTCTTGTTCAACGAAATTCCTAAAACAGTTATCGTTCAATCACCACCACTTTTGGTCGCTTTTACCTGCTGTACATTTTTACGTTCCAAAAAACGGAAGTTGATTCTTAATGTCAGTGACTTGTGGCCCATTGCAGGTCTGGAATTAGGCGCTTTAAAAAAGAATTTCAGCTATCGTATTTTAGAGAGAATTGAACGTTCAAATTACAGGAAGGCCAATTTAATTTTAGGTCAAAGCGAAGAAATACTGACGCATATTAAAACCCTATTCCCAAATAAAAAGACCTTCTTATATAGAAACTACCCTGATTTTGAATCGCCGGAAATCAATGCTCAAACCAAAAATAACCTGGGTAAAATTAGTATGGTCTATGCTGGCTTATTGGGAGTTGCCCAAGGCATTTTAAAGTTGTGTCAAGAACTGAATTATCAAGCTATTGAATTTCATATTTACGGCTCTGGCTCAGAACAATTAAAAATAGAAAACTATATCAATGCCCATCCGGAATTACCCATTAGGTATCACGGCGAAGTGTCGCGGGATATGTTGCACAAATCACTTATAAAATACGATATAGGCATCATTCCGCTACTGAACCGAATTTATGGCTCTGTACCCTCAAAAATATTCGAATACGCTAAACTGGGGCTTCCTATGTTGTATTTTGGAGGTGGTGAAGGCGAGACGATTATAAAAGAACACCGACTCGGTTGGGTGGCTAAAGCTGGAGATTATGAAGACTTGAATAGCACCCTTTCCATTCTTAAAAAAACTGATTTTAATAACAACTTCAAAAATAACATCAAAACATCTGCTATGTTGCACTTTGACTTCGACAAACAGTTGGACGAGTTGGTAAAAGAGTTCTAATAGGCCTTTTCTTCACCTTTTACAGCGTTCAAAAATGTTCGTACAATAATTCTGATGTCGAGTAATAACGACCAATTTTCAATATAGAAAATATCATATTTAACGCGACCAATAATATCCTTATCGGTTTCAATTTCGCCCCTAAAACCACTTATTTGAGCTAAACCTGTAATCCCAGGTTTTACAAAATGTCTTACCATGAATTTATCAATTCGTTTTGCGTACATGCTCGTATGACTCACCATGTGCGGCCTTGGACCCACCACGGACATGTCGCCAAAAAGAACATTGAAAAATTGTGGCAATTCGTCAATACTGGTTTTTCTTAAAAACTTGCCTACTTTCGTCACCCGTTGATCATCTCTTGTGGCTTGATAAAGATGGGCGTCGTTATTGGGCATCATCGATCTGAATTTGTAGCAGTCAAACTCCTTATAGTTAAACCCATTTCTGGATTGCTTAAAAAACACAGGACCTCTTGATTCTAATTTGATCAAAATGGCAATTATTGGGGTGAGCCAGGATAAGATGAAAATGATGACCAAACTAGAAAATAGGATATCAAAACTTCTTTTAATGACCTGATTAATAGAATCTTCTAGTGGAATATTCCTAAGTGAGAGTATTGGAATATAATCATAATACTCATATTTTAATTTCTTGGAATAAATCTCCTTATTATCTGGTAAAAATTTTAAGATTTTAAGATTGTTATCGGCAAAATCGGTTATTTTAATGATCTGATTATTTGAAAGTTCCGAAATGGAGCAATATATTTCATCAACAGCATTTCTCTTTATATAATCAAAGCATGCTTCAAGATCGACACTTTTCTTATCTCGAAAACTAAAAGTTTTTTTATGGACATAACCATATTCGGGATTCTTATTAAAGAAGTTTTCTAAGGCTAAAGTTTTTTTGTTGACCCCTAAAATGACGGTATTTCTATAATTTCCTCCAAATGAAGTACGATATTTTTGAAGCAAATAATAGACTGTAAACTTAAAAATGGCAATCAATAAAAATACCGATCCCACATATTTGATAACTGTTTTTGGAGCGATATTAAATTGCTGATGATACCCTGAAAAAGCAAAAATAATTAAGGTAAAAAGAATCATTTGCCGCAGAACCAAAGAAATGATGGTGACTTCTCTGGTGAATCGATATACTTCATAAAATTTTGAAGAGATGGAGAGAATTATCCAAGCACTAGAAATCACTGATACAAAAAGGATCGGATCTATATCTTTGAAAAAATAAAGAACCGCCAAGCCATTAATCACACACAAATCAATTATATATGAAATGGGCCTTAAGTATCCGGAATATCTACCTTGCTTAAAAGAATTCACATTATCGTTTTATATGGTTCGTAAAATCTTTATGTGCACTTTTGTATAATTCCTCTTCCGTCAGACCTTTGAAATAATTATAGGTAATAGCCATGCCTTCCGCTCTTCCAACCTTTGGCTCCCAATCCAACAACTTCTTTGCCAAGCTAATATCAGGTTGCCGTTGCATAGGGTCATCAACCGGCAGCTCCTTATAGACCACTTTTTGATGTGTCTTGGTAAGTTTTATAATTTCTTCAGCAAATTCCTTAATTGATATTTCATGAGGATTGCCAATATTTACAGGATAGGCATAATCGCTCATTAAGAGTCTATAAATACCTTCAATTTGATCATCTACATAACAAAACGAACGTGTTTGTGAACCATCACCAAAAATGGTCAAATCTTCTCCTCTTAGCGCTTGCCCCATAAATGCCGGAATAACACGGCCGTCATTGAGGCGCATTCGCGGTCCGTAGGTATTAAAAATCCGAACAATACGGGTTTCAAGACCATGGAATCTATGGTAGGCCATGGTAATTGATTCTTGAAAGCGTTTGGCTTCATCATAAACACCCCGAGGTCCGATAGCATTGACGTTGCCATAATAATCTTCAGTTTGCGGATGTACCAAAGGGTCTCCATAAACCTCAGAAGTAGAAGCAATAAGCAATCTGGCTTTCTTATTTTTAGCCAGACCCAATAAATTATGCGTTCCTAAAGACCCTACTTTTAAGGTTTGAATAGGGATTTTTAAATAATCTATTGGGCTTGCTGGAGAAGCAAAGTGGAGAATATAATGGAGGTCTTCTTCAATTGTAATATGTTCAGTCACATCATGCTTTATAAATCTAAATTGCGGGTGATTTTTTAAATGTTCTATGTTTTTTGCATCACCAGTTATGAAATTATCCATACCGATAACGTTAAAACCTTCTTTTATAAATCGATCGCAGAGATGAGAACCAAGGAAGCCAGCGGCTCCTGTGATGAGGATGTTTTTAGACATTGATTTTGAGTTATTATAGATAACATCTTATTTTAAAAGTTCTTATTACCGCCTTCCTAAGGCGATTTGAGTTCCAAATATAATGTGTTATTACAGTATTCTAAAGTTTTGATTTATAATTCCTGTGAATTTAATTCCGAGTTAATTTAAATTCGTTGTATTTGAATTCCACATATTCCTTAATTTCCCTTTCAAATCTTTCTTTGGAAAATTTTAAGGCATTTTCCCTTATTTCAACTGGATTGAAATTAGTTTTTTCAAAATCTTTTATTGCATTTATAATTGAGTCTTCCGTTTGTTGGTCAAACAAAATACCTGTTTTATTAGGCACTACGGTTTCTCGCACACCACCAGCATTATAAGCAATAACAGGTGTTCCACAGGCTTGAGCTTCCACTGGGACAATTCCAAAATCTTCTTTTGAGGCAAAAACAAAGGCTTTGGCGTTTTGCATATATTGTTTCAATGCATCTGAATTCAAAAACCCCTTTAATTCTATATTGCTCTTGGCCACTTTTTTAATGCTTTTAAAATCTGGACCATCCCCCACTACAATCAACTTTTTCTCCGGCATTTTATTAAATGCTTCTACAATAAGTTTAATTTTTTTATACGGAACCATTCGAGATGCTGTCAAATAATAGTCTTGCTTATTTACCTGCAATTGAAATTCATCCACGTTGACAGGAGGGTAAATCACAACACTATCTCTATTATAAATCTTTTTAATTCTTTGCGCAATATAATTAGAGTTTGCTATAAAAAAATCAACCCGGTTAGTGTTGGATAAATCCCACTGCCTAATTTTGTGCAGCACCCACTTGGCATAAACCCCTTTAAGGCCTTTATTCAGTTTAGTATCCATTAAATATTGATGATACAAATCCCATGCATAGCGCATTGGAGAATGACAATAACAAATGTGAAGTTGATCTTGATTGGAAAGTACACCTTTAGCTACTGATGCGGACGATGACAGAATTAAATCATAATTTCTTAAATCAAATTGCTCTATTGCAAAAGGGAAAAACTGAAGAAATTTGCGATGATTTGAACGCGCAGTTGGTAGTTTTTGAATAAAGCTCACATTAGCTTTTTCACCATTTAAAATGAATTGCCTATCATTATTATCTAAGAAATCGACTAGTGCAAAATGATCAAAATCTCCCCATACATTGTTGAAGGAATGGATAACTTTTTCGGCTCCCCCACTAACATAATACCAATCATGGACCAACGCTTTTTTCATATAGGTTTTTTTCAAAAATTCTTAATAAAAAAAGTAGAAATACAAAACTAAAAAAAGTATAAATCCCCGCTCCTCTTGTGTAACTAAGAATCATCAAAAATACGTTAATTATTAAAACATATATTAATACGGGTGTGTAAATGAATGATTGAAGAGCTCTCTGATAAATATATTTCTGTAATACACCAAACAAGAACAGAAATACCGGTGTAAACCATCTAAAATCGATGTAAAAAGAACCAAATAGGGTGAGATAAACATAATCACGTGGAGATGGATTGGTAATTTCTATATTAGCTAAATTGGTTTTGTTTAAAAACTTTGGAATGGTAGAAAAATTATACTTGCCATAGGTGATTGGTAAATTATCCATATTAATTATATGGTTGAGCTCAAAAACGCCATGGGCTATGTACTGTCCTGTATGCATTATTGAAAGAGCAAAAAGTTTTGAAACAACGGAATTTTCATCATTTTGAAAATAGTTTATAGCCTTTTCGGTAGGTCTTAAAATCTCGTTATAACGACTTTCAAACATTGATTCGTAAAACTTGGCGTCTAGGTTTTCTGAGAGTTTTTCTCTTTTAAATAAAATCAGCATGGAAATCGTCATCATAAGAAGCACAGCAAGTACTGCCAACCCAATTCTTTTAAAATTGATTTGTTTTCTTTGATAAGCAATAACAGTGATTGCCACAATTAGAAAAATTTCAAAAAATGGTTTTCTGTTACCTTTCAAAACAGCCTCCACAATAGGGAAGAAAAGAACGAGATAAGACGCCAACACATAAAGCTTCTTGTGACTCATATTTGATCTGATACAAATTACAAAAGGAAAGAAGTATAAGCTTTTAAGTACTGAGGCAATAATGAGCAAAACTTGATTTTCTTTAAAGTTTTTTTCATTTAAAATTCTATTGAATTTTAAGTCGTTAATGAATGATAAATCTCTTACAAAAAACAGATCATACCATCTCAATAAATAGCTTGCTATAATAATGATCAACAACAGTTTCACAGTCTTTTTGTGGCTCAACACATATTTTTTTGAAGTGTCACGATGAAAGTTAAAGGCTAAAAAACCTACAACGAGAGCCAAATAACAGGCGCCTATAAAAAATACTGTTTCTGCCTTAAGGGGCTCCACCGGAGTTAACGGAAGAATAATATAGGATAGCATCCAAATTAGAAGTCCAAAACCGATACTCCCAAAAAACAAGCTATATGATTTTATAATCTTCATAAAAATGTTTTGAAAAGAAAATAGCTAGTCGTTAATATGTAAATGGCAATTAATGTCACTGTTGATTTCTTAAATATTATTTTTATTCTAAACAAACTGTGATACTGTATCAAACAGGCAATAAAAATTACCGTCATATGGATGAATGTCAAAGTGGATAGTGTTAAAACATTCTGAAATACATATAGTGATATCATTGATCCTATAACCAGCACCACAAACTTGACATTATTCTTTGACGCTAAATTTTCTCTATCAATAATATTTGAGTTTAAAGCACTGGCAATCCACATAACCATTTGCGCCGAGAGTAAAAAGTAAACCATTCTATTTTCAGTGTACGTCTCAGCAAAATACTCAGAAAAACGGGGCATAATATATGGCGAAATGAAGAAAATCAAAACAGACAAACAAAAGATAAAAGCAAAGAATAGGAAATAGTACTTATCCAACACAAACGGATTTAGCGTATAAATTTTCTTAAAGAATGCAATATTGATAACTTGATGTATGATGACCACAATGGCTGAGAGTCTAAAGTAAAAGGCATAAACTCCCACCGTTTCAAAATCAAAAAACAGCTCAACTAAAATACGACCTGAAGTGGTTATCAAAAAAATTAAGAAAGTAGAAATAAGCAGGTGTATGCTAAATTTTAATATTTTTTTGTAATCCTTAAAGAAGGCTTGACTCCTTTGCTTAAAGTAATTGAGGATTCCATAAAACACATAAATGAAGCTGTAAAGAAGAACAAAAATGTTTATGACATTGATGTTTAAGGTAATTAATTCAATTTTAGCCAGTAAGTAACTAATTAGTAGCACAATATATATCCCGGAATCAATAATGACCGCCGGTGCGGACTTTTCCTGTGATTTTAATTGTGTTGAATAAAACATCTGGTTAGCAATAATATATGAAATATTAAAAGCCAAGTAGAAAACAATATCTAAATCAAATGCCAGGTATAAGATTTGATTTATGGCAAATGGAAGCAAAAGAATTAGGGCATGAAACTTAAAGGCGGGTTTTATGTCATTATTCTTTTCTTTAAGCACAAAATAGGGGAATGCACCAGGAACTCCAAGGTTAATAATGGTATTGACTATCATTCCCAAGCCAGCCAAGGCATATTCCAAGATTCCGAAATCTGATTTTGATAATTGGTCAGCCAATAACAATGGAATAAAATAGACCGTTGCCTTAGCAACCGTAAATACGATTCCAAATAGTGAGTAGTGTTTTATAAATTTAAGAAACCCATTACGCATATCTTACTGTTGATAACTTTCAGTTTTAAAGCTATTACAAATTATCTTTTAAAAAAAAAGAGTTTAAAATGTTTTAAACTCTTTTTTAATCTTTATATTTTGATGTTTTATTCTTTTATTTCTATTATGACACCATGATTATCATCTTCAAGAATGGTCATATCTGTTTGGTCATTTAGAACTTTAAAGTTACCTATTATAACCGGTCGCCGCATATCACCGCTATCAAAATGCGCCGTGTATGTACCTTTAGAGTCTTTCTCATTTATGATAATATTTTCAATAAAACTATCATAACATTTATTAATCCATAAGGCCTTAAATTCCTTTTCTTCACCAGGTGCAGCGTCTTGCATACCATCCATATGCGTTGCATCTCCAATACCAAATTTATCTATAATGACTTCACCTATTAAATGGTCTTTACCTGTCATATAAATACCATGTCGGTCGGTTGATTTAATATGGACCTTTTTTATTTGTACATTTTCTGGATTATTATTATATCCATCAATTGCCAAAGCAGCATGGGAGTATTTATATCTTTCACTTCCAGAACCAAGATCTTGAACTTCGAGATAATTAATTTTAATGTCTTTACAACCGTGGTATATATGACAGCCTGTATTCCTTAATCCCCACAAATTCTTAGACGTATCACTTTTTAGAATTACAGAATCAATAGAAATATTTCGAGCTTCCGTAAGTCCTAATCTGGCATACGAAATCAACGTTCCCTTTAACGTAATATTTTCAGGCTTTGGTAAAGTATCTTTATTCTGGGTAATATGAATTAAATTAAATTCAGAATTATTAAACCTTAGTGTCATATTGTTTCGTGAATCTAAGGTTAGATCCATACCATAATAACCTGCAGGAAAAATAATTTCCATTCCGGATTTTTCTGCAAGATCTAAAACTGTAGTCATTCTATTTTTGCCAGATGTAGGATGGGAAGTTTTAGAATTTTCAGCTGTCAATCCATAGCGTCTGGCATCACCAACAGGAAAAGAATCATCTAAAACATATTCAGTTTCATCAAATTGCTTTTGAATCTCTTCTTTCTCATTATTAAAAGTAGCCTTTTTTTCCTCCTTGCAGGAAAAAAAGAAAAAGGTCAAAAGACATATGATAAGAGTAATCTTTGGTTGAGTCATTATATTAATTATTATCGTTGTATAAAAAAAAGGGGATCAGAAATGCAAATATAACAATTCCATGTTGTCTATCTAGATACGACTCGACCATGCAACCCATGCTAAAGAAAATTATATAATATGAATAATATTTTTGACGAAGGTTAATTTTTCTTATTAGAATAAACATCAGGAATAAAAACACAAACCCTCCTAAAATTCCTGTTTTTAAAAACTCCGTTAGATATTGGTTGTGATTATTATATTTGGCCGATAATCCTGCCTTAAAATTTACGCGTTTATATTGATCATTTAGAGCCTCCCTATAGTCGCCTGTTCCGACACCAAAGGGTAGTGCATCAGAAATTTCTTGAAGAGCCAAATGATTAATTAGAATTCGGTGTTCAAATGTGTTTTTTGTGATAGTGAAAGCGTTCTTGGTAATAATAGTTTCTAAATCAATATCTAATGTTTTAGTAAACACATCCACCCGCTGCTGTATAATTGGCAATTGAAATGCACTCAAAAATATAACTGCTCCCATTATTAATGGAACAAATACTTTTGATTTTTTTCTCTTATATGTTTGAAATATTATAATTAACCAAAGAAGAAGTCCAAAAATTAAACTGGTTTTATTACCCATTAAAAAGATAATACCAAAAGAAACACATAATAGGATTATGTGAAACATTATTTTTCTTTTGTCGATGATGGCGTCGATACACGCTAGAATAGGGAGGAACAATATGAAAATAAGATAAAACTGACTGATATCCAATTTTTCAATAATAGTGAAATGCACAAAAGTACTTATATCTCTATTATCAATATACAAATGCACAAAAATGTAATATATAAAGGGTAAGATGACAGTAATTTTAGCTATTGAAATGATGAATTCAAATTCCTTTTTTGAAAATTTTTCAACACTTAGTATGGCTGGGAGAAAAAGGATAGGCAACATAACACTGACACGCGTTTGAGCAAAATCAAGATTTTCTGAATGCATGAGACCTATAAGTTGTGTGATAAAAAAAAAGATAAAGAAGATGGGGATTCTTTTGTAGCGGATAACTTTAAATTTTTCTATAATATTAACCTTCGTATCAAAAAAGAAAAACGGCAAAAAAGCAAACATAGAAATACTAGTTAAAGCATAAGATATGCTAAATGAGCTAATCAGTAATACTACTAACCAAATACCTATAATTCTACGCTTTTGCAAAAATTTCCTAAGCATTTTAATAAGTTTTTTTAACTAATATATTGGTAAGTGGATCATCTTTTAAAGGCATATTTTTTGCATTTTCCGAAAATTGTACGTTGTTTATAAATGTTGGTTGTGAATAGGTTCCTACGCCAAAATTAATGCTATATGCGCCTTTAAGAGATTTATTTGCAATAGCTAAGCTATCAATCACACAGTCATTACATTTATTGATCCAGGCTCCTGAGAACATTTTTTCATCTCCTTTTTTGGTGTCTTCCAATCCAAACATATTAGCATCACTCCCAAATCCAAAGTTTTTTATTTGAACTTTTTTTAACAGATGATGTTGTCCGGTCAGATATAAAGCAGTCCGAGCTGCATTTTGAATTTCTAATTCATTAATAGTAATATATTCTGGATTGTTTTTCCAGCCATGAACTTGTAACGCCGCCGCAACATAGGTGTAAAATTCTGAACCATCTCCTCCTGTATTTAAAATTTTTAATTTCTCAAATTTTATGTTTTTTGAACCAACATAGATACTCACTCCCCTATTTCTACTATTGTAAATACTTCCTAAAGTGTCCGTTTTAACCGTCACATTTTCAAAAAACAAATTGTTAGATTCTCTAATGAAAATTTTATCTAAAATCTTTAAATTACCATTTATTGCAATTTTGGAGCTTTGATGGTTCTCTTTGTCCGTAATTGTTAATCCACCTCCTAACGTAGCATCGTCAAAATAAATGGATATATGTGAGAGACCAACAATGTTTAAATTAATAGGATAGAATCCTTTTGGAAAGTACAATTGTGGACCTCCACTTGAGAACTCTATAATTGCAGCTAATTTTTTATTGGAGATGGTCTGGTTGGGAAAAATTCCGTAACGTCTTACATCTCCTATAGAAAATGTATCATTTACAATTAACTTCGTATCATCTTTCTCATTCGTATTAACAGGAGCTTGTATACGAGGTCTTTCAATCTTTTCACATGAAAACAGAAAGCATATGCAAAAAACATATATTATAAATTGTTTCATGGTTCGCGTTTTAGTACAAGTCTGTTTGGCCAAAACTTAAAAAGAAGTAGGCTTATAAAAAAAGCAAATAAGTAATAGCTGGAAGATCCAAGAAGAAAGTTTATAAAGGCTGATGTTATAATAATGGTTGCTAAATACCCATAAAAGACTACGTATTCCGTGTTTCTATCTTGTGCATGAATATATACTCTCTTAGTGAATCTGCCCCAAAAAAACAAAATAACAACTCCAAAAAAACCAAAATCTATATAAAAAGGACCGAAGAATGTAGAATAAACAGCCTTTCGTTTTAATATGGACTGCATCTGTACCCCTGACTTTAATGGAACCCCAAATGACCTGAAAAATTTAAAAAAAACATCAAATTCGTACTGTCCATAATAATATCCCGTTGAGTAATCTAGATGATTTACCATTCGTATATATTCAACAACTCCATGTGCAAAATAATGTTTAAGACTATATAACCCAATCATTTTGGCTTGCTCTTCATTTCCAGCTTTGTAATATTCAGCTAGGAAATCCTTATTAAATTCAACCCATTGATAATCCTTTCTTTCCCATACTTTTAGTGTTTTATTACCATAACCGAACCTTTTAAGCCTCGTATTAACAACATTAAAAGAATATGAAATAAAGACTATTCCTATAAGTACTAATGGAATTGACACTCTTTTTTTAAACAAAACTGTTGGCATTTTAAAAAGTAGAGTTCCAAACCAAGTGACCCTTTTCATAGGAATTCTTGCATTTTTACTATAACTAGCAATCAACACAAATACTAAGGTCGTCCCTAATAAAGCTATGATGGTTCTACCTCCCATAAAAATAGTCTCTACAAAAGGGTAGGAACCAACTAAAATTGAAAACAAAATAAAAACATTACTAAAAATACGATAGTTGTAAAGCACCATTAAAAGGCTAACAAATGAAAAGGGGAATAATATTGCTCCAATTACCCCTATGTAGCCACCCGTCAACTCTTTATCCATATTCTCAATTCTTTGCTCAAAAATATTATCACTAACAAAAATTTTAGAGTTGAAAAAGCCTGCATATATTTTTAACATTACGCCTAACAACCCCATCAGGAATAATACATAAACTATCTGTTTTATCTTACTATTTCTAGGTTTCAACAGTGATTTTACAGAGCTTGTTTTTAAAGAAATTATACCGCAAATAAAAGACGTAATAAACAAAAATAGAGTAAGTAAGGGAAAGAACAAATTTCCCGTGTAGAGGTATTTTACAGGGATTTGAATATAAATTAAAAACCATATCAAAAAGGATATTAATAGTAATTTTATAGGATTTATAACGCCCATTTATTTTTTTGTATAAACCTGTTCAATTAAGTCAAAGCCTTCAACTTTTGTTAGTTTCGATTTTATCGCTTCAATACTGTTCTCAATATACCGTAAACCTTGGCTAACATACATTCCTTTGTCCACTAAATTTTTTGAAATGACGCTGCCCGCTCCAATGTGAATCGCATCTGAAACTTTTACACCTGGGTTAAAAATACATCCTGATCCGATATAAACATTATTACCTATATGTATGTCGCCATCTATCCTTATCCTATCTTTACCTTGGGCAGCATGATAATACCCGTGTGTCCAAAATTGAGAGCCTATTCCCGCTATTATTGAGTTATCTCCAACATAAATTGACTTTGTTAAGTCTAAAAAATGTTTAGAAACAATAATAGTATTTTGTCCTAATTGCAACACGGCCCTTCCATAAGAAATTGGGGCATAAGAGCGCCTAATTTTATTTTGCTTTGAAATTCCTGCTTTATCGGCTAAGCTAACTTCCATTGGTCCTTTGATAATATTATAATTACCTATAAAACTCTCTTCTCCAAGTACAAGTTTTTTCATCTTTAAAAAATTAAGATGCTTTATTCTCGAATGTTTTCTCAACTCTAGCTTATCAACGTATAAAACAGATATGCCAATATGTGATTTGTAGGATATTGAATGACCTAAAGCTCTAAGTAAAAAAATTTTGACAGGATTAAGAGGAAGTAACCCACACAACATCGTTAAGGCTTTTTTCATAGCTTAAATTTAAATCTACTAATTTTATTTATGACAACCCTAATACAACATGTTGATCGTTCTATGTTATCTCGAGTTTAGTTAATTGGTTTTTGAAATGCTTGCAGATAAACATTTTTCGAATTCTTCATTGACGTTTTTTCTTAATTCATCTAAATTATAACTGAATGTTTGATTATTATAATCTAACTTGATATTATTATAATCAAAATTAAATTTTTCTTTTAGGATTCTCTCAACACAGTATTTTGGTTGTGTTATTTCTAATTTATCATTTCTATACTTCATTGTCGCGTAAATTACTCCGGGTGAAGCAAATGGCATAATATATTTTAGTTTATGAAACCTACAACTATTATGTATTACCTGTTGAGTTGATCCTTGTAAAAACGTATAGGTTTTAGTATACATCTCCATACTATTGAATGTGGTCAATACCTTCTTGGCAAAGGATAGTTGTTTTAATAAATAATCATAATAATCTTCATCTTTTTCTTTATCCAAAACGCGACAATACTTATACTCGTCCATTAAAGCAAGAAGTAACTCGTCTTCGTTTTTACCTAATCTGAAATGACGTCTCGCTTTTAGATTTAAAAACTGAACTGCTATTTTGGAAATTAAGGATTTAGAGTTAAACATAATGTTACGCCGTAAGTAACTTATCTTACTATTCTCGGATGGTCCAAATGTAAAAATACTATCAGAGGTTGACCCATTCAGAATCAGAATATCTGATCCGTAGGCCTTTTTTATCTCCTCGGCTCCTCTGTAATGAATGGCCGTAAAATGTTTATCAAGTAATTGAACTTGATGAATTTTATTACTTTCATCTTTTGAAAAAGAGTTGACTTTAACGGTAATAATATCAGTCTTTATACCTAAGGCTTCCGATACTTGTAATACTTTTTGATAATCAAGATATGCCTGGGTAAAGGTTGGCTCTAACTTTAAAAAGACTGAAACGAAATCTATATCTTGTTTTTTTAAAAATAAGGCTAAAAGACATGAATCCTTACCTCCAGAAAACATCAAAACAACTTTCGTGTTCGTTTTTTTTATTAAGTCGAAGGTGTGATCTAAATCTGTAAAAACCATTTCGGTATGTCTTATGCTATTATATTCTCGAGGCAAGTTTTTAAAATATAGATTTTCTTCAAAGCTATTGTCTTTAATAATATTTTCGGTTGCAGGCTTAAATTTGTTTACCCCAACAAACAAGGTTTTTCCTCCAGTAGTGTAATCATGCTTTTTCCAATATTCATACTCTATTTTGTTGATTTTAATCTCGGAAATTTTACCTAATAAAAAACTATAATTGTCGGATATATATATAAAGTTTTCTGCGCTTAAATAATAAAGTCTATAAGTTCCAATGATATCTGTTACAACTACAACCTCATCTTTCTTTATAGTTATTTTTAGCCACGGCCCTTTAATTGTATTGTAATCTGAATTTTTTATATAATCTAGAGGATGTCCAAAAAAGAAACAATTATCTTCTTCATGGAAAGCGGTATCAAAAATATTTATATCAACAATTCTGTTGGTTAGTTTAAATGTTTTTCTGACCATGCTGTTTTTCTATAACATTAATAAATGCTGAAGTAACGAGTTCGATATTATTTGCAGAGATGCAGTTTTTATCACTGAATGGATCTGAAATAACACCCTTATAACTGGTGGCATTAAGTGCATTAATGAAATTAATTTTTTCTTGGTTTGTGTTTCTGTGAAACGTGTTGTTATTTACGGTATCTATAATTTTTTGTAATTCAGTAGTTATATTTTTAATATAAATACAGCTTTTTGCACAATTGTTAATTGTTTTAGTCATTGTGACCACTGGTTTATTGCTCAAGATACATTCAATGGCAATGGTTCCTGTAACTGTGACAACAAGATCCACATGAGGAAAAACCTCATCCATTTTTACTTTGTGCTGTAAGGCAATAATGTTTGACGAATTTTGAACATAGTCAACCAAATCTCTCGATAACTCATATTTAGATTTTGGATTGGGTTTTACTACTAATACGACGTTCTTCGGAATTAAATTACTGATCGATTTTATTAGTTGTAACTGGTTTCTGTGTTCATGTCCCCATACATCAATATTAGCTTCAGGTTGCATTTGTAGGGGGTAAAGCAAAATGGTTTTATTTTCAACATCTATTTTATCTTTCGCAAAAGCATCCCAAAGTTTAATATTGTTTTCTTTTTCTTTTTCTAATCTATATTTAGTTAATGGACTTGGGGTATTATATTTTTCACCTTTAGCATAGCTATATATTTTTATAGCTTTATCTTTTATAATTGTTCGTTTAGAAGCAGGTGAGGGCTTCATATAGTCAGGAGTTGTTTTTCTATTAACGATTTGATCTATAATAGCATTTGCATCTTTATCTGAAAGCACCTCCATACTACCCAGATAAGGTTCTAGAGTGTTATATTTATAAAACGAAAAGCGCCCAGTTGGATATCTACACGTTGATGGATTTAAATAAAGTATTTGTTGCTTTTTGCAGTTATTTATGGTTAATAATTCATGAAAAGCTGTAGACTCCCCAAAAACAAAATCTGGTTTAAGTTCCTTTAAATAGCGTTCTATTTTATCATTGTAATAATAAAAGTAAGAGGTGTCTTGTTTATTAAAATGATTGAACTGCCGGTCGCTTTTAATAATATCTTCAATAGCTTGATCTTTTTTATACCCATTTATCTCGGTGGATGGATAATCAATAATATACTTCTTAGCATTTCCTGAAGGTATAAATTGTTTATTCTGAATAAGCCAATGGATTTCATGACCGTTTTTGCCTAATTGATTAGTAATTAATTCAAAAAGGAACGTTTTATGCCTATTTTCTATAAACAGTAATTTCATTCTAAAAGTTTTCTACCATTGTTAAAGATAATGGTTCTCCTCTATTAACGTTAACATTAAACTTTTTTCCCAATATGTCATTAAAATATTTGGGGTGCACGCCATAGCCTGGACGAATGGATCGCACATTATTTTTCGAAATAATGTCTCCAGATTTGACGTTCTGTACGACAAAAAGTGACCTCGCAAATTTTTTGTTGTTCTTAACTTTTTCAGAGATTTCATACGATACGTTTCCTAACAATTTCTCAGTATCTCTTACTTTATTTACCATTTCTGTAAACTCTGCAACATCTAATGAGAAGTCTGCATCAGGACCACCAATTGATTTATCCAAAATAAAATGTTTCTCAATAACCTTGGCTCCCAATGTAGTAGCCACTATAGGTGCTAGAGATCCATAGGTATGATCACTAAAACCAACTTCAACATCAAAACGCATCCTTAAATCCGGTATGGTATTTAAATTTGCCAACTCCAAAGGTGCTGGATAGGCTGAGGTACATTTTAAAAGTATGATATCGTTATTCCCAACCTTTCTACATGTATCTACCGCTAACTTTATGTCGGCCTCCTCTGCAATTCCAGTTGATATAATAATAGGTTTTCCTTTGGAAGCGACATACTCAATTAATGGTATATCTTGAATTTCAAATGATGCTATTTTGTACGCTGGTACATTTAACTCTTCAAGAAAGTCAACAGCAGAATTATCAAAAGGTGACGAAAAACAAATCAAACCTTCCTCTGCTGCCACTTCAAATAGTTTCTTATGCCATTCCCAAGGCGTATAAGCTTCTCCATAAAGCTCGTATAGGGTTTTCCCATCCCAAAGTGTACCACCACCTATTTTAAAGTGTTCATTGTTACAGTTTATGGTTAAGGTATCTGGTGTATAAGTTTGCAGTTTTATCGCATCTGCGCCAGTTCTTTTGGCCGCTCTAATAGTTTCAATTGCTACTTCCAATTGTCCATTATGATTGGCTGATAATTCTGCTATGATAAAACAAGGGTTATTTTCACCTATAGTCCTATTTCCTATTTTCATTTTCCGAGTATTTTTCCAAGTACAAAAGTACAGTTTTCCGTCCTTATGGCATCCAACTGTAGAATACCGTTTTTGGCCTTAACCAGAACCTTGGGTTTTATCTGTATAATTTGTCCATTAGTATAATTGTCATAATTAGCTAAGTCTGAAATTGAGACTTTATCGATAATTACTTTTTGATTGTCATAATATGTGAAAGCACCAGGATAGGGGTCTGCTTGGGCTCTTACCCAGTTTCTAATAGCCTCTTTGTTCCAACCCCAATTAATTTCGCCGTCGTCCGGAGTACGTTTTCCAAAATAGGAAGCATCTTCCTCAATTTGATCCTTGAGGATTAATTGACCTACCGACACATCATATAATACTTTAGTGATAAGCGGATAATAGACCTGAGCATACTTTTCAAGCATTGTAGCGCCAGTATCGTCGGCATTTATAGGAATTTCAATCTGATGAATGATCTTACCTGTATCACAGCCTGAATCTATTAAGTGCGCTGTTACACCCGTTAGCGTTTCACCGTTGATTATTGCCCATACATGCGGTGTTCTACCTCTATACTTTGGCAATAAAGAGCCGTGTATATTAAAGGTTAGTCTGTTTGAATGATTAATTATATCTTCTTCAATTAGAAACAAATAATTAATAGAGATTATAACCTCCACATTATAGGCTTTTATAAAACTATGGCCCTTACCATTTCTCGGGTTTCCAGCATAAAAAGGAATGTTATTTTTAATTGCAAAATTTATAATTCCAGTAGAATTACGGTCCGTTAATACAAATTGGACAGGGTAATCCTCAACCATTTTGGTAAGCGTAGACAATCCCAAGTTTCCACTGCAAAGTACACCAATAGTTATCATAGTTTTTTAATAATATTTAAGTGCCTCTCTGATATTTTATCATCAAATAATGCTTTCTGAGCCATAATATAATGATTCAATTGTTGATTGTAAACAATTAACTTTAGATGATCGATAAAATTAGAAACTTGATAGTTTTGAAAATTTCCACCATCAATAATGGCATTATGATTTAAAAACCCTTTATAAATCAATTCCTGATTATCTACATAAAAGCCACTGAGGACTGGCATTTTAACACAGCAAAGCTCGTACAATATGGTACTTGCAGGTGCGATAGCAAAATTGCATTGTTCCATGGTTTTAACGAGATTATCCTCTGAAAGATTGTTGTATATTTTTATCCTATCGGAATGTTCTTCTTCTAATTTAAAAATATCATCGTGTTTATAGGCGCCACCCAAAACGACATATATATTTTTAAAATTTTGAATCTCCAATAGTGCTTTAACTGCCTTTATGGTTAAATTAAATGGGTCCGCACCACCAAAACAAACAAAAGCACTATGAATTGAGTTGACTTCCCTATTCAGCTTAGCTGACTCTAAAAAAAGCGGACGCAATAGGGCATATTGAGTTCCTAAGGCCAATCTTGTATAGGCTTCTTTTTTATAATGTCCTTCTTGAATATAGGGCGAATGGTTGATAACAACATCTGCATACATATGATCAGTTGCTAAATCATCAATGTAAATTAAACTGTACCCTCTGTTTTTTATCTGTTGCTGATATGTGGCGGTAAATTGATAGCCATCTGCAATAAGAATATATTTTTGAGGCGGAAAATGAGAATGTATCCATTGAGGCTCATCAGACATTTTAATCTCATCAGGTATGGTTGCTAACAAATAATCTTTCGGGATAATGTCTAAAATAGAATTTTGCTTTGTCAGAAAAACAAACTGATACTGTTCTTTGTATATTTCAACCAAAGCAAACAAACGATATAGATGTCCTAAACCAGTTTCTGTATTGCCGTCTGCTCTAAAAAGTATTTTCTTAGCCATTATAAACCTTGAATGAGTTTATACTTCATCTCGGCCAACTTCCAATCTGTTTCAGTGTCTATATCTTGAGCTTCCAGTTGCGAGATGATAATGGCCCCTGAGTTATTGGTAAGCAGTCTTTGTTTTGTGCTAAATGCAGATTCCTTTAACCAATAAAACTGACCGGAATCATGGTACCTTGGAACTAAGTCTTGAGATCGCGTATTCAAATGTTGGTCATAAATCATAGTTACTCTATGATTGTCCATTTGAAGGGCTCGCTGAATGGGAAATGAAAACTCTAAAACGGGAAACACACTATCAAGATCATTTTCAACTAGTTTAGAATACGCTGCTGCAAGTTTAGATGGTGTTAAAAAAGGGGCTGTCGGTAAAATACAACAGATGTTTTCAAAAACTTTAGTCTTTTTTAAGTACTCCTGGCGTACTTCTTCAACAACGTCAGCCAAAACTGCGTAATCATTGGAATTTTCAGCACTTCTCAAAAAAGGCACGTTCGCACCATAAGTTTTAGCAACTTTAGCAATTTCATTATCGTCTGTAGATACCATAACTTCATCAAACAATTTACTGTTTAATGCCGCCTCAATAGAATATGCTATAATAGGCTTTCCTAGAAAATGCTTAATATTTTTTCTTGGTATACGTTTACTTCCTCCTCTTGCAGGTATAATTGCTAAATTACCCATTGGTATAAGATAACACTTTTTCTATTACAAAGTTTTGCTCATCATCTGTTAAACTAGGGTACATTGGCAAACTAATACATTTAGAATAATAGTTTTCAGCAGATGTTAGATCAGCCGCTTGATAACCAATTTCTTTATAATAAGGTAGCGTATGAACTGGAATATAATGTATTTGAGCAAAAACATTTTGACTTCTTAAAAAGTCATATAATCCTTTCCTGTCATCGACTTCAATAACAAATAAATGATGCGCATTGAGCGTATTTTCGGGCAAACTTTGAAACTTTATTTTACCTTTAAAAGCATTTTTATACGTATTTGCTATTTGGTTTCTTCTGGCTACCCCGTCTTTATTTTTGGCGAGTTGTGTAATTCCCAAAGCTGATTGTATGTCAGTCAACCTATAATTATAACCAAGTGCTTGCATCTCATAAAACCAACCGCCATGATCTTCAGTCATATCTTCTTTGGTAATTCCGTGAGTCCTCAATAGAGAAATTTTTTTGTAAAGTTCTTCTGAATTGGTCGTCACCATGCCTCCTTCACCACAAGCAATATGCTTTACTGGGTGAAATGAAAAAACACCAATATCAGCATAAGCTCCATTGCCACACCTTTGCTTCTTTCCAGTTGAGTCCATAAAGTAGCCTCCAGGTGCATGACAAGCATCTTCTATAATCCAGAGGCCATGATCATCCGCTAATCTTCTGAAAGCCTCTAAATTAATTGGTAAGCCAGCAAAATCCACTGGAATGATTCCTTTAAAAAAGCCTTTGGGTTTACTTTCAATAAGCTTCTTGGTACTATCAAGAGAAAGCAAATAAGTATCAGGGTCTATATCAGCAAACCAAACCTCACCTCCCGCATATCTTATACAGTTGGCAGAGGCAGCAAAAGTGATGGGTGTTGTAATAACACGTTCACCAGGTTTTAAATCTAGAGCCAATACTGAGAGATGCAATCCCGATGTGGCATTATTGACCGCTACGGCATATTTGGCACCAATATAATCTGCAAACTTATCTTCAAACTCCTTCACCTTTGGTCCTTGGGTCAAAAAATCGGCAGTTAATGTTTCTACAACAGCATCAATGTCATCTTGTTGAATGAGCTGTCTTCCGTAAGGTATCGCGTTCTTCATTCCTTTTATATGTTAGGATCAACATGCTCTTTTATAAGTTGACGCAAGCTTTCTACAGTTTCCCACTCTTTATTCTCACCAGAATTATAACTGAAGCCATTGGGTACTTTTTTAGCGTTAAATACTGCCACAAACTCATCCAAGCTCCATTTGTGCGTTGGCGGTAGAATAGTATAATATTTACCAAGATCATAGGTATAAAAAGAATCGGAAGATGTAATCATTTCTTCATGAACCTTTTCTCCTGGTCGGATTCCAATTATTGGTTTCTCACAATCCTGACCAATTGCATTTGCGACATCCATAATTTTATAAGATGGTATTTTAGGAACAAATAATTCGCCGCCCCAAGCGTGCTCTAAAGCATGCATGACCATGTCAACGCCACCTTGAAGTGAGATGTTAAAGCGGGTCATATTTGGGTCTGTTATTGGCAAAACATTTGTTTCTTTCTTCTTATTGATGAAAAAAGGAATGACCGATCCGTTAGACCCCATAACATTACCATACCTCACAACGGAAAACCGAATAGGATTTTCACCTCTTATATTATTGGCTGCAATAAATAGTTTATCTGACGTAAGTTTGGTAGCTCCATAAAGGTTGATTGGTGCGCAAGCCTTGTCTGTTGAGAGTGCCACCACACGCTCCACTTTAGTTTTAAGACAAGCGTCAACAACGTTCTCGGCCCCTCCAATATTGGTTTTAATGCATTCATCAGGGTTGTATTCTGCAATATGAACATGTTTCATGGCCGCAGCATGAATGACATATTCCACACCTTGAAATGCTCTTAACATCCGATCTTTATCTCTTACATCCCCTATGAAATAGCGAATTTGAGGATATTTTTCAACAGGAAACTCTTGAGCCATATGGAACTGTTTCTGTTCATCTCTAGAATAGATAATGAGTCTTCTAATATCAGGATACTGAGAAAGAATATGGTGGGTTAAAGCCTTTCCTAAAGAACCTGTTCCGCCAGTAATTAATAGCGATTTCCCTTTTAGTGTAAACATTAAGTTGGTTTTAAATTACGTCTTGGCAAAAGTACGATAGTATTCTATTTTAGCAACAAAAATAGTTGATAATAGATGTATTAGACCCCTGATAATAACCTCCGAATGAAAGCTATATAAGAATCAAATGGTTGTTGATTTCGAAGTAATGACAATCATTTTAAATCATAAAAAACCAAGTGTTTTATCTCGAAAGTAATACGGTTAGGTTACTTATATAAGATTAGCTATCTTCAAAATTCTGAATTGCCTTACTTAAGCTGTCTTTCCAAAATGGAATTGCAATATCCATCTCTTCTGATGCCTTGGAGGTGTCCAAAACGCTATAAGCTGGTCTTTTAGCCAAAGTAATGTAATCTCTTGAAAAAATTGGTTCTAAAATAACAGAGCTGTGAGTCTGCTCAAAAATAGCCTTTGCAAACTCAAACCAACTGACTTCTCCATGATTGGCGAAATGGAAAATACCGTAATTCGATGTATCATCCAGTATTAGTTTTATAAGGGCTTCTGCTATATCTCCCGCATAAGTAGGTGTTCCAATTTGATCATCAACAACCCGTATGAGCTCTTTTTCTGAAGACAACCTCAACATCGTTTTCATAAAGTTATGTCCAAATTCAGAATATAACCAAGAGGTTCTTATAATAAAAAAATTGTCAAAAATAGAGGCAATCTCGGCTTCACCTTGCAACTTGGTTCTACCATAAGTATTAATTGGATTGGTTATATCCGTTTCAGTATAAGGTTTATTGCTCTGGCCGTCAAAGACGAAATCTGTAGAGATGTGAATTAATTTCACATTATATACCTGACAAGCCTTAGCAATATTTTTCGCACCCAAAACGTTGATTTGATAAGCCTGATCCTGATTTACCTCAGCCTTATCTACATTTGTGTAGGCCGCGCAATTTATACACCAATCTATTTTATTTGTCTTAAAAAAGGATAAGACGTGCTCTGAATTTGTTATGTCTAGCATGTTTTTGTCACAAAACAGAAACTCTAAGGATGACTGCTGTAGCGCTATAGATTGAATAGATTGACCTAATTGTCCACTCCCTCCGGTGACGAGAACTCGAGTTTTCATTTGATCAAATTTTCGAAGAGTGGAAGCACTTTATCTTTATCGGAAATAATCATTTGATTTTCAGGAAACTGCCAATCGATATTTATTGATTGGTCATTAAAAATGATACCTCTTTCTGAAGGTTTATGATAATAATTATCACATTTATAGGAAAAGATAGTATGATCCTCCAAAACCAGAAACCCATGTGCAAAACCACGTGGAATATATACTTGCCGATTATTCTCAGCACTTAATACAACAGAAAAGTGCTGACCAAAAGTACTGGAATGAGGTCTAATATCAACGGCTACGTCCAATACGCTACCTGTAACTACCCTCACCAATTTGGCTTGCTCAAAATCTCCTGTTTGGAAATGTAATCCTCTTAAAACACCTTTTTGAGATATAGACTGGTTATCTTGAACAAAATCAATTGATACTCCGGTTAACTTAAAGAATTGTCTCTTGTTGAACGTTTCAAAAAAAACACCCCGGTCATCTGCAAAGACTTTCGGCTTCATTAAATAACAGTCATTTAAGTATGTTTGCTCTATTTCCAATAGCTGATTATTTTAATTCTAACAAATGCTTTCCGTATCCACTTTTTAAAAGAGGCTCTGCCAAAATGTGCAATTGGGTTTTATCAATAAACCCCATTTTATAAGCTGCCTCTTCAATTGAACCTATTTTGAGGCCTTGACGTTCTTCTATAACCTGAACAAATTGCGATGCTTGCATAAGCGATTTAAACGTACCGGTGTCTAGCCACGCCGTTCCACGATCTAAAATACTGACGCTTAATTTTCCTTCTTTTAAATAGGCCTGATTGATATCGGTTATTTCAAGTTCACCCCTTTTACTCGGTTTGATATGCTTCACAATGTCAACGACTGAATTGTCATAAAAATAAATTCCCGGAACCGCATAATTGGACTTCGGGGATTTAGGCTTTTCTTCTATGGAAATAGCATTTCCACAATCATCAAACTCAACCACACCATAACGTTCTGGATCATTGACATGATAGGCATAAATAATACCGCCTTCCGGACTACTATTAGCTTGCAATAATTCAGACAATCCTGAACCATAAAAAATATTATCACCCAAGATCAGTGCAACTTTATCTGTACCAATAAAATCCGCCCCTATAATAAAAGCTTCTGCAAGTCCATTCGGCGCCTCTTGCACCGCGTATTCAAATCTACAACCATACTTTTTGCCATCTCCTAAAAGTTCTTTAAAAAGCGGCAAATCTTTCGGTGTCGAAATTATGAGAATCTCATTGATACCCGAATACATTAATGTTGATAAGGGATAATAAATCATGGGTTTGTCATAAATAGGCATTAATTGCTTACTTACAGACAAGGTCAACGGATGTAAACGTGTACCAGAACCCCCAGCTAATATTATTCCTTTCATTTCAACTGTATTGCTGTTTATAATAATTTTGATAGGCACCACTCGTCACACTTTTTAACCACGCTTCATTATCCAAATACCAGCGAATTGTTTTTTTCAATCCTTCTTCAAATGTTAGAGAAGGTGTCCACCCCAATTCATTCTTGATTTTTGTAGCGTCAATAGCATACCTAAAATCATGTCCCGGACGGTCTTTTACATAAGTGATCAGTTTTTCAGAAGTGCCTTTTTCTCGATTCAATTCTACATCCATTTGACGACATAATAATTTAACCAATTCGATATTTTTCCACTCATTAAATCCGCCAATATTATACGTCTCACCATATTTTCCGTTATGAAATGCGACATCAATGGCATGTGCATGATCTAAAACATAGAGCCAATCTCGTGTATAATTACCATCGCCATACACCGGTAATGGTTTATTATGAATGATATTATTTATAAACAGCGGAATTAATTTTTCAGGAAACTGATTCGGGCCATAATTATTGGAACAGTTGGATATGATATATGGCAATCCATAAGTTTCGCCGTAGGCCCTTACAAAATGATCTGAACTTGCTTTAGATGCGGAATAAGGCGAATTGGGGTCATAGGATGTCTCTTCCGTGAAAAGACCGTCTTGACCCAAGCTGCCATAGACTTCATCTGTGCTGATGTGATAAAAAAGCTTATCATTGAAATTATCTTTCCAAAGTCCCTTAAAAGCATTGAGCAAATTAATGGTGCCCATAACATTTGTTTTAACAAAAGCCATCGGATCTGTTATAGATCGATCCACGTGAGACTCTGCAGCCAAATGAATAACCTTATCAAATTTATAGCTTTCAAATAAAGAGTCAACAAAAGCCGATTGCGCTATATCACCTTTTATAAAATGATAGTTAGGAGCATTTTCAACATCTTTAAGATTCTCCAGATTTCCTGCATAAGTAAGGTTATCGAGATTATAAATTTGATAATCTGAGTATTTATGTAAAAACAATCTAACTACATGAGACCCAATAAAACCAGCGCCTCCAGTAATTAAAATTGAAGTTTTATCTACCATAACCTCTAACAAATTTAATAGTTCGGCTAACAATAAATATTATAGTTAATACAATAAACCCGATCAAAGGAAATAGAATAACATATTTTTCCGTGAATTTGGCGGTTTTTGCGCCAACCTCTTGAAAACCGGAAACCATGTCAAAATACGTATCACGTTGTACTTTTACTTCTTCCAACCGCGTTAATCTTTCTCTTAATTCAATTTCTCTTTCGAGTAACTCAAATTCTTTGGTTTTAGATTTGCTTTCAGGTTCTAATGAAAGACCTTCTCCAAAACTGATTTTGGTTGCGCCTTTACGGGATTCTTCTTGTAGAACTGAGATATAAACTTTGCTAAGCGAATCGACCGCATTTAAAGTCGCCAGAATGTTTGATTTTTGAATTTCAAGCAACGTATCTCTTTTCTGTTTCAAGCGCTCGGAATATTCATTTTTAAATGTGCTATTTAAGCCCTTTTCCAAACTTTTAAAAATATCCTTTTTGGTCGATTCAACATTAATCTCAAAAAGATCTCCTGTAAAGATATCTCTATTTTCAATAAACTCATTATAGGTAAAAGTTGTAGCGCTTAATGAATCTATAGACTCAAGAAATTCACCATAGGCCTTTACTTTTTCATTATCACTTTCTGGTCCGGGTTGTACGTCAAAAGACCTGAGTTCTTTAGCCGATTCTTCAGAAATATCAAAGATAGTTGACAACTCTGTATAACCTTGGGTACTAATCAGTGTATTGAAGTAGTTAATATTACTGACCAATTGGTATTTAGAATCAAAGTAAGGTTTGACCAACATTTGGGAAGTGTATACGTCTACCTTCCGTTTCTCCATCAAAAATCCTAATACAGAAGCAATGATCATCACTACCAGGATCAGTTTAAAGTTGTCAATGACAACTTTTAAAACAAATATAATAAAGCTAAATATGGCAGTAAGTATAGAGCCTATAAACCGGAAAAAACGCTCAAAAAGCCTTCCAATTGCATTAAATAATTGGCCCAAATCAACCTCATCACTTTGGGGCTGATTTTTTCTTAAATCTTCATTCATAGCTTTTAATTAGTTGAATATTTGATGTAATATTTTTCTCGTAATCAAATACGTTGGTTTTACACCCGATGTTCCCAATCCACCGGAAGCTAAAGTGCTGCCTGTTTCTAAAGGATTATCACTGGCATAATAGGCATATCTTACCTTAACATCGGGGTTAATACTGCCTCTAACTTTTGAAGCTGCCTGGATTGCCTTTTGGTAATGTGCACCTTCCATTTCCAATCCAATAACATTCCACGTGGAATTGAAAAAGAATTTTAAGATCTCTTTATTTTGAAGCGAAGTTCCTAATACGGTAATCATGGTCCCTTCATACACATCAATACCATGCCCCTCAAGATCGGATTTGGAAAGTTGGTTCTCCAACGGGTAATTATCTGCAGTACCTTCAAAAATATGCGCCGACGGAATCATAATATCACCTTTGCCTCCTTCTAAAATTCCGGCTTTGCCCATAATGGATATAGAATCAATATTTAAATGAATCTGTTTATCCTTTGTTTTAATCGGTTTTAGCAGCTCATCAATAGTTTCGTAAGCTTGTTCTCCAAAAGCGTAATCCATGACAAAAAGAACAGGTTTTTCTGAATCGTCAAACACCTTAGAAGCTTCCAAATCTGTTTTCTTAAAATCGATCTTGGCCGTATCAAAAATTTGTACGTCTATATTGGTACCCGAGGTATCTGGAATGTAAATCATACCCTTTGATAAGGCCTCTTTGGTAACTTTATTTCGCATGTCCTGATTTTCCTTTTGACTTAGCGCTTCATAAACTTCAAAAATGCTCTTTTTAGCAGTCAAGCTCTTTAATGCTTGAGGTGCAAAAATAGAATTCATCACACTGTGCATATTTGCACTGATGACGTGGATAGGTCGATCAATTAGTCCATTCTTCATTAAGGCTTCCTTAATCGTATCAGACCAAATTTCGCCATGGATATGATGGCCCAAACGCTCTCGAAGCACTGGGCTAAAAGTTACCGTTCGTCCTTTGTTATTGACCACTTCCTCAATAGCTAGTTTCCCGAGCCAATAGATTAAATGTAAAAAACGTTCCGGTTGGTCAGGTAAGGCAAAAGAACTGTACATTGTGGTCAGTTCATTAAAGGTCCTGCCCAAAATATTTGCAGTATGTGCAATGGCAATCTCACGCTCTTCTTGTGTCAATTCCTGGTTGGAAAGCACCGCTTTCTCCAGTTTTAACCAATCACGCGTTGTTGTCCCCTCTTCATCAATAAGAACCCGCTTGCTAATTTTGTGAGACTCCACAAACATAAAGGTCAAATGGGTTAAAATATCATAGATTTCTGAACGACCACGTGTGATCTCTATATTCATCTGCTCTTTATCAATCCGGAAACAATTTCGTCTTCTTTTTGGAGGAATAATGGCTTTAAAATGTGAATTGGTATACCCCTCATCACTCGTCAAGTTAATAAAAGTGCATTCTTCAATCCCGTATGGCAGTCTATCAACAACATAAAGCAGACCTTCCAACTCTGCTTTTTCATCTCCAATGGACCCATAAATTTCAGGTCTTAAAAGTAATAATGACTCCCGAAGGGTTTCGCCAGAAACGCCCATAGGTTTGTAAAAACCACGATTAAACAAATGGCGCATTGTAATATACATTCTCTCAATGGCATTTGAGCTTTCCTGAGCTCTCGTCCTGGCATGATGCTTTTTATTCATAAGTTCGTATTTAGCTGGTAAAGATAGGATTATTTAGTTAAATTTTGGTCGGTTATGGCGTCTGCTATTTTTCGATCATTTGAAAGCCTGGGCAGTTTATTTTGTCCTCCTAGTTTGCCTACAGATTTCATATACTCTTGAAAACCACCTTTTTTGACTCTCGTAATTTTTAAAGACTGTAACACTTTTCCTCGGATCAAATCTAAATAATAGCTGTTTTGCTTTTGAAGCGATATTTCAATCCTTTCTGCCAAATCTGATAAATTATCAGGCTCATTTTCAAATTCAATAAACCATTCATGAAATGGCAATCCGCTGGGCGGAGTGATTTGTGGCGCCACCGTAAATTCTGAAACTTGAATGTTGGAACCCGCAATAGCATCTTGAAGTGCCTGTTCAACTTCCTTACCGATGACATGTTCACCAAAGGCCGAAATAAAGTGTTTAATCCGCCCTGAGACAATAACCCGATAGGGTTTTAGTGAGGTAAACTGGATTGTGTCTCCAATATTATAGGCCCATAGCCCAGCTGTTGTTGAAATAATCATGACATAATTGATGTTCAATTCCACATCCGCAATGGTCAAACGTCTTGGGTCTTCATCAAAAAACTCATCGGCTTTTATAAATTCATAAAAAATACCCGAATTTAATTGTAGCAGCATGCCTTTTTGCCCCTGCCGATCTTGGTAGGCAAAAAACCCTTCACTGGCGGGATAGAGTTCTATGCTATCAACCTTTCGTCCAATGAGACTCTCAAATTTTGCGCGATAAGGTTCATAGTTTACGCCACCAAAAATAAACAGATTAAAGTTCTTGAAAACGTCACCTACTTTTTGACCTGTTCTTTGGTTAATTTTTTCAAAATACATCTGCACCCAAGATGGAATTCCTGAAATGACCGTCATGTTTTCCGGGAGGGTTTCATCGACAATAGCCTCTACTTTTGTTTCCCAATCTTCAATACAATTGGTTTCCCATGAAGGCATCCTGTTTTTTTGAAGGTATTTTGGTACATAATGCGCAACGATACCAGATAGACGCCCCAATTGAATCCCATTTTGTTCATTTAAAATTGGACTGCCTTGAAGAAAAATCATTTTTCCATCTACAAATTCCGAATTGCCAGTTTCAGAAATGTACATGAGAATCGCGTTTCGGGCGGCTTCAACATGGGTAGGCATGCTTTCTTTGGTAATGGGAATGTATTTTGATCCCGAAGTCGTTCCTGAAGTTTTTGCAAAATAGAGCGGCTTGCCTTTCCATAAAATATCAGTTTCTCCCGCAACTACCCGCTCCACATAAGGTTTTAGATCTTCATAATCGCGCACGGGAACACGTGAAATAAAATCGGAATGCGATGCAATAGTCGTAAAATCATGATCCTTTCCAAACTGAGTATCCTTCGCTTCTTGGATTAGGTTTTTGAAAACCGCTTCCTGGGTTTCAATAGGGTTGTTTGCCCATTTTAAAACCGATTTTCTAACATAATGAGCAAAGACTTTGGCAAGAACAGATTTTATTGTGAACATTATTTAAAATCTATAAAATTAGTTGGATTAATGGGATACCCTTTGCTCCATAATTCAAAATGCAAATGTGGTCCTGTAGAAAGTTCACCAGTACTTCCGGCCATGGCAACAACTTCACCGGCTTTAACAATATCACCTTGTTCTTTGGTCAACGAGGCATTATGTTTATATACCGAAATAAGTTCATAACTGTGCTCGATAATGACTACATAACCGGTTTCTGATGTCCACTCCGCAAAGATAACCGTGCCATCTGCAGTGGCTTTAACCGGTGTGTTTTTAGCAACAACAATATCGACGGCATAATGCTTTTCTTCAACATTATAGCCTTCTGAAATGGTTCCGTTAACCGGAGGAAACAATACAAAGTTGGAGGCGGATATAGCCGATTCAAAAAAGTTATATTTATCCTCCTTATCTACTTTTTCTCGCAATATCGAATCTTGTTTGGTCGGCTTTACGGTCAACTGACCCGCTTCTTCATTAAAAGCGTTTAAAATGGAATCTTTATTAAACTCCACAGTTTTCACATCGCCTGTAAGCACACGTTTAATGGAAGCAAAATACTTTTCGTTAACATCAATAACCTGTTTCAAGGAATCTGTTGTGAAACTGAGCTGGGTTGCTTGTTTTTTTAGTTTAGCCGAAGAATACCCCGGAATATATTCTCTTAATGGCGTAAAGGCGATTAAAATGATAGTTCCTAACACCAGCAGAATACTACCTAAAGAAACGATAACAAACACATTTAAGCGCGTTAGTTTAATAGCAAAGCGCTCCTCAAAAGTATCTTCATTGAGTACAACCAAACGGTACTTATGAAGTAGTTTTTTAGTAAATTTTTTCTCTTTTTTTCTAGTGGTCATGCCGAACAAAATTAAATAAAATTAAGCCAATCTAGATTGTCTTTCATCTAAAGTTTGTTTTTAACGCATAATTTGAAGTTTAATTATTAAATTTGCAGTTCAAATAAAATGTTATGATAGCATCAAGTATTTTTTTAGCGGTTGGACCATGGCAAATTGTAGTCGTAGTCGTATTGGTATTATTGCTTTTTGGAGGCAAGAAAATTCCAGAACTCATGAGAGGATTAGGCAGTGGCATTAAGGAATTTAAGGATGCCAGTAAGGAAGAAGGTGATGAAACAAGCACATCCACTGATAAAAAGCAGTAATTAAATCTTATAAAAGAAAAAAGAGCTAACTTAAACCGTTGGCTCTTTTTTGTTTCATGTAATTTAATTGTGTGGTTTTATTTTATCTTAATCGATTTTAGGATGGCTTCAAGTTCAAAAATATTGTTACGTTTTTCAACCGACGGCGAAAACACATAACCTTCAATAACCACATATCTATTATTTGCTTTATCCTCAATGGCATAATTTATAAAAGGGCCAGCCATAAAGGCATTCTTCACATCCCAAATACCTCTCGATTCAAATGCTGGTTTTCCGTCAACCGTAGTTTCATTTAAATAGGGTGTATACGCTTCTTCAGTAATCATATAAGAACCTTCCACGGGGCCTGGAATATGAACTTTTCCAATAGAATCTCTCATTCTTACAATATCCACAATAGCACTATCGCCTTTTTTAATGGTGCTAAGTGGCACCTCATAAATCATGATGTCCATGGTGCCCGTAGGAATATCTTTTCTGATCCAAAAGAAGTCCTTTTCTTGCTTTGCTATGCGATAAGCGGTTTGAAAGTTCAAATTGACGCCTAAAGTTTCTTCAAGGGGTTGATCATCCATCAACGAGATCTTGATGCGGCGCTGGTTTTCTTTTAATTCTTCCTTTTTAAAAGCGGCAATTATCTCGTCGGCATTGCTTTCTAACTGATCTTTAATTTGTTGATCAGTTTTTCCTGAAACAACAACAACGGTTTGAGGTCTTGCATAGACATTACTTTTTATGGCCATTCCTGCTTCTCCACCCTTTTCAATTTTTAAAATAATTCTGTTTTTAGTCGCAAAGCCCTCAAATACCATTGGTGGCATTTGGTTGAGTGAAAATACGGGTTCTTCTGGAGTTAAAAGCGGAATGGAGGCTGCAACAACGTCTCTAATGGTCTCGCCTACACTGTCATCCCAAAGTAAATTATCAACAACTACCAACAGATTATTGATGTTGCCGCTAGATGAAGGAATGATGCGTTGGTCTTTGCCATTGTTACAGGATGTAAACAAGAATAAAGAAATGGCAATAGCATAAATTGTTTTCATGGTGTGGTTTTTAATTTTATAACACTTATCGTGAAAGTTTAAGTGTTGTTCCTACTTTTAAATTACTACCACTAATATCGTTCCAATCTTTGATATTTTGAATTGAAACTCCAGGAAATTTTCTTGAAATGCTCCATAAGGAATCTCCTGACCTTACTTTATAGGTTTGAGAACCGCCGGAGGCAGCATTTTGGTTATTCGATTTTGAGGCCACAGATTTTGACGCTGAAGTTGTTGGTTGCGTTCTATAGATGGTTAGGCGCTGCCCAATTCTTATATTATTACTCCGCAAACCATTCCACTGTTTCAATTGGGAAACACGCACCCCAAATTGTCGTGCTATTTTTCCTAAATTATCACCTGAAACTACTCTATAGGTCGTTTTGGTTTCAGAATTAAACAATTGAGGTAATGGTTTTTCGCGTTTGTTCATTTCATTGTTGACAAACTCATAAATGCTCGCTTCGTTGGTCACAAACCTTCCAACGGCATGTCTTGGCAACCTTAAGGTATAATTCTTACCTTCAACAAACGGAATGATATCCAACTTATACGAAGGATTTAGAAACTGTAATTCTTCCATTGGCAGTTCCAATAATTCTGAAACCTGATCTAAACTAATGGTTTGCTTAACGTGTATCGTATCAGTATCGATATATCTAAAATCTGGTCGGTGTTTTTTAAATCCGTGCTCTTCAGCATATTCAAAAATATACATGGTGGCTAAAAAGGCTGGCAAATAACCTGCCGTTTCCCTTGGTAAATAAGGTCTGATATTCCAATAGTTTTCATAACCACCTGAACGGCGTATTGCTTTACTGACGTTGCCCGGACCGCAGTTATATGAAGCCAAAGCTAAATCCCAATCGCCAAATATCTCATAGAGCCGCGCCAGATATTTACTGGCCGCTTCTGTAGATTTAAGCGGATCACTACGCTCATCTACATAACTGCTGACATTTAAATTATATTGCTTCCCGGTAGCAAACATAAATTGCCATAAACCTGTGGCGCCTACGCGCGACTTTGCTCGTGGTTTTAAGGCTGACTCTACAATGGCCAAATATTTTACTTCTAACGGAATATTATAATTGTCCAACTCTCTTTCAAACATTGGGAAATAATAATCGCTCAGAGACATCAATCGTTCCAGAGAATTGCGTCGGTGTTTTAAGTAGGATTTGATGACACTTTCTAAAGACTCATTGTATTCAATATTAAATGGCGTCTTGGCACTTAACTTATGCAATCTTGCTTTTAAAGTGTCTGTAGGCAACTCTGGATAATCAACCGCATCATATTTTAAATCTGTAACAGAAGCATAAATACTATCAAACAATTCGTTGCTATATAATTCTTCAAGCCATTTTTGATCAAATTCTGAGGCCAGTTGCAAATCTTCAATAGTTTTTGAAGACAAGGAGTCGGTTACAGGTTCTATTTCCTTAATAGCTAAATTTTTCCCATCACTAATGGAATCAATTTGAACTAAATCAATTTTATGAGGTGCGGCAGTAGTGCTGTCATTTTTCACTGTTTTTATTTGCGAAAAACTTAAGCCATACACACATAAGGCACCAAAAGTTAAATATGCTAGTTTTTGGTTCATTAGTAAGGTGTTTTATAAATCAACGTTGCGTTGGTTAAAATCGTACAATAATATCTAAAATGAGCGTACAAAACAAGATTTTAACACAGCAAACTGCATTTCGTCGAATAAATCGTCCTTTTGTCCAATAATTCACTTAGATATCAGCCTCTAATCGAGATGCCTATTTCATGATGGCAGCAATTCCTGGGAGTGATTTTCCTTCTAAGCTTTCAAGCATTGCCCCACCGCCAGTACTCACGTAACTCACTTTATCTTCAAAGCCAAATTCTTTCACGGCAGCCACTGAATCGCCACCACCAACAAGAGAAAAAGCGCCTTTTTTGGTAGCTTCCGCAATCGACTTTCCAAGTTCGATGGTACCTTTTGCAAAATTCTCCATTTCAAAAACGCCTAAAGGTCCATTCCATAAAATAGTTTTACATTCAAGAACCACCTCATGAAAATTTTCAATCGTTTGTGGCCCTGCATCCAAACCTTGCCATCCATCAGGAATTTCACTCACTTTTAAAACTTGAGTCTTGGCATCATTACTAAACGCGTCGGCGGCAACGACATCAACCGGAAGATGAACTTCTACGTTTTTTTCTTTCGCTTTTTTCAAGATTTCCAAAGCCAATTCCATTTTATCATCTTCACAGATAGAATCACCAATTTTTCCACCTTGTGCCTTGACAAAGGTAAATGTCATGCCGCCTCCAATAATTAAATGGTCCACTTTATCCAATATGTTTTCAATAATGGTAATTTTAGAAGATACTTTCGCACCACCAAGGATGGCCAGTACAGGTTTTTCTCCATTTTCCATTACTTTCTTGATGCTTTCAATTTCCTGCTCCATGAGGTAGCCGAAATATTTTCTCTCTGGGAAGAAATCGGCAATAATGGCCGTTGAGGCATGTGCTCTATGTGCGGTTCCAAAAGCATCATTTACAAAAACATCTGCCAATTTGGATAATGCCTCGGCAAATCCCTTATCCCCAGCCTCTTCCTCTGGATGAAACCTTAAGTTCTCAAGAAGTAATATTTCACCCGGTTTTAAATTATCAGCAGCGGCCTGCGCTTCCCCACCGATACTATTATTGACAAACATAGTTTTAACGCCAATGATATCTTCCACTTTAGCATGGATATGTTTTAAAGAGAATTCACTTTGAAAGCCTTTTGGTCGGCCAAGGTGTGACATTAAAATACAACTACCGCCATCTTCCAATATTTTTAGTATTGTCGGTTTGGCAGCAACAATCCTGCTGTCGTCGGTAACCGTAAATTCATCGTCCAAAGGCACGTTAAAATCCACTCTTATGAGTGCTTTCTTATCTTTAAAATTGAAATCGTTCAAAGTTTTCATAGGTGTCTGTTTTTAAATAAAATGGAAACAAATGTAACCAATTCTGAAATGATAATAAATGCATTCTTTTAGGAATTGGATTTGCATAAATTTTTAATGGAAAAAAATACATAGTTTTGTGCCATGCAATTTGACAAAATACTAGGCCAAGATCATCTTAAAAACCACTTAACCCAAAGCGTGGACAATGGGCGCATCCCTCATGCACAATTATTTGTCGGGCCTGAAGGATCGGGAACTTTACCTATGGCCATTGCCTATGCACAATATATACTTTGCGGCAATACGAATTCTGAAAACCAAGGCGGAAACGACGCTTGCAATTTGAAGTTTAAAAACTTTTCACATCCTGATCTACATTTTGCTTTCCCAGTTGCAACGACAGATAGAGTTAAAAGCCATCCTGTTTCAAGTAATTTTTTAAATGAATGGCGACAACTATTAAAAGAGCAACCGTATGGGAATCTTTTTGATTGGTACCGCATTTTAGGCATTGATAATAAACAGGGACAAATCGGGGTTGATGAAGCTCTGAACATTGTGAAGTCACTCTCTTTAAAATCGTATGAAGGTGGCTACAAAATTATGTTGATCTGGATGGCTGAGCGTATGAATACTTCAGCAGCCAACAAACTCTTGAAACTCATTGAAGAACCTCCTTCAAAAACCGTATTTATCCTTATAGCGGAGGATGAAGGGCAAATTATCAACACCATTCGATCCCGATGTCAAGTTTTGCATTTTCCGCCATTGGCCGAAGTGGTCATAAAGGAAGCGCTCAAGAAAAATTACCAAATTGATGAAGCTACCGCAACAAAGATCGCCCGACAATCAGACGGAAATTACAATAAAGCCTGCGATTTGGTCTATCACGACTCTGAAGACATTCAATTTGAAGAATGGTTTGTTTTTTGGATTCGTAGCGCCTTTAAAGCAAAAGGCAACAAAGCTGCTATTCACGACCTGATCAGTTGGAGCGAACAAGTTGCCAAAACCGGACGTGAAACACAAAAACAGTTTCTACAGTTTTGCATTGATTTTTTCCGACAAGCGCTAATGATGAACTATAATGCCAATCAATTGGTGTTTATTGAACCGAAAACCAAAAACTTTAAATTGGAAAATTTTGCGCCTTTTGTCCATGAAGGTAATATTATGGATATCAGTCAAGAACTTCAAGATGCTATTTATCATATTGAACGCAATGGGAATTCTAAAATAATTTTAACCGATCTCTCCATTAAATTGACGCGGTTATTACACAAAAAAGCCAGTTAAAAACTGGCTCTTGTTAGATATCTACGATTAATTTAAGGCATTAATCTTTTTTTTCGGCGTTAAGCGCGTCCAAAATATCTTTAGTTAAATCCTGACTTTCCTCACCGTACATCACACTTCCAGCTTCATTACTTCCTAGTATGAAAGCATATCCATTCTTCTCACCATAATCTTTCACAAAAGATCTGATGTCTTTAATAAGTGTATCTATTTGAGATTGGCTCTTTTTTTGAATTTCTTGTTCTTCCATCTGAAATTGTTGTTGGAAACGTTGGTACTGTTGCGCTAAGGCTTGATATTGCTCTTGCGAACTTTTTTTCACCATCTGAGGATCCTTCTCCTGCATTTCGGCAGCTAAAGCTTGAAAGGATTGACCAATACTATCTACCTTTTTGTTGAAGGCATCAATTTCAACCTGAAATTTAGCTTCAATGTCTTTTTTCTTCTGGTAATCGTTAATCAATTTGCTATTATCAACAAATCCAATTTTTGCTTGCTCTTGACATGATGATAACATCACTAAAGTTAATAGAGCGATAAATCCTTTTCTCATTTTTTGTGTTTATTAAAATTTCGATGCAAATGTAATAAAGTCGAGGTGATATTTAAGAAAATATACAATATAGTTTTAATTAATAGTAAAAATCGTGGCCATAAATAAAATCAATGTAAAATGACGTCACAGAAAACGTTTTAAGAAGGTTTTGATTGCAAGGATAGGTAAACCGTCGCTAAAGGGCGATAAAACCCGTAAAATCCCTCCTATTTAGTTTTTTGATGCTTTATAACATAAATCAGGGAAGAATACTCTCCGGAAGACCGCGCCTTCAAATTTGAACGAAAACCATTCCAGAACCCTTTAATATAATTCATGCTTCCGGATTTATATTTTTCCGAAAGGAGGCTCACATAAAAAGCATCAAAGAGCATTGGCTTCGTACTGAGCAAAGTCATGTTGACTTTATGTGCCAACTTTTTTATGGAAGTTTGACTAAAATGCCATAAATGTCTTGGAACATCATAGGCAGCCCAAAACTGCTTGTATAGGTTTGCATCGAAACTTTTATAATTAGGCACGGCAATAATAAGCACACCATCTGGTTTTAGTAACTTATTAAACAGATCAAAATGCGCTTCAAGTTCTGGTAAATGTTCCAAAACGTGCCATAACGTTATCACGTCAAAACGATTTGCTTCAAATTTAAAAAGTTGCTCTGTTTCAAATACAGAATGATTTGTTTTTTTGTTGGCAATTGCTCTAGCTTGCTCATTAGGTTCAATTCCGGTTATGGCCCAACCTGCTTTTAGCGCTACCTGCAAAAAATCACCAGTACCGCATCCAACATCCAACACCGATTTTGATTCTTGACTTACTGAATTGATAAGTTTTAGTTTTCGTTTTAATGCAATCCCTTTTACAAGATGGTAGAGCTTTTCAAAGACATTCCTCTTTGCGTCCGTGTGCGAAATATAATCCTCACTTTTATAATATTCCGGTAATTTACTTTCGGACGGTTGCGGAAAAGTTTCGAGCATTTCCAATTCGTCATTGTACAATAACTCAAAACTTTCTTGGGAAACTGAGTAATCCTTTACTTTGATATAGCAGTTTTTTTGCAACGGATCTGACACGCTCAATAGATGATTTTAGAATGATTTTACGGAAGCGAAATTAATCAATAGCTTGAATCTTTTGCAACAATTGATTAATACTTTTTGAAAATTTAAATCTATAAAAAGTCGTGAGCTCTTCGTTCGATTTCGAATTAATTATACAACACTAACCTGCCCGACCGTTCAGGCGATTGCCATCAATTTATTCTGACCTTTTTCCGACAGATATACGACGCTTAAAACATTATAGTTAAAAAATATTGAACAAAGGTTTATTTAATTAGACTGGTATCTCTTTAGATTAGAGACAATGCTCATATAAAAAACTATACGTTCCACGTGGAACATTTCAGTCAATATTACCACTTATCTACCCATGTAGACCAAAAGGACGGATACATCACTAGGTGTTACACCACTGATTCGGGAAGCCTGCGAAATGGTTCGTGGTTGGATTTTCTCCAATTTTTGACGTGCTTCGATACTCATGGATTTCAATTTAGAATAATCAAATCCTTCAGGAATCTTCAAATCCTCCAGTCGATTCAGCTTATCCGCATTGTTCTTCTCTTTATCAATATATCCTGAATATTTTACCTGAATCTCTGCTTGTTCAATGGTTTCTTTATCGAGGTTATGCTCTTGAACATATGCTTCAACACTTTCAATTTGTCTAACGTCGTCCATCGAAATATTAGGCCGAGCAAAAATCTTAAACAATTTTCCAGATTGATTTACCAAAGCAGAATCATTCGCTTCCAAAATAGGATTGATATCCTCTGCCTGAACACTTGTTTGCTTAAAAAATTCAACAAAAGCTTCCGACTTGGAATGTTTCTCTTCCATTCTTCTCAGACGTTTTTCACTAGCCAAACCAAGTTCATACCCTTTAGGGGTCAATCTTAAATCGGCGTTATCCTGTCTCAATAAGGTTCGGTATTCGGCTCTGGATGTAAACATACGATACGGCTCTTCTGTACCTTTTGTAATCAGATCATCAATTAAAACACCTATATAGGCTTCATTGCGTTTTAGGGTAAATTCCTCACGTTCCTGAACCTGAAGGGCGGCATTTATTCCCGCAATCAAACCTTGTGAAGCAGCTTCCTCATATCCTGTGGTTCCATTTATCTGCCCGGCAAAAAACAAACCCTTAATCAATTTGGTTTCTAAGGTATGCTTTAACTGAGTTGGTGGAAAATAATCATATTCGATAGCATATCCAGGCCTGAAAAATTTCACTTTTTCAAAACCAACAACCGATCGTAACGCTTTAAATTGAATATCTTCCGGAAGTGAAGTTGAGAACCCATTGACATAAACCTCTACGGTATTCCAACCCTCCGGTTCAACAAATATTTGATGCCTATCTTTAGTGGCAAACCGATTGATCTTATCTTCTATGGAAGGACAATATCTTGGTCCGGTACTTTTAATTCGCCCATTAAACATTGGCGAACGTTCAAATCCTTCCCGTAATAAATCGTGAACCAACGGACTGGTAAAGCTCATATGGCAATCACGTTGTTCTGTCAATGGTTTGGTCACATCTGAATAAGAGAACTTTTCAGGAACCTCATCTCCGGGCTGAACAACCATTTTGGAATAATCCAAAGAACGACCATCGACTCTTGGGGGCGTTCCTGTTTTCATTCTACCAGACTCAAAACCCAACTCAACTAATTGCTCAGTAATTCCGGTAGCTGCCCTCTCACCTGCTCTACCACCACCAAAATTTTTATCACCTATATGGATCAATCCATTCAAAAAGGTACCGTTGGTGAGCACAACCGTTTTCGCACTTACTTCTAAACCAAGCGAGGTTCTTACTCCAACAACTTCATCATTGTCCACAATTAATGTCGAAACCATATCTTGGTAAAAATCAAGATTTGGGGTATTTTCGAGCATCAATCGCCAATCTTCAGCAAAACGCATCCGATCACTTTGCACCCTAGGACTCCACATAGCGGGACCCTTGGATTTGTTAAGCATTTTAAACTGTATTGCGGACGTATCACTTACAATCCCACTATATCCACCTAAGGCATCAATTTCTCGCAGAATTTGCCCCTTTGCAATGCCACCCATAGCCGGATTACAGGACATCTGTGCGATATTTTGAAGGTTCATAGTAATCAATAATGTTGAACTCCTCATATTGGCCGCCGCTGCCGCAGCTTCACTTCCAGCATGGCCACCGCCAACAACAATTACATCATATACTTTATCAAACATTGTTTGTTAATTTTTTAATTCGATTGTTCCACGTGGAACAATAAGTTTATTTGAGACCAGAATTAGGTCCATCAGTACATCGGAAAAAAGTTATCCTAAAATAAAAGTTTGCAAATATACGTTGATTTCCTGATACTTATGATAATTTCGAAATGTAGTAGTTTTCTTTCGAACGCATTTCGGCTTGGTCCGACCCAGATTTGTCTTTATAACCACAATAATGAAGGATACCATGAATCATAACTCGTTTCAATTCATTATCAAAAGTAACATCAAAATCATTGGCGTTCTCCTTAACTCTTTCAATTGAGATATAGATGTCACCACTAATAAGTTTGCCAAGTGTGTAATCAAAACTAATAATATCAGTTAAGGTATCGTGATCCAAAAATTCAATATTAAGATCTAAAAGATAGGCATCATCGCAAAAAATATAGTTGATTTCCCCTTGCCTAAAACCTTCGTTCAAAATGGCATTAGTAATCCAAACCGATAGCTGGTCTTCATTATGCAATTCAAATTCGGTTTCGTAATTAAAGCTGATCATTCTCCTTTTTAAAATAGTCCTGTACCTTTTGTTTGTAAATTTGTTGCAAAGGTAAAGCTTGTCGATTTAATATTTCAGTAGTATTAAAATATTCTTTAGCGGTAGGAATTTGATCGTTTATAGAGTTCTCAAACTGTTTAGTATTGGTATTGGATTCTCTTCTATTTTCTTCGCCCTGTAAGAACGTAGCATTTTCAAGTTTTAAAAGTTGATGCTGCAAATTCATCATCCGCTGCAGTGTTTGATTGGTAAACCCTTTATTGATCAAATCAGACTCAACGCTTTCCATTTGCTTCAATAACTGCTGTCCTTCTAAGCCATTGCCTAAATCTTTCAATTTCTCTTCCAAAGCCATTCTTAATTGTTGCTGTTGTTGGTAGATTCGATATAACTCGCCATTCATGTGCTCCGAAGAACTTTCACCCTCACCTTGTTGATTCCCTTCACTACCTTCCTTACCGTTATTTCCTGAGTCCCCCCCACCTTGTTCACCATCCATACCTCTACCGTCTTCATTACCATTACCATTCTTATCCTTGCCAGATTTATTCTTTTTCAAACCTTCTTCCATCTGTTTATTCAATTCTTCCTGGCTCATAATAATATCAGGTAATTGCATACCACCAGAACCTCCACCTTGTCCCTGTCCTTGCCCAGAACCATCACCTTGAGAAGGATTCATATCCGCTTCCATATTGTCTAACACATCACTCAAAAAATTAGCTAAATCGTTGGTTGCTGTCATGGTATACTGCTGAGTGGCCACACCTTTATAAAGCATATTCTCAGAGAGCTCTTCCATAGATTTATCAATATTGAAAAAGACATCAGTAATCTTGGAATTTACATGTTCTGATAGTTTTGGTTGCCGAAGTGACAATGCAAAAAGACTATCATCAATATGCTCAAAATGCTCACGTAAACTACTTTGCCTGCGCAGAAATTTTCCATACTGATTATGATTAATTTGGATGTTTTTGAACTGATCCATCAATTCCTCTTGTTCAAAAGAAAATAATAATAGGTTCTTTAATATCTGACGTAACATGGTCGCATCTTCCTGCATTTGTTCTTGACCTCCTGACATCATGGACTGAGCCATTTTAGAACTCATTTCCTTCATTTTTTTTGAGGCATCCTTCTGTTTTTTTTGTGCGTCCTTTTGTTTTTGATTGGCATTGTTGGTGTCATTATTATCCTCAGCTTCCCTTTTCTTTTGAAGCTCATCAGAAGCATCCTGTTGATCCTTTTCTATTTCTTTTTCCAACGCTTTATCCTGAGGAACATCCAACGGCTTTTTTAATGCCTGATTTTCTTTCTTGAGATCTTCCAATTCCTTTTGAAATTCTTCAAACTCTCTATTTAATTCATCTTGCTTCTCCTTGGTATTGGTTTCCTTTTCTTCTTTAGATAATTGATCTTGCTTACCGGCCAATTTTTCAAGTACATGCTGCAATTTCTCAGCCTTTTTTGCAACATAATAACGTTTGGTCAACTCTAATAATTGCTGAAGACCCCTTTGTTTATTCTTATTTTGTTTAGCTAATTGATTTAATTTCTCCGTTAACTCTTCTCTTTGGATTTTATTTTGAAGCTGTTCAAGTTCCTTTAACAATTGCTCGTCCTTTTGGAGTTGTGCCTCATTGTCTTTTAAGCGTTCTTTTAAATCTTCCTTAAAGGGATCATTCTCGGTATTTTCAGGTTGAAAATCCTCAAGATTATCCTTAAGACGTTGGTTGAAATTCTGCATCATTTCCTCCTGTTGCTTTTGACGCTTTATGAAATTTTCGAGTTTTTTCTTATCATTAAAATTAAGCTGTTCCTTTTCCTTTTGCGTTCTTGATAACTCTTCCAATTGCTTTTCTTGCAATTTCATTTTCTCAAACGAATTATCCAAGTTCTTGATGGTTTCACTTTGCTCTTTCAGCCGTTTTATCTCCTCTTCATCTTTAGTGAGTTTTCTATAAGTAAACACCGGACTTTTTACGCTCTTAAAATTATGGATAGCATCATTATCAAAGACTTCAAAATACAATTCGTAAGTATTCCCCTCCTCTAATAGGATATTATTAGGAAATGCGGTGACAAATTCTTCAAAATTAGAAGTTGAAATGGGAAGAGTCTGAATTTGTATATTATCCTCATTTTCAGCAACATAATACACTAACTGTAATCTACTCAGCCCATAATCATCACTGGCTTGACCGTAAAAATAAAGCGACTGATTATCGATCGTATCCCTTTCAACCTTAATATTGAGTTCAGGATACGCATCTTTTATCACCTGAATACTATAGGATAAATTTTCATAATCTTTAAGATCTCGATTACTCGTGGCTATATTATAATCCAATCTTGAAAACAACCGTTTAGTGGCTTCAAAAGTATTGTTAGATTTCAGATCAAAATGTAAGGTATCCTTACTATACATTATAACTTCATCCGTAGCTTGGGTATTAATTTTCCAGGTCACTTTAGTGCCTTCTGGAATTGTCGTATTTCCCGTGCTTTTTAAAGTCTCATCTACTCTATTGGTATATGAAGGGTAATCCAATACCATTTCAAAATTTACTAAGGTGGGTACATTAACAACCTGCAATTGGTATGTTTTAGAGACCACTTTATTTGCTGAAAGTGTAAAAGAAATCGGATTTTTTAAACTTGGGAAAACATATTCAAAGGCTCCCGGTTCGGTTTGCCTTAGAAAATAAGTTTCTCCTGAATAGTGAATTTGTGCGTTTTCTGGGATTAATTGACCAGCCGTCTTAATGACCAATTTAAAGTCTTTATTCTCTATAGCTTGAAGGTTTTCATTAACCACAAAAAACTGAAAAGGGGCTGGCGGCTCATAAGCTGTTTTATAATTTACAACACGTTCATAGCTATCACTAAACCAATTAAAATGGCCGGTAATAAATGTCAAGACTAAAATAAGAACGGGAATTGCAGCATATTTAAGATACTTTACGTTCTTATTAAAATTTATAGCTAATTTGAAGGGAACGGGTTTCAATTCGGCCGATTTTTGTTCTATGCTTGCCAATAAAAGTTCGGAATGTTCAGAATTTTTTTGGAGCTGAAGCACATTCAACAATTTATCATTGACTTCCGGAAAGTGCTTGCCGATAATATGGGAGGCCTGTTCATAATCAATTCCTTTTTGAAGTTTAAATAGTTTTGACAATGGCCAAAGAATAAATCGGACAAATAAGGCCAATTCTACCGCTATAAAGACCCAGAAAAGAATGGTTCTTGCCGTTGGTCCTAACCACAACACATATTCAATAAATAAGGTGAATAAAAGATACAGCAAGCCAATGGCAAAAAATAAAATCGTGCCCTTGAGCAAATCGTTTATATAATAGCGCCTGATAAACTGTTCGAGCTTGGATTGTATGCTTTTGAAATTGTTTAACACTGATTTGGTGATTATTTTAAAGATTTAGGTTTAGGGTAAATTAAGTATAAATATATAACTTACTAAACTACAATTTTATTTTAATCTGTAACCCTCTAAATATGATAAGCTTGTGTTAATTAAGAAGTGTAATTAATGAGCTTGAAATTGAAGTTGATGATGCTATTTCAAATGGTCTCATTGTGGTAAGGCTAGGTTAGGGTAAGGGCAGTCAAATACTCGTGTATATCAGTAACTGTATTTTTGCGTGCCAAGCCTTCTAATGCGCAGTGTGAAAACTCTTGGAAGTCCAAGTTAAAGATCAAGAATTTCTAGGGGTTTCCTATCGGCAAGAGCAGAAAGGCTAACTAAGTAGGTCAAAGAATTACCCTTTTAAATTTGATGCTAGCTTAGTGGTATCAAAACCAATGATGGAATAATTAACTAAACTTAGAATGGGTCTACGCATTTGTTTGTCCGAATCTTTTGTATTGGGGTGAAAGATTAGCAAAGGTCTGAACTTTGAACTCTAAACTTTGCTCTCGAAAACCTTGAACCTTGCTTCTTAAAAATCTATCTTTGTAATACTAAATCCATTACAAAATGACCGATCAAGTTCGTGTGCGCTTTGCACCTAGTCCAACCGGACCTTTACATATTGGTGGTGTCCGCACTGCCCTTTACAATTATTTATTTGCCAAAAAGCATAATGGTTCTTTTATCCTCAGAATTGAAGATACCGACCAAAACCGCTATGTAGAAGGTTCTGAACAGTATATTATTGACGCTTTAAATTGGTGTCAAATTCCTTTTGATGAAGGTCCTGAACACAATGAGAAATTTGGACCTTACCGTCAAAGTGAACGTAAACATCTGTATCAGGAATATGCTGAAAAACTTATAGCTTCAGGCCATGCTTATTATGCCTTTGACACTGCCGAAAGTTTAGAGCATCAGCGGAAAAATCATGAATCCAAAGGAAAAACCTTTATTTATAATTGGCACAATAGAAAGCTTTTGCTCAATTCATTAGCGCTTTCTAAAGAAGAAACGCAAGCTAAGTTGGATGCTGGAGAAGATTATGTCATCCGATTCAAATCGCCTCAGGACCAAACTCTACATTTAAAGGATATTATAAGAGGTGAAATTACTATTGATACCAATATTTTAGATGATAAAGTTTTGTTTAAGAGTGATGGCATGCCTACCTACCACTTAGCCAATATTGTAGATGATCATCTAATGGAAATCACTCATGTAATACGCGGTGAGGAATGGTTGCCTTCTTTGGCCCTACACTATCAATTATACGATGCTTTTGGATGGGAAAAACCACAATTTGCTCATTTACCTTTGTTGCTTAAACCTACCGGAAAAGGGAAGCTAAGCAAGCGTGATGGCGACAAATTAGGTTTTCCTGTATTTCCTTTAGAATGGAAAGATCCTCAAACCGGCGATGTCTCCCGTGGTTATAGAGAAGACGGGTATTTTGCCGATGGCCTGATCAACTTTTTAGCACTGTTAGGCTGGAATCCTGGAACAGAACAAGAACAATTTAGTTTAGAAGAATTGGTTGATGCTTTTGAATTGGAGCGTGTCCATAAATCTGGTGCCCGTTTTGATCCCGATAAGATCAAATGGTTCAATCATCAATATATGCAACATCAAAATGACGATGAATTAGCCGAAATCTTTCAGGAAAATCAGCCACAATTAAAAGCTATAGACCCTGGTTATATTGCATTGGTCATTGGACTCATTAAAGAACGTGCCACTTTTATCAGCGATTTCTGGGACCTATCTTCTTACTTTTTTGAGGCACCACAAGTTTACGATGAGAAGGCTTTCGCTAAAGTTATGAACAAGGATACCCGTGAATTGATGAGCGAATTGGAGCAAGTAATTACCCATGTATCAGATTTTACGGTTAAGAACATTCAAACCGATGTGAAAGCCTGGATTGGTAAAAAAGGTGTCGGATTTGGTAAGGTGATGCAACCTTTACGACTAGCTTTGGTTGGTGCAATGCAAGGACCTGACGTATTTGAAATTATGTTTTTAATAGGTAAAGCAGAAACTGTCCAACGTATTGATAAATTGGTGCAAACCTTATAAGTGGGTTGATTTCTAGTATAAAACGGAAGTTACAGTGGAAATATAGCTTAATTTAGTGTTTTACATTATCTCACCATTAAAAACCTATGTTATGTTTGCCATTCCCTTTATTATCATTGGATTAATCATACTAATTTCTTCATTTTTTACTGTAAAGCAACAATCAGCCGCCATAGTAGAACGTTTTGGAAAATTTCAGAGTATTCGGCATTCCGGTCTTCAGATGAAAATTCCGATAATTGACCGAATTGCAGGTAGAATGAGCCTTAAAATCCAACAATTAGACGTGATTGTTGAAACAAAAACCTTGGACGATGTTTTTGTACGTTTAAAAATATCGGTTCAGTTTATGGTTATTTCCAAGAAAGTTTATGATGCTTTTTATAAATTGGATTATGCCCACGATCAGATTACAAGCTATGTATTTGATGTGGTACGTGCCGAAGTGCCTAAAATGAAATTGGATGACGTCTTCGTTAAAAAAGACGATATCGCCATTGCCGTAAAAACCGAACTGAATGATGCCATGTCAGATTATGGCTATGACATCATTAAAACACTGGTCACGGATATTGATCCAGACGCTCAAGTAAAAGCCGCAATGAATAGAATTAACGCTTCTGAACGTGAAAAAATTGCCGCACAGTTTGAGGGTGATGCCGCCCGTATCTTAATAGTAGAACGCGCCAAGGCAGAAGCTGAAAGTAAGCGATTGCAAGGTCAGGGAATTGCCGACCAACGACGTGAAATTGCACGTGGATTGGAAGAATCAGTTGACGTATTGAACCGGGTTGGAATCAACTCTCAGGAAGCTTCAGCACTGATTGTAGTGACACAACATTATGACACGCTTCAATCTATTGGAGAGCATGTTAATAGCAACTTGATATTGTTACCTAACTCTCCTCAAGCTGGCAGTGATATGCTGAACAACATGGTAGCCAGTTTTACAGCGAGTAATCAGATTGGCGAAGCTATGAAAGAAGCAAAATTAAAGAAGAAAAATGAGGATAAAAACAGTTAAATCTGAAGAGCAAAGGGCTTTGAATCAAAAATTCCAAAGGTTGGAATTTTGAGAATTGCACTTACATTTCTGCTTTCTTTAGACTATGGATAATTACAGATAAACTGAATATGAGGCCAATTCATAACTTATGAATTGGTCTTTTTTATTACATACTACTCTTCTTATACTTCTTGACCAAAGCCTTTAAGCTGCTCAAATATTTGTTTAACGCTTCATTATCAACCTTAGCCTTCGGATCATTATCATTAGGAAGCGTCAAAGGCCGTTCATCTAAATATTTTTCAAGCTCTGGATAATTATCTTCAATATCTTTGGTAATTTCCATGATTTCCGACAATATATTTTGTGATATTTTCATTTTTTAATGGGTTTTTCGAATCATTTAAACTACATAATCCGTTTGGGTTAACAAAATAATTATACTGATTTTAAAATGGCTATACGTCTAAAACTAAAGATTAGACAACTCTTCTGTTTTATTGACATCATTTATAATCGTTCAATCCAAGTACAAAATACTGCATGTTCTTCATTGATAAGATGATCGTAGTTTTTGAACGCTAATCCGCAGCTTTTCAATTCATACCAAGTTAGCGATATATTACCACATTCAAGCTTTGTCAAAATTTTCATAGCTCAGTCTATGGAAATCAAATAGAGCATCACCATACAAAAAAGTAACAACGCGCTCTATGCAATAGCATAAATTTAAATTGATATAGCAATAGTGCTGATCAAGATAGGTTATAAAACAGCATTATATATCATCGGTTACCAATGTCCACTAGCTCCGCCCCCACCGGACCTGCCTCCACCTCCAGAAAAGCTGCTACGTGATGAAGAGCTTGATCTCGAAAATCCCGATGACCGCGATGAACGCGAATAACTTGAAAGACCTGATGATTTTGAAGCGGTTGATTGACGAAATGAAAGATTTTTATTTATAAATCCATTATTACTTTTTAGGAGCGAAAGTTTAAAACCATTATTGTATCTCAGCACCATTAAAACCGCAATAAGAATAGGTAAGCCCACTAACAAAACCCCAATCGTGATAAGAACATAATTCAAACTGAAGTATCTCATATCATTGACACTACTTATCAGGGTGTCAAAATTGATATAAAAAACGACTTGTGAGAGCATCACCGAAAAGGCAATTAATGGTGCAAACGTAAATACGAGCCCAAAAATTAATGAAAAACAGATGCCGACAAACATAAAAGGAAATAAAAAAATACCTATTTCTCCAGAAAATAACCCTCTGAATAGGTTGACCATATCTTTAAAACCATTTTTAAGGAGAGGAAATCCTATAAATAAGAAGACAGTCAGAAATATTCCAAAAAAGAGAATAATCAAGAATTTTCCCCACCATGGTATCATCCGAAAATTATCATCTTCGTAACCAAATTCTTCAATATTTTCTGAATCGATAAAATATTTTGGATCACTGATGATGCTAATAATTTCATCTGTCGCTAAGTCAATACCTTTAAAATACCGTTCCTTCTTAAATTCAGGAATCATGATAGTTCTAATCAATCGAGAACTTATAGCATCCGTAATGATAGGTTCTAACCCATACCCAACTTCTATCCGTACAGCACGTTCCTCTGCAGCAAATAAAATCAGCAAACCGTTGTCTCTATCCAGCTGTCCAATTTTATTTTGTTCAAAAACCTGAAGCGCATAATTTTCAATGCTCTCATTACCCAGGCTTTCTATCGTTAATACCACAATTTGATGGCTGGTTTCGGTTTCAAAATCGATCAATTTTTGCCTTAAAGAGCGCAATTGCTCATTAGACATGACATTTGCTTGATCAGTGCTAAATTCATGTAGTTGCGGATAAATTTGTTGTGAAAACCCAGTAGACTGGATGAACACAGACATCCACAAAAACAGAATGTAAGCTTTCAAGGGCATCAAACTTAGATTGCCGTAGCTTCAGCCGCTAAAATCTGATTTTTGTCCTCTTTCCCAGCAGTGATAAAGGCATCGATTTCTTCATTACGCTCTAATCCCATTTCCAATAAGGTCTTTAGAGTAATCATCGTGGCAATGCGTGTTCCCACTTTTTTGGCTGCAGTTTTAAACCATGGCTCTAACTCGTCATAAGTGACTTTTTTTGCTAATTCTTGAATTTCTGCCTTGGTAGTCAATTGTTTTTCTTCAGGTAAATTGGTGTATTTTTTACCTAATTGCTGAATAATATCTATGGGCTTACGTTGTGGACGGTTGTTTTTTGGTTTTGACTGATTTTGAGTTTGGTTAGCGGTCTTACCGGCCGCTTTAGACTCCTTTGCCCAGGAATCACGCAAGCCCACCGTTTTGTTAAAAACCAGCTTATCAGAAGTGGTATCCTTATCCACACTAAAATAGCCTAAGCGTTGAAACTGGAATCTATCGTTTACCTCGGCATCCCGTAAACTTGGCTCTACATAAGCAGTAACTACTTTTAACGATTCTGGGTTTAAGAATTCCATAAAATCCTTTTCAGGATGTGTGTCTGGTGATTCATGCATAAACAAGCGGTCATACTCCCTAACTTCAGCTTTTACCGCGTGTTTTATGGAGACCCAGTGAATTGTACTTCTTACTTTTATATTTGGATCTTCAGAATAGGTGGCATGGATTTCCAAGATATTTCCAGCATCATCCTTCACAACACTTTCAGCTTTTACGATATAAGCATTCTTTAATCTCACTTCCTGATCTAAAGTCAATCGGAAAAATTTTTTACCTGCTTGTTCTTTAAAATCATCTCTTTCAATATATAACTCTCTTGAAAACGGAACTTTTCTGAACCCCGCACTGTCATCTTCCTGATTGTTTTCTGCTTCAAGCCACTCCTCTTTCCCTTCTGGATAATTAGTTATGACCAATTTCACAGGATCCAAAACGGCCATAACTCGTGGTGCAGTTTTATTCAAATCCTCACGGATGCAAAATTCCAAAAGCGCCACATCAATAATGTTATCCCGTCGCGCCACCCCTACCGTTTCAATAAACTTTTTAATGGCATTTGGCGTATAGCCGCGTCGGCGTAACCCCGAAATGGTAGGCATCCGTGGATCATCCCATCCCGAAACAATATTTTCTTCGACCAATTTGAGCAACTTACGTTTGCTCATAATGGTATAACTAAGGTTTAAACGTGCAAATTCGCGTTGTTTTGGACGAATTTTACCGTCGTCAACAACTTGGTCCAAGAACCAATCGTAAAGCTCTCTATGAGGCTTAAATTCGAGCGAACATAAACTATGCGAAATGCTTTCTATATAATCACTCTCTCCATGCGTCCAATCGTACATTGGATAAATGCACCAATCGTAACCGGTTCTATGATGGTATTTTTTTAAAATACGGTACATAATCGGATCCCGCATCAGCATATTGGTGTGTGCCATGTCTATTTTTGCACGCAACACGTGAGAGCCCTCATCAAACTCCCCGTTTTTCATTCTTTCAAATAGATCGAGATTTTCTTCCACACTCCTATTTCTGTAGGGTCCGTCAACACCTGGTTGGGTTGGTGTTCCTTTTTGCTCAGCCATGGCTTCAGACGACTGCGAATCTACATAAGCCTTACCTTCTTTAATAAGTTGCACGGCCCAATCATATAATTGTTGAAAATAGTCAGACGAATACACTTCATTTTCCCAAGTATAGCCTAACCACGCCACATCTTCCTTAATGGCATCTACATATTCCTGTTCTTCTTTTATAGGATTGGTGTCATCAAAACGCAAATTGACCGGCGCATTATATTTTTCGCCCAAACCAAAGCTGATGCCGATGGCCTTGGTATGGCCAATATGCAAATACCCATTGGGTTCTGGCGGAAATCTAAATCGCAGGTCATCTCTAGACATCCCTTTGGCTAAATCTTCTTCTATAATATGCTCAATAAAGTTGAGCGATTTTGTTTCTTCTGACATACGACTATTCGTTAATTTCCTATTAGTTGTTTCGATGGATTACACCATAAGAATTCTTGTGCAAAATTAAGGATTTTTTTAGTTCTTTAAATGCCTTATTTTTGCGTGTATATTTGGAATTATGGGGACTATAAAAGTTGAAAATATCCGCGTGTTTGCACACCATGGATGTCTGAAGGAAGAAACGACGATTGGGAGTGATTATCGTGTAGATTTAAAAGTGAAAGCAGATTTAAAAACTTCTGCAATTTCCGATAAACTAAGTGATACTGTAGATTACGTCTTGCTTAACCGGATTATTAAAGAAGAAATGCAAGTACCGTCCTATTTGCTTGAAACGGTTGCAAATCGTATCTTGAACAGGATTTTTAACGAAGTTCCATTGGTTAAAAAAGCGACGGTTCATGTGAGTAAATTAAACCCACCAATTGGTGGTGATGTGGAAAAAGTGACCATCAAAATGACCGCTAAGCGAAATAAATAAAACAAAATAGCTTACCAAGTATATTTTTTTTACCTTTGCACTTCCTAAAACTGGGCATCATGGCCGAGTGGCTAGGCAGAGGTCTGCAAAACCTTCTACAGCGGTTCGAATCCGCTTGATGCCTCAAAAAACCTATAACGAAAGTTATGGGTTTTTTTATTCCTGATTTTTTATGAAGAATTAATAAAACACTGCAAAACTTACAAAGCAGTTCTCCCGAACTATCGGGACGCTGGAAAAAAACCTCTCAGGTTTTGAAAACCTGAGAGGTTTAGACGCTGTCAAACGCACTTTTCAGATTTTTTGAAAAATGCTTTAAAATCAGTGACTATCATGAGAAATCGGCGTTATCTGTGTTCTATCTAGGGAACACATAAGAAATTTAAAACGGATTTATATGCTCCAATCGGTCTTTTAATAATTCTTTTTCTTTTGGGAAGAATGCCTAACGAAAGGTATGGGTTTTTTTATTCCTGAATTTTTATGAAGAATTAATAAAAAACACTGCAAACCTTATACAGCGGTTCTCCCGAACTATCGGGACGCTTGAAAAAAACCTCTCAGGTTTTGAAAACCTGAGAGGTTTAGACGCTGTCAAACGCACTTTTGAGCATTTTTTAAAAAATGCTTTAAAATCAGTGACTATCATGAGAAATCGGCGTCATCTGTGCTCTATCTAAGGAACACCAAAGAAATCTAGAACGGATTAATATGCTCCAACCGATCTTTAAGTAATTCTTTTTCTTTAGGGAAAAAGGCCTGGGAAAGTAATAAGATACCAAATCCTAAAATCACTAAGGCAATAATCTTTTTTGTTTTAAAAATGCGTCGCGGGGTTAATTTATTCTTTAATTTTTTGGCAATCAATATTTTAAAAAGATCAATGATAAAATAGGTGACCAAAATCGTACTCAGAAAAACAATGACCCCACTTTTAGATTCCGTAAATGAATTTGCAATAATTATGAAGCCCAACCATCCGACCAATACACCGATATTGATGAAATTCAACAAAAATCCTTTCAGAAATAGTTTTCCGTAATTCTTTTGAAATTCTACTTTATGGTATTCCCTGACGATAGTTCGAAATGATTTTGAGGTTTTTGTAAACGTGATTATCCCATAAACCACTAAAATTACGCCGCCAAATACCAGAAAATTAGGATCATCTTTTATTTTGTCGAGGAGTTTATTGGTACTCAGAAAGGCCACGGCAATAAATAAAACATCTGCCAACATCACCCCTAAATCGAAAATAAGAGCGCTTTTAAATCCCTTGGTGGCACTGGTCTCCAAAAGCACGAAAAACACAGGGCCAATGGTGAATGCCAATATGATCCCAAATGGAATTGCTGATAGAATCTCGTCAATCATATAACTTGCGTTTCAACAAAGCTACATATTTTTTTATCCTTTTAAAGCTTTGAAATGTCCAAAACCTTATGCGTAGCTATCGATAGGTTTATTTATATTCAGAGTTTAAGGAATTTAATAGTCTTCTAATCCATACGTTTAATCCGACCTCCAAATAATTTATTCTCCCTTATCGTTTCAGGATTACCATAAATATAAACATCACCCCCGGCTCTAATTTTTATGTCTGCAAATTTGGAAGCATTGATATATCCTTCTCCAGCAGCTCTTATCGTGATATGAGTAGTTTCAGTTTCAAAGGATTCGCCTTGAAAAATGCCACCGGTATTGATGGTAATATCTTGTTTTGTCGCTTTTCCAGAAATGGCTATCTCACCTCCAGTAACGGCTTTTACGGTCATATTATCAACCTTTAGGTTTAACTGAACAACTGCACCTTCTTGAGCTCTCAATTCAATATTTTCCTGTTCCAATGGCGCATCAGAAGACACATAAGCGCCTTCATTAACATCAATAATGTCTATATTTTTATAATACAAAGTGACCAGGGTTTTATTGCCCTCAAACTTTTCTCCAAGACGCATCTTAATTTTCAATTGACCTCTTTTATTGACCATTTCAACATCTTTTGTATTATCTCCAGAGATGATGGCCATAGTTTTATTAGATTGAATCAATTCAACATTGATCATATCATAGACTTTTATTTCATTAAAGTCGTCTAATTGTATTTCAAGATCCTGTTGCCCAATAGCCATCACACTTATAAAAATTGATGCTAAGGTTAATACTATTTTCATTTTTAATGTTTTATGCTTTTATTTTAAACTTCTTTAGAGAAAAATCTAAAAAATTAAGCCACCAATACCGCAGTCCCAGTTACTGAAACCGTGACATAATTACTGGTTGTCAATTCTATATCCACTTTAATTCCTACAATGGCATTGGCTTTTAAATTTCTGGCGTTGTCTTGAAGTTGTTGAAACGCTTGTTCTTTAACCAAACCCATACTTTCCGCAATGGCTTTATAATATTTTTCCATATTAAAAGTCATTTTCAATTTTTGGACATTCACTGAAATACCGGAAACAATGCCCTTATATTCCATGATTTTAAAGCCTTCTATTGTGTTGGTGGTGGTCAGAATCATAAGTTTTTATTTAAAAAATATAAGCCTTAAAGGAACCAATTATAATTCGATAATTTGTGGTTTTCCAATCAGCGTAAAATCGAGGTGTTTCTTTACTAAATCGGTATTTTTAACCTTGACCACTACTTCTTCTCCAAGTTGATAACTGATTCCAGTTTTTCTACCAACCAAAGCATATTCTGTTTCGTCAAACTCGTAATGATCATCTGTCATATCTCTAACCGAAACCATACCTTCACATTTATTGGAAATAATTTCAACATAGATACCCCAATCGGTCACACCAGAAATAACCCCAACAAATTCTTCATTTTTATGGTTTTCCATAAATTTAATTTGCATGTATTTTATAGAATCACGTTCTGCTTTTGTGGACAGATTTTCCATATTACTGGAATGGTTACATTTTTCTTCATAGATAGCTTCATTGGCCGATTTTCCACCATCAAGATAGTGTTGCAATAACCGATGCACCATGACATCTGGATAACGTCGGATTGGTGAGGTAAAATGCGTGTAATAATCAAAGGCCAAACCATAATGTCCAATATTGTCTGTGGTATATTCTGCTTTACTCATTGTTCTGATAGTCAGGGTATCCACTAAATTTTGTTCTTTTTTACCCTGAACATCACGTAATAAACCGTTTAAGGAAGATGCAATACTATTACGATCCTTAAAATTAAGTTTATAACCAAATTTAGAGACAACACCTTGTAAGGTGGCTAATTTATCAGCATCCGGTTCATCATGTACACGATAGACAAAAGTCTTTTTTGGTGATTGTTTACCTATAAATTCGGCAACTTTCTTATTGGCCAGCAACATGAATTCTTCAATTAACTTGTTGGCATCTTTACTGGTTTTAAAAAATACACCTATCGGATTGGCCTGTTCATCCAGATCAAATTTCACCTCTACTTTATCAAAAGAAATCGCGCCTTCCTTCATCCGTTTACCACGCATGATTTTGGCCATTTCATCCATTTTTAAAACTGCAAATCCAACATTTTTATCCGCATGATATGCCTTACCTTCAATAGCAATATCTTCAGGAATTAATGTATCAATTGAGGAGATATCTTTATGGGAAGGCGTTTTTGTATTATTTTCAATAATAACTTGCGCTTCTTCATAAGAAAAACGTGCATCACTGTAAGTCACCGTTCTACCAAACCATTGGTCCTTAATTTCAGCTTTGTCGTTCATCTTAAATACGGCCGAAAAGGTATATTTTTCTTCATTCGGACGTAAAGAACAGGCGTTATTTGAGAGTACCTCTGGAAGCATTGGTACTACCCTATCCACCAAATACACCGAGGTGGCACGCTCATAAGCCTCATCATCCAAAACAGTGCCTTCCTGTACATAATGCGATACATCAGCAATATGGATGCCAATTTCATACAATCCATTATCCAAGATTTCAAACGATAAAGCATCATCAAAATCTTTGGCATCTTTTGGATCAATAGTAAAAGTCAATGCTTTTCGCATATCACGACGTTTGGCTATTTCTTTCTCATTAATGGAGGTATCTAATGTATTGGCATAGTCTTCAACTTCTTGAGGAAATTCATAAGGCAAGCCGTATTCCGCAAGAATGGCATGGATTTCCGTATTATGTTCTCCAGGTTTCCCGAGTACTTTTAATACTTTTCCCTTTGGTGAATCCTCGCCCTTTTCCCAATTTTCAAGAGATACCAGGACAACATCACCATCTTCAGCATTATTTATTTTATTAATGGGTACAAAAATATCCGTGTACATTTTGTTGCTATTGACCACTACAAAAGCATAATTATTATGAATTTGAATAGTGCCCACATATTCACTTTTGGCACGGTTGATAATGTTTGTAATCTCACCCTCAAATTTTCCTTTTTTACGGCGTTTATAGGCGTAAAACTCAACTTCATCGCCATCTAAGGCCTTGTTAATATTATTTGAAGCGATATAGATATCTTCATCAAAATCAGGACTGATAATATAGCCTGAGCCTCTTGAAGCCATATCCAAAATTCCTGTGTGATATTCTGTAGTAACAATGGCTTTGAATTTGCCACGTTCGGTTTCTTCAATTTCTTTTTTAGCTAAGAGTTCTTGAAGTTTTTTTATAATTTGATTCCTGCTCGAAGCATCATCCACTCCAAGTTTAGCAGCAATTTGTTTGTAATTGAAAGATTGGTTTCTATCTTTTTTTAAAATACTTAGAATTGTATTTGTTAGGTTAGAGATCTTTTTTGATGATCCCTTTCTTCTTTTTTTTGTCATGTATTATAATATGATCTTATTGAATTTCTAATCCCGAAGCGTCGGGAGCGAAATTCAGTTATTTCAAACTTAATTAAAGGAGAAGATTGGTAATTAAGTTTTACAAAACTACGGTTTAAATTTTAAATGACTGTTTTCTTAACATCTATTTTAGATAATTGATTACTTGAGAAATATAAAAATCAAAAATTACGATTTAAAACAGTTATCCACATTTATATATATTATAATCTGTTTTTATTTAAAATTTAAAAAAATAATGATGTTTATGATAGCTTGTTAATAACCGTTATAACTTTATGTAGTTTCGCTTTGAATAGTCACTTATTACAGTTCCTCAAGTCGATGTTAACAGGCTATATTTATCAAATTGGTTGATTCTGAATGCTATCTTCATAGTTGTTAACAGCTGTTGATAACCATAATTCACAGCAGTTTGCTCATAACATTTTGTCATTTTCATGTTCATAGACTATCATTTGGATGATGATAAACAATCCAAACAAATTGGCTAACTTTTTTGGTTTTATCATTTAAGATTTGGTTGAGAAAAAAAATCGGATATTTAAAATTTATCTTTTATTTCTTAGCCACAAGTTATGAACAAGTAATGAGCAATTGTTGATGGCCGATTGTTATCAGTTTATTTATACTTAATTTCAGAATGCCAATTATTTTGATTAAGTTGAAATCCTTCTTATAGTTTTTTGTAAAGTTAAACTACAGATTATTAGATTGTCAATAACCCTGTAATTGGTTATTAACAGATGATACCTCTAAAATCACAAATAATCTTAATTCGCTGTTTTTATAATATAGTGCTCAAACCTCATAATTCATTTTAAAATTTGAGTTTTATAGGCCGTAGTATCAATGTATTACGTATTAAGTTTTTTTCTTTATTCTAATAGCGAAGTGGTCTTAATTCTTTTTAGGACATATTCTTATAAGAATTAATAAGCTGTTGGTAACATCTCTATTCCAAGTTAAATTTAAAACAGATAGGCTATATAATTTTGTAACTTTATCACTTGAAAATAAGATCTAAAAAATAAATATTATGACGATTTCAATTGGTAATGATCACGCAGGAACTGAGTATAAACAAGCGGTTATAAAGCACTTGGAAAAGAAAGGATATGTAGTTAACAATTATGGAACTAATAGTAATGACAGTGTTGACTATCCAGATTTTGTGCATCCCGTCGCCAAAGATGTCGAGAATAAAGCGGTAGACTACGGGATTATTATCTGCGGCAGCGGTAATGGAGCCAATATGACGGCAAATAAGCATCAAGGGGTGCGTTCTGCCTTATGTTGGACTAAAGAGATTGTCGCGCTGGCCAGACAACATAACAATGCCAATATTTTGAGTATTCCATCTCGCTTTACAGCGTTGCCACAAGTTATTGAAATGGTTGATACCTTTTTAAATACTGCTTTTGAAGGCGGGCGTCATGAAAACCGAATCAAGAAAATTCCAGTTCAACATTAATTCTCCAAGCTTATTTAATGTAAATCTACTAATTTTTTTCCTCCATTTTTTAAGAAACAATTAGGACGTTTTCTGTTTTTTAGAGGGAGGAACTATTCACCTTATACTATAGCTTATGCTAAACATCAGTATCAAAACTTTTAAAGAGCTTTCATTAGAGGAGCTTTATGCAATTTTACAGTTGCGAAGTGAGGTATTTGTGGTGGAACAGGATTGTGTATATCAAGATATTGATTATAAAGATCAAAATGCCTTACATATTATGGGGTTTAAAAATGATAAGTTAATTGCTTATACCCGAGTTTTTAAACCGGATGATTATTTTGAGCACGCCAGCATCGGAAGAGTGTTAGTTAAAGAAGGAGAGCGTCATTTAAAATATGGCTATGATATTATGACAGCTTCCATCAAGGTGATAGAAGAGGTTTATAATGAAACTAAAATTAAAATATCTGCGCAGACCTATTTGAAACGGTTTTATAATAATTTAGGATTTGAAGCGGTTGGCGATGAATATTTAGAAGATGGGATTCCGCATATTGGCATGCTAAAATCCTAATTGACCTCATTGACGTAGGTGACTAATATTTCTACACGTCGGTCATATTTAGCTTCTCCGCCAAGTGGAAATTTTCGTCGCATACCCACAAATTTCATACGTTTTGGATCGACACCTTTTTTTGCCAGATAATCATAAATGTATTTAGCTCTTGCCAAGGATAAATTACGTTTTTTTGTTTTTCTATCAATAGCATCCCTACTGTTTTGGGTGCAACATACATGACCTTGGATGGTAAAATAAATATCTTCGCGTTGTAGTAGAACTTTTGAAATTTCTTCCAAGGTTTTTTTGGATTCTGGAAGTAAATAACTGTAACCGGTTTTAAATAGGATATTTTCCAATAGAATATAATCGCCTATTTTTATATCTCCTGCTAAAGTTTCGCTAGCGGTCTTCGTTTTAGTTATGACCTCTGGTCTTGGAGGAAAATAGGGCGTTACAATGATTTCAACTTTTCTGTTCAACCCTCTTATTTTACTGACATCCTCTTCTTTGATGAGTTTTAGTAGAATTTTGCCCTTGCCATCTACATTGGTGATAATGGATTCATCAAATTCGTTATTTGAAAAGATGGTTTTGATGCTGTTGGCTCTATTTTGTGAGAGTATCAGGTTGTATTCGGCACTCCCACGATCGTCCGTAAATCCATAAATAGAGATTTTTTCAATGTCTAAAGACTCAATTTCAGATAAAAAAAGTAAAAGTCGGCTGTGTTCGGTATCCGTTACATCGTAAGCGTCTGTTTTAAAAAATACCTCGTGCTTCAATTCCTCCTGTGCCCAGATTAGTTGGGATATGAGAAACCCTAAGAATAAGATTTTTTTCATAAGTAGATAACTTGAAAGATTAAATATAACTAATTTTTCAGGAATCACATTGTGTTATCGATGTATGGAATTTATTGAAGATAACCGAGATAAGTTGAAGGATTTTTAAGAATTTCGGTGCCTTTTTTAATTTCGGTGTTGTGTTCTATATAATAAGCATACATACCTTCTCTGTAAAAGTAACGTTTTACTATCTCTTCTGCCAGTAAGCCCATAAGTTGCGTTTTATTGGCATCAATAGCTTCTGTTTTATAGGTATTCAATGCCTTCAATAGACTATCATATTCTGCATCAATAACACTGTTTAATGCTTCTTCCCTAGCCACTGTGAGGGCATCGTCAAAGGCTTTTTCGGTTTTGGTTTCAAAGGTGAAATTATTGGATTTTAAGAAATTCTTAAATGCTTTAAAATCGGCATCCGTTAATTCAAAGGTTTTTAAATCGGTAACTTGATGTGAATAATAATACTCCGTAGCAAAGTCAAAAATCAGATTTTCGTTAACAATTGCATTGGTTATAGGACTTAATTTTGTAATACCCAGTTCTACATCAGGTTGGATACCACCACCATCATAGACTGTTCTGCCACGTTTTGTTTTAAAGGCGGTATAATTATCTTTAGTAACGCGTGTGGCCTTGCCCATTTCATCCCTATTCCAATAATCTAAAGATTGGATACAGCGACCTGAAGGCGTGTAGTACCGTGAAATTGTAATTTTCAACTGTGTGCCATAAACCAATGGTTTTGGACGCTGCACAAGGCCTTTTCCAAAACTTCTGGCACCCACAACCACTGCCCTATCCAAATCTTGTAAGGCACCTGCTACAATTTCACTTGCTGATGCACTTCGGCCATCAATGAGTACAACTACTGGAATTTCAGTGTCTATAGGTTCCTTCTGCGTGTAATAGGTTTTATTGTATTTATCAACCTTTGATTTTGTGGTGACCACCAATTGATTTTGAGGCACAAAAATATTGGTCACGTTTACCGCTTCATTCAATAAACCTCCTAAATTGCCACGAAGGTCTAAAACAAGCTGTTTGGCTCCTTCATTTTTTAAGGTTCTAATGGCATTAATGGTTTCGGTAGATGCTTTTTGATTGAATTTACGCAGCACCACGTATCCAGTTTTGTCATCAATCATTGAAAAATGAGGAACGGCATGAATTTCTACGGCTTCACGTTTAATGATGGCTGTATGTGTTTTTCCTTGACGTACGTAAGTTACCTCTACAGTTGTACCAGCGGTTCCTTGTAGTAAATTCCCGGCATCATCACTAAAGTCAGCAACAACGGTATTATCTACCTTGATAATCTCGTCTCCCGCCTTTAATCCTGCCTTATCTGCCGGAAAATCCTTGTAAGGTTCTATGATGACCAATTTATCCTTTAAGGTTAATACACTCGCTCCAATGCCTGTATAATCGCCAGTATTATTAATTCGTGATGCCTCTACATCCTGTTCGTTATAAAAATTGGTATAGGGATCTAAATCTTGGAGCATGCTTTTTATGGCCGTATCCATCAAATCTGCGGGATTTGTTTCGTCAACATAATTCATATTGACTTCTTTAAAAAGCGTCGTAAAAATTTCTATTTGTTTGGCAATTTCAAAGAAGTCGTTTTTAAATGCAGATCCTGTTATAAATAAAACACTTAAAAATACAGGAATGACTATCTTTTTGGTCAATAACTTTTTCATAATCTTAGTCTCAAAAAATTAGGGTTTAGTGAGGGACTGTCGTTTCAAAAAAGCAGCCATTAAGGCATTCATCTTTTTTGAAACAGTTTCAAAATCTGGTTGGGTCTTACCAATGTACAAAATCATAAACGCATATTGATCAGGAATGTTGTTAAAATATGTCGATTTATTAAGACGATAAGCTTCTCTCATTAAGCGTTTTATTCTGTTTCTATCCACAGCTTTTTTGAAATTCCGTTTGCTGACGGAAACACCTGCCTTTATTTTTACTGGATCGTCAAAGTTGGTTTTTAAATAAACTAATCGCAATGGATAAGCAACTACAGATTTGCCTTCAGAAAAGAGCTTTTCAATAAGCTTTTGGCTTTTAAGTTTTTCTGTTTTTTTATATGATTGATCCATAGGGCAGCAAAGATAATACTTTGAGGCATAAAAAAACCGCCTGTTGGAAGCGGTTTTTATAAAAGTAAATCGGAATTTAATTCACTTTAAATTCGTTATTCTCTCTATTGACATCCGCCATATAACCTCTCGGGTCAATGGTTATGGTTGCAATAGCACTTTTCTTTTTATCAATGTCAAAAGTATAGGTTGGATAGGCCCAGGCCCAATTTGATAATACGGTTGTGCTATCAGGTGTTGGTTTTGCACCGCGCGTCATGCGTAATGGAATATGATAGGCTGATTTTGAACCATCGGTATAAGTAATTTCAAGATCTAAAGGCATTGGCATCAATCCGATACGTTCTAAGGTTACCGTCGTTTTATGATCTTCAGATTCCACGTTTTTAATGGCATAATCAATCGTGTTTGTGGTTTGTGCCCAATCGGTCAGATACCAATCCAATTCAAGTCCTGAAACTTTTTCGGCAACACGAATAAAATCCATAGGTTTTGGGTGTTTAAAAGCCCATTCCTTATAGTACTGTTTAAGGGTTTTGTTGAGATTATCTTCGCCCATAATATAGCCCAATTGCGACAGAAATAATGCACCCTTAACGTAGGAAGCAACGGAAAATGCTCGATTGTAGGCAAAACGGTCAGCGTGGGTGGTTAGTGGCTGTTCTCTATCGGAATTGGCCATTGCAATATAGGAACGATACGACCCCGCAAAAGGATTGTCGCTATTAGTTTCAGAAATGGCATCCAATGCTCTATCTTGAATGTAGCTGGTAAAGCCTTCATCTACCCAGGAGTGCTTATTTTCATTACTGGCCAATACAAACTGGAACCAACTGTGTGCCAATTCATGAGCCGTTACACTGATCAATCCACTTATGGTGCCTTCGCCAACAATGAGTGTACACATTCCGTATTCCATACCGCCGTCACCACCTTGTATCACCGAATATTGATCGTAAGGATAGTCGCCTATATGGGTATTAAAATAATCCATTAACTGTTCGGTAACCGGCTGTAAAATTTTCCAATTTTCCAACTTCTCCGCTGGCATGGTTTTTTTATAGAGAAAATGCAACATCGGACCATTTTCAATCTGAACTTTATCATGGATATATTCTGGATCTGCCGCCCAGGTAAAATCATGGACGTTTGGTGCTTTAAAGTGCCAAGTCAAAGTTTTCCCTTTTTGTTTTTTTACCGTTCCAGTTTCATAGCCGTGGCCAATTTCGTTCGGATTTTGAAGATAGCCAGTACCTCCAATAGTATAATTTTTATCGATGGTAATTTTGACATCAAAGTCGCCCCAAACACCATAAAATTCTCTAGCAATATACGGATGGGCGTGCCAGCCTTCATCATCGTATTCTGCCAGTTTCGGATACCATTGTGCCATGGATAATGCCACGCCTTCTTTATTGTTACGTCCAGAGCGGCGGATTTGCACCGGTACTTGGGCATCAAAAACCATATCAAACGTTGTTTTTTCGCCAGGTTGGATCGGTTTATTTAAAGTAACAATCAAAATGGTACCTTCTGTTTCATGATTGACATTTTTGCCATCTTGAGTCAATGAATTCACTTTGATATAGCCTATTTCATCCGGGCCTAATTTACTGATTCTACTCTCATAATTGGGTTCAGCCCTAGTTCCTAAATTATTGACCATTCGGCCGTCAGGATCTGGAATACTTTTTAACCGCGCATCCATTTCACTATCTGGTTGAAAGGCATTTGGATATAAATGGTAATAAACCCGGTTTAAAACGTCAGGTGAATTATTGGTATAGACCAATTTTTGGGTGCCGGTATACTTGTAGGTTTCAACATCCATATCAATTTCCATGGTGTAATCTACATGTTGTTGCCAATAGTGCGGATTAGACGATGGTGGTGTCTCGTTTTGAGAATGCCCTTTGGTAAGTGGCATAAGCAAAAAGAAGCTGAGACTTAAAGAAAAAATAATTTTCATATTATACATGGTTTAGTTAAAGGTTTCTTGCCGTTTTTTCCGCTAAGATCATCGCGTTGTATGCATTGGCAATTTTTTGTGATTTTGATAATTCGTTAAATGGTTTGACGTTAGATTCATCACCACCAACAATTACTTTAGTAGTGAGAGCCAAACCAGAATCCAAAATAATTTTTTTAACCTGTGGGGCGGTCAATTTTGGATAATAAGAACGAATTAATGCTGCAATACCCGCAACCGCCGGAGAAGCCATTGAGGTGCCTCCAATGCTCTTATAGGTGTTTTCTGGGAAGGTTGAATAAATATTTCCTCCTGGAGCAAAAATATCAACGTTTACTTTACCATAATTTGAAAAGCTTGAAACCATTCCTGATCCGTACTTTGGATCTAATGATCCCACACTGATAAAATTATCCGATACTTCAGGTCCGGTACCAATAGCATCATTAGGATAGACATCTTTGGTATCAAGATCAGCACCTTCATTTCCTGCGGCATTAACAATCAAGACATCTTTAGAGGCGGCGTACACAATGGCATCTCTAACCCAATCACTATGTGGAGAGTAATATTTACCAAAACTGGTATTGATTATTTGGGCACCGTTATCAGCAGCATATCTAATGGCCAAAGCAATGTCCTTATCATATTCATCACCATTTGGAACCGCTCTAATACTCATGATTTTAACATTATTTGCAACACCATTGGCACCTATACCGTTATGTCTTCCGGCAGCAATAATACCTGCAACGTGTGTACCGTGGCTCTCTGATGGTTTAATAGGTTTAACGTTGTTATTGCCGTAGTATTTCTCTACCATATCATCAGGATTATCACCTGTTTTACGACCTCTAAAATCGATATTAAGGTTATAATTAAGACGGTCATTTATGTCTACCAAACCTTCACTGATATCAGCTATAGCATCTTTAAGGCTATCAAAATCCATAGAATACACGTAATTTGCAATAGCGACGTATTGTTTTAAGGTTTGATTGCTGGTACTGATGGCATTGACATCTTCCTTGGTATAATTTTTCTTTTTGGTTTCCTTTTCTAAAGCATCATCGGCATTGGTAATTTGTTGTAAAAACTGTTCGTAGTTTGTTTTGATACCAAGGTATTTGTCATATTCCGATTGACGTTCTGCTTTGGCCTCCGCATATCGAGGATGTGAGGTATCACCACTGGCCAAAAGTCGTACAAATTCCAATTGCTCATTATAACCATCGCCGAGAAAATTCCAACCATGCACATCATCAACATATCCGTTGTTGTCATCATCTATCCCATTACCAGGGATTTCTTTAGTATTGGTCCAAATAGAGCCTTGTAAATCTTCGTGGTCAATATCAATTCCTGAATCAATCACCGCCACGATAACAGCACTGCCTTTTCTGTTTTTGATAATTTCATCGTAAGCCCGATCTACGCTCATCCCAGGAATGGTATCGTTTTTTAAATCTAAATGACCCCAATGTTGCTTTTCAGCTTCGGTCAATTCAGAAGTTTTTAAGGGCAAGGTGTCAATGTTTTCCAACGGCGTGGATATGACACTAGAAGTTGATCCACAACTAAAAAGAATACTTGCTGCAAAAGCAGCAATAGCGAATGATTTAAATGATTTCATGTGATCTATCTATTAATTTGTAAAAATATCGTGTGTAGTAAATGTCTTATCTAAACGTACTCCTTTGTCCGTATGCTTTACGGTGATAATTTGATTATGGGCGTCGTGTTCTAAAAATAGATAATAATTGTTATCGGCCGCTAAGTTTAGAAATATTTCCTTCTCATCCAAGGTCAATAAAGGCCTGGTATCATAGCCCATGACAAAAGGCAAAGGCAAATGACCAGCGGTTGGAAGTAAATCGGCCATAAAAGCAATGGTTTTATCTTTATAGTTGATGAGTGGAATCATTTGTTTATCTGTATGTCCATCGGCAAAAAAGATATCAAAGCCCAACGCCGAATTTTTTAGAAGTCGATTCTCAGGAAGTGAGGTAAACTTAAGTTGACCACTTTCTTCCATCGGAAGAATATTTTCTTTCAAAAAGGATGCTTTTTCACGTCTATTGGGTTGTGTTGCCCATTGCCAATGTTCGGAATTACTCCAATAATGCGCATTTTTAAAAGCAGGTTCGTACCCGGTTTTGTCTTTATTCCATTGGATACTGCCACCACAATGATCAAAATGGAGATGCGTCATAAACACGTCCGTAATATCATCACGATGAAAACCATGCTGTTTTAAAGAAGCGTCAATAGAGTCATCGCCCCATAAAAAGTAATAGCCAAAAAACTTATCGCTTTGTTTATTGCCCATTCCTGTGTCAATTAAAATAAGGCGGTTGCCATCTTCTATCAACAGACAACGGGCTGCAATATCAATCATATTATTGGCATCTGCTGGGTTGGTACGCTGCCAAAGTGATTTTGGGACCACACCAAACATAGCTCCTCCATCAAGTTTGAAGTTTCCAGATTCAATAGGATATAATTGCATAATTGTTTCTTTAGGCGAAGTTAAAACCGCAAATTACTAAAACACTTAAAATTTGACCGTTTTGGGCAATGATATTGGCTGTTTTTTAACATTTTGAAGCTAACTTACGACGCTGATAATTTGAAAGCACTGAAAATTATTCTAATTTTATAAAAAAGATTTATGAAACGCATTGTTCCCGCATCTCTAAAGCTAAGCAAAATTAAACTCTTGAGGTTTGGACGGGATTTTAAACCCGATCAAGAGGTAATTTTAAGAGATTATTTGGCCATTGAACGCACCCGATTGGCAAATGAGCGCACATTATTGTCTTATATCAGATCGTCGTTATACTTAATGTTGGGTGGCATAGCATTTTTTCAATTGAAAAACTTCCCTGATTTTAAATATTTGGCGGTATTATCTTTAGTTTTTAGTGCCATTTTCTTTATTATTGGCATTTATCGTTTTACCCTGCTCAAAAAAAGCTTAAAACGATTATATTATAATTCAGAGTCTAAAAAACAAAAAAAATAGAAAAATAGTTTCTTCAAAAGCTGATTTTTAAGTGGATTTACCCCTTCATTTTGAATTTTATGATATTATTAGGGTTGTTTGATTCAAAAAAAATAACTTTACAATCTTTCCACAGAAAATAAGATAACTAATTATATGGTTGAACTATCAGGAATTGTCATATTAGGCATATTGGCGCAATGGGTAGCATGGAAGTTAAAAATTCCGGCTATTCTTCCCTTAATTTTAATAGGTCTTTTGGTAGGACCATTTGCCGCAGAATACCTTTCAAGCGATGGAACAAAATGGATTCAACCCATTTATAACGGCGAAAAAGGACTTTTCCCCGGTGAAAGTCTTTTTTACTTTGTCTCTCTTGCCATAAGCATTATTCTTTTTGAAGGCGGACTGACCTTACGCATGAAAGAGATCAAAAACATTGGACCGGTCATTACAAAATTGATTACGATAGGTTCCGCCGTCACGTTTTTTGGAGGCGCAGTAGCCGCACATTACATTTTTTATCTCAGCTGGGAAATGTCTTTTCTCTTTTCGGCATTGATTGTTGTTACAGGTCCAACCGTTATTACACCAATTCTACGACATATCCCGTTAAAACAGGATGTTTCGGCGGTTTTGAGATGGGAAGGTATACTCATTGATCCTATTGGCGCTTTGGTTGCCGTATTGGTATTTGAGTTTATTAGTGTGGATGTAGGCGGTGCCTTTACCAAAACAGCATTTATTGAGTTTGGAAAAATTGTATTATTTGGAAGTACGTTTGGATTTGCATTTGCCCACGGACTGAATTTTATAATGAACAAGCGTTTAATTCCTCATTATTTACTCAATGTATTTGCTTTGGCGAGTGTGCTGGGTGTGTTTGTTTTGGCAGATGAATTTGCACATGAGTCCGGCTTATTGGCGGTAGTAGTCATGGGCATGGTTTTGGGAAATTCCAATTCGCCTTATTTAAAAGAATTACTGTATTTTAAAGAATCTCTTAGCATCTTATTGGTATCCATTTTATTTATCTTGCTTGCTGCCAATATTAATATGGAAGATTTAAGATTGGTTCTCAATTGGAACATGGTTGCACTTTTTGCGGTAGTCGTTTTCGTATTACGCCCTATTGGGGTTTTGTGGAGCACCTATAATTCTTCTCTTAAATTCAATGAAAAGATTTTTATAAGTTGGGTAGGCCCACGAGGTATTGTAGCAGCAGGAATTGCATCATTATTTGGTTTGAAATTGGCGAAAAACGGGGTTCAAGATGCTGAATTTATCACGCCATTGGTATTCATGGTAGTATTGGGTACAGTGATCCTTAATGCTACAACAGCTAGATATCTGGCAAGAATATTAGGCGTATTTCTTAAGAAGGCAAATGCTATTTTAATTGTGGGTGCCTCCAAACCATCACGACTTATTGGTAATTATTTACAAAAGAATGGAAGACGCGTGGTGATGCTTGATAACAATCAAAACAATATTGCAAAGGCAAAGGAATTAGGTTTGGAAGGAATTATATCTAATATCTATGAGGCCTCTTTGGAGGATAATATTGAATTGAATGATATTGGCTATATCATAGCCTTAACAGGGAACTCTGATATTAATCAGTTTGCAATCTCCAGATTTGGTAAGGAATTTGGTCAGAATGGTGTCTTTAGACTGATTACTTCTGATGAATTAAGTGATCCAAATTTTGTGCCTAAAGAGCATATATTTATGCAAACGGATGATTTTATTTCTCTTACCGAGACCACGAGAAAACATCCTGCCATTCATGAAATTGATATAATAGATAAAGAACATTACGAAAGTTTAATTGAGTTAAGCGGTCAAGATGATAATATTATTCCGTTATTTTTGAAGGATGAAGAGGGTGTGTTGCACATTATTGCAGAGATAAATAAAGATGACGAAAAATTTACTGAGGGATGGCAATTGGTTTATTTAGGAAAACCGTATGATGTTGAAAAAATTCAAAAAGAAAAGGTAGCAACCAAAGAAAAAGAAAAAGGCCCAACCGAAACCAGTTGAGCCCTATACTAAGATAAAATATTTTAGGTGTTAATGACCGTTCCATGGGGAATAATTGCACCTTTCTTGATGACAATAATACCCTCCTTAATGGCATAGGTATCAGTTTCTGCATCTTTGGAGTTCTTGTCCACATTGATTCTTACATCATTTCCGATACAACAATTTTTGTCAATAATGGCATTTTTTATGAAGCATCGTTTGCCAATACCCATAGGAATTTCTGTTGTTGATGTGACTTCAGATAGGGTTTGATAAACATCACTACCCATCATATAGGTATTGATAATAGTGGAATCATTACCTATTCTTGCCCGAATTCCAATAACGGAATGTTCTATTTTAGCCGCGTTAATGATACAGCCTTCTGCAATAACTGCTTTATTTAAGGTCGTGCCACTTATTTTTGTGGTTGGCAGCATTCGCGCTCTGGTATAAATTCGTTTTTTATTGTTGAACAGATCAAATTCGGGAATTTCATCCGTAAGGCCCAAGTTGGCCTCAAAGAACGAATCAACATTTCCAATATCCGTCCAATAGCCTTCAAATGGATAGCTTAATGTTTTATGTTTGTCAATAGATTGCGGGATGATTTCTTTGCCAAAATCATTAGTATCAGGATTGTTCATAAGATCAATAAGCAGCTGTCTGTTAAAGATATAGATACCCATTGAAGCCAGATGATTTCGACCTTGAGCTTTCATTCCGTCGCTTACTTCAGAGGTCCAATCAGGTAACAAACTGGCGTCTGGTTTTTCTATAAATGATGTGATAATACTATTCTCATCAGTTTTTAAAATCCCAAAAGAAGTGGCATCTTTTTCTACCACGGGTAAAGTGGCAATGGTTATTTCGGCATTGCTTTCTTTATGCGCATCCAACATCTTATTGAAATCCATTTGGTATAATTGATCGCCAGATAATATCAAGGCATATTCAAAATCATGCTTTAGAAAATGATGCATATTCTGTCTTACAGCATCTGCGGTACCTTGAAACCAACTTGTACTGGTCATAGTTTGTTCCGCTGCCAAAACATCAACAAATGCTTGACTAAAGAAACTGAAATGGTATGTATTTTTGATGTGTTTGTTTAAGGAGGCCGAATTAAATTGCGTCAATACAAACATGCGTTTGATTTCCGAATTGATACAGTTGGAAATAGGGATATCCACCAACCTATATTTTCCCGCTATGGGAACAGCCGGTTTTGATCGTGTTGCAGTAAGTGGATAAAGTCGAGAGCCTTGTCCACCACCTAAAATGATAGAAATTACTGAGTCGTGGTACATAGTTATTGAATTAATGAATTATAAAGGTTTAAGTAAGCTTGAGCTGAAGAATCCCAAGAATGGTCGATTTTCATGATTAAGTTACGATTTTTTTTGAATCTTTCACTATCCTGATAAAAATTAATAGCCCGATAGATGGCAAAACTACCTTCATGAACAGTGGCCCCATCGTGTAAAACACCAAAACCATTATCATCAAAATCTTGAACAGTATCTTTCAAACCACCCACTTTATTGACAATAGGAACCGTACCGTAGCGTAAAGCATACATTTGGTTAAGACCACAGGGCTCTACACGTGATGGCATAACTAAAAAATCGGCCGCAGCGTAAACAATATGTGCCAAGCGTTCGTTATAGCCAATATAGTTATTGTAATATCCTGGATGTTGATATTTTAATTGGTCCAATTGATGTTCTACGGTAGAATCACCAGAACCCAACATGATAATAGATAAATTTTTATGAACAAGCGAGTTATGGAAAATTTCTGGTAACAAGTCGGCCCCTTTTTCTCCAACCAAACGCCCAATAAACGCAAATAATGGAAGCTCCGGATTGAGATTGAACTCTTTGCACAACCATTGTTTATTGGCTTTTTTACCAGAGAGAACCGTTTTAATCGAATAGTTTTGAATAAGATTATCATCCGTAGCCGGATCCCAAACCTTATCGTCAATACCATTTAAAATGCCCACACATTTACCGCTTTCGTAGCGTAACAAATCTTCCAAACCATTGGCAGCATATTTGAGTTCTTCCATGTAATTTGGAGATACTGTGGTTACTTTCCATGCGCATTTTATGGCTGATGCTAGCGGATTTATAAGATGCTTCCAATCTAATAATCCAGCTTTAGAAAAATCAAAGGGTGGGATGAGGTGAATTTTGTTATGACTGAACCAGCCTTGGTATTGCCCGTTGTGAATGGTGACAACCGTTGGCGTCATTCTTAATTTATGATAGGCATAAGATTGTGACATCATAAATGGAATCAAGCCTGTGTGATGGTCATGGCAATGGACTATATCAGGTTGTTGCTTTAATTGTACCAACCAATCCAATGCGGCAATTTGAAAGCCTAAAAAACGCTCTGTATCATTTGAGGAATAGACATATTCCGTGTATAGCAAATCTGGAATATGAACAAGATAAAGATCATAACCCAAAGTGTTATCCTCCAATGTAAGAATGTCAAAATTAAAAGGCCTCCCTAAATTGAAACGGCCGTTAAAAACTCTTTTGAACGTATGGGTTTGGGTAAATTTATTATTATAAAAAGGCATGATGACACTGCTGGTCTCACCCAATTTATTTTGATATTTTGGCAGCGCACCAACCACATCGCCCAAACCACCGACCTTGGCAATAGGATAGCATTCCGCACTGATATGATATATATTCATTGGTTAGTTTTATAAGTTCTTTAAATCTACAAAATATTTGAGCATTTAACATACTTATAAAAAAAATAAATTTTTAAGACGATTGTTGTCACAAATATCAATATTGGTGAATGTATTCATCAATTATCAGGTTATTTGGTGAATTAATTCACTAATATTGATGATTATAGGGATAAATTGAAGTAGACAAACCAATTTCCTCTCTTCTCCATATTCCTGCGTAGGCAGGAATCTAATCCTTTTACTTAAAACCTGAAGTTAGTTAGTGTTTTAGAAGACAAAGATTGCGTCTTAAATACAAAATTCCTGCCTTCTCCATAATTAACGGAAAGCAGGAATCTTATACTTTTATTTAAGAAAAGAAATTGGTTTGAGCCAAACAAAACAAGTGTTGTCTTTTCATCATGAGGTTCCTGCCTTCGCAGGAACTGGTAGGTTAATCGTTCAATTTCAAAACAGCCATAAACGCCTGCTGTGGAATTTCAACGTTTCCTACCAATCGCATCCGTTTTTTACCTTTTTTCTGTTTTTCAAGTAGTTTACGTTTACGAGAAATATCTCCACCATAACATTTTGCGGTCACATCCTTACGAAGTGCCTTGATGGTTTCCCTCGAAATAATTTTGGCACCAACCGCAGCCTGAATAGGAATATCAAACTGTTGACGTGGGATCAATTCTCTCAGTTTCTCGCACATTTTCTTTCCAATAGTTTGGGCATTATCAAAATGGATCAATGCTGAAAGTGCATCTACAGGTTGACCATTTAGTAAAATGTCCAAACGTACCAATTTGGAAATTTTCATTCCGATTGGATGGTAATCAAATGAAGCATAGCCTTTTGAAACAGTTTTCAAACGGTCGTAGAAATCAAAAACGATTTCCGCCAAAGGCATTTCGAAAGTGAGTTCCACCCGCTCTGGAGTCAAATACGTTTGGTTAACTACAAGCCCTCTCTTTTCAATACAAAGCGACATGACGTTGCCCACAAAATCAGATTTTGTAATGATAGTTGCTTTAATATAAGGTTCTTCAACTCTGTTAATAGTTGATGGATCCGGTAAGTCAGATGGGTTGTTGACGATTAATGGAACTTCGGGGTTTTTATTGGTATAAGCTTTGTAAGACACGTTGGGTACTGTAGTAATGACCGTCATATCAAATTCGCGTTCCAAACGTTCCTGGATGATTTCCATGTGAAGCATTCCCAAGAATCCACAACGGAATCCAAAACCTAATGCCGCTGAACTTTCTGGAAGAAAAACCAAGGAAGCATCATTGAGCTGTAGTTTTTCCATCGAATTTCGGAGCTCTTCAAAATCATCCGTATCTACTGGATAAATTCCCGCAAATACCATTGGTTTTACGTCTTCAAAACCCTCCACAATATTAGTAGTTGGATTTGCAAAATCGGTAATGGTATCCCCTACTTTTACTTCTTTTGCGGTTTTGATTCCTGTAATTAAATAACCAACATCGCCAGCTTTAACACTTTGTTTCGGGATTTGTGTGAGTTTTAATGTGCCCACTTCATCCGCATAATATTCTTTATCTGTAGCGATAAATTTAATTTTTTGTCCTTTTTTGATTTCACCATTAAATACTCTAAAATAGGTTTCGATACCTCTAAACGTATTATAAACAGAATCAAAGATCAGGGCTTGCAACGGAGCATCAACATCACCTTTTGGGGCAGGAATGCGTTCAATTACTGCTGCCAAAATGTTGTCAACACCAAATCCTGTTTTCCCGCTGGCATGAATGACGTCTTCTGGTTTACAACCCAATAACTCGACAATGTCATCTGTGACCTCTTCTGGATTGGCACTTGGTAAATCGACTTTGTTCAATATTGGAATAATTTCCAAATCATTCTCTAAAGCCAAATACAAGTTAGAAATAGTTTGCGCCTGAATACTCTGTGCTGCATCAACAATCAATAAAGCACCTTCACAGGCTGCAATAGATCGAGAGACTTCATAGGAGAAATCAACGTGTCCAGGGGTATCAATCAGATTAAGTATATATTTTTCACCTTTATAGATATAATCCATTTGTATGGCGTGAGATTTTATGGTTATCCCTCGCTCACGTTCCAAATCCATGCTATCAAGTAATTGATTTTGCTTCTCACGTTCGGTTACGGAGCCCGTAAAATCCAATAAGCGGTCTGCAAGCGTACTCTTACCATGGTCAATATGTGCTATAATACAGAAATTTCTAATGTTCTTCATAAAAAAATGAGCTAACTAATCTGCAAATATAACTGATTTATTATGCTTTTGGATGATTTTTATTTATCTAAAAACATTCATAACTACGGGAATACCGTAATTTTAATTCTAAAACAATTTATATATTGCGTATCTAAACCCAATTTAATTTGAAAGACTTTTTTGATACCTACTTACTATTATGCCTTATTCTTATATCCTCAATTGGTTTTGCTCAGGATTATGCTATTTCTGGAATTACAGGTGATATAGACGGACGGCCTGTTGCATTTGCGAATGTCATTTTAATGAAAGCAGTAGACTCCACCGTTGTTAAAGGCGTTTCAACTAATGAGAAGGGTTATTTTCGTCTTAATAAATTGGCTTCAGACACCTACCTTATGAGATTTAGTTTTATCGGATTTAACGATGTTTATAAATCAGTTATGGTGGATCAAGAGCTTGATTTGGGAGTCATTGTACTCCATGAATCATCAGAAGAACTTGATGAGGTGAATATCATTGTTAAAAAACCAACGCTTAAGAAAGAAGTCGACCGTTTGATATTCAATGTTGAAAACACAGCGTTGATTGAGGGCAATATGTTTGATGTCCTAAAAAGCACCCCAGGTATCTTGGTGCTGGACAATAGCATTCAGGTAAAAAATGCCTCGCCTACGGTCTATATTAACGATAAAAAAGTGCATTTGAGTAATGAGGAGCTGGTTCAGTTGCTTGAGAGCTCATCGGCAAATTCTATTAAATCAGTTGAAGTCATTACCAATCCATCGGCCAAATATGATGCTGAAAGTGGTGCCGTGATCAATATTGTGATGAGTAAAAATTTGGTCACAGGATACCGGGGCAATGTTTTTGCGAATTTTACTCAAGGTGTTTTTCCCAGATACGATGGAGGCATGAGCCACTTTTTCAAGAATGAAAAGATTGACTTTTTTGCCAATTACACCTATTCTCATGATAAAATCAATAGAGGTCAAGAGGATGTGATTAATTATTTGGACGGTGCCGGTAATATCGACCAAACATTTAAGTCCGAAACCAACCGAAACACCTGGTCAAGAACGCATAATTTCAACTTCAATTTTGATTATAGCATTAACGAAAAAAATACTTTGAGTTTGTCTTCGAACATGTTGGTATTGCCTTATTTTGAATACAAGATTAAAAACAACACCGATGTTTATGATGCCAGCCAAAATTTGGATTATTATTTTGATGCCAATAATCTATCAGATGATGATAAATACAATTTAGGCTTTGATCTTGATTTTGTGCATCAATTTGAAAAAGCAGGAGAGAAGCTTTCGGCAAATGTTCATTTTACAACCTATAATTACAACCGGAATCAGAACGTAAAGAGTAACTATTTTGATAGCGATAATAGCTTTTTAACAAGTACCGCTTACAGAACCGATAACCATCAAGATACTAAAATCTATACTGCAAAAGTTGATTATAACCTGCCTATAGGTGAAGCATCTTCTTTGGAGATTGGCGCCAAAGGATCCAACATTCAAAGTGCAAGTGACATCACACAATTTGATATTGTCAACGGAACTGAAACCATTGATCCCAATAATACTAACGCTTTTGACTATGATGAAACCATTTATGCCGGTTATGTCAATTATGCTAAAGATTGGGAAAAGTTAAGTCTGACAGCGGGATTGCGAGCAGAAAAAACATTGGTTGAGGGTCATTCGGCTTTTGATAATGTTACCAATACACAAGATTATTTAGAGTGGTTTCCAACGGCGAGTTTAAATTATGCGTTTTCAGATAGTTTTTCGCTTTATACCAACTATAAAAGAAGCATTGGAAGACCCGATTATCAAAGTTTGAATCCGTTTCAATTTTATTTGAATGATGTGACTATTGTTACCGGAAATCCAAACTTGCAGCCCGTTGTGGTCAATAATGTGGTATTGGGGACTTCCTTAGGTCAAGGTGTTTACACGATTGAGGCTTATTATAAAACCTATGATAATAACATCTTTGAGTTGCCACTTCAGGATAATGTCAACAATATTGTGACCTACACACCTTTAAATCTTGATAAAACAGTAGAGTATGGCCTTGATTTTATCACCTTTTTCAACGTTGTTGATCGCTGGTCGGTCTATTTTGTGACGTCGTTCTATAACGCTGAAGATCAAGGTATAATTGATGGTTCTGAGTTTAAAAAGGACCAATGGTCAAATTACAGTGTCTTGAGCAACGATATTACGTTTTTAAAAGACCGCAGTTTGAATGCCAATTTCACTTTAGTTTATTTGAGTAAAAGCATTAGTGGCTTTAGAGAGGTCAAGGATATATTAATGTCCAATCTATCAATTTCGAAAAAGATTTTAAAGAATAAGGCCACTATTTCATTAGTAGCTACAGATCTATTTAATACGCAAGATTTTGATATCAGATCACATTATTTGAACCAGAATAATTCCACCTTCTTTGACCAAGATACACGGACCATTAAGTTAGGGTTTCGATACAATTTTGGAAACACAAACTTAGAGACCAACCAACGTCAGGTAATTGAAGCCGAAACGGAGCGTTTGGAGAAAAAGGAGAATTAAGTCTTTTGCAAATTTTACGTAATTTCAAACCTGTTTTCTATATCTTTATTAAAACTTAAATCGCTAAATATGACAACGATAACTGTTAAAAATGGCAGAAAACTATCCAAGACAAATTTTGACTCTTGGGAAGAAGTGCAAGCTGAACTCATATTGATGCAAGAAGATTTTGAACTTGGTAAAGACCATGCGAGAATCTTAAAAGAGAGAGAAAATGAAGCCGATAGTGCAGTTGATAATGGTTATTCTTGGGAGGAGGTAAAAGCTGAGTTGCAAAGAAAAAATGCATAGGCTTTCATTTAGACCACTTGCCAAAGACGATATTCAAAATATTATCGATTACTATGATCTCATCAACCCAAAACTTGCAGATGCTTTTCTGCTCGAACTAGAGGATTCAATACTTCACATTAAAAGTAGACCAGAAGCTTTTCAAAAACGTTTTGGAGAGATTAGATTGGTTTTCCTAAAATTTAAATTCGGCGTGTTTTATAAAATGTATGAAGAGAAAATAGTAGTTATAGCCATCCTTCATACAAGCAGAGATCCCATGATTTGGAAAAAGCGCTGATTTCTCAATCGGTTTAGTCCTGCCATTTTGCAACAAATAAGTTCGTATCCAGAAGAATTCTGTTTCAGAATGTCAATCCTTTCAGTCTTGCCATTCTGCAACAAATAAATTGGTGTCATGTCCGCCACCATTGTTTCTATTGGAAGAGAACATGAGTTTTTTGCCGTCGTTTGAAAACACTGGGAAGGCATCAAAGGTATCGCTATGGGTCACACGCTCCAAACCTTTGCCATCAATCCCGATAATATATAGATTGAACGGAAATCCACGTTCTGCTTCAAAATTTGAAGAGAAGAGAACACGTTCGCCATCTGGTAGAAAAAACGGACTCCAATTGGCATTTCCTAAATTGGTCAACTGTCTTAAATCGCTGCCATCGGCATTACAGATATACAGCTCCATCTCAGTTGGCTGTACCAAACCTTCTTTGAGCAAGCTTTTATATTCCGCAATTTCCTCATCAGTTTTTGGACGTGAAGAACGGAAGATGAGTTTTGTGCCGTCAGGCGAGAAGAAGGCGCCACCGTCATAACCCAATTCGAAAGTGATTTGTTTGACATCTGAACCATCAATATTCATCGTGTAGAGATCGAGATCGCCATTTCTGGTGGACGTAAATACAATTTTATCGCCTTGTGGGGAGACCGTAGCTTCAGCATCATAACCAGGTTCATTGGTCAATTGTGCTGTGATATTCCCTTCTAAATCCGCTACAAAAATGTCATAGGAATCATAGATGGGCCAAATATATTTTCCGTCCTTTTTTAAAGGTGCATCCGGACATTCTTCATCGCCTAAATGTGTAGAGGCGTAAACAATATGTTTATTGTCAGGTAAGAAATAAGCACAAGTGGTCCGGCCTTTTCCAGTACTGATCATAGGCGGCATTTTATCCTTAAAAGTATCATCAGCATTCATCAGGAACATTTGGTCGCAATTGACATTCCAATTGGGGTTATTAGATTGAAAAACCAATTGTTTATCGTCAAAACTCCAATACGCTTCCGCATTATCACCTCCAAAAGTGATTTGTTTTAAGGATTTGAAATGCTTTTCGTCAGGAAAAATCAGCGAGTCTGTAGCTGATTTTTCGATATTTTCAACAACTTCTTCAGGGTTGGATTTCTTTTCGTCTTTACAAGAGCTAACAACGATGGAAAGGAATAGAATAATAAATATGCGATTCATAAAATGATTGTTTAAATCTGTGGTTTGAGAGTGATCAATTAAACATCTCGCCAAATATTGGGGTTGTTTGAACCATCAAAACCTAACATGTTGTATTTTTACAAATTAGGTTTCGATAATAAAACGACAAATAATGTCTAATTTTGTATAAAATTAACATATATAATCATGAAATCCATAATAGCACTAATTTTTTTCGTTTTTATCACATCTTGTAAGCAAGATACCATTAAGGAAATAAGCATAAAAGATGATATCGCCATCTTGGCTTCCGACACATATGAGGGTCGAGAAACGGGCACAAAAGGTGAGCAGGAAGCCGCCAAGTATATTTCAGAGCGTTTTAAAGCGCTGGGATTGCAGCCTAAAGGAACGGATGGGTATTTTCAGAGGTTTAGCTTTAAACCGAAATCCGATCCACACGGAGAGGTAACTTTTGAAAGCAAAGCTACGGACAGCATGATTACGGGTACCAATGTCTTGGGATTTATTGACAATAATGCAAAAAATACAATTATCATCGGTGCACATTATGATCATTTGGGTTATGGTGGTGAAGGGTCATTGTACCGTGAAAAGGATAAAGCCATCCATAATGGTGCTGACGATAATGCCAGCGGTGTAGCAGTAATGCTGAATTTAGTTGCCAAGTTGAAAAAGACCAACACGAAAAATAATTATTTATTTATGGCTTTCTCTGGAGAAGAGATGGGGTTATTGGGAAGTAATTACTTTGTGAAACATCCCACCTTTGATATCAATACGGCTAACTATATGATCAACATGGATATGGTTGGACGCTTGAAAGCCGATAGTACTTTGGCGGTTTATGGCACTGGTACTTCTCCACGTTTCAAACAAGTACTTCACGCTGTAAACAAAGGCTTTAAATTGGTTGAAGATGAATCTGGCATTGGACCCTCTGACCATACGTCGTTTTATTTAAATGATATTCCGGTGCTTCACTTTTTTACTGGACAACATGAAGATTACCACAAGCCGAGTGATGATGCCGATAAGTTGAATTATGAAGGCATGGAGCTTATTTCAGATTATATTTTTGATGTAATTTCAGAGCTTGACAACAGCGGAAAATTGGCCTTTAGAAAAACAAAGGATGACCGTGGGGAAATGGCGCGATTTAAGGTAGGCTTAGGCGTGGTCCCGGATTATTTGTTTGATGGTAAAGGCATGCGGGTTGATGGCCTTAGGGAAGACACACCAGCCTCAAGAGCGGGATTGTTAAAGGGTGATATAGTTATTAAATTGGGCGATAGCACCATTACCGATATTTATGGGTATATGCGAGCACTTTCGGTTTTTGAGGAAGGCGATCAGACCAAAGTGGTTGTGGACAGAAATGGTGAAAAAATTGAGGCAGATTTAGAGTTTTAGAATGCCATCTCATCTCTTATAGAAAGATTTTGAAGCGCCTATTGACTATTTATATACGATTTTTGTGACCATAATTCACAAAACATTAGATAGGCTAAGACGATATTAGGACCCCACATATCCCGAAACTGATGACAAGATAGATCACGGCCAAAATAAAAAACACTTTTGCGGCTTTTTTCTTTTGATTGTAATAAAGAATGCCACCAATAATCGCCAATACGATTGAAGGCCCCACCATTATTAATATAAGAACGGTCAGCAAACCATCTAAATTCGGTTCAATAAACATCATAAGGCTTGAGCTTTTAAAATTTCTAAATAGTCTTTTTTGTCATCTCTGTAAAACAAGTTCATTGTTTCAAAAGGAATAATCTTATAGTCTTTGTTAACGATATGCACGCAAGATTTTTTTATGGCACGCACATCAAAGTTATAAGCATCAATAAATTGCATGATGATCACGCGGAATAAATTGTCATAACCTAAATTAGGTGCTTCAATATTGGGTAGGCAGCACATAATCGATTTTAGGTTTTCTTCTGCAACTTCAACGGAATTCCCGGTACTAAACAACTCGATCATCTTGCCGTGCAGCATTTCATCTTGTTCATAGACAATCGTGTTTTTGCTATTGTCCAACAAATCATTTGGATTGATATACCGCGTCAAAGGAAAGACTTCGTCATCTAATTTAAGCGCATAACCCATCACCAGAGCATCAGGATTGCAAGGTACAGGTAATAAATCATCACTATTGAAAACATCTGTTTGTTCTAAAATTTTACGTCGCACTTCCGTTAAAGTCATCCTGTCGGTTTCAGGATTAAAATGTTCTAAACGGCCAGCAATTTGCGTGGGTTGAAGCGTCACGCCCCTCACGCATTTTTGCTTGAGAGCGAAATCTATAATTTTTCCTATTTCTTGATCATTCAATCCTTTTTGAAGTGTAACTACTAAAGTCGTGGAGAGATTGAGTTCATTCAAATTATCCAATGCCTGCTGACGAACGGCTGCCAAATCAGCGCCTCTGAGTTCGCGCAACACGCTATCCTCAAAAGAATCAAACTGCAAATAAATTTCAAAATCTGGCGCGTAAGATTTTAATCGGGCCGCAAATGCTTTATCCTTTGCAATTTTTATCCCATTGGTATTGAGCATCAAATGTCGGATAGGAAGTGTTTTGGCATAATCTAAAATCTCAAAGAACTGCGGATGTATGGTGGGTTCACCTCCTGAAATTTGTACCACATCAGGCTCTTTTTCGTTTTTGACAATAACGTCCAGCATTTTTTTGATTTCTTCCAATGTCCGATGGCGGCCGTAAGTAGGTGAGGAGCCGGCATAACAGGTAGGGCAGGTGAGGTTGCACCGATCCGTAACTTCTACAATACTCAAACAGGAGTGCTGCTCATGATCGGGACACAAGCCACAATCGTAAGGACAGCCATAATGCGTTTTGGTGTTGAAGGTATAAGGTGTTTCAGAAAGTTTGTTGTAATTGCGAATATTCTTGTAATACGCAATGTCATCGGCTATTAACACTTTGCTGTTACCATGTTCATTGCAGCGTTTTAGCATATACACATTGCCATCTTCAAAAACGATTTTGGCGTCAACGCGTTTCAGGCACACATGACAAAGACTCAAGGTGAAATCGTAATAAGTATATTTTCTAACGGGCATAATAGAATAGATTTCGGATGGTTTTGTGGTAATAGAGCAAACAAATTAGACAAAGAATTTGAATACTGCTCAATCCAACTACAAAAAAGATATTAGGTTTTAAGAATTCGATGAAAAATCGGAAACTGAAATAGCTGATCATAAAATATTGGAAGAGCAAGCCACTTGCTAAATTTTTATTCTTTTGAATGTATCTTAAAAAATAGAACAATAGCACTAAAAATACCAGTTCATATAAGGCAATGGGATGTCGTTTTAAGCCATCGCCTAAATCCATTCCCATAAAGAATGAGGTCACTTTACCATAAGTGAACTCATTGATTCCTGATAAAAAACAGCCAATCCGACCGATAAATATGCCAACAATAATTGGAAACGTAAATAAATCGCCAGAGGAATGGGTTTCACCAATGATTTTCTTTGCCAATTCAACACCCAATAAGCCGCCAAAGAGTCCGCCCATAATGGTTTTGGTATTTAGAAGCTGGATGAGGTTGACTTGTGTTAATTCAATCATCGGATTTTCTAAAAGCCCAACCAATCGAGACCCTATCAAGGCACCAATCACCGCACCCAAAATGATGGATAAGCGATTCATTGAAGAAATGGCGTCTTCACTCCCTTTTCTCAAATACAAATAATATCGGAAGCCAATAAAAAATGCCAAATACTCCAATATCAAATGGATGTTGATTTGGTAATTGAATAGGATAGGCTCAAAAGGGATGGTCAAAATAGCAATGTTTAGAACTTTGAAATTTAGGATAAATTTTGAATTTTGTTACTTCATCATTCCGATTATTCCTTTTAGACCTAACAAGTTTCCACTTGTCCGCCGAGGTTTTAGTGTAGGAGGAGAACCTGTTAGGTCTTAAATAACTGCATTTGCAGAAAAAAAGCTAATTTTGCACTAAAATTTTGATAGTGATAAAAATAGGCGACATACAACTTCCAAATTTTCCATTACTTTTAGCTCCTATGGAAGACGTCAGTGATCCACCATTCAGAGCCTTGTGCAAAGAAAACGGTGCCGATGTGGTGTACACCGAGTTTATCTCCAGCGAGGGATTAATTCGTGACGCAGCTAAAAGCATCATGAAATTGGACATTTACGAAAAGGAACGCCCAGTTGGTATTCAGATTTTTGGAGCCAACCTGGACAGCATGTTGAAAACTATTGATATTGTTCAAAAGTCCAATCCGGATATAATTGACATCAATTTTGGTTGCCCCGTAAAAAAGGTAGTCAGCAAAGGGGCAGGTGCAGGAATTTTGAAAGACGTCTGTCTGATGGAGAAACTTACGGAAGAAATGGTCAAACGCACCAATTTGCCCATCACCGTAAAAACCCGTCTCGGTTGGGATCATGACTCGATTAGAATTGTTGAGGTTGCCGAGCGTTTGCAAGATGTAGGTTGTAAGGCCATTTCCATCCACGGACGCACACGCGCTCAAATGTATAAAGGCAACGCCGATTGGCGACCAATTGCTGAGGTCAAGAACAACCCGCGCATGCATATTCCTGTCTTTGGTAATGGTGACGTAGATACACCTGAAAAAGCCATGGAAATGCGTGATGTTTATGGACTCGATGGGTGTATGATTGGTCGAGCCAGCATCGGGAATCCTTGGTTCTTTAAACAAGTCAAACACTTCTTCAATACGGGCGAACATTTGGATCCTGTTTCTTTGGAAGAACGTGTGGATGCCGCAAGAAGACATCTACAGATGGCCATCGATTGGAAAGGTGAAAAATTAGGAGTTTTTGAAACCCGACGCCATTATACCAATTATTTCAAAGGGATTCCGAATTTTAAGGCATATCGCACCAAAATGGTGACAAGTGACGATGCTTCAGATGTCTTTGCTGCGTTTGATGAGGTGCTAAGCGCTTTTGCAGGTTATGAGTTTGTTTGAAACTGTGAGTTAAAGCACGGAGTTTTAAGAGGGTAGTGGATAGTGTTGAGATGAATTAAGATGTTACCACTAATGCACGATTGTTTTTTAACAGAGGCAATAAAAACGAGGTGCGCGTTGACAATAATATTATAAGTTTTTTAGCAACTGGTTATTGTGACGCCAAAAGACATATTTTTATTGAATCCTGAATCCTGAATCCTGAATCCTGAATCCTGAATCCTGAATCCTGAATCCTGAATCCTGAATCCTGAATCCTGAATCCTGAATCCTAACTCTGCATCATCTTTTCATTGATCCTTCCGGAGGCAATTTTGGAAGCAATCAGTCCTAAAATCGCAATGGTTACCAAAACCAAGAGAATATTCACGAGTTGAATTTTAACGGGATACGGGAGCGAAGGCGTGATCATTACCCATGCGAATTGCTGTTGAAGTACGACCAGTATAAGACCGATCAAAACACCGGCAAATCCACCTAAAATCGTCATTAAACTCCCCTGAAGGAAGAACACACGTCGGATATCTTTGGTCGTCGCACCAATATTATAAAGGGTATGCAATGAACCTTTCTTATCTAAAATCATCATGATCAAAGCACCAATCACATTAAATAAGGCGATAATGATCACCAAAGTAAAAATGAGATAGACTACCAAGTTTTCGGTATTTAACATTTTGTAGAGTGAATCGTTCAGTTGTGCTCTATTCTTGATTATGACATCGGTATCAAAACGCTCTAAAATGGCTTTTCTAACGGTTTTTTCATCAGCATTTGGTTGGAGTTTAATTTCAATGCTGGTCACTTGATTATTGGCGTAATCCATCAAGTAGCGCGCGTTTACGATGTCGGTATAAACGTATGTGCCGTTGAGATCTTCATTCACATCAAAAACACCAATATTGACCATGTTCAAGGAGTTGAATGCGCCCTTAATGGAAGTAATTTGTCCCACGCCCGGCTTAGGAACATAGATGTTTAGGGCTTTTCCGTAATCCAACACTCCAAAAGATAGTTTGTGCGCAATGCCCCATCCTGAAACCAATTGGCCACTACCTTTTTCAAACCACTGGCCTTGGATGATCATGGAATCAATGCTGGTCACCTTCAAATAATGTTCATCCACCCCTTTTAAGGAAGCCAATAAATTCTTATTATCAAATTCAATAATGATCCGTTCCTCAATGATTTTGGAATAGGATGCAATTCCGTCGATTGTTGACAACGATGTGGAATCTTTTTCCGTAAGTAAAAATGATTTCCCCTGAGAAGGAAGAATTTTGAGATCAGGATCTACAAAAGAAGAAAATTCAAGACTGAAATCTTTGAGTCCAGCAAATCCTGAAAGAACAATAAATAAAGCCGCAGCGGCAACCACCACACCAGAAGCGGCAATAATGGTCATGATATTGATGGCATTATTACTGCTTTTGGTAAAGAGGTATCGCTTAGCGATGTAAAGCGAAAAATTCAATTACTTTTTTTTACGTTTATCCAGTAAATCTGCGTCCCTGATTGGGTTTTCTTCGCCTTTTAAAGACTTATCAATACGCTCAATATACTCGAGGGAATCATCAATAAAAAACTCCAAGTTCGGCATTCTACGCAGTTGATGTCTCGTGCGCTGTGCCAATTCATGACGAATCAATGCCGTGTTGGAACGGATCCCGACCAGCAAATCTGCAGCTTCCTTGTTTGGGAAAATACTAAGATATACTTTGGCCAATGATAAGTCGGCCGTTACACTCACTTTACTCACTGAAATGATGATGCCGCGCATACCACCTTTAGTGGCGGCACCCTGAAGCACGTCTACCAAGTCTTGCTGCAAAATACCTCCTATTTTTTTCTGTCTATGACTTTCTTCCATGTTTCGTTTTTATAAAAAAGAGCATCAACTCTTGAATTAAATTATTAAATTGAAGCCAATTAGGGCTTATCACCTGCAAAAATAGAGCATATTTAAGGAATATTGTATTTTTGATGTATTAAAATGAGATTCCGCACGGTTTGTTGACAAGCGGTTTGTTAGGAAATTAATGAGATACCTGTCCGATAGCTATCAGGATCGCGGGAATGAATAAAACGAGATTCCCACTGGAGTTTATCTTGCGCGGATCCGAAAGACGGGAAATAAATATGAAAAAAATAGAACATATAGGCATAGCGGTAAAAGACTTAGACGCTTCAAACGACCTATTCGCCGCACTGTTTGGGAAATCACATTATAAAATTGAGGCTGTGGAAAGCGAAGGCGTTCGCACCTCATTCTTTGAGGCCGGTCCGAATAAGATCGAATTGTTGGAAGCTACTTCAGCCGATAGTCCCATTGCTAAATTTATAGAGAAGAAAGGGGAGGGCATCCATCATATAGCCTTTGCGGTGGATGATATAGAGGCAGAAATTGAACGGCTTTCAAAAGAAGGATTTATCGTATTAAATAAAACACCCAAGAAAGGGGCCGATAATAAGTTAGTGGCTTTCTTGCACCCAAAAAGCACCAATGGTGTTTTGATTGAATTATGCCAAGAGATAAAATCTTAAAATTGTTGTCAAATTTTAAAATAAGTAGTAATATTGCATCCTCTTAACCGGTCCTATAGCTCAGCTGGTTAGAGCACTTGACTCATAATCAAGTGGTCCCTGGTTCGAGCCCAGGTGGGACCACATTAGTAAAGACAAGCCTTTCAAGAAGTTGAAAGGCTTTGTTGTTTTTGCCTCAGTACAACATTAGTACAACAATTCTTCTTTCTTTTGCTTTCATTTATTCTTATCTTTAAGTTGTGGAACGCTTAGCTGAAATATTTGCAAGTTGGCTATATCAAAGCAGAAGGGAACTGAAACTATTATGGTTAAGGCACGGTGCTTTGACAACCAATAGACTTTCTATTTTGGTCATATGCATTTTCGGCATAATGCCATTGACCTTTTATTTTTTAATTTCGCGTAACAGTTACTCGATAGCACAAATTATAGCAAGCTATATTTTCGTTTCGTTATTGTTCAGTTTGTCCCTATTGCTGGTCATTACTTGGTTCAAGTCCGAGGAATTGTTCAAGAATAATGTCCAGGGTTTTTCTTTTTTGCCATTGTCCCCATCGAGAATCGATACCGTTTTTTTTGGTTTTGACAGTAATGATGTCGAGAACTTACTTCGACTCGTTAATGGACTACCAACAGAGCAAAAAATTGTCATCAGGGAAACTCCAAAGAACAAACAATCGGGAAACATCAGGTTTCTATTTACATTTTTGGACCTGATTGTCCGAGGCGGCATCTTTAGAATGGACACCAAACCCAAGGAGGCATTGAACATGCTCATCTCCGAACGTTTTACCTTTCAGAATACCGAAATAAACCCAAGCACACTGCCCTCAAGTTATTCCAAATGGTGCTCGGCCACCCATGAAGGTAATTATGACGACGTTCGAAAGGACATCTCTAAAGCATTGGGCATCTCATAATTTTTATGCTTCCCTCATTTTTATAAGGAAAACTTAGAGCAATTCTAAAGCAATCGTTATTTCCCTATTGTTTTTACTGCATATACCGTCATATGTTTGCGGTGTACAATCAAAGTAAAAGGCCTTTTACTCATTATTAATTCTTAAACATCAAGATTATGAATGAGCAGGAAAACGTTGTGGATTTGTTGCAGGATATCAAAGGCCTGCTATCCCACACAAAAAAAGTATACAATATTGATGACCTGGTAAAATACACAGGGCTGTCCAAAAGCAAAATCTACAAACTCTCACAGTTAAAATTGATCCCGGCAGGAAACAACAAGCACATTCGACAACTCTTCTTTAACAAAGAAGAAATCGACGCCTGGCTTCTGGGGGAACCCAATCTATCCGACGAATTTTTAGAGCGGCAGTTCAATGAACAGTTGTTGACCAATAAAAAGCCCAGATCATGAAAGAGCCAACTTACATCCGCGTGGGAACGACGTATTATAAATTGGTGCAAATCCCAACCATAGCGGGAAAACTGAATGAAATAATTGTGCCCTGGACGCTTGAGGCACTTCGGCAGGATTACGGAAAGAGCTTCATTGGAAGGATAAAGAAGTATGACGGGTTTATCTGTGTTCCCAACCATTTGGACTTTAAACAGGAATGGCACGGTTTCTATAATACCTATGCACCGTTGCCCCACAAACTTCAGAAGGGGGATTTTACCTGTACGCTACAGCTAATGGAACATATTTTTGGTGAGCAGCTCAACCTGGGCATGGATTATATTCAATTGTTGTTCAAGAGGCCAATTCAGATACTCCCCATATTATGTTTAGTGTCCAAGGAAAGGTCCACGGGCAAGACCACTTTTCTCAAATGGCTGAAAATGGTTTTTGATGGAAATCTGACCTATCTGACCAACGATAGCTTCAATAGCCAATTCAATGCAGATTGGGCGAACAAGCTCTTGATCTGCATAGACGAAGTGCTTTTCAATAAAGAGGAACTCACCGAGCGCATCAAGTACTTGAGTACGACGAATTTCAACAAATTGGAAGCCAAGGGAAAGGACAAAAGGGAGGTTGAGTTTTTTGGAAAATTTATCCTTTGCAGTAACAACGAAGATAACTTTATAAAGATTGACAACAACGAGACCAGGTTTTGGGTGTTGAAGATCCCTTCCCTGAAAAAGGAAGAAACACAATTTCTGAAATATCTGGAAGCGGAGATACCCGCTTTGCTTTACCACCTTCAACATCGAGAACTGACCAGTCCACAGATGACCCGCATGTGGTTCTCCCCCTCCCAGATCAGGACCAAAGCTTTGGAGAATTTGATGTCCAACAATAGAAACCGTGTAGAAAAGGAACTGGCCAGCATTGTTCTTAATGCCATGGAGACGTTGGAGGAAGAAGAGATAAAATTATGCCCCTTGGATGCCCTTCACCTCTTGAACCGAACGCGGGTCAAAACCGATCTTACCCAATTGAGACAAATATTTAAAAAGGACTGGAACCTGACCAATCAAGAGAATTCCATGGCCTATAAAAAATTGATGATTTGGCAGGAAGGTGGAATGGGGTTTACCGATGCAAAGGGAAGGTACTATACGATAGAAAAAGATTTCTTACTAAAACACTTTGGAGAGGATTAGGAAAATGATGCAGCGATTCGATGACAGGGGAACCCTATATTTATGGGTAATACGGGCAGTTGTCATCATTTTCAATATAATTCGCTGATGAAAGGAAAAACACACTTCAAGTTAAGGTATATTTTGATGAAACGATGACAGATAGTATTTAAGACCAGTAAATATAAGGGATTAGACTGTCATCGTTTTGTCATCATTCTGTCATCAAAAAAATAATGATGACAGGACTAAGATCTGAAAAACCTAAAACAGATAGGCTGATGAAAAGAAAAATAAACTGTGAAAGCGCCCGAGCTTTTCCCATCGAAAAGGCGCTGGCAAAACTCGGGCACTTTCCCCAAAGGACAACGGAAAAAGAAGCTTGGTTCCTGAGTCCTTTCAGGTCAGAAACCCAAGCCTCTTTTAAAGTCTCCAAAACCAGAAACCGATGGTATGACCATGGTGAAGGGGTGGGAGGTAATGTAATTGATTTGATTTGTAGAATTCTGAATTGTTCTGTGAAGGAAGCTCTGGTATATTTGAATCAAGATAGGCCTTCTTTTTCTTTTCAACAGCAACAACATTTCAATACGAATGACATTGGGATAACCGTTACCAAAGTTCAGAACATCAAGCACCCGGCATTGATCCAGTATTTGAACCTGAGAGGGATTCCATTACCTATTGCGAAGGTCTATTGCCATGAAGTGTGGTACAGTTTTAAGAATTCTAAGTTTTTTACGATTGGGTTACGGAACTACAACGGTGGATGGGAATTGCGCAATAGGATTTTCAAGAATGGATGTAGCCCTAAATCCTATACCTATCTCCGAAACAACAATAAGCAGCTGATCGTTTTGGAAGGGATGTTTGATTTGTTATCGCTGGCCGTCTTAAACGAAAATTTGATAAAGGTTTCAGATGTTTTGGTTTTGAATTCCGTTGCGTTTGTCAAAGATGTTGAAGTGCATTTTTCAAACTATGAAGTGATTGGTCTCTATTTAGATCATGATGAAGCAGGAAGAAATATCACCCTTTATTTAACAAATAAATATCGCCATGTCCTGGATAAAAGTGATGGTTATAAAAACCATAAGGATTTAAACGATTTTTTGTGCCATGAGAGAAAAGGATGAGATTGAACGAAAAAGGGAGCAGCAGTATCTAAAGATTCCTGCCCATTTGCTCAAACATTCTGAAAGTGTGGAATTGGATCTGGAAGAGGATGCCAATGGAATGGGAGTTGTCCTGGGTAGGAATTCGAGATGTGTGTCTGTGGCCACATTCTCGTTTGCTCCCGAAGGTCGCAAAGAAAAAAAACGGGTGTTTAAGGGGAAAAGTGATCTGGTCAAGTTCAGATGTTCCATCTACGAAAAGAAGCTCTTGACAATTAAGGCATCGTCTTCAGGATTGAGCCTAAGCGAGTATATCCGGCGTGCCGTATTCGATAAGGAAATTACGGAACGTTTTAGCGAGGAACACATCAAACTTTATAAAATGATGATCAAATACCATAATAATTTTAAGGCTATTGGGAACATGTACAGAAAACGGAATCCCAAGCTGACCGAATCGGTATATGCCCTGGCCAATGAAATCAAGGCACATCTTAAAAAATTTCAATCATGATAGGAAAGGGCAAAAGCATATCACACACCCGGGCATCGATGGCCTATGGCTGGAACCAGGAAAAGGATGCCGAGATCGTGCTCAAGGAATTTTTGCATGGCGATTCCCCAGCGGAAATCACCAAAGAATTCAAAATGATCCAGGACCAAAATCATAACTGTACCAAGAATACCCTGTCCTTTATCCTGAGCCCAACGATAGAAGACGGTAGGAAATTGGATAAAGACAAGCTGCAGATCATTACCAAACGATTCATTCACGAGATGAAACTCGGAGAGCGTCAGGCCATCGCCTTTGTGCATAAGGACAAAGAACATAAGCACATCCATTTATATGTCAACCGAATTGATTTCAGGGGCGTGACCTACAATGACAGTTTTATAGGCAAACGGTGCCAGTTGGCAGCAGAAAAAGTGGCAGAGCATATGGGACTGACCACTGTCAAGCAAGTACAATTTGAAAAGGAATTGAACCTGAAGGACATACGCACAGAGATCAAGCGCAGGCATGACCTGACCATGGCCCATTTAAAACCGAAATCATTTGATGCTTACATAAAAGCCATGGAAACCGATGGAGTAAAAGTCATCCCAACAATAAATAAACAAAACAATCTACAGGGTTTCCGCTTTGAATTTGATGGGCACAATTTAAAGGGCAGCGAAGTCCACCGCAACATGTCCATAGGGAATATTGGCAAACAAATGGGCCAACTTGAAGGCATCAAGAGTTTAAAAAACAATAACGTTGGGGTGGCATTGGCAGGAAATACAGTTGGCCTTGGGCCAAAATTAGCTTTAAAACTGACCAAGTTCATTATCAAGAAAACAATACAACAGGGATTATCCTATTAAATAAAATGACCATGACAAAACTTGAAGAATTCAACGCACTTTTGGTCAATGAGACCACTGACTTTAAAAATGCTCTGGAAAAGTTGGAGGAACTAAATGCCCAGTTAAAAGAAACGAAAATCAAGATGGACCTAACCGAGTATAAAACCATAGTCGAAATCCATCAGGAAAAAATGGCATCACATTTAGAATCGATGGATCGTTTTGAAAATCATTTTGACACTATAATAAAACAGGCCAAAATTTATCCGAATTGGGCGGTGATAGTGTTTATTGTGAGTTTGGTAATGGGATTGGGAGCGATGATTTTTATGCTAATGTATTATTTTAGATGATGAGCAGTGGCGTGGTTTGTCACGAACAATTGCAAACAGGTACTTGCCATTGGAAAATCCGCAGGATTTTCCAAGTAGGCGTGGACAAGCCATTGCTTATAGCATCTATGAAAAAGCAGCGAGTCTCGTATCTTTAAAGTTCACCAAAACAATAAGATATGAAATTAGAACCCACTGCCCAACCAAAGTTATACATTGGCATCGACATTCACAAGCGTAGCTGGAAAGTTCATTGCGCCACCGATCTTTTTGGCGGCAAGTCATTCGCTATGCCCCCAAAGCCTGAAGTGTTATACGAGTATGTAGCCAAACATTTTCCCGACCATCAGGTTACTACAGCTTATGAAGCAGGTTGTTGCGGCTATTACGCCCATCGTAGTTTTGAGGCATACGGCTGGCATTCCCTGGTAGTGAACCCTGCCGACATCCACCGCAAGGGAAAGGAACGTTTTACCAAGACCGATAAAATAGATGCCCAATTGATAAGTAGAGAGCTCAAGGATGGCAGACTTGAGAGTATTCACGTTCCCCATGTGGAGCGGGAGCAATTGCGCAGTCTTTTCAGAAGAAGAAACGATCTGGTTAAGGATTACAGGCGTATCAAGAGCCTTATAAAAATGCAGTTGCTGTATTTTGGCATTGCTATTCCCGAGGAGTTTGATAATGACCATTGGAGCCACAAGTTCCGCGGTTGGGTGGACGAAGTAGTCTTTGCATATCCATCGGCGCGCGAGACACTGGACAGCAGAATGCGGAGCTTCAGGTTCATAGACCAGGAGCTGCGGGATGTCTCCACAAAGATGCGCGCCTATTGCCGCAAGCATTACAAGAAGGATTATTATTTATTGAAAAGTATTCCGGGAATAGGCGGGATTGTGGCCTGCGGCATTATCTGCGAGCTTGGCGATCTGCGACGCTTTAACAGCATAAAACATCTTGCGGGCTATGTTGGTCTGGCACCCGGAATCCACCAAAGTGGGGACAACCAAAAGAGCACAGGCATTACAATGCGCGCCCATAGATTGATGCGAAGTTATTTTATAGAAGCGTCCTGGCAGGCCATCAGGACAGACCCCATAATGCAGACGTATTACCGCAAGCATTTGGGAAAAAACGTCAAATCAATAATAATCAAGGTGGCCCGTAAATTATTGAGCAGGACCTTGGCTGTCATAAAAACAGAAACCCCTTATGCGATAGGGGTCATAGAATAATAAAATAAACAGATAACAAAGCTCACAAAGAAGTATTAAAAGCCCGTACCACAAAACAACGTAGGTGATCCAAGAGATTGGAATCACATCTTTATAGCAAGTGGCCGGGTTTATTATAGCTTATAATCATACAGATGCCGGTGACCGCGCTTGGACGATGGATCACATATAGGATGCGGAGCAAGTTATATGGTATTGAAATATTGATAATCCTATCGGAATTATCAACATTCCAACACCCCAAAATAATCATTATGAGATAATTAAAATAAAAATATTATTTTTGAAGAACGGGATTAGTGCTTTTCATAGGACACATTGTTGTGTGCTGTGTTTTATTCTTTTTGGAAGTCTATTTTTAAATTCCGATAACCAATATATTCCACATTCATTTTGTTCAATTTTCCTTTAAGTTCGCTTTTATATAATCCATCCGAATCAGCTTTAATGTCTATTTGTTGAATTGAATCATTTTGGATTATGAATAGATAAATTTGCGCGCCAATCAGTGGTTCTTTCGTTTTTGAATTAAATATTTTTCCTCTTATTAATTTTAGGTTCAGTTCATTAATATCCATAGAGATTTCATCCATTACCACACAGCCATCTCGTCCAACAAATCCGTAATCTGGTTTGCGATCAACAATTAAGTTATTCGCAGTTTTGTCTTCGATTCTTAATTCTGGCATTTCAGTTGAACTTTGAGAAAAAACAGAATTGCAAAAAACAGTTAGGAACATTAAAATTAGAATTCTCTTCATAAGTTTGGTTTACATTGCACACAACGGTCTCGGCTATGAGTAGTTGCGTGGGTTAGCACTTAACTTTGCAAGTACACACCAAATTGAAAATCCGCGAGGATTTTCAGAAGTAGGCGAGAACAAGCAATTACTTATAGCCATTGTTGAACTAAACCTAAAGGTAGCTTCACGAGACGTTTCCATCACGATTCACTACCTTTAGGATCAAGGTTTAATGTAATACTCAATATTATGAAAAAAAAACGACACCCTCATTGAAAGGGCCTGTATTTCCGTTCCAGAGTTTGCAAAACTCTACCAAAAATTAAAGCGTTCCGTTGAGCTGGCCGGCAAGAGCCAGAGTACCCTTACCAACTATGCGCGCTGCCTGGCGCACCTTGCCCTCCATTTTAACTGTAGTCCACTTGCCCTGGATGAAGAACAGATCTTGGACTATCTACACGTTTTAAAGTCGCAGCACAAGACGCCATCCGACAGTTTTTTCAAGCACACCGTCTACGGGCTTCGCTATGCCTATCGCCTCTTTGGGATGAACGAGATGCGTGTGGTTCTTCCTTCCATTGAACGTCCCAAGACACTCCCGGTGGTATTGAACCAAAGAGAGATAAAACAACTGTTGAAGACCCCTAAACTGCTCAAGCACCGCTTGGTCCTGGCCATGCTCTATGGCTGTGGACTTCGCAATTTTGAACTGTGCAACCTACAGCGCAAGGACTTGGATTTTGATAGGATGATGCTGCACGTGCGCCAGGGGAAAGGGCGCAAGGATCGTTATGTTCCCCTGTCCAAAATGCAGGTCCGCGGCCTACAGAGATACTTCCTGGCAGAAAACCCGGATACGTGGTGTTTTACGGGCAATGACAAATCAGGCAGACCGAGCCGGATCTCTTCCCAGGGCGTTCAGTGGATCGTCCGCGAGGCTCGCAGGCACAGTGGCATCCAAAAGGAGATCACCGCCCATATCCTGCGGCACAGCTATGCCACCCACTTGCTGGAAATGGGTCTGGACATTATGAGCGTAAAGGATCTTTTGGGACATGCAGATATCCAGACCACCCTTATCTACCTCCATGTGGCACAATCGGGCAGGCAAAGGCCGTTCAGTCCGCTGGACAGGCTTTATGGCCAATAGGGATGTCCAAGCCTGTCCATGAAGTAGCCCATATCCTGGAGCGAAACAGGGAGCACCTTGCCGCTCATTGTGCCAATAGCTGGCAAGAACGTACCCTGCACGCGTTGCGCAAATGTCGGACCTCGGCCTTGGGCGGTCACATCGATCGTTGTGAGAATCCAACCTGCGGTAGGTTGCACCTTAGTTATAACAGTTGTCGCAACCGTCACTGTCCGAAGTGCCAGGGCCATAAAAAAGAGGAATGGATCCGCGCCAGGGAGGCAGATCTGTTGAAGGTTCCCTACTTCCATGTAGTGTTTACCATACCTGCGGAGCTGAACCGGTTATGTCTGTACGAACCAAAGTTGGCGTACGGTCTTCTGTTCAAAACAGCTTGGGGCATTATCCGGGATTTTGGTGGCAATCCCAAGTTTTTGGGCGGCCGGATGGGAATGGTCGCCATCCTGCACACTTGGGGGCAGAACCTTTCGCTGCACCCGCACCTGCACTGTATAGTTCCCGGGGGTGGCATTGCCAGATCGGGCAAATGGAAACCTGCCAAGAGTAAGGGAAAGTATCTGTTCCCTGTAAAGGCAATGAGTAAGGTCTTCAGGGCTCGATTTGTGGCCGGATTGCGTAAAGCGCTGGGGAAGCAACAACCTCCCTCTTTTTACCAAAGCCTGTTCCAACATCATTGGGTGGTCTATTGCAAGCGTCCGTTCTTGGGGCCTTCACAGGTAGTGGAATACTTGGGCCGCTATACCCATAAGATTGCCATCAGTAACCATCGGATAAAAGGTCTGGAAGGCGGAAACGTACGGTTCATGGTAAAGGATTATCGGCACGGGGGCAAGAAATCTGTGCTTGCGCTGCCCGATGCCGAATTCATCAGGCGCTTCGCACTACATGTCCTGCCCAAGGGATTTACACGGATCAGGCATTATGGTATTTTGAGCAGTTATTACAAAAGAACTGTGATCCCGCAGCTCCAGAAAGACCTGGGAATGCCAAAGCTTGGGGAGACAGGGCCATTGATGCACCGAAAATGTCCAATATGCAAAAAGGGAAACCTTGTTACCGTTGCAACTTTTACCGCCCGTGGACCACCAGGGCACTGGCTGGAGCAGATCAATAATCAAATAAAACGACCTATATAAAAAAAAGCGCAAGTCACGCGCAACAGGATATCTATGGTCAAAAATGAAGGAAACTGAGTGAAAAACGTTGAAAAGAAGCGAAGAGGAACTGCAAAACCAATCTTGCACTTCTAATCTTCAATAATAAAGCAAGCAAATACTCCCAAACAAAAAAATCAACTATTAAAAACCCATCTTAAATCCAATCAATCCCCATAGTAGGCAAACCGACCAACACCGGTTCAGTCAACACGGCATTCATGTTGGGTCGTACCGACCACACGAATGCTTAGTTATT
>NZ_JACGLT010000020.1 GCF_014062315.1 Gelidibacter maritimus
TAGTAACACGTAGTCATTCCTGGTTTACGAGCTAAGGGATGATTGCAAACTCATTAAAAGACAAAAAGTACAATAAGCTACATAAGAGCGTATGGGGAATGCCTAGGCTCTCAGAGGCGATGAAGGACGTGATAAGCTGCGAAAAGCTGCGGGGACTGGCACATACAGGTCGATCCGCAGATATCCGAATGGGGCAACCCACCATATTGAAGATATGGTATCCAGCAATGGAAGCAAACCCGGAGAACTGAAACATCTAAGTACCCGGAGGAGAAGAAAACAAAAGTGATTCCGTAAGTAGTGGCGAGCGAACGCGGATTAGCCCAAACCGGCCTTGTTACGGCAATGTCGGGGTTGTAGGACCACAATGTTCGATGCATCAAGAACCAGAGCACGTTGGAAAGCGTGGCCATAGACGGTGATAGCCCGGTATGGGCAATTGATGTTGAGATAGTGGTATCCTGAGTAGTGCGGGGCACGTGAAACCCTGTACGAATTTGGCGGGACCATCCGTTAAGGCTAAATACTCCTGAGAGACCGATAGTGAACCAGTACCGTGAGGGAAAGGTGAAAAGAACCCTGAATAAGGGAGTGAAAGAGAACCTGAAACCATACGCTTACAAGCGGTCGGAGTCCCGATTTATCGGGATGACGGCGTGCCTTTTGCATAATGAGCCTACGAGTTACCGTTGCCAGCGAGGTTAAGTGGTTAAGCCACGGATCCGTAGCGAAAGCGAGTCTGAACAGGGCGCTTTAGTTGGTAGTGGTAGACGCGAAACCGTGTGATCTACCCATGGGCAGGTTGAAGTTTAGGTAACACTAAATGGAGGACCGAACCGCCAGACGTTGAAAAGTCTTCGGATGACCTGTGGGTAGGGGTGAAAGGCCAATCAAACTCGGAAATAGCTCGTACTCCCCGAAATGCATTTAGGTGCAGCGTTGATTTATAGTTCTGTAGAGGTAGAGCTACTGATTGGATGCGGGGGCTTCACCGCCTACCAATTCCTGACAAACTCCGAATGCTACAGGATGTTGATCAGCAGTGAGGGCTTGGGTGCTAAGGTCCAAGTCCGAGAGGGAAAGAACCCAGACCATCAGCTAAGGTCCCCAAATATATGTTAAGTTGAAATAACGCGGTCGAACTGCACAGACAGCTAGGATGTTGGCTTGGAAGCAGCCATTCATTTAAAGAGTGCGTAACAGCTCACTAGTCGAGCGGTTCGGCATGGATAATAATCGGGCATAAACATATTACCGAAGCTATGGATCCGCCACGTGCGGATGGTAGGGGAGCATTGTAGTGTCGTCGAAGGTGTGATGTGAGTCATGCTGGAGAAGCTACAAAAGAAAATGTAGGCATAAGTAACGATAATGCGGGCGAGAAACCCGCACACCGAAAGACTAAGGTTTCCTCAGCTATGCTAATCAGCTGAGGGTTAGTCGGGACCTAACGCGAACCCGAAAGGGGTAGTGGATGGACAACCAGTTAATATTCTGGTACCTGCTCACGTTAAAAGTGACGGAGGCGTATATTTGGTGCGTGCTGACGGAATAGCACGTTGAAGCGAGCAGCAATGCCGCGATAGTACACCGAGGCTACGGCCAAGGTGATAATCCAGAGAAGCGACTTCCAAGAAAAGCGAGTGAAGCAGCCCGTACCGCAAACCGACACAGGTAGTTGGGATGAGAATTCTAAGGTGCTCGAGAGATTCATGGCTAAGGAACTAGGCAAAATAGACGCGTAACTTCGGGAGAAGCGTCGCCCCCCTCCGGGGGGGCCGCAGTGAAAGAGTCCAGGCGACTGTTTATCAAAAACACAGAGCTTTGCTAAATCGAAAGATGACGTATAAGGCTTGACACCTGCCCGGTGCTGGAAGGTTAAGAGGAGGGTTTATGCGCCTCGGCGCAGAAGATCTGAATTGAAGCCCCAGTAAACGGCGGCCGTAACTATAACGGTCCTAAGGTAGCGAAATTCCTTGTCGGGTAAGTTCCGACCTGCACGAATGGTGCAACGATCTGGACACTGTCTCAGCCATGAGCTCGGTGAAATTGTAGTATCGGTGAAGATGCCGATTACCCGCAGTGGGACGAAAAGACCCCGTGCACCTTTACTATAGCTTAGTATTGGTTTTGGATAAGTAATGTGTAGGATAGGTGGGAGACTTCGATCCTGCGTCGCCAGGCGTAGGTTAGTCATTGTTGAAATACCACCCTTTGCTTGTCTAGAGTCTAACCCTTGGACAAAGGGGACAGTGCTTGGTGGGTAGTTTGACTGGGGTGGTCGCCTCCAAAAGAGTAACGGAGGCTTCTAAAGGTTCCCTCAGCACGCTTGGTAACCGTGCGCAGAGTGCAATGGCATAAGGGGGCTTGACTGAGAGACAAACAGGTCGATCAGGTACGAAAGTAGAGCATAGTGATCCGGTGGTTCCGCATGGAAGGGCCATCGCTCAAAGGATAAAAGGTACGCCGGGGATAACAGGCTGATCTCCCCCAAGAGCTCATATCGACGGGGGGGTTTGGCACCTCGATGTCGGCTCGTCACATCCTGGGGCTGGAGAAGGTCCCAAGGGTTGGGCTGTTCGCCCATTAAAGTGGCACGCGAGCTGGGTTCAGAACGTCGTGAGACAGTTCGGTCTCTATCTACTGTGGGCGTTAGAAATTTGAGTGGATCTGACTCTAGTACGAGAGGACCGAGTTGGACGAACCTCTGGTGCACCAGTTGTCACGCCAGTGGCATTGCTGGGTAGCTACGTTCGGAAGGGATAAGCGCTGAAAGCATATAAGCGCGAAACCCACCACAAGATGAGATTTCTTTAAAGGGCCGTGGAAGATGACCACGTCGATAGGCCATAGGTGTAAAGGCAGCAATGTCACAGCCGAGTGGTACTAATAGCCCATAGGCTTATTGTACGCCTGTTTTTTAGAGTACAACAGTTTTTTATGTATAGACACACCAAGTGTGCTTTTTTCAATATGTCACGATATTTGTCTTTCTTTTAAAGAAAGAGATCCCGCATCAGGTGCGGGATAAAGCTTAAGGTGGTTATAGCGACGGGGCTCACCTCTTACCATTCCGAACAGAGAAGTTAAGCCCGTTTGCGCCGATGGTACTGCATCTCGTGGGAGAGTAGGTCGCCGCCTTTTTTAGAGAATCCCTTCATGGAAACATGAAGGGATTTTTTTTTGCCCTGTACAAACAGGTCGCGAACTGTCCGTAACGTTCTTTCATCAGAATGATGCTCTGAATCATCTCGATTTTATGTATTTTCAATGGCTGTTAACAAATGGCTGAATATGGAAACAAATAAAGATATTGAGTTAGCTTGGAATTTTGTGAACTCTACCAATCAAAGTGTATTCCTAACCGGGAAAGCGGGTACTGGAAAGACGACGTTTTTACATAACTTAAAGCACAATTCTTTAAAACGCATCGTTGTTGTAGCACCTACCGGTGTAGCAGCAATTAATGCCAAGGGGGTCACGATCCACTCCTTCTTTCAGTTGCCATTTGGTCCTATCCTTCCAGATGCAGACATCAACAGATCTTCAGGGTTCAATAGAAAGTTCAGCAAGACTAAAATCGATATTATTAAATCGATGGATTTACTTATTATTGACGAAATTAGTATGGTGCGGGCCGATGTATTGGACGGTATCGATAAAACCCTAAAACGCTTTCGAGATAGGAATAAGACATTCGGGGGCGTGCAGGTTTTGATGATAGGCGACTTGCAGCAATTATCGCCAGTGATCAGAGAAAACGAATGGCAACTCTTAAAACAATATTATCAAACCGGCTATTTTTTTAGTAGTCTGGCTTATCAAAGTTGCAATGCCATTACTATTGAGCTAAAACATATCTACAGACAGGAAAATCCGAAGTTTATTGAAATCCTCAATGAAATTCGGAACAATAGTTTATCCCAAGCGTCCGCTGATGAATTGAACAAACGCTATATAAAAAATATTAAACCTGACCCGAAAGAAGGCTATATCGCGCTGACTACACATAATAATAGAGCAGAACAGGTCAATACAAAAGAATTGGACGCTTTAACTACGAAGGTATATACCTATAGGGCTAAAGTTTCTGGAAAGTTCCCTGACCATGCGTTTCCAAATAAGGAGGAGCTCCATTTAAAGGTAGGCGCACAGGTGATGTTCATTAAGAATGACAGCTCCCCCGAAAAACGCTATTTTAACGGAAAAATTGGGAAGGTAATTTTTTTGGATAAGACCGAAGTTGTAGTGAAATGTCCTGATGACGATTATAATATTAACACCACGCCTGAAGAATGGGAGAATATCACCTATTCTGTAAATGCCGAAACCAAGGCAATAACGGAAGATAAAATTGGATCTTTCTCTCAAATCCCACTGCGTTTGGCCTGGGCTATTACCATTCATAAAAGTCAAGGCTTAACCTTTGAGAAGGCTATAGTGGATGCCCAAGGTGCTTTTGCCCACGGACAAACCTATGTCGCACTAAGTCGATGTAAATCGTTGGAAGGGCTTGTTTTAAAAAGTAAAATTGACTCCAGCCAAATCATTAACGATCAACAGGTCAGTTCATTCACCCAATCATCGGCTGAGAACCAACCGGATGAGGAAGCGTTGGAATTGGCCAAAAAAACATTTCAATTGGATTCCATTAATGATATATTTAACTATTATGGATTTTTATATCCTATTAATCGGTTGCTTGATATATTCTACAAAAATAGGGGCAGTATCCAAGGTCATGTAGAAGCTCCATTAATCAGCCTGAAAGATGGCGTTACGAACCTCTTAAAGGTAGGGCATAGATTTAATAACCAATTGCAAGATATCTCAAATGATGAGCATTTACCTGAAACAAATAATCAGATTCAAGAGCGCTTTAAAAAAGCCATAGCCTATTTTAAAACTGAAACTGAAAAATGTATTGTAGAGAATTTAAAAGCTCTCAGTTATTCCACAGACAATAAGGCTATTGAAAACGATTTAATTAAAAGCTTAGATACTATTGAAGAGCTTTTAGCTACCAAACTTTCTTATTTTAATGGATTATCCGAAGGGTTTTCTACCCAGAAATTTCTGGAGTTAAGAGCTAAAGCGGTATTCTTAACTAAGGATAAACCGAAGAAATCGAGAACATCTGTTATTGAGGGGACGGTAAATGTGGAGTTATTTGAGTTGTTGCGAGAATTGCGCAATGAAATCGCGAATGAAAATGACCTGATCCGTTATCAAGTTTTCACTCAAAAATCATTATATGAACTCTGTGAAGTGCTTCCGGTAACTAAAAAGCAACTTTTAGAAATCAATGGATTTGGAAAAGTTCGGGTCGAGAAATATGGGACCCAAATTCTTGAGGTCATAAAAGCCTATTGTGAGGAGAATGCTATTGAAACTGACGATAGCATCGACCTTGAAAAGACCCCAGCGCCTATGAAACCATTAAAGAAAGGAGAATCAGCTAAAATTTCTTTGGAGTTGTTTCAATCTGGAAAATCGATTTCAGAAATTGCCACCGAAAGGGAATTAGTTGAGTCAACTGTTTTCGGTCATTTATCTAAATTTGTAGATTCAGGAGAAGTGAAAGTGACCGATTTAATTTCTGAAGCACATTTCAAAGAGCTGACAGAACTTATTCCCAAGCATAAATTCGAAAATCTATCCGATTTAAAACGGCAATTAGATGATAAGTACAGTTATAATGACATTAGGTTAGTTCTTAATTCTATTTCTGAATAAAACAAAAGCTTCGAAAATAATCGAAGCTCTTGTAAGCGTATTATATATCCAAAGGGAATAAAATAAAATAGTTTCTTGTTTTAAAATTCTATTTGTGACAATATATTCTGGGCTACTTTATTACCCGCAATCCTTGCTTTATCACAAGACGCTTGATAGTGAATACCTTCAAAAACACGGCTATCTGCCATTTCCTTAGACATTTCTGCAAAGGAATTATAAGTTCTTGCAGGCAAGCCCAAATAACCATAGCTGTTAAGAGTGAACTTAAAATTATCTCCAAACACACTGGTGAGTGCACTTTCAAAAGCTGCACTTACATAAGCGTGCGCCGCAGGAAATTCGGGATGGCCAGGTGTATTAAATAAAGCGTTCCAAGACGTGTGGCCCATCACATCGCGTATGTAGGCCTGTGCCTTTTGCCAGCGGGATGCGCAACAGGTCGAGTTGCACGTCTAGCCATTTAACGACCAGATCGGATGCATAAGAAATAACAGTGTTTGGAATGGCTTCTGGGACTTCAGATATATTAGTGCATGAGCCAATTTATTTCACAAAAAAAAGACCCAACACAGGTCGAGTCTTTTGTACTTATTATATAAGAAATATTATTCTTTAATGAGGTTTCTAGAAATCACAATCTTCTGAATCTCCGAAGTCCCTTCATAAATTTGTGTAATCTTTGCATCACGCATCAATCTTTCTACGTGATATTCTTTAACAAACCCGTTTCCTCCATGAATCTGAACCGCTTCCACAGTATGTTCCATTGCCACTTTAGAGGCGAATAGTTTTGCCATGGCACTTGATACATCGTAGTTATTCCCTTGGTCTTTATCCCAAGCAGCTTTCATCACCAAATGCCTCGCGGCTTCAATATCTACATACATATCCGCCAATTTAAAAGCAATGGCTTGGTGATTACAAATTTCTGTGCCAAATGCTTTACGTTCTTTTGAATATTTTAATGCCAACTCATAAGCACCGGCAGCAATTCCTAAAGCTTGTGCCGCAATACCAATACGTCCGCCGGAAAGTGTTTTCATGGCAAAACGAAATCCTGAGCCATCATCGCCAATTCTATTTTCTTTTGGCACCTTCACGTCGTTAAATTGAAGGGTATGCGTATCACTTCCTCTAATTCCTAATTTATCTTCTTTCGGACCAATATCAAAGCCAGGAGTCCCTTTTTCGACAATAAAAGCATTGATTCCATGAGACCCCTTATGTTTATCGGTTTGTGCGATAACAATATAAACGTCAGCGCGACCTCCACTTGTAATCCAGTTTTTAGTACCGTTAATTATATAATGATCACCTTTATCAATCGCAGTTGTCCTCTGAGACGTCGCGTCACTTCCAGCCTCAGGTTCACTTAAGCAAAAGGCACCTACAAACTCGCCAGTGGCAAGCTTTGTCAAGTATTTTTGTTTTTGGTCTTCGCTCCCAAATGCCTCTAATCCATAGCAGACTAAAGAGTTGTTGACAGAAACAATAACCGAAGCTGACGCATCTATCTTGGATAATTCTTCCATGATCAAAACATAGGAAATAGCATCCATTCCACTTCCGCCGTATTTAGGATCTACCATAATGCCAAGAAAACCGAGGTCTCCCATTTTTTTGACCAATTCCTTTGGGAATTTTTGTTTATTATCTCGGTCAATAACACCAGGAAGCAATTCTGTATTAGCAAAATCACGAGCGGCATCACGTATTAATTTATGTTCTTCGGTTAACTTAAAATCCATGTTGTATGATAATTGTTGGTTCATTTAAAAACGAACGCAAAGATAAGGTTTTACTGCTATTTTATCAATTTGAATACTTATTTTTACATCTATGATTAAAAATTACTACAACGTTATAGGCGTAATGTCAGGCACATCCTTGGATGGGATAGATATAGCGCATTGTTCTTTTACACATGACCATCAATGGAATTTTGAAATATTGCAGGCAGAAACCTATGATTATCCATCCGCTTGGGTAGAGAAGTTGAAAAACCTGGTGACTATGTCCGAGGCCGAGTTATTGCATTTGGACGAGGAATACACCCGGTTTTTAGGAAGTGCCATTCAGCAATTTATAAGCAAACATAAGCTTTCCAAGTTGGACGCCGTCTGTTCTCACGGCCATACCGCATTGCATCAACCACAAAGTGGGTTGACCTATCAAATTGGCAACTTAGCGCAACTCGCCACGATTTTAAACGAAACTGTCGTATGCGATTTCAGGGTTGCAGATGTCGCATTAGGTGGCCAAGGTGCGCCATTAGTCCCTATTGGAGATCAGCTTTTGTTTCCACAATATGATTTTTGTCTGAATTTTGGAGGATTTGCGAACATTTCTTCAGAAATAAACGGACGGCGGATTGCCTATGATGTGTGCCCAGTTAATATTGTACTTAATCTATATGCCAATAAATTGGGGTTAGATTATGACGATGGGGGGAAAATTGCAGCTTCAGGAACCATTCATCAGGTTTTGTTGAACCAATTGAATGCATTGAGCTTTTATAAAACTCCATATCCAAAATCGTTAGGTTTGGAATGGGTCAAAACAGAAATATTCCCCTTGATTGATTCTTTTGCTTTGGAAGGCAGTGATGTTTTAAGAACATTTATTGAGCATATTGCTATTCAAATTTCTCAAGAAATCAATTCAAAAATTGATGTGTCAGTATTAGCTACCGGTGGCGGTGCTTTTAATACGTTTTTGATGGCTTGTTTATCTGACAAAACCCAAAATGTCATCATTATTCCAGATAAGTTAATCGTAAATTATAAAGAAGCACTCATCTTTGCGTTTTTAGGTGTACTTAGACTTCGAAATGAAAATAACTGCCTCAGTAGTGTGACAGGTGCTAAAATGGACCATAGTTCCGGTCAGATATATTATCCCTAAAAATATTGTCAAATTGATTCAAAGCGATGCTTAGTTTTTTATATTTGCCATGGAAAAATCAGACTTGAAAAGATCACGTTTATAGCAGGATATATTTCTCCGCTTAGTTGCCGAAAGATTTAGGATTGCAAGAACATGATTTAAAAATATACTTAAGTTAAGTTTTGTACGTTTACACACTAATTACATCAATTTTAATAAGATTTAATATGATATTACAGAATACTATTCAAGATGGAGTAGAAGTTGTTCCGGAAACAGAATCCGTTGAAAAGACCCTTTCAATTATTGAATTGATAGGAAGTGGAGGAACTGCCGGAATGGTGATTATTGCCATTTTGTTTGTGTTGATGGTTTTTGCGATTTACATTTATTTCGAAAGGTTATTTGCCATAAAGGCAGCATCACAAATAGATTCAAATTTCATGAACCAAATTAAGGATCATGTGACCAATGGTAAAACAGATTCGGCACAGATATTATGTGCTCAGGTGAATACACCCGTATCGCGCCTTATTAATAAAGGCATCAGTCGTATTGGTAAACCGTTGGAAGATATTAGTACAGCGCTTGAGAGCGCTGGACGATTGGAGGTTTATGAATTGGAAAGAAATGTGAGTGTTCTCGCTACTATTTCGGGCGTGGGACCAATGATTGGCTTTTTGGGAACGGTTATCGGGATGATCCTGTCTATTTTTGAAATTGCAAATGCCGGGGGACAAATTGATATTAAATCGCTGGCCGACGGACTTTATACGGCAATGACGACCACCGTTGGAGGGTTGATTGTTGGTATTGTCGCTTATATGGCCTATAATCACTTGGTAGTTAAAACCGATAAGGTGGTCCATCAAATGGAAGCCAATTCATTGGAGTTTTTAGATCACTTGAACGAACCGATTTAATGTAGTTTTCTGCGTGTAGAAAACACTTGGATTGGACAGATAGCAAACAGTTTTCAAAAGACAGATGCGTAAGAAGTAATTGGACGCATAAATATAGTGAGTCTGTCATCAAGCATCATTTGAAACCATTGCAATAATGCTAATGTTGAGTAATACTTAATTATGAATATAAGAGGAAGAAATAAAGTAACACCAGAATTCAATATGTCTTCAATGACAGATATTGTGTTTTTGTTATTGATATTTTTTATGTTGGCATCCACTTTGGTGACCACCAGTGCGATTGATATTTTGTTGCCAAAGGCAGATGGAAAAACAGAGAACAAACAATCTATAGCAGTCAGTATTACGAAGGATTTAAATTATTATATTGACGAGAAATTGGTTGGTGAAAGTGTTCTGGAGCTTGAATTGAAAAATGTACTCACTGATCAGGATCAACCAACTATTGTTTTAAGAGCAGAAAAATCGGTACCTGTAGATAATGTGGTCAAAGTGATGGACATTGCCAATAGGAATAAATTTAAAGTTATTTTGGCTGTAAAGCCTAATTAAGATGAAATATTTAGAAACCAAACATGAACGCAATTCAGCAAAAATTACCACACTTATTGTGGTAATTATCCTGTTGTTGTTATTTGTGGTTGGGCCCCCTTATATGGATCCTCCTTTAGAATATGGGGTTGCGGTTAATTTTGGTGATTCGGATGTAGGTAGTGGTGATGTTCAACCATTAAAACCTGTAAAGTCTGAACCGAAAGAAGTGGTGAGCGAGCCTGTGGTTAAGGAAACCGAAGTTGAAATAGAAAAAACAGAACCTACAAAATCAGAACAACCGGCTGAAAAAGTATTGACCGAAGATAATTCTGAAGCCATTGCAATGAAAAAGCAGAAGGAGGCAGCAGATGCAAAGGCAAAGGCCGAAGCAAAAGCCAAAGCAGAGGTTGAGCGTGCCAAAAAAGCAAAGGAGGCTGCTGAGGCCAAAAAGCGTCAAGAGGAAGCCGAGAAAAAGGCAAAGTTGGATGCTTTAATTGGAGGTGTGAAAAAATCAGAAGGTACGACCACTGGTGGAGAAGGTGACGATGGTAAGCCTGGAGATAAGGGACAATTGGACGGCGATCCGTATGCTCCGTATACTCGCTTACCCGGATCAGGATCAGGAGGAATTGGTTACGGCCTCAATGGAAGAGGTAAACCAAAATTTGAAAAATTGGAGGGTTGTGAAAATGAGTACGGTTTAGTTGTCGTTGACATTGTTGTGAACCGAAATGGGGATGTGGTTGGAGTAACGGCAGGTACTCAGGGAACTACTAATAAAACAAGCTGCTTAATTGAAGTTGCACGAAAAATGGCTTATACCTATAAATGGCCCCCTAATCAAAATGCTCCAACAAGGCAATATGGTAAGATAAGTATAAATTTTACGCCGACTGATTAAAAATGACCTATCAAGATACTGTCAATTGGATGTTTCAGCAGTTACCAATGTATCAAAACCAAGGCAAGACTGCATATAAGGCCAATCTGGACAATACCCTGCAATTGGCAGAACATCTTCATCATCCAGAACATAATTTTAAAAGTGTCCACGTTGCTGGAACCAACGGAAAAGGCTCTACGAGCCACATGTTGGCGTCTATTTTACAAGAGGCCGGCTATAAGGTTGGACTATATACGTCGCCCCATTTAAAGGACTTCAGAGAACGCATTAAAATCAATGGAAAGGAAATAGGTGAAACCTTCGTTGTTGAATTTATTGAAAAGCATCGATCGTTTTTTGAAACCCATTCATTATCATTCTTTGAAATGACTGTAGGAATGGCATTTGATTATTTCTCTATAGAAAAAGTTGACATTGCAATTGTTGAAGTAGGTATGGGTGGGCGTTTGGACTCGACCAATATCATCGCTCCAGAGTTATCCATAATTACAAATATTGGCTTGGACCATACCCAGTTTTTAGGAAACACTTTAGAGGCCATTGCCTTTGAAAAAGCTGGAATTATAAAATCTAACGTCCCTGTGGTAATAGGAGAGACCCAACCAAAAACCGTAAATGTATTTAAGGAGGTTGCAACTGCACGTCGTGCCGAAATTTACTTTGCTGATCAGGTAGCAGTCATAAATGATTATGAAAGTGATCTGAAAGGAGACTATCAGATTAAAAATAAAGCCACTGCTTTATGCGCAATCCATATCCTACAGGAGAAGAACGAGTTTGATATTTCAGAAGCAGCCATCAAGAATGGTTTTCTTAGTGTGATTACGAATACAGGGTTAAAAGGAAGATGGCAAATTTTGCAAGAGCAACCAAAGATTATTTGTGACACAGCTCATAATAAAGAAGGGCTACAATTTGCCATGGCTCAATTATTAAAAGAACCGTATAAAGAGCTCCACATGGTATTTGGAGTGGTCAAAGATAAAGATGTAGCATCTGTATTATCTCTATTGCCCAAGAATGCGTTATATTACTTTTGCAAGCCCAATATTCCTCGTGGTTTAGATGCTGATGTGTTATGTGATGTTTTCGTAGCGAACGGTTTTAAAGGGAGCGCTTATAACAGTGTGAATGAGGCTTTAAGCAGTGCTAAACAGCGTGCTACTAAAGCCGATGTTATTTATATAGGAGGTAGTACTTTTGTTGTAGCTGAAATAATTTAAATATTTTTTAAAAAAAGCTTTTGCGATATCAAAAACTAATCTATATTTGCAATCCCGTAACAGGGCGATTAGCTCAGCTGGTTCAGAGCACCTCGTTTACACCGAGGGGGTCGGGGGTTCGAACCCCTCATCGCCCACAAAAGTTCATACATCGTATGGACTTTTTTTATAGTCAGCAGGTCCATTAACTCTCCCGAAAGCTATCGGGAGGTTCAGAGTGTCACGTCGACAACGTGGAAGTCACTGGTTCTCCCGAAGCTTCGGGACAGTATGGCACAAGTTGAGATGTGTTTAGTAATATGATAAATTAAAATAGGTCCATTAACTCAGTTGGTTCAGAGTGTCACGTCGACAACGTGGAAGTCACTGGTTCGAATCCAGTATGGACCACATCAAGCACAATCCCGATGCGAGAGCATCGGGATTGTTGTTTTGGAAAAATCCCAAGTCGCAGCCTTGAGGATTTTTCCGAAACAACAATCCGCAGTGCGCTGCTAAGCGCGCGGGATTGTATTTGCAGAAGTTGATTTATCTGGATCAACGCAGTTAATCCTATTTAATAATTATCTGTCGCAGACTTGAGGATTTTTCCGAAACAACAATCCGCAGTGCGCTGCTAAGCGCGCGGGATTGTACCCGCCTACTGCGGGCAGGTTTGCAGGAGTTAACTTTATCTGGATCAACGCAGTTAATCCAATACAAAGATTTAGTGAAGGAAGTCACAAAAGCTCCAAAATCCGTTCTAATGCCATGCCTCGTGAACCTTTGATCAATAGAAAGGCATCTTTAATTTCGTGATTTTGAAGATGTGATTTTAATGCGTCGAAACTTTCAAATTTCTGAAGACTTGGATGTTTAACTGTCGTTTTATAAAAATTCTTACCAATTAAATACGTCTTTCCAAGCTTATTTTGCTCTAGATAATCTACAATGGCCTGATGTTCAATTTCTGCAGTTGCTCCCAACTCGAACATATCACCTAAAAAAACAACTTTCTTGGCTTGAACCAATTGCTCGAAATTTTCTAAAGCCGCCATCATACTTGTTGGATTGGCATTGTAGGCATCCATAATGATAGTATTGCTTCCTTTTTTGAGTATCTGCGATCGGTTATTGGTCGGGGTATAAGCTTCAATAGCATTCTTGATATCATCTGACTCAACCTTAAAATATGACCCTACTGCAATGGCAACAGCAATATTGTTAAAATTGTAGCTCCCAGTCAGTTTGCTTTTAATCTCCGATCCGTTATAGCTAAGGGTGACGTAAGGCTGTGTGTTGACCATTTCCAGCATGGTGTCTGTGGAGGTGCGCAATCCGAATTTAAAGACCTTATCGTAATTTAATGTCTGTTTGATTTGGAGGGGATCGTTTTCATTGACAAAGATGGTTTTGTGATTTGCTTTTAAGTAATCATACAATTCTGATTTTGCTTTGATAACCCCTTCAATACTTCCAAAACCTTCAAGATGTGCCTTGCCGAAATTGGTGATCAATCCGTAATCTGGATGCGCAATGGTACACAAAAAAGTTATTTCTACAGGATGGTTCGCGCCCATTTCTACAATACCGATTTCAGTGGCGTCAGTCATTTGCAAAAGGGTCAACGGCACGCCTATATGATTGTTTAAGTTGCCCAGAGTGGCTGTTGTCTTAAATTTTGTTGACAATACGGCATTGGTCAATTCTTTGGTGGTGGTTTTTCCATTGCTTCCAGTAAGTGCAATAATAGGAATCGCTAATTCATTTCTATGAAAAGTAGCAAGGTTTTGCAAGGATTTTAAAACGTTTTCCACCACCAAATAACGGGAGTCTAGTGCATATTTTTCTTCGTCAACAACGCAATATTTAGCACCTGCTTCCAAAGCCTGGCGTGCAAAGTGGTTGCCATTAAAGTTATTTCCTTTTAAGGCGAAAAATAGGCTGTTGTTTTCGATATTTCGAGTGTCCGTGGAAATGCCGTTACATTCTTTAAAATGCTGGTAAAGTTGTTTGATGTTCATAAAATAAATGTAATAAAAAAGTCCTAACTCGAGGTTAGGACTTTTATAAATTTTAAAGAAATGGATATTAGTGTCTGGTCTTGTTGCTTCCTCGAGATTTTGAACCAACTCTTGACATGGCACATCTAAAACCAATATAATCAGTGGCCATATCTTGTGGGAAATATCGACGCTGCGCTGGATCAATCCAATACGCTCGGTCTTTCCAAGAACCACCTTTATAGACTCTCACATTATCATTGATTAGAGAAGTTCTATTATTTGATTTATCAATATTTCTTACAATGGCACCCGTTGAATCAACTGTTACTTCGTGTCTTGGTGAGTTGTACATCTGCTTAGTGTTTGATCCGTCCTCATCCTCATCAAAATTATCAGTATAGTAACGTGATGATCTTCTGTCGCCATCTCTGAAGTTTCTGTTATCACTGGCGTCAAAGTTTGTTCTTAAATAAGCGTCTTCACCGTTGATTGGTACCTGTAAAATTGTACCTGGAAGGTTTCTCGGAACAACCTGTCCATTGCTCAAGGTGTCATATACGATATCTTCTGTAGTTACAACTTTTACTGTGCCATCTTCGTTTATAGCATTTTTGGTGTAAACGTTACCACGGTAGTAGTTGAAGTCGTTAAATTCATCATCAACAATAGGTCTGTAAACATCAGCTACCCATTCGGCAACGTTACCGGCCATATCATAAATTCCAAAATCGTTTGGCAGGTATGATTTTACTTTGTTTGTAATATCAGCACCGTCATCAGACCATCCTGCAATACCACCATAATCACCTTTACCTTGTTTAAAGTTGGCTAATTGATCGCCTCTGGTCTTTCTTTTACCAGAACGGGTATATTGGCCACTCCAAGGGTATTTCTTTCTCCCACGAATAGTATTGTAGTTTCTCAGTTCATTTAAACCAAGTGCTGCATATTCCCATTCAACCTCTGAAGGTAAACGGTATTCTGGAGATATAATTCCAGATTCTCTTTTGGCATAGACATTAATAGGGTTGCCGTCAGCATCAGTTTGTTGTCTTCTTTTTCCACCTTCAAGAATTTCAGCGTTTCCGCCATAGGTAGAGCTTGGAGAATTAATATAAGTATCTGTGTTAAAATTAGCGTCAGCATTGACATCGGTTACACGAGCATCTCTCTTTAAGAAACCAGCTTGTTCCAAATAAAGTTCATTAACTCTATCTGTTCTCCAACTGGCAAAATCCACTGCTTGGATCCAGCTTACACCAACCACAGGATATTCGCCATAACCTGGATGACGCAAATAGTTCTCCGTCATCATTTCACTATAACCAAGACGGTTTCTCCAAACTAAAGTGTCAGGTAGCGCACTTTGATAAACCAATTTAAAATTAGGGTCATCTGGTGGATAGACGCGCTTGAGCCAATCTAAATACTCTAAGTACATTTTATTGGTCACCTCAGTTTCATCCATATAAAAGGACTGAACGTGTTGTTGACTCGGTGTATTGTTCCAGTCGTGCATAGGATCATCTTGCACTTTTCCCATGGTAAAGGTTCCACCTTCAACAAAAACTAAACCTGGGGAAGTTTCTTGTTCCTTAAAATTGGTGTTGTATTGAAAGCCTCCATTCTTGTCATTTATCTTCCATCCAGTAGCTCTGGATTGGTTTGACGAAGAGGTTCTTTTACATCCAACCATTGCTAAAGAGAGCATTAGGGCAAATGCAATCCTTATATTAATGATGTTTTTCATATCCATACTTTTTAAGTAAGCTGATTAAATTTAGTGACGCAATATAGTAATTAAAGAGAAAGTAACAAGCGTTTTTATCAAATAGATTGAAAAAAAGTTGCATTTCATCCCTTTTTTTGAACACAACGTCGGACTTTTATCGATTTTATCGGTGTTTTCAGTATTTCAATAACGCTGTAAAAAAGTTATTATTGTTGTAGTTTTGTAGAAACATGAGACACTTTATACTAACAAACGCGGGCAAACGTTATTCTTTCTATATAATGAGCTGTTTTAGTTGATGATAATAGTATTAAATTGCAGTTGTTTTTGAAAAAGATTTATACAGACTAATGAGATTAAACTTACTATTGCTTTTTGTATTACTATCAACTTTAGGTTTTTCGCAAGAAAAGCGCTTCGAGATCGTATGGCAAGGTAACCTACTACTTGAAACTGAGACTTCTGCCATTACAGTGCCTTATTTTGATAAAGATCACTTTAGCTTTGATACAAATAACGGCATGAGGTTTTTTGCAGAATGGGTGTCTGACGGAAATATCAACAAAAACTCCGTAAGACTGACCAACGTATCGTATACAAATATTTCTGCGGAAGCGTTACAATCAATTCCTGTGGAAACCATTCCTACAGAACCGATATTGCATTTTGAAAATACAACAGCACGAGACAAATCGCACGCTTATCTTGAACTATCGCCTATTATAAAGGAGAATGGCGTTTATAAAAAAATCACTTCGTTTACAGTTTCTTATAATAGGACGGCCAATAGGTCGTCCACTACCTATGCCTATCAAACCCATAACATCAGTAACTCTGTGCTCAGTTCAGGAAATTGGTATCGCTTTTATGTCGATAAGTCTGGTGTTTTTAAATTGTCGCGGAGTTTTTTGAATTCACTTGGTGTCAATACAAACACGGTTGATCCGCGTACTATTAAAATTTATGGCAATGGTGGTGCTATGTTGCCTTTGTCAAATTCGGAACCTTACCCTATTGACCTTACTGAAAATGCCATAAAGTTTGTTGGTGAAGAAGACGGCGAGTTTAATAATAATGACTATATCCTGTTTTATGCTGAAGGGCCCACTGGATATAATGCCGAAAGTAACACCAATAATAATATTTTTACTGATAAGAGCTATTATTATGTCAATGTAAGTGGTGGTGCCGGTAAACGCATCCAAAATATGCCTCAGCCTGCAAGCGCTTCAACTTATGTGGTAGATACATTTCAAGATTATCAGTTTCATGAAGTTGATGAGATAAACATTGTAAGGGTTGGAAGACGATGGTTTGGTGAGCGTTTTGATATTGAAAATGAACAGGAGTTTGAGTTTAATTTCCCTAATCTTGTACTTTCCGAACCGGCGCGTGTTAAGGTTTATGCAGCCTCAACTGCCGAAGTAGCGACGAGCATGGAGGTGAAGGTCAATTCAAATGTCGTTGCAAATTTTGCTTTTACGCCAATTGGTTCGCCCATTTTGGCAGATGGTAAGTTTTTTAATAATGAGGTTATGCTGACTTCGCCCGATGTTGTTGTCAATCTCAACTACAACAACTCTGGTAATCCTACATCTCATGGATATTTAGACTATATAGCAATTGAAGCCACGCGAGGCCTGGTTTTTGAAGGCGAGCAATTTGTATTTAAGAACAACCAGGTGGCAAACACCCCTGGAATTGTTGAGTATAGTATGTCCAACGCAGCGTCAGTTTCAGAAATTTGGGATATCAGTAATAAATATGATGTGACCGCTGTTGCCAATGCTGAAGGAAATTCGGTAATGAATTTTAAATCCATTTCCGGAATTGCCAAAACCTATTTGGCAGTTACACCATCAGACTACTACCAGCCATTAAGAGAAAGCAATACAAGTGTTAGTAATCAAAATATTAAAGGAACCGTATTTAATGATGAGCAGGGGCAATTTCAGGATATTGATTATCTTATCATCTCCCCTAATAATTTGGTTTCTCAAGCCGAGCGATTGGCGCAAATCAACAGAACGCAAAACAACCTTATTGTAAAAGTGTTGACTTTAGATGAGATCTATAAAGAATTCAGTTCGGGAAATCAGGATGTGTCTGCCATTAGAAATTTAGTGCGCTACGTTTACCATAATGCGAGTGCTCCGGATAAACGGATAAAGTATTTATGTCTGTTTGGAGATGCCTCATTTGATTATAAGGATAGAATCCCGAACAATACCAATATCGTCCCATCTTGGCACTCGTTGGATAGCTTTAGTTTGACCAACGCTTTTGTTTCGGATGATTTTTTTGGGATGATGGATTTTAATGAAGGTGATATGAGCGCTTCAAACAAGCTGGATATTGCCGTTGGAAGAATTTTAGCCGAAAATCCTCAACGGGCTAAGGAAATGGTTGATAAAATTGATTTGTACTACCAAGATGAATCCTACGGAAGTTGGAGAAACAATGTTGTAGTCATGTCTGACGATGTTGATTTTGCATGGGAAAAGATCCTACAGGAAACTACTGATGAGATAGGACGATCCATTACCGCCGAAAAGCCGTTTTTAAATGTGGTCAAAATTCATTCAGATGCTTATCAGCAAGAGTCTTCAGCAAGTGGCGAACGCTATCCGGCAGTAAACAAAGTCATTAAAGATGCCATTGAAGTAGGGGCATTGGTGGTTAATTATTTTGGGCATGGTGGTGAAGACGGATTGGCTTCTGAACGTATTTTTGATAAAAACGACTCACAAGAAATAAGAAATACCTGCAAGTTTAATTGTTTCGTCACGGTGACTTGCGAATATACCCGATTTGACAACCCTTTTCGTCCAACTGCGGGAGAATATACCTATTGGAACACCCAAGGTGGTGCCATTGCATTGATTACCACCACACGTCAAATTTTTGTAAGTGTTGGTGTGACTTTTAATATAAAATTGGAAAAATACCTATTTGGGTTTGGGGCAAACGAATATCCAACGATGGCGGAAGCGTTGCGACTCACAAAAACAGATCCTTCCGTTTCTGGTATCCAACAACGGCGCTTGGTGTTTTTTATTGGTGATCCGGCCATGAAATTGGCGTTCGCAAAACCTAATATTCAGCTTACCAAAATCAATGACGTCCCGTTGGGTCAAACCAATGACACTTTAAAAGCGTTGAGTAAAATTAAAATGTCCGGTGAGGTGTTAGATCCAGCTGGAAACTTAATGACCGGATACAACGGATTGCTCACTGCAACAATTTTCGACAAAAATATTGAACGCCAAACCTTAGGGAATAACAATATACACGACAATGGACAATTGATCAAAATGGATTTTATGACTCTGGGTGAGAAAATATTTATAGGCCAAGTTTCGGTAACCAATGGAGTTTTTGATTTTGAGTTTGTCGTTCCGAGAGATATTGGCGTGCCTGTGGGAGAAGGAAAGGTCAGTTTTTATGCAAAATCAGAAGCGCCGCTGCAAGATCAGGCGGGAGCGAGTTTTGATATTTTGGTGGGAGGCATCAATGAAAATGCTGAAACCGATAACACAGGTCCTATTGTAAAACTTTATATGAATGACGAAAGTTTTGTTTCGGGCGGTATAACCAATGAGGCGCCCACGCTTTTGGCAAAATTGGAGGATAGTAATGGTATCAATACAGCCAGTGGCATTGGCCACGATATTGTTGCCATTATTGATGGTGATGAAACCAATCCATTTGTGCTGAATGATTATTATAGAGCTCAGGTAGATGACTATACCAAAGGAGAGGTTACTTATCCTTTTCGTGATTTAGAGCCAGGACTTCATACCTTGACCTTAAAAGCTTGGGATGTTTATAACAATTCTGGAATTGCCGAAATTCAGTTTGTGGTGCATGATAAAGATCAAGAACTGAAGATTGAAAACGTTCTAAATTACCCTAATCCATTCATTAATTACACAGAATTTTGGTTCAATCACAATAGTTCGCAACCTTTAGACGTTTCTATACAGATATTCACCATCTCCGGTAAGTTGATTAAGACTATAAATAGTCAAACCAATGCAGGTGGATGTTGCAATGAAGGAGCCTCGTCACTATCAAGAGACATTGTTTGGGACGGCCGTGATGATTTCGGAGATAAAATAGGAAAAGGCGTCTATGTTTACAAGCTAAAAGTAAGATCCAATCAGCTTAATAAACAGGTTGAGAAGATTCAGAAACTTGTCATACTATAAAAAAAACAACAATAATAATTTATATTTGCTAAATACTTTTAGGTGCTAAAGCGCCGTGTATAATACGAAACAACCTTATGAAAAAATACGCACTAGCCATAATCACGTTATTAATTTATAACTTTTCTTCTGCGCAGGAAACTGTTATCATTCAACCAGATGCAAGTAGAGTCATAACCACGGGAACTCCATTCTTATTAATCGCTGGGGATGCTCGTGCTGCGGCTATGGGAGATATGGGCGTTGCCACTTCCGTAGATGCTTTTTCCCAGCATTGGAACCAGTCAAAATACGCTTTTTCTGAGACCAAATCAGGAATAGCGATGAGTTATACACCTTATTTAAGTAAGTTGGTCAATGATATTTTCTTGGGAAATGTCACTTATTTCAATAGAATCAATGAGGGCAGTGCTTTTGCAGCAAGTTTCAAATACTTTAGTTTGGGCGAAATAGAATTGGTGCAAGATGAATTTTCGGAAGCAACGATTGCAAAGCCGAATGAGCTCACTATTGATGCCTCTTATGCTTTAAGGTTGGGGACTCAGTTTTCAATGGCCGTTGGATTGCGATATTTGCGTTCTGATTTAAAAATTCAAGCCTTGGATAATGATGCCCAGGCTGCGAGTTCGGTTGCGGCAGATATTTCCGGATTTTATCAAAGTGAAGAGCAAGCTTATGACAACTTTAATGGAAGAACTCGTTTAGGTTTTGCCATTCAAAATATCGGACCGAAAATTAAATATGATGATGGTGGGAGAGAAAACTTTTTACCAACAAACTTAAGACTTGGTGGTGGTTTTGATTTTATTTTCGATGAATACAACACTTTGGCGGTTACCGCAGAGGTAACTAAACTGTTGGTCCCAACACCACCAGTAATTGGTTATGTTGATGAAAATGGCAATGGAAGACAAGACGGAAATGAGCCAACTATAATTGTGGAAGGCAAATCGCAAGATGTTAATTTCCTTAAAGGGATGTTCCAGTCATTTAGTGATGCTCCGGGAGGGTTCAATGAAGAGTTGAAGGAGTTTACGTGGGCATTGGGTGCAGAATATAGATATCAAGATTCTTTTGCCTTTAGAGGCGGTTACTTTAATGAGAGTGATGACAAAGGTGGACGAAAATTTTTTGCTTTAGGAGCGGGATTTAAATATACCACTATTAACATCGATATGTCCTACTTGTTCTCCGCTTCAAAAGTTCAAAGTCCGTTGGAAGGAACTCTGCGTTTTTCTTTGACTTTCAATTTTGGAGATGAGACTTATAGGGAATACTAAATAATAGTAAAATAAATTATAAAAAACTATTGCCATTATAAAGCAATAGTTTTTTTGTCTAAAAAAGTGTCGTACTTTTAAACAGATAAATTAACCGATGAAGGAAATTAAAATTGAAACCGTACTGACCGTTTATGATTCATTAGATGAACTTCCTAAAGATGTGATTTCATTAATGCAGAAAGCCTCAGAAGCAAGAGATAAATCCTATTCACCATATTCAAATTTTAGCGTCGGCGCTGCAATCCTTCTGGAAAATGATGAGGTGATTACTGGTAGCAATCAAGAAAATGCTTCCTATCCATCTGGTCTTTGTGCTGAACGAACTGCTATTTTTTATGCAGGCGCACAATTTCCTGATGTTAAAATAAAACGAATGGCCATTATTGCAGGGTCAAAATTAAAAACTACCGAAACCCCAATTCCACCCTGTGGCGCATGTCGACAATCTATAGCTGAATACGAAGTGAAACAAGATGCACCCATTGAAATTTATTATATGGGCGAGAAGGGCAAGGTGGTACAATCACATTCGTTGGCCAATCTTCTCCCGTTGGTGTTTGATAAAACCGTTCTATAACGATTTCGTAGAAGTTTTACGATTTTCAGTTTTTTCATTAATGGTTAATGTGTTACTTTTGTTATCGGTTTAGTAAAGTACGGCTTTTGGGAGTTTAAAAAAGAACCAGAAATTGATCGTTGAACCATTCCCGCTTTGTTCGGGATACTCAGCACTCTAAACTCGGGACTAAATAATGTATTTAATTTTTAGAAATTATTTCGGATGCAAAAGATAACAAAAGAGGTTTACCTTAAGTGGTATGAAGACATGTTGTTCTGGAGAAAGTTTGAAGACAAACTTGCTGCAGTTTATATTCAACAGAAAGTCAGAGGTTTTCTTCATTTATATAACGGACAAGAGGCTGTTTTGGCAGGAGCATTGCACGCTATGGATTTGACAAAAGATAAAATGATTACAGCTTATCGTAATCACGTTCAGCCAATAGGTATGGGCGAAGATCCAAAACGTGTTATGGCAGAACTGTATGGTAAGGCCACAGGAACCTCTAAGGGTCTTGGTGGATCCATGCATATTTTCTCAAAGGAGCATCGTTTTTATGGTGGTCATGGTATTGTAGGAGGCCAAATTCCTTTAGGTGCCGGGATCGCTTTTGGTGATAAATATCACGGTGTTGATGGTGTCACTATATGTTGTTTTGGTGATGGTGCAGCGCGCCAAGGCTCTTTGCATGAAGCATTCAACATGGCTATGTTATGGAAATTACCGGTAGTCTTTGTCTGTGAAAACAATGGGTACGCCATGGGAACTTCAGTAGCACGAACTGCCAACCATACAGAAATTTGGAAACTAGGATTAGGTTATGAAATGCCTTGCGGACCTGTTGACGGCATGAATCCGGTAAAGGTAGCAGAAGCATTTGATGAAGCCATTCAGCGTGCGCGACGTGGCGACGGACCAACATTCTTGGAATTAAAAACTTACCGATATAGAGGTCACTCCATGAGTGATGCCCAAAGCTATAGAACCAAAGATGAGGTTAAGGAGTATCAAAAAATTGACCCAATCACACAAGTGAAAGAGGTTATTCTTGAGAAAAAATACGCCACAGAAGACGATCTTAAAAAAATTGATAAAAGTGTCAAGGAGCGGGTAGCAGAATGTGAGAAGTTTGCAGATGAGTCACCATATCCAGAGACAAGCGTCATGTATGATGCCGTTTATGAGCAAGAAGATTATCCATTTATACAACACAAAATATAAGCTATGGCAGAAGTAATTAATATGCCGCGTCTGAGTGATACCATGGAAGAAGGAACCGTGGCAACGTGGTTAAAAAAAGTAGGAGATAAAATAGAGGAAGGCGATATTTTGGCTGAGATTGAAACCGATAAGGCGACGATGGAGTTTGAATCTTTTCATGAAGGCACATTGCTTTATATTGGTATCCAAGAAGGAGAAACTACCAAGGTTGACGAATTGCTTGCCATTATTGGGGAGGAAGGTGAAGATATATCTGATTTGATTGATGGCGAAGCTTCGGATAAAAAGGCAGATAAGTCAGAGGATACATCTTCTGATAAAGCATCTAAAAATGAGGATGATTCAGAAAGCACATCTGACGAGGATGAAACTTCTGATGAGAAGGGCAGCTCTGGTGAGTTACCCGAAGGCGTTACAGTAGTAACCATGCCGCGATTGAGTGACACGATGGAAGAAGGTACCGTGGCAACATGGTTAAAGAAAGTAGGAGATAAAGTTGAAGAAGGCGACATCCTTGCAGAAATTGAAACGGATAAGGCCACTATGGAATTTGAATCCTTCCAATCTGGGACTTTACTTTATATAGGATTAGAAGACGGTGAAACAGCCAAAGTGGATTCTTTATTGGCCATTATTGGTCCTGAAGGTACAGATGCTGCTGCCATTGCTAAAAACCACGAATCGGGAGGCGCTACTAAAAAGGAAGATGCTCCTAAGAAGGAAAGTGCTGATTCAAATAAAAAAGAACCATCAAAAACCGAGTCAAAGGATGCTAAAAAGAAGGCCTCTACTTCAAGTTCATCATCTTCAGATGGGAGTCGCATATTTGTATCGCCTTTAGCCAGAAAAATGGCCGAAGAAAAAGGTATAAACTTGTCTGACGTCGAAGGATCTGGAGAAAATGGACGGGTCATCAAAAGAGATATTGAAAACTATACGCCTAAAGCTGATGTGCCGGCTGCAGCAGCTGCTGTTGCGGTAACCGGAAAAGAGGATTTTGATGAAAAACCAAATTCTCAAATGCGTAAGGTGATTGCAAAACGTTTGGCAGAATCTAAATTTACAGCGCCTCATTATTATTTGAACGTAGAGTTTGATATGGAAAAGGCCATTGCTTTTAGAGAGCAGGTCAATGCCATACCAGAAACAAGAATCTCGTTCAATGATATGATTGTTAAGGCTTGTGCCTTGGCTTTAAAACTACATCCACAGGTTAACTCGCAGTGGTTTGCAGATAAAATGCGATTAAATAATCACGTTCATATTGGTGTTGCGGTAGCGGTTGAGGACGGCTTGGTTGTGCCGGTGGTTAAATTTGCAAACGAATTGAGCCTGTCTCAAATTGGAGCAGCAGTCAAAGACTTTGCGGGACGTTCAAGAAACAAAAAATTGACACCTCAGGAAATGGAGGGAAGTACATTTACAGTATCCAATTTAGGAATGTTCGGCATTGAGAGCTTTACGTCTATCATCAACCAACCCAATTCAGCTATTTTATCAGTCGGTACCATTGTTGAAAAACCAGTGGTTAAGGATGGTCAGATTGTTGTGGGCCATACCATGAAACTGTCCTTGGCTTGTGACCATAGAACGGTAGATGGCGCTACTGGTGCTGAGTTTCTACAAACCTTAAAAGGGTTTGTTGAAAATCCAATTTCAATGTTGGTTTAATTATAAAGTAAATGAACTTGTTGGATGGAGCGCTTTGTATGCTTAACACAAGTTGAGATGAGAAGTATAGATATGAGTCATTAAAATATAAAAAACCTGTTTCAGATTTAAGAAACAGGTTTTTTTTTAGTGAAACCCCTGTCTGTCAACAGGCAGGCATATTCCAAAAACCGGAGGCGCATTGGAATATATTGGTTGGCCCGATAATAATAGGCGTTGTTGCGCTATTTTAGTAAAATATTTAAAAATAAACCGCAGTATAGATGAAAAACATTTTATTAATTGGTACCCTTTTAATCATGGTATCTTGTAAGAACCAGTCGCAGAAAACTACGCAAAACAGTAATAACGATCTTGCAGTAGTGGAAATTGAGTCGGCTATTGAGCCGTTAAACTTTGTCACTAGTGCTGAGCTTAAAGAAACCGTTTACTATTTGGCGTCAGATGAGTTGAAAGGTCGTGCAACAGGTTCAGACGGTATTGAAAAAGCCGCGGTTTATATTGAAGATAAATTCAAATCCTATAATGTGGCTCCGTATTTCGAAACCTACCGAGATCATTATAAAGCAAAGGGTATGGATGCATCCAATGTGGTTGGGTATATTGAAGGTAATGACCCTGAATTGAAAAAGGAATTTATCATTTTAGGTGCACATTATGATCATATCGGCGTAGTGAAAGCAGTTGACGGCGATTCTATTGCAAATGGTGCCAATGACGACGCCTCAGGTGTAGCCGCCGTCTTGGCGATGGCACGGTATTTTGCTGATAAGAAAAACAATAAACGTAGCATTTTATTCACACTTTACTCTGGAGAAGAGATTGGTTTGTTGGGCTCAAAACATTTGGCAGAGCGTTTACAGGAAGATAATATTAATCTCTATACCATGACCAATTTTGAAATGATGGGTGTGCCTATGGTGGATAAAGATTATGAGGCTTATTTTACAGGATTTGATTTGTCTAATATGGCTGTCAAAATGAACGATTATGTGAATTTTAAGCTACTGGATCAATTGCCCCAGGCTAAAGAATTTCAGTTATTTTACCGTTCGGATAACTATCCGTTTTTTAAGGTTTTCAACAAGCCAAGCCATGCCGTTTCTACTTTTGATTTTACTAATTTTGATCATTATCATAAAGTAGGCGATGAAGCAGAATTGATGAATTATGAGTTTATGGCTGATTTGGTGAATAAATTAATTCCTGCTTATGAAGCCATGAGCAACACAACAACCCAAGAAATTCAAATGTATGAGTAAGCATATAGTTATCACAGGAACAAGTAGAGGGATTGGCTATGAATTAGTGAAATTATTCGCTAATAAAGGTCATCAGATCCTGGCGTTGTCGAGAAATGACCGACCGGTAAAAGCATTAAAATTGAAAAATGTTAAAGCTTTTTGTTTTGATCTAGGAGATGCTGAAGCCTATGAAAAGGTAGAAGAATATATTAAAGAACATTGGGGTCATCTCGATGTGTTGATCAACAATGCCGGGCAAGTACTCAATAAGCTCTTTGCGCAAACTACGGTCAGCGACTTTGAGGAAGTATATCGTACCAATGTTTTTGGAATGGCAGAATTGACGCGACGCTTAATCCCATTTATGGCAAAAAATAGCCATGTAATTACCATGAGTTCTATGGGTGGCGTTCAAGGTAGTATGAAATTTCCTGGATTGGCGGCATATAGCTCTAGTAAAGCTGCGGTAATTACATTAACCGAATTACTGGCCGAGGAATATAAAGACTCTGGGATCTCATTTAATGTATTGGCTTTGGGCGCTGTTCAAACCGAAATGTTAGAAGAGGCGTTTCCAGGATATAAGGCTCCAATTACCCCAGAAGAAATAGCAGATTATATTGTTGATTTTTCGTTGAAAGGACAGAAGTTCTATAACGGAAAATTGCTTCAAGTTTCTAATTCAACCCCGTAATAATGTCTAAATATAAGTGTATTATTTTTGATTGTGATGGCGTTCTTGTTGACAGTGAACCTATTGCTGGTCAAGTTTTAGTTGATATGGCAAATGAATATGGCGCCAATATCGATTTGGAGTATGCTTTAAAAAACTTTAAAGGTAACTCCATGCAGGAGTGCTATGCACAAGTTGCTGAATTGGCCACAGAAAGACTGCCAGACGACTTCATGCCTAACTTCAGGGAACGAAGTTTTGAATCGTTTAAAAAAAATATTCAACCGGTAGAAGGTGTGACTGAGGTTGTAAAAAGCTTAGATATGCCGTTTTGTGTGGCATCAAGCGGTCCTGAAAATAAGATTCGGCTCAATTTAGAATTGACAGGGCTTTTACCTTATTTTGAAGAAAATATCTTCAGTTGCTTTACAATTAAAAAATGGAAACCGGATCCCGCTGTCTTTTTATGGGCTGCAGAAACTATGGGATTCGATCCAAAAGAATGCTTGGTTATTGAAGATAGCATGAGCGGTGTAAACGCTGCCTTAAACGGTGGCTTTGATGTTTTTGGTTTCACTGCACATGATTACCATAATGAGCTTGATGGAAATGCCACATTAACGTTTGATGACATGTCCCAACTCTTAAAATTGATAGATTGAAATTTCTTGCTTAGGCATAGTTGATGTCCGATTATGATTTTGTTTTTAAAAAATAATAGAGGCCTAACCTCTTTTATTTAATTTTTGTCAGTGCAGAACCTTTATGCGCAGCAATATGGTCGGTTTTGTCACTTTCAATCTCGTACTGCGGTTCGTCTTTGCTCGCATGGTGTGTATAACCTTTATAATCGAAATTGGAATGGTGGACTTTTATGATTTTTCCGGTGACATGTCCTGCCTCTGAATTCCATTTGACATGGTCTCCAACTTTAAATTTTGTCATGATTGTTATTTTATGGGTTGAGGTTTATTAATTATATTCTGCTCATTACACACTCGGTAATCCTGTCGCACCTGCCAAAACCAAATTCAAAAATTTGTTGGTCTTTTGAGATTTCAAAAAGCTTGTTTTTTAGCATATCTTTCGAACGGTGCAATCGGATCTTTACATTAGCCAAGGTCAGATCTAAAGCCGAGGCGGTTTCATTTAAGCTCATGCCTTCCACTTCCTTCATCATATAAACTATTTTATACTTTGGCTTCAGTTGGTCAATGGCATTTTCTATTAATTGTTTTGCTTCGTGTTGTATCATTTTTTGTTGCGGATTCAATTGCTTGTTATCTGGTATTTCTAAGATGGAGTTTTTATTAAGTTGTTCGTCTTGCTCATCAATATGATACAGCTTTCCTTTCTCTTTTAATCTCACCAAAGCCTCGTTAATAGCAATCCGGATGAGCCAAGTTGAAAATGACGCTTGAAATTTAAATTGATAAAGTTTAGTAAATCCCTTGATATAGCTGTTCTGCATGATGTCTTCAATTTCGGCTTCATCATTGAAGTAACTCCTAATAACGCGATACAGTTTCTGGTTGTTCCGCCTCACCAAAATTTCATAAAGCTCTTTTTCTCCAGAAATAATCCGTCTGATAATTTCTGCTTCTGATATTTTATGACGGTTAAAATTGTTAATCTGTGTTGCTTCCATCGTTACATGATTTTTGTTTTAGATAGAGAAAACCATAAAAAGTTACAAAATTTTGTATCCTTTTTTAAGATTCTCTGTCAAAAGATTGTAACAAATATTAAAAAACATTAAATCATGGAATCAAATGTACAGTTAGTAAAAACTATTTTAAAATACACTTTCGGCCTGGTACCAGTGGTGGCAGGATTGGATAAATTCACCAATATATTGACTGATTGGACCCAATACCTCTCAAGTGGTTTGGTGGATATGCTACCGTTTGAGCCTTCAGTATTTATGATGATTGTAGGGGTTGTTGAAATTATAGCAGGAATCTTGGTATTCGCAAAAACTAGGTTTGGTGCATACCTCGTTTCAATTTGGTTGTTGCTTATTGCGCTGACTCTAATAGTTAGCGCCAGCTACCTCGATGTTGCCGTAAGAGATATTGTAATGGCCATAGCGGCTTATTCATTGGCAAAATTATCTGAAATCAAACCAAAGGTCTAAATCATAAATGATGAAAACTAAAATATTACACCAATCCAGTTAAGGATTGGTGTTGTGTTGTAAGGGATAAAAAGACGCTCTATAAGAACAATTATTCAAACGACTATCTTTGGTCCATAATGGATTAAATATGCGCCTCTAATGGGCTTCAATTACCAGATTAAAATCGATTTCAATTTCATCCGAAACCACTATAAGTCCAAACATTTTTTTCGGTGCTTCAAGATCAAAATTCTTAATGTTCAATTTGAGTTTTCCTGAAATCAACCAATTTTCTTCGAAATAAAACTCAGTTGTCATCTGGTAAGCATTTGTTAAACCAGCTATTTCAATCTCTACTAAAGCATCCGCAATATTTTTTTCATGTGGCCTCAGTTTGATTTCTTTCAACTCCAGCGTTATTTGGGGGTAGACATCTGATTGCAGTAAACCATGAAAATCACTATTGATTCCTTTTCCTCCACAGTCAAAGCCTTTGTTTTCTAATGTGAGTACTGACTTTTCAAACTTTATAACATCTTGTTCTTTTTCAAAATGAATACGAATGGGCTCATGAAGGTTTTGTATGTTGTATTGGCATGTAAAATCCTTAACATTACTGGTGCCATTAATCTGTAATTTACTATCAGATGTAATGCGTACGGTCTTACTGTGTGTTACTGTGTTTTTTTTGGAAAATGAAACCAAAATGAGAAACGGTAAAATAAAAAGTAATCTTTTCATTGTTCTATTTTATTATACGATTACAATATATTTAAAAAAACTAACCCCATTCACTTAGTGGACTACTAAATAAATGAGGTTAGCTGCTAATAACACTATTTTTGCTTTTTAGAAACTAATTACAGCCTCAGCCATTAGTCCATTAAATTTACCTTCATTAAAGATACTTCCAGTGTTGAAACCATCATACTTTTGATTGACATACTCCGCTTTAAGTAGGATGTTTCTGGTCAAAAACCAACCTGCACCTAGTTGGAATCTTGAAATATCCACGTCGCTTCCACTGATATCTTCCGAATCTACTTTATTATAACGTCCACCAAAGTAAAAGTTCTCAGTATCTCCAAATCTGTAGATCAATTCAGCTGCATATTGGTTCGCAACTCTTTTTTCTAACTCAGCGGCACCTTTTCCTTTTGCTGATTCCACGGTTCCAAAGAACTCTAATCCTTTATACTTAATAAAAGGGTTAAACATGATTGCGGTAATCTGATTGCTTAATCGTGGATCATAGCGTCCAGATCTAAAAGCACCTGAAGTTGTAGCAGTTGTAGGCTCAAGTACTAAGTAATATCTTGATCCTGCTCTATCTGCACTATAAAGGTATGAATTGGCCACTTTACCCGTGTTGTAAATAGATCCAGTCAGTCTGAAACGTAAATCGTCATTAATTTGTTTGTCATAACCAAGCTTTGCTAAAAAAGAGGCGCCACCGGTATCAGGTTTGTCAACAGATTGATTTAATTTTCCATTGGAAAAACCAACCATTCCGATGAATCCATTTCTTTGATAGTACACTTCGGCACCTACCTCTGTGGTAAACCCGTCCATGATCAAGTTTCCAACAAATGAGTTGTAAATTGCTTGTGCATTATCAGTTCTTCTAAAATGTGCATCTCCATAGTTGTTTTCCATGTGTCCAACTTTAATAGTAGCATACTTCATGATATCTTCCATAAAGCCTGGTTTTATGAATTCGAGCTTGTCAATCTGGAAATAACCGCCCTTTACATAAGGTTCTGGATGATGACGCGAAGATAAATAGGTGCGTAAGTGCATTCTAATACCGTCGTACAGGACAACATCCAAATCAAGATTTGCTGTTGCCAAGTTGAAGTTTGAGCCAATATCAATCAAGCCAACTCCGCCAGAATTTTCGTGATCAATGGCTTGGAATTGTAAGGTTGATGAGCCTCCAATTCTTACTTTCACATTTTCAAAAGTTGAAATGGTATCTTTAGGAGCTTCAAAGACATTAATGCCTCCTTTGTCTGGCTCTCTGAAATTATCAATACTTCTGTTGTTTTTTTGCGCATTCATAGTCACTCCTACGAGAAGTAATAATGCGATTACCGAATTTTTAATTAGTTTTTTCATTGGGTTTGTTTTTATTTCTTTTATTTATTTAGGACAGTACTGAATGTAATGGTCACATCATCTCCGGTGGAAATTGTTCCCAGAAGCGCTTTTGGAGGATCAATTCCAAAGTCGGTCATTTTAAAGGCCTTTTTGCCTTTTAATGTCACTTTGTTAGCAGATGCAAGCATGTCAAAACTGATGTTTTGTTTTTTGGTCACCCCAGCTATGGTTAAGTTCCCGACCACTTCAACTTTATAATTGTCATTGCCTGACGATTTAATTTCTTTTACATCAGTAAGTTGAAAAGTAATAGATTTATGTTTTTTTGAATTTAAGGCCTTGTACGTGTTCTTGTCCATTCCTCCTTTACCGCTTTTAAGGCTTTCAGTGGTCACATCAAGTGTTAGTTTTTCTATCCGTAATTCATTTGTCGTATTGAGCACAATCTGACCTTTTTGCTGCTCGGTATCAATATCCCAGTCATGGAGACTTGAGGTGCCGGACACAGTAAGTTTTGATGCTTGATTATTCAAGTTATAAGTCTGTGAGAAAACTTGTGGCGTTGATACAATGAGCAGAAACACTAAGCTCAAAAAAGTTTTGGTGATGTTTTTAATAGTAATCATAACTGTTTGTTTTAGTATTATGATACAAAGTTGGGGATTATTTTATCCTTAGATTATGATAAATATCATGGTTGAAAATAGATGGAATAAATGATTGAGATGTGGAGAAGTTAATCGAAATCTCTATAATAGGATATGGAAATCAGATGTGTCTGGTCGGCAAATACTTAGGAAAGGGACTAAGCTTATTTGATATAGGTAAATGTTGCTAGCAATACCTGTGGATTGAAACTTAAAAGATTAAGAAATTAAAAAGTGTTTAGACTATTTATTGCAGCCTATGGATGGTATGATCGTTATTTTTATCATTAGAAACAAATGTCCACACTATGATTCCTAAAAAACAAAATCAATTGCTACAGATATTACGATAGTTAATGAGGCTACTCGTGGTGATGAGTGATGGCCTGTTTTCGGTTGGTTCTGAAAACACTTACAAATTATTAGATGCTTTTTAGAATAAGAACTTATACTGTTCTTATCATTTATCTTCGGCAGAAGAGATCTGTATTTTACTAGTTTCTAATCCTCAAATATCCGCAATTTGTTTTTGGCTGCTTTCAATTCATCCTGTAGATCGTGAATTTTTTCCAAAAGGTTTAATACCGTATCAATACCTTCAAAATTAATATGTAAATCTTGATGTAACCGCACTATCGATTCCAGATTTTTAATCTGTTTTTGATGTATGCATGGCAATTTTTCGACGGTGGTAATCTCTATCAATCCATAGTCATTCAAGCCATGAAAAAATGAGGTTTCCACTTTGTAATACGTGCACAAGGTTGCTATCGGAATGTAGGGTTCTGTACTCATGATTTTAAATTTTTAAGCTCGTTGAACAATGCTTTCTCTTTATTAGATAGATTGGTCGGCATTTGAATATCGTAGGTTATATAGAGGTCTCCAAAACGTCCTTCTTTTTTGTAAACTGGAAAACCTTTTCCCGTTAACTTCACCTTGGTGCCATTTTGGGTCTCAGGTTTTATTTTTAATTTCACTTTACCATCAAAGGTATCTACTGTAATTTCGCCCCCTAAAATTGCCGTATAGAGATCAATCGTTTCGTTGGAATATAAATTTGATCCATCACGCTTAAATTTCGTGCTATTGCTAATGTTAAATTGAATTAACAAGTCGCCATTGGGGCCGCCATTGGCTCCAGGCCCACCTTTACCTGTAATTTTAATGACCTGTCCATTCTCTACACCTGCTGGAATGGTCAGTCTTATATTTTTGCCATTGACTGTCAGAACTCTTTTATTGGTGTCATATACATCTCTCAGGTCCAAGTGCAATTCCGCATTAAAATCCTGTCCTCTGAAGCCTGCCGATCTGCCATGACCTCTTGAAGCACGGCCACCACCAAACATCGATTCAAAAAAGTCAGAAAAGTCACCTTCTGAAAAATTACCACCACCAAAGCCTCCACCAAAGCCTCCACCTGCTTGTTGCTGATATTGTCTTTGCGATTGTTGCTGGCGCTGTGCCTGCTCGTAAGCTTCTCCATGCTGCCAATCCTTGCCATACTTGTCATATTTTTTTCGCTTTTCAGGATCACCTAACACTTCATTGGCCTCATTGATTTCCTTGAATTTACGTTCGGCATTTTTATCATTCGGATTGACGTCCGGGTGATGTTTTCTTGCCAATTTTCGATATGCTTTTTTGATCTCTGCGGCAGTGGCCGATTTGGAAACGCCCAATACTTTGTAATAGTCTATAAATGCCATCTGTTATATGTTCTTTTTAAAGAGATTTGAGTTTTGCAAAAATTAATTTTAATGGTTTTATGTTTTAGCTATTCGGTCAGTACATTGGAATGTCATTTAGATTCTATACATTCACAATATCTAGCCCATCCCTAAATTTTTGTTTTCTAAATTTACAAAAATCTTTATACAATCTCATCAAATCTCTTATTTTTGCCTCTATGCACAACACGCTTCAAGAATACATTCCGCATCAGGCAATTCCTGATGTCATCAAGCTTTTAAATCATGATAATTTGGTGGTTAAAATCAAGAACGAACGCAAAACACGTCACGGTGATTATCGGAAACTCCCAAATAACAAACATCAAATTACAGTGAACTCAAATTTGAACCATTATCGGTTTTTGATGACCTTGATTCATGAGATTGCTCATTATGAAGCTTATAAAAATTATGGGAATTATATAAAGCCGCATGGCAAAGAGTGGAAGCACACATTTCAGCAATTAATGTTGCCGTTTTTAAATCCCAAGATATTTCCTAAGGAGTTACTACCGCTTTTGGCGAGACACTTTAGAAACCCGAAAGCGAGTAGTGATACCGATGTCAATCTGGCATTGGCTTTAAAAAAATATGACCCACCAAACGATAAAACTTATATTTTTGAAGTGCCACTGGGGAGCGAGTTCAGACTTTATAATGGTCGTGTTTTTAGAAAAGGGGTTAAACGACGTACACGACATGAAGGTGTAGAGGTTGTGTCAGGAAAGTTGTATCTTTTCAACCCAAATGCCGAGGTGGAGTTAGTCGGCAGTTTGCAGTCGGATTAAGCAATCATTTATTGCAATCATTCGTTGCAAATAAAGGGTTAAAATTCATTTTCACATATCATAAAAAGAAAAACAATGAATAATAATTACTACGCCATATTAATGGCCGGAGGAGTAGGGTCACGATTTTGGCCCGTGAGCACACAGGATTTTCCTAAACAATTCCATGATATGTTGGGAAGTGGCGATACGCTCATCCAAAAAACATTCCAGAGACTTGCAAAATTGATTCCCGCAGAGAATATTTTCATTCTGACTAATGCTATTTATAAAGATCTGGTTTTTCAGCAATTGCCAGGTGTAACAGAACGACAGGTCTTGTTGGAACCTGCCATGCGCAATACCGCACCTTGTATTTTGTATGCCGCGTTAAAGATCCAAAAGGAAAACCCAGAAGCGGTGATGATTGTTGCCCCGAGCGACCATTGGATTGAAGACGAATCCAAATTCACTAAAAATGTCCAACAGGCCTTTGATTTTTGTGAATCAAATGATGCGCTGATGACGCTTGGTATCCAACCCACCTTTCCAAATACTGGCTTTGGTTATATAGAATATGACCAATCATCAAATAAGGCTATAAAACCTGTACTCCAATTTAGGGAAAAACCCGATTATGAAACGGCAAAATCCTTTATCAGTCAGGGGAATTTTTTATGGAATGCAGGAATCTTTATGTGGAGTGCCAAAAGTGTAGTGAAGGCATTTCAGTTACATCAACCAAAATTATTTGAGCTCTTCATAAAAGGGATTAATCTTTACAATACAGACGATGAAGCTTTTTTTATCGCAGAAAACTATGCAAAATCGGAAAATATTTCAGTGGATTATGCTATCATGGAAGTATCTGAAAATGTTTATGTCCTGCCGGCAGACTTTGATTGGAATGATTTAGGGACCTGGGGGAGTTTATACGATAAGCTTGACAAAGATCAACACCAGAATGCTGTGGTTAATGCACGAACATTAATACATGATGCAGAAGGAAATATGATCAGGACGAAGGATAATAAAATTGTGATCATTGATGGATTGAATGATTATATAATTGTTGACAAAGACGAAGTTTTGCTTATATTTCCAAAATCAAAAGAACAAGATATCAAAGAAACGCTGCAAAAGGTAAAAGTTAAGTTTGGAGAAAACTATGGGTAACGATCAAGAAAGCAAATTTAATTTCTCTGAGGAGGAGGAAGAAAAAACGAGTCGCCAAGATAAGGCTGTAGAAGCGTCAAAAAAAGCTGTGCAAAAGGAAGCCAAAAGTCTTTGGATGAGCATCAACACCTTCTTTAGCGATTTGTTGGATTTCCGTGAGGACACCGATAGAGATGCCACCGTTGCGGCCATTCAAGGTGACATTCCGTTTAAGGGGGCAACAGCTTGGATTCTTATCTGCTCTATTTTTGTGGCATCCATCGGGTTAAACGCTAATTCGGCAGCGGTAGTTATTGGTGCCATGTTAATTTCACCCTTAATGGGACCTATCTTGGGGGTCGGGCTCTCTATTGCCATCAATGATATTGATACCTTGAAACGATCAATGATCAATTTGGTCATCATGATTGTTTTGAGTTTGGCTACAGCTTTTCTATTCTTTAAATTCTTTCCGCTCAGTGAGGACACCTCCGAATTATTAGGACGGGTAAAACCAGATATCCGCGATGTGCTGATTGCTTTTTTTGGTGGTTTGGCACTCATTATCGCCCGAACTAAAAAAGGAACCATAGCCTCAGTAATCTTTGGTGTAGCCATTGCAACCGCATTGATGCCACCATTATGTACCGCAGGATATGGCTTGGCAAAAGGCAACTGGGAGTACTTTTTAGGCGCCATGTATTTGTTTACCATCAATACAATTTTTATAGCCTTGGCAACCTTTATCGTGGTGAAGATATTAGGGTTTCCAATGCTTAAATATGCAAATTCAGCCAAAAGAAAACGAATTTCACGAATTGCAACAGCGGTTGCAGTAATTGTTATGATTCCGGCAATAATTACCTTTATTGATGTCTGGGGACAAAGTAAATTTGAAAATGAAGCTCGGGCATTTATCAATAAGGAACTTGAAGAGCTGCCCCATTCTGATTTTATAAAGTCGAATGCCATTCCGACTTATTCCAATAGAAAAGGGGTGCCATCCACCTTGGAATTGAACAGCTTCGGCCTTGATCAAATTCCTGATAACACAATTTCGGTGATAAGGGGGCGTCTAAAAGACTACCCGGCTCTCGCTAATACGAAACTGATCTTTAATCAAAACCGCTCAAGAAATTTGGATAATATGCGATACATGTCGCAATTGCGTTTACGTGACTCATTAGACTTGTTATCCCAGGCGGAGAGAATTGTTTTTCTTGAGGATATGGTCAGAAAACTGGGGAAATATGAAGCCCTGCAAATTCCTTTTGAGGAATTGACCAAAGAGGTGAAGATCAATTATGAGGATATTGAGAGATTGTCTTATTCGAGTGTGATCTCATCCAATTTTAAAAAATTAGATACTGTTGCGGAATTTACCGTAAAGTGGAAGGATGATGTGAAGGAAGAAGTCATTGGTAAGGAACAGAAAAAATTAAGACTCTGGCTCAAGCAAAAATATAAATTAGACACTTTGGTGGTGAGACGTCAATAGGGGAGTAGGAGGAGTGGATTAGAAGACGGGCGACCGGTGCCCGATGATTGTGGACTGCACTGAATACAGCAAACTGCAGACTGTCAACGGAGAACTACATATCCTCCTCTAAATACATTTTTTGTACACGTTTAAACAAATCAGAAGAATACACAAAATCGGTGACCGCCTCATTATCAGTTTTAAAAATGTTTTTGTTGGACCCTTCCCATTCCTTGATTCCATTTTTCAGGAAGATGATTTTTTGACCAATTTCCATTACAGAGTTCATATCATGGGTGTTGATAATTGTCGTGATATCGTACTCGTGGGTAATTTCCTGAATCAGATTATCAATAACGGTTGCCGTTCTCGGATCCAATCCTGAATTGGGTTCATCACAAAACAAAAAACGAGGCTGGTTAACAATGGCTCTTGCAATAGCTACTCGCTTTTGCATCCCGCCAGAAGCTTCACTTGGTAATTTGTTGTGCGCATCGTCAAGGTTAACTCTTTTTAGGACAAGGTCTACGCGATCATTCATTTCACTTTTGCTCTGCTTTGTAAACATTCGCAACGGGAATTTTACGTTTTCAGCAATCGTCATCGAGTCAAAAAGTGCACTACCTTGAAACACCATGCCCATTTTTGACCTTAAATCACTTTTCTCATCTGGCGTTAAATCTGAATAATCTGTACCGTCATAAATAATTGAGCCTTGATCGGGCTCAAATAAGCCTAATAATGTTTTTAGAAAAACGGTCTTTCCCGATCCACTTTGTCCAATGACCAGATTGGTTTTTCCTTTTTCAAACGTGGTGCTAATGCCTTTTAGAATTTTGGAATCACCAAAAGATTTATGGATGTCATTGACTTCAATCATTAGCTTAGCAACATTTGGGTTAATATATAATTTAATAGAATAATCGCCACACTCGTCCATACGAAGGATGTGGTACTTGCTTTACCAACTTCTAAAGCTCCACCTTTCATATAATACCCATAGTAGGATGGTATAGTAGCCAATAAGAATGCAAAAACAAAAGTCTTAATAAAAGCATACGCAACATGAAACGGAATAAAATCCAGTTGAATACCCGCAATATAATCATCTAAAGACACAAAACCTCCTATAACAGAAGCCGCTAATCCGCCGAGGATTCCTAAAAACATGGCAATAGAAATCAAAAACGGATATAACATCAATGCCACAAATTTAGGAAATACCAAGTAGTTTATGGCATTGATGCCCATTACCTCCAAAGCATCAATTTGCTCAGTAACACGCATGGTGCCAATACTAGAGGTAATAAAAGAGCCTACCTTTCCTGCCATAATAATAGAGATAAAGGTTGGCGCAAACTCTAAAATAACTGATTGTCGGGTTGCAAAACCAACCAATGTTTTCGGAATGAGTGGACTGGTCATGTTCAGTGCCGTTTGGATGGTCACAACACCTCCAACAAAAAACGCAATAAACGCTACAATGCCTAAAGAATTAATGATCAAATCATCGATATCCTTAAAAATTAAATGCCGCATAACAGACCATTTGGTAGGCTTGCGGAACATTGCTTTTATCATCAAAAAATATTGACCAATATTATGTAGGTAGCTCATATAAAATTTTGTTACTGCTAATGTAAAAAAAACCGCGACGTTTTTAACCTTTATTTGAATTTAGATATTTGAAAAAGCCGTATGTTTGATATTGAATTCAATTTAATAAAAAATGAAAAAATTATTTTCTGGTATTCTTATCTCGTTGTTTTTCATCTCTACTTTTCAAGCACAACAAAAGAATTCCAAAAACAAGACCAACAAAGATAATACTATTCAAACGCAACCAAAATTAATTGTTGGCATTGTTGTAGATCAAATGCGCTATGATTATTTGACCCGTTTTTACGATAAATATGGTGATGGTGGTTTTAAACGAATGATGAATGAGGGTTTCAATTGTAAGAACAATCATTTTAATTATGTACCAACCTATACGGGGCCTGGGCATACCTCTGTATATACCGGTACAACACCAAAGTACCATGGCATTATTGGAAATAATTGGTACGATAAAGAAATCAAATCGTCAGTGTATTGTGCTGGTGATGATAGTGTAGAATCTATTGGTACCACACATAAGGCAGGAAAAATGTCGCCACACCGCATGAAAACCACCACTTTTGCTGACGAAAACAGGCTGTTTACCCAAATGCGTGGAAAAACCATTGGAATTGCACTTAAAGATAGAGGCGCTATCCTTCCAGCTGGGCATACCGCCAACGCTGCTTATTGGTTTCATGGTGCTGACGAAGGCCGATGGATTTCAAGTACATTTTATATGACTGAATTACCTGATTGGGTAGAAAAATTTAATAACTCTAATCAAGTAGAATCCTATTTTAAAGAATGGAATACCTTATATGATATCTCAACTTATACCGAAAGTGCTCCTGACCACAACACCTTCGAGGGTGGGTTTAAAGGTAAGGAAACCGCAACTTTCCCTTATGATTTGATGGCATTGAAAGATCAGAATGGTGGCTTTGAGATTCTTAAAGCAACGCCTTATGGGAATGATATAACCACCGATTTTGCGTTAGCTGCAATTGATGGCGAAGCACTTGGCCAAGATGAATTTACCGATGTCTTGGCAATAAGTTACTCAAGTCCAGATTATGTAGGTCATAATTTTGGAGTGAGCTCTAAAGAGGTTCAAGACACTTATTTACGACTGGATAAAGACTTAGAGCGTTTGTTCAAAGGTTTGGATGCTAAAGTAGGGAAAGGAAATTACACGGTTTTTTTAACTGCAGATCATGCTGCGGTTGAGGTGCCATCTTACTTGCAAAGTTTGAAAATTCCGGCAGGTTATGTTAACAGTAGAGCGCTCAGGGAAAAAGTGTATGCCTTTATGAAAACCACTTTTAAAGCTGATGAGCTTGTAGAAAATATCAGTAACAACCAAATATTCCTGAATAGATCTAAATTATACGAGATGGGATTGAAGCTTGAAGACGTTCAACAAGCCATCATCAATGAAATTATTACTTACGAGCATATCGATAAGGCCTATACGGGAATGTCAATGACCCAATCTTCCTATACTAAAGGTATTGCAGAATTGATTCAAAACGGATACAGTCAAAAACGATCAGGAGATGTGATTTATGTCTATGATCCTGCCGTTCTTTCTTATAGTTTGACAGGATCCTCCCACGGGTCTTCGTTTAATTATGATACACATGTGCCACTTTTACTTTTTGGGAATGGTATTAAGCACGGTCAGACTTTAAAGAAAACGCATATAACGGATATTGCGCCTACCATGTCGGCCATATTGGGCATTAGCTTTCCCAATGCGGCCACTGGTCAACCTTTAGAATTTGTTTTAGAATAGTTCGTGTGAGCAAAAGAAATCTTTACAGTCTTGTTGCTATTATTCTTGTTTTGGGCGTCTATGGTTACGAACATTTCTTAAAGGAAGAAGAAGCTTCGGAGTATATAAAAGAAGGCGAACGTGTCAAATCTGATACGAGAACCTTCTTTTTGCCTTCAAGTACAACAGGACAGGTGGTACATCATCAAGAATATTCGCTTTCCTATAGTGAGCCACATGAACAGGCAGAATGGGTGGCTTATGAATTAAAAAAAGAACATCTCGCAAGGTCCAATTTCCAACGACCATATTTTGAAATTGACAAAGCAATTAAAACAGGTGCCGCAAGTTGGCGGAATTATAAGAACTCCGGATATGATCGAGGCCATTTGGTTCCTGCAGCAGATAGAGCCTACGATAAACGAGCCTATGATGAAACTTTCCTGACCAGTAACATCAGTCCGCAAGATCGTGACTTTAATGCCGGCATTTGGAATACATTAGAGCAGAAGGTGCGATATTGGGCGAGGAAATATGATGGTGTTTTTGTGGTGACCGGTGGTGTGTTGAAAGACGATCTGAAAACGATAGGCAACGAAAAGGTAGCAGTTCCAGAATTGTTCTATAAAATCATCTATGATCCTGACAACCAAAAGATGATTGCTTTTTTGATGCCGAATAAAAATACAGATGAACCCTTATATGATTTTGTGGTATCCGTGGATTCAGTGGAGGTACTTACTGGAATTGATTTTTTTCCAGAATTGGAAGATCATTTAGAGGATCGATTGGAGGCACTATCTGATTTTAAAGAATGGAGTTTCAACTAAATTTTTGAAGCATGCCCTTCCAACGGGTAGCACGGATAAATTGACCTTGCTTCTTGGTCACTAAATATTCCTGTCCTTCTTTTTTAGCCTTGAAGAAACCAGACATATAATCTTTGAATAAGGAAAGGCTTTTCTTTTTGTAAGCTAATTTCAAAGCAGATATCAAGGTGATTAAAAAACCATATCGCATTTTGAACATGGCTTCACCCTGCAAATATTTTGAAGCTTTGTTATAGCTGATTCCCGTAGGTTTTAAATGTTTCACCTGAAGTTCTGAATCTGTTAAGATCTCCCATCCATGAAATTTTGCCAGGAGTTCGTCAACAGTGTCCCAACCCATAGATGGTTTCAATTTTCCAATTTCAATAAAGCACTTTTTTCGATAGGCTTTAAGAGCGCCACGAATATGATCTTTTCTGGTCAAATTTTCCAATACCCAATGTCCGTTCTGTTCGATATAACAAAAGCCTGAAGCCATGCCAAGTTTCGGATTGGTTGTAAAGTGATGCACTAAGCGTTCTAAATAATTATGAGGAAAAATTAAATCAGCGTCAAATTTGCAAATCACATCGTAGTTGTCATCAAGTTGCTCGTAACCTTTATTAAAGGCCTTTATGATTTTTGATCCGGGCAGGTGTTGGTCGGAGGAGGTGTTTTTGATTAAGGAAATCCAAGTATATTTACTCGCATATTGCTGCACAATTGCTGAGGTTTCATCAGACGAATGATCATCAACGACCACTACTTTTTTAGGAATCAAGGTTTGATTGACCAACGACTCCAATGTTAAACCAATGGAGTCCTGTTCGTTGTGGGCAGGTATTATGATATAGAAATTCAACAGCTGATGATTTGAGATCTAAGTTAAACTCTTTCAGCGTAAACGATATAATATCTTGGTGTAAACAAGCGAAATATTGGTCTAATGCCAATCTTTTTAGTAGGATTGGTCCATTTTTGTCGAGACTTAATGGTCCATCCTGCTTTTTCGAGCAACCAGTCAAATTGCCAATCTTCAAATTCATGAAAATGCCTGTCGCGCATATCTGTTTTGCTTCGGTACGCGGATGCGAACCATAGTTTTAATGGAACACTGGCAACCAGTTTATTGGAATTGATTTTTTGTAAAACTGTAAAAGGAGAAAGTAAATGTTCAAATATTTCAAAGGCGGTTACTACCTCGCACTCTGAGTTTTCAAGTGCTGAGGTATCCATATCCAAATCTTCGCCTGTTGTATTTCTAATATCATATCCATGATCTCTCATGATTTTAGAAAAGGGATTGTCAACTCCTAAATCTAAAATTTTCTCGGATGGACTGATGTGGTTTTTTAAAAACTCCAAGGTCAGTCGGTACCTTTTAAATGGTAAATTTCCTTCGTACATGCTAGGTGGATTTGCTTAGGGTCTTTTCAAGATGAATCAAATTTTATATTAAAAAGATGATTTCTAATATTGATAAACTATCGCATTGATGTGCATGCCGCTGCCAACGCTGGCAAACATAATAATGTCCCCTTTAGTAAGCGAATGATTTTTTAATTTGTTATTTCTGACCAGGTCATATAAGGTGGGGATAGTGGCCACAGAGCTGTTGCCCAATTCATGAATGCTCATGGGCATGATGCCTTCAGGAATATCAGTATTGTATAATTTGTAGAAGCGCTTTAATATGGCCTCATCCATTTTCTCATTGGCCTGATGTATGAAGATTTTTTTGACATCCTTAATGTCCTTCCCACTTTTATCCAGACAGGTTTTCATGGCACCTGGGACGTTATTAAGTGCAAATTCGTAGATTTTTCTACCGTCCATTTTTATATACCGGGTGTCTTCACACAGATCTTTATTATTGGAATTTCCGAAGTATAAATAATAGGCTTCATCATAGGTGAAACTCCCGGTTTCATGGGCTAAGATCCCACCTTCTTCGTCAGTGGCTTCAACGATTGTCGCACCAGCACCGTCACTATATATCATGGAGTCACGATCGTGCTTGTCCACCACTCTGGAAAGCGTTTCAGAACCAATGACCAAACATCTTTTAGCGATACCTGCTGTAATAAAAGCATTGGCTTGGATGACACCTTCAATCCAGCCCGGACAGCCAAAAAGGATATCGTAAGCAACACATTTAGAGCTTTTAATTCGTAAACTGTGTTTGACGCGAGATGCTAAGCATGGTAATACATCAGTTTGGATGGTGTTGTGCTTGACATCACCAAAATTATGGGCCATAATGATATAATCCAATGTTTCTGGGTCGATTTTGGCATCAGCAATAGCCTTTTCGGCTGCAAAAAAAGCAAGATCCGAAGAGGTCAAATGATCAAACGCATATCGACGCTCGTCAATGCCCGTAATCGCTTTGAACTTTTCAATGATTACCGAGTTGGGATGGGACAAACTCGACCCATCAGTATTTAGAAAATGGTGTTTCCCGAAATCCTCATTCTTCTCAACGGTACTTGGTATATAACTACCCGTTCCTGTAATCTTTATCGCCATTTTTATTTATTATTATAATCGATTTACTAATGTACTTAATATTCGTTTTGATTGTCGCCTATTGTTGGCTTTATTAGAAATTTTTGCCAAATTATCAAAAAAATGACAAGTACAAATAAAAAACAATAAAAAAGCGCTCATTTACTAATTAAAAGAGCGCTTTAGATTGTGACTGTACCAATATGAATTCTATGCTTCCATATATTCTTCAATTGGCGCGCACGTGCATATCAGGTTTCTGTCGCCATAAGCATCATCTACACGCCTTACTGACGGCCAGAATTTATTGTCTCGAATATACTCCAACGGAAATGCTGCTGCTTCTCTTGAGTATGGAAATTCCCACTGATCTGAAGTCAACATTGCCAAAGTATGTGGTGCATTTTTAAGCACATTATTTTGATCATCTTTTGAAGCTTGGTCAATTTCTTTCCTAATTGAAATCATCGCGTCACAGAACCGATCCATTTCGTCCTTGCTTTCACTCTCCGTAGGCTCAATCATCAAAGTTCCTGCTACCGGGAAAGACACAGTTGGTGCGTGGAATCCATAATCCATCAAACGTTTGGCAATGTCACTAACTTCAATGCCATTGTCTTTAAAAGGTCGGCAATCTACGATCATTTCGTGGGCTGCGCGTCCGCGTTCTCCAGAATATAAAGTGTCAAACTGCCCTTGCAAACGATGTTTGATATAATTGGCATTTAAAATGGCGGTTTGTGTTACTTTTTTCAACCCTTCTGCACCCAACATTTTGATGTATCCGTAAGAGATCAAACAAACCAATGACGACCCAAATGGTGCTCCAGAAATAGCTGTTATGGCTTTCTCTCCACCGGTTTTAATAATAGGGTTTCCTGGTAAAAACGGAACTAATTGTTCAGCTACACAAATTGGGCCAACACCTGGGCCACCACCACCATGCGGAATGGCAAATGTTTTGTGCAAATTGAGGTGACAAACATCTGCACCAATATTTCCTGGATTTGTTAAACCAACTTGAGCGTTCATATTGGCCCCGTCCATATAGACCTGGCCACCATTATCATGAATAATTTGAGTGATTTCCTTTATGGCCGACTCATAAACACCGTGTGTTGATGGGTAAGTTACCATCAGGCAGGAGAGATTGTCTTTATGCTTAAGCGCTTTTTCGCGTAAATCGTCAACATCAATATTGCCTTCCTCTGTCGATTTTGTGACCACTACTTTCATTCCTGCCATCACCGCACTTGCTGGATTGGTACCGTGGGCGGAAGATGGGATCAAACAAATATTCCGATGACCTTCATCACGAGATTCGTGATAAGCTTTGATGACCATCAAGCCTGCAAACTCACCTTGTGCACCGGAGTTTGGTTGCAAAGATGTACCAGCAAAACCTGTGATTTCAGTCAGTTGGTCTTCCAGGGCTTTTAATACAGTATGATAACCCTCTGCTTGCTCAACTGGGCAGAATGGGTGTACGGTGCCCCAATTTGGCCAACTCAATGGCAACATTTCTGCGGCAGCGTTTAGTTTCATTGTACAAGAGCCCAAAGGAATCATAGAATGGTTTAGGGATAAATCTTTACGCTCCAACATTTTGATGTAACGCATCAATTCTGTTTCCGAATGGTGCTTGTTGAATACTTCCATAGTCATAAACTCCGACTCGCGCTGTAAGTTCTTGTCAATGTTATTGGCAGCTTCAATTTCTGATAGGACAACCGTGTCTTTTTGACGATTTTCAGCGAAAATAGCGATGATTTCGTTGGCGTCTTCCAAAGAGGTGGTTTCGTTGATTGAAATAGTAACCGTATCTACATTTGGATAGTTGAAATTGACTTCATGGCGTTCCGCTATGGTTTTTATTGCATCAGCATTGGCCTCAATATTAATCGTATCAAAGAAAGATACGTTTTTTTGCTTGTAGCCCAATTGGCTCAATGCTTTTGCCACGCTTGACGCTGTATTGTGAACCTTAGAGGCAATAAACTGTAAGCCTTTCGGGCCATGGTAAACAGCGTACATTGCCGCCATTACCGCTAAGAGTACTTGTGCTGTACATATATTAGAGGTGGCTCTATCGCGTTTAATATGTTGTTCACGGGTTTGTAAGGCCATGCGTAATGCCCTATTACCATTCATATCTTTGGTTACCCCAATAATCCGTCCTGGCAAATCACGTTTATAGTCTTCCTTTGTTGCAAAATACGCTGCATGTGGACCTCCATATCCCATTGGGATTCCGAAGCGTTGGGTAGTTCCAACCACCACATCAGCCCCAAATTTACCTGGAGCTTCCAATTTCACCAAACTTAGAATATCCGCAGCCACCGCTACTTTTATTTGATTTGCATTTGCTTTTTCTATGAATGATTTAATGTCACTTACCAAACCGTCTTTCCCAGGATACTGTAAAATCGCACCAAAAAACTCTGATGAAAAACTAAATTCATCTTCATTTCCGATGACCAGCTCAATACCAATAGGCGCAGATCTGGTTTGTAATAAAGACAAGGTCTGTGGTAAGATAGCGTCAGAAACAAAAAACTTATTGACCTTATTTTTCTTTTGATCACGTTCACGCACTGCAAATAGAAGGCTCATTGCTTCTGCGGCAGCTGTACTTTCATCAAGTAAAGACGCGTTGGCAATTTCCATACCGGTCAAATCGGTGACCATGGTCTGGAAGTTTAAGAGCGCCTCTAATCTTCCTTGTGCAATTTCTGCTTGATATGGCGTATATGCTGTGTACCAACCTGGGTTTTCCAAAACGTTACGCTGAATAACCGCAGGGACAATGGTAGGATGGTAGCCTAAGCCAATATATGATTTAAAGATTTTATTCTTTTTTGAAAGCTCATGAATATGGTTGTTGTATTCATACTCAGACATTGGTGGATCCAGCTTCAATCCGTTTTTCAATCGGATATTGTCGGGAACTGTTTCAGAGATCAGTTGATCTAAACTGTCCACTCCAATGGCTTTAAGCATTGAATTTTGGTCATTTTCGTCTGGACCAATATGGCGAAGAGCAAAACTGTTTGTGTTCATTAAGATAGTGTTGTGTTAGATTCACACGTGCGCGTGAAAGTCAATTTATTATGCACTATATTCTCTTAGAATTTAGGCGCTTTTTTACAACCGCGAATTTACGCAAATATTGACCATTTTTAGTTAAGGAAACCTAAAGTTTTCAACCAATACAAAGTCTTATTAACACATTGTCTATTTTTGTAATATGAAGCAGGTTAGGCAATTGTTTGATTTTTATATCAATAGTAGCATACACGTGGCTTTGGCTGTGTTCTCAATGACTTATGTGACCCTATTGGAACTCGGTTTACCCACAGATTGGCCTTTGTTTTGCTTTGTCTTTTTTTCCACGATCACAGGATATAATTTTGTCAAGTATTTTGGAATGGCAAAGTTTCACCATCGGAGACTGGCGGGAAGGTTGAAAATTATTCAAGTTTTTTCCTTGATGTGTTTCCTTTTGATGCTTTACTTTATGTGGCAATTAACGCCAGAAACAATCATTTATATTCTTGTTTTTGGAGTAGTCACATTTTTTTACGCCATTCCATTTTTGCCGAAACGGTTTTTTCTGGATCAACAAAAAAACTTAAGAAATATTGGTGGTATTAAAGTGTATGTGATAGCTTTAGTTTGGGCTGGGGTTACGGTTTTACTCCCTGTACTTGATAAGAATGGAGTATTTACTTGGGATGTTTGGCTTACCGCAATACAACGATTTTTATTGGTCATGCTTTTGATGCTGCCTTTTGAAATAAGAGATTTACAATATGACAGCTTAAAGTTGGCTACAATTCCTCAGAAAATGGGCGTCAAAAACACAAAAATTATGGGTGTTGTGGGGGGCGTGGTTTTCTTTGGTATAGAATTTTTGAAGAATCAATTGAGTCAGAAGCTGATTCTGCTAACCTTGACGATTACATTAATAACCTTGTTGTGTATAGTTTTTGCCGATAAAAAAAAGAGCGATTATTACAGTTCTTTTTGGGTGGAAAGTGTGCCGATAATTTGGCTGGTTCTACACTTGGTTTTTTAACTGTTCGTTTAAACGATCTTCCATAAGTTTACGTTCGCTGTGTTCTAAACATGTCAATTTGGAAGATTTTAAGGTCTTTGTCAATTTTGTGTTTCTGTTGACATATAATCGTGTGGCGCGGCACCAAAGATACCTGAAGCTTAATTTGACTTTCTCCCATAAGGTCGATTCATGATATTGCGACTTGTCACAGATATGAAAGGCCTCTTCTTTTGAAATAATAAATAATCTTAACATTGCTATGATTTAAACCAATTTTTCTCCATGCATTCTGCCAATGCTATACGTGCACGATGAATTATGACCCATAGATTAGACGCAGTGATGTTGAGTTCATTACAAATTGTTTCTGTTTCGTAATTTAAAATGGTTTTCATTTTAAATACCGTGGCTTGTCTGTCTGACAGTTTACTCATACAATCGTAAATAGCATCACCAAGCTCTGTGTTTTCTAATATGTCTTGAGCATTTAAATAAGTCATATCTTCTACGCGTTCTTCAAGCCAATCCCCTTCATTTTCATCGGTATTATATGTCATCCGGACTTCGGCCTGACCTTTCTTGGAATTAATTTTACGATAATAATCGATGATTTTCCGTTTTAAAATAGAAATGAGCCAAGTGCGTTCGCTCGCTTCGCCTTTGAAATTTTTCATCGACTTTAAACCGGCAAAAAAGGTGTCTTGGATGATGTCTTTAGCAATTTCACGGTCATTGACCCGGCTGATCGTGTAATTGAAGAGATAATCCGAATAAAGTTCAATCCACCTATTAGGGTTGATTTGATGATTTGACATCTGTTGTATAGCAATTTATATCAAAATTAAGTAAATAAATTTTAATAGTCGGTCAAATTAACCAAAGCGTTTTGGATGTTCTTATATTTAAATTTGAAACCATTTTCCAGAAATCATTCTTGAATTACGTTACTATTTTCAAGTATAAGTTCAGTTTCCGTTCCTATTGTTGCTGCCCCTGCCCGAAACTCTCCAATTTTTTTAAGGAGATGAGAGCGTCTCCGTACTTACCGAATACTATAGATGTCCGAAGTACAATTTCCCGTGTATTGAGGTTGGAGATGGTGTACAAGGTTTGGTGCCATCGCAATAAAAGTGTTTGGGAATTAAATTAAAACGCTATTGACATTTTATGTTCATTGGCTAGTGGATAAAAAACTATAAATATTAAATTACAAACCATAAGATGCCATTGGTGTTTAGCGTTTGTGATTTCCATTGTTCAGGTGGTCCACAACAACCCCGTGCGTTACGCTAATTAAATTTAGCTGCGGTTAGCTAATTCGACGGCATTAATCCCGCACGTTTCAATAAAGCATCAGGTTGAGGTTCTTTCCCTCTAAAGCGTTTATAAAGTACCATTGGATCTTCAATACCACCTTGTGAAAGTACATTTTCCATAAATTTAGTAGCGACTTCCTTATCAAAAATACCTTTTTCCTTGAAAAACTCAAACGCATCGGCGTCCAAAACCTCGGCCCATTTATAACTGTAATAACCAGAGGAATAACCGCCTTGAAAAATGTGGGAAAAGGAGGTGCTCATGCAATTTTCTTTCACATCCGGAAATAATTGACTGCCTTCAAAGGCTTCTAATTCATGCGCTTTGACATCAGTAATTGAAGTTGGATCGATGCCATGCCAGCTCATATCCAAGAGTCCGAAACTTAACTGACGTAAGGTTTGCATCCCTTCGTGGAAGGCCGCGGAATCCTTTATTTTTTGAACCAAATCCATAGGGATCAATTCGCCAGTTTTATAATGCGTAGCGAACAATTCCAAAGCTTCTTTTTCATAGCACCAGTTTTCAAATACTTGACTTGGCAATTCCACAAAATCCCAAAACACGCTGGTTCCCGATAAACTTGGATAGGTTGTATTGGCCAGCATGCCATGTAGGGCGTGTCCAAATTCGTGAAACAAGGTGGTAACTTCATTAAAAGTCAGTAATGAGGGTTTGGTTTTGGTAGGCTTTGTGAAATTACAGACAATGGAAATGTGCGGGCGTTCATTTTTGTCCCCTTTAATAAATTGAGGTTTGTAGCTGGTCATCCATGCACCATTACGCTTTCCTGGTCTTGGGAAAAAATCGGCGTAAAAAATGGCTACCAATTCGCCGTTGCTATCAGTTACTTTATAGGTTAAAACCTCTTCGTGGTATTTATCGATGGTCGTAATTTCTTCAAACTCCAATCCAAATAATTTTTGAGCCACCTTAAAAGCGCCATTAATAACATTTTCAAGTTTGAAATAGGGTTTTAGTTTTTCATCATCCAAATCAAAACGGTTTTGTTTTAGTTTTTCAGAATAATAAGCTGAATCCCATTTTTGTAATTGGTCAATGCCATCTAACTTATTAGCAAATTCTTGAAGCTCTTTAAATTCACGGATTGCCGCTGGTTTTGCTTTCACCAACAACTCTTCCAAAAAGTCTTCTACTTTTTGAGGCGTTTTGGCCATGCGTTCCTCGAGAACAAAGTGCGCATGGGTTTTATAGCCTAAAAGTTGGGCGCGTTCAAATCGTAATTTTGCAATTTGTAAAACATTATTTTGATTGTCCAAAGCATCACCTTTAAAGGCTTTTTTCCCTGCAGCAATGGCTAATTTTTTTCTGAGCGCTCTGTTGTCCGCATAGGTCATAAAGGGGATGTAGCTTGGGTAATCCAATGTAAACAACCAGCCATCTTTGCCCTTGCTCTCTGCCAATTGCTTGGCCGCTTCCAATTCGCCTTCCGGCAGACCGGCAAGTTCTTCTTGATTAGTGATCAGCATTTCGAAGTTATTGGTTTCGGCCAATACATTTTCACCAAAAGTCAATTGAAGTTGGCTTAACTCTTTATCAATAGCTCTAAGTTTATTCTTTTTTTCTTCGGGAAGATTGGCGCCATTTCGTGCAAAAGCTTTATATTTTTTGTCCAAAAGCGTCCGCTGTTCAACTGTTAGACTTAAGGTGTCTTTCCGATCATAAATCGCTTTTACCTTTTTGAATAGTGCTTCATTTAAAGTAATGTCGTTACTGAATTCAGTGATTAAAGGAGAAACTTCTTGCGCAATTTTCTGAATGATATCAGTTGTTTCCGCAGAATTCAGATTGAAAAAAATACTGGAAATCCGATCTAATTGTTGACCGGTAAACTCTAAAGCTTCAATCGTATTCTCAAAAGATGGTTCATCCTCTGTGTTGGTGATTGCTTCAATTTCCAATTTGGCGTCGGCAATTGCAGCTTTGAACGCCGGTAAGAAATCAGTGTCTTTAATTTTAGAAAAAGGTGCTGTATTATAAGTGGTGTTGAAATATGTATTTAGAATATTCATTGGATAAAGTTCTGTTTTAAAAACTATGTAGTATAAATTTGTTAATATATTACTGTAGATCTGACAATTAACTTACTTTTTGCATTTCTGTATTCAGAATATATTTATCTTTGCATTGCAATTGTAAAGAAGTTTAGATAAACCCTTTTATAGTTGATTAATAGCACGAAATCCCTGACTTATGTCGGGGTTTTCTATGTCAAATCTTGAGAAGAAGCAATAACCTTCGTTTTTAGATCTTCTTTATAAGCAATAATTTTTTCTTGAACCTGAGCGTCGGAACTACCAATAATTTGGGCTGCCAGAATACCAGCATTTTTCGCTCCGTTTAAGGCTACTGTTGCCACTGGAACCCCGCCTGGCATTTGAAGAATAGAAAGCACAGAATCCCATCCGTCAATGGAATTGGAGCTTTTCACCGGAACTCCAATAACTGGCAATGGCGATAATGAAGCAATCATTCCTGGTAAATGTGCGGCACCTCCGGCACCGGCAATAATTACTGAAAATCCTCTTGTATGGGCATTTTTGCCGTAATCGAATAGTTTTTCTGGTGTTCTGTGGGCGGAGACAATATCAACTTCAACTGTAATATTGAACTGTTTCAATATGTCGATCGCGTCTTGCATTACTGGCAAATCGCTTTTGCTTCCCATGATGATTCCTATTTTGCTCATAATTTTATAAACTGCAAATTTTTTAGTTCTCTGATAATAAGAGAAAGCTAATTATTAATTTGTTATGAATTAATTCTCACAGTGGGTTTTAATACCCCCAAGATTCTTAATTAACTAATCACTTTTATTAAATTCTTTACATCCTCCGCAATTTGTCGCGCTTCATTCAAATCCTCATTGACAATTGTTACGTGGCCCATTTTTCGAAATGGTCTGGTTTGTCTCTTGCCGTAAATATGCGGTGTTACCCCGTCCATCGCCATGATATCTTCTATGTTTTCATAAATGACATCGCCAGAATGGCCTTCGGCGCCCACTAAATTGACCATCACTGCTGCAACTTTATTGTCCGTTTTTCCTAATGGGAGATCCAAAATGCTTCTTAAATGTTGCTCAAACTGTGAAGTGAAACTGGATTCTATCGTATGATGCCCAGAATTGTGCGGTCTTGGTGCCACTTCGTTTACCAATATTTGGTCATCCTGGGTTTGAAACATCTCAACGGCCAGTAGTCCTACGTGATTAAAGGCCTTTGAAACCTCTAAAGCAATGTCCTGCGCCTTATGGGCGATTTTAGTGCCTATTCTTGCTGGGCAGATAACATATTCCACTTGGTTGGCTTCTGGGTGAAACTCCATTTCTACCACGGGATAGGTGCTTACTTCGCCCTTTACATTTCTGCTGACAATAACCGCAAGTTCGTTTTTAAACGGAATTAGGGTTTCAGCAATGCATTCGCCGTCTTGTAGGTCGGTTAAATCAGCTTTGCTTCGCACCACTTTAACGCCGTTGCCATCATATCCAAACTGTGCAGCTTTCCAAACAAAAGGTAAATGGAGTCCGCCGTTATCAATGGCATCTTCAATTTGTGAGAGGTAGGCAAATCGAGTAAAATTGGCTGTTGGAATATTATTGTCCACATAAAACAACTTCTGTTTCGCCTTATTTTGAATGATTTTTAACGTTTTGGACGACGGAAATACTTTAACCCCTTGTTTTTCTAAAGTTTCTAAAGCATTGACATTGACATTTTCAATTTCAATGGTGAGTACGTCAACATCTTTTCCAAAATTGACAACGGTTTCATAGTCCATCAAATCGCCTTGGGTAAATTCATTACAGGCAATTTTAGAAGGTGCTTCGGCACTGGGGTCAAGGACGCAGGTGTAAATATCGAATTTTCGAGTTTCTGTAAGTAGCATTTTGCCCAATTGGCCTCCGCCTAAAATACCGAGTTTAAAGTTTGAAGAAAAATAATTCATGTTTAAGGTGATTGCGGGAGAAATCTGTTAAATTTAGGTCGTTAATACAGCAAAAATACGCTTAAACTCTGAAAGATGTCAAGGAAATCCTGAAATTTCAAGAGTAAATTTTAAATCAAAAGCGTATATTTGCATCTTTTAAAAACCAATGGCATTGATTAAGCTTCACGATTTATATTTTAAACCTTTTATATCTGAGAAGGAGATTGATACCGCCGTTCAAAGAATGGTAGACGAGGTAGCGAATGATATCAAAGATGAAATTCCCGTGTTTGTTGGGGTTATGAACGGCTCCTTCATGTTTGTGAGTGATTTTGTAAAAAAATATCCTAAACCTTGTGAAGTTACCTTTATAAAATTAGCTTCCTATGAAGGTGTCAAATCAACGGAAGATATTGAACGCCTGATTGGATTGACTCAAGATTTGACGGGCAGAACCGTTGTGATACTTGAGGATATTATTGATACAGGAAACACTTTAGAGGAGGTTCATCGTATTTTTAAAAATGAAAAGGTCAAGGAATTAAAAATTGCAACGCTGTTTCATAAGCCGGAAGCTTACAAAAAGGATTTTAAACTACATTATATAGGTATTGATGTCCCTAAAAAGTTCATTGTTGGATATGGACTGGATTATGACGGATTGGGAAGGGATTTGCCAGAAGTATATCAACTAAAAACGACTCAACATATGACTAATTTTGTGCTATTTGGTCCTCCAGGTGCAGGGAAAGGAACACAGGCTGATTTTTTAAAGGAGACCTATAATCTAGTGCATATTTCTACTGGTGATGTGTTTAGGTATAATATCAAAAACAAAACCGCTTTGGGGATGCTGGCCAAATCCTTTATGGATAAAGGCCAATTGGTTCCGGACAAAGTAACTATTGATATGCTAAATGCTGAGGTTGAGAAAAATGCCGATGCCAATGGTTTTATTTTTGATGGTTTTCCTAGGACTACGGCTCAAGCCCAGGCTTTAGATGAGTTGATGGAAAGTAAGGATTCGCAGATTGACGCTATGATTGCTCTTGAGGTGGATGATGAGGTTTTAGTCCAGCGCCTTTTGGGTCGTGGTAAAACGAGTGGAAGAGCTGACGACGCTGATGAGCAAATTATCCGAAACCGTATTGCGGAATACTATAACAAGACCGCTATTTTAAAAGAGTATTATATGGCTCAGGAAAAATATTGCGGCGTGGATGGCGTTGGAAATATCTCAGAAATTACAGAGCGCCTGAACAAGGTGATCGATGCTTTATAGATAGCTGAGCAGGCTGCTCCAGAGCTTTGGATTTTATTAGTGTAAAATGCTAAGCTATTTCTTACTGGACGCTTGTAGATATTTGATGTTAATTAAAAAGACTCCCATTGTCTTGGGAAGGGAATATGACCGAAGGAAATTTTGTTGATTATATAAAAATGAACGTTCAATCTGGAAACGGAGGGAAAGGTTCCATGCATTTGCATCGCGAAAAATATATCACCAAAGGTGGTCCTGATGGTGGTGATGGTGGTCGTGGTGGTCATGTAATTATGAGAGGCAATCAAAACCTGTGGACCTTGTTTCATTTAAAGTTTAAAAAGCATATTCGGGCTGAACATGGGGGGCATGGCAGTGCCTCAAGAAGTACCGGTGCTGATGGTGCAGATGTTTATGTAGAAGTGCCATTGGGGACTGTGGTTAAAGACGCCGAAACCAATGAAGTTATTTTTGAAATTACTGAACACGGCGAAGAAAAAATAATTGTAGAAGGTGGAAAGGGCGGTCTTGGAAATTGGCATTTCCGAAGCTCCACAAATCAAACACCACGTTATGCACAGCCAGGTATTCCGCTACAGGAACGTGATATTCTTTTGGAGCTTAAAATTCTTGCCGATGTTGGTTTGGTAGGCTTTCCAAATGCTGGAAAATCAACTTTATTGTCGGTGATCACATCGGCAAAACCGAAAATTGCCGATTATGAATTCACAACACTTAAGCCGAATTTAGGTATTGTGGAGTATCGCGATTTTCAGACTTTTGTCATGGCCGATATCCCTGGTATTATTGAAGGCGCCGCAGAGGGAAGGGGCCTTGGGCACTATTTTTTAAGGCATATTGAACGAAATTCAATTCTCTTGTTTTTAATTCCAGCAGATGCTAATGATATCCTTGAGCAATATGAAATTTTATTGGACGAATTACGTCGTTACAACCCCGAAATGTTGGATAAAGAACGCTTGATTGCCATTTCAAAAAGTGACCTCCTTGATGCTGAGCTTGAAGCCGAACTAAAGGCTGAACTCGATAAAACTCTACCTATAGATTATATGTTTTTCTCCGCTGTGGCCCAAAAGGGAATTATTGAATTGAAGGACAGACTTTGGAAGATGCTGCATGTTTAGGGTGACGCTTAAATGGTCTTAAGATCTGTTTTGTATTTAGGTAGTTCTATTTCTATTTTTGGGTTTGTTGATTCTGAGGTTTTTGATTTTATGTCATAGCGATATTTTGAATAATCAAGGTGTTTCGTATTACATCCATTTCCATCTTCATTTTACATCCTTACTTCTGGTATACTATTTACTGCAGATTTAAAATTGGTTACTATAGCCAGACATTTAATACAATTTTAATAATTCTTATGTAGTCTTGGATTTTTCGTTTCGTAACTTTGGATAAAAACGATATAGAATGAAAAATTTAAATGATAAAGTTGCCTTAATCACAGGTGGCAGTAAAGGAATTGGTTACGGTGTAGCAATGAGTTTATTGAATGAAGGCGTTAATGTGGCCATAACAAGTAGAAATGAAGCAAGCGCTAAGGATGCAGCTGAAAAACTAACAAAGAATTGTAAAACAACTGCAAAAGCATTTGGTGTTGAGGCTGATGTCAGAAACTATGAAAGCCAACAAAATGCGGTAAGACAAGTCTTGTCTGAATTTGGACAGTTGGATATTGTGGTGGCTAATGCAGGATTGGGGCATTTTGCGTCTATTGAAGACCTGACTCCAGAGCAATGGCAAGAAACGATAGATACAAATCTGTCAGGAGTGTTCTACACAATTAAATCAAGCGTTGATGCACTAAAAAAATCCAAAGGCTATTTTATTAGTATTTCCAGTTTGGCGGGAACCAACTTTTTTGCAGGTGGTTCAGCATATAATGCCAGCAAATTTGGAGTTACGGGTTTCACACAGTCGGTCATGTTAGATTTAAGACAACATAATGTCAAAGTCAGTACGATTATGCCAGGTTCAGTGTCAACATATTTCAATGGCAATGAGCCAAACCCAAGTGATGCCTGGAAAATCCAAAGTGAAGATATTGGTGAACTGATAGTTGATCTTTTAAAAATGAACGAACGCACCTTACCAAGTAAAATAGAGGTAAGGCCTACCATGCCGCCGAGTAAATAGAGCCATAGTATTGGAATTTATATAAAGTGCCTCTTGCGATTTCAGGTCTTTTACCCTTGGGATATGTTAAAGAGGCACATTTTTTATTACCTTTAAAATAAAAGAAAGTCATGAAAAAATTACTCCTTCTATTGGGGCTCTTCTTAATTATTTTCTCCTGTGCGCCTGTTCGCGTCAACTATGATTATGAAAGAGGCACAGATTTCAACGTCTATAAATCTTATAATTACTATAATGATATGAATATGGGAATGAGCGAACTGGATTCAAAAAGACTTTTGGATGCTTTAGACGCCGGTTTGCACGCCAAAGGCTTGAGTTTGTCTGATTCCCCCGATTTTTTGATTAATATCAATAGTAGCACCTATCAAGAAGCGCAACGCAGTAATATGGGCGTAGGTGTTGGTGGTGGCGGTGGCAATGTAGGCGGTGGGATTTCCATAGGTGTTCCCGTTGGACAGGCAAAGGTCAACAGAGAAATTGTGTTCGAATTTGTTGATGCAAATAGATCCGGACTGTTTTGGCAAGCGATTAGTGAAAGTGGATACCGACCAAACGCCAAACCAGAAGTAAAAGAATCTCAATTTAGAGCCGTGGTTGAAAAGGTCTTATCAGGATATCCACCTGCATCTAAAAAGGAATAATTCAGGGGATGATATTTTAAATTTTTTCGTCTTTTTTTATTTTTAATACTCTTAACTTTTAAAAAACCTTACAGACCTATAACGGATTGGTTATTAGACTTTTGCAATGTGGGGTCTTTTCAAATTATGTAGTTCATCGAAAATAATTGGTTTTTCATCGATAATATTATACATTCGTCGTGTAAATGCGCCAACCAAATTTATTTTTATGAAAACTATCAAACTTACTTTCTCGTTATTATTAATGACCGTCTTCGCATTTGGTCAAGTTTCTCCCAAAGAAAAAAATGCGCTTATAGAGCTTTCCAATGCTACAAAAGGCCATGCTTGGCTTCAGTCTTGGGATCTCACGACGCCTGTAGAGACATGGTACGGCGTGAAAGTTGTTGACGACAAGGTGGTTTCGCTTAATTTGGACTTTAATAATTTAGAAGGGACTTTGCCAAATGAATTAGGCGACTTAATTCATCTTGAACATTTAAGTTTATTTAGAAACTCGATTTCTGGAACAATTCCATCAAACCTCGGGAAATTGACAAGTTTAAAGGAAATCAATTTGGCATTTAATAAACTTCAAGGTCATATTCCTACTGAATTGACAACCCTGTCGTCATTGGAAACCTTAAAACTGTTTATGAATGAATTGTCAGGCCAAATTCCTAATAAGATAGGAGATCTATCAAATTTGAAAACCTTGGAGTTGTATAATAATAATTTGAGTGGCACTATTCCAATGTCTGTAGAAAAACTTACTAAGTTAGAAATCTTGGTCATTAGCAGTAATACCTTAACAGGAAAATTACCTTCCAATTTATCGCAACTCAAGAATTTGAAATCATTGAGTGTTTTTGACAACCAACTATTGGGTACAATTCCAGAATCGATAGGTGCGCTAACCAATCTTGAAGAATTAGTATTATCAAACAACGCATTCTATGGTGAATTACCTACTCAAATGGTTAAGCTAAGCAAGCTTAAGATTTTGCTTATCGGAAACAATAGTTTTAAGGGCGAATTGGCACATCTGGAAAATCAGTTTCCTAATTTAATTGAATTTGGTTATCAAAATACAAAGCCTGGTGGCGTCCTTGCAACTTTAGATTCAGACGATTAGCATCAGCATCAAGATATGACTGACTCTCAATATTTATATGTTGGGAGTTTTTTATGGAATAAAGTTTTTATAATCAGAAAAAAGCTTTTATATTTGCAGTCCTAAAATGAGGCAGTCGGCATTATGAACCGAGAGTTAAAAACTAAGAGAATCATTTTAATTGATATCGCGGGATAGAGCAGTAGGTAGCTCGTTGGGCTCATAACCCAAAGGTCACAGGTTCGAGTCCTGTTCCCGCTACTAAGCAAGACGCATCACTATAAATAGTCGATGCGTTTTTTTTGGCTCATATCCGCCGCGGCGGACACAGGTTCGAGTCTTCGCCTGGGCGAACTACAAAGTAAGCCCTTGAAATTTTTCAGGGGCTTTTTTTTTATGCAGTAAATTTTAATCGTTTTTGCCGTGGAATTCGTGGTTTATGTTCTTTGGTCCGATAGGTATCGCAAACGCTACGTCGGCATGACTTCTGATCTGGTTGGCAGATTCAGATCTCATAATTCCCTTGCGAAAAAGGGTTGGACAATAAGGTTCAGGCCTTGGCGGGTAGTTCATGTGGAGTTTTATGCAACCAAAAAGGATGCAAAGAGCCGAGAGGACTTTCTCAAAACCGGAAGGGGCAGAGAATGGATGGACCTCAATCTTAACCTGGACGGTTGAGGGGGTAGGGCTCATATCCGCCGCGGCGGACACAGGTTGGATCAAGTCAAAAAGTTGTGGGATTTTAGGATTATACATAAATTGGATCAAGTCAAAAAGTTGTGTGATTTTAGGGGTCAAGCCCAATTGTTGTGTTTAAGGAAAAATTGTCGTTAACTTATAAAGGACGAATTCTTTTACTTGACGGTTTTCTTTTTTTTCTTCTTCAACTTATTCCACCAAATTAAAGTTCCTGTTACTGGTAAACTTGTTGCAATCAAGCAGGCCAAGAAATAGACAATTTTTGAAAATGTCCCAAAAATATCGCCAGTATGCAGTGGTTTTATTACTGCTGCTAATTTTTGATTAAAAGGTTTTTCATCAAAATGTTCTATTTTTAAAACAGTTCCTGTAATATCCAAAAACAGCTTGTCTGAAGTAGAGGGCGACCAATTATCGGAGTTGTACTTTCTAAAACTATAAAAATTGTTTTTTTGGTCTGGAAATGTCACCGCAAGTTCACCAGGATAATTTAAAGTTTGATTCGCTAATTGAATAGCCTCATCATAAGATATGGACCTAACGTCAGAATTATGTTCTAACTGAAATTCAGGACTTGACCTATCAAATATTTTAGTTCCCATGACATACCCTAGACCTTCTCTATACGATTCAAAAGACCAACATAAACCTGTAATGGCCATAACAAGTAAAAATATACAAGCGTAAAAACCTAAGGTATTATGTAAATCATGGTTAACGCGTTTCCAATTTGCTTTGGTTTTGATCTTAAACCCTTGTTTTACGGTCTTCCATTTGACTTTTTTGGGAAACCAAAGCACAATTCCCGAAATAGCGAGGATCAAAAAAATAATCGTTGCAACACCCACAATAGGTCTTCCGATAGTAGTATCCAGCAATAGCCATCTGTGCAGTTTAAACATGGTGAACATAAAAGCGTCTGCTTTTGTTTTTTCGGCTTTGTAAATAGCTTTAGTGTATGGATCTACAAGCACCTTAGTCCCGCGTCGTTGGTTCAAATCTTCTTTGACCAAAAACGCATAAGCTTCGTTTTCGTTGGTTGGGATGGTTACGCCTGTTACGTAAAAATCGTTTATAGCTTTTAATTCTTCTGCTAAATTGGTTATCGTCTGTTTTTCAACCTGAGGTTCAACGATAAAATCTTCCGCAAAGAACTCCTTTATTTCCTGTTCAAACACCAAAACGGTTCCGGTAAAACAGACGATAAATAATATGATTCCGCTTGCTAATCCAAGCCATAAATGCACATCATTCATGAACTTTCTAAAACTGTATTTCTTCTTATTTTTCATAAACAATCGGGAGTTAAATAGAAAGTGCAATCGGATTGATTGCACTTTCTATTTTATTGATTAAAATGAATAACTCAGTACGCCTGCGAAGTTTCGAGGATCAGTTTGATTGATATAACGCGTTCTATAAGCATTGTAGCCTATCTCATTAAAAACGTTATTCAGTAAAAATCTGAAATTCCAGTGCGAATTTAATCTATAAGCAACTTGTGCATTTACTTGGGTATATGCTTCTACATCAAAAGGTTTTTGGTTGGGTACTATGCCCTCATGCGTAACCGCTCCCGAACTCCAATCGTTTATTGGACGCTCACCGGTGAAATAGATGCCTGCTCCAACTGATAGGCCGTCCAGCTTTTCCTTGAAACTGTAATTGGCATAAGCATTAAAAGTATGCTTTGGTGTGTTTAAAGGAGCGGAGCCATACACATAGGAAGTATGTTCTTTATACTGCGCATCAATGTAAGAATAACCGGTAATAACCTCCAGATTATCCAACAGGCGCCCGGTGAGTTCTACTTCAATGCCTTTTCGTTCATCATTTCCTCCTTTTTGATAGTATCCCGTGGCCACCCAATTCTCATCATACACAGGCAAATTGATGTCCTTATTGTTAATCTTAAAGAAAGTGAGGTTGAAGCGTAATCTATTATTTAGCCAATTGGTTTTAATTCCTGTTTCCAATTGATCAAAACGTTCATTCCCCAATTCATTTCCATTGACATCCAAACGCGTCGCCGTTCTTGGGTAGGAGCTATTGGTATATGATGCAAATACGTTTAGATTCTTGAATGGTGTAAAGATCACGCCTCCCAACGGATTAAACGCATCACTTTGTGTTGTTTCGGTGGCTGTTATGGTTTGTGTTCTACTATAGCGAGCGCCTAGAAATGTTTTTAAGTATGGGTTAAAGGTGATGACATCTTGTGCTACAAAACCAATGGCTTTAGACTTTGCTCCTAAAACTGTGGCATCAGGAAAACTTAGATGGTCAGGTAAACCATGAGGATTTGAAGTAAAGACATCTATAACATCTACATTGGAAATACTCATTGATGACGTGCTGTAGTCTGTAGTGCGATAATCGAAACCTACCTGGAATGTATGCGAAATTCCACCAGTTTCAATAGCGTCACCTATTAAATCAAATTGTAACACACTATTATTATCCTTCCTGGTCGAAACAGAATAGCCTCGGTTTCTTTGGTTATAGATAGGGTCTCCTGAAACGTCTTTTACAACGTTCCCCAAACTGGCACCTTTATCATCCAAATCTAAATTGGATTTATAGAAGGCTCCATTTAAACTCAACTTCTCGCTTAGTTTTCTTTTAAATCTTATAGCGTAAGTGGTATTGGAAGTTAAAGATTTATCATTCTCAAAACCTAAAAATCTATCGTAAGGCAGGTCATATATTTTATTCTCGTCATTTTCTCCAAGGTTTACGGTCCCAACGTCGGGAGTTCTGCTGTCTTCAAAATAATCCATTTCAAAAGTCAAGGTCGTATTGTCATCTGGCTTCCATTCTAAGGAAGGGTTGATGTAAAATCGGTCTGAAGATATCATAGATCTATAACTATCTGAGCGCTCAAGCGCTGTGTTTACTCGGAATGCAACTTTTTGGCTCTCTACTAATGGACCGTAAACATCAAAGGTGGATCTTGCCTGACCATAGCTTCCGACTCTTAATCCTGCATTTCCGCCAAATTCATATTTAGGCGTTTTGGTCACCAGATTGATAACACCTCCGGGACTTCCCAAATCGGTGGCCACACCCTGCGTAATGGAAGCGGCACCTTTTAATACTTGGATGTTATCAACACCTTGCATATCGGTTAAAATACCAGTCCCTCTAAAATCGGAGTGCACACGAACTCCATTTTTTAAGATAGGTATCCCCCTAAAGCCACGTGATGACATACTTTCTCTTTTGTTGCCATAAGTTGCAAAGGTGTACACACCGGGTACATTTTTGGTCGCGTCTGAAATGGTTAGATTCCCTTGTTGCGCTATTAGCTTATCTGAAATAATAGAAATGCTCTGTATTTGCTCATAAGGCGCCAACGGTAAACGTGTTAAAGCTTCTATTTTATCTGGATGTTTGAACCGACTTCCAAAGATTTCCACTTGTTCCAATTGAGAGTCATCAATCAATTGAAATGATAAGCTTATATGCTCGTTACCATTTATAGTAACGTTTTTTACAGCCGATTTATACCCAACAAATGACACTCTTATTTTATAGTCGCCAGGCGATAAATTATTCAGCTCATAATAGCCATTTTCATCGGCCGATGTTCCCTTAGCTGTGTTTTCAAGAAGTACAGATGCAAAAGGAATATGTTCTTGGTTTAGGTTAGTAATAGTACCAGTTATTTTTGATTGTGAAAAGGACAATTGTATTGCCAATAGCATGAAAAGACTTAGATATTTGATCATAGTTATTTAGAATTGTTGATAAAATTGAAAGAATTAAATGATTGATTTGTTTGAGGTGTGGATGTGGAAGCATTTTTAGTATTTGGAATCGAAATGATCCAATTTGATACTATGGAATGCAATATTTTCATAAGGTTTGGTTTTAGAATTATTTTAATTAGAAAATTTTCGTGTCTCTTATTCTTATTTAGATTAATTATAAATAGATTTGACAAAAATATAAATAGCTTCCCCATTAAATATCGGAATTGGGACTAAAACTATCGGAAACAGTATTATGTATGTTAAGTCAAAATTGATAGAACTTGATCGAATTGTTTATAACGTTGATCTCTATGGTGATAAGGTGACTGAGGGCAAAATGAGTGTTCTGTCAGTACAAAAGGAATTAAATAACGCGTCGGAGGTATCAAGCCACCTCATTTATACAAAAGGACTATGTTTAATAGACACTTCTATAAAACCCCAACAACAGTTAACCGATCAGATTACGGTTACGGGAGATTATGTACAAATTTTCTGCATGATGGATGGATGTTCGGTAGGAAAACAATCGTGTAATGAAAAATGCCAATTCAATTTGGGAATCATGCATTTAGTTTATTGTAACGGATTAGAAGACACCTTAGAGATTGCTTCACAAAAGAAATCAAGATATCTATCGGTGATTATGAGTCGCAATTACTATTTGAGTTTGTTTTTCCACGAACCGTGGATCCACCACTCTAAGTTTTACAGATCGGTTATGGAGCAAAAAACCGTGGGACACGGCGAGATTACCTTCCCATTGGATAGTATATTAAAGCGTATTTTAAATGAACTGATGTTGCAGGCATTTCCAAAGAGACACGCAAAGCACTTGACCGACTTGAAACTAAAGGAACTGTTTTTGCACATCCTGATCAAGTTTTCTGAGGCAATTACAAATAAAACGACCATAAACAAAGATGAATATGAAAAGTTAGAGGCTGCTAAGGCTTATCTTACATTGCATTTTGATCATCCGCCGACCGTAAAGGAACTCTCAAGAATCGTTTTTTTAAATGAATTAAAATTAAAACAGGGATTCAAACAATTATATAAGACCTCAATATATGCGTATGTAATCAAATTAAAAATGGAGAAAGCGGAAACCATGTTGGCAGAACAACATACCGTTCAGGAAATGGCGGAAATATTAGGTTATAGAAGCGTCTCTCATTTTATAAGTACTTTCAAGAAAACTTTCGGGTATACACCCAAACAGGGACTAATGGAGCGCAATGAAAAAATTGACCAACAGAAATAGAAGCTACTTAGCTGTGTTTTGTTTGACGTTATCACATATACTCCATTTCACTTTTATTTTTCAACCCAATCCCGAAATGCTGCTGTATTGCTCTGACTGGTTTTAAGATGGTTGTTGTAACCTTTTAATTTTATGGCCAGTGTATTTTTAGAATAACGTTCTATTTTTTCAATATGTGGCTTGTTGACCAGTTCGCTACGGTTGATTCTAAAAAAATCCAACGGATTGAGGTGTTCCTCGATTGTTTTCAATGTAGATTCTGTTAGCATATGTTGTTTGCCTGTGGTGTCATAGGCGAAAATGACGCCTTCACGAGCTGCGAAAAAAATGATGTTTTCCGTTTCTACGAAATAAATTCCCTGATGCGTATTTATGGAAAATCTTTTCTTATAGGATTTGTCAACAATACTTTGATTGAGAAGGGCTTTAATATTGGCCACCCAATTGTTCTCCTCAGATTCTTGATTCCGACCTGTCACGCTTTTGGCGTGAAACAGCAGAAACTTATCCCACGCCTTTTGGAAACGATCTTTAGAAAATGGTTTCAAGAGGTAGGCAATGCCGTTACTTTCAAAAGCGTCCATCCAGAATTGATCATAAGCCGTGGTGAAAATAATCGGGCAGGAAACCGAAACCCGATGGTAAATCTCAAACGCATTGCCATCTAATAATTCAATATCTGAAAAAATTAGGTCCACCTGATTATTTCTGAGGAAGTTGACAGCGCTCTCAACGGTATCTATTTCTGCTATGATTTGGATTGGAGTATCTATTTCCGCTATAAATCTTTTAAGCTTTTTACGTGCAGGAATTTCGTCTTCTATGATGAGTAGTCGTATCATTTGTTGGTAGGATGGATAAAGGGGATAGTAACCGAGAAAACGTGCGCTGATTGATGAATCTCAATCGTCTGTTTGGTCAGTAATCTATATTGCTCTTTTAAATTATTCAGGGCGCGTCCAGAAATTGTTTTGGTGTTTTTCTTCAAATTGATATTGTTTGAAACAATAATGTTATCAGCTATTAGGACCTTGATGCAAATGGGTTGTTCTGCTGTTCCCAAATTATGTTTAATGGCATTTTCAATCAACAATTGTAGGGTCAATGGTACAATATGGCCAACACTGTTTTTGTTTTCGATATTCAGTTGATAAACGTTTCCGTATTTGTGCTGAATAAGATTAAAATACTGCTCTGCAAAAATCAACTCATCATCTATACTAACAATTTCCTTATCAGACGCCCGTAATACATAACGGTAAATTTCAGCAAATTCATTTAGAAAGTTTGAGGCTTTCTCTTTGTTTTCTTCAATGAGTTGATCTAAGACGTTGAGATTGTTAAAAAGAAAATGAGGATTGAGTTGCGTTTTGAGCTGATTGATCCGGCTTTCGGAAAGTGCTTGATGATAGGTGGTCAATTGCTCTTGATGTTGTTTGGTTTTCTGGAAGTAATAATAGGCTAAAAAAAAACTACCATAAATTAAGGCATCCAGAAAATTTTTAAGAATAACTAGAGGCAGACGCCTTCCGCCATAATTTCGTTCCACCCCGCCATAGGCTAAAGCAATGATAAACCCGATTGCTAACATTATCAGGATGAACGATACAATAGACGATCCAAAAATCTTTAAAAGTTCCTTGGTGCTGAAAACATCTGATTTTTGCCATCGTTTGATAAAAAATAGGATGATGGGAAACAAAATGCCTACATTGATCAAGCTGAAAATAAAGGCTTCTGGTGTAAACGTATAGAGATCCAATTTCCCCGAAGAACTAATTCGAACATAAATGGAGTCTACATAGGCAAACAACATAATGAACAATAGAAAATATCGATTTGCGTATATTTGGTTGAGGTATTTTTTCATTGCGAATTGGTGGTACAATTTATAAAAATAGTCCTGCATTTCTACAGGACTATCTTATCTTTTTTAGCTGTTTTTATTTTTCTGGAAAAGAAGAAATAACAGTCCCTTTATCATCATAAAAGTCGAGTTTGGCGTTATTATCTTTATCCACATAAAACATGGCTCTAGGGCTTCCATCATCGGCCAAAATAAATAAACCGTTGCTGCCTGCACCTGTTTTGCCGAGCATCATGCGTGGCACCATTTGGGCCGATGTCTTACCGGTCTGATCGTTGAACACCAAATTACTGGTGACATACCTCTTATCATCTTTCATATAATCTTGGGTAATTAATTGCATCACCTGATCTCCATCATACTGGTCGTAGGTCAATGATAATCCGGCGCTGTGGCCATTTTCGTTTTTCTGTCCATCATAAATAAAACCGCCACATTCAATGCCGTCTTCGTTAAAAAAGAGCATTCCTGAGCGTTTTTTTCTACTTTCATTTGTGGGTTTACCGTTGATGAGGTCTTTCCCGTTAGGAAATCGATCTACGTTGGTAATGATCATTTTTACGGTGCCATCTTTTTCAATGATGTTAATGCGTTCCACATCAATCTCACTGAATTTTTGATTTTTGGTTGATTTAAATGCCAAGCTTGTAAAGGCAAGCATTCCGATTACGGTTGCGACTGCAAATGTTCTTAAAAATGTTAATTCTCTGTTCATGATAATATTTTGTTTTGAATTTTTATAAGTGTAAAACTACAGCAGAGTTACTTTGAGTTCAAGAACAAAACAATGGGTACAGGAAAAAATCAGGTGAGTTAAGGAATTTTAAGGATGAGTTGAGATTTCATAAACTATAAGGCAAAAGCAAATCGAAACTGTTATTTAAAAAAGCACTTCTAAGTCCACAATCAACGGCCGATGGTCAGATATTACAGGTTCTATTAATAATTGGACGTTTTTGGTCTTAAAACTCACATCTTCGGAGTTTCTATAGATAAGATGGTCAATTTCTGCTTGGTTTTCTCCTTGAAAACTTAAATTATCATCGCCCTTTTCAACAAAAACGAAGCCTTGTTCAGCAAAATAAAGCATCGTCGGTGAGTCGGGGGTGCAGTTAAAATCGCCTGTAATAATCGCTGCCTTTTTTAAGCTATCTATTTTGGCTACCAATGCTTTTGCTTGATTCAATCGGTTGTTGCTTCCTTCCGTACCGCTAATCCAATCAAAGTGAACATTTGCAAATACGATATTGCCATCTTCGCTTAGCGCCACTTCATGAACTATTGAAGTTCTTGGTTCATGTTTTCCATCTGGCAAATCCAATACTTGGGTCGATATCAATGGTTTCTTGGATAAGGTGGCCATACCGTATTCGCCATTTTGAAAGTCCATAAATTTACCAAAGGTGCCTTCCATATTGGTTTCTCGAGCTAAAAACTCTGTTTGATCCGTGTTATTTGAGCGCGAAATAAAATGATCAACTTCCTGCAACGCACATATATCCGGGGCCTGAGACTTTATAAGATCGGCTGCACGTGATAAATCCAAAATGGTATCTAAGCCTTTGCCATGTCTTATATTGTACGACATGACTTTAAGTTCTACAGTCTGCTTCTCGTTGATCTTGCAGGAACTAAATACACTGAAACAAATAAGGATAAATGCAATTTTTTTCATCTTAACTTACAATTATTGTAACAATAGGCTTGGGCTAAAATTATGCTAAAAGAGTTTCGAATGCAAGAAATCAGGTGATATTAGTCAAGCCAACAATTTTAAAAGATAAAGTAATTAGTGATTGCTTATCTCAGAATTGAAATTCAATTAGGGTCAGTTCTTAAATTGCCTCCACTATTTTAATCGCGCTTTTGTCCTTTGTCACTTGCACAAGATTGGTTTTTTGATATCCAAAGCTTAAACCCTGTTCCCTAATCATTCAGTCCTTAATAGATTTGAGATCAGTAGTTTGTGAGGGTTTGTATAGCACGTTTGAAATACACGATATTGAAAAGGTTCACTGATTCGTTCTCAATTTGATTCTGTATTGTAGTATTTTGTAGGTTGTGAACTTTTTTATGTACTCGTTCATCAATTTATTAATATTACTTTTGATGCTTCAAAATAACTTATCCTCAATTGTTAGTGTATGGCTTATCAAAACGTTTTCGACCTTTTTTGGAATCAAGTTAAAGCAAGTGTTGAGGAGAGAAGCTTTGCGAAACTGACCATGGCGAAAACCATCGGTAGGCCCAACCTGAAGAATATATATGTCAGGCCGCTGAATTCAGGGGATGGTTTTTTGATGTTAGTGAAATCGCACTACCGGTCTAAAGAGACAGAAGATGAGGAACAGGAATTGAACTTGGAAGAAACCTACGCTTTTTTAAAGTCGCATCTCCAAACCTCTTTTTTATCAGTGCTTTTATTTACCACAAAGAAAGACGTCACCTTCAAAATCAACAAAAAGGGAGCGGGGCGCATTACTGAGAACAATCCTACATTTCGTGACGTTCAGCATGCTAAGGCGGGTAAATTGTAGTGAAATATTTACGTCAGAATTACAATGTTCGGAGGTTTAGGACGATACGAGAATGGTTCTAAAGCACTATGAATTAGTAATCCACTTTTTTATATAAAATATTTTTACTCAAAACTCCAATGTCAGTAGATAATCTGATATAATATATACCGGTATCCAAGGAGTCAGAGAATTTATGTGATTTGTTTTTGGTCCACAACCTAATTTCGTTTTAGTGCTTGGGATATGTTTAATCGATTGATATAATTATATTGCCCACTTCGAAATTCATGTTTTCTATATGGAATTTTAACCTACTTAATTTACTTTAGTTGCCGTTGGATATTATTTGGTGAAAATTTAGTAGAATTTTTCAATATGTTTTTATGGTTCGGAAAGATAAAGAGGCCTCCATCAAGAAAAAGAAATCTAAAATAAAAAAGAAACCCTGGCCTACCAAAGCTGCCATGGAACAGGTATATGCTATGAAGCTGTGGGGCAGTGGTAATTCTGATTTTTATTCAGGAATTGGATCCCATCACCCTAAACTTGTAGAACCATATCTAAAAGTTTTGAAGGCGTTTTTGACCTCTTTTACAAAACCTCTTGTGGTGTGCGATCTGGGTTGTGGCGATTTTAATGTTGGTAAGGAATTGGTAAAATACTCAGAAAAATATATAGCCGTCGATATTGTAGCGGATCTTATAGCTCATAACAGAGAAAAATTTAAAGATGAAAACTTAGAATTCCGTTGTTTGGATATTGCGGTGGATGATTTACCTTCTGGAGATTGTGCAATATTAAGGCAAGTGCTTCAACATTTGTCTAATGCGGAAATTCAAAAGATTGTGGAAAAGTTAGCCGAATTTAAATATGTTATTCTAACAGAGCACTTACCTGACGTAGATTTTATACCTAACAAGGATATCATCTCAGGACAGGGGATTCGACTAAAAAAGAAAAGTGGCTTGGACGTGTTGGCACCACCGTTTAATTTTAAGGTTAAAGACCGAAAACAATTGTTATATGTGGTTTTAAATGAAGGCAAAGGTGCTATCGTAACTACGCTTTACAAAGTTTTTTAAACTTAACGGACGTTGATGCCACGGCTCCATTCAAATTTCAATCAATACATGACTTTTTAGAAGGATTTAGGGATTCTCAGTCTTGTTATACAAACCAACGGCATTTCTCCCTTCGTGAATAATATTAAAATCCGAAGGACCAAATAAACTAAACACTTTCCAAAACCCATAGTTATTAATCTTACGCCGCTAACGCTTCATTATTTAAACGGGTATGTCACATCATTGTCGTCTCAAAGGGTCGCCTCTAAATTGACGGCCTAACCTCTTCTGCTTTTTTTACACAATCGACGTTGGATCCCATTGGCGTAAAAGAAAACTGCAATCCTTTTTTCTGTAATTTCTATTGGCCAAAAATTAAAAATGCATGCTTTGAAAAGTAATTTTTCCCTCCCTCAAACCACACGACCTATTTTGTTTAACCTAATAAAAAAGGGGTGTGAGGAGAAAATTACTGCAGTGCAGAACAATGGTTAGGGTCGCATCATTTGAGAAAAAATTCAATTTTAATGATGACATTTTTTTAATTCTCCGATATCTAATTGTTAAGCGGGAATGATGAAGCATTATTGCCAACTTTTCACTAATCTATTTTAACCAATAAAATTAAACACAATGAAAGAGCAAGAAATTTCTATGTTAATTCGCCACATTGCTGGTTCCAAAAAAGGACAGGTGGAAAAAATTTCAGTGGCAAATACTCCTGAAGTGCGTATAGGTCGCGGTATGGAGAATAATGTAAGCTTTGACCCAGTTAAGGAAGATACCATCAGTCGCGATCATTGCCGAATAGTTCAAGATACAAATAGCCCTGAACGTTTTTGGATTTTCGATTGCCAAAGTAAAAACGGAACTTTTGTTAATGATGTCCATACAACCAGTAAAACGGAGCTTTTTGCTGGAGATATCGTAAAACTTGGCAAGGAAGGTCCTTCGTTTGAATTTGATCTTGATCCGCGTCCACAATCGCATATCAAAAAGACCCGTGTCATCGATGCGGTTCCTGCCAAAGAAACCAAGGTGCATACTGCTACGAATACGCCAAGGGCCACTTCAGAAAAAACGGCACCTGTAAAAGAAGGCATCGGCAAGAATACCATGCAGCACATGATTCGCGAATCTGAAAAGAAAGGTAAAACCGGTCTGGTCATTACCATAATTGCGTTTTTGTTGTTGGCGGCAACGGGAGGCTATTTGCTGTATAAAAAACAGAGTGTAAAAGAAATTGTGCACGTTAGGGAGCCTAAAACCACATTTACGCCTACTGAAATAGCAAAGACGAATAACGATAAAGTCGTTTATGTGGAGATGGCCTGGAAGCTTACAAGTACGGAATCTAGTGAAGAAATGTACCATGTTTATTTTCCAATAATGGAGGATAAACAAATTATGGGACATAGAGGTGCCTATGTTCAAAATCAGCAGGGAAATATAGAACCTTTATTAGTTACAAAGGGAGACTATCTCAGGGCGCTTGGGAATACGCAAGGCATAGAGTTAGACCTCATTGCGGGTAAAGGAACGGGCAGTGGTTTTGTTATAGATGAACGAGGTTTTATAGCAACCAATCGCCATGTCGCTACAAGTTGGTTTACGAGCTTTACTTTTCAACAATATGCTTTTCCAGGGGTGCTTGTAGAGCCTAACAAAAACGGTCAACTTGCACCGGCCTGGGAAAAAGAAGTCACACAGCAAATGGTTGGTCGATGGGTGCCTGGTAATGATGAAAGGTACACCGGTATCAATACTTATCTCGACGTGACCTTTGCCAATAATTCACAACGGACACCAGCGAAGATTGTACGGGTCTCGTCTACGCACGATATAGCAATGATTAAAATTGATTTGCCTGAGTCGCTATCAAAAGTGGAGCTTTATGACAGCTACAATGAAATCCAGCCGGGCGATGCTGCCATTGTTATGGGGTATCCTGGGATGTCACCGGCGCAACTTGTGCTTAAGCGCTCACAAGATTATTTTAATACTAATCCAAATATTACCAGTGTTCCGGTACCGACCATCAGTACAGGAAACGTAGGACGAATGGTTCGCGGAAGCGAAAAAAATGACCGGATTGATGATTACCAATCTTCATTTGGCGACTACTATCAACTTACAATCAATTCTTCTGGAGGTGGAAATAGCGGCGGACCTATGTTTGATGACAAGGGGCGTGCAGTGGGTGTGTACAGTGCCGGAACTACCGATGGACGAGGAAACGCTATAAGTTTTGCGGTTCCAATTAAATATGTCATGGAATTAATGGGACGTCAACAGGTCATAAAATAGAGGCTTTGACAACTAACTAACTGTTTTTAAATGATTACTGTCACTATTCCACCAGTTAATTGTAAAGCTGGTGGATGACAGTAACAAAGCAATTAACACTTATAATTATGAGGTTTTTATTTTCAAAAAGTAAGAATAAGACGGAAGATGCAACAGTGAGCGAACAAAGTAACGAAGATATTTTTTGTGAGGTATATGCCGTTTCGGAAACCGGACCGGTACGCGACCACAACGAAGACGCCATTGCTTTTTCTTTTCCTGAAAACAATAAGCAAAATCTTGTTGCTGTGGTTGCAGATGGAATGGGAGGGCACAATGCGGGAGAGGTGGCCAGTAAGATGGCTTGCGATCTTTTGCTTGACTACTGCTTGACCAACTGGAAACAGCACACTCCAGAAAAATTGCTTGAAAACGCATTTATAGAGGCGCACCAAATGATCGTTGCGGCCGGTGAATCAAACACCGAGCAAAGGGGAATGGGGACCACGGCCACTTCGGTGATTATACAGGAGGAGCTTTGTTATATCGGACATATAGGTGATAGTCGTGCTTACCTGTTACGAAATGGTAGTCTAACCCAATTGAGCACAGACCATACGCTGGTCAATCAAATGTTTGAAAGCGGTGAGATTACAGAAAAGCAACGGGACCATCATCCAATGAAAAATGTTCTATTACAGGCATTGGGCACCACGCCAACAATACAGCCCCAGATTTCGGCTGATGGATGGCCGTTGAGTGAAGGCGATCGGTTATTTCTCTGCTCCGATGGGGTGTATGACGTGCTCAGCGAAGAGGACATCAAGGATTTGCTTTTAATGAAACAACCTGAATTTGTATTGGAATGTCTCAGTTTGACGGCAACGTCTCGTGATGTCTCTGACAACTTCACCGCTTTATTGATAGATATTTCTTCGGGCGTTCAATCTACGCCTTCGGTAACAAAAGAACAAAATATAATATAATGAGCAGACAAGGTAGCCAATACGAAATTATCCAAAAGCTTGGAGAAGGCGGCATGGGAACGGTGTATCTTGCAAAAGATACCCTGATTAACAGATTGGTCGCCATAAAACAACTTCACAGAAATTCAGGATCGGAGGAAGAGAGCTTGGGAGAACGTTTTCAAGCAGAAGCACTTGCCTTAGCACGACTGAACCATCCCAATATCACCCATCTTTATTCGTTTATTCCTCAGGAAGATACATACTGGATGATCATGGAATATGTGGAAGGCAAGACGCTGGAAGACTGGCTTTTGGTTCATAAAAAAATCACACATCAGCTCGCTGCCAGCATTGCAGTACAAATCCTTGATGGTTTGCACCATGCCCACCGTAAGGGTATCATTCATCGTGATATCAAACCGGCTAATGTCATGATCAATGAAGAGGGGGAGGTAAAGGTTATGGACTTTGGTATTGCCAGAATGCGAAACGCCCAGCGTATTACCAGCCACGGCAAATCAGTTGGCACCTTAGAGTATATGGCGCCAGAACAAATTCAAGGTCAGGAAGGTGATGAGCGCACCGACGTCTACGCTGTGGGTAATATTCTATACGAAATGCTTTGTGGTAAGACACCTTTTCAGAGTGATACCGATTACCGATTGATGAAGGACAAGCTGGAGAAACAGCCAGACTCCATTTTACAGGAAAACCCCACGGTTCCTAAGTCGCTGGAGAAGATTATCTTTAAGGCCCTTCAGCGCCATCCGAAAAAACGATATCAATCTGCACAGGACTTAAAAAAAGCCATTGAGAAAAGTATGGGGGGAGCGCTGCTTGATCAATCCACTCTGACTCATGTGCTTCGCGCATCACAGGTTTTTACAGAGCCGCAAAGAGGAAATGAAATCATCTCGGTAAGCAATATTTTGGCTCAGGCAAAATCGATTTCAGGACGGTTTAAAGTTCCGACGGTTAGTAAAGTGAATTGGTCGTTCGTAATTCTTGGTGCCTCAGTATTATTATCGGCAATTCTATTGATATGGAATATAGGAATAGACAGCCCTATTGTCGAAGAAATCGCTGAACCGCCTATCGTAGTCACGTGGGAAGAACCTATGAAGGTGCCACAGCAAGAGGTGGTCAATCATACTGCAACTGGTGGTTTTAACGAGACCCCAAGTGATATGTACCGTCGCATTACTGAACAGCCGCCGGAACAATCAAAGCCTAAAGTGAAAAAGAATGCCAATATAATCAAACCAACAATTAATGGCCGATCGGAGAGTGAGCCAGTAAATTCATCCGAGAAAAAGACATCTGAAAAAAGTGAAAAAAGTGAGAAAAGTGAAAAAACAGATGAAAATCGGCAGGTTTCCACAGGTCCTGTGGACGTTCCTGCAGGCGAAACAATTCTTGTAACCCTAAGAGAAAATCTCAGTTCAGAGGAGCTTGAACGTGACGGAAAGACCGTGCGTCTGACCTGTAATGAGGATGTGGTTGCTGAGGGCAGAATAATCATCCGTAAAGGGGCAGCGGTAACAGGAAAGATTGTGGATGTCATCCCATCATCACACGGAAGAAGAAAAGCCTTAATTGGCTTTGTCATTCAGCAGGTAGAGGCGGTTGATGGGAGTACGGTTAAATTGCGTTCAAAACGGTTTCGCTTATTTTCTGATGCTCCGGGCGAACCTATTAGTTATCTTACTGGCGAGGTCTTTGAGGCAAAACTGAGAAGAGGCACGGTAGAATAAAAAAGGTGTTGCGAGATATATTAAATCTGCTGAAAAGCGCTTAAGGCTTCCGGAATTTAAATAGATTTATCAAATCCAACTAAAAAAGCCCTAAAAAGGGCTTAAACAAGTTTGGATTTTATAGGGTTGTGCAATGGTTACTTGTGTTAGCAAAAGTAATTTTTCATATATTTTTAATGTCCTACGTAGGCTTTCTATACTTCACCAATTCCGATGGCTATCGTGAATAATCCCCGCTTTTTTACTGCTTAAATCACGTTCAGTTTTTTGTTGTGGTTCGTATCTGTATTTAAATTCTTTTTTTTTCTTTTTTTCAGGTTGCGGTGGTGGCTTAAAATAGTCTTTATCAGTTAGCCATATTTTAATATGTGTATTATTTGTTATCCCGTAGTAGGTATCAGTCAGTTGATTCAATGTGCTGGACAGATTCTTAAATTCATTGTTCTTGTCGTAAGAAATAAATACCGTAAGTTTTTCTGAATTTTCACTCAACATTGAATTTTCTCCATTATTTTCTATATCCCTTTTTAGAACACTTTTCAAGCTGTCAATAGGGAAGATATTTTCTCTATTTTTAAAAATCTTATTATTGTGAATTTCAATTATATTTTTTTGTTTGATTATATTATAAGAATCATCTTCCCAGCAAGGATTTCGAAAATAGATGGTTTTATTTTTATTGTCTGTTGTTAAAGTTATTTTTGGTAAACTATCATTACAGACAATCCTACCAGCTCGTTCGACTAAATCAACCCAGTTGTTGAACTGGTTAGGTTTTAATTCAACACCAAGACTGCTGTTTTCACTTGCCAATCTTCCAAACTCCAATTGAATCAGGTTTGTTTCCTTTTCCGTTGACTCTTTTCCTTTTTTGTCTATATCTCCACATCCGATTATTGTAAAAATCAATAAAACCAGGGATGACAATTTAATGTTAGTTCTCATTTTTCTTTTTTTTTTTGACACAGTTCTTTGTTGAACTAAACCTAAAGGTAGCTTCACGAGACGTTTCCATCACGATTCACTACCTTTAGGATCAAGGTTTAATGTAATACTCAATATTATGAAAAAAAAACGACACCCTCATTGAAAGGGCCTGTATTTCCGTTCCAGAGTTTGCAAAACTCTACCAAAAATTAAAGCGTTCCGTTGAGCTGGCCGGCAAGAGCCAGAGTACCCTTACCAACTATGCGCGCTGCCTGGCGCACCTTGCCCTCCATTTTAACTGTAGTCCACTTGCCCTGGATGAAGAACAGATCTTGGACTATCTACACGTTTTAAAGTCGCAGCACAAGACGCCATCCGACAGTTTTTTCAAGCACACCGTCTACGGGCTTCGCTATGCCTATCGCCTCTTTGGGATGAACGAGATGCGTGTGGTTCTTCCTTCCATTGAACGTCCCAAGACACTCCCGGTGGTATTGAACCAAAGAGAGATAAAACAACTGTTGAAGACCCCTAAACTGCTCAAGCACCGCTTGGTCCTGGCCATGCTCTATGGCTGTGGACTTCGCAATTTTGAACTGTGCAACCTACAGCGCAAGGACTTGGATTTTGATAGGATGATGCTGCACGTGCGCCAGGGGAAAGGGCGCAAGGATCGTTATGTTCCCCTGTCCAAAATGCAGGTCCGCGGCCTACAGAGATACTTCCTGGCAGAAAACCCGGATACGTGGTGTTTTACGGGCAATGACAAATCAGGCAGACCGAGCCGGATCTCTTCCCAGGGCGTTCAGTGGATCGTCCGCGAGGCTCGCAGGCACAGTGGCATCCAAAAGGAGATCACCGCCCATATCCTGCGGCACAGCTATGCCACCCACTTGCTGGAAATGGGTCTGGACATTATGAGCGTAAAGGATCTTTTGGGACATGCAGATATCCAGACCACCCTTATCTACCTCCATGTGGCACAATCGGGCAGGCAAAGGCCGTTCAGTCCGCTGGACAGGCTTTATGGCCAATAGGGATGTCCAAGCCTGTCCATGAAGTAGCCCATATCCTGGAGCGAAACAGGGAGCACCTTGCCGCTCATTGTGCCAATAGCTGGCAAGAACGTACCCTGCACGCGTTGCGCAAATGTCGGACCTCGGCCTTGGGCGGTCACATCGATCGTTGTGAGAATCCAACCTGCGGTAGGTTGCACCTTAGTTATAACAGTTGTCGCAACCGTCACTGTCCGAAGTGCCAGGGCCATAAAAAAGAGGAATGGATCCGCGCCAGGGAGGCAGATCTGTTGAAGGTTCCCTACTTCCATGTAGTGTTTACCATACCTGCGGAGCTGAACCGGTTATGTCTGTACGAACCAAAGTTGGCGTACGGTCTTCTGTTCAAAACAGCTTGGGGCATTATCCGGGATTTTGGTGGCAATCCCAAGTTTTTGGGCGGCCGGATGGGAATGGTCGCCATCCTGCACACTTGGGGGCAGAACCTTTCGCTGCACCCGCACCTGCACTGTATAGTTCCCGGGGGTGGCATTGCCAGATCGGGCAAATGGAAACCTGCCAAGAGTAAGGGAAAGTATCTGTTCCCTGTAAAGGCAATGAGTAAGGTCTTCAGGGCTCGATTTGTGGCCGGATTGCGTAAAGCGCTGGGGAAGCAACAACCTCCCTCTTTTTACCAAAGCCTGTTCCAACATCATTGGGTGGTCTATTGCAAGCGTCCGTTCTTGGGGCCTTCACAGGTAGTGGAATACTTGGGCCGCTATACCCATAAGATTGCCATCAGTAACCATCGGATAAAAGGTCTGGAAGGCGGAAACGTACGGTTCATGGTAAAGGATTATCGGCACGGGGGCAAGAAATCTGTGCTTGCGCTGCCCGATGCCGAATTCATCAGGCGCTTCGCACTACATGTCCTGCCCAAGGGATTTACACGGATCAGGCATTATGGTATTTTGAGCAGTTATTACAAAAGAACTGTGATCCCGCAGCTCCAGAAAGACCTGGGAATGCCAAAGCTTGGGGAGACAGGGCCATTGATGCACCGAAAATGTCCAATATGCAAAAAGGGAAACCTTGTTACCGTTGCAACTTTTACCGCCCGTGGACCACCAGGGCACTGGCTGGAGCAGATCAATAATCAAATAAAACGACCTATATAAAAAAAAGCGCAAGTCACGCGCAACAGGATATCTATGGTCAAAAATGAAGGAAACTGAGTGAAAAACGTTGAAAAGAAGCGAAGAGGAACTGCAAAACCAATCTTGCACTTCTAATCTTCAATAATAAAGCAAGCAAATACTCCCAAACAAAAAAATCAACTATTAAAAACCCATCTTAAATCCAATCAATCCCCATAGTAGGCAAACCGACCAACACCGGTTCAGTCAACACGGCATTCATGTTGGGTCGTACCGACCACACGAATGCTTAGTTATT
>NZ_JACGLT010000021.1 GCF_014062315.1 Gelidibacter maritimus
TCTTGATACTTTGTACTTCGTACTCTGTACTTTTTTTGTGGAGAATATCGGAGTCGAACCGATGACCTCCTGCGTGCAAGGCAGGCGCTCTAGCCAGCTGAGCTAATCCCCCAGTTTGAATTCAGAACTTTGAATTCAGAACCTTGAATTATGAATCCCAACTTCCAGAATTTCCTTTCCATAGTAGATAGTAGTCTCAGGCAGACTCGAACTGCCGACCTCTACATTATCAGTGTAGCGCTCTAACCAGCTGAGCTATGAGACTGACTTAGGCCCTTAACCCCTGGAAGGGAACTGCCAACGGCAATTGCCCTAAAGAGCGCTGCGCTCCCCGTCCGAACGTGCCTTTTCGGCGCGGGCGGGTAACCAGCTGAGCTATGAGACTCTACTATAGTATATCAATTAAATCAACAGCGGGAGAACAAAACATCCCTTTTCCAATATCATTCCATGGCCGTCTTTCTCTAGAAAGGAGGTGTTCCAGCCGCACCTTCCGGTACGGCTACCTTGTTACGACTTAGCCCTAGTTACCAATTTTACCCTAGGCCGCTCCTTGCGGTGACGGACTTCAGGTACTCCCAGCTTCCATGGCTTGACGGGCGGTGTGTACAAGGCCCGGGAACGTATTCACCGCAGCATGGCTGATCTGCGATTACTAGCGATTCCAGCTTCACGGAGTCGAGTTGCAGACTCCGATCCGAACTGTGATGGGGTTTGTAGATTCGCTCCTGGTCACCCAGTGGCTGCTCTCTGTCCCCACCATTGTAGCACGTGTGTAGCCCAGGACGTAAGGGCCGTGATGATTTGACGTCATCCCCACCTTCCTCACAGTTTGCACTGGCAGTCTTGCTAGAGTTCCCGACATTACTCGCTGGCAACTAACAATAGGGGTTGCGCTCGTTATAGGACTTAACCTGACACCTCACGGCACGAGCTGACGACAACCATGCAGCACCTTGTGGATTGCCCGAAGGAAAGACCGTCTCTGGTCCTGTCAATCCACATTTAAGCCCTGGTAAGGTTCCTCGCGTATCATCGAATTAAACCACATGCTCCACCGCTTGTGCGGGCCCCCGTCAATTCCTTTGAGTTTCATTCTTGCGAACGTACTCCCCAGGTGGGATACTTATCACTTTCGCTTAGTCACTCAGACCGAGGTCCGAACAACTAGTATCCATCGTTTACGGCGTGGACTACCGGGGTATCTAATCCCGTTCGCTCCCCACGCTTTCGTCCATCAGTGTCAATACATTGTTAGTGATCTGCCTTCGCAATCGGTATTCTATGTGATATCTATGCATTTCACCGCTACACCACATATTCTAACCACTTCACAATGATTCAAGACAACCAGTATCAAAGGCAATTCTACAGTTGAGCTGCAGGATTTCACCTCTGACTTAATCGTCCACCTACGGACCCTTTAAACCCAATGATTCCGGATAACGCTTGGATCCTCCGTATTACCGCGGCTGCTGGCACGGAGTTAGCCGATCCTTATTCTTACAGTACCGTCAAGTCCCGACACGTCGGGATGTTTCTTCCTGTATAAAAGCAGTTTACAACCCATAGGGCCGTCTTCCTGCACGCGGCATGGCTGGATCAGGCTTGCGCCCATTGTCCAATATTCCTCACTGCTGCCTCCCGTAGGAGTCTGGTCCGTGTCTCAGTACCAGTGTGGGGGATCCCCCTCTCAGGGCCCCTATCTATCGCTGTCTTGGGGTGCCGTTACCACTCCAACTAACTAATAGAACGCATGCCCATCTCTTACCCATAAATGTTTAATGCACAACCAATGCCGGTCGTGCATACTATGCGGTATTAATCCAAATTTCTCTGGGCTATCCCACTGTAAAAGGTAGGTTGCATACGCGTTACTCACCCATCCGCCACTCTCATTATCAGCAAGCTGATAAATCCCGTTCGACTTGCATGTGTTAGGCCTGCCGCTAGCGTTCATCCTGAGCCAGGATCAAACTCTTCATCGTTGTTCTTTTAGAGTGCAGATGCACTCAGTACTTTTCAACGACCAAAGGAAATCCAATTCTTGGTACTCAAAATGGCTTGTTCTCTTTTTTTTGTGCAAAACATCGTTTCCAATGCTTCGCTACGCTGTCAATCCAATATGTTAATGAACTTGTTTCTCTTGTCTCCCAGCGAACTCAATCGCTAAGCGGGTGCAAATATACAACCCTTTTTTAGATCCACCTAATGTTTTTGAAAGTTTTTTTGAAAGTTTTTTTTCACCCTCCAAATCCGCAATCTCAAACACTGTTTTCAATGAACCCGCCGCTCCCAACGTTACCGTTTTTTGCGGCTGCAAACATACAACCTTTTTCCAATACGCAAAACATTTTTTAAAAAAATTTTTCGCTCTCTATTTCAAAGGATGTAAATGAACTTTTTCCGCTCCCTCAGAACCAAAGGTCCCTCGTTTGCGGGGTGCAAATATACAACCCTTTTTCCCTTACTGACAAAATTAAATCGTACTTTTTTTGAACTATTTTTCTTCACGCTGGAAATGAATGCCTTAGACGGCGAAAAATATGGTGGCTTATGGCACGGACGGCGTGGACCGGCCCCGCGTTAGCGATGGAGCCCTTGCATGAACTCTTTGCCGGACGCCCGAGCGGACGGGAAAAGTGAGGGGCGAGAGCGCGGTGGACTGCCCCCTTCGGCAGGACAAACGCCCAAAAAAACAAAAACATCAGCCCTACATATAATAGTTGAACGTATCTTATATGATGTACTTTATTATAAATCGTCAACACACTCCTATATATAAGCAGTGAGAAATAAACGTTTGTTGCAGTCCCCCCTACCTGCGCAGCAATTTATTATCGATATTATTTATACCTATATATATATTGTATGTAAGTATTTAACATCTTATCTTTGTCATCCTATAAAAAGTAAGAGCAATATATGATTGATATAACACTACCAGACGGAACTATTAAACCGTTTGCGAACAATGCAACACCAATGGATGTTGCCAAAAGTATAAGTGAAGGTTTGGCTAGAAATGTTATTTCTGCAAGCTTTAATGGAACAACTGTAGAAACCCACACACCTTTAACCACAGATGGCGCGTTGGTATTGTACACCTGGAATGATAAGGAAGGTAAAAAAGCATTTTGGCATTCATCCGCACACGTCTTGGCCCAGGCGCTTGAAGAGTTATATCCTGGTGTAAAGCTTTCTATTGGTCCAGCCATAGAAAATGGTTTTTATTATGATGTTGATTTAGGAGACCATACTATTTCTGATAAGGATTTTAAAGCAATTGAAACTAAGATGTTAGAAATTGCCAGAGGAAAGCACGACTTCAATCTGCGATCTGTTTCAAAAGCAGATGCTTTATCCTTATATGAATCTCAGAACAATGAATACAAAGTAGAGCTGATTGAAAATCTGGAGGATGGCACAATTACTTTTTGCGACCATTCTACGTTTACCGATTTATGTAGAGGCGGACATATTCCGAATACATCGATTATAAAAGCGGTTAAAATCATGTCGGTAGCTGGTGCATATTGGCGAGGGGACGAAAACAACAAGCAATTGATACGAGTTTATGGGATCTCGTTTCCTAAACAAAAGGATCTTACCGAATATCTTCAATTGCTGGAGGAAGCAAAAAAACGCGACCATAGAAAACTTGGTAAGGAACTTGAATTGTTTACTTTCTCAACAAAAGTAGGCCAAGGTTTACCATTGTGGTTGCCAAAAGGAGCTGCATTACGTGATCGTCTTGAGGACTTTTTAAAGAAAGCCCAGAAAAAAGCTGGCTATCAAATGGTGGTTACCCCTCATATTGGTCAGAAAGAGTTGTATGTTACATCAGGTCATTATGAAAAATATGGTGCGGATAGCTTTCAACCAATACTGACTCCTCACGAAGGCGAAGAGTTTTTATTGAAACCAATGAATTGTCCTCATCACTGTGAAATATACAATACCAAACCATATTCGTACAAAGAACTACCCATTCGTTATGCGGAATTCGGCACAGTGTATCGTTACGAACAGAGTGGCGAACTTCACGGATTGACTCGAGTAAGAGGTTTTACTCAAGATGATGCCCATATTTTTTGTACGCCCGATCAGTTGGACAAAGAGTTTAAGGATGTCATTGATTTGGTTTTATATGTATTTGGTTCTTTAGGATTTGAAAACTTTAAGGCCCAGGTTTCATTAAGAGATCCTGACACACCTGAGAAGTACATTGGAAGTAACGAAAACTGGGAGAAAGCGGAAGCTGCCATTCTCAATGCCGCAAAGGATAAAGGCTTGGATTATATTGTAGAAACCGGCGAAGCTGCTTTTTATGGCCCTAAGTTGGATTTTATGGTAAAGGATGCCTTGGGAAGGAACTGGCAATTGGGCACCATTCAGGTTGATTATAACCTACCGGAACGCTTTGATCTTACGTATAAAGGCAGTGACGATGCGCTGCACCGACCTGTTATGATTCATCGGGCACCATTTGGAAGTATGGAGCGATTTGTAGCTATTTTGTTAGAGCACACGGGTGGAAATTTCCCACTTTGGTTAATGCCAACTCAGGCTATTGTGCTATCAATTAGTGAAAAATATGAAAAATACGCCGAAAAAGTTTTAAATGTGCTAGAAAATAACGAAATTCGCGCCCTCGCAGATAATAGAAATGAGACTGTTGGCAAAAAGATCCGTGAAGCGGAAATGGCTAAAATTCCATATATGATTATCGTTGGCGAGCAAGAAGAAAGTAAAGACATGATTTCGGTACGACAACATGGCGGAGAAGATTTAGGCATGATTAGTGCAGTAGATTTCGCGGAGGTTGTCAAAAAAGAAGTTAAAAAGACTTTAAAAACCTTTAAATAAAAAAAAATTAAGTTTAACTAAAAATTTATAAGCCATAGCAATTCGTAGAAACAGAGGTAGCTTCAGAAGAACTGAAAAAGGGGAGCAACATAAAATTAACAGGAACATTAGAGCTGAAAACGTAAGACTTGTAGGAGATAATGTTGAGACCGGGGTATACACCACAAAACAAGCTTTAGCCATAGCTGAAGAACAAGGTGTAGATTTGGTTGAAATATCACCCAAAGCTGATCCACCCGTTTGTAAGGTGATGGATTACAAGAAGTTTCTTTATGAACAAAAGAAACGTGACAAGTCTCTAAAATCCAAAGCGACCAAGGTTGTTGTTAAAGAGATCCGTTTTGGCCCTCAAACAGATGATCACGATTACGAATTTAAAAAGAAACACGCAGAAAAGTTTCTAAAAGATGGTGCAAAGCTTAAGGCTTTTGTGTTTTTCAAAGGACGTTCAATCGTATTTAAAGAGCAGGGACAGATATTATTATTGAAATTGGCCCAAGATCTTGAAGAGTACGGTAAAGTTGAACAAATGCCAAGACTGGAAGGGAAGCGAATGACGATGTTCATTGCTCCTAAAAAGAAGTAGTTTTGACAATTTAAGTTACCGGACAAAGGCTGGTACAATGGTTCAAACATGATTAAGAAACAACGCGCCCCAGAGTTGAGGTGCATGAAAATAATAAGCGAAAAGGAAATTAAAATTTAGGAGAAAATGCCAAAAATGAAAACTATATCTAGTGCAAAGAAACGTTTTAAAGTAACGGGCACTGGTAAGATTAAAAGAAAGCACGCTTTTAAGAGTCATATCTTGACCAAAAAATCTAAAAAGCGTAAACGTGCTTTGACTAAAATGACTTTAGTCCACAAAGCAGATGAAAACAATATTAAACTCATGTTACGTATAAAGTAACAAGATTTTAATCGGTTAAAACAAATTTATAAACCCTGGAGTTAGGCCAAAAAATTAACGTTTGCAGATTGACGATTTTTAATTTGCGAGATTAATCAGACAAAGTGTCAGTAATTGACCGCCTACTACAAAAACAAAATTAAGAAATGCCAAGATCAGTAAATTCAGTAGCAAAGAGAGCCAGAAGAAAAAAGGTTCTTAAACAAGCAAAAGGATACTTTGGAAGACGTAAAAACGTTTGGACAGTAGCCAAAAATGCGGTTGACAAAGCGATGTTATACTCGTACAGAGACCGTAGGGTAAAGAAAAGAAATTTCCGTTCTTTATGGATAACGCGTATTAACGCAGCAGCCAGATTACACGGAATGTCTTATTCAAAATTTATGGGAGGAATCAAAGCTAACAATATCGAATTGAACCGTAAGGTGCTTGCAGATTTAGCAATGAACCACCCAGATGCTTTTGAAGCCATTGCCAAAAAAATTAAAAAATAGGCGTTTCGCCAAAATAACAAACACAATTCGCTTATAAAAAATCCGATTCTTAATTGAATCGGATTTTTTTTATGCCATTACTGAAAAGCTGCATTTACACTTTAGGTTCATTGCAGAGACAACTTTATCAACACTGTTAAAAATAAGAGCTATTTGTTAATCCGCCAGTTTATATCTAGCAAACTATCGGTATTAATTTGACGTGAGCGTTTAGATATTTCGTTAATAATGCTATTAATCTTTATATAAAGATCAGTAGATGGCTGCTCACCTTTTATAGAATTCATAATAATGGGAAATCAGTAAATAAGATAAAAGACGTTGTTAGCTGGAGCGCAACCGAGATTTTTTTAACTGCAAACATTCGGCTTCGACCCATGGCGTAAGCTAACATTATTCAAAATGGATGTTGAAGTCGGTAATGCTCAACCTGACATATACTATAAAAGGTTACACGGAACCTGAAATTAACTCGTAATCCGTATCTCTAACGGATTACTGACGTAGATTTTATCCATATTTAAACCGAATGCGTATTGAGAAAAGACGAGCAAAAGAACAGCAAAAGTGGAAGGGATTTTATAACTCCTGAAATGCAGTGGAAAAAAAATAAGCCAAAGTTTAACGCATGTTTTGGAGCCAATCAGTTTTTTCGATACTATACCGTCTCACCGTGCACTGGCGTTCTTCATTGAAAAACTCCCTCACGGGTTTCATGAATTTTCCTAAAATTTTCACCGAACCAATATTCGCCGTATTGACATCAGCCGACACCTTTTTGGCATGTAAGGTATTAAAATAATACTTTAAGGTTCCTTCTACGATTTCTGTTCCGTATCCTTTTCCCCAATATCTCGATTTAAATCGATAGCCTAATTCCTTATCATTTTCATCGTTAGTTAAAAAAAGACAAAGTCCAATCATCTCAAGATTTCCCTTTTCGAAGATTCCACAAGTGTAGTTTTCTCTGTATATATCCTTCCATTCTAAATTAAGATGGTCTTGGAATTTATTTAATATTTGAGTTTCAGATAAGCGTCGTTGAGGAATTGGATCTATAATATTAGGGTCCGAAAGTAATTCAATGAAACTCTGTTTGTCTTTACTTTTTAGACTCCTAACCCGTAATCTATTGGTTTCAAATAGTTCCATTTTTGTTAATTCACTTTCCTCACGTTGTTACAACTATCTTTTATGTATGGCATGAATTTTCAGTTCTTCTGTTTTACCTTCCAACAATTCATCTCCCAAGGAAATAGCATCGTACTTATTGTTCAAATTGAGTTGTTTAAATAATTCATCAGAGATGAGTAAAGATTCATTATACGTGTTGCATTTCTCTTGAATACGGGAAGTGGAATTGATGACATCACCATGATAGGCCAATTCTTTTTTTACAGTACCAACTTCTGCAATAATGATTTTTCCGGTATGTAAACCTGCTTTAAACTCCGGTTGGATCCCGTACTTTTTCTGGTAGTATTTAGAATGTCTCTTTAGCTTTCTTTCAAAATCAAAAAACAATCTGATACAATTTAGTCTTCTAATGCCTTTTTTAGGCGTCCAACTCAACACAGCTTCATCACCCACATATTGGTAAATTTGAGCGTCATATCTGTTGATGATCTTATTGAGATAAAAGAAACAATCCTGAATAAGTTGGCTGTATTTTAAATGTCCTAGTTTTTCTGCATGTGCTGTGGACGATTTGAGGTCTAAAAACATGAATATCCTGTCCACTTCTCTGGGGTTTCTATATCTACCTATAAGCATTTTGAAGATGATACCTTTTCCAAACTTGTCATTTGCCAGTCTTATAAATGAAAACAGCAAAGAACAGATAATAAAATAGGCAGTGACCATCCAAAATATTTTATTGGAAATCCACCAACCCCTATGGTTTGGAAAATTGATATTGAGATAGTCCTCTGCTAAAAACGCCATTACACTTAATGAGAAAATCAGAAAAAGAAGGTAGATAATCGATTTGATAAGAAGAATTAAACCCAAGTTTAAAGTTTTGGATAAGAACTTATCAAATACATATTCTACAATGGTATAAACTATTGCCACCATGATGCCTAAAGCAATTCCGAATAATAGATATTCGGAAACCGGATATACCGTACTCGGCTCAACGGTCTCCACTCGCTCTTGTTCCCTTCCCAAATATCTAATGAGAATAAAAAAGCAGAACGCAAATGACCAATATAAAACTGAAGAAAAGAAGAGTTTAAAAAACTGTTTAATATAGTATAGCATTCACGTAGATGTTATTGTTTATTTCTTAGTTTCTGTATAACAGCTTTGAATTCTTCCCTATCGACAAATTCCTCACTGGCAATAACGCAATTTTCAAGATGTTTCTTGAAGAAATCATTCTGAGGCAATCCGTTGATTTTTAATTTTTTCTGTAATTGTGCCATTACATGATTACAGCGATAACGCCCATAATCCTGGTCTAAAAACACAAAAGGTTTTTCGGTTTTAGTAAATTTTATAGAAATAGGTGATTTGGGTTTATTAAGAACAGCTTCTTTAATAATCATTATTTCAATTTTTTTTAAAAATAAGAAATATTACGTTTCTATAAGTGCTCATATGATAACAAAAGAAAATTAAAAGATGAACGTATAGTATTGCTGCAATATCCATAAGATGGCATGTTAATGAGATGTCCTCTCAGGCTTAGATTACAAACAAGTATGACAACTGGTTTTACTTTATAATATCAAAAATAAGAGCATCCAAAAACTAGGATTAGACTAAGAAAGGCGCAGTAACTTCATAATAGCTATGAATTAAGTTTTCTGTTTTTTCTTTTTCGCCGCCGGAAACAAAACATTGTTTAGGATTAATCGGTATCCTGGGGATGTGGGATGTAGTTCTAATTCTGTTTTCGGATCGCCAACTTTATGTGTATAATCTTCTGGATCGTGACCTCCATAGAATGTAAAAAAACCTTTTCCTTTAATACCATGGATATATTTTGCTTCGCCATTGGTTTTATTTTCTCCCATTATGAGAACGTTCGATTTAATTTCGTCTCTTGTAAAAGCAGTCGTCTGCCCCATAAAACCTTTTACCAATGCGGTATGGTTTTGACATAGCATGGTTGGAATAGGATCCCATTTGGCAGAAAAATCCATTAATGTAAAATAATCCGTTAACATAGGAATTTGACGCTTGGAAGTCATATCAATGGATGAAAACTCATAAATGTTAGGATTCCTTTCTAAGATAAAATCTTTAAACGCAAAGGTTTTACTATAATCTATTTTACTTTGATAGTTTGGTTCACTCGGGTCGCCATCAAACATCGGCTCACAGATATCTACTCCTTCTGCGGCTAGGGCGATATCAAAACTATCGGTGGCACTGCACATGGCAAACATAAACCCACCGCCAACCACATAGTCACGAATTTTTAAGGCCACCGCCAATTTTTGTTCGGACACCTTATTATAACCTAATTTGGCGGCCAAAGCTTCAGCTTGCTTTTTCTCTTCAATATACCAAGCAGCCGATTTATAGGCTCTGTAAAACTTACCATATTGTCCAGTAAAGTCTTCATGATGGAGATGCAACCAATCGTAAAGTACGAGTTCATCATTTAGTACTTCTTCATCGTAAATGGTTTCATACGGAATTTCGGCATAAGTCAATACCAAAGTCACAGCATCATCCCAGGGTGGATTTCCTTTTGGGGAATAAACAGCAATTTTAGGTGCCTTTTCAAGAACGACAGACTCCATATTTTGGGAAGGACTATTGATAAACTCCAAAATTTCTTCGGTCTTAGCCTCTGAAATCACTTCAAAAGAAATACCTCTAATCTGACATTCTCGTTGAATTTCTTCATTGTTTGGAAACAGAAACGAGCCTCCTCTATAGTTGAGCAGCCATTTTACCTTGAGCTGCCTTTCGAGGGTCCAATAGGTCATACCATAAGCTTTAAGGTGATTCTTTTGTCCTTCGGCATCCATAGGTATAAGAATATATGATGCAAAGGATGAGGCACTGGTAAGAACCAAAAACAAAATAAGTGCAGCTTTTTTCAAAATAGTTGTAGGTTACAATTCGATGTGAACTAGTGATGATGTATGGCCCCTCATTTTAAAAGTGCATATTCATCAATGGAAAGATAAACAAAAATTAAGCGTCGTTGAAATCCTTTAAGAAAATATTGGATAATCTGATTTCTAAAAATCCTGATTCTTTCCTGAAAGGAGACTAGCCACAATTTTTGTGTTTGGGAACTGCTCGAGTATAATTTTCAAAAAGACTGTTATGGGGATGGACATAATCATGCCAGCAATACCCCAAATATAGCCCCAGAACATGAGCATGACCAAGACGGCAATAATGTTAATTGAAAAGGATTTCCCCATAAAAATGGGTTCTAAAATCGATCCGAAAATAACTTGCACCAACGTTATTGCTAAAATAAAGAAGAATAAAGTGCTTGATGGATCCAATTCAACAAAGGCAAAAATAGTTAAACTGATCACGGAAATAAATGATCCGATCATTTGAACAAAATTAATCACAAATGCGAAAAGTCCCCAAAAGATTGGAAAGCTCACGTCAAAATACAAGCAGGCCAATCCGGTAAAAATCCCTGTTCCAAGACTCACCAAAAACTTCACCTTTATAAATGTGATCAGATCATTCTCTATTTTGAGAAAGGTTTTGACCGCGGTATGTTTTCTTTTCAATAATGTGACATGTAATAGCTTTTGCACATTAATGGACTCTGCAAGCCAAAGTACCGTAAAGAAAGCAGTTGTTAAAGCCATACTAATGAAGCTTCCAAGGAAGCCCACCACAGAGCCAATATTTTTGGTTTCAGCCAATTGGGCCATGATACTGCCATTTTTACCAAGTTGCACCCCAAAAAAAGCTTCCAGGGAGTCTTTTAATCCTCTAATCTTGATTTCTGCCTCGGGGAAAAAGGTGCTATCAGATGACATAATTTGTTTACTGGAAAGGTGAATCAATTCTGCCGTAATTGCCATACCCGACAGAATAAGAAGGATTACAATAATAATACTGAGAAATTTTGGAACGCCTTTTTTACCGAGCCAACGCATCAGGGGCAAAAATAGGAGCGCAATAAACATTGAAAAAACCAATGGTATGAAGATAAACGACAAGATTTTTAGCAAGTAAAAAACAAGCGGCACAACAATAACCAGTAATAATAAATTTGTTGTACGTATTTTATCCATGGGTATATTCCTATTAACAGTTTGCAAAGATAATCTTAAACTGCATAAGAAAATAAAGAAAAGTCAAGATTTTAGAATGGCACTTCATTATCCAGATCATCATCCATTGCAGGAGGATCAAAGGCATCAGATGCCGATGGGAAATTACTGGAATTAAAAGAGTTATCGCTGGCTGCAGCATTCATTTTGGAGTGGAATTCCCCAAAAGGTGTATCAAAATCATCAAGATTATCAAACTTACCAAGATGGCCAACAAATTTCAGTCTGATATTCTCCAGACCACCATTTCTATGTTTTGCAACAATAAATTCGGCTTGACCTTCAGTAGGTGATCGTTCTTCGTCATCCCACTCGTCAATTTTATAATATTCTGGTCTATAAATAAATGATACGATATCTGCATCTTGCTCAATAGCCCCAGATTCACGTAAATCAGACAACAACGGTCGTTTACTACCGCCACGGGTTTCGACCGCACGTGATAATTGCGACAGCGCAATTACCGGCACGCTCAATTCTTTTGCCAAAGCTTTCAAGTTACGGGAAATAGTAGAAATTTCTTGCTCTCTATTCCCTCCTTTCTGACTACCACCAGCGGTCATCAGCTGCAAATAATCGATGATGATCATTTTAATACCGTATTGCGACGCCAGTCGACGCGCTTTTGCCCGCAAATCAAAAATAGAAAGTGAAGGGGTATCATCAATAAATAAAGGTGCCTTTTCTAAAGCTTTTACTTTGACATTTAATTGTTCCCATTCATGCTTCTCTAACTTTCCTGTTCGCAGTTTCTCTGATGATAATCCTGTTTCACTCGAAATTAAACGGGTGATCAATTGTACCGAAGCCATCTCCAATGAGAAAAATGCTACCGGAATATTATGCTCAACGGCTATATTTCGAGCCATAGACAAGGTCAAGGCTGTTTTACCCATACCTGGACGGGCTGCCACAATAATCAAATCGCTCTCTTGCCATCCAGAAGTCAATTTATCCAATTTATCGAAACCTGATGGAATACCGCTCAAGCCTTCTTTATTGGAAATATCTTCAATTTTCTTTTTGGCTTGGATGACCAAACTCTGTGCAGTTTCCGTAGACTTCTTGATATTTCCTTGGGTCACTTCATAGAGTTTTGCCTCCGCTTGGTCCAATAAATCAAAAACATCTTTGGTTTCATCGTAAGCCTCTTCAATGATTTCATTAGAAATCTTGATCAGACTACGTTGAATAAATTTTTGAAGAATAATACGTGCATGAAACTCAATATGTGCCGAAGAAGACACGCGTTGGGTCAATGATATAAGATAAAAGTCGCCCCCCACCAATTCCAACTTTGCATCCTTTTTTAGCTGACTAGAAACGGTTAATAAATCGACAGGTTCGCTATTTTCAAATAATTTGAAAATCGCTTCGAAGATGTGTTTATGTGCATCTTTATAAAAGGCATCGGGACTTAAAATATCAATTACCTCGTCCACACCTTTTTTATCAATCATCATTGCTCCGAGAACAACCTCCTCCAAATCAATAGCTTGCGGCGGAATTTTACCTTTCTCCAAGCTAATGATCGTGCTTTTGTCTACTTTATAGCCCTGTATTTGATTTGGTTGTTTCATGAATGCGAAAGTAAATAATTTGTAAAGAATGAGGTCATTTTTTAGCACCTCAATCTTAACAAGTCATCAACAATACAACTGTTGATAACTTTATAATATTGTTAATAAGGCCAAAAAAAACCGAAGCCGTTAACTTCAGTTTTAATTTTTGTTAAGGGAATTAAGGGGTGTTTATTTATAGACCCCCATATCAGCATATTTATCCATACGTTTTTCAACCAATTCTTTTGGTGATAAGTTTTTAAGCTCATCATAAGATTTTTCGATTGCTTTTCGAACGGCCAAAAAGGCTTCTTCACGATTGGTATGTGCGCCACCTAAGGGCTCTTTTATGATACCGTCCACCAATTTCATTTTTTTCATGTCAGGTGCGGTAAGTTTTAATGCTTCTGCTGCTTGTTCTTTATATTCCCAGCTGCGCCACAATATAGATGAGCAAGATTCTGGAGAAATCACAGAATACCACGTATTTTCCATCATCAAAACACGGTCTCCTACACCAATGCCCAAGGCACCACCGGAGGCTCCCTCACCAATAATCACGCAGATTATAGGAACTTTTAAACGGGTCATTTCTAAAATGTTTCTTGCAATAGCCTCTCCTTGTCCTCGTTCTTCAGCTTCCAATCCAGGATATGCGCCTGGGGTATCGATTAGAGTCACTACGGGAAGTTTAAACTTCTCAGCAGATTTCATCAAACGTAATGCCTTGCGATAGCCTTCAGGGTTTGACATCCCAAAATTACGATATTGTCTGGTTTTGGTATTGTAACCTTTTTGCTGTCCTATAAACATATAAGACTGATCTCCAATTTTACCTAACCCGCCAATCATGGCTTTATCATCCTTGACATTCCTGTCGCCATGTAACTCCAAAAAAGAATCACCGCACAAAGCCCTGATATGATCTAAAGTATAGGGCCTATTTGGATGGCGCGACAATTGAACACGTTGCCATGCCGTTAGATTTTTATAGATGTCCTTTTTTGTAGCAAGGAGCTTCTTCTCAATTTGTTCACAAGTTTGGGTCACGTCAACATCACTCTCTTCACCAATCACTCGGCATTTTGACAACTGATCCTCTAGCTCTTTTATGGGAAGCTCAAATTCTAAATACTCCATAGAGATTTAAGATTTAATTATTAGTTAGCCTACAAACCTACGTAATTTTTTCCGTTAAGGTAAAACTACAATCTGAAAAAATAGGTATTTATTAGACCGTCGTACAAAGGTAAGAATAATCAAAGTAACTCTTATAAATTAATCCATTTTGTAGGTGTTTCTTTTTTTAGCTCTATAGGATTTTACATTTTTCAAGATACCATCCAACACAACAGAAATCAGAACTAAACTGGCACCATAGTAAAACTGCGGCCCCATAAGTTCTGTATCAGGAAATAACAGCAAGGCCAAAGCAATGCCATAAACAGGTTCTAAATTATAGGAAAGCACCACCGTATATGGACTAATAAATTTCATCACTTTAACCGATCCGATAAAGGCGTAGGCTGTACAAATAGATGCCAACAGGAAAAGGAATATCCAGTCGGCCGCAGAAAGCGTGAAGAATTTTGCGTCAAACCCGCCTTTAAATACTACTATAAAAAGCGATAAGAATACGACACCGCTAACAAATTCATAGAATGAGATAACTGCTGCTGCATGTTGCTTTATAAAACCACCATTAATAACCGCAAACACACTTGATAATAAAGCTGAAACAACGCCAAGAATGATACCATTGATATATTTCAACTCTCCGTGAGTAATGAGAAATACGCCAATAACCACAATAACCCCAAGTACAATTTCATACCATATAATGCGTCTTTTATAGAACAAGGGCTCAATGAACGAAGCAAAAAACGCCCCTGTAGAAAACATGGCAAGTGCAATGGAGATATTGGATTGTTTGATGGATTCAAAAAAGGTTATCCAATGTAAAGCGACTATGATCCCTGCTGCAAGAAATTTGAACATTGTCCGTTTATCAACCTTTAAGTTAATTTTGGCCCACCTTATATAAAGATACATCAGCAAACCAGCAATCAACATCCGATACCACACCAAAGGAATGGACCCAATTGTTATCAACCGACCCAGAATAGCAGTAAAACCAGCAATAAAGACTAATAAATGAAGGTGTAAATAGTTCTTGAGCTTAGCGTTTTGCATTATAGAGAAGAAAGATCGCTAAGATACCAAAAACGACATTTGGCAGCCATGCAGCTATTAATGGTGAAAAATCAGATTGTTCGGCCAACACGCCAAAAACTTTATCAAAAAACACATACACCATGGCTGTTGTAATGCCAAATGCTAAATTAACGCCCATACCACCTCTTCTCTTTATTGAAGAGACCGACACGGCAATAATGGTCAGAATAAAAACGGCAACAGGCAAACTCCATTTCTTATACTTTACAATCTCATAGCGTCCAATATTTGATGAGCCCCGAGCCTTTTCCTTTTCAATAAAATCTACCAATTCAGAATAAGGTTTAGTCTCAGCAATGTAGTTAACAGGCGTTAGGTCTTCCAAATCAAAAGGAAGAATTGTATCGAGCCTCCGTTCTGTTTCAATAACATCGCCTTTATCCGTAATGGTTCTTTTATAATAATTGAAAAGTTTGTAGGTACTGTCGATTTCCGAATAACGAATTGAATTTGCAAAAATCTTATAGATCAATTCGTTATTTTCAATATGCTCCAATGTGAAATTATACCCAGTGTTCTGAACCTTATCAAAGCTACTCACATAAATAAAGTCTGTATCATTAATCTGCCTAAAAATATTTTGACCTGGATCTTGATGTCTGGCACTCTTCAAATATTTATAGGTAAATTCATTAAAACCCTGACTTGCGATAGGCGCCAAATAAAACCCCAATATCATGGCAAAAATAGAAATGATGGTCGCACCAATAATATAAGGTCTCAAAAATCGAGAGAAGGAAACTCCTGAGCTTAAAAAAGCGATAACTTCAGTGTTGTTGGCCAGCTTTGAAGTAAACCATATCACAGATAAAAATAAAAATATGGGAAACAATAAATTGGCAAAATAAATCGTAAAGTTGAGATAATAGAGCGCCACTTCACCAAAAGGCACTTTGTTCTCTAAAATTTTACCAATCTTCTCGGCAAGGTTTACTGTGATTCCAATAGGGATAAACAACAGCAACATCATCAAAAATGTGAAGAGATAGCGTTTTAATATGTACCAATCAAGGATTTTCAAAGTCTGCGGACTGTTATTTCGATTTATTAACTATTGTTTATTCCTGAAATTAAAACTAAAGCCTGTTTTTCAACTTGTTACACTGGGCACTGTCGAAGTGCCTAGTAGAGTTCCAGTTTTATAAGCGTTTATCCATCTGTTTTACCATCATATCTTTCCATGTTCTAAAATCTCCAGCTAAGATATGTTTTCTTGATTCTCTGACCAACCATAAATAAAATCCGAGATTGTGAATCGTGGCAATCTGCATGGCCAAGCGTTCATTAACGCTAAACAAATGACGCAAATAGGCTTTGGAATATTCTGTATCAACATAGGTCATGGCCATCTCATCCAGAGGAGAGAAATCTGCTTCCCACTTCTTATTTTTTATATTGATAGTACCGTGAGCCGTAAATAACATACCATTTCTGGCGTTCCGCGTTGGCATAACACAATCAAACATATCTACACCTAACGCAATATTTTCTAGAATATTGATTGGGGTTCCTACACCCATTAAGTAGCGGGGTTTATCCTCTGGTAGGATATCACAAACTACTTCCGTCATGGCATACATTTCATCGGCAGGCTCCCCTACTGAGAGTCCACCAATAGCATTTCCTACGGCACCGGCATTAGCTATGTATTCAGCTGATTGTTTGCGTAAATCTTTATAGGTACTGCCTTGGACAATCGGGAAAAAACTTTGTTCGTAACCATATTTGAACGGGAGTTTCTCCAAATGGTTGATGCATCTGTCCAACCAGCGATGGGTCATGTGCATGGATCTTTTGGCATAATTATAATCGCATGGATAAGGCGTGCATTCATCGAATGCCATAATAATATCGGCACCAATAATGCGTTGGATTTCCATGACGTTTTCTGGGGTAAATGTGTGGTAACTGCCGTCAATATGCGATTTAAACTTGACGCCTTCCTCCTTAATCTTCCGATTGGCAGATAACGAATAGACCTGATAGCCACCGGAATCCGTCAAAATATTACGGTCCCAATTGATAAACTTATGCAAGCCTCCAGCCTGTTCTAAGATTTCCGTTTGCGGACGCAAATACAAATGGTAAGTGTTGCCTAAAATGACATCTGCATTAATATCATTTTTAAGTTCTCTTTGATGAACACCCTTTACAGAACCTACTGTACCTACCGGCATAAAAATAGGGGTTTCAATAACCCCATGATCGGTAGTAAGTACACCTGCCCTCGCTTTGCTTTGAGGGTCATTTCCTTTTAATTCAAATTTCATACGCGGCAAACCTACATCTTTTTTAATTCAAATTAAAAATTTTCAAATTGAAGGACGATGTCAGTATTATCTTAATTATTGTTGTCAACAGCCTCGGGACAATCCCGTGAGGTCTTAAATTTAAATTCCTATAAGTTGGAATAATTGGCAAAGATAAACATTGCAGCAATTAAGATACGGACCTCTTAAGAAAACTTTAAAAAATCTGTTGACGATGGCAGGTTTCTTTCCAGTTGGATAATTTTCGATCCTTACAAAGGCTACGCGCCCTTATAAAAACCAGTTTTGCAATTGTTAGCAAAACAGCAGTTATCGTTAATAAGTGCGCCAATTGTAACTTTGTTTCGGGGGTTAAAAAGACTACTTTTGCAGCGTAAAACTAACTTTTAGAAAATGTCAAACACACAACAATTAGAAGATTTAACAACACAGGTACGCAGAGATATTCTCCGTATGGTACACAAGGTGAATTCTGGGCATCCAGGAGGCTCATTAGGTTGCGCAGAATTTTTTGTAGCCCTTTATAATGAGATCATGGACCGAAAGGACACTTTTGACATGGACGGTATGGGCGAAGACCTGTTTTTCCTGTCTAACGGACACATCTCTCCTGTATTTTACAGCGTATTGGCAAGAGCAGGCTATTTTCCTGTAGAGGAATTAAATACGTTCCGATTGATTGATTCGCGTTTACAAGGGCACCCAACCACACATGAAGGCTTACCTGGTATTCGTGTAGCTTCAGGTTCGTTGGGACAAGGTATGTCTGTGGCCATTGGTGCTGCGCAGGCAAAAAAACTAAATAACGACTCTCATTTGATTTACAGTCTACACGGTGATGGCGAACTTCAGGAAGGCCAAAACTGGGAGGCGATCATGTATGCTGCAGGAAATAAGGTGGACAACCTCATTTCTACTATTGACCTTAACGGACAGCAAATTGACGGAGCAACAGATGACGTATTGCCATTGGGCAGTGTAAAAGAAAAATTTCAAGCGTTTGGATGGACCGTTGTAGAAATTGAACAAGGGAACGATATAGAAGCCATCTTAGAAGGCATGGCGGTTGCCAAATCAAAAACAGGACAAGGCAAACCTGTTTGTGTCCTTTTAAAAACGGTCATGGGGAATGGCGTTGATTTTATGATGCACACTCATGCATGGCATGGAAAAGCACCAAACGATGAGCAATTGGCCATCGGATTGGAGCAGAATGCGGAGACGTTGGGGGATTATTAAAAAAGTCAACAGTTGGCGGTCGGCAGTTACAGTCTGCAGCAAAAAATAGGATTGACTATTTAATATCACCTATATAAATCCCTTACCATTGTTGCTCAACACAAAATGGGAAGGGCTATAAAAAATCAAAAAAATAATTAAACAGATCCCCACTTTCGTGGGCATTACTATGAAAACATACACAAATACAGGAAATAAAGACACACGTTCAGGATTTGGAGCGGGATTGACAGAATTGGGGCAAACCAACGATAAAGTTGTTGCGCTTTGTGCCGATTTGATTGGCTCGCTAAAAATGGACGATTTTAAAAAGAACCACCCGGAGCGTTTCTTTCAAGTAGGAATAGCCGAAGCCAATATGATCGGGATGGCTGCTGGCCTTACCATTGGTGGAAAAATTCCTTTTACTGGAACTTTCGCTAACTTTTCAACTGGTCGTGTTTACGATCAAATCAGACAAAGCGTGGCCTACTCTGATAAAAACGTCAAGATATGTGCCTCGCACGCAGGATTGACTCTTGGTGAAGATGGCGCTACCCACCAGATTTTAGAAGACATCGGATTGATGAAAATGTTGCCGGGAATGACCGTCATCAACACCTGCGATTATAACCAAACAAAAGCGGCCACGATTGCCATTGCTGAGCATCAAGGTCCAGTTTATTTACGTTTTGGACGTCCTTCAGTACCTAATTTTACTGCTGAAGATCAAAAGTTTGAAATTGGAAAGGCAGTACAATTAACTGAAGGTACAGATGTGACCATCGTTGCTACTGGGCATTTAGTCTGGGAAGCTCTTGAAGCTGCTAAGGAATTGCACGAACAGGGCATTTCAGCAGAAGTCATCAACATTCACACCATCAAACCATTGGATGATGAGGCTATTTTAAAATCAGTCACAAAAACCGGATGTGTGGTTACGGCTGAAGAACACAACTATCTTGGAGGCTTGGGTGAGAGCGTTGCTCGTGTTTTGACGTTGAACCATCCTACACCACAAGAATTTGTTGCTACAAACGACACTTTTGGAGAATCTGGAACGCCAGCGCAGTTAATGGAAAAGTATGGCTTAAACAGTGCTTCTATCATTAAAGCAGCTCAAAAAGTCGTCCAGAGAAAAAAATAAATGGATTGCTGGATGAGTTCACTTTTAGAGCGATAATTACATCTCGTCAACACATTAATATCGATATTGGGCTTTCTTTATTTTAAAGAGAGCCTTTTTTGTTGGATGAATTTAAAACCCCATTGCCAAAATAAAATACATTTGGCAACGTTTTTGATTATATCGAACATCAAACTTAAAAACGATTATTATGAAAATCTTAAAAAAAATTCAGGAACAGTTCAAAAGTAAACATGGCATGAGCAAAAATTTGGTATTGGCAGGTTTTGCCTTAGCCGCATTTACCTTTTCCACTACTGCCCAGAATGGCGACGGCTTTGGAATCAAAGCGGGTTTAAATTATAATGGGAATGGCAAATATTTTGAATCTATTGAGGCCAATGCGAAAAACCCTGACAAAAACGTTGGATTCCATGTGGGCTTGTACGGTAAAATTGGTGACCGATTTTATTTCAAGCCAGAAGTGGTCTATACTCAAACCAAAAGTGAATACGGCAATGATGCTTTTAAAATGAAAAAAATTGATGCACCGATGTTAATTGGCGTTAAGGTTTTAGGACCTGTTAGTGTATTTGCAGGTCCATCGTTACAATACATTATAGACACTGAGTTTGAGGGCATCACGATTAACGACCTTGAGAACGACTTTACCGTTGGTCTTAACTTTGGTATCGGACTTAATTTCAACAGATTTGGCGTTGATTTAAGATACGAGAAGGGCTTGAACAAGAACCAAGCTACATTTGGAATTCCTGAAAGCAGGCTCGACACAAGGCCTGAACAATTAATCTTAGGCATATCGTTTGCTCTATAACATAAAAAAAGGCTATCGCATAAACCGATAGCCTTTTTTTTATCTATACCTGAACTATCAGGTTTAGATTGATTTATTCATCAACACTATAATCTATTTTAACATCATCCTGCAGATGATCAAAGACCCCATTATTATCAGAGTCTACATATTTCAAGGTTTTAATAGTAATGACTCCATTAGTTTCTGTACGACTTCTTAAAAACTCATGCTCTGCAAGCACCGGTTCTTCTTCGCCAATATTTGTATCGACTGTATAAGTCTGTCTGGTCATTTCATTTATAGTCAATACACGGTCACCATCATCATCAGGATCTAAAAAATTTGGAACACCATCACCATCGGTATCGTCGTCATATAGGTTCTTATTGCCATTCAGATCTTCCATATAAGAAGGAATCCCATCACCATCGTGATCCATAACCTCAGATTGGTATAGTTCAAAGGTAAAAATCAAATTGGAATAAGCAGGAATGCTGCCTTTAGGTTCACCATAATAACCTAATCCTGAAGGCAAGAACATCACTCCCAAACCATAATTAGTAAACGTTACCGTACCATCACCGTTTTCAACAAAGCCTTCAGCTGTTTTGAACTCCGGAATTACCTCCCTCCATCCAGGGATTAAAGTCATTAAATCAAACTCTATCGGCGTAACTGTGCCGTCAAAAGATGTTCCATTAAGAAGAGTTCCAAAATAATTCATTCTCACATTATCTGAGAAATTCGGATTTTCGCCACCCCCTTCATTAAGTTCTAAAATGTAATACTGATATTCGATCTCTTGATATGTTGTTGTCTTAGGATTGTCAATATCCACGGCCTCACTCAACATTTGGTTGTAATCAGGATCTGGCATATCCAAATAATTGCCACTGTCATCTTTAGGTAATTCGGTTATAACAATCTCAGAAATACTATGATCGTCAGACCCTAAAAAGTTACCACGGTTGTAATAGTGGGTTGTTAAATATTTTTGCAAAGAGTCAAAATCTGCCACTTGCTGTTCGGTACGGTCCCTTTCTGGAATCAGATCAATAGAATTATCGTCATCTTTTTTACAAGAAGACAATAGCGCTAAAAAACATAAAGTGGAGAGGACGTAGGTTTTTAATTTCATCAATTTAATTTTATTCATTTTCAAAAGCAAAACACAATACACTTAAAAATCATTAAATTGAGCTCACAAAATGGGCTATCAGAGAATGATTCAATATTGCTTATTTTTGCCGGCAAGATACGATAATATAATATGTTTGCACAACAACATTAACGTAGTTTTAAAAATTAAAATATGCGAATCGATAAATTTCTTTGGTGTGTCCGATACTATAAAACACGCACCCTTGCTACAGAAGCGTGCAAAAAAGGACATATCAAAATTAACGGGCAGGCAGCCAAACCCAGCCGGGAAGTTTATGCCACCGACCAGATTGAATTAAGAAAAAACCAAATTAATTACCAACTTACGGTCAACGATATTCCTCCAAGCCGTGTGGGGGCTAAATTAGTGGATATCTACATAAATGACACCACACCAAAAGAGGCCTTTGAAGCTCAAGAACTATTAAAATACTCCAAAGATTATTATCGAAAAAAAGGGACAGGCCGACCTACCAAAAAAGACCGACGCGATATTGATGATTTTTATGAGACCAATGATGACGATTAAAAAGAACGCTTTATTTATCTTTGAAAAAACAAGAACCAAAAATGACAACGTCAAAACAAACCATACTAAGCCATCAGGAGATCAATCATAAAATAAGACGCATTGCCTATCAGATTTATGAGAGCAATGTAGATGGTACTGAAGTCATTTTAGCGGGAATTGACAGCAATGGCTATATTCTTGCAGAAAAACTAAAGTCCAATTTGGATAAGATCTCCGATTTGAAATCGGTACTGTGCAGAGTAACCATTGATAAGAAGAACCCCCTCACTCCTATTACCACTTCGGTTGCGGCGTCAGATTATAAGAATAAATCCATTGTACTTATTGACGATGTTCTGAACTCTGGGAGCACGTTAATCTATGGTGTAAAACATTTTCTGGATGTGCCGTTACAACAATTCAAAACGGCGGTACTAGTCAATAGGAATCATAAAAAGTTCCCAGTCAAAGCTGATTTCAAGGGCATCTCCCTGTCCACTTCGCTACATGAGCATGTGGAAGTTGTTTTAACCGGTAAGACTTATGAAGCTTATTTAAAATAGAAGGCTCACAATTTCTTCTGCAATAGCAGAAATATTCTTGCCATCGGTATTAACCGTTTGATTGCTCTGGTTATAATAAAATGAGCGTTCAAAAAGATGTTTCCCAATAAACTCTGTCAATTCGTCATCAGATTTGAGATGCGCTATCAAAGGTCGGTGTGCTTTTTCAGGTGTTAATCTAGACACCAGATTAGGGATTGAACTCTTCAAATAAATACTATGTGTAGCATCAGCATTCAAAATGGTATCCATATTGTTGCCAAAACAAGGGGTTCCACCTCCAAGTGACAGAATAATATCATTACGCTGCAAAACCTCTTTTAAATACCTGTATTCAATTTTTCTAAAATAGATTTCACCTTTGGTTTCAAAAATCTGCGGAATGGTCAAGTTTTCCTTTTCCTGAATATAATCATCCAAATCTATGAATTCGAGATTGACCAATTCTGAGAGTTTCTTTCCAATAGAGGATTTTCCTGACCCCATATACCCAATTAAAACAATATTCATAAAACAGCTTATAAATTGATTCTTAAAAACATAGCCAATGGCCCAACAAAAAAACAAAAAATTTTTCAAAGAAAGGGTTTGATTATTAATAAAACCTTTTATATTTGCACCCTCATTGAGGAAATGACTCGATAGCTCAGTTGGTAGAGCATAACACTTTTAATGTTAGGGTCCTGGGTTCGAGCCCCAGTCGGGTCACACGGCGGAAGCGCCAAAACTGCAAAACCTTGCTAATTTAATTTAGCAAGGTTTTTTACTTTTGATTAAATAAATTGCTCTTCATCGCGGATCAATTTTCCCCATATATATTTCACAAAGCCCCCCAGATTCTCCTTTCAATTTAATTTTTACTAAATTCCCTTTTTAATCAGGCTCCTGAACCAATATTATCAACTTAGGGCTCATCTGATGCAACATTTAAATTAGAATCTCAAAACATAATAATCCATTGGTGGGAATGAGGTGGCTTTTTATAGGTGTAAAAACATGGTCATGAAACAATTCATCTTACATATATTTATTGGACTAACTTTTTTGGCCTGCTCAAAAGATGATGATGCAACAGATCGTGTTTTTGTTTTATATAATCAAACCTATTGTAGTGATCCGTGGGAACCCGTAGAAAACAAGCATAAATTGATAGACAGAATAAAGAATTATTTCGAGTCAGTAAATATTGGAATAGCCGATATAAAAATTGATAATAAAGGAACGCCGCAATTTTGTAACGCCTGTCATTGTTTAAGTGGCAATAGAGTTATTGCAACCGTCAGCAAGGATGATTTAGACGCCATAAAAGAATTTGGTTTTCAAGAATATAACTAACACAAATTTTAAACGATCAAAATGAAAAAATTAGCATTATTACTCGCATTTGGATGCGTTTTTACATTAACTGCACAAACTGAAATTGAAAAAGTATCTGAAACGACCAGCAAATCGGATATTGAAGGTCATATTTATTTTTTGGCTGACGATCTTTTAAAAGGAAGAGATACAGGAACCCCCGAACTTAAAATCGCAGCTTCCTATTTAGCTAATAGTTTTCGTCGTTATGGTGTGAAGCCAAACCCAAAAACAGGAACGTACTATCAAGAGGTTAAACTTAAACGTATAGCGCCTTCAAAAGATGCGTCGATCATCATAAACAACCAAACACTTACGGATTACGTCCTACTCAATGCTGATGCAATGTCAGCAAACCAGGACGCTATATTTTTAAATCATGGTCTTGCCGATGATTATAAAGGAAAGGATGTAAAAGGTAAAATAGCCATTATAAAGGCGGGTGGCCCTCAAACCAACGATACGAGAGCTGCATTACGATTGCGTCAAACCAAAGAAAAGCTTGCCAAAGACAACGAGGTAACGGCTATCATAGAATTATTAGACGCTGACGACGAAACTTGGAGTTTTATAGATCATAATTTTAATAGATCAAGGTTAGCCATTGACTTAGGTGAGAGCGATAAAAGTGCGAGCAAAGAAACAGCTTATGTTTTGGTTTTAGATAAAGATGGAACCATGGCCGAACAATTTAGTGCCGCCAAAACCCTAAATTCAAAAATAGTTATTGGCGATAAACATGAAGAATCTGTAATTTCCCAAAATGTCATTGGTGTTATTGAAGGCACAGACCCTCAACTTAAAAATGAATACATAATTTATTCTGCCCATTATGATCATCTTGGTATTGATCAGCCGGATAAAACAGGTGACAGTATTTATAACGGAGCCAGAGACAATGCAGTAGGCACCACCACGGTGCTGAGCATGGCTAAAAACCTAGCGAAATATCCAACAAAACGCTCGGCTTTATTTATACTGTTCACAGCGGAAGAAAAAGGCCTATTGGGAAGCAGTTATTATGTAGAAAACCCAGTCTTACCATTACATCAGATGGTATATTGTTTTAATAGTGATAATGCAGGTTATAATGACACTTCCGTAATTTCGGTGATAGGGTTGACCAGAACCTCTGCTGAAAACAATATTATAAGTGCCGCTGAAGCAGTTGGGTTAAAGGCAATTGAGGACCCCGCAAAAGAGCAGGGCTTATTTGATAGAAGCGACAACGTGAACTTTGCCAAAAAAGGAATTCCAGCCCCCACCTTCTCTTTGGGCTTTACTTCGTTTGATGGGGATGTTACCAAATATTACCATCAACCCGGGGACGAAGCAGATAGTTTAGATTATGATTATTTGCTGAAATTCTTTAAAGCTTACGTATTAGCAGGTCGTAAGATTGGTAATGATATACAGACACCGAGATGGAATGAAGGAGATAAATATGAAGAAGCATCAAAAGCACTTTATCAAGCAGAAGCTGTTAAGAATTGATCTGCGTGTTAAATATATTGATAACAATGGCTTATAAAAGCCATTCCCAGATGACGTTCATTATTTAATTGGCACTTCTTTTAATTCAAAGGCATTATCTACAATATTCAAGAACACCAAAATAAGTTCAACTCCTGCAACATTTAGATTTTAGGATTACGGTAGATTTAAAAATTAAGGTTCATCATTAAAGACGGCCATTGCATACCCTCAACCTGCAGTTTTGATCATCACACTATACGAAACAGCGAATCATATGCGAATGATATCCGTTGGTGTTTCTACAAGAATAGTTTTGTTGCCCCGCAAAGCGATAGGCTGTTTCATAATTTCAGGGTGGTTTTGTATCACAGTGATCCAATCTTCAGAATCGAAACATTGTGCAGTAAACTTTCTTCTGTATTTGTAATGATCCTGATTGACCATATCGGGAATAGTAATGCCCAAACGCTCTGCCAGTTCAGTAATTTGAGTCCCTGTCAATGGAGTTTTTAAGATGTCAACTTTTTCTAAAGGGAGGCCGTGTGTTTTGGCATAAGCCAACGTCTGTTTACCTTTTTGAGATGTCGAATTATAGTACAGGGTAATCTGTCCATCTGATGTGGATATAACGCCCATATTACTTTGAGATCCTTGCATTTTTACTGTATTTGTAAAAGTTAGATGATTTAACTGAAAATACCTTATCACGATTATAAATCCAATCCTTATTTATTTCAATTGAATTATTCTTGGTCAGGTTTTCAGCTAAAGTAATGAAATATTCCTAATCCCAAACCAACCTTTATCATTAGAGTCGTCATGCGGTTGTCTGTAATCAATGCTTCCAATCAATTTTCACATAATTATTTTGGTGCATTTATCAAGGTCATTTCATTTGACTTCTCACCTATTTTATTGAATCTTAGCAGAGGAAGTCCCTGACCAAGTGATAACCTTCTTCTCTATTATCGTCGCTTCCAATTAAACTGCCGTTAAAATTTTTAAAGTCCTCGTTCAAGTAATAGAAAAATTGTAACTTGATTCGCTAATCAACTAATTTAAATTTAAAAAGCAATGGAAGATAAACACTCAAAAAAAGAAGATAAAGACACCAAGCTAACAAGACAGACCGGAGCTCCGGTTGGTGATAATCAAAATGTACAAACTGCTGGCCCACGTGGACCGATGTTAATGCAGGATGCTTGGTTTCTCGAAAAGATGGCCAATTTTGACCGTGAAGTCATCCCAGAAAGGAGAATGCACGCCAAGGGTTCAGGTGCTTTTGGAACGTTTACGGTAACGCATGATATATCAAAATATACCAAAGCTAAGATATTCAGTGAAGTAGGTAAACAGACTGAAATGTTCAGTCGATTCTCAACTGTTGCTGGCGAACGTGGTGCGGCCGATGCTGAACGGGATATCAGAGGTTTCGCTCTTAAATTTTACACCGAAGAAGGTATTTGGGATCTGGTTGGAAACAACACACCGGTATTTTTCTTTCGCGACCCAATGAAATTTCCAGACTTGAACCGCGCTGTAAAACGCGACCCAAAAACCAATTTGAGAAGTGCCAATAATAACTGGGATTTCTGGACTTTACTCCCAGAAGCATTACATCAAGTGACCATCATCATGAGTGATCGCGGCATTCCAAAAGGCTATAGAAATATGCACGGGTTTGGAAGTCACACCTATAGTCTTATCAACAATGACAATAAAAGACATTGGGTGAAATTTCATTTTGTAACACAACAAGGTATAGAAAATTACACTGATAAAGAGGCCGCGCAATTGGTTGGAGTTGACCGAGAGTCCTCCCAGAGAGATCTATTTGACGCTATTGAGAGAAAAGATTTCCCAAAATGGAAAATGTTTATTCAAGTGATGACAGAAGAAGAGGCTAAAACATACCGCTTCCACCCCTTCGATTTGACGAAGGTTTGGTCTAAAAAAGACTTCCCACTCATTCCTGTTGGAGAGTTTGAGCTAAATAATAATCCTGAAAATTATTTTCAAGATGTAGAGCAAGCTGCCTTCAACCCTACAAATGTTGTTCCAGGCATTGGATTTTCGCCAGATAAAATGCTTCAAGGACGACTTTTTTCTTATGGAGATGCACAGCGCTATAGACTGGGAGTCAATCATTACCAAATTCCTGTTAACAAACCAACGTGCCCGTACCACTCCAACCATAGAGACGGAACCATGCGCGTAGATGGCAATCATGGTGGCACTATTCATTACAACCCTAACAGCTATGGTAAATGGCAAGAACAACCAGATGCAAAAGAACCACCTTTAGAATTGGACGGCTCAGCCTATGCCCATAATTTTAGGGACGATGATGAAGATTATTTCACACAGCCAGGCGATTTGTTCCGCATCATTAAAGCGGATGGAAAGGATGACGCATTGTTCAAAAACACTGCGGCACAAGTGGGTGGAGCAGAGAAGTTTATTCAAATCCGTCATATTAGAAACTGCTATAAAGCAGACCCAGAATATGGAGAAGGTGTAGCAAAAGCACTCGGTCTAACCATGGACGAAGTCAACAGTTTTGACATGACACCTTATGATAAATGGGCACCAAGACCTACTAACGGATAATTTTCCTAAAACCATAAATTAATGCGAAATACATTGCCATCTTTCAAACCTAGGGTTGATGGCAATGTTCGTCGCATGTGTACCGCTTCCTAAATTACTATTTGTTACCTCTAAACAATTTTTCTGGTTTATAAGTATCAAATATCAGACGGACCAAATTCTTTTTTGACTTATATGTATTTGCATGATGCCCTCATAATTCCTTCGGTAGATTACTAAAATATTGAGATCGTTCTGGCTAAAAGGTTCTTCACGGAGATGGATAGCAAGATTAAATAGGTTAATTGGCTCACAGAACCAAGAACTTAAGTCGAAAAAACGAAATGATCCGGGCAAGTAATGATCGGGGCAGATATCAACCCTCATTTTGGCGTCGGTATTCGGTCCAAATTGAAACCTCTACCACAATAGAGCCACTTGGCCTATAGCCAATGTACAATGTTTCGGCGCTATTTCCGCATACTGAGTAGAACAGGAATTATGAAATTCTACTACCAAATCCATACCGATACTTCTTTTATCAACAAAATAAACTCAAAATTGAGGACATTTTAAATATCCAATCTATTCATATTTAATTGTCATTAGTTTATCTTTAGCAGCTCCTAATTTTTTAAACAAAAATAGGTTTGTTGAAAAATCAGGCCAACCAAATTAAATACAAGAATAGCTAAAACGTATGCCATTATTACAAGATATACTTATCCTTTTAGCCTTTTCAGTCGTCATTGTTTTTGTGCTGCAACGGTTAAAACTTCCCTCTATTATCGGTTTTCTATTAACAGGCGTCATTATTGGTCCGTATGGATTAAGTCTTATTAAAGCGGTTGAGCAAGTAGAAATTCTGTCAGAGGTGGGTGTCATTCTGCTGCTCTTTGTTATTGGAATGGAACTGTCCATTAAACAGTTGGTATCCATTAAAAAAACTGTTTTTATAGGTGGCTTTTTACAAGTAGGACTTACTGTAGGTGTAGCTGGCCTTGTTTACTATTTTTTAGGAAATTCGTGGAATGAGTCTGTATTTGTTGGTTTTCTATTTTCATTATCAAGTACTGCAATCGTTTTAAAAACATTACAAGACCGTCAAGAAATTTCGGCTCCTCACGCCAGAAATGCTTTAGCTATTTTAATTTTTCAAGACATTATAGTTGTACCTATGATGCTAGTAACGCCAATGATTGCAGGTGAATCTAGTGACGTTACCATGGATATTTTAATGTTATTGGTTAAATCGGCCATTGTGGTTGTACTTACTTATGTCAGTGCCCGATATATTGTACCGAGACTGATGCACGCCGTGGCAAAAACCAACAGTAAAGAACTTTTTCTTTTGGTCACGATCACCCTTTGTTTTGCTATTGCTTTTTTAACAGCAGGGATAGGCTTATCGTTGGCATTGGGCGCATTTATTGCAGGTCTTATTATTTCAGAATCGGAATATAGCCATCAAGCCACAAGTATAATTCTGCCATTTCGTGAGCTTTTTACCAGTTTCTTTTTCGTGTCCGTTGGAATGTTGCTGGATTTAAGCTTTTTCCTAAACAATATTCCTATCATCCTACTTTTGGTATTTATTGTGCTTATCTTAAAATCTTTGGTTGCGGCCATTGCCGTCGCTATTCTTAAATATCCTACCAAAACTGCGCTCTTAACGGGCTTGGCGCTTTTTCAAGTTGGAGAATTTGCTTTCATACTTTCTAAGATAGGTATCAAGTTTAATCTATTAACAGCACAAACTAACCAATACTTTTTATCCGTTTCTATTGTATCAATGATTTTAACGCCATTTGTTATAATGTTTTCAGAGCCTATTGCTGACAAAGTTTTGGGTGTTAAGAAAAGATTAGGTCTAAAACGAGATCTGGAATCAAGTGGTATTGAAGACATTGTAGAACCACAATTAGAAAATCATCTGGTCATTATTGGGTACGGAATAAATGGTAGCAATCTAGCTAAGGCAGCCACGTCCAGCAACATTCCTTTTATTGTCATAGAGACCAATGCGGAAATTGTCAAGCGAGAAAAAGCGAAAGGTTTGCCCATCATTTTTGGGGATGCCACAAATGACCATATTCTTGAAACCGTCCACCTTTCAAGAGCCAGAGCAGCTGTAATTGCTATTTCTGGAAATACGGATACGCAAAACATCATTAAAAAGATACGCTCCATCTCTGATTCATTATATTTAGTAGTACGGACAAGATATGTTAAAGAAACTTCAGAACTATTGGCCTTAGGTGCTGATGAAGTAATTCCGGAAGAATTTGAAACATCCATACAAATATTTGAACACATCCTGCACAACTTTCTTGTTCCTGAAGGCGACATTGTCCAACTTATCCATAAGGTTAGAGCTGACAATTACCAAATGTTTAAAGGTGATTTAAAAGGTCCGAAAACCTATAGAACCAGTGAGATGGCCGATTTCAATATTAAAAGTTTACGCATGAGATCAGATAGTAATAAATTTATAGGTAAACCTTTGAGAGAAATGAACCTAAGAGGACTTTATGGCATAAATATATTGGCCATCAAAAGAAAGGATAAATTATTGGAAAGTTTACAACCGGACGAAATAATAAAACAAGGAGATATTATTTATATTCAAGGTGCCCAAAGTAAGGTAGAAGAGTTTTATAAACTTATAAACTAAAACAAATTGTACAACACAATAAAATCTTAAGAAATGAACAAACGGTTTATAGTACTCATAGACTTTTCAGAATATTCGAGCAATCTGATCAAGTATGCTTGTGATTGGAGCCAAGAAATAAATGCCAAAATTCTTCTGCACCATCAAACTCATGCGTTTTTACCGGCATTTGCAGAAAATGACGCAAGAGAATATCTTATTCGACAAGCTAATGACAAAGCACTCGAAAAACTTACAAAGCTGGCCAACGACCTAATTCCAGAAACTATTGAGGTTGCGTACTATGTTTCTGAAATCGATTTTCATCAAACTTTGCCCAAACTATTAGAAGAACCTTTTGAGAATTTAGTATTCATTGGTCTAAAAGGTACGGGAATGCTAAAAAAACTATTTCTTGGGAGTGTCGCCCTTCGGATCATTGGCAATACAGAAAACACGGTGGTGGCAATGCCTAAAGGGATCAATTCCTTCTCACACGAAAAAATATTCGTGGCCGTGGGAGAGAAAAAACCTCTCAATATACAGCAATTGGATAATTTTCTTGAGTTCATTGACCATAAAAACACGAGCATAACCTTTTTCCATTTGGCGAAACCAAACGAAGATACTAACCTTATAAAAGAACAGTTGCAGAAATTATCGGATACTTACGCCGATAAGTTTACTACAAACTTTGCTATTTACGAAGCCAATAATCGGGTATACGGTATAAAAGCTGTTATCAACAACAAAATTGATGAAATCCTGATTGTTCAAAAAGGCTCACGAATATTGACCGATCAACTTTTTAGCCGATTTTTGATTAATGAGCTCGTTTACGAAGGTCAAACCCCTTTAATTATTTTACCATAAAAACTCAAAATCATCTATAGGCACAAAAAGTATAGCTTCCATTGAAGATTATTGCCTTCATGAGATTATAGAGTTAAAGTCGTACTGCTACATGTATGACATCAACAGGGTGCCAAGAATGCTTTATAATTGATAGACACCCAGCCATCCCAACATTTATATTTTTAAAATTAACCCAAATGATGTAGGTCATTGCCATTGCGAGAGATGCAACCTATATTAGTGGTATTAACGTTTGATTCTCAAACTTTAGTAGTGTTTGAGATAGAACAGAAACCTCGGGGTATAACAATACTCTGGTGGGAATGATACGGAAAAATCAAATGTTAAACTACTTATAAATTATAATTAAATAAATTTAGTGGTTAATGAAATTCTTATCTTAGTGAGAAACTGAAACCAAACATATCACCTTTAAAAATTAACTTTATGAAAAAACACAACATCGCGGTTATCGTAGGAAGTCTTCGTAAAGAGTCCTTCAATTTAAAAACAGCCAAAGCAATGATGGCAATGGCACCAGAGTCCTTTAACATGGAGTTTTTGGATATAACAGGTCTTCCAATGTTTAATGAAGACTTAGAAGCAAATCCACCGAAAGAATGGGTAACCTTGCGCGAAAAAATTAGAGCCGCAGATGGCTTTCTCTTCGCTACACCCGAATACAACCGTTCGGTTCCAGGGGTTTTAAAGAATGCAATTGATGTAGGTTCCCGTCCTTATGGAGAAAATTCGTGGGATGGAAAACCAGCTGCTATCGTTAGTGTTTCCATTGGTACCATAAGCGGTTTTGGAGCCAATCATCATCTAAGACAGTCGTTAACTTTTGTTAATGTACCCGCCATGGCACAGCCAGAGGCCTACATTGGAAATGCGGCAGCACTTTTTGACGATGATGGAAAGTTAATAAACGATTCCACCAAGGACTTCTTGAAAAGCTTTATGGGTGCTTTTGAAAAATGGATGGACACGCATGCATAGCAAAGATGATCGTGAACGGCGTAGCGCAGAATATAAGCGCAGTTATCCCACGGCGTTTCCGCGGTTGGATGAAGATCAACTGGCAGTTCTCGAAGAGTTTGCCCAGCGTAAAACGTATGGTGATGGCGAGTATTTACTTCATGCTGGCGGTACTGAATTCAAATTCCATGTTATTAAAAAAGGGCGTGTCGAAATCGTTGACCGCTCATCGGGTACGGTCCATACGGTTTTAATTCACGAACCTGGGGAATTTACCGGCGACTTAGCAAATCTGGCTGGTAGAGCATCAAATGTAGATGCAGTAGCCTTGGGTGAAGTGGAAGTTTACGAAATTTCCAGGACTAATTTCCAGCAGATTATCAGTGAGCGCCCTAACTTAAGTGACCTGATTTTACAAACTTTCATCTCCCGTTCGGGTGCGCTGGTTGGGCGTAAAGGTTTTACTGGTCTTCGCGTCATTGGGTCGCAATACTCAAGGGATACGTTTCGCATCCGCGATTTTCTATCCAAAAACAGCGTGCTGTTCACTTGGATTAACGTCGAGGCTGATGTTCAGGTGGACGAGCTGTTAAAACAGTTCCAGATTCAACCCGAAGAAACTCCAGTTGTAAGCTATGCCGATGACTGGATGTTGCGCAACCCGACCAACAGTGAACTCGCTAAAAAAATCGGTCTTAAAAGTGTTAGCAATTATGATACGCTCTATGACTTAGCCGTTGTTGGCGGTGGCCCGGCAGGTTTGGCCGCAGCGGTTTACGCTGCGTCTGAAGGATTGAATACCATTGTCCTGGAGCGCATCGCACCCGGTGGGCAGGCAGCGGGAAGTGCGAAAATTGAAAATTATCTCGGCTTTCCTACGGGGTTATCAGGTGCTGAACTTGCTGAACGCGCTACCCTTCAGGCTCAGAAATTCGGGGCGTTGCTATCAACGCCCGCCCAAGTTACAAAACTGCACTTCAAAGGCAAGTTTCCGGTATTGGAACTAAAGGGAAACGAGAAGATTACCGCCAAGGCTCTATTAATAGCAAGTGGTGCCAATTATCGCAAGTTGCCAGTGTCCGGGCGCGAAGGTTTTGACGGTACAGGCGTATATTATGCCGCAACTCCCATGGAAGCCAAGATGTGCTCCGGCGGACAGGTGGCTGTGATTGGAGGTGGAAATTCGGCAGGACAAGCGGCAATCTTTTTGTCTGAGCACGTGCGTCAAGTTTTTTTATTGATTCGGGGTGATAATCTGCCAGAAACAATGTCTCACTATCTGCTGCAACGTATTGAAGAAACCCAGAACATCGAGGTTTTAACCCACACTGAAATTTCTTCAATGCACGGAACGACGCATCTGGAAAATGTGGAACTCATCAATAATATCAGTAACGAAAAACGCGATCTACCGGTCGACGCGGTGTTTTCGTTTATCGGAGCCAAACCATGTACCAATTGGTTGCCCGACGAAATCAAAACCGATGCCTATGGTTTCGTTCTTACCGGACCTGAAGTGGCACGCACCTCACAGTGGAAATTGCAGCGACAGCCTTTTTGGCTGGAAACTAGCCGCCCAGGAGTTTTCGCAGCGGGCGATGTGCGCGCCAATTCCGTGAAACGAGTCGCTTCTGCAGTAGGTGAAGGTTCAATGGCCATTCAATTTGTACATGAATATCTCAAAGAAGTTTGAGCAAACATTAAAAATTACCTTCGAAATGAATTCGAGGGAACTATAAATCGTGAGGACAACCAAATGGTTTCCTCCAAAATAATTTAAAACTTTAAATATTAAAAATCATGAGAAAATTCTTAACATTAATTGCATTAGTTTTATTTACAGCAAGCGCATTTGCACAAACACAATGGAAGGTAGACCCTTACCATTCGTCATTAAACTTCAACATTTCACATTCTGGAATTAGTATTGTGAATGGAAAATTCCAGGAGTACACAGGTCATCTAACTACCAATGACGAAGCGCTTACGGACGCCAATTTTGATTTCAATATCAAAGTATCTAGTATCGACACCAGTGTAGAAAACAGAGATAATCATCTGAGAAGTGCCGATTTCTTTGAGGTAGAAAAATACCCAAACATGACTTTTAAAAGCACGAAAATTTTAGCAACAGGTAAGCCGAATGAATACCTATTGTACGGGAAACTGACCATAAAAGATGTTACTAAAGATGTGATATTTGATGTGCATTACGGTGGAACGGTCACAAGCGACAACGGTCAAAAATTGGGCTTAAAAGCCACAGCGACCATTAATCGCTTTGATTACAATATCAATTATGACCCAGCCGCTGCCGGTATTGGAAAAGATGTAAAGATCGTGGCGCACCTGCAATTTGCAAAACAATAAAACTGAAACTGTTAGAAATGAAAAGTTCAGCAAAAGCAGTAGTAGAAAAAATGTTCTCTGCCTTCAGCAGTGGTGATGTGGAAAAATTCGTAGCCACAGTTTCCGACGACACCGTTTGGATTTATCACGGCACCCATATTATTCCTGCTGGGTCTTTTGAAAAAAAGGAAGGTGTGAGAACATTTTTTACCAATATTATGGAAAGAACCGAAATCATCAACTTTAAACCTCTACAATATATTGTTGAAGGCAACATGGTTGTGGTCATAGGTAAAGAGCATCAAAAAGTAAAACGATCCGGCAGGGAATTGAAACAGAATTGGGTTCAAATCTATACCGTCGAAAATAATTTGATTACGAAGATGGAAGAATTTGCAGCCTCGGAAGAGGTAAAAGAAAAAAATATAAAATGAAAAAATTAGAAAATAAAATCGCTATTATCACTGGAGCAGGTTCTGGAATAGGACGTGCAACAGCACTCTTGCTAGCAAAAGAGGGCGCCAAGGTTGTCGTTTCAGACATCGATGAAAAAAATGGCAAATCGGTAGTAAGTGAAATTGAAAAAGCGGGAGGTGAAGGATTCTTTATTCAATCCGATTCTTCCAAGGCCGAAGGTCACGAATCATTGGTTGAAGGTACCTTGAAGAAATATGGTGGCCTGGACATTGCGGTAAACAATGCCGGTATAGGTGGCCCCATTGCTCCTACTGGAGAATATCCATTGGATGGATGGCAAAAGGTAATTGACATCAACTTATCAGGAGTGTTTTACGGACTCCGTTACCAGATTCCAGCAATGCGTCAAAAAGGCGGTTCGATCATAAACGTAGCCTCTATTTTAGGCCAGGCAGGTACACAAGGTTCACCAGCCTATGTTGCCGCAAAACATGGTGTAGTAGGTTTGACAAAAGCGGCAGCTTTGGATTATGCTGACCAAAATATTCGAATAAATTCCATTGGTCCTGGGTATGTCAAAACACCTTTGGTAACCAACGCTCTTGATGACGAAACCATGGATGGGCTCGTAAGTTTACATCCCATCGGAAGATTAGGCAAATCAGAAGAAATAGCAGAACTGATCCTGTGGCTTGCTTCTTCTAAAGCATCATTTGTCACGGGTGCATATTATCCCGTAGATGGCGGCTATTTGGCACAATAAGATCAATAACCTCGTGGACCCATGCACCCAGCACGGAAGGCAGGTCTACGAGGTATATATAAGAAATTGATTTTTTCAAGCGAAACGAGCCTTGGAGCAAGCCTATTGGTGGAAATAGATTTATGAGTGATGAGTGAATTTAAATTACTCGTAAGCTTAACGCCCTACAGTCCATTTGTTGTAGTTTAAATATAATGGTAGTGAGATTTTATAAAATGATCCACTCATTTTGAACCGTGAATTGACTGTCTATAGGCAATGCCCCACTTTGTCAGCTCATCGATAAGTGGTGCGAGCGTGGCACCGTATTCAGTAACTGCATATTCAACAGTTATTGGTTTTGTATTCATAACGGTTCGGCTGACCAAATGGTTCATTTCCAAATCTTGAAGTTCTTTGGAAAGCATTTTACTGCCAATACCGTCAATTTCTCTCAACAGGTCCATAAATCCAAGTTTATGGCCTTCCATGAGCGTACCTAAAATATGGAATTTCCATTTTCCTGATAAGATGCTCATCGTATCGCTGATGGCCTGCATTCTAACCTGGCAAACTGGAGTGTCATTTATGACCGCTTTCTTTTTCATTGTTCTAATTATTTTTGAAAGTATTAAATTAAACGTAAAATCCTCAATGGTAGTATCCAAATGGAAAGTGCTTTCTAAAAGAAATTACATATCAAATATACACTTATTTTCCGTATATTTGTAATAATCAGTCAACAGCGAAGAAATAAGAAAGAAATGTTGAATGAAAAGAATATTTAAAACTTAAAATTATGAACAACGAGACCTTAAAAAATAACCCGCTTATATGCGACATAGAAACTGGAATGTGCGAAACCACAGATAGTACGTCTGAAAGCACATCTGAAAACAAAGTTTCTTCAGATAAAAAATCCGTCCGAATCATTTATTATACGGATCCAATTTGCTCTTCTTGCTGGGGCATTGAACCTCAACTACGAAAACTTAAGTTAGAGTATGGAGATGCCGTTGAAATCGACTACAGAATGGGTGGTTTATTACCGGATTGGAATTATAATAGCGGGGGCATAAGTTCTCCTTCAGATGTTGCTAGCCATTGGGATGAAGTGAGTATTCATTACGATATGCCCATAGACGGAGATTTGTGGTTAGAAGATCCAATGGATTCTTCTTACCCTTCATCCATTGCATTCAAAGCTGCACAATTACAAGATAATCAAAAGGCTATTTCATTTATGCGTGAAATGCGCGAAATGATGTTTTTAAAAAAGAAAAACATGGCGAAATGGGAAAATTTGGCCATTGCCGCTAAAAAAGTTGGATTAAATGTAGAACAATTAAAAACGGATTTTGAAGGTAAAGCCAAGAGCTTATTCCAAGAAGATTTAAAATTGGGACAAGAATTGGGGGTAAGAGGATTTCCAACCATGTTTTTTGTTGATGATGCTGGTAATCAAGAAACCGTTTACGGCACCAGACCTTACGCTTTTTATGAGATGGCCATTTTAAAATTGAATCCAAACGCAACGAAAAGTGAATATAGTAAGAATTGGGAAACATTATTCTCTATATATCCAACGCTTACCGCAAAAGAGTTTTCTAAATTATCAGGAACCCCAAGAAGCGAGAGCGAAAAACAATTAAATGAGCTTGCCGAAAATGGCAAATTAGAGAAGCATACGACAAAAAATGGTTCTATTTGGACCATCGAAAATCTGAACTCCTAATTTACAGATTACTCATTAAGGTTAATTTGGACGATTAGGTGGTATTTAAAATATAATAAAGATAGAATTATGGAGATGATGAAAGCCGCACGCTGGCATAAGGCAAAAGATATAAGAGTAGAAGAAACTAAAGTGCCTTCACCAAAAGAAAATCAAGTAAAAATTGCAGTAAAATTTGCCGGAATTTGCGGATCAGATTTGCACGAATACAACGCCGGACCACAACTAATCCCAGTTGAAGAACCCTACGCTCTTAACGGGCATCAGGGAACAACAACCCTTGGACACGAATTTTCGGGCGTCGTTGAAGACGTAGGCAACAACGTAAAAAACATAAAAAAAGGCGACCGAGTAACAGTAGAACCCATTTTTAGAAATCCAGAAAGTCCTTTTATAGTCACCGGAGAATACAACCTTTCAGAACCGCTCGGTTTTGTCGGATTGACCTCCAATGGAGCCTTTGCAAAACATGTAGTGGTAGAAGACTATATGGTACATAAAATGCCCGATTCCATGACTTTTGAACAAGGCGCTATTGTGGAGCCTGCAGCGGTGGCGGCATACGCAGTACAACGCAGTGGTATGAAAATGGGAGATACCGTATTCATCATCGGTGCAGGTCCCATTGGTTTATTAACCGTTCAAGTCGCTTTGGCAACTGGTGCTTCTCAAATTTTCGTTTCAGACCTTTCTGAAAACAGATTAAAGAAGGCCAAGGAAATTGGAGCTACCCATACTTTTAACGCCAAAGACAAAGACATTACTCAAAAAATCAAGGAAATCACGGGTCATGGTGTTGATGTTTTTATCGATGCTGCAGGCGTGCAAGCCACCTTTGACACGGGCATCAACAGCTTACGCAACGGTGGTACGGCTGTCTTGGTGGCTCTCTTTGGAGAAAAAGTGACTCACGACGCCCTAAACCAAACCTTGAGGGAGTTGACCATTATTGGTACAGCTGCCTATCGCAACATCTTTCCAGAGACTATTGCGCTGATTAGCAGTGGCAGATTGCCTGTAGAAAAGTTAATTACCAGTGTAATATCTTTAGTTGAAATCGTAGAAAAAGGTTTTGAGGCACTTACCAAAGACCCATCCGAAGTAAAAATATTGGTTGATATCAACCTTTAATTAATCAAGATTTTTGTACTTTATCCAATAGCCTCGGATGAACAATTGCACGAACTATAAAACATTAATTTTTCAATTAAGAAACGAATAAAATAATTAACCAACCTGTAGAAACAAATCAAATTATAAATTTAAAAACTAAGAAAAATGACAAAATTAAATTCAATTGGATTAGACATCCAAAAATCCAAAAATCTTGCAGAAAAACTCAATGAACTTTTAGCCGATTATTCTATCTTTTATCAAAACGTACGTGGATATCATTGGAATATCAAAGGTGATAAGTTTTTCGAATTACACGACAAGTTCCAAGAGCTTTACGAAGATTTGTTTATAAAGATTGACGAAGTAGCTGAACGAATTCGGACGTTAGGCCACACACCAAATCACAAGTTCTCCATTTATCAGAAAGACGCAAAGATTAAAGAAAGCTCTGAAGTAGCTGATGGTATTCAGGATATGAAAGATACACTTGAATCTTTTAAAACCATTATCATTCTACAACGCGAAATTCTTGAATTATCTGCAGACGCAGAAGACGAAGGTACCAATGCCTTGATGAGCGATTATATTCGCGAACAAGAGAAACTGGTTTGGATGTATTCAGCCTATTTGAAATAATTTAAACAGCCATCAGTTTTGAGAGACTGAAAATGGATCTAAGATTGAAATACGTATGTAAAACAATGTTCAAAACATCTTTCTATTGTTTAATGCGCATGTTGTTTTAAGTATTACAGTCCTATTTCTGAATAAAATACCTCGGGGCAGTTTCCCGAGGTATTCAAATTTACTAATCTTTAGAAATATATATATATGCAACACACAGATCACATTTCGGGAATAAAAATTAACATTGAGGCGGTAGATATCACTATTGGAGACGATGTCAAAGATACGATACGTAAAGTTATCACCCGTTTGAGTCGGTTTTATGACAGAATTGAATGGGCAGATATCTATTTGGAGGATAAAAAAGAAAAAAGCACGAAACAAAAACAGGTCAGCATCCGGTTAGGTATCCCAGGCAAGGATCCTTTCGCTTCCGAATATGGAGATGATTTTCATGCCCTGTTGACCGACGTAGAAGATAAGTTACAGAAACAATTGGAGAGAAGATAAAGTGTCTTCACTACAAAAGAATTACTTCCGTCAAGATCCATCACAAATTACTTTTCAATAAATCTGGGACACAACGGGACTTTTAAACCCTACATATTATAGATAGCTTAACTCTAAAATCAACCAAACAATGGAATCTCTCAGAATAATTGAAATTGTCGGTACGGCGGCTTTTAGTATTGCAGGTGCGTTTGCGGCCATGGAGAAAAAACTGGATGTGTTTGGGGTTTTTATCATTGCCTTTATAACTGCTTTGGGAGGCGGAACTCTACGCGATGTTCTCATTGGCAAAGTCCCCGTCAATTGGATGCTCGACCTGAGCTCGGCAGTGGTTGTGCTAATCACCACCGTGACAGTCCTCTTTTTTAAAAGCGTGATAAAAAATTATCATAATGTGCTACTGTTTTTCGACTCTATCGGACTCGGATTTTTTACGGTGGTTGGTATTCATACTGGAATTGCGCTCGATTTACATCCCGTTATCAGCATTTCATTAGGCACTATTACCGCGTGTTTTGGTGGCGTTATTAGAGATGTATCCTTAAGCAATATCCCTCTTATTTTCCAAAAAGAAATTTATGCGACCACCTGTATTTTTGGAGGCCTCATTTTTTTCATTTTGTCATGGCTGGGGGTGCCAAAAATGCCGGTTGAAATCATTTGTCTCGTTTCCATCGTAGTTTTTCGACTGTTATCGGTGAGATATCATTGGCATTTACCTACCATTTACAAACCCGAGCAACCATCCTCCTAGACCTTTTCAAAATCTGAGATAAACCAGATAATGGGATAAAAGAAACAGTTCTCGTAAGATAGAAGCCGCCAAACCTGAAATATATGCAGATTGATACTTCAACCAATGCCCGCAAAGAACATCTCAGTCAGCGGAAGAGAATCAATTTGAATCGTTGGTTTATTGTTTTTATGGGAACTCTTCTTCAGCTGGTACTAGGCACCATCTATGCATGGAGTTTTTTCCAAAAACCAATCATGACTGCTTATGGTTGGAGCAACGTCCAAACTATTTGGATATTTAGCTTGGCTATTCTCTTTCTCGGTCTATCTGCAGCTGTTGGAGGGATTATACTTCCAAAATATGGCCCCCGCAAATTAGCAACGCTCGGAGCACTACTTTATGGCGCTGGTTATTTGATCAGTGCATACGCTATGCACATAAACAGTTTGACTCTTTTTTATCTCGGCTATGGTGTTATTGGTGGTATTGGTTTGGGCTTAGGCTACGTAACTCCAGTGGCGACAGCCGCAAAATGGTTTCCCGAAAAAAAGGGAATGGTCACCGGAATGGTGGTTATGGGTTTTGGCTTGGGTGCGTTAATTATGTCAAAAATTATTGCACCAATATTGATGGACATGACCAATGGAAATATGGTAAAGGTATTTTTCTTTATTGCTATAATCCTAATGGTTATTGGAGCTCCTGCTGCTTGGAGTATGAAAAACCCACCAGCAGGATTTGTTCCCGAAGGCTACTCTCCTCCCCTAAAGGATGCAGTTATACAGACTGACGAAGATAGTTTAACGGTCAAAAAAAGTTTGCTCTCCACCAAATTCTTGGGCATGTGGCTCATTTTCTTCCTCAATATTTCGGCAGGAATACTATTTATTGGCTTGCAATCCCCAATGATTCAGGATTTATTAAAGGCAAAAGATCCAGCATTGAGTACCGAAGATCTTGCAGCGGCAGGTGCAACCCTGATAGCCATCAGTTCATTATTTAATGGTGTTGGACGATTCTTATGGGGCGCAATTTCGGATAAAATTGGACGAATTCAAGTTTTTAGACTGATTTTAGGGACTCAAATCTTGGTTTTCATTCTTATGATATTTACGAGTAGTCCATGGATTTTTGTTTTTTTAGTGTGTTATGTACTTCTCTGCTACGGAGGTGGATTTGGCGCCATGCCATCATATATTTTAGACGTATTTCCCGCAAAACTTATGCCTATTGTTTATGGTGTCATTCTCACTGCTTGGTCAATAGGCGGTATAGTTGGTCCGCAACTTGCGGCGTTTATCCGCGATTACTATGTCAATACCCCAGATATGATAGGGCCCAGAACCTACACGGCAGGTATTGTTTTATTAGGCATTGGCTTATTGATAAGCTTTTCACTTTCCAATAAATCGGTCACTGAAACCGGCGTTTAGTCGGGTTTTTTGCGTGTTACAAACAGGACCCCAAAGTGACTTTTTTTATAGTATTCAAAAACCTGAATGTCGGAAATTATATGTATAAATTTCCATCAGAAAATTGTATATTCGAAGACTCAGGGTTTCGATACCCACTGATGGGAATAACTTTTAACAGATTTTAATTATGTCAAATATCAAACTGATAATAGAAGAAAGAGCTGCCAACATAGGAAAATTTATGGTAGGACGTCTATTACCGTTCAGACAAAAACGCATGGTGGGACCGTTTATTTATATCGATCATATGGGGCCCGTTAAATTAAGTGAACGTGAAAATTTTGATGTACTGGCGCATCCCCATATCGGACTCTCTACACTTACATTTCTATTTGAGGGCAGTATAATGCACCGAGATACTTTGGGCAATGCAGTAGAAATAAAGCCAGGTGCAGTCAATTGGATGACCGCTGGAAAGGGTATTGTTCATTCAGAACGAACTCCAGAATATTTACGCGACTCTCAATTATACATGCATGGCTTACAGATTTGGGTGGCATTACCAAAAGAATTTGAGCTGATGGATCCGCAGTTTTCTCATATTGAAGAAAAAGAAATCCCAAGCTGGAAAGAAGGCGATTTACAATTTAAACTCGTGGCAGGCGAAGCTTTCGGCAAACAATCGCCAGTGCCTGTTTTTAGCAAACTGTTTATGTTGGAGATAAAAAGCAAAACACAACAGACTGTTAATATTGGTCATGAGCTTTTTGGCGAATCGGGTTTATATATTCTTGAAGGCGCTATTGAAAGTGACGGGAATGTGTATGAGCCGAAACAATTGCTTGTGGCAAAAGACAGTACTCTTTGTGAGTTTATAATTCAGGAAAATAGCACCATTTATATTTTTGGCGGCGAGCCATTTGAAGAAGAACGTTTTATAGATTGGAACTTTGTGTCATCAAATAAAGAGCGTATTGAACAAGCCAAAGAGAAATGGAAGAATCAATCCTTCCCTAAAATTGAAGGCGAAGAGGATGAATATATTCCGTACCCAACACCGAAATTTTAACCAAAGAAACAATTTAAAAATTATGAACAATATATTAGGATTACACCACATTACCGCCATTGCTGGCGACGCTCAACGCAATTATGACTTTTACACCAAAACGCTTGGGCTCCGATTGGTCAAAAAGACCGTTAATTTTGACGACCCACAAACCTATCACTTTTACTTTGGAGACGAAGTAGGCAGCCCAGGAACCATTCTCACCTTTTTCCCTTGGGCAAATGTTAGACAAGGCCATAACGGCGCTGGGATGGCCACAGAGATCGGCTACTCCGTTCCAAAAGGAAGCCTGGATTTTTGGAAATCCCGTTTTGAAGAACATAATGTAAATCATAAAGAACTCAGTGAACGGTTCGGAGAAAAACACCTGACTTTTCAAGATCCAGATGGATTATATCTCAGTTTAATCGAAACAAAACACCAGGATGATCGAAAAGGTTATGCAGCCTCTGATATTACAACCGATGTTGCCATTAAAGGATTTCATACGGTGACCTTGACCTTAAATAATATCACCGCCACGGCCGCTATCCTGACCGAAGTATTTGGTTATAAAAAGATCAAAAACGAAGGAAATTTAACCCGATATCAAACCGATGCAGTAGAAAATGCAGCTTTGGTAGATCTGTTGGAAGAGCCACAAGCTCCGAGAGGTTTAAATGCTGGAGGCACCAATCATCATGTGGCCTTTCGGGTGAAAGACGAAGCAACATTGATGGCAATGAGAGAAAAAGTTGTGGCAAGGGGTTTACATATCACCGAGAAAATTAATCGGGACTATTTCTTTTCCCTCTATTTCCGTGAGCCGGGAGGGGTTCTGTTTGAAATTGCAACGGACAATCCTGGATTTGCAACGGATGAAACGGTAGAAAATCTTGGAAGCTCGCTCCAATTGCCCGATCAATATAAAGCAATGCGAGATAAAATTGAAAAGGCACTTCCAGAACTTAAAATGTAAATAAAATTATGCACAAGAAAAATATACAGTCAGCGGGAAAATCATTAAAAGATGCCGATAAAGCTTTAATTATGGTCCACGGTCGGGGTGCCGATGCTCGGGATATCTTAGGTCTGGCATCGCATTTTAATGTGGACAAATATGCATTACTTGCCCCGGAGGCCACAAATAATACCTGGTACCCCTACTCCTTCATGGCCAATCCTGAGCAAAATGAACCATGGCTTTCTTCTGCTCTTAATTTACTCAAAGACATGGTTGATGACATAACAGCGCAAGGTATAACCGCAGAAAATATTTACTTCCTAGGCTTTTCTCAAGGCGCATGTCTGACCTTGGAATTTGTAACGCGCCATGCTCAAAAATTTGGTGGTGTTGCTGCATTTACCGGTGGACTAATTGGCGACAAGATAAACCTGGAGAATTACTCTGGTGATTTTAACGACACTCCGGTGTTTATCGGGACTGGAAATCCAGATCCCCACGTCCCGTTATCACGCGTCCATGAAAGTGTTCATATCTTGGAAGAAATGAATGCCAAGGTTTTTCTGCAGGTACACGACGGACGTCCACATACCATCTCTCCAGATGAGGTGGAAGAAGCCAACCGCGTAATTTTTAGTTGATATTATTAAAAATTTAAGCCATGATTAAAATCACCAAAGTTTATAGCGATGAAAATGGAGACAGTCAATTTGAGGATATTGAAATGCCATTAAAGAATGATGGTGAAATTGGTTTCCTTTCTGATGAAATTCCCGTTAAGGACATTGTTTTTAGGACAGTAAAGCCAGATTATGATTATGATTTTCATAATGCACCTCAAAAGCAATACATCATATTGTTAGATGGCGAAATTGAAATTGAAACCTCATTGGGTAAGAAAAGAATATTTAAAGGTGGCGACATCTTGTTAATGGATGATACTGAAGGTAAAGGCCACAAAACAAGAAATCTTCAGAATATTGAAAGACGTTCTGTTTTCATCACACTTTAAACATTCAACCAACTTTTATGTCCAATTAACTTTATATTTAAGGCTGTGACGAAGAATTTCTATTCGTCACAGCTTATAGCCACCACTTCTACTCGGTTATCTAAATAATAGCAATGATATGGACTCGCAGGATGGCACTTTTCATTCCCAAACCACCTCATATTATCATCATTCTGCCACGGTCAATTCCAATTTGACTGATTTTTTGAAAATCTCTTTTAGATAGAATAAGAACCTCGGGGCATTAAAACTCACTGCTGGGAAAAATCCAATCCTACTATTGTGTGTTAAAACCCAAAAACCTTTCGATAATCTTAGTTTCACTGACCAAGATCAGTTCTATATTGGAATTATAGCTGTAGATTATCAAACAATTCACTGAAGCTTCTTAACTGAAGCCGATTAGGGATTGAACCAATCCTAATCACAAAAAGTAATATTCACTTCAAATAAATATAAAATGAAAAAAAAATTCTTTAATGCGAAAATTTATCGCAATGATGCCGCAACCGAAATGATCGTGGAAAATGGAAAAATTAACCAGATCGGGGCTAATTTACCAAAATGCGACGAAGAGATTGATCTTGGAGGCAAACTAGTTTTACCACCTTATGTCGATCCGCATTTGCATTTGGATTATGTCTATACCTTATCTGAACTTGGACAGGCAGGAGCTGGCTCAGGCACTCTGTTTGAAGCCATTGAATTATGGCCTAAATTCAAGGAAACGCTCACAGTAGAAAGTGTAAAACGATTGGCGATGAAAGGAATTAAAGATGAAGTTTCTCAAGGTGTACAACATATCCGTACCCATATTGATGTGACAGATCCAAACTTTACAGCACTAAAAGCCATGTTGGAAATGAAGGAAGAGCTGAAGGACATTGTTGATATTCAGATTGTTTCCTTTCCACAGCAAGGGATGTACATGTATAAGGGCGGACTTGAATTAGTGGAAGAAGCGCTAAAAATGGGAGCTGACGTCGTGGGAGGAATTCCACATTATGAACCTGCACGAGAATTCGGAGAAAAATCGGTGCACGATATTGTCCGTCTTGCTCTAAAATACGATAAAATGATTGATGTGCATTGTGATGAAACTGATGATACCCATTCGCGTTTTGTCGAGTTATTGAACGCTCTTGTCCTTATGGAAGACTATGGCACCAGAACCACAGCAAGTCACACCTGTTCGTTTGGTTCAGCTGATAATTCCTATGCCTTTAGGATGATGGATTTATTCCAAAAAAGTAAGATGAACTTTATTTCCTGTCCTACAGAAAATGCCTATTTACAAGGACGTCAGGACACGTACCCAAAGCGTAGAGGATTGACCAGAGTAAAAGAATTTATGGAATCAGGTATTAATGTGGCGTTTGCACAAGATTCCATTAACGATCCGTGGTATCCAATGGGGAATGGGAATATGATGAACATTCTTGACAATGGCATCCACTTGGCGCAAACGATGTCTCCAAAAGAGATTGAGATCGTTTTTGATTTGATCACCTACAATGGCGCCCGTTGTTTAAACATACATGATAGTTACGGGTTAGAAGTAGGTAAAGCGGCCAACTTTATTGTTCTTAATGAATCAACCGTATATGAAGCAATTCGTAAACGAGTAGACGTCTTGGCATCGGTTAGAAATGGTGATTTCCTATTCCGTCGTAAAGAGATGGCTTATGATATCCCGTTGAGCTTTTAAAATGCTTTGTTTCTAAAATTGTATCTATTTTCACAAATAAACTTAAGACTATTTAAATGAATAATTTATCACAATCAAATGAGGTTCCAGATGTTTTCTCACCTGCAAAACTCGGACCTATAACATTACCAAATCGGATCATAAAGGCAGCAACAAGTGAAGGTAGAAGCCCTGAAGGAAAAGTAACACAGTCTCTCATTGATTTTCATCGTGGTTTCATCGAAGGCGGAACCGGGATGACTACTTTAGCTTACTGTGCTATATCTTCTGAAGGATTTGCAGCACCCGGAGAAATTTTAATGATTCGTGAAAATATTCCTGGTCTTCAGAAATTTACCCAAGCAATGCATGATGCAGGCGGAATGGTTTCTGCCCAACTTGGTCACGCCGGGCCGGTTGCACACAAGAGTATCACTGGCGTGCAACCGATAGCACCCTCTCGGTTTATGAATCCGACAAGTTTTCAAGTTTGTCGAGAAGTTACCAAAGAAGAAATTTCGAAACTTATTACGCAATTTGCTGATGCGGCCGAAGTTGCCGCCGATGCTGGATTTGATGCCATAGAACTTCACTTTGGTCACCTATATATTGTCTCTGCTTTTTTTAGTCCATGGATTAACAAGCGAAAAGATGAGTATGGAGGATCTATTGAAAACCGAACCCGATTTGCAAAGGAAATTCTTCTTGCCGTAAAAGAACGCATTAAAGATCGCGTTGCAATTATTGTTAAAATCTCAATGGATGACGGTATTAAAGGATCTATCTGGCTGGATGAAGCAACAGAAACTGTAAAAATTCTTGATCAAACAAAAGCTGTTGATGCTTTTGAACTAACAATGGGTTCATCCGTATATAAACAAATGTACCTTTTCCGCGGGGATACAGATATTGATGGTATGGCAGCAACTCAAACAGGTATATTCAAGTTAGGCGTAAAACTATTCGGAAAAAAAATGCTGGGTGAGTATCCGTACGAAGATTTATACATGTTAGAGTCAGCCAGACAATTTCAGCCTATCGTAAAAAATGCACAAATAATCTTACTCGGTGGGATTAATGACTATTCACACCTGCAAATTGCCATGGGACATGACTTTTCTTTTGTGGCATTGGGAAGAGCACTCTTACGCGAGCCGGATTTAGTAAATAAACTAAAAGATAAATCACAACTTGAGGGAAGATGTATTCATTGTAATAAATGCATGTTTACCGTTTACACAACCACCAATTGTGTGTTTACAAAAGAGTATGCAACCTCTTCTAAATCTGCGATATAAAAATTAAATAGAAGGTTGTTGCCGAGATCTCTTAGTTATTATTGAAAAAACCAAAAGGTCAAGGCAACTTTAATTTCATTCAAAATAAATTATATGAGTAAACAACATATTACGGAACAAGCCAAAAGTGTTTTTCCGTGGCTGATCATGTTCTTAATGTCGTCAGTTACCTTTGTAGGAATACTGTCTGAATTGATGCCTTCAGGCGTCCTCCCATTAATGATGTCCGATTTGAATATCAGCGAGGTGCAAACAGGAAACTTAGTGGGTTATTATGCCATCGCATCTGCAATTTTTGCTATCCCACTCATCTCTTTGACCATGCAAGTCAACCGTAAATATTTGTTGATGATCTTGCTTGGAGGATTTGCCATTTCCAATATAATCGCCGGACTTGTCCACAATTACACCATCATCATTATTTTGAGGGTTATTGGTGGTATTTGTGCCGGAGTTATGTGGCCAATGATTGCAGCCTACGGGATGCGATTGGTGGATGAAAAGGACCACGGAAAAGCCATCGCCGTAATTATGGCAGGAACAACTTTGGGTATCAGTGTGGGTATGCCGATCATGACCGCTATAGGAAATGATTATGGCTGGCGAACCGAATTTATTGGACTTGGTGTCTTTATTATTGTTATCGCATTAATCAGCTTTTTTGCATTGCCCTCCATTCCAGGTGAAAAATTGACGAAAAGCTCATCGCCATTCGCACTTTTAAAGATACCAGAAGTATTAATCGTTTTATTGCTTACCCTACTTGGCGTTATAGCACACTATGGCGTTTATGTGTATATCACAAGTCTGGTTGATGAAATTCAGTTGGCAGGAGGTGTTGAAAGTGCCTTATTGTTTTTTGGCATAGGCTCTTTGATTTCTGTACTGTTGGCCATAAAATATACCGATAAATACTTAAGACTGCTTACCATAGCCATGTTTGCCTTGCTGATCATCTCTATGATTATTTTTCTAATGTTCGGAAGCACAACCGGGATGGGACATTTTGCTTTCTTTTTATGGGGAGTTTCTTTTGGACCTTTGGTTACTCTGTTGCAGGCAGCGGTAAGTAGACAGGTAGAAACGGCGAAAGACGTGGCCACATCCGTTCAGTCTTCTGTCTTCAACCTGTCCATTATGATAGCATCTTCTGTTGCGGGACTATTACTCGGGATTTACTCTCCAATGAGTTTAGTTTACCTTGCCATTGCGTTGTCAATACCGGGGATCATTATTTCATTTTTTGCTAAAAAGTCATTGAGTTGATATTTGAGTTATGGCACCTTATGACTATGTTTGTGGTTCGTTTTTCGTGTTGGGAATTTAAATGGATGACATCATCATATTCCTTACATGATATCGGTTTTGAACAATAATAAAGTAATTATATGGATGGATCTGTGGAGATAACCGAATACATTTTTCGCATTGGTGCCGCGTTTTTGTTGGGTGGGATTATCGGCTTTGAACGACAGTGGCAGCAAAAAGATGCCGGATTAAGGACTAATACCTTAGTTGCCATCGGTGCAGCATCTTATGTACTATTATCTTTAGATCTACATAGTCTGGCAGGAGGAGATCCTGGAAGGGTTACGGCACAGATAGTCACCGGCATCGGTTTTATCGGTGCTGGCGTTATCATGAAAGATGGATTTGGTGTGAGAGGTCTAAATACCGCAGCCACTATCTGGTGTTCAGCTGCGGTGGGAACCCTAGCCGGGATGGGATTCTTCGCTGGAGCAATAGTGACTACCACTGCCGTTGTTTTGTCCCATTTGATTCTCAGACCTATAAGTGTGCGATTATCAAAACTTTCAGCATACCGTAAAACAAAAGTTAAAGAAACCTATTATCAAGTTTCTATTCAGTGTTCTTTAAATATTGAATCAAACGTTCGGTTTTGGGTGTTAAGCCATATTGAAACCAATGACCAATTACTTCTTCGCTCGATCAATAGAGATATTATAGAAACAAATCCTGAAGAGATTATTATTCAAGTTGAGGTAGCAACCATTGGCAATCAAGAAAATTTATTGGAAACCTTGGTGACCAATCTGATCATGAAACTGGAAGTTACCCGGGCTGGATGGAAGTTAGTGGGCCAAGAAACGGAGTTTTAAATGAATATTGTTTAAGATGAACACTTTCACTACGACGGATAAAAATGTGACACTAATTATATCCTTTTGCAGAGAAGACTATAATGGTCCTATCAATTAGAGCGATTTAGAGGAAATCCGATGCCAATAAAAAATCTGAGGTTATTGGTGCTATTCACCCATGACAGATCAAAGTTTACAGGCCCAAGAATTGATTTATAAGAAACCATTGTTCCAACCGAAGCCAATAAACTGGGATCATCGTAGTTTTCCCACTTCCCTTTGGCAGAAAAAGCATTGGGTAAATAATCATTAAAGGTACCGTAACCTACAGAAGCGATTTCAAAATGTGGCGTAAAAAATAAATTCCTAATCGACTTTATTTGAAGCCCAAAACCAACCTTTATAAATTGACTTACGGCCAACTCGCTTTCCGTCAATCCGGAAAATGTATAATTGTCGCGTCTTGGATCGATAATATTTCCTCCTAAAAAATATTTAGCGCCATAACCAAAGGTTGAAAATAAAAACTCATTTTGTTTGCTATAACCTTCAAATAGGAAACCCGAATTCAGGCTGACAATTCCTGTCAAATTAGATGCAAGTGGCACCCGCTCTTCAAATCCAAGACTCAATTTTGTATAGTTGTTGCTAGGCACATCTAATACCATTACATTAGGATCTATATAGGTGACATGGATATTATTGTGCAGTGCCCTTGACAAAACAGCTTGAATATGACGGCCATTGGTTGGGTATAGCACATCATTTAAATTGCTATAGTTAAATTGTGCATAGAACTCATAAGTTGAAAACCTATATTTTTTTAAACTAAGAATATTGTTTTTAACTTCAGGATCGATGGTTGGTTTTAATTGGGTGTATTTATGTTTGACACCAAAGCCCACATAACTTTTCAATGAGCTTAAATTTCTATTAATCTGATTGTCAAATTCAAAATAATTTAATTTGACCTCATCAACTGTTTTTCCTTCAAGAAATATTTTTTGCTCAAGAAGTTGACCAAAAACTTCAGTTCTCCACCACCAATCCCGATCACTACCAAAATTCTTCTGGTATTGTACTCTCGCTTTTGGCTGCTTGGCAATATCCAAGGTTATGAGCGATCGTGACGCGTCACCTATAATATTTCTACCGGTATAGTTCATGATAAGTCCCGCACCACGATAACCATCAAAATGTAAAGATCCTTTAAGCTGATGTTTTGATTTTTCAACACCTTTTAATATAAGGCCAAATTTACCATCTTCCCTAAGCCGCGTAAATTCAATATCTTTAAAAATTGTAGTTCCCATGGCTCTACCTAAACCATCTTCAATGTCTTGAATTGTATATGCCTTATGAGGCTGTATGGCAGTTCTGGCTTTAACAAGCGCCAAATTTGACTGACTAATATCCTGATAGACTATGCTATCAAATACAAATTCAGTTTTAGTGGCTGGGAGCTCATGTTTTCTTTGTTCATAATTTTTCAGTCTTTCAGATAAAGCAACCAACGCATCAATTTGTTGATTTGTAGCTATTTTTCCTTCTTCATAAATTGCATTCGCTTTGAAAAAATCTGATGTAGTATGGGTCAAATATGGGGCATGATCAATGAGAATATCACAAAGTTCACGATTTGCGGGCCGTTTTTTATTGCTGTTCATCATTGTTCCTTGAAACAATAAAGCACTAATACTAGTTAAGCTTTCAATCGTCTTGGGGTCCGATCCAACATCACTCCCAATAATAATATCTGCACCTAAGTTTTTAGCAATATCTGCCGGAAAATTATTGAGCAATCCACCATCTACTAAAAGTGTATTTTTATGTCGTACTGGCGAGAAAACCCCTGGTATTGACATACTGGCACGCATGGCAACTGCAAGAGACCCATGGTCCAAAATAACCTCTTCTCCATTTATAATATCAGTGGCAACCGCTCTAAAAGGTATGGGCAAATCATCAAACTCTTCAATTTCGTAACTTGGAACAGCAAGAAACGAAATAAACTCTCTTAAATTCTGATCGTTAAGAATATAAAGACCGGTATTAATATTCCCGTTTTTGAAATCCAATTCAATCAAGTACTTATTATACTCGCTCTTTTCTTCAGCACCTACCTTATTCAGTGATACTCTTCCCCCCAATAATTTTTCCCAATTTGCATTTTTTGTAAGGCTGGCAATACTATCGCCTGAATATCCCATCGCATAAAGTCCTCCTACAATACTCCCCATACTGTTGCCGACAATTAAGTCTGGCACAATATGCAAAGAATCCAATACTTGAAGCGTGCGAATATGCGCAATCCCCTTTGCTCCTCCTCCACTTAAAACCAACGCCACTTTCGGCTTATTTTCTTGAGCAAAAACAAGCTGTGAAAATCCCACGCAAAACAGAAATAGGAATAAACTCAAATTGATTTTTGATTGTATATTTTGGATCATGGAACGAATTATTGTTTCAAATATAAAAGCATATTAACAATGATGTGACAAAAGTAATTCAAAATTAGTCCAATGCTCAGCTAAAACTTGGATTCAGACTTTTAATAAATGTTTATGGGTATTTAATATAATACGAACTAAAAATTGTAATGTCATCAATTCAGCTCCATAGATTCGGTTAATTTGAGCATTTGACCACTGGTAGAATAAAGCCATTCCAATTGTTCCCAAACCAGATGGGCCTCTTGAAATCCACGTAACGCTTCCTTATCCTTAGATGTTAAGTTAATAATTTTTGAAGCTTCAAAAAAACGTTTATTTTCAGGAGATATTATCATACCATCGCAGGTTTTGTTTTGTAAACATTGGACGACTCGCTCTAAATTATACTCTATTTTTTCTGTAGCAGCTATGAAACGTTCGGACGCCTCAGTCGTATCGTAATGCTTTATATAAGTACTTAATGAGGCCATTGATGCCAAAAAATCATGGTTCAAGACCACCAGTTCGTAGATTTTATCTATGTTTCGCTGTTTGGATTTGGGTTCCTGGGTCATGCGCTGAAAGGCAGAACTAAGGTTTGAGGTTTCTAAAAAAGCTTGTTTGCGTGCAATATTATAGGAGGTTGGAATATGTCCTTTAAGTTGATAATATGCGGTGATTTTATTAAGAAAATCCTTGTTGGCATTCACACTTTTTATGATACTATCCTTGATGTCCGTAAACTCCCAAGTGGGCCACAGCCACAGCAGAGCAGCATAAGACAGTCCCGCGCCAACCAGGGTGTCCAAGATGCGAAATTTTATTAAACTTGAGACATCAGGGATAAGAATGGCATAAATAAAGACCACACTCAATGTGATGAAAGTTGCTGAAGCTTTATAGTTTTTTTGCACCAAGGAAATGGCAATTACCAAAGAAATAATGCCCATAATGGCGTACACATAGGGGTCTTGTATGAGAAAAACCACGCCAAAAGCAATTGCTCCACCAATAAGTGTCCCAATCATACGGTCCTTGGCTCGGTTTCTCGTGAGTCCGTAACTGGGCCGCATGATAACAATAATAATCAATAAAATAGAATAGGGATTCTGAAAGGCAAAAATTGACCCGAGCGCATATCCGATCATTACGGTAACCGCCAATCTAACGGAATGCCGAAAAATAGCCGATTTGAAACTAAAGCTTCTAAAATATAATGACGGATCATAATCTTGGGGTACGATAAAGCGTCTGGCTTTTTTCCTATCTATTAAATCGGTTTCTGCAAGTTCATGGTCTCCTAAAAGCCATTTTATTCTTTTAAGTTTTTCCGATTGTTTTTCTTGATACCCGAGCAGATTTTGAAGCATAAGATATTCTTCGTAATACTCAGTCTCCCGAAGTAAGGCCACCTCATGTCTCACCTTTTCAAAACACTGGTTCATAGTCGCATTCTTCGGTAGTTTCCGCGAATCATTGCCTGCTTCGAACATTAGCCGTAATTGAGCAGACATTTCAAAGATCAGGTCTTGAAATCTTTTAACATATTGCGGATGTGCTCTAAAGAGCGCATCCATCCGATCATAATTCACCGGATTGGCAATGGCCGTTTCCAACATTTCTATCAATTGGGCAAATATCAACAGGCGTCTATTCTGATAATTTGACCAACCAGAGGCCTTTCTGGAAAGGATCAAAATTTCCCGTAAGGTTTCATGGTTCGTGGTTAAATCACTTTGTAGTTTAAGTAATTGAGACTGTAATTTTTCATGGTCCTCATTTGGATCCATCAATTTTCCCCTTGTTTCTATAAATTCTGCGGTAAGTAAATATGTTTCGGATAAAAACTCTTCTGTTTCAGCCTTTGGATTGATACGATACCACACCTTAGAAAGCAGCAAATACCAAAGTCCACCAGCTCCCAACAACAAGGCATACTGATAAATTTCCAATTCGGATTCGAGCGAAAAACTCAATACAAAAGCCATTAGACCAGAGAAACTGATAAGCGATGCTCGGAAACCATATACCGAAATTAAAGCAATAGCAAAAGTGATCAAGCCCAATATGGGAAGTAACAGCCAGAGCTCGACATCTAGATAACCCTTAATGAAACTGACTATCATAATCAATGTTGCAGACATAAGAATGCCAAACTTTTTATGTCTAAAACTGCCAATGACATCGCTTGGCGAACTCCAAAAGGCACCAAAGCTCAGTGCCAATCCAATTTCAAGGTATCCAAACCTAAGACCTATAAGTACAGGTAAAGTAACAGCGATACCTACCCGGATGGCTTTTGAAAAACTGATGCTTCTTAAAAACTGTAACAGCTCTTTAATATTCTCGGAAATAAAAACGCTTACAGTACTCAAGGTAAATTGGTTTATTTGCTAATATAGGGCTTATTGCAAAATTGATTGTGTCTCAAAAATAAATATCTTCGGTCAAGATAAGAATTAGTTCAACCATCAAACGCAGTTGTACTTTGTTTATGGGTTTTGCCTGCCGCAGTAGACAGGGGTTTGGATTCCGACCAAAAACGGGAATGGTTCAACCATCAAAACCCAATGCGCATCGCTTTTGGGATTTGCCTGCCAATCGGAAGACAAGTGTTTCACAAAAAAACCGAAGACATTGCTTCGGTTTCTAAGATATATTCCAAAAATTCTAATTTGTGCTTAATAACAGTGGTTCACTCTATCTTTTAAATGATCCTATCAGAATTCTCATCTCTACGAAATCTGCGGGACTATTTCTAATCTATAATAATAAACTCAGAGCGCCTGTTTTCCTGATGCTCTTCAGCAGAACATGGAACGCCATTGCTACATTTGTTCACCAATCTGCTTTCTCCAAATCCTACGGCCTGCAATCTCGATTCCGGGATGCCATTATCAACCAAGTATTTAAGCGTGGAGGTTGCACGACGTTGGGAAAGCTTTTGATTATAGGCATCATTTCCTCTACTGTCAGTATGCGACCTAATCTCCAGTCTTATGTTAGGATACTGGTCAAGTACAGCCAAAACCTTCTCCAATTCTACCTGGGCATCTTTTCTAATATCTGATTTATCAAAATCAAAATAAATGATTGGAATGTTCAGCACCTTGGCCAAGTCGGTTCCTGTAGCTAAAGGAACTTCATTAGTCTGCAGTTGGAAGTCGATGCGCTGATGCGCCAAATTTGCCTTGGACAAATGTTCATCAGAATCATACCTTTCCTTGGTTGCTTTCACGAAATATGAATCAAACTTATCGGTTTCAACGGTATAAAAGCCTTGGTGATTGGTGAGAACCTGCTTATAGATCTTATTGTCAGAATCGGTCAACACGATATTGGCACCTTCAATTGGTTGTCCGGTTTGTTTATCGGTAACCAAACCTTGGATCTGTGCAAAATAGACATCAATGATTGGCGCTGTTTCCAAAAAGGTATAAATATTATCGTAAACAAACGTACCTTCAGTCTCTGCACGGTTGGAACTTATAAATCCTCTACGAGTGGACGGATCGATGCCAAACGCAAAATCATCGGCATAAGTGTTGATCGGAGCACCAACATTTAAAAGATTGCCAAAACCGTCCTCTTTAATTTTTATATAAAACACATCCAAACCACCCAATCCAAAATGGCCATCGGACGAGAAATACAGTTCATGGTCAGCAGAAACAAACGGGAAGGTCTCTTTACCCCTGGTATTGATTTCGGGGCCCAGGTTTACCGGCTCACCAATGCTACCATCGGTATTTATAGTAGACACATAGAGATCTGACGCTCCATAGCCTCCAGGTCTATCCGATGAAAAGTAGAGCTTTGTTCCATTTGGACTCAATGCCGGGTGTGCGGTGGAAAAATGATCACTGTTGATGGACAGTTCCTCAGCTTTCTGCCATTTGTTGTTGATTTTTTCTGATCTGTAGATCTTTAATTTTTGATCGTCCTTTCTGTTTTTGGCTGTGATATTGCTCCGTGTAAAGTACATCGTATTATTGTCTGCGGTAAAAACTGGTGACGATTCATGGAACTTACTGTTCAGGCTCCCGGTAAGCTTTTCGGAATGGCCAAGAGCTTGGTTCAGCGAATCGAGCTCGATACTGTAAAGTGACAAAAAACTAAGACCGTCCCAGGCGCTTCTTTTGTTTAAAAGCGTTTTCGTATCGTTTGTTGAGGCGTAATATAAGGTGTTTCCAGTCTTGAAGTAGCCGAATGAGATCTTCTCTTCATCGTACACCTTTTGCAAGGTCTTTATGTCATATCTTCCCGAATTTTGCTCGATGATATCGGCGTAATTTCGAGCTTTCTTTCCTGTTACGTGGTCGTTTTTGGAAGCAAAAACGTCATAGTATTCTGAGGCTTTATCAGTATCACCCATAGCTTTTAAAGCTTGGGAATAACGGAGATAGACAATGTCATTTTCAGGGTTTGGATTAAGTTCAAAAAGGTTTCCATACCATTTTACAGCTTGATCATATTGAGCGTTGAAGTAATAACTGTTGGCCAGTTTTGTAAAAAGTTCTTCGGATTGATGGCCTTTTTCTGCAACGGCCAAATAGATCTTTTGGGCATTGACATAATCCAATTTTTCATAGTTCTCAGCGGCTTTTTCCATTTTTTTATCCTGTCCGTGAACCAAAGCGATGTTTGATAGACCGATAAAAAATACAAGGAAACTATATAGGGTAATACTATTTTTCATGACATCTTTTTTAAATACAGTTAAAAGAATCTTGGATTGACTTTCGCTCTCATTCTGGTGCCAAGTTCGAAACGCAGAAATATCTCGTGTGAGCCATCATTATAATTGCCCAATGCGGTGGTATCGTAATCATAAGAATAACCGATCATGATACGGTCCGAGACCTGGAATCCTGCCAGAGCACTGACCGCTGCATCAAGACGGTAGGCCAAGCCTAAAGTAAAACTATCGTTCAACAAAGCGTTGGCCGAGAAATCAAGAGCCAAGGGTGCTCCAACAACGGCTTTGGCCAAAATAGCCGGTTTCAACTTGAAGTTCGGATTAATATCAAATACATAGCCCCCTATTAAGTATACGTGGGTCTTTTCTGTAGCAGTGGACACTTGGACATCGTCGTAATGTTCAGTTTCCAACATATTGGGCGATGAAAGCCCCACATACCATTTTTCGGTATGCAGATATACACCTACGCCAACTACGGGCGAGCTGTTGTTCTGTTGTCTGAGATCATAATCGTTGGGATCGTAGATGTTCAATTTGTTCGGGTCCAAGTCCCAAATGGAGACTCCACCCTTCATCCCAAAGGACAGTTTCAGATCGTTTGCCATGGGTATGGTATAGGAGAAATCTGCGGTGACCAGACTCTCCGACGAGGGACCAATCTGATCGCTGGTAAAGCCAAGTCCCAATCCAACACCTCTCACACCAATGGGCGAGTGCATTGAAAAGTTTAGAGTTTTTGGAGCCCCATCCAGACCTACCCATTGGTTGCGATAGACCCCAAGCATACTTAAAGAGCCACGTGAACCTGCATATGCCGGATTCACACTTATAGTATTGTACATATATTGGGTGTATTGTGAGTCTTGCTGTGCCCGAGCAGTGGGCATCATAAATAGCAGACTTCCGAATAATACGAGTACAAGAAGGTTTGATTTTTTGATAGTCATAAGAATTCGATTCATGTTATTCTGAACTTAGATATAAAAATCCTGCCTGTTTATGAAAATTTTGTTCCACGTCTAAGCCATATTGGTATTCAAGAATATAATAATAGGTTCCAAATGGTAATTTTTCAGAGTTCTTCATGGTTAAGCGTCCAGAGGAAAAGCCATCAAATACGTTGCCGTTGACTCCGTAATCGTTGGTTTCAAAGACCTTTACACCCCAGCGGTTAAATACCTGGACTTTTAGGTTTTTGGCGCACTCATTGCTGTTGGACAGATCAATCAGGAAAAAATCATTCTTGCCATCGCCATTGGGCGTCACTGAGTTATAGACCACAATGTTACAAGGCAGTACGAGATCGGATTTGACCCGTGCAAAAGTAAAGACGCCATAATCATTTACTGCTGTTGTAACGGTCTGGTTGTCGATGTCGATTGCACCACCTTCGTCCACCCACATGTTTGTGGCGGCATTCCAACGTACTATGGTCAAATCTCCAGCTTCAGCACCAGCAATCATGGTTGCAGGCGTGGTTGCATCTCTCCAAGACAGTGTGATCAGTCCGTTATCGGTGTTGCTGCTGTTCTTTTCGATAGTCCAGTATTCCTGATGGTCAATTTCCTTGATCACCCCCGCTTTTAGTGCATGTGGGTAAAGCGGATCGGAATTCTCAAAAAAGTATTTGCCCTCAAAAAAGGCGTCGGCATTTTCAGGATCGGATATCCCAGCAAAGCGGTAGTAACCACCATCGCCGATAGGGAAGGTAAATTCATTTTCGCCCAATTTGTTTACAGGCCCGTCCACATGGCTATCATCTGACGTGTTGCTATGGAAGGCATTAGTATTGAAAGTGATTTCACCTCCAAAGTTGTCGTTGTCCACAATGCCATCATAAAAATCAGATTCGCCACTGATATGCAGATGTCCCAATAACTGGAACGGCACCGCGTGGCTCGAATTGTTGAAATAGACATTATAGAGGTAACTGACATTTGTTCCGCTCAGCACCTGATCGGCACTGCCTATAAATCTGGTGAGTCCAGTGTTCAAATGAAAATCTACGATGCCATCGTTGTTAAAGTGGTTGTAGATAAAGGCATCGCCATCGTTAAAATACGAACCTGTGACAAGGTTGTCAAAACGTTCTACGGTTGAGAACTGCGTACCTTCACTGACGTACAATAGGCCTGAATTACTGGTCTGGCCCATCACATTAAAAGTAATGAGCAGGAAAATACATCTATGTAAAAAAGAATTTTTCATATTTAATTTTTAAATTTTCCTCTACTATGAATCATCGGATTGGTTACCGTAGGAGTTAAAATACGCAGCCTATGGTCTTCCACTTCCCCTGTATTAACAGTTTCCGTAGGTCCCATATTGGGTGTTTCCGACAGACGTAACCTTATAAAAGTACCATACGCCACCCGAGACGGTGGGACAGTCCATTCCATGACTACACTTCCCATGGCACCGCCGGTGGAAGGCGCAAAGACTTCAATTTTTTCACTTGGGTCAAACGTTCCACTTCGGTCAAAATCAATCCAACCTGCGATGTAACCATCGCTATGACTTCGATATGGGATAGTGGCAGTGATTAGGGAGTTTGGTACATAAACCTTATAAGAATAAGTTTTGAGGGCCTCTGGCCAAGCGTCTTCTTCAAGTGGTCCTGCTGTACCATGGTTATTATCACCCATCGCATCATATGAATGTAACGGAATCCGTTCTGTATCAGGAGCCGTACTGCCCAAATGGTTCAACTCATTATTTGGAATTAAACTACCTGGTTGGTAGCCTTCGGTATTGATGTTGGTTGAAGACGTACTTCCTGCGGCTACTGGTGCAATACCATCACCACTAAAGTTCAAGCTTTGAATCAAGTGCATTGGATAGCCATAAGTTTGCGGTGCATCTCCACCATCCACTTCGGGAGGCAATAAGCCTAAAGCTATGGCGGTTATACCACTTCCTTTAATTGTGGTCTCAATAGTTACAGAAAGATCAGGGTCACTTCCTGTCTTATTATAAGCAGATTCATTAAACTTTAAAAACGAGACCGCCATGGTTTGTTGGTCGTTTCCTCTAAGAAACTTCATGGTTCTCTGTGAAGTTGGAATGCTGCCAACATTTACAATCTCTTTTCGAACATTATACGCAGCACGACTTAAATTTTTCTTTACCTCCACCAAGTTCCATTCACCATCTGCAGTGGTATAAATATATTCTGAGGCAGATAAGGACTCTGCATCGGCTACCACCAATCCTGCAAGGCGGATTGGCACCCCATCTATGGTAGCTTTACACCTAATAGTGATGGTACTAAGACCACCCGAGGCTCTGTTTTGAATTCCTGAAACCAACCTATTGTTGCCGCCATTCCCACCAATATTGTACAGATCATCGAGGTAATCTCCCGAATAATTTCCAGGAGCGTAAGAGCTAACAGCACCTCCAGAAATGGCGGTGATTTCGGCATCAATACAAAGCCATTGATCATTTCCCAGCGGGATGGAAGCAAAGGATTTGTCACCGACAGCTAGTGGTTGGTTATGTCTTCCATGAGGGTAGTCAGCTTGGCTCGTAGACCCCCAAGTTAACCACAATACATCATTGATATAAGGGCTTGACCCACCAGTTGCAAATGAGGCCGTCACTATTTCGCCAGGATAGCACTGTGCTTGCAACTTGCTATAAGTTGCAAGCAATACAAATGCTATACCTAATATGATAGATTTTATTTTAGAATACATCATCAATTAAGGTTTTACAGAGAATACAATATTCATAAACGACGCCATGGTGACATCCGCATTGGCTCTAACATCATAAGTCAATATACCTGCATCAGTGACCGATACATTCTCAAACACACTCTCATCATACCAAGTGATAAAATAATCCAATTCACTGGCTGGTAATACTGGCAATGAAGTAGTAAAACCTGGGTTTTGGACCGTTGGCGTTCCGAACTGATCCTGATATTGCGCATAGAGGTCAATAGTACCAAACGTTCCTCCTGCAGGCATCTGATCTGCCGCTGTATAGACCACAATAGACGGCATATAAAAGAAGGTAGGCATGGCTGCTTTTAACTGCTTTATAACGCCAGATGTTCTGTCAATGACCATAATATTATCCTCAAAAGTACCCGTTTGCAATCCTGTCACGGCCAACGTATTGGCTGCACTTGTACTGATTGCGGTTGGCTTGATTAACGCCCCACCCAATTGAACGGCATCAGCTGTAGCATCAACGTTTAATCCGTTGTTTGCCTGTACGTCCAAGGCGTTGCTTGTCGTGTTTTTTACGAGTCCACTACCAGCAACATCAACATGAACTTTTGCAGGTGTTACTGCTGCATCTGCTAACTTAACGCTTGAGATCCCACCGTCTGCTACTCTTATATTGGCATCCACTAGGGTTGCTCCCGTACCGTCTGTAACGGTAATGGAAGTGTCGCCTGCAGTTAGGTCTTTAGGATTTACAACGCCGTTTGGACCTTGGGGACCTTGAGGGCCTTCTGGGCCTGTCGGACCTGTTAAATCTGAAGAGGTAAACGCTCCACCGTTTGTGTAATTGATAGTGAAGGTTCCATCATTGTTATCATCTATCGATGCGACACCAACGCCAGCAGCACCACTTGGACCTACTGGGCCTTGAATTCCTTGTGGACCTGTTGCTCCCGCAGGGCCAGTCAATCCTATAGGGCCTCGTTCACCCTGTGGACCTTGCGCGCCGTCTTGTCCATCAGCACCCGCTGGACCTTGTGGACCTTCTGGGCCTGTTGCTCCCGCTGGACCAGTCAACCCTATAGGGCCTTGTTCACCCTGTGGACCTGTTAAGTCTGAGGTTGTAAACGTTGAACCATCTGTGTAGGTAATTGTGAACGTGCCATTATTGTTATCAACCGTAGAGGCAATTCCATTTCCGTTAGCACCATCAACGCCTGCTGGACCTTGTGGACCTTCTGGACCTGTTGCTCCCGCTGGGCCAGTCAATCCTATAGGGCCTCGTTCACCCTGTGGACCTGTTAAGTCTGAAGTTGTGAACGTTGAACCATCTGTGTAGGTAATTGTGAACGTGCCATTATTGTTATCAACCGTAGAGGCAATTCCATTTCCGTTAGCGCCATCAACGCCTGCTGGACCTTGTGGACCTTCTGCGCCTGTTGCTCCCGCTGGACCAGTCAACCCTATAGGGCCTTGTTCACCTTGTGGCCCTGTTAAGTCTGAGGTTGTGAATGTTGAACCATCTGTGTAGGTAATTGTGAACGTGCCATTATTGTTATCAACCGTAGAGGCAATTCCGTTTCCGTCAACACCGTCAGTTCCATCAGCACCGTCCTGACCATCTGCTCCATCTTGTCCATCAGCACCCGTTGCAGCGATTCCTGTGTCAACACTACCGATTTCCCAGTTACCGTTAGTTCCGATTACTGGCGTATCTCCATCATCACCTTTATCACCTTTATTTCCTTGAATACCTTGATCTCCTTGTGGTCCAGTAGCAGCAATTCCAGTGTCAACACCGCCGATTTCCCAGTTACCGTTTGTTCCGATCACAGGGGTATCACCATCAGCACCGTCCTGGCCATCTGCTCCATCTTGTCCATCAGCACCCGTTGCAGCGATTCCTGTGTCAACACTACCGATTTCCCAGTTACCGTTAGTTCCAATTACTGGCGTATCTCCGTCCTGGCCATCTACACCCTTAGAAATTGTTACACTGTTTGTGCCATCAGTAATTGTGACTGTATCGTCACCATTATCAGTTACGGTAACAGAATTACCATCATCGCCTTTAGCTCCTTTTAGTGAATCTAAGAAATCTTGTTCCGTTCCTGTATTCCCTTCTGCAAACCAAGCATCATAAGCTGAAGCACCGTCAACACCATTAGTTCCATCAATACCATTAGTTCCGTCAGCACCCTTCAAAGAATCTAAGAAGTCTTGTTCTGTTCCCGTATTGCCAGCTGCAATCCACACATCATAAGCTGAAGCACCATCTACTCCGTCAGTTCCATTAGTTCCATCCACGCCGTTTGTACCGTCTGCACCGTCAACGCCATTAGTTCCAGCCGCACCAATCAATGAATCCAAAAAGTCTTGCTCTGTTCCTGTATTCCCTGATGAAAGCCAAGCATCATAAGCTGAAGCACCATCTACTCCGTCAGTTCCATTAGTTCCATCCACGCCGTTTGTACCGTCTGCACCGTCAGCGCCATTAGTTCCATC
>NZ_JACGLT010000022.1 GCF_014062315.1 Gelidibacter maritimus
TTCTTCATATTCAAAACTGTAATTTATTCCCTCAAGGTTTTGATCGTCTCAATGGTCCATCGGACCTGCTCTTCCAGCTTCTTAAAATCCTTTTGATTTACTATGTCTTTCGTTATTAATTGGGATCCCATGCCTACGCATGTCGCTCCCGCATCAAACCATTCCTTTAAATTCTCCTGGTCAGGGGACACACCTCCTGTAGGCATAATATTGGTCCATGGCTGTGGGCCTTTGATGTTCTTTATGAATTTTGCGCCAAAACTATCGCCAGGGAAAAGTTTAACAATTTCACAGCCCATTTCTTCCGCTTCTGCAATTTCTGTTAACGACCCACATCCTGGAGACCACAATACTTTACGTCTATTACAAACGATGGCAATATCCTTACGAAATACAGGTGTAACAATAAAATTAGCCCCTAATGCCATGTACATGGAAGCTGACGCCGCATCGGTTACCGATCCAACACCCATTACCATTCCAGGTAGTTCTTTGATGGCATACTTGTTCAGTTCCCCAAAAACTTCATGAGCAAAATCACCACGGGCCGTAAACTCCAACAACCGCGCACCACCATCATAGCATGCTTTAAGAATACTCTTGCTCAATTCTAAATCTTGACTGAAAAACAAGGGCACCAATCCTGTTTTTTTCATGATACCTGCGACTTCTATTCTTGAAAATTGTGCCATAAGCTATTATTATTCTTTTCGTATTTTTATAAATTATCGTGAAACGATCCCTGAGGGACCTCCTTTAACCAGAGCTTCTACCTCCTCTTTTGTGGCCAAGTTATAATCACCCGAAATGGTATGTTTCAAACAACAAGCTGCGACTGCGAAATTAATCGTATACTGAGGATCAAACGTATCCAGCACCAGACCATAAATAATCCCTCCCATAAAGGCATCACCACTCCCAACACGATCAACTACAGGTGTGATTTCTCTAACGGTTGCGGTATACAATTTTTCTTTATCATAAAAAATACCACCTATTTGTTGATGGGATGCACTTCGGGAGTATCGCAAGGTCGTCGCCATATATTTCAAATCAGGATACTGATCAAAAAAAAGATCATAAAACTGTGGTAAACTGTCAGCATCCTTATAGTTTGGGTTAACCTTATCTTTTCCGATCATCATGAAAGCGGTATCAAGGTCTCCCAATATGACATTGCTGTATTTTAAAAGTTCTGGCATAATGTCTTTAGGTGCTTTACCGTATTTCCAAAGTTTTGCCCTGTAGTTTAGGTCAGTGGTAATTAGGACTCCCATACCTTTGGCAACTTTCACCGCTTCCAAACACACATCAGCTGCATTTTGGGATATAGCTGGTGTAAGTCCGCTCCAATGGAATACACTTGCATCTTGAAAGACCTTTTTCCAATCAATCACACCAATTTCAACGTCAGAAATGCCCGAATGATTACGATCATAGACCACTTTACTGCCACGTAATCCCGCACCGGTTTCTAGAAAATAAATTCCCAAACGTTCACCGCCATAAATAATGTTTTCTGCAGACACATTTTGTCGACGTATTTCCATCAATGCGGATTTGCCTAAATCGTTATCCGGCAGTCTGGTTACGAATTCAGAAGTAACACCATAATTGGCAAGAGAGACGGCCACATTAAACTCACCACCTCCGTAATTGGCCTTGAAAGAATGGGATTGTGAAAACCTTAAATAATGTTCTGTGGACAATCGTAGCATTATTTCTCCAAAAGTGACAACTTTTTGCATTGAGTGAATATTGTTTAATTAAAAGTTCTTATAAGATCCTACTTCTTTCTCGATTTTAGTCATAACTTTTTTGGGTGCTTGGTTTAAAGGTTGTTGGACATTAAAAATACTAATCTAAAGTGACTGTCAAAGGGTTATTTATCTGTTCGGAAAATCGGTCTAAATGTGATTCCCATATTTCTTTTGTTGGAAATTGTTTTGATTTTTTCCAAGTAAATCCAGCATAATACACCACTTTGTTGTCTATGACATTAAGATGTGCATAAGCGTTGCTTAAATCTTTGACTTCTACATCATAGGTTTCAAAATCATTAAAGTATTTTTTTGATGCCACAATGGCGATACCTATTTCAGAGTCATCAATTGGTTCCCAGTAACTTAGCCATCCTTTGCCCTTGTCTCCAGAAACAACGCCTTTTTTATCGTGTAAGGTCAATCCGGCTGAAATCTCATCAGTGCCCTTAATATTCATCTCATATTTGGAGAAATTTTGGCCTAAATCCAAGCTGATCACTTTTGATTCGGTAATCTCGTTGCCTGCAGCATCCCAATTGGCATATTCCAAATAAAAACTAGTTCTGAGCGGTCCGGTGGTGATGGTACGCCATTTGGTGAAGTTTTTGGAAATGTAGTAGACGGTATCTACTTTTACTGCGATGCCCCCAACGCCTCGGCTCGGTCCAACATGAAAATTGTCAAGTCCTTCTCCGGTATCTTCGTGATAATCTCCTGTGCCATCTGAAGCTTTTTTATACCATTTGTTAATGATAGGATACTCAACACGTTTCAACCATGCATCGACACCGCTAGACAAAGTGCCTCCAGGAATGTTTTCTTCAATCATCTGTTGGGCAACGGGACCATAGACTCTAAATGCTACTCTGTCATTTTCCCACGCATAATCATCGGTGCGTTCTGGTACAAAGCGTGAATAGCACAGTTCAGGTGCTTCAGGACGTTCGGCACCAGTAATGCTTACAATTTCAAAAACCTGTTCACTGTTGGCTTTGATTTCTGGTTGGAAAATGATAAGATCTAAAGTTCCGTCTCCATCGCTATCGATGGTTTGTGTTACCAACAATGTTTGCGTGTCTCTATTTTTAATACCGACATTGGAAAGTTCATCGACCTTCAAAAGTTCTTTGGTTAATTCAACCGTCTCGAAAGTGCGGTCATTGTCTGAGCTGTTTTTTACAGTGATTGTTTTAGCTTTTTCTTGTCCAGAACAGGATGCCAGCAATCCGAAGAACGCAAAAAGCAGTACATATTTATAAGGTTGCATCATCTTCTGGCTTATTTTTCGTTTGATGGTTTTCCTATGGTTGCTAAAATTCCGCCATCAACATAAACAACATGGCCATTGACGAAATCACTGGCCTGTGAGGCTAAGAATATCGCCGTTCCTTGTAAGTCATCCGGATTTCCCCAACGTCCTGCAGGAGTTCTGCCAATTATGAATTCATTAAAAGGATGGCCATCCACACGAATGGGTGCGGTTTGACTTGTAGCAAAATATCCTGGACCGATGCCGTTGGTTTGGATATTATAGCGTGCCCACTCTGTAGCCATACTTTTAGTTAGCATTTTAAGCCCACCTTTTGCAGCCGCATAAGCACTTACAGAGTCTCTGCCCAACTCACTCATCATAGAACAGATGTTGATGATTTTCCCACCACCTCTCTTGATCATGCTTTTAGCAACGAATTTTGAAACGATAAATGGTCCCACAAGATCCACTTTTACGACCTCTTCAAAATCGACGGTTTCCATTTCTATAATTGGAGTTCTCTTAATGATTCCGGCATTATTGACTAAAATATCAATAGGTCCAACCTCGGCTTCAATCTTTTTAATGCCCGCTTCAACCGCATCGGTATCCGTCACGTCAAAAACGTAGCCATGAGCGTTCAAGCCTGCATCTTTATATTCCTTAACAGCTGGTCCCAAAGAGTCTTCCGAATGATTGTTTACTACGATGGTAGCACCTGCATTTCCCAATCCTTTGGCCATGGCCATTCCAAGACCTTGCACAGCTCCAGTTACTAATGCTATTTTTCCTGTTAAATCAAATAATTTGGTTGACATAATATATTTTTTTTGAAGTTTATCTTAATTCGTTTATTTTGCAATGGTCCATATCGCCATAGTCTAAGTTTTCTCCTGCCATCCCCCAGATAAAGGTGTAGCTGCTCGTACCTGAACCAGAATGAATAGACCAAGGTGGAGAGATTACCGCTTGATCATTGGCCATCCAAATGTGCCTTGTTTCTTGTGGCTGTCCCATAAAGTGACAAACTGCCTGGTCTTCCGGTACCTCGAAATAGAAATACACCTCCATACGTCTATCGTGGGTATGCGCCGGCATGGTGTTCCAAGAACTTCCCGGTTTTAATGTCGTCATTCCCATTTGCAACTGACATACGTCAACCACAGTATTGACTATATATTTTCTTAAGGTTCTTGCATTAGCCGTTTCAGGTGCACCCAATTCAATCACTTCAACATCGTCGGTGCCAATCTTTTTGGTTGGAAAAGCCTTATGGGCAGGGGCTGAGTTTAAGTAGAACTTAGCAGGTTTATCAGCAGATGTGCTTGAAAATGTGATGTCCTTGTTGCCTTGTCCCACATATAAAGCTTCTTTATGGTCCAAAACATAGTCGGTTCCATCAACTGATACCGTGCCTTGCTCGCCTACATTGATAATCCCCAGCTCTCGACGCTCTAAAAAGAACTCTGATTTTAAAACATCTACAGTTTCTAATTTTAAAGGTGAGTTTGTTGGTACTGCACTACCGGCCATGTACCGATCATAATGTGTATACACAAAGTGTATTGCGTTCGGCTTCATTAATGAATCGATCAAAAATTCATTACGAAGTTTTTGGGTGTCATAGGATTTAACATCATTTGGAGACGCTGCATATCTCACTTCAAAGGTCGTTTGCATAATTACAGTGTTATTTATTAATGAAAATTTAATTGGTTTGATTAATTAAACTGTAAATGTAACAAAATAAAAATACAATCGATTGTATTTTATGTATATCTTTCCTTTGAAATTTTTTTTAGTTATGCTTAAAAAAGCTTCTGGCTCCAAAATGAATCACATAAATATAATTTTGATTAATTTAGGATTTTTTAGAACGTAATATATTGACTTAACTTTTTTTCCCTTCTAAACATGAGCTCTGATAAAATTACCATACATGATATTGCTCGCATTTTAAATGTCGATAGTTCTACCGTTTCACGAGCACTTAATAACAGTCCAAGGGTAACTGAAAAAACTAAAAATAGAATTATTGCCAAGGCTCAGGAATTGGGATATCAACGGAACGATTTGGCCTCAAATTTGCGCAAAAATAAAACCAACACCTTGGGTGTTATTGTGCCTCGTATTTCAAGACATTTCTTTTCGTCTGCAATTGCTGGAATTGAAGAAACGGCTTATAACCTTGGGTATAATGTTATCATTTGTCAGTCCTTGGAACAATTAGAACGAGAACAGAATACCGTTAATACTTTATTGGCGAATAGGGTAGAGGGTGTTTTGGTATCCATATCCATGGAGACAAAAAACTATGAACATTTTGAAGGCCTAAGAAAGCGAAAGATCCCATTTGTTTTCTTTGATAGGCATCTTAATGTTCCGGAAACCAGCAGTGTGCTCATAGATGATTTTCAAGCTGGATTTGATGCTACTGAGCATCTTATAATAAAAGGATGTAAAAAAATTGCGCATTTTTCTGGGCCCATGGATCTGGAAATCTATAAAAACCGTTTTGCAGGCTATAAAGCAGCACTACTGAAACATCATATTAAATTTAATGATGAACTGATTTTTAACTCTCGTTTAATGGAGCAAGATGGGATTGAGAATGCCGATAAAATTATTGGCTTACCTTATAAAGTAGATGGAATCTTTTCAGCCAATGATGTTGCCGCCATTAGTGCATTGCAACAGCTCAAAAGAAATGATTTTAAAATACCTGAGGATATTGCTATTGTAGGTTTTAGTAACGAAGCTATATCAGCTGTGATTGAGCCGTCGTTGACAACTATCAATCAGCCTGGGTTTAATATTGGAAAACGGGCTGCGGAACTTTTAATTTCACAAATATCTGGTAATAATGGTTCTGTTATCGATGAAAAAATAATTATTCAGGCCAATCTTGTAGAGCGAGATTCTTCCCAGAAAAATCAAGGTAACAAATGAATAATTTAGTCAAATTCTGTTTTACAACATACTCTGTTGATATGCATTAATAATATTTTTGTTTTCTTTATGGCAGGGAATATATAAAATAGGAACTATTTCTTTGAAACGAAATTTAAGACAGGCTTGACGGAATATCAAATGTTCGTTCTGTAGCATTAAATATATTCAAATTCAACATACATGTGATGAAGGCTTTTTAAAATTGACATGAAAATAAAATTATGAAAATTTATCTTAATTCTGTATTGGTGATTTTTGTTTTTCGTTTATAAACGGGATTTGGTGGCGTAATGTTTGAACTTATTAGTTATTTCAATTGATACCTTTGACTCTGAAGATTATTTCTTATTTAATGAAATGGTTTTGCCTTAAAAAGATTAAAATAAATTAAACAATATTATTTTTTGGATAACGTATCTCAATAATAACCTAAATAAGAATAGTGGCTATTGATTTGTATTATAAATTACTTATAAAAGGCTGTTTAAAATAATAAAATGTAGACTTAACTTACCCTATTACACATTTATACCACGCATTATATAAATTTTATGAGACCTAATATTATCAATGATTTTTCCAATGTTGTTCTAACCTTCAAAAACCGAATATTCTTTTACCTATTTTTTATATGTAGCTCATTTGGTGCTTTAGCACAAAATGAGCAATTAATTTTCGATCATTTAACTCACACAAATGGTCTTTCATCAAACAGAATAAATGTTATACAGGAAGATGGAGAAGGTTTTATCTGGTTTGGTACCGGAGATGGACTCAACCGATACGATGGTACTACCATGGAGGTTTTTGATAAGCAAGTCGCATGCATGGCGATTAATCCTAAAACAAAAAAACTTCTGATAGGTACTCCAAAAGGATTAGAGATATTTGATAAGAATATTTGGCGCTTTAAACCTAAAAAACTTAAAAATAAGTTAGGGGAAAATTTTGGTGAAAGCTCAATTAATTCCATGCAATTTGGTTCAAATAATAAACTATTTGTAGGAAGTGATTTTTTGTACATTATAAATGAATCCTTTACCAACTTCAAAAAATACCCACTTCCGGAAGATGATAATGGGAGAGAATGGGAAATAACGTCCATTCAAGAGGTGAGTCAAAATACCATTTTGTTAGGTACAAAAAACGGCGTTTATCAATTGAATTTGGAAAATGGAACTTATGAAACGGTCTATAAATATGATAATTTAGGGATTATCAGTAAGTTATTTATAGATAGTGAATCCAACCTATGGATCTGTACCTATTCCAAAGGTCTTTACTTTGTTAAAAATGGGGATGTAAAAGGGACTCCTATTATCTATGAGGAATCGGGTGGGTTCTTAATTAACAATCGGGTTGTCGATATTATAGAAGACGAACCTCAGGTGTTTTTAATTGCGAATATTGAAGGGGGATTGGTTCGATTTGATAAAAAAAGTAACACTGTTGATCATTACCAGCCAGATATTCATGAGGTTAGCAGTATTAGTAGCAAGGCTTTAACGACATTAATGAAAGATAGTCATGATAATGTTTGGATAGGAACCTATAACAGTGGCGTTGATTTTATAGATAGACATCGAAAGAGCTTTGAACACTACCAAGTTAATTTCAAAGAAAACGGACTTTTTAATAATAATATTAGGGCATTATTTCAAGATTCAAAAGAAAATATTTGGGTTGGGACAAAAGAAGGCGGTGGATTGAGTAAATTTAATCGTGCTGACGGTACTTTTGTTCATTATAAACCAGATGCTGACAACCCTCTAAGTCTGGCAGATGATTATGTGTTTTGTATTGAGGAGTTGGACGCTAATCATTTAATGATTGGGACTTTAAAGAATGGTTTGGAAATTTTTAATTCAGAAACAGGAACGTTCTCGCATTATATGTTTAATGAGTACAATTCAATCTACAATATGGTCTATGCGATCCATAAGGATCAGAATGATAGAATATGGGTGGATTATGGTGGTATGTTTTATGAGTTTTTTCCTGAAGAAGGCACCCTTGAAAAAATTGATGGTGTCGTAAGAGTAAGATGTATTACTGATGAAGATGAAAGCCGTATTTGGTTAGGAACCATTGAAACTGGATTATACTTATTTAATACCAAAACAAAAGAATTAGAAAAAGCTAAAATTAATGCGAACCAAATTAACGCCTTACAAAAGGATAGCCAAGGAAACTTATGGATTGGTACAAGTATTGGTTTGTTTTTAAAGAAAGTAAATACTACTGAGTTTATAAATTATAAAGTTGCAGACGGTTTAGCAAATAATCAGGTTTTAAGTTTGCAAGTGGATGATGCTGATAATATTTGGGCAAGTACAATTAATGGTCTTTCAAAATATGATACGAAAACACAAGTTTTTTTTAATTATGACGTGCATGACGGATTGCAAGGTAATGAGTTTGAGCGCTATGCGTCTTTAAAAACAAGGGATGGGGAATTATTATTTGGCGGACGTAATGGTTTTAATATTTTCAACCCCGATAAGATAACCAAAAACTTAGAGGCTCCAAAAGTTGTCATTACAAGTTTTAATCTTTTTAATAAGCCTGTCACTATTGGTGCTGAAAATTCGCCATTAACAAAACATATTTCTCAAACTAATGATTTAACATTGACGCATCAACAATCTGTAATAACTTTTGGCTTTGTGGCATTAAATTATTCCTCTCCTAAAAAAAATCAATATGCTTACAAGTTAGAAGGCTTTGATAAGGACTGGAATTATATAGAAAATAAACGCACGGCAACATATACCAATTTACCAGCAGGGAATTATGTTTTTAAAGTAAAGGCATCAAATTCTGATGGTTTATGGAATGGTAACGATGCATCTATACAAATTACGGTACTACATCCCTGGTGGAAAACACGGTATGCGTTTTTAGGATATGTGGTGATAATTGTCCTTCTTTTAGCTGCGTTTTATTATTTTTTATACATGTATTTAAACTTAAAAAATAATTTGAAATTAGAACAAATTGAAAAACAAAATAATAGAGAACTACATCAAGCAAAACTTGAGTTTTTTACAAATATTTCTCACGAATTCAGGACGCCTTTGACATTGATCATTAGTCCATTAGAGAAACTCTTGAATTCTAATATAAGTGATGCTAATTTGTTAAAGCAATTTAAGTTAATGCATTCAAATGCCAATAGATTGTTGCGTTTAATTAATCAGCTTATGGATTTCAGAAAAGTTGGAAAAGGAAAAATGATTTTAAAAGTAGCAGAATATAACATTGTTGAAGTAACAAATGAAATAGCAAGATCATTTGAAAACAAAGCGGATGAGTCTTCAATAAGTTATAATGTTGTTAGTGTTCAACCAAAGATTCCTGTTTTCTTAGATCTGGAGAAATACGAGATTATCTTACACAACTTATTATTTAATGCATTTAAGTTCACTAAAGAGAATGGGAACATAATTGTAGAAATTTCTTTAAATAATCAACTCGTAGAGGTTCGTGTAATAGATGATGGTAAAGGTATTTCAGTAGCAGGTATATCAAATATTTTTGAGGAATTTTACCAGGTTGAACGAGACTTGAATGGTACTGGAATTGGTTTATCACTCACAAAAAAGATAGTTGAATTGCATCATGGAACCATTAGAGCAGAAAGCACTTTAGGTAAAGGAAGTTGCTTTACGATAAGTTTGCGTTTAGGACATGAGCATTTTAATACTTCAGATATTAATGAGTTCCAAGACGCTTATCCATTTATAAAGGAAGCGTATAATTCTAATATTTTAATTTCAAACAAACAAAAAGCCAATATAAATCTCAAGCAAGAAAAGAGACCTATTAAAATTTTGTTGGTTGAGGATAATGAGGAACTTAGAAACTACCTAAAGGAAAGTTTAGAAAAAAAATATACAATTTATGAGGCCAATGACGGTGTTCAAGGTATAGCTATGTGTCTTAAAGTTTCTCCAGACTTAATAATTAGTGATGTGATGATGCCAAATAAAAATGGGGTAGAGATGTGTTTTGAGATAAAGAATGACATAAGGATAAGTCATATTCCTGTAATTCTACTTACTGCAAGGAGTTCGTTCGAACACAAAATTGAAGGTCTTAAGAATGGAGCAGATGCCTATATAGAAAAACCATTTAATATGGAACTCATAGAAATTAAGGTGTCTAATTTGTTGGAAACGCGTAAAAAACTAAAATTACGTTTTGGAAATGATATCATTATCCAGCCAAATGAAATCTCAAACTCCTCGGCTGATGATAAATTTCTCAACAAGGCTATAAAAACGATTGAAGAACACTTTCAAGATAACACCTTTAGTGTGGATGATTTTATTAGTGAAATGGCAATGAGTAGAAGTAGCCTCCATATTAAACTAAAGGCATTGACAAATATGTCCACTACAGAGTTTGTTAGGTCCATACGTCTTAGAAAAGCCGCTGTATTCCTTAAGGAAACAGATCAAACTATTGCTGAAATTGCTTATAATACGGGATTCTCTTCACCTGAATATTTTTCGAGAAGTTTTAAAAAGCTATTTGATAAACTTCCAACAGATTATAGAAAAGAATAATGTTATTTTTTCTGTAGGTTGCTTTGGGACAACGCAGGATAAAGATTAATTTTAATCTCTCCAGATCTGAACAAATAGGAACTCCTTGTGTGTGATCTAACAGGTAAATCTCAAAAAAGGGAAATACAAAAATTGGGTCTCACAATACTCTGAGTTTTTATTCCATTCGCTTGTAGGCTGCTATTGCTTGTCAGCCTATTTAATTTCGTATAAAAAAATTAGAATTAATGTAGTTAGCGACACCTATTCCTTTAATAAGACCTGCTAAAGTGTTCAGTTGAAATAAATCTGAGATTTCTGAAAAATTATCGAGACAAGCTTCTCTTTAACTCTCCAATATCGAGTTTGGGGAGTTCCTACCTACGACCAATCAAAATTGTTAGAACGAGTCATTCTAAGAAGATGAAATTATTTGGCTTAATTATATACAAGTAAAAAACTTCGCGTAGTTAAACATTAAGTGCAATAGGAATAGGCAACAGAAGTAAATTTTATATCGATTCAAGTTTTCCAATTAAAAAGTAAACAAATCAGATTGAATCATAATGAAAATACAATATAAAGATTTGTTTTTGTTAATATTTTCCTCATGAATATAATGATTTCAATAGCATAGTCTTGGTAATTACACATTTGTACTGTTCAGTGAACATGTATGCAGTTAATTACACATCTGTGCACATATTAAAAACAATAGTGTTGCTCTTTATTTAGCAAAAATTCTTACTTGTGATATCACTTTTGAACGTCAAAGTATGCACAATAAAAATAAAAAAGCTGAAGCACTGTTTGCGATGATAGCAATAGTTGGGATTCTTGTGATTTTAGCGATAATGTTTCTAATAACCTTAGTATGATGGGTTATTTAGATACAATAATAAAAGGATTTATTTAAGATGCTATTAAAGATGAATAAAAATTACTATATGAATTTAATTAAATGTCTATCTGTCGTTTTGGTTTTAACAATAACAGAGGTACATGCTCAGGCTTATGATTTTGAGACATTAAGAGCGCGTGTTGCAACAGAGCAAAAAATAGGTATATCTGGAACTGGTGTTTTAAATGACTGGGTGAATTCACAGAATGCTGATGGGAGTTGGTCTGATATGCAGTATGGAAGTAATACCAATTTGACAACGACCGATAACCATATTTATCGTTTATGGCAGATTTCTGCGGCCGCGACACAGATTGGCAACACAAAGTATAATGATACTTATTATAAGGATGCTGTTAAAAACGGGCTGCAGTATTGGTATACTTCTAATACTTCAGATTCCAACTGGTGGTACAATCAAGTTTATTTTCCGCAATACTTAGGTGAAATCCTCATTTTTATGCGAGAATTTGATGGATTTATTCCAAAAACCAGTGCGGCAGGTATAGATGAGCCAGAGCTACTGTCAATGTTTTCTCCTACAGATCTAAGTGGCATTACCTCAAGAGGTTCTGGTGCGAATGCGGTAGACATCGCCTTGCATTATGTGTACCGTGCACTTCTGATGGAGGACAGTGTGCTTTTAGAAAACACAAGGGATATCCTTGAAACAATTTTGACCGATAATATTACTGGCGACTTAATGTACCAAGATCATGGACCACAAATAATGAGCGCGAGCTATGGCTGGGTGTTTTGCGATGGGCTAATACGATTGGCATCTTATTTGGCAGACTCTCCAGCAGCTTTTGATACGGATTCAGCAAACTTTAGTAAGGTTTTAAGTTTTGTGCGTGATACACAAGCCTATTCCACCAGAGGACGCTTTTGGGATTTTAGTGTGATGGGTAGGAGCGTGAGTCGCAAAAATTCTTTAAACGCCAACATGAATTATCTTCAACGATTAGCTGATTATATCGACCCTGAAAATGCGACTGAATACTTAGATATTCTGTCAAGATTGAAAGGCAATAAACCAGCTAATTACAATATTAAAGAGTTTAATAAACATTTTTGGGCTTCTGATTATACACAGCACTCTCGCAGTAATTATTTATTTACTGTTCGTAACACATCAACGCGTACTGTGGAGGCCGAAAAAGGAAACGGCGAAAACCTAAAGGCTAATTATTTCTCTTATGGCGCAAATTTCATGGCAATTGATGGTGATGAGTATGATAATATTATGCCTGTTTGGGATTGGGCAATGATCCCAGGCACTACATTTCCATATACTACGTCGTTTCCTAACCGAAGTGATTGGGGGAGTAATTATGGAAGTACCTCTTTTGTAGGTGGTGTTTCTGACGGTACACATGGCGCATCGGTCTTAACTTTAAATAAGACAAATACGCAAGCTAAGAAAAGTTGGTTCTTTTTTGACGATGAAGTGGTTTGTTTAGGTGCTGGAATTATAGATAATAGTAATAGAAATGTACGCACAACTATAAATCAGGCGTGGCTTAAAGAGTTATCGTATTACAGCGAAGTCGGGTCTTCTGAAGAAACCGCACAATCTATCAGTTCTAATGTATATGCTAACGCAAATTTAAAGTATATCAGAAACGGGAAGTTTGGTTACTATTTTCCTAATCAAGGTAATGTGAAATATACGATGAAAGCCCAAGAAGGCACTTGGAAGTCTATTAATGCAGATGGTTCTCCAGCACTTGAATCTGGATATGTGTTTTCCTTATGGATGGATCACGGCAATAATCCTAATAATGCCAATTATAGCTACATCGTTGTGCCTGGCATTGATAGTCAACAAAAAGCGCAAAATTATGATGATAGCCTTGTAAGTATTATAAAAAACACCCCTTCACAACAAGCGGTGTATCATCGCGGTTTAGATATTTTGCAAGTCATTTTTCATGAAGCGGGAACGGTCAGTTTTGAAGACAAATCAGTTACCGTGGATAAGCCTTGTGCATTAATATTTAAAAATGGTACGCTCGTTACTGTATCAAATCCATCACAAAGTTATTCTGGAGTAAACGTTACAATCACAGATAGTGGTTTGCCTTATACCAAAGCTGTGGTAGTACCAACAAGTACACCATTCAAAGGAAGTTCTGTAACGGTCGATTTTCAAGATGTATTAAGTACTACCGATTTCTCGGAAAATAAATTAAAAACACTCCTTTATCCTAATCCTACAAAAGGGGTTTTGAATCTTAAGTCTAATAATGCCGGGGCTTTATTAAGCTATAAAGTGATTGGTATAGATGGTAAAATAATAGCAACAGACCAATTTTTACAAGAGACAACTTTAGATTTATCGAATCTGCCTAGTGGTTTGTATTTCTTAAATATAACGGATGCTAACAATCTAACGAATACTCAAAAAATCATAAAGTACTGATGGATGTTTGCACCATGTCATATTACTTTTTATATAACAAACTAACTATTAAACTATAAACTAATATGGGTAAAGGAATCCTATCATTTTCATATGTCTTAAGAGTCACATTATTTCTTTTATTTGTAGTGAGTCACATGTCTCTATATGCTCAAAGCGATAAAATCATTTCAGGAGTTGTATCCGACCAATCTGGCGTTCCTCTACCTGGTGTTTCTATTGTTGTTAAAGGAACCGCCACGGGAACCGTTACAGATTTTGATGGTAATTTTAGTATCTCGGTTTCCAGTCCTAAGGCGGTATTAGTATTCTCTTATGTTGGGTTTATTACCCAAGAGAAACCTGCGTCCAGTAAACAACCATTTAATATCGCTTTAGAAGAAGATATTCAATCGTTAAATGAAGTGGTCATTGTGGGGTATGGTTCTCAAAAGAAGGAAACGGTGACAGGTGCCATTAGCACTATAAAAGGTTCTGAGCTAACCGATGTGCCGACATCAAATTTAAGTACCGCTATCACTGGAAAGTTGCCAGGGGTGGTAACGATACAAAGTTCGGGTCGACCAGGTGAGGATGCTGCAAATATTTTTATTAGAGGACAATCAACATGGGTGGACAGTTCGCCTTTGATTATTGTAGATGGTGTAGAGCGACGTACTTTTTCACAAATAGCCCCTAATGAAGTGGAAAGTATTTCGGTTTTAAAAGATGCGTCATCAACAGCTGTATATGGTGTTAAAGGTGCGAATGGTGTTATTTTAATAACTACCAAGCGCGGTGAGGTAGGGCGACAAAAAATAAGTGTCTCTGCAGATTTGGGTGCACAGCAACCGATAAATATTCCGAATTTCCTAGGTTCTTATGACCATTTATTATTAAGAAAGCAAGCGTCAATTAACGACGGATTAAATATTGAAAATGATCCCTTGATTTCTGATGAATCCTTAGAAGGGTTCCGCTTAGGAGAAGATATATTCAGGTACCCAAATTTGAAATGGTATGACAAGGCTATTAAATCATTGTCTTTTCAGCAAAAGTATAATGTCAATATCTCTGGAGGTACAGAAAAAGTCAAATACTTCGTGTCTTTAGGGTATCTTAATCAGGACGGGATGTTTAAATATACAAACACCCATAACCGATACAGTTCGGACACCGACTTTAAACGTTTTAATTTCCGTTCAAATCTGGATTTTAAAGTCAATAAATTTCAAACCTTAAGTGCTAATATTAGCGGTCGTAAGGATACAAAGAATGGGTTCCCAAACATAAGTAACGTCTTTCAGTCGTTAATTGCTCAAGTACCTTATGCGTTTCCTATCTATAACCCAGATGGCAGCTATGCAGCGATTGCTGGACAGGGAAATCCTATAGTTAAAATAGCAGAAAGTGGCTATGATAGAACAGATGTCAACAACTACGATATCGTCGGGAGTTTAAAAAATGATTTAAGCTTTATAACGGATGGTTTGACCTTGGACATGAATTTGTCTTACAATAGTTCTACAGGATCGACTAAAAGTTATAGAGAGCAAGCGGGAACTTTTCAATACAATTCTGTCAGAGATGACTATGATCAAATCACTGAATACAGTCCGCTGAGTTACACAGGAGAGAGTCCAACTACCACCTTCACGAGATTAGGAATTCAGGCCAATATGCGATATACCAAAACAATTGGAAAGTCAAAAATCAATACCACTTTGGTTTATAACCAACAGAACGACAAAAGCAATACGTCCAACCCTTTTGTTTTAATGGGGTATGCTGGCCGTTTAGAATATGATTTTGACGGAAAGTATTTAGCTGAAATTAATGCGGGTTACAATGGTTCAGAAAATTTTGCGCCAGGCAATCAATTCGGTTTTTTCCCTGCGGCTTCCTTAGGATATGTCATATCAAATGAAAATTTTATGATGCCATTGTCCTCTGTCGTCACATTTCTTAAAATAAGAGGTTCTGCTGGTTTGGTCGGTAACGATAAGATTGGAGGCAGCCGTTTCTTATGGCAAGGTTTATATCAGTACCTGCCTGCTACGGGCTCACGATTACAATATATTGGTTTTGGTACTACAAACCCGTCTAGTTTAGGTGGGATTTATGAAACACGTACTGAAAACAGACTGTTAACATGGGAAAAATCACTTAAACAAAATATTGGTTTGGATGCCAAGTTTTTTGGAAATAGACTGCTAGACATTACAATAGACGTATTTAATGAACACCGTACAGATATTTTAATGTCGGCACGCTCACTGCTCAATACCACAGGGATTCCATCACCACAATATAATATAGGTGAAGTTAAAAACTGGGGGTATGAAATAGATGTCAGCCATAGGAATACCATTGGTGAAGTTGGGTATTCATTACGCGGGTGGTACAGTTTTGCGCGAAACGAAATTATCAATTATGACGATCCTAGTGGAACCCCTGTAATGCAAAAATATGCCGGCTATCGCATTGGACAATACAGAGGATATAAAGTTCTTGGATATTTTACCTCTCAGGAAGAAATTGACAATTCACCAGATCACAGCACTCTTGGAGGACCAATTATTCCAGGTGATTTAAGATATCAAGATACTAATGGTGATAATAAAATCACCGAAGCAGATATACAACCTATAGGATTTTCGCAAGTACCAGAAATCATTTACTCAATAACACCTGAAGTTTCCTGGAAGGGCTTTACGCTTAACGCTACGTTGCAAGGTGCGGCAAATGCTTCAGTTCTGTTTACTTCTAATGCAGGTTTTGAATTTGGAGGTGCTGCAGGTGGTGGACAAGTGACTACAATGCATCAGGATTATTGGACGGTCGATAATCAAAATGCAAGTTATCCATCCTTACACCTTAATCCACAGCATAGTAACAAAAATGTGAATTCATTTCATTTAAAATCTGGTAATTATGTAAGACTGCGTAATGTACAGCTAAGCTTTGAATTGCCTGAACTGTTTTGTAAAAAGCTCAATATAAAAAATATGAGAATCGTATTAAGTGGTAATAACTTAAAAACATGGTCGAAAGTAGAGGGCTTCGACCCTGAAACTGTAGATCAAAAAGGAGAATCCTATCCGCAACAAAAGGTGTATAACTTAGGTATTAATATTAATTTATAATGAAGATGAAAATCAATAAACAATATAAAGTAATACCATTTATAATGGTTTTAATAGTGGTCCTAGGAAGTGCTGTATCATGTACAGATGTGTTTGATGAGTCACAGCTAAATCAAGCACCAGAGCAAGATTTGGATTTTGACAAAGTATTTACTGACTATCAGCAATTTCGTCAATACTTAGACTATAGTTATTATTTTATGCCAGGTCACTTAGGACGTATGTGGAACAGTATGGTTGCAGAACTGTCTGACGAAGCAGAAGGACTTGGAGTTAACGTATGTTCTTCTGTATTTAATAATGGAGCTTGGTCTGGAGACGTAATCCCTGGCATAGGATCAAATCCTGCAGCCAATGCTAATAGGGAGCTAAGTGATATGTGGAATGACTTATTTAAAGGCATTCGTCAAGTAAATAATGTTATAAAAAACATCGATTTAGTTGAAAATTTCCCTTCTCAAAAAGTTTACGAGCGTTCCTTAGGTGAAGCCTATTTTATTCGTGGGTTTTTATATTTCGAATTAGTGAAACGTTGGGGTGGCGTGCCTCTTTTTGATAGGCCATTGGAGTTAGGTAAGGATGAATTGGATGTACCTAGAAACACCTACGAAGAAAGTATCAATTTTATAGTTGAAGATTGCAACCGTGCAGCTCAACTGTTAGATTTAGAAAACTTAGGAGGTGATACAGGAAGAGCCACAAAAGGTGCAGCATTGGCTTTAAAGTCAAGAACTTTATTATATGCTGCCCGACCATTAAATAACCCTAATCAAGATGTGGAAAAATGGAAAGCGGCGGCAGCGGCAGCTTGGGATGTTATTAATTTAAATCAATACAGTCTCGATCCTGATTATGTGAATATGTTTTTCAGATCAGATTTAGGAAATGAAATCATAATGAATCGTCCAAGACCAAAAATAAATTTTGAACAAGGGCATTCCGACAACTCTAATTTTTTAGTACGGTTTATTGTGCCACAAGGGTATGATGGTTGGATGGGCACTGCGGTAACACAAAATTTCGTGGATCTTTATGAAGATTCTAATGGGTTTCCAATCACAAATGCAAGTTCAAACTACAACCCGAATGATCCCTACGTCAATAGGGACCCGCGTTTGAAAATGACCGTGCTTTATAACGATCGTTATTGGTACAGTAGAAACACACAATTTTATACAGGTGGTCTTGATTATGGAAATACCTTAATAAATCCAATAGGTTACTCTATAGCAAAATTTTGGCCAGAGGCACACCAGCGTTATAAAGGCACCAGTACGTATTTAAATTATATTTATTTCCGATATGCCGAGGTGCTTCTTAATTATGCCGAAGCGGTAAATGAGGCCTATGGACCCGATGGTGCACATTCGGGAGCAGGATTAACAGCAAGAGATGCCACATCACAAGTTCGTCAAAGAGTAAATCAGGTGCCTATTCCATTGGTATTGTCATCTTCTAAAGAGACCATGCGTGAGCGGATTCATAACGAACGTGCTATTGAACTTAGTTTTGAAGAACAGCGCTGGTACGACGTCCTAAGTTGGAACAAAGGCGTGGAGATTTTTGGAGAAGAAAACCCCATAAAGGGCATGAAAATCACTAAAAATCCTGATGACACATTTATCTACGAACCTTATGTGTACGAAACACGTGTGTTTAGACCTCACATGAACCGTTACCCAATTCCTAATAGTGAAATTTATAAGAGTACGGAGTTAGAACAAAACCCTGGTTGGTAATTATTATATAATCCTAAGCAGACAAAAATATATAAAGATGAGTCAAAACGAAATCAAAATAATGGTAAAAAGAAGCTTGTTATTGCTGGTGTTCTTTTTCTGTTCGACCTCTGTTTTTTCACAAAAATCACAAGAACAAACAGTTGGATATGAGTTGCGCGGAGTGGTTACAGATAGTAACGGTATGCCATTAAGCGGTGCTGATATTAAAATTCAAGATAAACCAGACGTTGTAAATACTGATGTTGATGGGTTATTCACGTTAGAAGTATCACCTTCTGATGTGTTGGTATGCAGCTATAAAGACTATAAAACTGAAAAAGTGCTTTTAACAGAAAAAACAAAAGCTCTTACTATTGTAATGCAACCATTATTTGAGGAAGATAGTGGGGTAGACGTGGCCTATGGAAACTATAGAAAACGAACGCTACCAGGAGCCTTATCTTATATTGATGCAGATGTCATTGAAAAGAATGCTGTGAGTATCGTTGAACAAGCATTAAACGGTACGCTATCTGGCCTGCATTCTGTTAAAAGTGGCGGACAAAAAATGGGGAACTCTAATTACAAATTTTATATAAGGGGCATTGCCACTACAGGTAACGCAAGTCCACTCATATTAGTTGATGGTGTTGATGCGAACATCAATCTGTTAGATCCTAAAGAGATTGAAAGTGTCACCGTTTTAAAGGACGCAACAGAACTATCTATGTACGGTATGCGAGGCGCTAACGGTGTTATTCTTGTTAAAACGAAACGCGGTGATAAATTAAATAGTTATATGAATGTTGAAATAAGAACAGGTTTTCAACAGGCTAATTTCATTGCTGATAAACTGAATGCTTACCAGTATGCGACTTTATATAATGAAGCTAGTGTTAATGATGGAGGAAGTCCAGTATTTGATACCTCTAATTATTTGAATAATAGCGACACGTTTCGCTACCCAAACACCAATTTTCCTGAGTTGTTTTTAAATGATAATACGCAATATATGTATCAAAATTTAAATTTCTCAACAGGTGGTGGTAATGATGTCGCCCAATATTATGTATTAGTTGGGTACATGAAACAAGATGGCTTGTTTACCGCGCCTTTAAATTATGGTGACGTAAACAACTCCAATGATGAACGCTATAACTTTAGAACGAATATTGATATTGATCTCGGCAAAGGCTATAAGCTTAACCTCAATATTGCAGCAATTAATGACGCTAAACGTTCGCCTTGGCTAGGAAGTGATTTTAATGTGAATAATTCTAATAGTAATCTTTTCAATAGAATTATGACAACACCTGCCAATGCCTATCCTTTAGTTAATCGAGATGGGTCTTTAGGAGGGTCTTCAGAATATCAAAATAACATGCTCGGTATTTTACAGTCTGGAAACCGAGTTGAAACGACACGACAATTAACTGCGAAAACGAAATTCACAAAGGATCTAAGTTCTTTATTAGAAGGATTAAGTGCTAATATGGTGTACAGCTTTGAGAATTATAACTCCTATTACCAAGGTCGTTATACAGGGTTTGCAGTATACCAATTGAATCAGGATGACACCTATACAATGTATGGAGTAGATGATACGAAAGTCACAAACACAGGGGGGCAAATGGGCGATTATTATAAAGATGTTACCATTATGGGCGGTTTGGACTATGAGCGTACTTTTGAAAATCACCAAGTAAGAGGAAGTTTAACTGCCAACCAATATACAAGTCGCATCAGTGGTGATAATCCAGATTATAAATGGTTAGGAACCTCTGGACGTTTTTTGTATGGGTTTCAAAACCGCTATTTTCTACAAGTAAGTGGTGCCTATCAAGGGTCTAATAGCTTTGCTCATGGTCAACGTTATGGTTTTTTTCCAGCAGTAGGAGCCTCTTGGGTAATTTCAGAAGAAGCATTTCTTAATGCTAGCCGGACCGTTAACTATCTTAAGTTAAGAGGGTCGTATGGTTTAGTCGGGAATCATTTAGACGCTACGCGTTACTTACACCGTCAAGCGTATATTAAAAATAATGGTTATGGTTTTGGGAACCCCAATGGTTCAGTTCCAGGAACGTATGCAGGAACTTTAGGAAACGAAGGTGCAACTTGGGAGAAATCTCTTAAGACTAATGTAGGTTTTGACTTGAGTATGTTCACGAATGCCTTAACGCTATCTGCAGATTACTTTCATGAAAACCGTAAAGACATACTCGTACCACAAGCTAATGTTGTACCAGATCTAATTGGTGTAGGGCTTCCCTTATATAATGCGGGAAACATCACCAATAAAGGTATAGAGTTACAGCTTAATTATACAAAAAATATAGGTGAATTACTGGTTAACGTAGGAGGGAATACGACCATTGCAAATAATAAGATCATCGATCTAAAAGAAGTTCCTTATAGCGCGCAAGAAGATTACCGCTATCGTAAGGGAAACTCAGTAGACTCTTATTTTGGATATGTTGCTAACGGTATTTACACGAATCAGGCTGAAATTGATGCTGATGCTGTGGGCTCTTCATTTGGATCTTTGGCTCCAGGTGATATTAAATATTTAGACTTAAATGGAGATGGTATTATTAATGATGCCGATAAAAAAGCGATTGGCAATACACTGCCAGAAGTGATTTATGGACTGCATTTAGGCCTTGAATTTAAAGGCTTCGATTTGTATGCTGCTGCTGAAGGGACTTCAAAATTTATCTCACATATTATACCTAATCAATTTTCAACCTATGCTTATGATAACCGATTCAAAAGTGGGGAAAATACGTCAACATTTGCATATCCAAGAGTTAGCTTAGAGAGTTTGCATAATCAGCAAACATCAACTTTCTGGCAAGAAAATGGAAATCTTTTCCGGCTTTCAACTATAGAATTGGGCTACACACTACCAACTCAGACTGTACGTAACTTGTCCATATCAAAATTGAGGCTGTTTTTGAATGTTGATAATATATTCTCTACTAACAACTCTATTGAGGGTCGTGATTTTGAAGCGGTTAATGCGGGCTATTCAGATTATCCGATGTTGAAAACGTACTTGGTAGGTTTATCTGTAAATCTTTAATCTATAAAACAATAGGTAATGAAACTAATTAAAGTAATAGTATTTGTATTGGTCATAGTATCTCTATCCTCCTGTGAAGATCTACTAGATCCAGATTTAGATGGCACCTTAAGCGAAGAGGCTGTTTGGTCAAATAATAACTTGGCATTTGGTTTTTTAAATAATGCATACAATAACTTGCCAGACGGATACAATCGTATTTCTAATGCAATGCTCGCAGCTGCAACTGATGATGCAGTGAGCCCAGACCCTATCAGCAAGGTTAATGGGTTTAATGATGGCAGATGGAGTCCATTTAATGTGATTGATGATGTATGGAATAAGAATTATGAAGGCATTCGCAAAGTCAATACATTCCTTGAAAAGGTGGATAGCGTGCCACTCCCTAAAAAATCCAATGCCTTAGGTACGGATGAAAGTATTTTGAATACGCGCAAGAGAATGAAAGGAGAAGCACGTTTTCTTCGGGCTTACTTTTATTTAGAATTGGTTAAGCGTTACAGAGGGGTTCCATTGACTCAAAGTGTTTTAACACCTGAAGAGGCAGTGAACTTAAAACGTGCAAGTAGCGATGAATGTTTTGAGTTTATCCTTGCAGAATGCGAAGCTGCTGCACAATTGTTGCCTAGGAAATATGGGAGTGCTCCAGCTATAGTTGGATTTAATGAAGGTAAAGATATAGGACGGGCCACATCGGGAGCAGCATTAGCTCTTAAGTCTAGAGCTTTATTGTATTGGGCAAGTCCACTATTTAATCCGGCCAACGATATAACACGATGGGAACGTGCTGCAACGGCAGCAGCGGAAGTTATCGATTATACGGTCAATGAAAATGGTGGGACTAAAGTGTACAACTTGCAACGTTTTAGTTCTACTTTAACGATGTCTACTTTATTTACTACAAATTCGATTGTACCGCAATACCATGACGAACTTATATTTTCAACCAAATATAATAATAACACCACGGTTGAAAGACAAAACGCGCCTATTTCGTATGGAGCAAAAGGCTTAACTAATCCTACTCAAAACTTAGTTGAGGCGTTTCCTATGAGTAACGGTAAAGCCATTTCTGATCCAACATCAGGATATGATTCAAATAATCCATTTAAAGACCGAGATCCACGATTAAGCATGACGGTTTTGGCAAATGGGACTGAATTTGAAGTGAATGACAAAGCCAGGGTATTAGAAACCTTTGATGGTGGTGCAGATGGCCCTGGAGCTTATCCCAATGCTACGCAAACAGGCTATTATTTACAGAAATACGTGATGCCATTTGCGGCATGGGAAGGACGCACAGTTGATGTAACGCGCACGTGGATTTTAATTCGATTTGCAGAAATATACTTAAATCTGGCAGAAGCAAGAAACGAAGCTTTTGGTCCTGATGACGATGTGTACTTTGCATTGCGAACCTTACGTTTCCGCGCGGGATTTCGACCGGTTTACGTACCGCCAGGTTTAAGTAAAGATGAAATGCGAAAATTCATTCAAAATGAACGACGTATTGAAATGGCCTTTGAAGAACACCGTTTTTTCGATGTACGTCGTTGGAAATTGTTTGACCAGCCTTCTGAGCGAGAGAAATTGCTAACGATTCGTGGCGTTAAAATCACTAAAGATCCAGTGTCAGGGAACTTTACTTATGACACTAATAATGTGGTGCAACAACGTTTTTTTTCTGACAAAATGTATTTATATCCCATATCTGAATCTGAACTTAACAGGAGTAATATGTTAGAACAAAATCCTGGTTGGTAAGTCTGTTATCATTTTAGGATGTGTATTAAAATTACAGACATTATTAAATAGAACAAGCAACTGATTAATTAATTTAAACCTGAGTATTATGAAAACAAAATTATCTTTTATTATCGTCATGTTAATGACAGTAACCTTGCACGCGGCAACATTGCGTGTATCTGCCACAGGGGATAACTCTGATGGATCCTCCTGGGCTAACGCCTATACAACAATTCAAGCTGCTTTAAATGCTGCAGTTTCTGGTGATGAAATTTGGGTGCAACAAGGCACTTATATTATCGTTAGCGAAGCAGAACAATTAGCTTATAAAGAGGGTGTGAACGTATATGGTGGTTTCACAGGCAGCGAAACTGCGCTTAGCCAACGGGATGCCAATCCAGAATTAACTATCATTAGCCATGTTGAAAATGGAACTCCAGATTTTAGGTTGCTCAGTAGTGCAGTTTTAAATACGGCTACTACCTGGGATGGTTTTACTTTTGATGGAAATAATGTGGGTACTGGTGTACTTTTATCAAGCAACTGTAATCTTAATAATGCTGTTGTTGTGAATTGCGCAGTAACTGATGGTTCAGGTGCAGGTGTTGCTATAGTCTCTAGTGAGAACGTTTTTGGCACCGTTAACTTAACTAATTCTACGATAAAGGACAATACCATTTTTTCAGATGGAGGAGGTTATTTTGGTGGTGGTGCTGGGATTTTTGTAGGTGCTAACTCAAAAGCAGCATTGATTGAAGATTGTATCATTTCTGGAAACACGATTAATGGTTTGTCAAACGGAAGTTCTGTATTTGGAGCAGGAATATTTATTATTGAAGGTGTTATTAAAAACTCCACTATTGATAATAATAAAGTTATAGGTACGGCAGCTGGAAATAATGTTACAGGAGCGGCTATTGCAATTGTACCTCAAACAGCTGCAAGAAAAGTCCTTATTGAAGGCTGTAGTGTGACCAATAATGAAAGTCGTGCACGTGGTGGTGCTATTCTTATAGATCCACGTTGGAGTGGCCAATTCCTTGGTGATTATACCATTTCTAACACCTCGATTATCAATAATAAAACTACTCAAGTTGGTGCCGGTATTTTAACTACGGCAGCTACACAACAAAATACAGGTTGGACATTAAATGTTATCAATTCTGTGATCGCTAATAATACCGCTAACACAGGAGGTGGGATGTTTATTAATAGCTCAGGAACTGTAAATGTGACCTATTCAACTATTGTAAATAATAATTCCACGGCTAATTATGGTGGTGGCGGAATTAATTTTGCAGGATCTGGAAACCAAACGATCAATGCAACATTAACGAATGTGTTGCTATGGGGTAATAAAGAAGGTATTCCAGACACAGGACGTACTCAATTTAGTAATAATGGACAAGCATCAACCATCCAGTATTCGGCAATACAAGGCTTTAATTCAACGTACTATGGCTGGGATAACGCTACTATCGAAAGCGTTATTAATTTAGATGCTGAGAATGCTACGGGACCTAAATTCTTAGCGCCAACAGCAACCGTTGGATTTGGAGCTAGTGATTTGGACGTGAGCAGATGGCAAATAACGGATGGCTCTGCGGCAATTGAAGCGGGGACGGATGCGACTGACAATAATGGCAACCCTATTATTACTGACTTTGCTGGAAAAGCACGTCCTAATTCGTCAAACGATTTTATTTACCCCGATGTAGGTGCTTATCAATTTGACGCTTCTAACCCACCAGTTTTGGGCTTAGAGACTCTAGTAGCACAACCATCAGAGTTTAGAATTTATCCTACGGTAACAACGCGTGTGTTAAACATTAAAACAAATAAAGCAATTAGGAACATTGAGATATTTAATATCAACGGAAGCCAAGTTCTAAAAACGAACGCAACTGAAGTTATCGATGTATCTAACTTTACAAGTGGTATGTATGTATTTAAAGTCATGTTTGATGATAACAAGACCTCTGTAAAACGTTTTATAAAACAATAAAAACGTTCATCTATGATAGCATAGGAAGTACAAGATATTACCCTGCAAATAATTGTTTTATTTGCAGGGTAATTATTTTTCAACAGCGTGACCCTTACGCTATAAGAACCTTTGTTTTTAGTATTAAATAGTCCAATATTCATGAGAATTGCAAGTGAATTTATAGCATCCTTTAAAACTATTCTTATAATCTGTTCAGTTTTTGTTTTCACTATCAGCAATCTTCAGGCTCAGGAATACAATTTCCAGCAATTAAGAGCCCGTGTTGCTAATAGTCAAAGCACAAACATTGCAGAAGTAGCAGTTATGGATGATTGGATTTCCAATCAGAATTTTGATGGAAGTTGGCCAGATATGACCTATGGAAACATTGCGTTAACAGATGCCTTAAACAATAATCACATCCACCGTTTATGGCATTTAGCCGCGGCTTGTACAAGGCTTGATCATATAAAATATAACGATTCAGGCTATAAGAATGCCGTTAAAAATGGCTTACAATTTTGGTATGATTCTAAAAGTAACGATGCCAATTGGTGGTTTAATAAAATTTATTTTCCGCAGCGATTGGGTGAGATTTTAATTTTTATGCGCGCTTTTGATGGGGTTATACCGCAAAATAGCTCAGTAGGAATTGATGAGCCAGAAATTTTATCATTATTTAACCCCACTGAAATAAAAGATATAACTTCCCATAGTACAGGTGCCAATGCCATTGACATTGCGTTACATTATGTGTACCGTGGCTTGCTTACTGAAAATGGACAGCTTTTAGAAGTTACGAGAAATAAATTAGAAACGCTTTTAACTGATAACATTAAAGCAGACATGGTCTATCAAGATCATGGACCACAAATAATGATTGCTAGTTACGGACCTGTATTTAGTGAAGGTTTGTTGCGTTTGGCATCTTATTTGGCAGATTCTCCAGCTGCTTTCGATACCAAAAGTGAGAGTTTTTCAAAAGTTATTCGTTTTATTCGCGATACTCAAATTTCATCGATCCGAGGCCGCTCATGGGACTTTAATATTTTAGGTAGGGGGGTTAGCCGTTACAATGCTCTGAAAGCTAGTCTGGGTTATCTTCATATTTTAGCAGAGACGATTGATCCAGAAAATGCTACATCCTATTTAGACGCACTAGGGAGGTTGAACGGCACATATCCTCCAGATTATAATGTGCGCACGTTTAATAAGCAGTATTGGGTTTCTGATTATATGCAACACGCTCGTAGTGGCTATTTGTTCACTATTCGAAATACTTCAACACGAACTGCGGAGAGTGAAACCGGAAATGGCGAAAATTTAAAAGCCAATTACTTTTCTTATGGTGCTAATTTTATGGCTATTGATGGTAATGAGTACACTAATATTATGCCTGTTTGGGATTGGGCTATGATTCCAGGGGCCACGTTTCCTTATATAGAGACATTCCCAAAACGACGCACTTGGGGTTCTAATTTTGGGAATACAACCTTTGTAGGTGGTGTTTCAAATGGGACTTATGGTGCTTCGGTCTTAAGTTTAGATGAAGCTAATATATCGGCTAAGAAAAGTTGGTTTTTATTTGATGATGAAATGGTCTGCTTGGGTGCTGGTATTGTAGATCATAGTAATACAGAAGTGCGGACAACGATTAATCAGGCGTGGATGCAGCATCCTTCGTATTACAATGAAAGAGGTAAAGCCACTGAAAAACTGGCAGATATAAGCTCAGATGTCTATCTTAATTCCGATTTGAAATACATTCGTAATGGCAAATTTGGATACTATTTTCCTAATGAAACAAAAGTTAAGTTTACCATGCAGTCAAAAAGTGGCACGTGGCTCGACATTAATAAGATTGAAGATTCAACAAAAACTGAAGCGGGAAATGTCTTTTCTCTATGGGTAGATCATGGAAAAAATCCCGATAATGCCTCCTATAGTTATATCGTGGTTCCAAATATAGATTCCAATAAAAAAGCACAAGCATATGATATGAATGCTTTGGACATCATTGAAAACACAACTACAATCCAGGCGGTTTACCATAAGGCTTTGAACCTATTGCAAGCGATATTTTATCAGGCCGGAACCGTTGAATTTCAAGGAATGAGCGTGTCGGTTGATAGACCGTGCGCCTTGCTACTTGATCGAGGAACGAGCGTAACCGTTTCAAATCCTTCGCAAACCTATTCTAATGTTTTGGTGCGCATTAAAAAGAAGGGCAAAACATACGCTCAGGTTGTAGAATTGCCTACAGGAGGGCATAAGGAAGGCGCTTCGGTGACCGTCAATTTTAAAATACCTTAAAAAATAGAGTATATAATAAATTAAACAATAGATTAGATATGAAAAGATTTTTGAGTTTTGTATGTGTTTTGGCATTAGTTGTTAGTTGTGCTAAAGAAAAAAAAGAAAAAGTAAGTGAAACCAATAAAACACTTGATTTTGTTACACAACGGTTAGAATATACTTTAAAAGCTGAACCTGATGCAATAAAAATTCCACGAACGACAACCAATGACGGGAGTTTGGTAACAGTTGGTAAATATGATTGGACCAGTGGCTTTTTTCCTGGAAATCTATGGTACACGTATGAGTTGACCAAGGATGAGAAATGGAAAGATGAAGCGATCAAAAGAACTGAAGTTTTGGATACCATACAATATTGGACAGGCAATCATGATGTTGGTTTTATCATGTATTGCAGTTATGGTAATGGACTTAAATTTGGGAATCAAAAACAGTATAAAGACATCATTATTCAAACTGCTGAATCATTAAGCGAGCGTTATAACGACACTACAAAGGCTATTAAATCATGGAACCGTCAAAAATCGTGGGATGGCACCTATTGGTATTACCCAGTAATTATCGATAATATGATGAACTTAGAACTTTTGTTTGAAGCCAGCAAATTAAGCGGAAATTCGAAATTTAAAGATATCGCAATACAACATGCTGAAACGACTATCAAAAATCATTATCGTGACGATTATTCTAGCTACCATGTTGTGAATTATGATACCATCACAGGCGCTGTTCTTAATAAAAAAACAGCCCAAGGATTTGCAGATGAATCTTCTTGGTCACGTGGTCAAGCGTGGGGACTCTACGGGTACACGGTATCTTATAGATATACAAAAGATCCAAAGTTTCTTGATTTTGCAGAAAACATTGCAAATTATATCATCAAACATCCAAACTTACCAAAGGACATGGTGCCATATTGGGATTATGATGCTGGAAATCCTAATTTTCAACCTGAATGGAAGTATAATGAAAGTGATTTCTCTACAATTCCACGCGATGTCTCAGCGGCTGCAATTACAGCTTCTGCGTTATATGAACTATCAGAATATTCAGATAAAAAAGCTGAATTTTTAAAAGCAGCAGACAACATTATAGAATCCTTATCATCACCATCGTATATGAATGAAAATAGTAAGAATAAATTTTTTATACTAGACCATAGTGTAGGAAGTATTCCACATGGTGTCGAGATCGATGTGCCGTTAGTTTATGCTGATTACTATTATTTAGAAGCCCTATATAGAAAGAGCAAATTAGACAACAATGAAACCTTCTAAAGGAAGTATTGCGTCGCGATTAATAAAGTTGACAAATCTTTAATATTTTTTAAATGAAACATATTCTTATAGCATTTGCATTTTTCTTGTTTTTCAATTCGGTTTGCAACAGTCAAGAAGACACCCCATTTTGGTTGGATGAAAAGATTAATGAAGAAAATAGAATGCCCATGCATGCATCTTATTATGTTTATGAAACAGAAGCATTAGCTGCACAAGGTGACTGGAAATCTTCAAGAAATTACCTCAACTTAAATGGAAAATGGAAATTTAAATATCTTGAAAATCCTAATAATCTACCTTCAGATTTTGAAAGTGTAAACTTTAATGATACTGCTTGGGATGATTTTAAAATACCAGCCAATTGGGATGTGAATGGCTACGGGTATCCTATTTACACAAATACTACTTATGATTTTGATTACCTTATCGACGTAAATCCACCGTTAGTGCCTACAACCTATAACCCAACAGGGATCTATAGGCGAACCATTACGGTTGATGATACTTGGCAAGATAAAGATGTGTTGCTTCACGTAGGCGCGGCAAAATCCAATCTTACTGTTTGGGTAAATGGAAAATATGTAGGCTACGGGGAAGATGGGAAATTGCCACAAGAATTTAAACTCAATACTTTTTTAAGGTCAGGTGAAAACACTATTGTTTTAAAAGTGATGCGATGGAGTGATGGCTCTTATTTAGAGTGTCAGGATTTTTGGCGCATGAGCGGTATTACAAGAGACACCTATTTGTATGCTAGAAATAAAACGCATTTGGTAGATTTTGAATTTATACCAAGTTTAGATGAAAACTATAGAGATGCTACGTTAAAAATAACTACCGAAATTTCGGAAATCACAAAAAAAGATGCCTATAATTTAGAGGTTGAGTTAAAAGATAAAGGTGTTGTAATGGCTTCCAAAGCCTTTAGGATTAATGAAACTACCAAAATGAACACCTTTACCTTTGAGGTTAAGAATCCAAAAAAATGGACTGCTGAAACGCCTAATTTGTATCAATTAACGTTCACTTTAAAAGATAAAAGCGGTAACATCATTGAAGTGATTCCACAACAGGTGGGTTTTAGAGCTATTGAAATTAAAGGTGGCCAGCTTTTAGTCAATGGCAAGGCCATCTATATAAAAGGTGTGAACCGTCAAGAGACAGATCCTACAACAGGACAAACCATTTCGAGGGAGAGTATGGAAGCAGATATTAAGCTGCTTAAGGAATACAATTTGAATGCCCTTAGAATGTCACATTATCCCAACGACGAGTATTTTTATGAACTATGCGATAAATATGGTATTTATTTGGTGGACGAAGCCAATTTGGAATCCCATGGTATAGGCTATGATCGCGACAAAACCTTGGGAAACAAACCAGATTGGGAACTCGCACATTTACAACGTATCAAGCGCATGGTAGAGCGGGATATCAACCACCCTTCCATTATTATTTGGAGTATGGGCAACGAAGCAGGGAATGGTCATAATTTTTACAGTGCTTATTCATGGCTGAAAGAAAGAGATCCGTCGCGACCTATTCAATATGAAAGAGTGTCCATGGGTGAGTGGGAAGGTCCAGAATTGGTATATGATTATAATTCTGACATTATATGCCCACAGTACAGTTCTCCTAACAGTATGGAGGATTATATAAAGGCCGATCCAAACCGAGAAAGACCTTATATACTTAGTGAGTATGCGCACGCTATGGGGAATTCTATGGGGAATTTTAAAGACTATTGGGATGTTTTTAGAGCTCACAAAAACTTTCAAGGTGGTTTTATTTGGGATATGATCGATCAGTCGATTTATAAAACACGAGACGATGGCACCCGTATATTTGCTTATGGTGGCGACTTTGGACCGGAAGATGTACCAAGTGATAATAACTTTTTGAATAATGGGATGTTCAACCCAGAACGCAAACCAAATCCACATGCGTTTGAGGTTAAAAATACCCTCCAGGATATTCTTACTTCATGGGACAATAAGGATGAGGTTACTATTAAAGTTTTTAATGAGTTCTTCTTTAAAGATTTAAGTAATGTGCAGTTAAACTGGCAGTTAATTTTGGACGGACAACCAGATATTAAGGGTAGCATTAACAATTTGGACATCGCTGCCCAATCCGAAACAAAATATGTGCTTCCTATCCAATTAAAAGATAAAAATTTTCAAGAAGCCTTTGTAAACATCAGTTATGTTTTAAAAGAGGACGAACCCTTGTTGTCTAAAGGTTTTGAAATAGCCAAAGAGCAATTACATTTAGATGGTGAATGGCAAAATAACATGACGTTAGCTGGTGCGACGAAGTTGAAAGTGAAAAAATCAAAAAGTGACATTAGGTTCAAAAGCGCCAAGACTGAGATCCGATTTGATAAAAACACTGGATTTATTAATAGCTATCAATTTAATGACCACTCTATTTTAAAAGCAGGCTATCAATTGCGTCCTAATTTTTGGAGAGCGCCTAATGATAATGACATGGGAGCTGGTTTACAAAAAACATTAAGAGCTTGGAAAGAGACTACAGATAATCCTGAACTTATTAGTTTGGGCTATTCAAAGACAAAAGCTCATAAAATTATAGTGACTGCAGTGTATAGCTTACCTGAAGTTTCTGCGAAATTAAATCTTAACTATGAAATCAATAGTAACGGCGAACTCCTTGTTCATGCAGAATTAAACATAGATGAAGCTATCAAAACACCGATGTTGCCAAGGTTTGGAATGGAACTGATTTTGCCTAAAGCTTTTGAAAAAATTTCCTATTACGGCAAAGGACCTTTTGAAAACTATATAGATAGAAAATACAGCGCAAAAGTTGGTATATACAATCAAACGGTTTCAGAACAGTTTTATCCATACATCCGTCCTCAAGAAACGGGGAATAAAACAGGTGTGAGATGGTATGAGCTTTCAGATAATAACATAGATGTTAGCATCCAATCCGACACTTTATTAAGCATCACAGCGCTTCATTATTTCACAGAAGATTTGGATGATGGTCTTGAAAAGAAGCAAAGCCATCCAGAGGACCTAAAAGAACGGGATGCTACAAGTTTAAAAATAGATTCTAAGCAAATGGGGGTTGGGGGCATAAATAGTTGGGAAGAAGTCCCTATGGAAAAGTATTCACTTAATGCAAAACATTATCAGTATCAATTTAGAATAACTCCAACTATAAAATAATTAAGTTTTGATTTTATAAAAAGGCTTACCCGAAATTTCGAGTAAGCCTAATTGAGGGTTGCTATTAATTCAAACTATTTTACAACAAACTTTGCGGTTGCTATTTGATTGGTTGTTCTTTCAAACACTTTCAAAAAGTACAATCCAGATGACAATTCTGCCGTATTGATTACTGTCCCTTTTGCTTTTTGGTGACAGGTTCCTAAAATATCGTAAACTTCAAAAACAACATCATCCGAAAATCTTGACATCTTGAAGTTTAGATGATTTCCTGAATTCACAGGGTTTGGATAGACGAATACCGAGAATTCTGATGGGCTGGCATTAACTGGAAGATCTTCCAATCCGAGAGTGGTATTATCCAAATTCCCTACATTGAACTCCGAGACTTGAATAGTGTTTCCTGAGTTAACATCCCATCCGGTAATTACTAATTTGATATAACGGTAGCTCACCTCAGGAAATGACACTTTAACCTCAGGAACATCAGTTGCAATTGCCACATCTTCAATGATTGGATCAAATGGTCCATCTTCTGAATCACTACCATAGAAAGACACTGAGGAGGCTCTTAAAATGCTAAGGCTATTGTCCGTTCGGTGTCTATAGACAAAGAAACTAATATCTTGCTCAGTTTGCATATCGATGGTAAAGGATGGCTCATAATCCGGATCAGTTGTAATTCCTCCAAAAGTCCTTCCTGGCTTTACAAACAAAAAGGCGGTTTGCGTATTGTCATCTATGATATACTCTGGTTCTGTACCTCCCACAACGGCGTCTGAAGGTCCTTCTATCGAGGTTTTGATGATCCAGCCTGACTTATCCAACAAACTTTCTTTGCCTGGGTAAAGCGGCGAGTCTTGATTAATATTAAATCTTAGGGACTGCCCTAAATGAGGGCTGGAAGCGCTATAAGTGATTAACTTGGCCTCATCTACTGAAGGGGTTACGACCCCCAAGTTAATTGGAATTGTCCCATTTTTTGGATCTGCAACATGGATTATTGTTTCAGCTTGATCAATATCTTTGACCAGCACGACACAACCAGCATCTGCCTCTATTGCAAAACCATTATTTGTAAACTTCGCTGGTTTGTGAAAAACCAACCCATAACTTTTTTGTGCTTTATGGTAAACTGCCTGTAAAGAATCGGAATTCACCAAGATTTCAATATCTGAAATCGAATAAGTATCTGCTTCCGCCTCTGAAACTCCTGGAACTATCACGTAAGCGTAGGTGTCTTCCGTGGGGTCAACACCATGGTCAAAGGCTAATGTGAAAACGTCTTTAACAACCATAGGCTCATCTGCATAATTGGTATTTATACTTGACCATTCACCAGTTTTTTGCTGCGCCGTTAGATTGACGTTGCCATGCTCTGGAAAATAATAGGCTACTTTATCGTGATATACCCAATCTAAGTTGCTGTAATCATAATGGCCTGAGGTCATGGAAGATTTTGTACCACCGGAAGACACGGTGATGTTCCCTTCAAGAAGGTTTTGATTGACGGTCGTATTTACTTTTAGACCTGAAGTGGATTGAATGCTGTTTCCTAAACAAACAATTTCATTGTCAAAAAAGAACCATGCTTTATTGGCTGAAGTATTGATTCCACTATAAGTGTCGATATGTTGATAGGCAGAAATGGTATTTGAATTATCGGTTACTCCACCAACAAAATCTGACTGGCCTTGTTGAATATAACTTGATGCTTGGGGAATAGAAGTGTATTCTGGAGAAGTAACGCCAGGGATTTTAGACCAGTCCCATACAGGGAAGATATTATAATACTCATCGCCATCAACAAAAATTCCAGTAGCACCATCGGACAAAAAGTACTGTTTGATGCCCTCTCCATTATCGCTTAGATATTCGTTGCGAACTGTTCTATTGGAAACCATGCGTAAATCTACTGTATAGGCTGGTTTGTTGTGTAATGTATAATCGGAATGATAAAAATGAGCGCTCGAAGGGGTTATGCCATAGCTTGGATCTTCGGCTCCTGTTAATCGAGAAATTACATTATCGTAAATTGACGCATTTGCAGGATCAAGACTTTTCATTCGTTCAAAGATACTTGTATCTCCCGTCTTTTTTGTGGCATTAGGTCGGGTAGAGGCCCGTCCTAAAGGGTTGAAAAGCATATATTCACCTCTAAATATAGTTGCATAGGAATCCTTTACTAAATTACTTAGAATTTGCAATCTATCAGATGGAATGGCATATTCTGTGTCTACAGCATACATACTTGCCTTGGTAATTCCTGTTAGAAAAACGTTTCCATAGGAACCAGTATATAACTGGCGTCCGTGTTGTGTGTATGAATTATCATATTGTATCCCTTCACTTCCTGTTGTTAGCTCAATAGGAGAATAGATATAGGTCATTGCTTCGTTCAGTAAATAGGAATCTTTGGTAAGACAAGCTCTATACATATGGTGCAATGCCACATCAATGCGGTTGGCACCAGTTTGAGACGAAGGGCTTCCTCCATTATTGCTTAAGCGTGCAATAGCTGTGTTCAATAAGGCTTCCGGGATGCTTTCATTCCCTAAATAATCCATTAGGATAAGATACTGCCCCATTAGTTTTGGTTCTCCAATTTGGTTATAATACCAATTGTTTGAGCTTGGTTGCTCGGTTTGCCAAAATTGAAGCATGGTGTCCATCGTTGCTTTTAGGAAAGTATCTCTATAGTAGGTGCTTTCTTCATCAGTGTAGGCCAGCCCCATATCCATTAATCGGTCTAAATGTACTAGTGGAGGCCAGTCTGTTCGGGCGGTTGACGAATAATCGACATCAGGGAATGCGCCATCTGATTGCAATTGAACCAAGTAAGAAGCAACATCTGCATCTCTTTGACTAACATCTTTTGATTTCTCTTGTATGAGGTCAGCAACAATACGTTCTTTAAACACGTCAAATACCAACTTATCCAAAACCGTTACTTGACAAGTTGCTGTAATCGATGGGTCATTTAAGGCCATAGCCGTAACAGTCACGGTACCTAGGGTAAGACCTTTAATTTTATTATCTGAAGTAATTTCTACGATAGACCCATCACTAGATTTCAACGTAAATTCCTTATTGGCTACAAAGATTGGAGAGAAGTTAACTTTTAAAGTTTCAATATCATCTATCACAAGATTGTACTCCTCATTTTCGAAGGCTATTGCCGTTGGAGTTACTGCATTGCCTATTGCCAATATTTTGGTGTCAAAATCTACGGGACTTGAGTATTCGCCCTGCATCCATACGATATCTAAAGGAGCATTTTCAGGCAGGTTTTCTATTCGTTTTGGACGTATGTTCACTTGGTTGGAATCTGTTCCTGAAGTTAAAGCTTCTGCTTCTTGCCAAGTACTTCCTGAATCTGAAGTGGTATATTTGTAGATTTCGAAAACACCTTGCTCACTTCTTTTAGACAAATAAACAGTTGATAAGTCGTTTGCAGCAAAGTTAAGACCCCCTGAAGAAAACGAATTTGAAGGAAACCGCGATTGGTTTGCAGAATAGGCTGCAGTATGCAGACCATCACCTGCATCTGCTATTTGTGAGGTGACCCATTGATTGCTGCTACTGTCCCATCGGGCCTGGTTGTAAACATGTTCTGTGCCATCAGCATTAAAAGTGTCAAATAATACTACAGGTTGATCGTTACCATCTAATTGAATATCGTAAGCCCATGCTTTTTTACCACTTTCTTCTTCATTGAAGATTACATCTGGTGGACTTCCTGCATCAATACTTGACTTGACTATGGTTGTCCCATCTGCTTTAAATAAATCAAAACTTAACCCTGTGGCAGGTGTTGAAGTTGTTACCAATTTCATATAATGTATCGAACTTTGGTCATAAGCGTAAAAATTACCTGACTCACCACCATTGGCTAGTTGGGTGAAGACAATATGTATGGCGCCATCACTATCTTGAACAGCCTTCATGTACGGGATATCTAATTTTACCTCATAATCATTGCCATTTTGTATAGGAAATAACCCTGCACGCCTATTGCCACTCGCTAAATCTGCATTTACAGTTTGGTCTGTTGCCGAATTTAACCCTGCTCCATAAGTTATGCCAACACTATTTTTTCCGCGATATAGCACATAAATATCGTCTCCCACTGCAAATGGAAGAGTTCCACCGGCACCATACGCTATAGCTGTTTTTGGATTGGACCACTGTGAAATATCTTCAGGACTGGTAGTAACCCAAATAAAATAATGGGCCTCTCCTTCATTTCTGGAAGCAAACAATAGTATTTGGCCGTTCTCCCTCACTAACAACGCCGGCGAGGCAAAATCACCTCTATAGCTGGAAGCAACGACGGTCTCTTGATAATCACCAGTAGAATGGTTATACGACGCTGCCACTAAGGATTTATTACTGTTTACCCATGAAAAATAAGACTTCCCGTTATGGTAAACGGCACTTGGCTGCGAATTCACAGACCAAGCACCGTCTTCAGTTAAAGGAACTGTAATCTTTTCCTGAGCACTTAAAATGTTGTTTCCTAAAAGGAAAACAACAAGTAATGCAAAGAGTAATTTGTTTTTCATAATAACTATTTAAGAATTAATAAATTTTTGAAGATAAAGCTTGTAATTCAGTTGCTTTAGGCTGGGTACAAATTATTATTATATCTTAAGTTACAGTTGTCTGATTTGCTTTAGTATTTGCCGTTTCTGGTTATTTTTTGAAGGTTTTATGTCAATATATCCACGATTGTTGGTATTCTATACGATTCTGTGTGATTTTTAAGATGAAACTTAAAGCTACTCTAAACTTGAGGTTTATAATCTTTCTTGCTATTAAGGAAATTACATGTCTGTGATATGCTATGGGATAGGAATTGGACTATACGATAATGCTGTTTCAGGAGAGGATCTATAAAGAATTTCTGGAGCTCCTGTTTTTTAACCTATGAAATGTGAGGCTACTTTAAGAAAACATCTCAAAGTGGTTTCATCATAAGATGATTTATGGTGCTTTAATGAATCATGGTCAAAAAAAAGGGAAGCTCATACATCATACATGAGCTTCCTTTTTATGGACTTTTATTTCAGGGTATTAATATTTCACATGGTAGTCTTTCGCAAACGCGGCGCCATTCCATGCCTTTTGAGAAGTCCATTCTTCCGCAGGACCATTCCAAAAAGGATTATCGGCAGGGAGACCTAATGGTAAAAAACTTAAGGATGCCATATATAAACTTCCGGTGGACGTATAATAATCTGCTATTTCCGGAGTGTGTCCCGTAAATCCAAGCTTTAACCAGCCATTTTCATCAAACGCCTCGTCGCCAAGCATGTTTTCAGTGACTTTTGTGAGGGCACATCGCACTTGTGCAGGACTGACACCTTCTGGCAGGATCTCTTCCAATGCTACTTGTGCCAACGCTTGCATTGCACCGGTCCGATAGGTTATTGATCGTCCTATTACGGGAAATGTACCCACTGGCGAGATCATTCGTTCCAATTGATCGGCGTAGCGTAACATGCGTTTTAGAGCGCGATCGTAGTCAGCTTGCGGTTTTATGTTATGTCTGACCAAGATTTCCAAAGTGTCCACTAACATCGGGTGAATTACAAACGAGTTGTAATAATCAAGCGCAAAGGTTGGCCCGTCACTGTACCATCCATCACCCACGTACCATTCGTCAAATTTGTCGAGTGCTTTATCCACTGCTTTCTTATCCCAATCTTTTTCACCTATTGAGAGCAAAAAAGATTCTGTTAACGCGGTGAAAAGTAACCAATTGCTATCGAATGCTTTTCGCGTTCTCAATGCTTTAAGTTCTGTAATCACTCGTGTTTTAGTTTGCGCATCGAGTGGCTCCCATAATGCTTTTCTTGCTCTAACAAAACCATGGACCATATAAGCGGCATCCACAATGGGTTGATGCTCTTTTCTGAAATTCAGATAATCTGGACTTGATGGGTTGACTCCGTTAGCTATTCCTTTGAGTACATTGCTTCTTAGGGAGGCTCTTAGTCTTCCTTCCTCAGAAGAGTCATCCGGGAGAGCAAGCCATGGTGCTATTCCCGCCAAACATCTGCCAACGGCTTCCAAATAGGTCACGTTCTTTCGGCTGTCGTAAAAAGGCGATTTTTCCACTAACATATTTTTCTTTAAGGTTCCTTTTGCAAGGTTTGAAAAAATGGGATTAGCCATTTTATAAATAATGTTTACCCATAGCTCCCTATCATTTCCATTGGCCGGTGGTGGAGGGGTCAAAATATTATTATCAGCCACCATTTCAAAGGGTGTGATGGCGGAAAGCATCACCGCTCCAGAAACTGACCCTAAAAATTTTCTTCGTTCCATGTTGTTTTAAGTGTCTTAATATTAATAGGCTGGTTTTTACAGCTGCATCTAAATTTTATAAAAGGCTTTAGAAAAGCAATGCGCTAAAACCTTTGATCCAAAGTTTTAATCGCATTGCTATCTAAGACTAACAAAAATAATTGTAGAGTGCCCGTCTTATTAAAGTTTGGATATAAATAATAAAGCGGGCATTCTTTATTATATACCTCAATTAGAGTTCTTCATAATTGAGTTTGATAATATTGAAATCTGATATCTGAACCGTATTGCCTGTGGTATGCCACTTGTCGTAAGTTAACTTAAAATAGCGATAACTAACCGTTTTAGGCAAATCAACGATGACTTCATTTTCTTCAACGTCAATAGTCAAACCTTCGGCCACCGGTTCAAAGTCTACACCATTGTTGCTTCCGTACACACTAGCTTCAGCTAATCTTAAAAAAGCTGATGCATTTCTGAGGCGATGACGTAAGTAAAAGGCATCAAAATCTTCTTCCTTTTTCATATCAATAATAAAATGCACTTCCTCATCGTTTCCAACGGTTATTCCTCCTAATGACTTTCCTGGTTTTACCAAAACCAAACAGGTAGGTTCTCCCTCCATAGTGCCGTAAGCGTCTGGATCATCGATTAAACTTTCTGGAGTCCCAACGACAGTACCATCAGCGAAATATGGGTGAGAGGTTGTGACTTCCCAACCATCACGATCTAAATTTTGATAGGTTGTGTTTCTGACTTTAATTTTTATGGTTTTTTCTATATTGCTACCATCATCTGATTTAATGGTAATGTTTACATCTCCAAGACCTACAGTGCTAACAACCCCTCTACGGGTTATAGTTGCAACTGAAGTATCATCTGATGCAAAGATTAAATCCTTGTTGGTAGCGAACTCTGGGTTAATGCTAATGATTTCTGATAAATCAAAGGATTTATCGATACCCATATAAAAATCCTGATATGCTGGATCTATATCTAAAGACTCAATCAAAAACAATTTACTATTCACTTTAATTGTTATGGAGGTCCATAAATCGGTATTGTTCACTGGATCTATCCTTAATGCAGCTTCACCAACCCCAATGGCGGTAATAACACCGTCTTCGCTTACTTTAAAGACCTCTTCATTTGCGCTAAAGTACTCATAACTGTACGTGTCTTTATCCACAGCGTCATCTGGCAATAACTTCACATTGACCTTGTATGTATCAGCGACTTCCAAAACGACAATGTCATCAGTTACGCCCTCCACTTCCATACGTGTTACTTTGATAGCGTTTTCGATTACATCGTCATCAGAGTTACACGAAACAGTCATTAGGGTAAGGGACAGCAATACTGTCCAGACAAACCCAATGCTTTTCATTAATCTCATATTCTTATAGTTTATTTTCATAATTAAAAAAACTTTACTAATTACTTATATTGATTGATATTGTCATCCTGAATATCTTCCACATTGTCATGCGGCATTGCATAGCCTTCCGCATTGATTTCAGTAATTAGAACATCAATTTGTTCTTGTGTGATTTTAAACTGCTTATTACCGTAATCGTTTATGGTTTTATCTACAGGCGTAAGGAAGCCCCACTTCTGGAAAAAGTCAATCATATTTAATCCTGAGATTTTACAAACCTGACGTACAAAATCTAACTGCAACAATCCTTCGGTATTGCTGCTGGTATTTAAATTAGGGGTGATTCGATAGTGCTCATAAAGATCTTTATAGAAGTCTTCTTTCCCTAAGGCGTCAATCATATATAGTTTCAGTTGCCAAAAAGGCACGAGTTTTACCATAAATTCATTTGAGGCATTATCTAATGCATGAGGTGCTCCAGCGTCGATAATATTAGCCTTAGCCTCGGCGTAGGTCCCATCAACAAGTAATTTAGATGGTTCTCCGAATTCGGTCTGTACATACATAGACATGATGTTATTGGTGACTTCAGTTGTTCCAGCCCATTTTAAGGCTGGCCTAAGTTGATTGACATGACCAACTTCATGAGCAGGACCCCATAGACGGGCTTCAAAACGATCAGCATTACAAAATATCTCTGCATAACTGGAGGTATATGCAGTTCGGTTATTTGTGGCATATGGACTTGCGCCGTTATAATCTATGTGGAAATACATTCTGTTCTTAAACATTTTGCCATATTTTTCCAATCCTGCAAATTCAGATTCCAAATAGACTAAACGATCGTATTTTTCTAAAACACTTACAATATCCGTGTTGTATGATCGGAAGTTTTCGGTTGTCCAGGTGATATGAGAACGCAAGCCTAGCACATCTATATCTTGGTATGGTGCATTATTCAGAATTGTTGACCAGTCTTCACTAGTGTGTTTGGCTAAATCAAAATAGCCGTTAACTTTAGCGTTGACAAAATGAATATCTACTGATTTCGCTGCAGCGGCAGTCTTATCTGCTTCGGATTCCAAAATGAGTGGAATATTGTCTGTGGTAAGGTTTTGGACATAAACGAGTCCTCCAGTATCGATATTCAACCGATTGACGCCTTCTATAAGTGGGTAATTTTTAGAACTGCCAAAACCGATGTTTAGGTCTTGAACAACCAATGATATATTTTGTTTGTAAGGGCCACCTACAATCACCACTAATTCATCGCCTTCTTCTACATAAATTCCTGATGGATTATCTCTTAAACTATATGTTGAGGTTTTGTTAATTGCGCTTTGAATCGATGGGTTTTGATACGGACGGAATGATGCTACTCTATATTCAGGATCGTACTCTTCAACAAATAAATCTAATGCTAAATTGCGTAACTCATCATCTGGAATGGCTTTCAATTGAGCTTCGGTGACGCCATCCTTCAAAACTGAGAAGACATCGTCTTCAAAAATGGACGAATAATCATAGCCTGTGTTGCCATCTTGATAAAACTCCATTTCTGCACAACTGATTCTATTTTGATACGCAGAATAAATATCGAAACGCACTTTGGCAACATTCGCGATTGGAGTCTCCAATTTCATTATGGTTGGGTTATGGTTACCATCCCCGCGTTCGTATTTACCCACTTTTGAAAAGCTATCAGGAGCGTCTGCGGTTGAGACCCAAACCTCGTATTCGTTAAATGATCCCCATTTGTTTCCTGAATCCGATCTTGGATAGTAGATAATTCTATTTAAAGTATGTCCTTCAGCCAGGGTGTATTCTATTTGGAATGGCCACTCGGTAATTGCACCAAATTTTGAATTGAAATAGGTTTCGTAATCACCGTCATATGAGTTTACAAGACCACGATCCTCGTTTACTGTTTCTTCAGAGGTTGCTGTGCCACTTATGACATCAATTAGTTGATCACCTACAGCGGCTTCTTGGCTAACTGGCACTTTTCTACTGTAATCTCCATAGTTTATGGTTACAATAGTGCTTCGTGGGGACTCATAATAGTTGGGCATGGTAGTTACATGTAAATAGTTCCCTTCTAAATCAAGTGTACACCAATCCTTTCCATTATCAGAGACCTGGTAGATAACATCCTGTGGATTGATATCGTTTGTGAGTACTAAATACACATCTTTAGTTCCACCGCTAGTATTAAAATCTAGTTCTAGAGGCAAGACCTTTAACCATCCTTCATTTTCGGAGTCTATGACATTATCTTTATCACATGATTGAGCTCCAACGACAAGAATCATAAGTAAGGCATAAATCCAGACTTTACTTTTATAAAATTGTTTCGTTATCATCTTTTTATCTTATTTGATTATGTTATTTAATTGGCATGATCAATAGGTTCAATATTACTTTCAGAACCAGCATATCCTTCATTCTGATTGATATGACCTTGAACGTTTACACTTATGGCAGACTCAGAGATCGGCCATAGTACATGCCATGGAGCAAGAGTATATTCATTTCCTATTTGATTGGTGACACCTAGATTATAAAAGTTTGTCACCGATGAAATATGATCAAAAAAGAAATTATTTTCAGAAAAATTGGCTAAGGAATAACTTTTGCCATTATCGGCTGCGATTCCTGTTTTTGCGTAGATATAGGAAATTCGTGTGAGCTCTGTTTTTCTTGGTTCTTCATAGAACAATTCACGAGCACGCTCATCAATCAATTGGCGCATATTTATTTCTGCAGTAGTCAATGTTCTGGCACCCGCTCTTTCTCTTACCGCATTGATGTCAGTCATGGCGTTGGATAAATCACCTTTCCAGATATGAGCTTCTGCCCGGAGCAAATAAGTTTCTGCTAAACGGAAAATGTACCAAGCAGCGCTACCACCTCTCCAGTTGGCAGTTTTTTGATCCGGAACATTTGATTTATAGTTCGGCCAACCTCCCCAGCCTCGAATGGTATCCTTACAAATTGCACTCACGTCACCACCTACCGATGCCAACGCTTCTTTAATTGGTCTTCCAAACCATTCGCTTTTACCTTCTAAATTTGGACTGTTATAATTGAACTCCTCAACGTGCATCCAATTCTTAGATTCACGATCGTGACGTAAATCGGTATTGTCCAATTTCCAGATTAAATCTTGTTGGTAACTGGTGGAGCGCAAGGTGAAAATACCTCGTCCGTACTCAGCCAAATATGGATTTTTAACTTCATCGTTATCCACAAATGCATTTTCTCCATTTGGAGTAGATATCATCCCTGGATAAGAATACCATGGAATGACCTGACGTTTGATTTCCAATCCTGTAGGCGTTGCAGATTCATCCTCATATTCGTCGGTCACAACATATAATGCTTCCCTGTTTTCTGAAGATGTTTTATTTTTATTTTGATGTAGGTCCCAGGTCACGTTTTTTGTGGGGTCATCAGAACCAACGGCATTACCAAAACGTTGTGTCATCAGCGAATGTGATCCTCCGTCAATTACAGCAGAGGCTGATGCGATAGCATCATCAAATTCGGCAAGTGCCAGATTGATTTTAGTAAGTAAATGATAGGCTGCCCCTTGAGTAACCATTCCTATGTGGACGTTTTTTGGCATAAATTCTACGGTCTGGTCGAGATCTTCTTTCATTTGTCTTAAAATCACTTCTCTTTTTGTAGTATAGAAGTCGTAACGCGGGCCGGTAACTTCTTCTGCAATAAATGGAACATCACCAAACTGGTTTACTAGTCTATAATATCGGTAGGCACGATGAAAGTAGGCCAATGCCAAAACTTCTTTCATTTGATTTTCGTTATCAAATTCTGCAAATTCAGAACGGGAAATTATAGTATTTGCATCCTTAATGCCTTTATACAGTGCTTGCCAATAAAAATGGACTCGTGCTCTATTACCGCCACTTAGGTTTGCGCTTGGCGTAATTTGACGCACCAAATCCTGAGGAGCACTTGCATCATCTACACGACCGTTTACACCGATGTCTGAAAAGAAGGCTTCGGTTAAATAGGCAGGATCTTGTGAAAATCCTGTTGGATAAAACTCTAAATAACGCACGTCACGATTCAACATATCCGTTCCGGTCTTTAATCCTTGATAATCTTGAAATGCATTTTCTGGCGTGTAAAAGGATAAGGGTTTTGGATCTAACCAATCATCGCTACAGCCTACAGTCATCATTAGAGCTGTAAACAAAACGAAATATCCTGCGATTTTATTTATATTTTTCATAATCTTCATTTTTTAAAAGGTTACATTAAATCCTAATAATATACTGATGGGCACGTTACTGCCGGAAAGCTCAGGATCTTCTCCTGGCCAGTTGCTCCAATAGGCGATATTTTTACCGGTTAGGTTTAAATTCATATCTGAAATTTTTAATTGCTTCAAAAGTGAATCAGGGAGTGTGTACCCGATAGATACATTATCCAAGCGAATGAAATCCGCCTTCCTCCAAACCGAATAGCCTATGCCGCTAGGTGCCTTAGAACTTAATCTTGCATAATCATTGGTAGGGTTATCCTCACTCCAATATTCCGTTATAATTTGGTTGGTGGTGTTTATCAATGCACCATCATTTTTAGCACGGTTGAAAGCTTTTTTCTGACCTAAATAAGAGTATAGGTTGAAGGAAAAATTGAAATTTTTATAGGTAAAGGTATTTCGCATGCTCAATCGAGTGGTAGGCACTTTCGATCCCTGAAAAACCTTGTCTTCGTTATTATATTTTTGGTTGCCATCTTTGTCCAAGAATTTAAAATCTCCAGGTGATTGACCATAGACCGCAGCTTCATCTTTTTCGTCCGTTTGCCATACGCCCTGAATATTATAATCCCAAATCTCATCAATGGACTTTCCTATAAACCATCCGTTGCCGATGTCGTCTGCTTCTTTTTGCCCGATGACATTTCCATTGTCATCTAAAACATCCTGCATTAAACCATGTAATGAATTAATTTTGTTTTTGTTATACGAATACCCTAAAAAAGTTTCCCATTTAAAATTATCGTTTCTTATGTTGGTTGAATTTATGGAAAGTTCTATTCCCTTATTTTCTACCTCACCAATATTACCCCATACATTTGAAAAACCTATGATGTCCGGTAAGTCACGTTGGATAAGCAAATCGTTGGTTTTCTTTTGGTAGACATCCACGCTCCCTGTGATCCTATTATTTATAAAACCAAAATCGAATCCAATATTATATGATTCTGTGCTTTCCCATTTTAAGTTGGAGTTTGCCATTCTATAGGCATAATAAGCATTGATGCTGATTGGTTCGCCAGAAGCATCATAGTATAAATATTTCCGAGCGTCAAGGTTCATTAAAGCTTGATACATTCCAATGTCTCTGTTACCATTTAACCCCCAAGACAATCTGAGTTTTCCATAGTTGAACGCATCAGATTTTGGGAAAAAGGATTCGTTTGTAAATACCCAACCTGCCGCAATGGAAGGAAAGGTCGCTCGAGGTTGCTCCTGACCAAAAGCTGAATACCCATCACGACGAACTGTTCCTGTCAGCATATATCGGTCGTCATAACTGTAATGTAAACGCGCCATAAGTGCGTCACCTGTACTGTACGTATCGTTACTTGAAATTTTTGGATTGGTTCCCCATTCAATACCGTGTGCACCTAATATATCACTCGGTTGAAAGCCGCTATTGGTCATGGAATCTGACCATGTTTGTAACTTCTCCAAGTTAGCTAAGAATGTGAAATCGAAATCATGCTTTCCAAACTCTCTTTTCCATTTCAAAGTGTTGTCCAACTGCCAGTTATAAGTTCTGGAATTCGATCGTGATGCTGTATTTGTGGCATCTGCCCAAAGTGGGTGTGACGTCGAATTATGGTTTAAATAATTGCGCCATTGGTAGCGTGGTGAGAATGTAGACTGGACAGAAAAACCATGCGGTAAACTAATTTTTAAATATAGTGCGGAGTTTAAAATGCTGTAATTATCCATTCTATCGATATACTCCCGATTCAAAAATGGATTATAACCATTTAAATTGTCATTGGGATAATATTTATAGGTTTCCCCGTCGTTTTCGTACAGACTTCCGTAAGGGGAAAGAGGTTGATACCCGCCAACACTTATGGCACTTTCATCGCGGTTAGTAAATTGGGTGTTGACCCCAAATGTTAAAAAGTCAGTAACCTTGGACTCTAAGTTTAATCGAGCGCGAACTGCAGAATATCCAGATCCTACTTGATTGGCTTCGTTGTCAATATAGTTAAACGACGTATAATAGGAGGTGTTCTCCGTTCTGCCAGATAGGCTCAAAGAATAATCCTTGCTAATGGCTGTGCGATAGGTCATATCTTTCCAATTGAGCACTCGGCCCGCCATATAGTTTTCTCTCTCAATGTCTGAAAATCCTAATCTTGTAAACCACACACCGGTAGGGTCTCCACTTGAGTTTGTCATCGCCATCCAATCCACCAGATCCCTGTTTGGTAAGTTCTTAGGATTGTCATAATAGCCTTTCTGTCTGCCTTTGTTCTGTGCTTTCATTACTTCTTGTCTGTAAGCAATAAACTCCTCACCTTGATAAACATCTGGTAAGGAATTGGTAAACGCAGAGGTCAATATTGAAGAAAATCGAATGACCGGTTTTCCAGCTTTTCCTTTTTTGGTGGTGATCAGGATGACACCATTCGCGGCCTTGGCACCATAAACAGCAGCCGAACTGGCATCTTTTAAAACATCAACACGCTCAATATCCTGTGGGTTGATGTCTGTAAGCTCTCCGTCATAGATAACGCCATCCAAAACAAATAATGGGGTAGTACTGCCACGTAAATTATTTTTACCACGGATAAGAATATTCCCTGCATTGCCTTTCGCGCTATTGGATATTCCCATGGATAATCCAGGAACATTGGTTCGCAATAGGTCCTGTACTGTTGCAGGTTGTTCTTTTTTAAGTTGGTCGGCATTAACGGTGCCCAATGCACCCGTTAAATCTCTTTTCTTCATCGTTCCATAACCCACAACGACCACTTCATCAAGCTGGGCAAAATCTTCCTGGAGCGTTACCGTAATAAAATCTTGATTTGCCACCGTAATTTCAGAGGATTGGTAACCCATAAAGGAGAATACAAGAACTTCACCTTCTTTTGCATTGATACTAAAGTTTCCATCGAAATCGGTGATCACACCTCGCGTTGTATTCTTGACAAGAACGTTGGCACCTAAGATGGGTAAGCGATTTTGATCTAAGACTTCTCCTTTTATTTCTTGGGCGTTAACCCATGAAACTGAAAGGAAACAAAAAGCTAACACGGGTAAGATTCTTATAAGTGGTGTTTTTACGAATAAGAATGGTTTCAAAAAATGTTTCATAATGTTGGTCTAATTAATAATTATTATCTCGTGAAAGTTTCACACTCGGCAATGTTACTGTAGTTAATAATGTTAATAAATCTTTTAATTCCATGGTTTCATTTGTGTTTTGTGCCCTTGTCCCAACTTGTAAGCATTTGTGTTTTTCTTAAAAAGGAATCCACTTCAAATTGAAACTTAAAGGTGGAACTTGATGGGCATTTTACAGTTTGTAAATTTCACTTCCGGCCAACAAAAAAGCACCCACTCCATAAGGGGCAGTCATGTCTGCGGTCACTTTTTTGGGATCAGCTCCAATAGGTTGCACCCAACCTAACTTTCCATCTTCATCTACAATAGATAATAATGACTCCCAAGCTTTGTTTGCCATCGAGCAATAGATGTCCTTGTTTATTAAGTTGTTGTTAATACCATAAGCAATCGCATAGGTTATTAATGCCGTTGCACTGGTTTCTGGTGCAGGATAGCTTTCAGGATCCAGGAGGCTAGCATGCCAAAAACCAGATTCACTCTGTAGCGATGCAAGTCTTGGAATAAACTCCTTAAACAAGTTTTCATAAAAAGACCGGTATTGTGAGTCTTTTGGCAATTGCTTTAAAATGCTTACCAATCCAGCTGCCACCCAACCGTTTCCTCTTCCCCAGAACACTTTTTTTCCATTGTTTTCGGTTTTATTGAAATAGCTATCATCCCTGAAAAACAACTTATCATCGGGACTATATAAGTGGTTGTATGTGCGTTTAAATTCCGCATCCATAAAAGCCAGATACTTTTCATCATTCTCTATCTCGGCTAAATGCGCATACACAGGAGGTGCCATAAAAAGCGCATCGCACCAGGTCCAAGATTGTTTGTTTCTATAATTCATGTTCGAGTTCCCTGGATTGCTCAGAACCCAATCCGCGCGTTCACGGACCGATGCAAGCATTTTTGGATCGCCGTAGAGGTCATAGGTATTTAAATACAACTGGCCAATACAGAACTCATCTGCATGATAAAGTTGATAGTGTGCATTGTTTTTAAAATTACTTGGCATTATCCAAGAGGTTGTTTCACCAATTCCCTTAAGCCATTTTAAAAAGGTTGGCTTGTTATTATCAATTTTGGCCCACTCGTTTAAACCCACATAAAACGTTGCATTGGTCCAAGAGTCAATACCGTGGTCATGTAGGTTTCCAGTTGTACCATAGGAGAAATTATCAATCTGCCAATTGGCAACTTTGTTTAATTCTTCTTTTACATCCGTCTTACTTACACAAGGTCTTTTTATCTCTTGCTCATCACTTTCCTTGCTGTCTTCCTTTTTATCATTACAGCCAAAATAGAGCGTAGAAGAAAGAAGAAATGCAACATACAATATCAAGTAGTTATATTTTTTCATTAATAGGGATTTATGATGCTTACAAATGTATTTTCATCAGGCTCTTAAGCTCTTGTCCTATTTGGTTTATGTTTTGCTTCTTTTGCTTTTTGTTGTGTAAATCAATACTTTTTAGCGATTTGAAATTGTATATTCGAACAAAAGCATATCATTACCAATCTTATAATCTTTCATTAATAATGAAGTTGATTTTCAATTTGCTCAAATTTTTGTTTTTTTTATTGATAGGAACGGTCGCATTATCACAAGAAAAAGGAGACTACCAATTTCAGACCTTTTCTCCCGAAGGCGGTTTTAATTATGACGGGGTCAAAAAAATTCAACAAGATTCAAATGGCTTTATATGGATATTAATGGACAATGACCTGTTTCGTTTTGATGGTTATGAGCATAAGTCTTATCAAAGTCATTTTAATCAAAATGACGTGCAGTTGGAAAAAACCTTTAGAGATATTGTTGCGGACCATAATGGGCAATTATATGTCTCGGTGACCGATGGGTTGTATACTTATGACATATTGAAAAACACCTTTGCCAGAATACATGAAGATGATTTTCTTTACTTATGGTCAACTGCCGACAATCCTTTGCTGGCCACCAGATCAAACCAACTGGGTAGATATGATAGGGAAACCGACCAGTTTACTGAACTTTCATATCAGGGAAAACCACTCACTAGGGTTCAGTCTATTGTCCCCGAAGAAAATGGATTCTTTTTCTTGTCCTGGGGTAGAAATATTTTTAGATACAATAATGATACAGAGGAGGTGACGTTGTTTTATGCGTTTGAAAATGATAATTCTATAAAAGGCTTTTGCAAGATCAACAATACAATTTGGTGTCTTTCTACAGATAATATATTTAATGCCCTTGATATTCCGTCAGGAGAATTTATGGATAGTTTCGAATTTATATCGGATTCAGAAAATGTTTACTCTAAAATGATTCTTGCCGATAAGAATGAAAATATTTGGGTTGCTAGTCAAAATGGATTGTATGTGTACAATACAAAAACCAACTCATATCAACATTATGTGCATCATAAAATGGATCCTTTTAGCTTACCGAACAACTCTATTTGGACTATAGAGGAAGATGCACAACGCAATCTCTGGATAGGAACATACTCTGGTGGACTAAGCTATGTCAATCTTGATAAAAAAAATCATTTTGAATCATATTCCACCATTAATAGTCCCTTAAACCAAAACCTTGTCAGTGGCTTTGCCGAGGATAAAGAAAATTTTTGGATCGCTACCGAAGGTGGTGGTATTAACCAAGTTGATAAAGAAACAAACGTCTATACATTTCATGAGGCTAAAGTTAATTCCAATAGCATATCCTCAAACAATGTCAAATCGCTAATTATAGATCGTAATGAAAACCTATGGTTTGCTACATTCAGAGGAGGGTTGGGTTTCTACAATACTAAAACCAAAAAGTTTAAAAATTACAGGCACAATTTTAATGACCCCAATTCTATTTTAAATGATGATCTAAGAAAATTAAGCTTAAATTCTGATTCTGGCTTTTGGATAAGCTATCAGACCAAAAGTTTGGATTTGTCATACTATAGCATTGAAGAAGATCTTTTTACGCATTACAATATTAATACAGAGGATCCTAATTATTATATTTTCGATATATCTCAAGGTAGTGATGGCTTATTATGGGTTCTTACCCACAATAAGCTGTATGCTTTAAATAAAGAAACTGGAGAAACTAAAAAAATAAGACTACCTGACTCTTCGTTGCTCTATGGTCAAACGCTTGCTATGGATGGTAATGAGAACTTATGGATTGGGACGGTTGGAAAAGGTCTTTATAGATATAATACAAAAACTGGGGTTTTTAAAAACTTTGACGAAATTTTAAAATTTGGCATCTCCACCATTTTCAGTATTATTCTCGACGCTAAAAATGATTTATGGTTAGGAACAGACAATGGGCTGTTTTATTACAATACATCAACAAATGAAATTTTCAGATTTGATAAAGATGATGGTGTTCAAGGACAGGTCTTTTATCCTTTAGCCACATATCGGGATAGATCAGGGAAATTATATTTTGGCGGAACCGAAGGTTTTACAATTATAAAACCTACCGAAATTGTCCAAGACACTACCAAGGCGAAGGTCAATATTTCCAGTTTTTTTGTAGATAATATTCCTACAAACCCACCGGTCGATGATGGAGATAAATTAGGGAATACCATACGTTTCCCAGAAACGATCGAACTGAACCATAAGCAATCAAACTTTGGATTTACGTTCACATCCAACAGTTATTTGACGCCAAAAAACAACCGTTTCAAATATCGGTTAAAAGGATATGATAACCGTTGGATTGAGGTAGATGCTTCTAACCGCAATGTTTTCTATTCGAAGGTGCCTCCGGGAACATATACTTTTGAAGTCGTCGCTGCCAATAGCGATGGCGTATGGGGATGGCCTTTAGATATTACAATAAAACGTATCCCTGCACCTTGGTTTAGTTGGTGGGCCTATACTATTTATTTCTTGATTGCATCATCGGTAATTTTTGTGCTCGTTCGGTATTATTACAATCAAAAGAAACTAAAAATGCAACTTTTTCTTGATAAACTAAATCAAGAAAAAAAAGAAGAAATCCATCAATCCCAGTTAACCTTCTTTACGAGTATCTCTCATGATTTTCGAACGCCACTCTCATTGATTAGCGCCGCTGTTGATAAGTTAAGGGAAGAAGGTTTAAAAGAATATTATTATCGGATTTTAAGTGGAAACACAAAGCGTTTATTGGGGCTTGTTACTGAATTGATGGATTTTAGGAAGATCGAAAGTGATAAAATGCCGCTTCAGGTAACGAAATCGGATATCAATAATTTAGTGAACATTTTTGCCTTTGATTTTAAAGATTATGCACTCCAACATAACATAAATTTTAAGATTGATCTCGACCCCAAAATGCCGAAAGATTTATATATCGATAAACACATCTTGGAAAAGGTAATTTTGAACCTCTTAAATAATGCATTTAAGTTTACTAAGGATGATGGAGTTATTTCCTTAAGCACGTATAGCAAAAGAAGTGAATTCTATTCGGACTATACCAATACCGTAACCATAGGGGAGTCCAATTTGGAAGAGAATTGTTTTTGCATTGTTATAACGGATACAGGTATTGGTATTACTAGAGAAGCGCTCCCATTGATTTTTGACTCTTATTATAAGGCAAAAACAGAAGATTTCACTTCTGTTTTTGGAACGGGTATCGGATTGTTCATAATAAAAAATCTGGTTTTATTGCATAAAGGAGAAATGACTGTGTTTAGTGAACAAGGCAAAGGCTCAGATATTATTGTCTGCTTTCCAATGGATGCCAACATCTATGCTCCTGAAGACTTTCTAAGAGCAGAAGCATTGGAAGAAAACGTCTCTCTCGCGGTTTTGACTGATGCATCCAAATCCGAAGAGCTTGATTCTGAGGAATTTGTTATTGAAAGTTTTATCAAAGACAAAAAACGCATTCTATTGGCTGAGGACAATGATGATCTACGACAAATGATTGCTGATTATTTATCTACGGATTTTGAAATTATTGAAGCCGAAAATGGGCTGATAGCTTCAAACATTCTTAAAAGGACCCATGTAGATCTTATTGTTAGCGACATTATGATGCCCATAAAGGATGGGATCACATTTTGTAAAGAAGTAAAGGAGAACATGGAACATTCACATATTCCATTTATTCTATTGACCGCAAAAGCCGGATTGGATAGTAAGTTGGAAGGTGCCGATTCTGGCGCCGATATCTACTTGGAAAAACCAATTGATTTCAATTTATTGCGTTTATCCCTTCGAAATGTGTTTAGCCAACAGCAGCAAATGCGCGAATATTATGCAAAGAACTTCTTTGCTGAAACGCATGAACTTACGACCAATAAAAGAGAAAGTGATTTTATGAGGAAGTTCATTGCTATTTTAGATGAAAATTTGGATAAGCCACAAATGGATGTTAATAAAATTGCTTCTGAACTCTCTATGAGTAGGAGTAAGCTCTACAATAAAATAAAGAGTATCACCGGGAATTCAATTATTGAATTCATAAAGAGTTATCGCTTGCGCAAGGCCGCCAATCTAATTATCGATACGAACTTATCGATGCGGGAAATAATGATTATGATAGGAATCGAGAGTCAATCTTATTTTTCACGATCGTTTAAAAAGGAATTTGGCGAAACACCAACCAGTTTTGGAGCGAAGCACAAACAATGAATTTAAAATTATGATCGGTTTATTTCCATAAAATTATGATTATAGTGTTTCATTATTTGATCAATTTCTTTGAACCTTATATGTCTTATAGAAATACTCCACCTTTTAGCCTAAATGATGCCCACTTCAAGTATAATAAATGGGTTTTCTTTGTTAAAATGAGTATTTGAAGACGAAGGTTAAATTAATTCTGAATAAATTAAAAAGTAAAAAATTGAATAAGGAATATGATGCCATTGTAATAGGCACGGGAATTTCAGGTGGTTGGGCAGCTAAAGAACTTTGTGAGCATGGCCTTAAAACTTTGGTGCTTGAGCGCGGCAGATTGGTGAGCCACGGAGATTACCCCACCGCCACTAAAGACATCTGGGAATTTGATTATCGTGGCAAGCCGAGCGCCGAATCCAATTCCAAGCAAAAAACTCAAAGTCGGACTGGTTTTGTTACCCAGGAAACAACAGCCCATTGGTTTGTTAACGATATCGAACACCCATATAACGAAACCAAACGTTTTGATTGGATAAGAGGCTATCACATTGGTGGCCGCTCGCTCACCTGGGGAAGACAGGCCCTGAGAATGAGTGACCTCGATTTTGAGGCCAATAAATTGGAAGGGATTGCCGTGGATTGGCCCATTCGTTATAAGGACATAGAACCTTGGTATACAAAAGTGGAGAAATTCATCGGTGTCTGCGGTGAGAATTTAGGATTGCCTCATTTGCCGGACGGTCATTTTTCGCCCGCCATGCCCTTAAATGAGGTGGAAAAGGATTTTCGGTATCAAATTTCCAAACATTATAAAGATAGATATTTAACTATGGGACGATTTGCCAATCTTACTGGTAATACACATCATATAGGGAGGTCAAATTGCGTATACAGAAATAGGTGTATGCGCGGCTGTCCGTTAGGTGCCTATTTTAGCAGCAACTCGTCCACTTTGCCCGCTGCGGAACGTACGGGCAATATGACTATAAGACCTTATTCGATAGTCTCAGAGATTCTATATGACGATATTGGCAAAAGGGCAACCGGAGTCAATGTAATTGATGCGGAAACTGGCGAAACTCTGGAGTTTTCTGCTAAAGTCATTTTTTGTTGTGCGTCTACGGTGGGGACAACCAGCATTTTATTACAATCAAAATCTGATAGATTTCCTAACGGATTGGGTAATGATAGTGGAGAATTGGGACATAATTTGATGGACCACCATTTTCGAGTTGGAGCGTCTGGCTCCACTGCAAAGTTTAAAAATGTACCCTATTCCAATAATCGTCCGGCAAGTTTTCACATCCCACGATTTAGAAATTTAAATGGGAGTGAACCACAATCCAATTTTTTAAGAGGCTATTCCTTTCAGGGCAGTGCCAGCAGAACCGATTGGCGAAGAGCCATCAAAGAACTGAGCTATGGCAAGGACTTTAAGGATGATCTTTTAAAACCTGGGCCATGGCGTATTGGACTCACTGGTTTTGGTGAATGCTTGCCATATCATGATAACAAAATGACCTTAGATTATGACAAGAAAGACCAATGGGGCTTGCCAACCGTTACTTTTAATGCTGAATTTAAAGAGAATGAATTGGAAATGCGAAAAGACATGAAGGAGGAAGCCATTAGAATGTTAAGGCTCGCTGGATTTGAAGACGTCAAAGGATTTGATACCGCGGCATATTTGGGACATGCCATTCATGAGATGGGAACGGCCAGAATGGGACATGACCCTAAAACTTCTGTGTTGAACAAATTCAATCAAATACATGCTGTCCCAAACGTATATATCACTGATGGTGCCTGTATGACCTCTTCAGGAAACCAGAATCCCTCATTGACTTATATGGCTCTCACGGCAAGGGCAGTTAATCATGCGGTGAAACAGTTTAAAGAAAACTTATGGTAATTATGGATAGAAGAACAGCTGTCAAAAACATTGTACTCTCATTGGGTTTGGTCGTTTCAGGTTCAACCATTTTAAGTCTTTTTAATGCGTGTACCACTGACAAGACTGTGGTGTTGCCAGAGTTTTTTAAGAAGTCTGATATGCTTGGTATAGAGGGACTGGTCGATATAATACTGCCTAAAACGTCGAGCATAGGTGCGAACGATTTGAATATTTCCCTATTCATTGATAAAATGTGCTGCCATGTTCTGTCGAAAAAACAACAGGACGAAATTCGAATGGGGATTGAGAAGTTTTCAAAACAATTTGAAAAAATCACAAATAAGCTCCCATCAAATGGAAATAGGGAAGATTATCAGCAGATGATCGCTACGTATTTTGATGTTTCAGAAAAAAGAGAAAAAGCTGTTTTTCAAATGTTGGAAAATGGTAGTGATGAGCTCGCAGAAAATGTCAAACCAGATTATTATTTATATACGTTCCTAACGGCTGTTCGCGAGTTGGGAATGCTCGGTTATTTTACCTCCCAAGTTGTTATGGAAGGTGACATAGAGGTTTAAAAACAGAACGCTGTGGTGTGTAAAATTTCCTTGAGTACAAAATAACTTTCCAATACGCCTATATTATCAATTTTTGAGAGTTTAGACCGAATAAATTCGTGATAGGCATCTAAGCTTTCAAGGTTGATTTTTAAAAAGAAATCTACTTTTCCAGCCATATGATAACACTCCTGAACTTCTTCCAGTTCTTTTATCTGTTGATCAAATTTGTCAATAAAACCTTCATTATGATAACGGAGAGACACCATGCAAATCGCGGTGATTGGTTTGCCAATCAGCTTTTTATCCAGAAGGGCGACATTTTTTTTGATGTAGCCTTTTTTTTCCAATCTACGAATACGTTCATAAACAGGAGATGATGATAAGTGCAGCGTGGCGGCAATTTCTTTTGTTGTTTTTTTGGAATCATGTTGGAGAATTCTCAAAATTTTTAAATCTGTTTCATCAAGTTTTTCCATAAAAGAAAATTTGGTCGTTTTTCAATACCCTATAGATCAGAAAAAGTGTTTTTACCTTTTAATAAATATTTTAAAGATAAAACCACTTATTATTCAACCAACATAAGATATTTAAATTGAATTTGTGCAATTTTATATAGATTTGATCTGTTATTAATTCTATCTGATTATGCATACCGAAAAAATCTTGATTATAGGGGCAAATGGCCAATTGGGAACAGTGCTTACACAACGTTTACAAGAAAAGTGGGGGTTAACAAACGTAATAGCCTCAGATATATATCCAAGTGATAACTTTATTGGGAAATTCGAAATTCTTGATGCCACAAATTTTGATGGTGTACAAAAGATTGTAAAATATTACAAGATTACACAAATCTATCATTTGGCGGCAGTTTTATCTGCTAACGGTGAAAAGGACCCATTAAAAACATGGGATATAAACATGAAAACGCTTTTTAATGTGTTGGAGGCGTCTAGATTAAACACTGTTGAAAAAGTGTTTTTCCCGAGTTCTATTGCTGTATTTGGTGACAATGTTCAAAAGGAGTTAACGCCACAAGATAGCATTCTGACACCTGCTACCGTTTATGGGATGAGTAAAGTTGCTGGTGAAAACTGGATACGTTATTATCATGAAAAGTATGGTTTGGATGTTCGGTCAATTCGATATCCAGGGGTCATTGGGTATCAATCTTTACCTGGAGGAGGGACTACTGATTATGCGGTAGACATCTATCATAAAGTATTGAACAATGAACCATTTGAATGTTTTCTCAAAAACACTACGACTTTACCAATGATATACATGGAGGACGCTATTAGGGCCACAATCGAACTAATGGATGCACCGAACGCAAATATTACCGTAAGAACGTCATACAATCTTGCAGGTATGAGTTTCAATCCAGAACAAATTGCAGAAACAATTCAAAGGTTATATCCAGATTTTGAAATCACATATAAGCCGGACTTTAGACAGTTAATTGCTGATTCATGGCCACAGAGCATTGATGATTCTTGCGCATATAAGGATTGGAATTGGACTCCAAATTATAATTTAGATTCAATGACCGCAGACATGTTTAATAATTTAAAGCGAAAGGAAGATTGACCTCCTGGGAAAGTGATTGAATGTTAAGTATTGCGATAACCGTTCATTGTGTATTTTACTCTCATATTCCTAAATCCATTGGTATTGTAGGTTTAATGCAATGTAGTCATTATACGATTTGCTTAGATATCTACCAAAAGAACATAGTAGGTGGGATAGAAACTTTTCGAATAAAAAAAGGGATATACTTTTCCGTAAAAAGCTTATCTACAGGTGTTTTGGTGAAGGTGGATATTTCAAGGATTTACGTCATCGTGTATACTTAGTTTGGGTTTTTTACAATTTGCTTTAAGTGTGCTACGATAAGGTATATACTAATAGCAAGCCACAGTTGTGTTTTGACCACATTCTCAGGATGCCGCCATATTTTTATTAGATTTGTTTGATTTCCGAAAATTTTCACTGATACCTTATAAAAGATTTCTAAATTTGTAATCAACTTATAATTCTACATTACTGTTCCCTTATCAAAAACCTACTTTCAACATTTCTTGTACTTTATTGTGTTTTACAGTGTAATGTCTTAAGTGCAGACACTATTGGTACGCATAAGAAATTATTATCTGCTATTATCGTGGAATCAGATCAAAGTGCCATTGACCATATCATTCAGGCGCAAATTTTGATCGATTTGGGAGAATATGATAAGAGTATTATTTATTTAAATACAATAGCAAATCGATACAACGGTAATAACAAGGAAATTGAAGCTCGTTTGATAGGTGGTTTGGCACGTAACTACTTTAAGTTGGGTTTGAATTCAAAGGCTATTGAGCTTTGGAAAAAGGCCATTGAAATTATAGTAAACTCAAATAATAGCCCATATCTGAAGTCTGTTTTTCGCAATAACATGGCTGTAGCCCTTATAGACTTAGGCGACTCAGAAAATGCTCAAAAAATATTACTTAAGTCCTTGGAGGATTTTCCACTTACAGAAACATATCAGAAACTTTCTGATTTAGTCTTGGACAATGGAGCAAATTTTGAACTTTCAAAATCTTATTTGAATATGGGTTTAGCGCTTGTTGGTGATGCGCTCGGAAAATCGAAACCTTACATTAACGATACTTATTTAGCAGATCTTCAGCGAGCACATATTATGGAAGGTTTTGCATATCATTATTTGGTTAAAGGTGATTACGATAAATCATTGAACAAATATGGAGAGGCGCTATCCATTGCCGAAAGAATCAATAGAGTGAACCTACAAATTGAATTGTATAGGAAAATTGGATATCTCCACCAAAAAACAGGTAACCTCGAAGAATCAACTGAATATTTATCAAACTATATAATACTTAATGACAGCTTAAGACTTGCTAAGAATAAATCGTTGAGCATTCCATTACGGAATTTTATTCTTGAAAAAGTGGAAGATAAAAACGGGGGTATAAGCCTGTATAACAATTATAAAGTACTAGTCATATCCATTATAGCACTTCTCGGTTTTCTATCGATTAATAGTCATATAAAAGATAATAGAAATAGTGAATCCATAAATAATATAAAAAATGGAGGCAATAAATCTATCAAGGTAAAACTACCCCCAAAAACAGAGAGTCTCTTAAGCGAAAAAATAAAGGAGTTCGAGATGTCAAATGATTTTTTAGATGAAAATATGTCTTTGTCAAGGCTTGTTGATCGTTTAGAGACCAATGTGAAATACTTAAGACAATATCTTAAAACACATAAAAACTCCGACTACAATTCATATATCAATGAACTACGTATTAACTACATTGTAGAGAAATTGCAGGCAGAACCCAAATATTTAAATTATAAAATAGGATATTTGGCACAAGAATGTGGGTTCTCTTCACATAGTAAATTTTCTGCCAGTTTTAAAAAGACAACTGGAATATCGCCTTCTAATTTTATCTCTAATTTGAAAAACAATCACGCTTAAATTGGCTTTGATAGGAATATAAAGTCGACTCAAGTTTTTGACTGAGGTAGGCTTTTCAAGATAAAGTAATCTTATAACTTTATTTAAAACCTGGAAGTGTTTGGTGTTTTATTTTTGTGAGTTTTTTGTTTCTTTTTGTTAAATAAGCGTAAATATCTGACCGCGTGTGTTTTGGGTATTGTCTGTATTGCGGAAAACAGCTCTAATTTCAATTTTTTGTTTCGTATTTGTAATATATTTTTGCAGTAACTAAAGGCTATCATCAATCAAGGTTTTTACATTGTGATATTGTGCTTCAGAAGACATCGGAGATGAAATTCGATAAAAAATTTCATTTCAAGAAGTTTAATTTAGAAGCATGTAAATATCCGTATGTACAAACATGCAAAGCAAGTAGATAGTAATTCATATAGCAGTAGAATCAAGTTTCTCACGAGTCATATATGCTTGAAATATACTGTAATATAAGGAGCAACCTAAAAAGCCTTAAGCTAGTGTTGGATTTCGAATCATATAAAAAGTTTTAACACGTGTCGAAATCACTAATTATGTGCATCTTAAAAATAATAAACGTTCAGATTTAATTAATATCAATTAGAAGGGAAATTGAATAGTAAGTTAATTTGTATATAAAACGTCTTTAAAAACCGAAGCTTATGCTTCGGTTTTTGTCAATCATCGTCACAACTCTTAGCGTTTTCTGGCAAATGAAACTATAGTTGACCTAAATCATATGTAGTTATTTATCACTTAATTGTTTTTGTTTTGTCAGTTGAAGTTTAATCACTTGTGGATTGTGAAAGGTTTTTTGGATTAAAAGATCTATTCAAAACATATACATCCAAAATATTCTACTATAAATATTTTATTTATAGCATTATATGAAACTAAAAATATTATCGTGATGATACCCTATAATCCTATTTCTACCTATAATGACCTATATTTTAGAAAAGATTGATCGTGTTTTTAGTCCTTTAATATTCAAAGAGAAGAATCCTCTTAATCGTGCCCGCATTAAAATGCTGTCCTATTTATTGATCTCATATCCTTTATTTACTGGTGTTTTAATTTTGGCGTATTTCTTTGTTGGAGAAATGCTCCCGTTGATCGGGGTAATGTCCGTTTTTGCAGGAACTCTACTGTTGTTGGGAATAACCTATTATACACATGCTTGGAAACTTTTATCACATGCCATACTTGTTGTTTTTGGGCTGGTAATTTGGAGTGATATCGTATTTTATGTTAAAGGCATTCATCTTGAGACGTTACAGTATATTTGGCTTGGTTGCATGTTGAGCTTTTATATGCATGGTACAAAGTGGGGATGGTTTTATTCTATGGTTTATGTTTTACCAGCGGTTTTTTTTACTGCCTTCAACGGTGAAGGGTTATTTAATATTGGAATGAAATCTATCGTAAGGGGTCAGGCTACTTACTTGGTGGTCATACTGTATGATTTTTTACTAATTATTTTCTTACAATATAGTTTTTTCAAAGAATTTAACAGAAACTTCTCAAGCTTAACACATACCAAAGATGAACTTAAAGAACTCAATAAAAAACTTAAATTAAGTTTGCGTGAAGATGAACAACTATCTATCGCAAGAATGGAATTCTTATCTACAATGACACACGAAATACGTACACCATTGAATGGTGTGATCGGAATATCGAATATGTTATTACTCCAAAATCCACGTAAGGATCAGGAAGAGAATCTCGCTCTTCTGAAATTTTCGACTGAGAATTTGTTGTCTCTAATTAATAATGTTCTTGACATCAATAAGTTCGATTGGGATAAAGTAGTGTTGGAAGAAATTCCTTTTAACCTTTCTACTTTAATCAAAAACAATCTACATAGTTTTAAGGAAAAGGCACAAGAGAAATCGCTAAAACTATCGTTTGAGATAGATGAAAAATTGAAAAATGTTAACGTTATTAGTGATCCCACTAGATTAACCCAAATTATATCGAACTTGGTAAATAATGCTATTAACTTTACAGAAAATGGAAATGTAAGTCTATGTGTCCAAGTGAATGAAGTCTTCAAAAACCAAATAAAAGTTCAATTCATTGTTCAGGACACTGGAATAGGTATAGAAATAAATAGACAGGAAAGTGTTTTTGAACCTTACATTCAGGCGAACTCAAGTACCACGCGACAATACGGAGGTGGCTATTTCGGAGTGACCGTGCCACCCTTTTCGGTCAAATTGTGCCACTTTGAAAGATCATACAATAATACATTTTTTTAGTTAAATAGATTTAAGTTTTCCTTTTCTTAATGATTCTCCTTCGAGTTTTATTCTGTGCGAAGAATTTACTATTCTATCCAAAATTGCATCGGCAATAGTTCCTTCCCCAATCAGTTCGTACCACGCCGATACCGGTATTTGCGATGCGATAATAGTAGATGCCCCATTGTGCCGGTCGTCAATAATATCCATCATTATTTCGCGACTTTGTTGGTCAAGCGCCTGCAGGCCAAAATCATCAAGAATAAGCAGATCGGTCCTTGTCACCCTTTTTAATTCTTTCAAATAGGAGCCATCCATTTTACTTAATATTAATTCATTAAGCAGCTTCGATGTATTGGCATAGAGCACTTTATATTCCATTAAACAGGCTTCATATCCGAGTGCCTGGGCCAGATAACTTTTGCCGGTCCCTGAAGCTCCGGTGACTATCAAGTTCTCTTTACGCCTGATAAAGTCAAGTGTTCCAAGTCGGACAAAACTATTCTTATCCAAGTTGCGCTGGGGATCGTAAGTGATTTCAACCAGACTTGCTTTTTGCTTAAAACAAGCCTGACTGACAAGGCGAACAATCTTCTTGTTAAGTCGGTCCTCCCACTGATGATCAACCAATAAGGCCAAGTATTCATCAGTTGTCATTGATTCAATGCGATTGTCCCCAAGGTGTTGTTTATGCAGGGATGCCATTGCCGACAGACGCATTTGTTGTAGTTTTTCTAGTGTTTGATTGTTGTTCATTATAATTTATTTTATGGTTTAAATAATTACTGATAGGCTGATGCCCCTCTTATATTATCGTGTTTAGGGATATGGGATTGCTGATCTTCGAGGTCTTTGAAAAACAAGGAATTTTGATCAACATTGTTCTTTAAGATGTTTTTGATACGGGCATAAGAGACCATGTTGGCTGCCAGCGCTCTTTGACAGGCCCTATCAAGCCTCTGTGATCCATAATCCTTATGAAGCTGCAACAGGCCCATAACTCGTTTATAGCCTATTTCAGGATAGTCCAGACCATTTAATATTTTATCTACGCAGGCTACCACGTAGTTTCCGTGAACGGAGGCTTTGTTTTTAAAATATTCCGGACTCCAGTCCATGTAGTTTTGATGTGAGCTCGACAGGTGATCTTTATTGGTGTTGTAGCTTCCTTTGGATAAGTTTCTTTGGTGGAGAGCAATACGTTGATGATTGTAATAAACTTCCACAATGTTTTTAGTGTAATGGATCAGGGTTTGTTTTCCGATGTACCGGTAAGGAACGCTGTAATAGCTTTTATCGGGAGAAAAATAAACATATCCCATCTTTTGAACTTTTGCTCTTCGATAGTCTTTTATTTCATAAGATTCTGCCGGTAATGGTTTTAGGTATTCCCGTTCGATAGTCTGAAAAAGTTCTGCACGGCTGGTTTCTTTTCGTTGAAACAAAAGCCTATTATACTGTTCCAGTAAACGATGGATCTCTTTGTTAAGTTCGGCCAGTGAGAAGAAGGTCATTTCCCGAAGCGGATAATAAATGCGCTGATAGACCAGGTGCACGGCGTTCTCAACCAAGGCCTTATCTTGTGGCGCATAGGTTCTGGTAGGGTTAATTACACAGTTGTAATGCCGGGCAAAGTCTTTAAAACTTCGGTTGATGTTGGCCTCATACTTACTGGCACGGGTCACGGCGGATTTTAAATTGTCCGAGACAATGGCTTTGGGCACACCGCCGTAAAAATTTAAAGCATTGGCGCAACAAGCGATAAAATCTTCTCGCTTCTGACTCCTGCAGGCTTCGATATAAGTATAGTGGCTGTTTGGCAAAATGGCTACAAAAACCTCCACCGGTATAATTTCTCCGGTTTCTTTATCGATGACCTCAAGTTTGCGTCCGGCAAAGTCCACAAACAATTCTTTACCTGGATCGTGCTCTAATTTTAAAGAACCCTTGACATCGGCATACTTACGTCGGTAATGTTCCAAAAACTGGGTATAGCTGTACGGATGTTCTGCACTATCCCTATATTCTTCATAATGATATTGAAAAGTAAAACCGGGATGATTGCGAGCTTTATTTACCCGTTCAAAATATCTCATCAGTTCATCCTGACGATTGATATTCAAGGTTGTTTTGAAGGTAAAGAGTTCTTCGAGCTTACTGTTGTCAAAGTCCAGCAAGGCATCAATACTATAGCTGCTTCCTTTAAGGCGTTTAATATAGGAGTTAACCGTATTGCGGGATATACTTAGGGTATCAGCGATTTTTCGATTGCTCAGTCCGTCTTTATAGAGGGTCAAAATTTGTTTTAAGTCCATAGGATCAAGTGTGTTTGCCATAACTTATCTTTTATTAAAAAAGGACAAGCTACTTGATCTTTCAAAAAATGGCACAAATCAAACCGTAAATCCGGCTAAACCCATTTCAGACTGGCACAAATCGAACCGTAAAAAATGGCACAGTTTGAACCGTTATCACTGGCACAGACCCACCGAAATCACTGGCACAAATCGAACCGGAATATCCA